>NZ_LSRE01000014.1 GCF_001575205.1 Tsukamurella pseudospumae
CAGATCGCACTGCGCGATCTTCCCCGGTTCATACGAGATCCGATCGGCCGGATCCACGCCCTGAAACTCCGGCCGGATCTCCCGCAGCCGATCCTTGAGCGTGGTCAACGAATACGGCCAACCGATCCGCTGCGCGATCACCGTCGCCGGCATCGTCGGCCACTGCGACAGCAACACCCGGATCTGCGGCTCGAACGCATCGACCACCGAGCCGACCCGTGCCCTCTTATACTTCGGTGGCCGATCCGACGCTAACGCCGCCCGAACCGTGTTCCTCGCGATGCCCAGCTGCCGAGCGACCTCCGCCTTCGGCAGCCCTTCCGAATAGTGCAACCGGCGGATCTCCGCCCAGTCCTCCACAGTGATCACCCCTCAACAGGTAACCGGGCTGCTCAACTTTCGCCCGTCGATCACTGCTCAGTATTCAGCCGTCGTCGACAGCCCGCGCTGCCGGGTCCGCCGGTGGACCTGGACCGCCCGGACGACGAGCTGACGCCGGTCGCCCGGGCCATCGCCCTCGGCTGCCGGGGGTAACGATCACGACGATCGGATCCTCGCGGGGCCCGGTCCGCACGCGTACCTCGGCATGTCCGACGGTGCGCCGTGCGCCCGGCCGGTGGGGCGCGGACCGTCGAACCCGCCGGAGTAGGTTGGCAGCATGACCGAGGCGGGATTCGACCAGCGCACGTTCCGACATGTGATGGGGCAGTTCTGTACCGGCGTCACGATCGTCGCGACATCGGACGTGGAGGAGCGTCCCGTCGGCTTCGCCTGCCAGTCCTTCGCGGCGCTGTCGCTGGACCCGCCGCTCGTACTGTTCTGCCCGATGAAGACCTCGCGCACGTGGAAGCACATCGAGGCCTCCGGGCGGTTCGCCGTGTCGGTGCTGGGGCAGGAGCAGGAGTCGGTGAGCGCGGCGTTCGGACGGTCGGTGGACGACAAGTTCGAAGGCCTGCGGTGGACGCCCTCGCCGCTCGGCAACCCGACGATCGACGGATCCCTGACGTGGATGGACTGCACGCTCGAGAACGTTCTGGACGGCGGCGACCATCACATCGCGATCGGGCGGGTCCATCACCTCGGCGATGTGGACGACGCGAAGCCGCTGCTGTTCTACCGCGGCGCCTACCTGTCCACGAACCATCCGCAGCAGCACCCGGCCCCGAGCCTGGACTCGTTCCTCACGTGGGACGCGGGCGCCTGGCTCTGAGAGTTACTGCGCGGCCTTCCCGGTGACGTCGAGGACGACCTCGAACTCCAGCAGGTCGGCGCCCGTGGCGACGGGCTGACGGCCCTCGCCGCCGCCGGGGCTGCGCTCGCCGGCGTGGGCCTCCCGGGCGGGACCGTCGCGCCAGGCCGCGAACGCCTCCTCGGACTCCCACTGCGTGACCACGAAGTAGCGGTCGTCGCCCTTGACCGGGCGGAGCAGCTGGAAGCCCAGGAAACCGGGGGAGTTCTCGACCGCGTGCGCGCGGTGCGCGAAGCGCTTCTCGAGCTCCGGGCCCGCGCCCTCGGGGATGTGGATGGCGTTGATCTTCACTACCGACATGACCCGACGATACCGGTGCCGCTCAGGGTAGGTTGGGCCGCGTGGACGGGTGTGTGGGACTGCGGGATTGGGGCGGCCGCGAGGAGGCCGGGCCGATCGTTCTGCTGCACGGGCTGATGGGTCGCGGTCGGACGTGGCGCCGGCAGATCCCGTGGCTGCGCCGCTACGGACGGGTCTTCACCTTCGACGCCGAATTCCACCGCGGCCCAGGCTTTCCCGTACCGGTCCCGGAGGAGGACATCGCCACCGAGCGGTTCGTCGCCGATGTCGCCGAGATCCTCGTCCACCTGGACCAGGGGCCCGCGACGCTCATCGGCCACTCCATGGGCGGCCTCCACGCCTGGTGCACCGCCGCCGAGTACCCCGAACTCGTCCGGGCGATCGTGGTGGAGGACATGTCGCCGGAGTTCACCGGCCAGTCCACCGATACCTGGTCGCCGTGGTTCGCGAGCTGGCCGGCGCGATTCGGCTCGCAGGCCGCGTGCGAGGAACTGTTCGGGCCGGTCGCCGGGCGCTACTTCTACGAGGCCTTCGACGACGGTGCCCTGCACGGCGACCTCGACACCTTCCGCCGCATCGCCGACCACTGGGGCCCGCGCGATCACTGGGCGCAGTGGCGCGCCGTGCAGGCCCCCACGCTGCTCCTCGAGGCCGAGTTCACCGTCGTCCCGCCGGGCATCGGCACGCGCATGGTGGGCGAGTACACCGGCCCCGACCTGCGGTATTTCAAGGTCGACGGTGCCGGCCACCTCGTCCACGACGACGCGCCGATCGTGTACCGGGGCGCCGTCGAGGCGTTCCTCTCCGGCCTGGACGACCGCCCGGAGCACGGCTAGCCGTGCCCGAGGGCGACACCGTTCACAACCTGGCCGCGCACCTGCGGCCGGTGCTGGTGGGCCGCGTCCTCACCGCGTGCGACATCCGGGTGCCACGGTTCGCCGCCGTCGACCTGACGGGCCGCACCGTCGACACCGTGACCGCGCGCGGGAAGCATCTTCTGTTCGCCGTCGGCGGTGCTGTGATCCACAGCCACCTGAAGATGGAGGGCGACTGGCAGGTGCACCGGACCGGCGAGCGGTGGCGCCGCCCCGCGCACACTGCGCGGGCGGTCCTCGCCGTCGACGGCGCGCAGGTCGTCGGGTTCTCGCTCGGCATCCTCGAGATCCTCACGCCCGCCGAGGCCGACGGTGCCCTGGCCCACCTCGGGCCCGATCCGCTCGGCCCGGACTGGGACCCGGCCGTCGCCGCGACGAACCTCGCGGCGGAACCGGGGCGCCCCGTCGGACTGGCGCTGCTGGACCAACGGAACCTGGCCGGTGTGGGCAACGTCTATCGCAACGAGCTGTGTTTTCTACGCGGCGTGCATCCGGCGATTCCGGTGGGGGAGTGCGGCGACATGACGGCGTGGGTCGAGGAGGCCGCACGACTGCTGCGGGCGAACCTCGGGCGGTCGCGGCGGGTGACCACGGGTGTCGATCGGAACGGGATGCGGCACTTCGTCTACGACCGCGCGCGGCGGCCCTGCCTCCGCTGCGGGTCGGCGATCCGCGTTGGGAGCCTCGGTGGCGCAGGAGATCCCGAGCGGTCGATCCAGTGGTGTCCGCGGTGTCAGCCGCAGCCGGCAGGAAACACACAGGAATAATATCTCTGAAACAGAGATATAGTCGTCGGTATGAACGATGACGACGACGCCGAACGGCTCCTCGCGGCGGTCCGCGCCGTGCGCCGCGGCACCAGAGCGGTCGGCGGTGGACCGCTGCGGCAGGGCCTCACCGGCGCCCAGGCGGAACTCGTACGGTTGCTGCGCCGCGAGCCCGGGATCAGCGTGGGGGAGGCGGCGCGTCGCCTCGCGCTTGCCGGCAACACCGTGTCGACGCTGGTCCGGCAGCTCGTCGACCAGGGGCACGTGGTCCGCGAGCCCGACCCGGACGATGCGCGCACCGCACGCCTGCGGCTCACGGACGACACCGATGCGGCGCTGCGCGACTGGCGCGATCGTCGGCACGCGGCGGTCGTGGGCGCGCTCGCCGCGATGGACCCGGCCCTGCGAGCGCAGGTCGATGGCACCGTCGACCTCCTGGAGGCCGTGGCCGCGGCGCTGGAGGGGGACGCGTGAACGCCGTCGAACTGTGGTCGGTCACCAAGCGCTTCGGCGACCACGTCGCCGTCGACGCGCTCAGCCTGCAGGTCCCGCGCGGCGCGTGCTTCGGCCTGCTCGGGCCCAACGGCGCCGGCAAGACCACCACGCTGCGCATGCTCACCACCCTCATCCCGCCCGACGAGGGCACCGTCGAGATCTTCGGGCTCGACGTGCGCACACACGCGATGACGGTGCGCCGCGCGCTCGGGTACGTGCCGCAGCAGCTGTCCGTCGAGGGCGCGCTGACCGCGCGCGAGAACGTCGACTGGTTCGCGCGGCTCTACGACGTACCGCGTCGCGAGCGTCGCGGCCGCGTGGAGGAGGCGCTGGCCCTGGTCGATCTGGAGGACGCGGCGGACAGGCTGGCGTCGACCTTCTCCGGCGGCATGGTCCGGCGGCTCGAGCTCGCGCAGGCGCTGGTCAACCGGCCCGCGCTGCTCATCCTCGACGAGCCGACCGTCGGGCTGGACCCCGTCGCGCGCGACTCGGTGTGGGAGCGAGTGGTGCGGATGCAGGAGCAGTACGGGATGACGGTGCTGCTCACCACGCACTACATGGAGGAGGCGGACGCGCTGTGCGACACCGTCGCCCTGATGCACCACGGGGAGCTCGCCGCGACCGGCACGCCGGCGGAGCTCCGGGCTGCGCAGGGGGAGGGCGCGTCGCTCGAGGACGTGTTCCGCGCCGTCACCGGCGCGCAGTTGGAGGACGAATCGAAGGGAGGGCTGCGCAATGTCGCCAACATCCGTCGCACCGCTCGACGTCTGGGCTGAGCCGCGCCGCTCGCGCCCGATGACCCTGCTCTCGCGGGTGGGGACGTTGTGCCTGGTCGAGCTGGAGAAGCTGCGGCACGACCGGTCCGAGTTGCTCACGCGGTCGATCCAGCCGGTGCTGTGGCTGCTGATCTTCGGCACCACGTTCAGCCGGATCCGCGCGATCCCGTCGGGCGGCGTGCCCTACCTCGACTTCCTCGCACCCGGGATCATCGCGCAGTCGGCCCTGTTCGTCGCGATCTTCTACGGCATCCAGATCATCTGGGAGCGCGACGCCGGCGTGCTGGCGAAGCTGCTGGTCACGCCGACGCCGCGCGCCGCGTTGGTCACGGGTAAGGCCTTCGCCGCGGGGGTGCGGGCCTCGGTGCAGGCCGTCGTGGTGACGGTGGTCGCGGTGCTGATGGGTGTCTCGATCATCCCGAATCCGCTGCGCTGGCTGGGCGTGATCGTGGTGGTCGTGCTGGCCGCGGCCTTCTTCGCGTGCCTGTCGGTGATCATCGCGGGGCTCGTGCTCAAGCGGGACCGGCTGATGGGCATCGGCCAGGCGATCACGATGCCGTTGTTCTTCGGTTCGAACGCGCTGTACCCCGTGGACGTCATGCCCGGATGGGTGCGCGCCATCGCCGTGGTCAATCCGCTGAGCTACGAGGTCTCCGCGCTCCGGGGCCTGCTGCTGGGGACGCCGACGAATCTCTGGCTCGACCTCGGCGTGCTCGCCGGGGCCGCGGGGGTCGCGATCGCGGTGGCGTCCGCGTTGCTCGGGAGGTTGGCGCGGTAGCGGTCATGTTCTCGGGCGGCGGCGGAGGCGTCGACGGGACGCGTGCCGTTTCTGCGTGTCATGCGTGCCGCGCATGGCCGTGACTCTGCAGGTCGGGGGAGGTTTTCAGGACACAGGCCATGCGTCGCGTGCATGGCCTGTCCCGGAATCACCGTCGACGGCGCGATGCGTCGGGGGACGGTGCGGGCCGTGTCGCACACGTCTAACTAACTGGTTGGTTGACAGCCGCTCGACGCGACTCTAGAGTTTCAACTAACCAGTTAGTTGAATCGAGGGAGCGGGCATGTACCAGGTAGCAGATCAGACCGGACGGACCTTCGTGGTCACGGGATCGAACAGTGGGACGGGCAAGGAGGCAGCGAAGCGACTCGCGGCGGCGGGTGCGGACGTGATCATGGCCGTCCGCACGCCGGAGAAGGGTGAGGCGGCGCGGGCGGAGATCCTCGCGCAGCTGCCCGGCGCGAAGTTGGAGGTGCGGCGGCTCGACCTCGCCGACCTGTCCTCGGTACACGCGTTCGCCGAGGCTCTCAGCGCCGACGGCCGGCGGATCGATGTGCTGGTCAACAACGCGGGCGTGATGACCCCGCCCCAGCGCAACGAGACCGCTGACGGCTTCGAGCTGCAGTGGGGCTCGAACTTCCTCGGGCCGTTCGCGCTCACCAATCTGCTACTGCCGCTGCTGCTCGACGGTGACCGCCCCCGCGTGACCACGATGAGCTCGGGCGTCGCGAACTTCGGCCGGATCGACTTCGACGATCCGCAGTCCGTGCGCCGCTACTCGCCGGCCCGCGCGTACGGCCAGTCCAAGCTGGCCGACCTGTTGCTGGCGAATCACCTCGCGGCCGAGAGCGCGCGGCGTGGGTGGGACCTGCTCAGCGACGCGGCCCACCCGGGCTACACGCAGACCAACCTGCAGACCGCCGGCGCGAGCCTGGGCTCGGACGGGGTTCGTGAATCGATCATCACCCGGTTCGCGGGGCGTGTGCTGCCCTCGCAGGAATCGGAACAGGGCGCCGAGCCGCTGCTGTTCGCGGCGAGCGATCCCGGCGCCCGCAACGGCGAGTACTACGGCCCACAGGGCCGGTTCGGCCTCGTCGGGGCGCCGGGCGTGACGAAGAAGAACGCGCGCATGCGGGACGCCGCCGTCGCCGCCAGGCTCTGGAAGTACGCTGCGGAGGTGACCGGAACCGATCTCCCGCTCGATGCCCGCCCCGGCGCCTAGGGCCCGCGACGCGGATGCGACGAGGGCCCGCCTGCTCGACGCGGCCACCGTCGAGTTCGCGGAGCACGGCCTCGCGGGCGCCCGCGTCGACCGCATCGCGGCGGGCGCCGAGGCGAACAAGCAGCTGATCTACGCCTACTTCGGTAACAAGCGCAGTCTCTTCGACGCCGTCATCGAGTTCCGGGTCGCGGATCTGCTGGAGACGGTGCCGTTCACCGCGGAGGACCTGCCGGGGTACGCGGTGCGCCTGCGCGCGTTCAATCGTGCTCACCCCGAGCTGCTGCGGCTCGTGCTGTGGCACACCCTCGAATGCCCGGGCGAGCTGCTGGAACTGGAGTTCACGTCCGGCTCGAACGCCACGAAGATCGCCGCGCTGCAGGCCGCGCAGAACGCGGGGAAGGTGACCGCCGCGACGCCCGCGACGGTGCTGCTCATCGAGGTCCTGTCGCTGATCCACGGCGACCTGCTCACCGGCGGGAGCGCCGTCGCTGAGGCGGTCGACGACGATGCCCTCGCCGCCGCGGTGGCGAAACTCACCGCGCCGTAGGCTTCGGATCAGCCGCGCTGCGGGAGCTCGCAGCCGTCGGGGCCGCAGGCCGCGTCATCGTCGCCCCCGATCACTGTGAGCGGCTCGGGGCGGTCGCCCCACACCTTGTCGAGGGCGTCGGTGAACACGGCCGGCGGCTGCGCGCCGGACACGGCGTACTTGCCGTCGAAGACGAAGAACGGAACGCCGCCGATGCCGATCCGCGATGCGGCCTCTTCGTCGGCGCGCACCGCGTCGGCGTAGGCGGTCTCGTCCTCGAGCACGGCGCGGGCCGCGGCACCGTCGAACCCGGCGGACTCGGCGATCTCGACCAGCCGGTCGCGGCTGCCGAACGCGGGCTCGGACTCGGCGAAATTGGCCCTGTACAGCGCGTCCAGCAACGCCTCCTGGCGGCCGAGGTCGAGGGCCCAGTGGAGCAGGCGGTGCATGTCGAAGCTGTTGCCGGCGTCGCGGCCCTCGACCTGGTAGGCCAGACCCAGCTCCTGCGCCTGAGCGCCGAGGCCGCGCTCGTTGGCCGCGGCCTGCGCCTCGGAGATGCCGTACTTCTTCGCCAGCATCGGGACGACGGGCGCCGAGGAGCCAGGCTTCGAGGTGGGGTCCAGCTCGAAGGAGCGGTGCACGATCTCCACGTCGGAGGCGTGCGGGAAGCCCTCCAGGGCCTGCTCGAAGCGGGCCTTACCGATGTAGCAGAAGGGGCAGTTGATGTCGGTCCAGATGTCTACGCGCATGGCAGTTGCAACATGCACCGGCTCTGTGCTATTCCGTCGCCCGTCGAGGGCTCAGACGGAGTAGGTCACGCCCGTGAGCTTCTCCGAGACGTCCCACAGCTCGGCCCACTTGGCCTTGTCCTTGGACACGGCGGTGGTGGAGCACTTGCCCACCTTGCCGCGCGACTGGAACAGCTCCGTCGGACCCCACCACGGGTGTGGGTCGAGGTCGCGGTCGGTCGCGGCGAGGATCAGCGACTGCGCGGCCCGCTCCGGCGGGTTGTTGAGCAGCGCCACGGCCGGTTTCATCACCAGGTCCAGCAGTGTATCGGTGCGCGCGAACAGGCCGGTGGGCGACACACCCGGGTGCACGTAGTACGCCCGCTTGTCCGAACCGGCGACCTCGAACCGGCGCTGCAGCTCGCGCGCGAACATCATGTTCGCGAGCTTGCTCTGCCCGTACGCCTCGGTGCGCAGGTACTTGCGGTTCTCGTAGTTCGGGTCGTCCATGCGCCAGCGGTAGTTCTGCCGGTGCGCCACCGACGAGACCGCGACCACGCGGTCCCGCATCCGGTCCAGGAGCAGGCCGGTCAGGGCGAAGTGGCCGAGGTGGTTCACGCCGAACTGCATCTCGAAGCCCTGTTTCGTGCGGCGCAGCGGGATGTTCATCAGGCCGGCGTTGTTGACGAGCACGTCGAACTCGCCGGTGCGGTCCGCGAACGCGCGTACGGAGTCCAGGTCGGCCAGGTCCAGGGCCTCGACGGTGACGTCGCCGTCGATCCGGTCGGCGATCTTGCGGGCGCCCTCGACGTCGCGGCAGGCCATCACGACGCGGCCGTCCGCCGCGAGGCGGCGGGTCACGACCTCGCCGAGCCCGCCGTTGGCCCCGGTGACGATGTAGGTGGTCATGCGGGCCAGCCTACGAGGCCGGGGCGGCGTGCGCCGCCCGGCCGTACCGTCGCCGCGCCTCGCCGGGATCGACAGTGCCCTCGGGCGCGGTCTCCGGGGCGGCGAGCTGCGCGAAGTGACGGCGCAGGATGTCGCCGGTCATCGGTGCGACCAGCCGACCGAGCCGTACCGTGCCGGCCGCGTGCTGCGCCGATGCCGCGCGCACCGCGAGCCGGACGGCCACGGGATACGCCGCGTCCAGCAGTCCGGGCTGGTCGAAGCCGCCCATCGTGCGCATCCACGCCGGCAGGGTGGCGACGGTGGCGGGCGCGATGAGCGAGCTCCCGACCCGGAGCTTCGCGCCCCGATCACGGGTGCGCAGCAGGTAGTGCATGCCGGTGCGGGCACGCTCGGTGAGGGCGAGCGTCGGCCGGACGCGCGCGAAGTACTCGCGCACCTCGTCCCGCGAGGTGGGGACGTCCGCCGGATCGCAGGTCTGCAGCTCGGCGGCGACGACGCAGTCGCGCCAGTACTGCGCCTCCTCGGCGGCCGAGAGCGGGCCGGGCCCGAACATCTCGTAGCACTTGAGCACGGAATGCCACCCGGTCACGTGGATCCACAGCTGCGACGCCGGGTTGTTGGCGCTGTACCGCTTACCGGTGATCGGCTCGATGCCGGTGGCCTTGCGGTGCACGTCCATGAGGTGCTCGGACGCCTCGATCGCGGTCTTCGAGTCCGCGGTCGCCACCAGCAGGAAGTAGGCGAGCGTCCGGTCGAGGCGGCCGAAGGGATCGGCGTAGATGCCCGCCGAGTCCGCGACCGCGGCGGTCAGGTTCGGGTCGAAGTGCTCGAGCACCACCGAGCGCTGGAAACCGATGAGGGCGGTGGGTGCCGCCCAGATCTTCCACGTGGGCGAGTCCGGGCCGAAGAACCCCTGGTCGGTGACGCGCAGCGGGCCGTCTGAGAGTTTCATGTCCGCAATCTATCACCAATTCCTACACATGTGAATAAAAACTCACGCCTCACCCGCCAGCGCGAAGCGACCGTCCGTGGTCTGCTCGATCAGGCCGTCGACCAGCAGCGAGTCCAGCGCCCGGTCGCGCTGCGCGGGGTCGCGCTCCCACGCCAGGTCGAGCCGTGCGCGGGGGACGGCACCGTCGGCGCCCCGAAGGACGTCGAGCAGCCGTCCGCGGGCCTGCCGGTCCGTGCCCTCGTACTTCTGGACCTTCCGCGGAGCCACGGTGCCCGACGGTGCGCCCGCCCCCAGCCAGGCGCAATCCGCGCTGATCGGGCAGTCGGCGCAGCGCGGCGACCGCGCGGTGCAGACGAGCGCGCCGAGTTCCATCAGTGCGGCGGACAGTCGCGGCCGCCGCCCGGGCGGGACGGTCGCGAGGACGGCCTCCGCGGCCGGAAGATCGCGCTTGGCCGACGGCGCCGCGGCGTCGGACTCCCCGTCGACCGCCCGGGCGAGGACCCGTCGGACGTTGATGTCGACGACCGGGACGTCCTGGCCGAAGGCGAAGCAGGCCACGGCTCGCGCGGTGTAGTCGCCCACGCCGGGCAACGACAGCAGCTCGTCGACGGTGCGCGGCACGGCGCCGTCGAACCGCTCGACGAGGGCCTGCGCGCAGGCGTGCAACCGCATGGCCCGGCGCGGGTAGCCGAGCTTGCCCCACGCGCGGACCGCGTCGGCACCGGTGGCGGCGGCCAGGTCGGCGGGCGTGGGCCAGCGTCGCATCCACGCGTGCCACACCGGCTCGACCCGCACCACGGGCGTTTGCTGCAGCATCATCTCGCTGACGAGGATCGCCCACGGGCTCGTCCCGGCCCGGCGCCACGGCAGATCGCGTTCGGCGGTGTCGAACCACGCGAGTACCCGTGTGAAATACGGGACAGAATCTCGCCCGCTGTCTCGAAGGGGAGTCACGAGGTGCATTATGGACCCATGCCCACTTCGACTCCCCCCGGCGCGTGGCGCGCACTTCGTGACGGTAATCGACGGTTCGTGGAGGGTGTGTCCGAGCACCCGAACCAGGGGGCGAGTCGCGTGGCGGAGCTGGCGCACGGCCAGCAGCCGACGGCGGTGCTGTTCGGCTGCGGCGACTCGCGCGTCGCGGCCGAGGTGATCTTCGATCAGGGCCTCGGCGACATGTTCGTGGTGCGCACGGCGGGCCACATCCTCGACGCCGCGGTGATCGGGTCCATCGAGTACGCCATCGAGATCCTCAAGGTGCCGCTCATCGCGATTCTCGGCCACGACAGCTGCGGCGCCGTCGCGGCGACCGTGAATTCGATCGACACCGGCACCATGCCGCCCGGTTACATCCGCGACATCGTCGAGCGGCTGACGCCGTCGGTGCTGGCGGGCCGTCGCGAGGGTCTGTCGGACGTCAACGACATCACCGCGCAGCACGTCATGGAGACGGGGTGGCTGCTCATGGAGCGCTCGCGGATCATCGCGAAGGGCGTCGAGGAGGGCCGCGTGGCCATCGTCGGCCTCACCTATGAGCTCGCCGAGGGCAAGGTGCACCTGCGCGGCTCCGTCGGCGACATCGGCGAGGCTGCGACGTCGCCCTTCCAGGCGGTCCGTCCGGCCTGATCCGCGTCCGATTCGTGACACGCCGCCGCAGGTCAGCGGCATGAGGCCGGGGAAACGCTACCGTTGAACCGTGCTTGAACCCAACGGACCCCTGCCGCCCGAGATCTACTGGCGTCGTCGCGTGCTGGCCGCCGTCCTGGCGCTGTTCGCCGTGGTCGTGGTGGTGCTGCTGATCGTGTTCGTCGGCGGCGGCAAGGATTCGTCGCAGAACGCAGCGTCCGCCTCGTCGTCCGCGCCGGTCACCACCGGCGGTCTGCCCCCGTCCCAGGCGCCCGACGGTGCCGACCCGTCCGCCGCGAACAACGGCGGAGGCGGCGGCGGTGCGGCCGGTGGCGCGTCGGGCGGCGCGAGCGCGTCCGGATCGGCGTCGTCCGCCGCGAACCCGTCGGGTGGGGGCGTACCGACGCCGGGTGCGGTCGTGGCCGGAGCGCCGTGCCCCGACGCCAACATCTCCGTCGTCGTGGGCGCGGACAAGGCGACGTACACGCTCGGCGAGCAGCCGACCTTCGAGGCGACGGTGACCAACGCGGGCTCGGTGCCGTGCTCGCGCGACATCGGCACCGGCCAGCAGCAGCTGATCGTGCTCACCCTCGACGGCAGCAAGCAGCTGTGGTCGAACTTCGACTGCACCTTCCAGCCGGAGATCAAGAACGAGGTCCTGCAGCCCGGCCAGCAGCTGCGTTACAAGCTGCAGTGGGCGGGCACCACGTCGGCGCCGGGTTGCCAGGCGCAGCGCGTCCCGGTGGCCCCGGGTGCCTACCAGGTGGTCGCTCAGCTCGGCGCCAAGCGCAGCGCCCCGGTGACCTTCAACGTCGTCCGTGCCGCCCCGGCGCCTGCGACGGGTACCGGCGGGAACTGACGGCCCCTAGAACCGCTCGACCGAGGCCTCGGCGAGGCGGGAGAGGCCCTCGCGGGCCTGCCGCGCACCGTCGGACCCGATGCCGGGGACGGCCTGCAGGTCCGCAGCGGAGGCGGCGAGCAGCGTCTGCAGGGAGCCGAAGGTGCCGACCAGCGACTCGACCTGCGCGGCGCGCAGCCGCGGCACCGAGCCGAGCAGGCGGAAGCCGCGCGGTGACACGGGTGCGTCCTGGGCCTCGACCGTGCCCGAGAAGCCCAGGGCCGCAGCGATCGTCGGCAGGTCCAGCAGGTCGGCATCGGTGAGGCCGTCCACGCGTGCAACGGCGTCGTCGACGGCCGCGTCGCCGCCGGGCAGGTAGTCGCGCAGCACGGGCTCGCGCAAGGACAGCGCGTCGCCGAGCAGGTCCTCCAGCTGCAGCACGATCTGCCGGCCCGAGGTGCCCAGCTCCAGCACGTGCTGCTCGATCTCGATCGCCAAGCGCCGCACCAGCTCCAGGCGCTGCACCACGTGCGAGACCTCGCGCACCGTCACGACGTCCTCGATCTCGGCGCGCGAGAGCTGCGCCAGGACCTCGTCGAGGCGGTGCGCGTACCGCTCGAGGGTCGCGATCGCGAGGTTGGCGCGGGAGAGGATGGGCGCGGCGTCGTCGACGAGGTGCCGGACGCCGCCCACGTAGGCGTGCACGATCGACATCGACGCGCTCACCGAGATCACGGGGTAGCCCGTCTGGATAGCGGCGCGCTCGGCCGAGCGGTGCCGCGTGCCGGACTCCTGGGTGGGGATCGCCGGATCAGGCATGAGCTGGACATTGGCGCGGACGATGCGGGCGCCGTCGGTGGACAGCACCACGGCGCCGTCCATCTTCGCGAGCTCGCGGAGGCGGGTCGGCGCGAACTCGACGTCGAGGTGGAAGCCGCCGTCGCAGATCTTCTCCACGGCGTCGTCGTGGCCCAGCACGATGAGGGCGCCCGTGCGGCCTCGGAGGATCCGCTCGAGGCCGTCGCGGAGCGGGGTTCCGGGCGCCATCCGGATCACGGTGTCGCGCAGCGGCGCGTTCCCGGCGAACGCGTCGCCGCCGAGATTGGTGTGGTCCATGCCGTAAGGCTAACGCCCGCGCTTGCCCTCGGTCAGCGAGCCCAGCCGCAGGGCGTCGCCGACGGTGGCCGCCTCGCCGATGTGGATCCCGTCGACCTTCAGCTTCTGTCCGTCGGGCGAGGGCGGGACGATGGCGTGGGTGAAGCCCAGGCGGGCCGCCTCCGCGAGCCGGCGCTCGAGGCCGGTGACCCGGCGCACCTCGCCCGCGAGGCCCACCTCGCCGAGGACGACGGTGTTCGGGCGCAGGGCCTTCTCCACGGCGGCGGACGCCACGGCGAGGGCCAGCGCCAGGTCGGCGCCCGGCTCGGTGATCTTCATCCCGCCGACGGTCGCCGCGTAGACGTCCTTCTGCGGCAGGTTCTCGATGCCGCCGTGCCGGGCCAGGACGGCGAGGATCATGGCGACGCGGGCACCGTCGAGCCCGGAGACCGCGCGCCGCGGCGCGGGCAGGGGGGTGGGCGTCACGAGCGCCTGGAGCTCGCCGAGCATGGGCCGCTTGCCGTCGAGCCCGACGGTGACCGCGGTGCCGGCGGCGGCCTGGTCGCGGTGGTGCAGGAACAGGCCCGACGGGTCCGTGACCTCGACGATGCCCGACTCGCGCTGCTCGAAGCAGCCCACCTCGTCGGAGGCGCCGAACCGGTTCTTGATACCGCGGACCATGCGCAGCGTGGAGTGTTTGTCGCCCTCGAAGCTGAGCACGACGTCCACGAGGTGCTCCAGCGAGCGCGGGCCGGCGACGGCGCCGTCCTTGGTGACGTGGCCGACGAGGATCACCGCGATCCCGGAGGCCTTGGCGAGCGAGGTCAGCGTGGCCGTGATCGCGCGGACCTGCGTGACGCCGCCGTGGACGCCGTCGACGCCCGAGGCGGAGAGGGTCTGCACGGAGTCGACCACCATGAGGGTGGGGGAGATCTGCTCGACGTGGCCGAGCACCGTCCCGAGATCGGACTCCGCCGCGAGGTACAGCCGATCGTCCAGCGCCCCAGTGCGTTCCGCGCGCAGCCGGACCTGTCCCGCGGACTCCTCGCCCGTGACGTACAGAGACTTCCCGCGGCCCGTCGTGGCCCAGCGGTGCACGACCTCGAGCAGCAGGGTGGACTTGCCGACGCCGGGCTCGCCGGCCAACAGGATCACCGAACCGGGGACGATGCCGCCGCCGAGCACGCGGTCGAGCTCGCCGATGCCCACCGGCAGCGCACGGGTCGAATGAGGGTCGATCTTCGTGATCGGGACCGCGCGCGTCGTGGGGAGCGTCAGCCCGATGTTGGCCGCGGGTCCGGAGCCGGCGGCGCGGGTGACCGCGCCCTCCTCCATCGTGGACCAGGCGCCGCACGACGGGCAGCGACCGACCCATTTGGCCACAGTGTGGCCGCACTCGGTGCAGGTGTACTGCACCTTGGCTTTTGCCATGGACGGCCTAGTGGCCGGAGCCCTCGCCCGAGCCGTGCTCGCCGCCGTGCTCTCCGCCGGTGACGGTGATGCCCGCGGCGCTGGCCGACGCGGCGCCCGCGTCGATCGGGACGTCGATCGGCAGGGAGCCGGCCTTCTCGAGGTGGAACCAGAGCTTGCTGGTCAGGCCGGGGCGCCAGGTGCTGTCGACCGGGACGGTGACGGTGAGGCGCGTGATGCCCGCGGCCTTGCTGTTGCTGCCCGCGGGCGCGGTGCCGTAGAGCGAGCCGCCGGCGGTGAGGGTGGTGTCACCACTGATGGTCGCGGCGCGGCCCTTCTCGTCGGTGATGCTCTTGAGCTTGTCGCCCTGCTGCGGGTTCAGGTTCGTCAGGACGAAGGCGAGCTTGCCCTGGCTGCCCGACACCGGGTACAGCACGTGCACGTCGGTGAGCGTGATCTTCTGGTCCACGAAGGTCTGGTTGGCGCCGTTGATCGCGGCGACCTGGTTGGCGGTCTGCGAGATCTGGCCGGCACCGCACGCGGACACCGAGAGCAGGGCGCCGGTGGCGAGCAGGGCGCCGGCGACGGCGGTGGCGGTGCGGCGGGTCGAGACGGTGCGTGCGGACACGGTTCCTCCAGTTTCCATCCCCGTGCGCGGCGACACCCGCGTGCGGACGATGCTGAGTATGTCACCACGCAGCGTAGTAGAAGGCGCATCCGGCCGCGTCGGCGGGCGTGGTCCAGGGTTGGCGATCACCCCGTTGATCAGCCCAGGGTTCCCTTGTCAAGCCCGGTATGAGTCCTGACCTGCGACGTTGCCGAGCAGCCCCATTCGGCCCCGTGTTATCCTGGTCATATCGAAAGGGGCAAGGATCAGATGATTTTCAAGGTCGGAGACACCGTTGTCTACCCCCATCACGGTGCCGCACTGATCGAAGCTATCGAGATCAAGACCATCGGTGGACGTGAGCGTGAGTACCTCGTGCTCAAGGTCGCACAGGGTGATCTGACGGTCAAGGTTCCCGCGGAGAACGCCGAGGTCGTCGGTGTTCGTGACGTGGTCGGTCAGGAGGGTCTGGACAAGGTCTTCCAGGTCCTGCGCGCGCCCCACACCGAGGAGCCCACGAACTGGTCGCGCCGGTACAAGGCGAACCTCGAGAAGCTGGCATCGGGCGATGTGAACAAGGTGGCCGAGGTCGTCCGCGACCTGTGGCGTCGTGAGCAGGATCGCGGGCTGTCGGCCGGCGAGAAGCGCATGCTGACCAAGGCCCGCCAGATCCTGGTGGGCGAGCTCGCGCTCGCGGAGTCCACCAACGACGAGAAGGCAGCCCTGCTGCTGGACGAGGTGCTGGCGGCCGCGTCCTGACCGTCGTTGCACTGGTCCCCGCCGCTGGGCAGGGGACGCGCCTGGGGCTGAACATCCCCAAGGCGTTCGTGGAGCTTCAAGGCCGTTCACTGCTCACCTGGGCGGTGGACGGCCTTTTCGCGTCCGGGACGGTCGACGAGGTCGTCGTCATGGTCCCGCAGGACATGGTCGACGGTGCGCGGTCCCTCGTCCCGCGGGCGCGGGTCGTCGTGGGCGGCGCGGAGCGCACCGATTCGGTGCGGGCCGGCCTGGCCGTCGCGGGCGCGGCCGACACGGTCCTGGTGCACGACGCGGCCCGGCCGCTGACGCCGCCCGCGATGATCGTGCGGGTGGTCGACGCGGTGCGCGCCGGCGCCTCCGCCGTCATTCCCGTGCTGCCGGTCGTGGACACCGTCAAACGGGTCGATGCCGACGGGGCCGTGCTCGGCACCGTCGACCGGGCGGACCTGCGCGCCGTGCAGACGCCCCAGGGTTTCGCCGCCGCCGCGCTGCTCGCGGCCTACGAAGCCGCGCCCGGTGCACTGGCCACCGACGACGCGGGTCTCGTCGAGCGGGCGGGCGGCAGCGTCGTCACCGTCGCCGGGGATCCCCTGGCGATGAAGATCACCACCGCCTTCGACCTGCGGGTCGCCCAGGCGCTCGCCGAGGAGTTCGCATGATCGTGCCGCGGGTCGGGATCGGGACCGACGTCCATCCGTTCGAGGCGGGCCGTCCGTGCTGGATGCTCGGGCTGCGGTTCGACGGTGACGGTTGCTCGGGTCACTCCGACGGCGACGTCGCGGTGCACGCGCTGTGCGATGCGCTGCTCTCGGCGGGCGGCCTCGGTGACCTGGGCACCGTCTTCGGGGTGGGGCGGTCGGACAACGTCGGGATCACGGGTGCGTCGATGCTCACACACGTGCGTTCGCTGCTCACCGATGCGGGCTTCACGGTCGGGAACGCCGCGGTGCAGCTGATCGGGAACCGGCCCAAGGTCGGTCCGCGGCGGGCGGAGGCGCAGGAGGTCCTGAGCGGCCTGCTCGGCGCGCCGGTCTCCGTGTCCGCCACCACGACCGACGGCCTCGGCCTCACCGGCCGCGGCGAGGGAGTCGCCGCGATGGCGACGGCCCTGGTCTACGCCGCGGGCTGACCCCGGAAGCTACTCCGAGAGCCGGCCGGCCCGAGCGCGACGCAGCGTCACCACGGTGTCGGCCGTGAGCAGGATCAGGGCGATCCAGACGATGCCGAATCCGATCCACCGCGCGGTCGAGACGTGCTCGCCGAGGAACAGCACCGCGCACAGCAACTGCATGACGGGCGTCGCGAACTGGATCAGGCCGACGGTCACCAGCGGAATCCGGCGCGCGGCCGCCGCGAACAGGAGGAGCGGGACCGCGGTCGCCACGCCCGACAGGACCAGCAGCGTGGTGTGCACGCCGCCATGTCTACCGAAGTCGAGCCCGCCGCCCCAGGTCGCGATGACAGCCAGCGCGATCGCGGCGAGCGGCGCCAGGATCGCGGTTTCGAGCGTGAGCCCGTGCAGCGCACTCAGGTGTGCGCCGACCTTGTTCTTGAGCAGCCCGTACATCCCGAACGAGAAGGCCAGCGCCAGCGAGGTCCACGGGAAGCG
Organism: Tsukamurella pseudospumae; assembly: GCF_001575205.1. Classification (GTDB taxonomy): domain Bacteria; phylum Actinomycetota; class Actinomycetes; order Mycobacteriales; family Mycobacteriaceae; genus Tsukamurella; species Tsukamurella pseudospumae. The sequence continues at coordinate 17,522 of NZ_LSRE01000014.1, forward strand.
CCCGCCCGCGACCGCCAGGAAGACGCCCGCGAGCACCCCGATTCCGACCGCGGCCCACTGCAGCGGCCGCAGCCGTTCGCCGAGCACGACGACGCCGAGTGCGACGGTGACCAGCGGGTTCAGGAAGTAGCCGAGAGCGGCGTCGGACGTGTGACCCGAGGTGACCGCGGCGATGTAGACGACCCAGTTGGTCGCGATGAGCAGCGCCGCGATCCCCACACCGGCGATCAGCCGGTACTGCCCGCGGAGTCCGCGGATCCAGCCGAAGTCCCGGATCACGGCGAGGACGATCACGCAGAGCAGCAGGCTCCACAGGATGCGATGGGCGAGGATCTCCCACGCGCCGGTGGGCCGCAGCGCGTCGAAGTAGAGCGGGAACAGGCCCCACAGCAGGTAGGCCGCGATGCCCATGGCGGTTCCGCGGCTGACCTCGGACGAACGACGATCGGGCACCGAGACATCCTACCTATTAGGTGGCGCAACGACGAAGTGACTGACCTGCGGAGGGTGTTCGGGACCGACCCGTAGAATCAACGGTCGTGACGCTGCGCCTTTACGACTCCCTGACCCGCGAGGTCCGTGACTTCGTGCCCCTCATCGAGGGCAAGGCGGGCATCTATCTCTGCGGCGCGACGGTGCAGGGCGTCCCGCACATCGGCCACATCCGCAGCGGCGTGGCCTTCGACGTGCTGCGTCGCTGGCTGCTCGCCAACGGCACGGACGTCTCCTTCGTGCGCAACGTGACCGACATCGATGACAAGATCCTGCGCAAGGCCGCCGAGGCGGGTCGCCCCTGGTGGGAGTGGGCCGCGACGCACGAGCGCGAGTTCACGAACGCCTACGACGCGCTGGGGGTGCTGCCCCCGTCCGCGGAGCCGCGGGCCACGGGCTTCATCACCCAGATGGTCACCTACATGGAGCGGATGATCGAGCGCGGCCACGCGTACGCGTCCGAGGGCGACGTGTACTTCAGCGTGCGCAGCCTGACGACCTACGGCGAGCTCAGCCGCCAGAAGGTCGACGACGTGCACCAGGGCGAGTCCGCGGCCACCGGCAAGCGCGATCCCCTGGACTTCACGCTGTGGAAGGCCGCGAAGCCGGGAGAGCCGAGCTGGCCGTCCCCGTGGGGCGACGGCCGCCCGGGCTGGCACCTGGAGTGCTCGGCGATGGCCACGAGCTACCTGGGCGCGCAGTTCGACATCCACTGCGGCGGTATCGACCTGATCTTCCCGCACCACGAGAACGAGATCGCGCAGGCCCACGGCGCTGGGGATCCGTTCGCGAACTACTGGCTGCACAACGGCTGGGTCACCATGTCCGGCGAGAAGATGAGCAAGAGTCTCGGCAACGTGGTGTCGATCCCGAACCTGCTCACGCAGGTCCGGGCGGTCGAGCTGCGCTACTACCTCGGTCAGGCGCACTACCGCTCGATGCAGGAGTACTCCGCCGGCGCGTTGCAGGAGGCCGTCACGGCGTACGGGCGGATCGAGTCGTTCGTGCAGCGCACCGTCGAGCGGGCTGGGGAGGTCGGGCTCGGGGTGTGGACCGCCGGTTTCGCGGCCGCGCTGGACGACGATCTCGGCGTACCGTCGGCGCTGGCGGAGGTGCACGGCGCCGTGCGTGCCGGGAACGCGGCGCTCGAGTCGGGGGACCTCGACGAGGCGCGGCGGATCGCCGGTTCGGTGCGGGCGATGACCTCGATCCTCGGCGTCGACCCGCTGGATCCGCACTGGGTCACGGAGAACGGCGGCGACGGTCAGGCGATGGACGCCCTCGGCGTGCTCGTCCAGGCCGAGCTCGAGCGGCGCGCGACCGCCCGGGCGGACAAGAACTGGGCCGAGGCCGACGCGTCGCGCGATCGGCTGCACGCCGCGGGCATCGAGGTCACCGACGGTGCCGACGGCTCGGCATGGACACTCACGAAGAAGGCGGGCAACTGATGGCAGGCAACTCGCAGCGCCGCGGCGCGGTCCGCAAGGCGGGCACCAAGAAGGGGCAGGTCCAGGGGTCGGGCGGCGTTCGGCGCCGCGGGCTCGAGGGGCGTGGGGCGACCCCCGCCGCGAAGGACCGTCCGTACCATCCCGCGCACAAGAAGGCGCGGGCCGCGGCGAAGGCCGCGACCACGCCGCAGCGACGGCCCAAGGTCGCGGGTCGCGCCGCCGACGACGGGCCCGAGTACGTCCTCGGCCGCAACCCCGTCGTCGAGTGCCTGCGCGCGGACGTCCCCGCGACGGCGCTGTACGTGGCGATCGGTGCGCAGAACGACGAGCGGCTCACCGAGTCGGTGCAGATCGCGGCCGACAAGGGCATCGCGATCCTCGAGGTGCAGCGCGGCGAGCTCGACCGGATGAGTGAGAACGGCCTGCACCAGGGCATCGCCCTCCAGGTGCCGCCGTACGTCTACGCGCACCCGGACGACCTGCTGGCCCGTGCGCAGGACCGCGGCGAGGCGCCGCTCATCGTCGCCCTGGACAACATCACCGACCCCCGCAACCTGGGCGCCGTGATCCGGTCGGCGGCCGCGTTCGGTGGGCACGGCGTGGTCATCCCGGGCCGACGGTCCGCCGCGGTCACCGCCGTCACCTGGCGCACGTCCGCGGGCGCCGCGGCGCGGCTGCCGGTGGCGCAGGCTCCGAATCTCAATCGCACGCTGGCGGATTACGCGGCGGCCGGCCTGCAGGTCGTCGGCCTGGACGCGGGTGGCGACGTGGACCTCGACGACTACCGGGCCGACACCGGCGTGGTCGTGGTGGTCGGATCCGAGGGCAAGGGCCTGTCGCGGCTGGTGCGCGAGAACTGCGACTCGATCCTGTCGATCCCCATCGCCTCGTCGGTGGAGTCGCTGAACGCGTCCGTCGCCGCCGGTGTGGTGCTCGCGGAGTTCGCGCGGCAGCGCCGCAATCAGTGATCCGTTGTTCGCTGCGTTGACCTGACAGTTTTGCTATGACGCACGGTCGTCTGCGCTAGTCTGCACGGATGACGTCGCTCGAGGAACGGCAGGAGAACCGTCGCCGGGCGATGCTGGACGAGGGCATCGCGCTGCTCGGCGGTGCGGGGGCGGGAGCGCTGGGGGTGCGTGCCGTGTGTCGGGCGACGGGCATCACGGAGCGCTACTTCTACGAGGCCTTCGGCACCCGGGACGGCTTCGCGCAGGCGGTGTTCGACGATGTCAGCGACCGCGCGCAGGAGGCGCTGGTGGGCGCGGTGCGCGGCGCGGCGAACCCTGCTGAGATGTCGACGGCGGCCGTCGCCGCGTTCGTCGAGCTGGTCATCGACAACCCAGACGCGGGCCGGGTGCTCCTGCTCGCGCCCTACCGCGAGGCCGCGTTGTCCGAGCGGGGGCTCGGTCGCATGCCGGACTTCTTCGCGGTGGTGGCCGGCGCGATGCCGAGTCACGTCGACGAGACCACCCGGCGACTCGTGTCGATCGGGCTCGTCGGCGCGCTGACCTCGTTGTTCACCGAGTACCTGTCCGGGCGGCTCGACGTCACGCGCGAGCAATTGGTCGCGCACTGCGTCCGCCTCGTCGCCACCGCCCCGACGCGGTTCATCGGCTGAGCGTCAGCGCGTGAACGGCGCGACCGCCACGCCGGCACCGTCGAGCACGGTCCGCAGGCGGCGCGCGACGGCGACCGCGGACGGGTTGTCGCCGTGCACGCACACGGAGTCGGGTGCGACCTCGACCTCGGTGCCGTCGATCGCTTCGACGGTGCCGTCGGCGACCATCCGCAGTACGCGCGCGGCGATCTCGTCGGGGTCGTGCAGGACGGAGCCCTCGCGGGAGCGGGGGACGAGCGCACCGTCGGGCAGGTAGGCGCGGTCGGCGAAGGCCTCGCGCACCGTGCGTAGCCCGGCCGCCTCCGCGCGGCGGAGGAACGCCGAGCCGGGGAGGCCGAGCACCGGGAGGTCGGGGGCGGCCGCGAGCACGCCCTCGACGACGGCCGCGGCCTGCGCCTCGTCCGTGACGATCCGGTTGTACAGCGCACCATGCGGTTTCACGTATCGGACGGTGCCGCCCACGCTCCGCGCGATCGCCTGCAGGGCGCCGATCTGGTAGATCACGTCGGCGGTGAGGTCCGCGCCGGGAACATCGACGGACCGGCGGCCGAAGCCGCGCAGGTCCGCGTACCCGACCTGCGCGCCGATCGCGACGCCGTGCTCGACGGCGAGCGAGCAGGTCTCACGGAGGATCGTCGGGTCGCCGGCGTGAAACCCGCAGGCGACGTTGGCCGAGGTCGCGACCTCCAGCAGGGCGGAGTCGTCGCCGAGCGTCCACGCGCCGTAGGACTCGCCGCAGTCGGCGTTGAGGTCGATCTTCACACCTTCGACGGTAGCGCGTGCCGGCAGTCGTGCGACTCCTCGACCGGCGCGACGGTGCCGCGTCGTCCGCGCTGCCCGAGCAGCCGGCAGACCATGTAGATGAGGAACGAGATGGAGGTGACGAACACCGAGACCGGCAGCGCGGGGGCGAGTGAGAGGACGATGCCGCCCACCGCCGACACCAGGGCGAAGATCAGCGAGAGCGCCGTCGCCTTGCCGGGCGAGCTGGTGACCCGCGCGGCGGCCGCGGCCGGCGTGATGAGCAGACTCATCACGAGCAGCGCGCCCACGATCTGCACGCCCTGTGCGGCCGCGGCGCCCACGAGCATCGCGAACACCACCGACAGCGTCTTCACCGGGACACCGTGCGCGGCGGCCACATCCGGGTCCGTGGACAGGAACAGCAGCGGCCGGTAGATCACCGCGAGGATCGCGAGCACCACGACCGTGGTGATCGCCATGAGCGTGACCCCGGAGAGTCCGACCGCCACGACCTGGCCGGTCAGCAGCGCGAACGCCGTGCCCTGCCGGCCCTCGTGCAGCGCCAGGAACAGCACCGACAGGCCCAGCCCGAAGGCCATGATCACGCCGATCACCGAGTCGCGCTCGCGGGCGTACACCCCGAGCAGCCCGAACAGCAGGCCCGCCACCAGTGAGCCGAGCAGCGCGCCCGCGCCCACGCTCCACCCCATGAGCAGGGCGAACGCGGCGCCGGTCAGCGACAGCTCGGACGTGCCGTGCACGCTGAAGGCCATCTGACGCGACACGATGAGCGGGCCGAGCACGCCGGCCAGCACGCCCAGCAGCGCCGCGGCGAGCAGCGCCCACAGCACGAAGGGCTGCTGCAGCAGCTCCCAGGTCAGCGACAGGTTGCCGAATTCGCGGAGGTGGTCCATCTACTCGTCGCCTCCCACCACGACCAGCCGGTCGCGGACGTGCAGCACGTCGACGGGCGTCCGGTAGAGCCGCGAGAGCCGCTCGGAGGTCATCACGTCGTTCGTCGGCCCCACCTCGAACCGGCCGTCCACCAGGTAGAGCACGCGGTCGCAGTAGGGGAGCACGGGGTTGATCTCGTGGGTCACGAACAGCACCGCGGTGTCGTGCTCGCGCCGACGCCGCTCGATGAGCGAGACGGCGAGCTGCTGGTTGCCCGGGTCCAGCGAGAGCAGAGGCTCGTCGCAGAGCAGGATCGTCGGGTCCGATGCCAGGGCCTGCGCGACTCGCAGCCGCTGCTGCTCACCGCCGGACAGCGAGCCCAGCGGGGCATCGGCGAACGCGGCCGCGTCGACCTGCGCGAGGGCGGTGTCGACGGCGGACCGTCGGGCCTTCCGGTTCCGCAAGCCGAGGCCCCAGGCGGCACCGTCGAAGCCGAGACCGACCAGGTCGCGCCCGCGCAGGGGCACGGACGCGTCGAGGGCGCGCTGCTGCGGGATGTACCCGATCCGACCGTTGACCTGCACGGTTCCGGATGACAGGTGGGTCTGCCCGAGCAGGATGCGCAGCAGCGAGGTCTTGCCGGCGCCGTTCGGGCCGAGTACGGCGATGAACTCGCCGGGCGCGATGTCGAGGTCCAGCCCGTCCCACAGGACACGGTCCGGGTAGCGCAGCGCCGCGTCGCGCAGGCTGATGACGGGGCCCTTGCTCGACGGTGCGCCGCTCACCGTCCGGGCGCTCGACGGTGCGGTCACGGGCGGGACGCGAGCGCGTCGGACAGGCTCTTGACGTTGCCCGCCTGCCACGTGACGTAGTCGTCGACGCCCGCCGGCAGCGACTCGGTGACCTTGACGACGGGCACGCCCGCGGTGTCGGCGGTCTTCGCCAGGGCGGTGGTGACCGGGCTCTCGGTCTGCGAGTTGAGCACCACGGCGCTCACCTGCTTGCCGCTGACCAGCGCGTTCGCGGCCGCGATGTCGGCGGGGGCGGGGTCGGTGCCGGACTCGATGGCGGCGGTGTAGCGGGCGGGGGCCACGTCGGTGAGGCCGGCGAGCGTGAGCAGGTAGCCGGCGACGGGCTCGGTCGCGGCGATCTTCGCGCCCGGGTTGGCGTGGCCGATCGCGCGGGCCTGCGCGATCACGGCGTCCAGCTTGGTCGAGAAGGCCTTGGCGCGGCTCTCGTAGCCCTCGCGGTGCGCGGAGTCCTTGTCGGACAGCGCTTTCGCGACGGCGCCGGCGACCTTCTGCATGGTCGGCAGGTCGTAGAAGACGTGCTCGTTATCGCCCTTGGGGGCGTGGAGCGCGACGGCGTCGACCTTCGCCGCGGACGCACCCTCGGCGGCCTTCTCCATGTACGCGTCGTAGTGGCCGCCGTTGTAGACGAGTACCGCCGCCTTCTTGACCTTGAGCGTGTCCTGCGCGGAGGGCTCGAACTCGTGCGGGTCCCCGGTCGGGTTGGTGAACAGCGACGTCACCGACGCGTCGTCGCCCGCGACGGCCTTGGCGACGGCTCCGTAGACGTCCGTGGACGCGACGATCGCCGGCTTGCCGTCGCCGGACTCCGACGCTGCGGTTCCGCACGCGGTGAGCGCCAGCGCGGCGACGGCGGTGGCGCCGACGACCTGGGCGAGACGATGGCGGATGCGCACGGGGGAACTCCTGACGACAACAATGGGAATCGTTGTCGTTAGATTAGCCGCGGGCCTGTTGCGCTGTCGAATAGTCGAACCCGCATGGATCAGCCCGGCTGGGCCGTCGGCAGGCTCCCCGAGCGGCTGATCAGCACGGCCGCGCACTGCTCGGCGAACGCCGCGTGGGCGAGGGCGGACGGGTGGAAGCCGTCGGCCCCGAACATCCCCGCCGCGTCGGGGATCGCGCAGGGGACGTGGGCGACGCGCGGCCGTTCGGCGGCGAGCTGCTGGGCGTCGGCGTCGAAGCCGTGGGCGCGGCCGGCGAGGGCGGCGGCCAGTTCCGGTGGCAGTGCGGGGAACTCGGTGAGCGGCGGCATTCCCAGCAGGAGGACCTGCGCGCGCGGCGCGGCGGCGAGCGCAGCGTCGAGGGCGGCCGCGAGCTCTCGTCGCCAGCGCGCCCGGCGGTGCAGGTTCTTCACGTCGTTCACGCCGAGCGAGATGAGCACCACGTCGGGATCGCCCAGGTCGGCGACCTGTGTCGGCACGTCGCCCGCGGTCGCGCCGGACCGCGCACGCACGTCCCACTCGGCACCGCCGTCGCCGGCGAGAACCGCGGCGAGCCGCCCGGACAGGGTGTCCCGGTGGTCCTCGACGCCCACCCCGGCGAGCACGCTGTCGCCGAGCGCGACGATCCGCGCACCGTCGGGCCGCCCGACGGTGCCCGACCCCGTGACCGTGCCCGTGCGCCCCGCGGCCTCGGGGAGGCGGGGCGTGTCCCGCTTGACCCGTAGCGCCTGCCGGACCAGGGTGAGCGGACGCACCGTCAGGCCTCGGAGCCGGCTGCGACGGCCTCGGCCTGCGCGGCGGCGACGGCCTCCTCGGAGATGGTGCCGAACTGCGCGCCCATCGCGGCGGAGAGGGCCTGGGCGGCGGACAGCGGCCGGACCATCACCATGAAGTCGTCGATCTTGCCCGCGTCGTTGACGTGGATGAAGTCGCAGCCCGTGATCTTCTTGCCGTCGACCATCGCCTCGAAGATCAGGGCGTGATCGTCACCGTCGTTGATCTCGCGCAGGTAGTGGAAGTCCTCGAAGACACGGAGCACGCCGCGCAGGATCGCGGCGGTGATGTGCCGGCCCTTGTAGGGCTTGAAGGCGACGGGGCTGGTGAAGGTCACGTCGTCGGCGAGCAGGCCGTCGAAGGCCTCGCCGTTGCGGGCCTCGACGGCGGCGCGGAACTCTCGCATGCTGACTCCTTAGTGAACTAGTTGAGTAGGTATCGCCAGCATAGTCAACTAGTTGACTAGAATGGAAGACATGGCGCTGCGGCATGCGATCGAATCCACGCTCCTCGTGATGGGCGAGGCCTCGGGGTACGACCTGTCCAAGGAGTTCGACGGTGCCCGCGCCACCTTCTGGGTGGCCACGCCGCAGCAGCTCTACCGCGAGCTCGATCGGATGGAGGCCGACGGGGTGATCGTCGCGCGGACCGTCGAGCAGGAGAAGCGGCCGAACAAGCGGGTCTTCCGGCTCACCGACGACGGGTGCGCGGAGCTCTCGGCGTTCACCCGGACCGCCCCGCGTGCGGTGGCGATCCGGGACGAGCTGATGGTCATGGTGCAGGCGGTCGAGGTCGGGGATCCGGCTGCGGTGTGCGATGCCGTGCGCGCCTTCCGGGACGCCGCGTCCGCGAAGCTCGCGTACTACGAGCGGCTCGAGCGCACCTGGCTGGGCGAACGCCGTCGCGAGGAGTTGCTCGCCGACCGGCATCTCGGCGGGCCGTACCTCACGCTGTTGAGGGGGCTGAGCTTCGAGCGGGAGAACATCGATTGGGCCGAGCTGGCGCTGCCGGTGCTGGAGGCGCGAGGCTAGCGGCCGGCCTCCTCGGCCTCCTTGACGATCCGCCCGAACTGCGCGCCCATCGCCTCGTTGAGCGCCTGCACGCCGGACAGCGGCCGGACCATGACGGTGAAGTCGTCGATCCGGCCGTCGTCGTCGAGGTGCAGGATGTCGCAGCCCTGCACCGCCTTCCCCTTCATCGTGGTGGTGAAGACGAGAGTGTGGTCGCGTCCGTCCGCGCTGCTGATGACGCGCTCGTAGCGGAAGTCCGGGCCCGTCACGCGACGCGCGGCGCGCAGGATCGCGGCCACCGTCGGCTTGCCCTCGTACGGCGTGATCGCGATGGGGCTGTGGAACACCACGTTCTCGGCCAGTGTGCGTTCGACGGCCTCGTCGTCCTTGGCCTCGACCGCGTCGCGGAACTCCTGCATGGCGCGAGGCTACTACCGCACGACGTGCGGCATCAGTGCGTCGGGCGGGATGATGCCGAACGTGCCGGCGTTGTAGTCCTCGAGCGCCTGCATCAGCTCGGCCTTGGTGTTCATCACGAACGGGCCGTACTGCGCGACGGGCTCGCGGATCGGCCGACCGCCGAGGATCAACACCTCCATCGCCGGACGGTTCGAGTCCTGCGACTCGTCCGCCGCCACGGTGATCCGGTCGCCGGGGCCGAGCTGCGCGAGCTGACCCTGGTGGATCGGGTGCCCCACGGGCCCGACGGTGCCGCGCCCGCTCAGTACGTAGACCAGCGCGTTGTAGTCGCGGTTCCACGGCAGCGAGGCCTCCGCGCCGGGCGCGATGGTCGCGTGCACGAAGTTGATCGGGGTGCGGGTGGAGCCGGGGCCGGCGTTCCCGTCGACCTCGCCCGCGACGATGCGGATCAGCGCGCCGCCGTCCGGGGTGGTCACGAGCGTGGTCTGGCCGCCCTCGAGGTTCTGGTAGGCGGGCGTCGTGAACTTCTCCTCGGCGGGCAGGTTCACCCACAGCTGGATGCCGTGGAAGGTGCCGCCGGATTCGACGAGCTCGGCGGGCGGGGTCTCGATGTGCAGGATGCCGGAGCCGGCGGTCATCCACTGGGTGGCGCCGTCCTGGATCAGTCCGCCGCCGCCGTGGCTGTCCTGGTGCTGGAACAGGCCGTCGATCATGTAGGTGACGGTCTCGAAGCCGCGGTGCGGGTGCCAATTGGTGCCCTTGGGCTCGCCGGGCTCGTACTCGACCTCACCCATCTGATCCATGTGGATGAACGGGTCGAGATCGCGCGGGTGGACTCCCGCGAAGGCGCGGACCACGGGGAATCCCTCGCCCTCGTGGCCGCGGGGCCCGGTCGTGATCTTCCGGACGGGGCGTTCGGTGTCCGACGGTGCCGCCGCGGCGATGCGCGGCAGGGTCAGGGTGTCTGCGGTGACGGCGGGCATGACGTCCTCCTCGGGACTGGCTGGTGAAGCTGACACTACCATTAACCGGACCGTGGTCCGATTGATTCCGCGATGCTGGAACGGCGCGACGAGAGGTGCGTGATGGCTCGTAGTTGGCAGGACATTCGCGCGGAGGCCGTGCAGTCGGGCAAGGTCGACGAGGTTCGCGTGGCAGCGGCGCGCCGCCACGTCGAGCGGGCCCAGGCGGTCCACAAACTCGCCGAGCTGCGCAAGGAACTCGGCATGCTCAGGCAGGTCGAGATCGCCGAGGTCATGGGCGTGTCGCAGGCCCGCGTCTCGAAGATCGAGCGCGGTGACCTAGGCCGCACCGAACTCGGCACCCTGCAGGCGTACGTCGCCGCCCTCGGCGGGGAGCTACGGGTCTCCGTCGAACTCGGCGATGGCGAGAGCATCGTGTTGGAGCAGGAACCCGCGTAGCGGTTCGGGGATTAGCCTGATCCGCGTCAGATGGGCGCTGTAGTCCGATCGGGGGACAGACAATCCGTGCGCGACGATTGACACTGCGTGGTGTGACCGAATCCGTATCGCCGCACGGGGACAACCGGCCGCCTCAGCCTTTCCCGCCCACGCAGCCGGGCCCTCCCGGTCAGTACCAGTGGGTCCCCGTCGCTCCGCCCCGCACGACGAACGTTCTGGCAGTCGTCGCCTTCGTCCTCTCCTTGGTGCTGCCGATTCTGCCGTTCGTCACGGTGCCGATGGCACATGTCGCACGCAAGCAGATCCGCGAGCGAGAAGAAGGTGGCGACGCCTTCGCCGTGATCGCACTGGTCCTCGCCTATCCGCTCTTCTGTGCGCTCATGCTGGCGCTGACCTTCATTGTCGGAAGGATCATCCCGCTGCCGTTCATGGCAATGGGCGCCCCTGACGTGGTGCTTGTTGCTGTTTGGGTCGTGGCCACGGTGGGACTGCTGGCGGCAGAGATTTGGCTCTGGGTGCGATGGGTGAAGCGTCTGCGCCCGGACGCCGACCGCTGACATGTCTGATCCGCGCGCACTCGGATTATGGCCGACATGGACAGCGCGTCCGGTTTGGACAGAATCCGAGTGTCCGCGAGAAGTGGCACCCCGTCGATGCGATGTTCCGGGCCCTGCGGGCCCGATCGGAGCCGCGGCGATAGCCTCGATCCCGTGACTCGTTCTGTGGGATTGGCCGTCTCGTACGACGGCACGGAGATCTACTACACCGACTACGCGGAGGGTGCGGAACCGGCGAAGCCGGCGTTCCTGCTGGTCCACGGCTGGTCGGCCAGCTCGGACTCGTGGGGCGCGGCATTCATCGGCGAGCTGACCGCCGCCGGACATCGCGTGGTCGCGGTGGACAACCGCGGCCACGGCCGCAGCTCGGTGCCCGATTCCGATCATCCTTACTCCACCGAACGCTTCGCCGACGACCTCGCCGTGGTCCGCCGCGACCTCGGCCTGGAGCAGGTCATCCCCGTCGGCTGGTCCTACGGCGGCCTGATCATCGCGGACCATCTCGCGACCCACGGCACCGACGGAGTGAAGGCCGTCGGTCTGATCGGCGCCATCACTTCCATCGGCGGCGCGAAGGAGACCGGGCCGTTCCCGGGCGGCGTCACCGGCGACTCCATGAACGCCGCACTCCCGGCCGCCCTGTCCGCGCACGCGGGCAAGGCCATCACCGCGCTCGCGAAGCTGAGGATGCTGCCGCACGGCTTCGACCAGGACGTCCTCGGCCCCGTCGCCCAGCAGCAGTTCGGCATCGCCCTGGCCACGCCCCCGGCCGTGCGCGGCGGGCTGTTCCGGCGCACCGTCGACCACGATGCGGACCTGGCGTCCTGGACCTTCCCCGTCCTGATCCAGCACGGAAAGGATGACGAGGTGGTGGCACCGTCGACCGCGGAGCACCACGCGAAGGTCCTGCCGAACGCGACCCTGTCCTGGTGGGACGGCGGCGGACACGCCCCGTTCGTGGTGGACCCGGCCCGCAGTGCCCGCGAGCTCCTCGGACTGGCGCGCTGATCGGGCGGGGTTAAGCTGGACGGCGTGCCTACTGGTAAGTCCGCGGCCGCCGTCACGCCGCGCCGGATCGCGGTGTTGTCGGTGCACACGTCGCCGCTGGCCCAGCCCGGCACGGGTGACGCCGGCGGGATGAACGTCTACATCTGGCAGACCTCCCTGGAGCTCGCGAAACGCGGCATCGAGGTGGAGATCTTCACGCGTGCCACGGCGTCGGCGGACCAGCCGATCGTCGAGGCCGCGCCCGGCATCCGAGTGCGCAACATCGTCGCCGGGCCCTTCGAGGGCCTGGACAAGACGGACCTGCCCGCGCAGCTGTGCGCCTTCGCCGCGGGCGTGCAGCGCGCCGAGGCCCGCGAGGAGCCCGGCTACTTCGACCTCATCCACTCGCACTACTGGCTCTCCGGCCAGGTTGGCTGGTTGGCCCGCGACCGCTGGGGCGTGCCGCTGGTGCACACCGCCCACACCCTGGCGGCGGTGAAGAACAACGCCCTCGCGATCGGGGATACCGCCGAGCCGCAGGCCCGCATCATCGGTGAGCAGCAGGTCTCCGACGAGGCCGACCGGCTGATCGTCAACACCGAGGTCGAGGCGGGCCAGCTCGCCGCGATCCACGACGTCCCGCAGAGCCGCATCGACGTGGTCTACCCCGGCGCCGACCTGAACACCTACACGCCAGGCGACGGCACCGCGGCCCGCCGCGAGCTCGGCATCGCCGACGACGAGATCGTGCTCACCTTCGTCGGCCGCATCCAGCCGCACAAGGCCCCCGACCTGCTGCTCCGTGCCGCCGCCCCGCTGATCCACGCGCATCCGGAGCGCCGGATCCGTGTCCTGGTGGTCGGCGGACCGTCGGGCACGGGGCTCGAGCGGCCCGACGCGCTGATCGCCCTCGCCCGGGAGCTCGGGATCGAGGACTCCGTGACCTTCGGCCCGCCGCGCCCGCCCGCCGGGCTGGCCGAGGTCTACCGCGCGTCCGACGTGGTCGTCGTCCCCAGCTACTCCGAGTCCTTCGGGCTCGTCGCCGTCGAGGCGCAGGCGTGCGGAACGCCCGTCGTGGCCGCGCGGGTGGGCGGGCTCCCGGTCGCCGTCGCCGACGGTGTCTCGGGTCGCCTCGTGGACGGACACGAGCCCGGGTCCTGGACGGCCGTCCTTGACGAGCTCACCGCGGATCCCGCACTGCGGCACAGGCTTTCCGACGGTGCTGCCGCCCACGCCCGGCAGTTCTCGTGGGCCCGCACGGCCGACGGACTGCTGGAGAGTTACGCCAAGGCGATCGATGCGCGGCGCGCTGCGACGCAGACGGTGCGCCGCAGGCGGCGCAGGGCAGGAGTGCGGGTATGACGATGACGCCGGAGCAGGTCGAGACGGCGCTCGACGACCGCGAACTCGACTTCGCCCGCCGCGAGGCGTCCGGCAGCGATCTGGCGCATTTCGTGATCGAGCTGCCCGGTGTCAAGAAGCTCAAGACCACGACGCTGCTCACGCTCGGGAAGCACGGCGCGCGGGTGGAGGCCTTCGTGTGCCGGCACGTCGATGAGAACTTCGAGGGCGTGTACCGCTATCTGCTGCAACGGAACCGGCGGCTGTACGGCGTCTCGTACACGCTCGACAACGCGGGCGACATCTACCTGACCGGCCGGTTCGCCGAGGTCACCGAGGACGAGCTCGACCGTGTCCTCGGTCAGGTCCTCGAGGCCGCCGACGGCGACTTCAACACCCTGCTCGAGCTGGGCTTCTCCACAGCGATCCGCCGCGAGTTCGACTGGCGGATGTCGCGCGGCGAACCGCTGTGGAACCTCAAGCCCTTCGAGCACATGCTTCCAGGTTTTCCTGAGTTCGAGCCGAATCCGTTGCCGGAGCGGAAGCCTCGGAAGAAGCGGGCGTAGCGGTCCGCGGGATCGCCATTGCGACCACCGCGGCGACGGCGGCCACGACGCCGGCGATGACGAACGTGCTGGTGAACGCCGACTCGGCGGGCAACTCGACGGCGTGCGGGGTGCCCGCGCCCAGCACGATCACCTCGCGCGTGAGCACGGTCGCCATCACGGCGGACGCCACAGCGGTGCCCATCGAGCGCATCAGCGAGTTCAGGCCGTTCGCGGCGGCGGACTCGGTCTCGGGGACGTTGCCCATGATCAGCGCAGGCATCGCCGAATAGGCCACGCCCACACCGCCGAACACGATCATCGAGCCGAGTGAGAGTTTCCACGTCGCGTCGGTCAGCCCGAGGAGTGCGAAGTACCCGGCCGCCGACATCGCGGCGCCGAGCGCGAGCGTCAGTCGCGCGCCGATCCGCTGCGTGAGCAGTGCGGACACGGGGGAGAGTGCCATCATCACCAGGCCGCCGGGCACCATCCACAGACCCGCGTTGAGCATCGTCAGGCCCAGACCGTAACCGGCGGCGCCGGGGATCTGGAGCAGCTGCGGCATGGTGAGCATGAGGGAGAACATCGCGAAACCCACCATGATCGAGGCGAGGTTGGTCAGCAGGATCGGGCGCCGCGCCGAGATCCGCAGGTCCACCAGGGATTCGCGGGTGCGCAGCTCCCACCATCCCCACGCCAGCAGCACGAGGACGCCGAAGACCGCGCAGCCGATCGTCGCCGCCGAGGTCCAGCCCCAGCTCTGCCCCTTGGTGATCGACAGCAGCACCGAGACCAGGCCCGCGCTGAGGCCGAGCGAGCCCACGACGTCGAACTTCCCGGGGTGCAGGTTCGGCGATTCCGGGACCACGACGTAGACGAGGCCCAGGGTGATCACGCCGAGCGCGAGCGAGAACCAGAACAGCGTGTGGTAGTCGAAGTGCTCGGAGATGTAGGCGCCGAACGGGATTCCGATCGCGCCGCCCACGCCGAGCATCGCCGACATGAGGGCGACCGCGCCGGGGATCTTGCGGGCGTGCAGCTCGTCGCGCATGAGGGAGATGCCCACGGGGACCAGGCCCATGGCGAAGCCCTGGAACGAGCGACCCACGACGGTGAGCAGCAGGGTGTGCGAGAGCGCGCAGATCAGCGAGCCGGCGATCAGGCTGAACAGGCTGGTGAGCAGGATCAGGCGCTTGCCGTACATGTCGCCGAGACGACCGGCGATCGGCATCGCCACCGAGGAGGCGAGCAGCGTGGACGTGATCACCCACGACGCGTTGTCCGAGGTCGTGTTCAGCAGGTGCGGCAGCCGGCCGACGAGCGGCACCACCAGCGACTGCATGAGGGAGGCGAGGAGGCCGCCGAGGCACAGGACGGCGATGAGGATGCCGTCCGACGGGGCCCCGGTACGGGTCCTGCGGAGCATGTCTGTCATGCCGCACGACGGTAGTTGCAGAATACAACTCGAGCAACCGGATGCGGCGAGCGTCACGTCCACCCGGGTGGGTGTGATCTGCACTAACGTGGAATCGTGAACTATCCGGATCCGGGCGAATCGCCCCAGCCGTACCAGCCCTATGTCGTGCCGCAGGCAGCCGTGCCGTCGAAGCCGCGGCCGGGCCGGACGGGCGTCTGGGTGGGGATCGGCCTGCTCATCGCGGCCGTGGTGGTGCCGATCGTCCTCGTCGTGACCTTGATCGTCCCCGCGTTCGGTGGTGATCACGACGAGTTCTCCGCGGACGGTGCGCGGCACTCGCTGAGCCTCCCTGCCGGCGAGAAGTACGCCCTGTTCGTGCCGAGCTCCGGCGACGGATTCCTGCACGACGTGCCCTCGTGCGTCGTCGCCGCGACGGGCGGTCGACCGATCACGGTCCGGCAACCGTCGGGGGAGGTGTCGCTGAACGGCTGGCGGGTGTTCGGGACTTTCGACACGGGATCGGGCAAGGTCGACGTGACGTGCACAGCGCGGTCGTCCGACACCACCCTGCGGGTCGGGAAGTACCCCGAGATCGGGAAGGCCGTCGGCGGCATCTTCGGCGCGATCGGGGCGGCGGGTGTGCTCGGCGTCGCGGGGATCGTGCTGATCATCGTCACCGTCGTGCGCCGCTCGCGCCGGTGAGGCCGGCCACGCGGATCCGGCTCGGCCTCGGTCTGCTCCTCGCGGCGATCGTGGTGCCGATCGTCCTGATCCTCACGCTCACGCTGCCGCAGTTCCGCCTCGACGCGCACGTGGTCCCGCTCGACGGTGCGCCGCACACCGTCGAGCTCCCGTCCGGCGCCGAGTACGCGGTCCTCGCCGTGACGCGGGTGAAGGAGGGTGCGCCGTCGTGCCTGTTGACCGGGCCCGACGGTGCTCCGGTCCCCCTGCGGGAGGTGTCCGGCGCCGTGACCGTCGAGAACCGGATGGTGCTGCGCACCTTCGACACCGGCGGCGGTCGCATCACCGCGACGTGCGCGCCCGCACCCGGCTACACCGAGGTGGTGCTCGGCGAGCGGCCGGACATGCCGCGTCTGCTCGGCGGGATCTTCGGCGCCTTCGGCTTCGCGCTGCTGGCCGGCGTGCCCGCTGTGGTGCTGCTCGTCACCGGCCTCGCGGGGCGCCGTCGGGTTCCGTGATTTTGGTTATGACCAGTTTGGCTGAACTGCGGGTACGGAGCGTGATCGGGCTCTAGGATGGGCGCATGGAAATCGTGATCCGCCCGACCCCCGCCGACGTTGCCGTCACCGCCGCCGACATCGTGGCCGATCACGTGCAGCGTGGTCCGGCCGTGCTGGGGCTGGCCACCGGTTCCACGCCGCTCGCCACGTACCAGGAGCTCATCCGTCGCCACCAGGCCGGGGGGCTCAGCTTCTCCGGCTGCGTGTCCTTCAACCTCGACGAGTACGTCGGCCTGCCGAAGGGGCACCCGGAGAGCTACCGCGAGGTGATCCGCAAGGAGTTCACCTCGCACGTCGACATCCCGGACGCCAAGGTCGAGGGGCCGGACGGCACCGCTGCGGACATCGCGGCCGAGGCGAAGCGCTACGAGGATGCGATCAAGGCCGCCGGCGGCGTCGACGTGCAGCTGCTGGGCATCGGCACCGACGGGCACATCGGCTTCAACGAGCCCGTCTCCTCACTCGCGTCCCGCACCCGCATCAAGACGCTGACCACGCAGACCCGCGAGGACAACGCCCGGTTCTTCTCCTCGATCGACGAGGTGCCGATCCACGTGCTCACGCAGGGCTTGGGCACCATCTCGGAGGCCGAGCACCTGCTGCTCCTCGCCACGGGCGAGGGCAAGGCCGAGGCGATCGCCGCCACCGTCGAGGGGCCCGTCGCCGCGATCAATCCGGCCTCGGTCCTGCAGTTCCACCCGCACGTCACCGTCGTCATCGACGAGGCCGCCGCGTCGAAGCTGCGACTCAAGGACTACTACGTGCACGTCCTCGCCAACAAGCCGGCCGACCAGCCCTTCTGACCTACGATTCCGCGGGCCCGAAGAGGCCCGTCATCATCGCCGCCAGGCCGGCGGCGAAATCGTCGACGGTCGACGGTGTCCCGTCCAGTTCGGCGCACGCGCGCAGGTTCGGCACGGCTCCGGGGGGCAGGGTGGCCACGAGGTCGTCCATGCGCTCGGTGGTCAGCGGTGTTCCCTCGGCGCGTTGGCGCAGGTGCGAGAGCACGCTGCCGAGCGTCAGGCTCCACAGCGCCCGGTACGCCGCGAGGGCGGTCCGGTGGTCGCCCGTCAGGTCGTGGGCGGCGCCGAGCACCGCGTCGACGAGCAGGAGCGCGCCGCGGCCGGCGCGCTGCGGCCGGATCAGTGCCTCGGGGACCCATGGATGCGCGGTGAGCGTGCGGTAGAGCTCGGTCATGGCCGTCGTGATGCGATCGCGCGGGTCGTCGGGGAAGTCGATCGCTCCGAGGGGCTCGGCGACCGCGTCGAGCGAGAGGACGAGGAGGTTCTCCTTGTCGTCCACGTGCCGGTAGAGCGCCATGGTGGTCACACCCAGGTCGGCCGCGAGGGACTTCATGGTCAGCCCGTCCGCGCCGACGTCGTCGAGCAGCACGAGTGCCCGCTCGACGATCTGGTCGCGCGTGATGCTGGGGGGTCGGCCGCGGCGCGGGGTGGTCTGACGCATGCCCTCCATTCTGGCGGGGGGTCTTGTGAGCACCGATGACTAAGGCTACCCTTCCTATTTATGTTACAAGATACACAAAAAATTCCGATGCGAGCGGCGCTGCTCCTCGCCGGGTTGTCGCAGTTCCTCGTCGCCTTCGATGCCTCTGTCACCAATGTCGCGTTGCGGGCCATCCGCGATGACGTGCACTTCAGCCCCCAGGGGCTCTCGTGGGTCGTCAACGCCTACGCCGTCGTCTTCGGCGGCCTGCTCCTCCTGGCCGGACGGCTGTCCGACCGGTTCGGCCCGCGAACGCTGCTGCGCTTCGGCTTCGCGCTGTTCACCATCGCCTC
Organism: Tsukamurella pseudospumae; assembly: GCF_001575205.1. Taxonomy (GTDB): domain Bacteria; phylum Actinomycetota; class Actinomycetes; order Mycobacteriales; family Mycobacteriaceae; genus Tsukamurella; species Tsukamurella pseudospumae. The sequence continues at coordinate 35,980 of NZ_LSRE01000014.1, forward strand.
CCTGGGCACGTATCTGTGCCACGAGCCGTGGCAGGTGATCGCGGTGCGCGTGTTCCAGGGCGTGGGCGCCGCCGCGATCGCGCCCGCCGCGATCACGTCGGTGGCGCTGACCTTCCGCGAACCGGCGCAGCGCGCCAGGGGATTCGCCGCGATCGCGATCGGTGCCGCCGTCGGCGGTGCGGTCGGTGTGGTCCTCTCCGGCGTGCTCACCGACGCCTTCGGATGGCGCACCGTCATCGCCTGCGGTGCAGGGGTCGCCGCGGTCGGTTTCGTGTTCACCTACGCCGCGCCGGGGCCGGTGGAGGGGGCCGACCGTCGAACGGACTGGGCCGGAGGAGTGCTCGCGACCGCGGGCCTGACGGTGCTGGCGTACGGGATCGTCGCGGCTACCGACAACGGATGGGCAAGCGTTCGCACGGTGGGCTGGTTCGCCGTCGCGCTGGTCCTCCTCAGCGCCTTCGTCGCGGTCGAGCGTCGAACGACGGTGCCGCTGGTCGACTTCCGCGTCCTCGGGCGACGCGAGGTCCTGGTCCCGTGTCTGGTGCTCGCGTTCGTCGTCGCCGGACAGTTCGGAGCCTTCTACTTCGTCTCGCTGTATCTCCAGATGGGACTGGGCTATTCGGCGACCAGGACCGGACTGATGTTCCTGCCCTTCTGTTTCGGCATCGTGGTGGCAGTGCAGGTCGCGACCCGGCTCATGCCGAAGATCGGCGCCCGTCGCGTCGTGCTGATCGGCGCGGCGCTCGCGACGGTCGGCTTCCTGCTGTTCGCACCGCTCCCCGCCGACGGCGGTTTCGTCCGCGCGGTGCTCGTCCCGTCGCTGGTGACCTCGGTGGGAATCGGCATGGTCTTCCTTCCCCTGCCGAACGTCGCGACCGCGGCCGTCGCCCCGTCGGCCGCGGGCATGGTGTCCGGCGCGCTCAACACCTTCCGGCAGGTCGGTGGTGCGCTCGGCCTCGCGATCCTCGTGACGGTCGCGGCCGCGCTGAACGACGGTGCCTCCGTCCTCCCGGGGTACCGCGGTGCCCTGCTGGTCAGCGCGGGCCTCGTCGCTGCCGCCCTCGTCCTCGCGCTGCTCCTCCCCGGCGAGCAGAAGAACGCCGCTCGTTAGAATGGCGTAGTGAATACACGGCAACTCGGTTTCGGGGCACTCGCCGGACTCGCGGCGGCGATGGGGCTGGGACGATTCGTCTACACGCCGATCCTCCCGCTCATGCAGGAGCAGACCGGCATGTCGCCCAGCTCCACGGCGGTGGTCGCCACGTTCAACTACCTCGGCTACTTCCTCGGGGCGCTGGCGCTGGCCATCTGGCCGCGGTCGGCCCGGAGTCCGATGCTGCTGCGCGTCTCGCTGGTCGCCCTCGTCGCGAGCGAGGTCGCGATGGTGCTCGCCGTGAACGTGCCGCTCTGGTCCGCCGTACGGCTCATCGCCGGGCTCGCCAGCGCGGTCGTCTTCGTCTACTGCGCGGGTGCCGTCGCCGGGACCGCCGCCGCGTTCTGCGGTGTGGGCGTGGGGATCGCGGTATCCGGGTTGCTCGTCGTCGGGCTGGGCGAGGTGGTCGGCTGGCAGGCGCTGTGGTGGGTGTCCGCAGTGGCCACGGCCCTGTTCGGACTGTTCGCGTGGCGGCTTCCGCCTGGAGGGCGGGGCACCGTCGGGCGGCCCGACGGTGCCTCCCCGCCCCGGCCCGGCCTCGCCGGCTGGGCGCTCGGGATCAGCTACTTCCTCGAGGGCCTCGGGTACATCGTGCTGGGCACCTTCCTCGTGGCCGCGGTCGCGGTCGGTGGAGAGCGGTGGGAGGGCCCGGCCGCGTGGGTGATCGTCGGCCTCGCGGCCGCGGTGTCGCCGCTGATCTGGGCGCGGCTGCGGCGCTACCGTTCGGCGGAGACGCTGCTGGTGATCGCGCTCCTGCTGCAGGTGGTCTCCGCTGTGCTGCCCGCCCTGGTCCGCGGGCCCGCCGCGGCCGCGGTCTCGGCGGTGCTGTTCGGCGGCACGTTCATCGGCGCCGTGATGCTGTCGATGGAGGCGGGAGCCCGGATCGGCATCCCACGCTCCGCCGCCGTCCTCACCGCCGGGTACGGGATCGGCCAGATCGTGGGGCCGCTGGTGGTCGCGCCGATGCTCGGCGACGGCTACGACGCGGCCTTCCTCACCGCGGGTGGCGTGCTCGTGGCCGCGGCGGTCCTGGCCGCGGTTGCACGGTGGGCGAGTCCCGAGCCCGTCAGGACGGCGTGAACCCGAGAGTGGCGGGGCGGCTCTTCGCCTGTGGTGCGTTGTAGTAGACGTTCACCGTCTGACCGGGAACCACTCGGATGGGCAGATGCAGAGGTTCCGGGTTGAGGCCGGTCTCGCACCAGACGTTGAGCATGTGATCGCCGGCCTCCACGGTGATGATGTTCGTCCCCCATGTGGGGAGCATCGGGTGCCTGCTGATGACACCGCCGACGGCGTAGCTCACGCTCGTCCATGTCGGATCGGGGACGAGGTCGAGTGGATCCCGGGTCCAGAGCAGGTTCGTGATCCACTCGAAGAGGCTCAGCTTGACCCAGAACCCGCGGCGCCCGCGCCGGCAGTGGAGCTGGATCTGTCCTGTCGCGCGCTGCGTCGGCATTGCATGTGGATGCATGAGTCCATGATCGGAGCGACTCCTTGGGATCCCCTTGCCCGGCGGCTGCGGTCGCCATACGACGGCTCGGAGGATCGGTCAACCGGGTCAACCAGTCAGCGTCGGAAGAGCGTGCGCTGCGGGTAGCGCTCGCCCACCGCGGAGAGCGCGGTGAGCTCCGCGACCTGGGGGTCGGTCAGCGCCACCGCGGCGGCGCCGAGGTTGTCCCCGAGGTGCTTGCGGCGGGTCGTGCCGGGGATGGGGACGATGTCCTCGCCCTGCGCCAGCACCCAGGCGAGCGCGACCTGCGCGGCGGTCACCGGCGCACCGTCGGACCCGAGCTCCGCGGCGATGGCGTCGATCCGGTCGACGAGCCGGAGATTCGCCTCGAGGTTCTCACCCTGCCAGCGCGGGATGGAGTGTCGGAAGTCGTTCCCGCTCAGCGCCTTCGCGACCTCGGCGCGGTCGGCGGTGAGGAGTCCGCGGCCGAGTGGGCTGAAGGGCACCAGTCCGGCGCCCACCTCGCGGGCGGCTTGCAGCGGACCGTCCTCCACGTCCCGGGTGAAGATCGAGTACTCGGACTGGAGCGCGGCGATCGGGTGCACCGCGGCGGCCTTGCGGATGTCCTCGGCGGAGGCCTCCGACAGGCCCAGCGCGCGGACCTTCCCGGCCGCGACCTGCTCGGCCATCGCGCCCACGGTCTCCTCCACCGGTACCTGCGGGTCGACGCGGTGCAGGTAGTAGAGGTCGATGACGTCGATGCCGAGGCGGCGCAGCGAATCGTCCACGCATCCCGCGACGCGCTCCGGGCGGCCGTCGAGGCCGATCGGCTTGGCGTTCTCGTCATTGACGAAGCCGAACTTGGTGGCGAGCACGACCTCGTCGCGGCGCTCCGCGAGGAAGGGGGCGAGGAACTCCTCGTTGGCGCCGTTGCCGTACATGTCGGCGGTGTCGAAGAGCGTGACCCCGGCGTCGGCGGCCGCGTGCAGGGTGGCGAGGGACTCGGCCGGGTCGGCCGAGCCGTAGGCGTGACTCATGCCCATGCAGCCGAGGCCGAGGGCCGAGACCTGCAGGGTGCCGAGGGTGCGAGTGGGGAGCATGTCAATCCTCCTGGGAGTCTTGGGGTTCGAAGGCATCGGCGGCCTCGGCGACGCAGGTTCCGAGGCCGCCGCCGTACGTGGCGATCTTGTAGTCGATGACCGCGAGCGAGTACTGCAGCTCCTCGATCTGCGCGACGGTGCGAGCGCGGTGCGCCGTGAGCAGGGCCAGGCGGGCGGGCACGGTCGCGTCGCCGCCGTCGACGAGGTGCACGTATTCGGTGATGTCCGCGATCGGCATCCCGGACAGGCGCAGTCGCGTCAGGAAGATCACCCGCGCGATGGCCTCCGGGCCGTACCGGCGGTGCCCGGCGCCGTCCCTGTCGACGGTGACCAGCCCGATCCGCTCGTAGTACCGCAGCGTGTGTGCCGAGACGCCCACCAGTTCCGCCAGTTCGGCGACGGTGAGCGGCCCCTCCTGCGCCGGCCCGGCGAGGATCGCCGCGGTGTTGGGCAGCGGCCCGCGCGAACCGACGATGGCGGCGAGTTCCTCCGTGTATGCGACCACGTGAGCAACGCTAAGCCTTCGAGTGCGCTCTAAGTCAACAGGAATACATCGCGGGCGCCGGAGATCGCTCGTGCCGGGTGGTGCGGCGCCGTCTCGCCGGGCGTGATCGGGCGCGACCTACTGCGCTGACGACGGGCTCCACGGTCGGACGAAGCCCAGGTCGCCCATGTCCTCCGCGGCGGCGACGAGTTCGTACGCCGTGGCCCCGTCGACCTGCTCGCGGAGGATGTCCGCGTGGCCGGTATGTCGGGCGACCTCCTCGATCACGTGCAGGAGGATCCACCGGACGGTCCAACCGTGCAGGTCGTCGGGGAAGTACGGCGCGTCGGGAACGGGTGCCACGGTGTCGAGGTCAGCCGCCTCCGCCACCGCGAGAATGCGTGCGGAGGCCTCGTCGAGCGCGGCGAGCAGCGACTCGAGTGTGTCCTCGGTGTCGAGGTCGAAGCCCTTGTCGGTCATGTCGCCGTCGAATTCGGGATCGACCGCCGGACGGTCGGGCGCGCACTCGGCGCGAAGCGCCCACGCGTCGACCACGAAGGCGACATGGCTGATCAGCCCACCCAGCGTGAGTGTGCTCCGGGCGGGCGACGCTCGGATCTGCGCCTCCGTCAGTCCGAAGGTGGTGTGGCGGAGCGCATCGAGCTGCTGGCGGAGGAAGCCGCGCAGGCCCGCGCGTTCGGTATCGGCGGGAGGTGCGAGGAAGGGCATGTCGGGCTCCTTGCGTCGGGGACTGCTCAGTCAACACCGTCCCACCGACAGAAATGTGCGGTCATCCGTCTCAACGATCATGAGTACGAACGACCACACATTCTCGGGCGATCAGCGGGACTGCGCCGTCCACCGCCCGTATTGCCGGGAGATGTTGATCGGGTGGTCGAAGGCGTGGCTGATGGCCTCGGTGGTCAGCACCTCGTTGACCACGCCGGCGGCGGTGATGCGTCCGTCCCGGATGAGCACGGCGTGGGTGGTGGTCACGGGGATCTCTTCGAGGTGATGCGTCACCAGTATCGAGGCGAGCTCGGGGTGGGCGCGCCGCGCACCGTCGACGGCGGTCAGGAGGATCTCGCGCGCGGCGAGGTCGAGGCCCGTCGCCGGCTCGTCGAGCAACAGGAGTGCCGGCGAGCCCATGAGTGCGCGCGCGATCAGCGCCCGGCCGCGCTCGCCCTGGGACAGCGTCGGCCACACGGACTCCGCGTGCCGGGTCATGCCGAGGGAGTCGACGAGCTCATCGGCGCGTCCCCGCTGCGCGTCGGTCGGGACCCAGCGGGGAGGGAACTCCGGCGTGTTCGTCAGGCCGGTGAGCACGACATCTCGCACCGACAGCGGAACATCCAGTCGGTGGCGGGGATTCACGTGTCCGATGTGCGTTCGCAGCTCGCGCATGTCGACCCGCCCGAGCCGCTTGCCGAGCACGTCGACGGTGCCGCGCGTGGGGTGGGTGACCGCGCCGCACAGCCCGAGCAGCGTCGACTTGCCGGCGCCGTTCGCGCCGAGCAGGACCCAGTGCTCGCCCCGGCGTACCGTGAGGGACACATCGTCGAGGAGGGCTCGGCCGTTGCGGACCAGATCGACGTGGGCGATGCTCAGCACGTGCGGGTCGTCGGTTGTTGCGGTCACGGTCCACCTCTCCACTCAATCAATTGATTGGATGATTGTATGACTTTGCATCGGTGGGATCCATCCCAGTACCTCCGCTACGGCGACGAACGCACCCGCCCCTTCCTCGACCTGCTCGCCCGGGTCCCCGGGGACGCGCGCACCGTCGTCGATCTGGGCTGCGGCCCTGGCAACGACGTCCCGCCCCTCCGCGCGCGCTGGCCGGAGGCCGCGATACACGGTGTCGACTCGAGCGAGGAGATGATCGCGCGGGCCCGCGCCGATGTCACCGACCCGAACGCCATGTTCGCGTCCGGCGACGCCGCGACCTGGCGTCCGTCGGGCGAGCAGCCCGACGTGATCGTCTCGAACGCCATGTACCAGTGGATCGACCGTCACATCGATCTCCTGCCCATCGCCGCGGACGGTGCTGCGCGCGCCTTCGCCTTCCAGGTCCCGGGCAACCAGGACGCACCCTCGCACGTGCTCCTCGCGGCCGTGGCCGCGGAGTTCGGAGTGACCGACTTCCGCCGGGTCGATGTCCGTGACCCTGCCGAATACCTTGCTGCGCTGCAGCGCCCGGGCTGGGACGTGGACGTCTGGGAGACCACCTACCTCCACGTACTCCAGGGGCCCGACGCCGTCTTCGAGTGGATCTCCGGCACCGGAGCGCGGCCCGTACTGGCCGGACTCGACGGTGCCGAGCGCGACGCCTTCGTCTCGCGCTACAAGGCGGAACTCAACATCGCCTACCCGCCACGGGATTTCGGGACGGTGCTCCCGTTCCGCCGGATCTTCGCCGTCGCCGTCCGACGGTGACCGTTCACGCCGCCTGATCGAGGGCGTAGTCCCGGAAGGCTCGGACGGCGCGGGGGAGCGCGACATCGGGACGCCAGATGAGCCCCACCTCGCGGGTCGGTGCGGGGCCGGACATGGGAACCAGGACGAGCCCCGGCGGCCACAGCGGATCCTGGTCGACCGGGAGCAGCGCCACCCCCAGCCCGGCTGCGACGAGACCCGCGACGGTGAACGATTCCGACGACTCGAACGCGATCCGCGGCCGGAAGCCCGCTGCCGCACACCGCTCCTCGAGTATCCGACGCAGGCCGAACTCGGGATGCATCGTGATGAAGTCCGCGTCGGCCGCTTCCGACAGATGCACGGAGGCGCGTCCGGCGAGGGGATGCTCGGCGGGTACGGCGAGCGCGAGCCGCTGGACCGCGAGCAGACCGAATGCCACCGCGCCCGTGGCGGGGCGCGGCGAGACGATGGCGAGGTCCGCCTCGTCGGCGAGGACCCGCTCGGTGACGGTGCCGGCGGCGAATTGGGACAGCTCGAACCCCACGCGCGGCTCCCGCGCGCGGAACCCGGAGACGAGCCGCGGCACCATCGCGACGCCGAAGGAATGCAGGAAGGACAGCCGGATCGTGCCCTGTGACGGACTGCGGAGGTCCGCGATCTGTGCCCGCGCGGCTTCCAGTTCGGCGTGCGCGCGGCGGGCGTGGTCGAGGTAGATCTCGCCGCTGGCGTTGAGCAGGAGCCGTCCGTGCCGCCGGTCGAAGAGTGGTGCCCCGAGGTCCGACTCCAGCCGGGCGAGCGTGCGTGACAGGGTCGGCTGAGTGATCCGCAAGGCCGCCGCGGCATCGGTCATGTGCTCGGTCTCGGCCAGTGTGATGAACCGGACGAGGTCGTCCGAGGTGCTTGGACCCTGCCTACCAACTGCGGTCATACGCTGTTTCTATCAAGTTTTGTTGATTCATGCATTTCACACATCGGTGTTTTCGGAGCATCGTCGTGAGTGTGACCGCCACCGTCGAACCCTCGAGGACCGCGCCACTGCGCGCCGGGACGCCCGCGTACCGTCGGACCACCCTCGCGCTGTTCGTGGCAGGACTGACCACCTTCGGATCCATGTACTCGACGCAGGCCGTGCTCCCCGAGCTGACTCGGGTCTTCGGAGCCGCGCCGGCGGTCTCCGCGCTCGCGGTGTCCGTCACCACCGGCCTGCTCGCGCTGGCGATCATCCCCGTCAGCGCGCTGTCCGAACGCTTCGGCCGGACCCGCGTGATGACGGCGTCCGCCGTCGCCGCGGTCGGACTGGGCCTGGTGATCCCGCTGGCCCCCACGCTGCCCGTGCTGCTGATCCTCCGTGCGCTGCAGGGGATCGCGCTCGCGGGCGTGCCCGCGGTCGCGATGGCCTACCTCGCCGAGGAGGTCGACGGGCGCGACCTCGGCGGCGCGATGGGGCGCTACGTCGCGGGGACCACGATCGGCGGGCTGCTCGGCCGGGTGGTGACCGCGGCCGGGCTGGACCTGATGCCGTGGCGCGGTGCCATGGAGGTGTTCGCCGTGGCCGCCGCGGCGCTCACCGTGGTGATGATCCGGGCCCTGCCCGCATCGAAGTTCCATGTGCCGAAACCGGTCTCGGTGTCGACCACCGTGCGCGCGATGGCGGCGCATCTGCGTCGTCCGGCACTCGCCGTACTGTTCGTGCTCGCCTTCCTGCTCATGGGCGGCTTCGTCAGTGTCTACAACTTCCTCGGATTCCGGTTGCTGGCTGCACCTTTCCGGTTCGCGCCGGGGATCGTCGGGCTGGTCTTCCTGATCTACCTCGCGGGGACCTTCTCGTCCGGCGCGGCGGGCCGGCTCGCGGACAGGATCGGCCGACGGCGCGTCCTCCTCGCCGCGATCGCGACCATGGGCTCCGGACTGCTGCTCACCCTCCCCGATGCGACGCCCGCCGTCCTCGCCGGGATGGTCGTCTTCACCGCCGGCTTCTTCGCGGCGCACAGCGTCGCGAGCGGGTGGGTGGGCGTCCTCGCGACGGAGCACCGCGCCGAGGCCTCGTCGGGCTACCTGTTCTGCTACTACGCCGGTTCGTCCGTGGTGGGCGCCGCAGCGGGCATCGCCTTCGCCGCCGCCGGCTGGACCGGTATTGCGGCGGCCGTCGGGGTCGCCGTGCTCGCGGCGTTCGCGCTGGCGGCGACGGTGCTTCCCGGTTCGGCGGGCGCGTCCGCGGAGCGCTGAGTAGCGTCGACGCCATGCGCATCGGAGTTCAACTTCAGCCCCAGCACTTCACCGACTACCAGCAGCTCCGCGACGCCGTCGCCAAGCTCGAGGACCTCGGCGTCGACATCGTCTACAACTGGGACCACTTCTTCCCGCTGTCGGGCGATCCGGACGGCACCCATCTCGAGTGCTGGACCATGCTCGCCGCGTGGGCGGAGCAGACCTCGCGTATCGAGATCGGCGCGCTGGTGACCTGCAACAGCTACCGCAACCCGGACCTGCTCGCCGACATGGCGCGCACCGTCGACCACATCTCCAAGGGCCGGCTGATCCTCGGCATCGGCTCGGGCTGGTTCCAGCGCGACTACGACGAGTACGGCTACGACTTCGGCACCGCGGGCAGCCGCCTCGACGATCTCGGGACCGCGCTGCCGCGCATCACGGAGCGGTGGGCCAAGCTCAATCCCGCTCCCACGCGCGACATCCCGATCCTCATCGGCGGTGGCGGCGAGAAGAAGACCCTGCCGCTGGTCGCGCAGTACGCCTCGGTGTGGCACTACTTCCTTGACCTCGAGACCTACCGGCACAAGTCGGCGGTGCTCGCGCAGGCGTGCGAGAAGATCGGCCGCGACCCGCGGTCCATCGCGCACAACGTCGCCATCCCGCGCGGCGTCGGCGTCGACGAGGCGATCGCCTTCGCCGACCAGCTCGTGGCCGAGGGTGCGACGGAGTTTACCGCCGAGCTCTCCGCGCCGGCCTTCGACTACACCGTGATCGAGGCCCTGCTGCGCTGGCGGGATTCGCAGTAGCGGCCGGACCGTGAACGGCGTAGATTCGGAGATGTGAATACCTCCGAAATTCGTCCACCGATCGATCTCGCCTTCGCTGATGCGCCGCGGCGGGTCGTGAGTTTCGCGGGGCTGTTGCATCGCGCCACCGGTGACGTCGAGTCGTACGATGGTGCGGTCACCGTCCTGCAGGGCCTCGGCGTGGGCCGCCTCGCGGTGCAGTCCGCACAGCGGATGCTGGACGCGATCGTGGAGAGCCCGATCCCCGAGGCGGAGTGGGAACCGATGGCGGCCATCCTCGGCGACGAGCTCGCGCTGCTCGTCGGGGTGTCGCCGTCGTCGATGGCGCGCTACCGCAACGGTTCACGGGCCACGCCCGATGTCGTCGCGGAGCGCCTGCACGTGCTGACGCAGATCGTCGCCGACCTCGCGGGCTCGTACAACGACTACGGGATCCGTCGATGGTTCCGGCGCACCCGCACGGCGCTCGGCGGTCGCGCACCGTCGGACATCCTGGCCGGAGAGTGGAACGCGGACGGCCCGGACGTCCGCGCCGTGCGGGACCTCGCCGAGGCCCTCATCGCCGGGATGGGCGTATGAGGCTGTTCCGCAACGCCGATCGGCGCTACCCGTTCCTCGGGGAGAGCGGCGAACAACCGCCGGGCCGGTGGCACGGCACCGGTGAGGGTCCTGTGCAGTACCTCGCGGACACGCCCGACGGCGCCTGGGCCGAATTCCTCCGCCACGAGGAGATCACCGAGGTCGAGGATCTCGCCGGTGTCAGTCGTGCGCTGTGGTGCATCGACATCGATCTCGGCGAGCCGGTGCGGGTCGACCTCCCCGAGTCGGTCCTCGTCGGTGGCGTCGAGAGTTACGCGCAGTGTCGGGCGGCCGCCGGAGAACTGCGAGCGGCGGGGAGCACGGTGATCACTGCCCCGTCCGCGGCGCTGATGCCGGGATCGGCCGGTGGGCAGCAGGTCTCGAGGGGCGCCGTGGTTCCCGGCCCGGAGCGCGACGGTGCCGTCGTCGTGGCGTTCGGCGCCTACCCGGATGCCGAGGGATGGTCCGTCGTCGAGGACGGCCGCCCGCCCGCGCGGCTACTCGATCACGTCCGCGCCCTGTAGGTCACGACCCCGCTCCACGGGGCGCCGCCCGGATTGCGCGGGTCGGGCTGCGGTGCAGCAGCCAGACGGTGCGCCTCGGCCCCGTCGAATCGGCCCATCGCCACCGCGGCCGGGAACAGCGGTTCGACGGTGTCGGCGACCCAGCCGCGCCGCTCGAAGTGGGCCACGCCGTCGGCAGGCAGGAACCGCCACGGCGCGCGCCGGAGGATCCCCTGATTCCGCTGTGCCATCAGTTTTCCCACGCCCGCGGCGCTGAGGTCGAGGCACCACCGATCGATGCGCGCGGCGAGCAGCGTGTCCGCGAGGGCGTCGGCCTCGTCGGGGGAGAGGTACATGATCAGCCCCTCCGAGAGGACGGCGGTCCGGCGCTGTGAATCCACGGATCTGCGGCCGTACGAGGCCTGATCCGGCCTCGTGTGCTCGCTGCGCCGTGGATTCACAGAGGCGAGCAACGCCGAGAGGGCATCGACGTCCGTCAGGTCGAGTGGCACTCGCCGCAGGCGGCACCGCGGCGGCTCGTCCGCGAGGATCGCAGCCTTGTGGTCGAGGATCGCGGGCAGGTCGACCTCGATCCACTCCACGTCCGCGGGCAGGTCGAGCCGGTACGGCCGGGCATCGAGGCCCGCGCCCAGGTTGACGACGGTGCCGTAGCCCTCGGCGACGGCGGCGGACACGGCGCGATCGATCAGCACGGTCCGCGCGGTGAGGTACCAGGCGTCGCCGCCGGCGGACGCCGGGGAGGCCGAGGCGGACGCGGCGATCGCGACCCCGGACGCCCCGGCGAGGCGGGCCGCGAACGGGTCGCGGAACAGCGCGTCGGGCCGGGCCGATTCGAGCGCCCGGTGGTGCGCGACCCAGCGCGCAGTGTCATCGACGGTCCGTACGTCGTCGTGCATGGCGTCCTCCTGATCCTCTATGAACGTAGAGTCTCTATAGTTGTAGAGGAAGTGGTTCGGTCCCGCAATTCCCGGTGGTTCCTGCGGTGGCGACCTGGGGTTTCGCCACCGAGACCGCTGGGAATCGAAAGGAGTAGGTCGTGGATGAGCGACGCGCGGCGATCTGCGAGGCGGTGCTCGACCTCGCGGCCGCCGGCGGTAACCGGGCGATCTCGCACGGCGCCGTCGACCGGCGGCTCGAGCTGCCGAAGGGGTCGGCGTCGTACTACTACCGCACCCGCGCCGCGCTCCTCACGGCCGCGATCGAGCACCTCCGGGAGCGGTCGCGCGCCGAGTTCGAGAAGGTGGTGCCGCGCACCGTCGAACCCGATGACGCGACGGACGTGATGGCGCACCAACTGCACCTCCTGCTCACGGTTCGCCGGCGCGACGCGCTCGCGCGGTACGCCCTTGCGCCCGACGCCGCGGCCGAGGGGCTCGCGGAACCCCTGGCGACCTGCCTGTTCTCCGTCCCGCTCGCGACGGAACTGTTCCGCGGACTCGGCGCGACGGACCCCGTATCCGCTGCGCGGGACCTGATCAGCCTGCTCGAGGGACTGCTGTTCGATCGGCTGTACGGCGCCCGATCGCTCGCGGCGCCGAGATCGGACGAGGAGAGCCTCGCGGACCTGCGTGGACCGATCCGCCGGGCGATAGACTGCGCCCCATGACTTACGGCACCCTGATCCTGCTCCGTCACGGCGAGAGCGAGTGGAACGCGTCCAACCAGTTCACCGGCTGGGTCGACGTGGCCCTCACGGATAAGGGGCGCGGCGAGGCCGCCCGCGGCGGCGAGCTGCTCAAGGAGAACGGCCTGCTGCCCGACGTCGTCTACACCTCGCTGCTGCGCCGCGCGATCACGACCGCGAACCTCGCACTGGACGCCGCGGACCGGCACTGGATCCCCGTGGTCCGCGACTGGCGCCTCAACGAGCGTCATTACGGCGCACTGCAGGGGCTGAACAAGGCCGAGACCAAGGACAAGTACGGCAACGAGCAGTTCATGCTCTGGCGCCGCAGCTACGACACCCCGCCCCCCGCGATCGACCCGGCGAACGAATACAGCCAGACCGAGGACCCCCGGTACGCGCTCCTGCCGCAGGTGCCGCTCACCGAGTGCCTGCTCGACGTGGTCAAGCGCTTCATCCCCTACTACCAGGCCGTCATCGAGCCGCGCGTCGCCCAGGGCGAGACGGTGCTCGTCGCCGCGCACGGCAACTCGCTGCGCGCGCTGGTCAAGCACCTCGACGGCATCTCCGACGCCGACATCGCCGCGTTGAACATCCCCACCGGCATCCCGCTGACCTACTCGTTCAACGAGGACGGCTCGGTCGCCAATCCGGGCGGCACCTACCTCGATCCCGAGGCCGCGGCCGCGGGCGCGGCCGCGGTCGCCAACCAGGGTGGCAAGTAGCCGGATTTTCGGTACCGCCCCTTAAGTTCTCCTCAGGCGGGTCTACGGACGACGGGATAACGTGGCTCACATGGCTGACGTGACTGTGACTCACTCCCCGGAGCGGGAGCGCTACGTACTCACCGTGGACGGCGAGCAGGCGGGCTACCTCGACTACGTGGACGAGGTCGACGTCCGGCTGCTCACCCACACCGTGGTGCACGAGACGCACGCCGGGAACGGCTACGCGGCTGTCCTCACCAAGGCGGCGCTCGACGACGTCCGGGACTCGGGGAAGAGGGCGCGCGCCGTGTGCTCGTACGTGGCGAAGTACGCCGAGAAGCACCCCGAGTACGCCGATGTTGTCGAGGTGGCCGCCGACCGGTAACCGGTTGTTCACCAGTCGTTCCCGATGTGAAAGATCGGTCGAGAACCTGGGTACACTGACCGCGTGACTGTGGTCCTGTGCGTGGTGTCCGCCCTGGCGGGCGCACTCATCGGATGGCTCGCGCGCCGGGTCCGGCAGCGCGTCGCAGCCCCCGCGGAGACGGGCCCCACCCGGATGACGGTGGCCGAGTTGCACCGCGCCGTGATCCGGGACTCGCCCACCGCGCTGGTGGTCGTGGACGGGTTCCGCGACGTGATCCTGTGCAACGCCCGCGCCGAGGAGTTCTCCCTCGTCCGGGAGCAGCTCCTCGACGACCGCGTGTGGGCGGCCGCGTCCCAGGTCCTCGAGACCGGGGCGCCGCGCACCGTCGAACTGACGATCTCGCGCCGATCCGATCGCGCGAGCATCGCCCTGCGCTGCCGCGTGGATCTGATCCACGGCGGGCAGCCCGACGAGCAGTACGCGGTGCTCTACGCCGACGACGACACCGAGAACCAGCGCATGGAGGCCACCCGCCGCGACTTCGTGGCGAACGTCTCGCACGAGCTCAAGACGCCGGTCGGTGCGATCGGCCTGCTGGCGGAGGCGCTGCTGGAGTCCGTCGACGATCCGGAGGCGGTGCAGCACTTCGGCTCCCGCGTCCTCGTCGAGTCGACCCGCATGGGCAACATGGTCAACGAACTGATCGCGCTCTCGCGGCTGCAGGGCGCCGAGAAGCTGCCCGACCTCGGCGGCGTCGAGGTCGACGACGTGGTCGGCGAGGCCGTCGCCCGCGCCCAGGTGACCGCGGAGGCCAGCAACATCTCGCTCATCGTCGACGAACCCTCCGGCCTGGAGATCCGCGGCGACGACACGCTGCTGCTCACCGCGCTGTCGAACCTCATCTCCAACGCGATCGCCTACTCGCCGCAGAACACCCAGGTCTCGATCAGCCGGCGCCTGCGCCCCGCCGCCGGTCCCGGCGGTGCCGCCGCGGTGGAGATCGCCGTCACCGACAGGGGCATCGGCATCGCCCCCGAAGACCAGGAGCGCGTCTTCGAGCGCTTCTTCCGCGTCGACAAGGCGCGGTCCCGGATGACGGGCGGGACCGGGCTCGGTCTCGCCATCGTCAAACACGTCGCCGCGAACCACGGCGGCACCATTAGGCTCTGGAGCAAACCGGGCATGGGCTCGACCTTCACGCTGGTACTGCCGGCGCTGGGTGACCCGGACCCGGAACCTGCGGAGCGCGATGACCACAGTGAGGATGTACTGCGGTGACACACGTACTGATCGTCGAGGACGAGGAGTCGCTCGCCGACCCGCTCGCGTTCCTGCTCCGCAAGGAGGGGTTCGAGACCACCGTCGTGGGCGACGGGGCCGAGGCCCTGCGGCACTTCGACGCCACCGGCGCGGACATCGTGCTGCTCGACCTCATGCTGCCCGGCATGAGCGGCACCGACGTGTGCAAGCAGTTGCGCGCCCGCTCGTCCGTGCCCGTCATCATGGTGACCGCACGGGACAGCGAGATCGACAAGGTCGTGGGGCTCGAGCTGGGCGCCGACGACTACGTCACCAAGCCCTACTCCGCCCGCGAGCTCATCGCCCGCATCCGCGCCGTGCTGCGCCGCGGCGCCGACACCGCGGCCGCCGACGGCCTGGACGACGGCGTCCTCGAGGGCGGCCCCGTCCGGATGGATGTCGAGCGGCACGTGGTCACCGTCGGGGGAGAGGCGGTGACCCTGCCGCTCAAGGAGTTCGACCTGCTCGAGTACCTGCTGCGCAACAGCGGCCGCGTGCTCACCCGCGGGCAGCTCATCGACCGGGTCTGGGGCGCCGACTACGTGGGCGACACCAAGACCCTCGACGTGCACGTCAAGCGCCTGCGCAGCAAGATCGAGGCGGATCCGGCCAACCCCAAGCACCTGGTCACCGTCCGCGGGCTGGGCTACAAGCTCGAGCCCTGAGCTTCACAGCCCGGCGTTTCGGCGTCGGGCCTGAAGTATATTGGTCTGACCACTTGACCACCGGACCGTGTTGACGTTACTGTTCCGGCATGGAACTGAGTGCGGTAACCCGGCGGTCGGCCGCCGACGAGGTGCACGATCAGCTGCTGAACCAGCTGGTCAGCGGGTCGGCGCCCGTCGGCTCGCGGCTGCCCAGCGAGCGCAAGCTGGCGGAGGCGCTCGGCGTCTCGCGGCCCGTCGTTCGGGAGGCGATCGCGCGCCTCGCGACGTCCGGGCACGTCGAGGTCCGGCAGGGCGACGGGGCGATCGTCAATGACGTGACCCGCACGGGCGGGCTCGACCTGCTGCCGCACCTGCTCGTCGCCGCGCCCGACGGTGCCGTCGTCGATCCGTCCGTGGTGCGCAGCGTGCTCGAGGTGCGCGAGTACCTCGGGCCGTGGATCGCGGAGAAGGCGGCGGCCCGCGCCGCGGACGCCCTGGCGGAGCCGCTCACGACAGCGCTGGCGGCGATCGAGGCCGCCCCGAACGGACCGGCGCAGCAGGCCGCGGCCCTCGTCTACTGGGACCACCTCGTCCGCGGCGCCGATTCGATCGCGATGTCGCTCATCTTCAACGGCATGCGACGCGTCTACGAGCCGATGCTCGGCGTCGTCGCCGACGCCGTCGCCGCGGCCGAACCCGCGGACCGGTACCGCGCGCTCAGCGCCGCCGTGCTCGACGGCGACGCCACCGCCGCCCGCGCGGCCGCGCGGGCCGTTCTCGGCGGCGCGACGGACGTCCTCGGCGGATTCCTCGATGAGATGGAGCAGTCATGACCACCACCGATCGCGCGGCCCGCCGCGGCGTCACCCTCGGCTCCGCCGCCCGCGAATTCCTGCGCCATCCGACGCCCTGGATGATCCTGGTGTTCCTCGCCGGAACCCTCGCAGCCCGGGTGCTCGTCGGCGAGGGAGGGCTGTCGGACCTGTGGGCCCCGCTGGTCTTCGCCGCGCTGTTCCCGTTCCTGGAGTGGGTGATCCACGTCTTCGTGCTGCACTGGCGGCCGCGCACCGTCGGGCCGCTCACGATCGACACCCTGCTCGCGCGCGATCACCGCCGGCACCACGCCGCTCCCCGCGATGTCGATCTGGTGTTCATCCCCACTCGGGCGCTGCCCTGGGTGATAGCGGGCCTCGGCCTCGCCGCGCCGCTGGGCGTGGGCGCGCTGATCGGCGCGCCGCTGCACGCGACCCTCACCTTCATGCTGGTCGAGGCTGTCTTCCTGCTCGGCTACGAGTGGACGCACTACCTCGTCCACACCGACTACAAGCCGCGGAGCCGCGCCTACAAGGCCGTCTGGCGCAGCCATCGCCTGCACCACTTCAAGAACGAGCACTACTGGTTCTCCGTCACCACGTCGGGCACGTCCGACCGGGTGCTGGGGACCTACCCGGACCCCGCCACCGTCGAGACGAGTCCGACGGCCAAGAACCTGCACGGCCTGGACGGGCTCGCTTAGAGCTCCACGTACTTCATGTCGTAGCTCTGCCGCTCCGTCGCGGCCGCGGTGGCGGGATGCACAGCGACGAGGGAGTCCTTGCGTGCCGCGCACTCCCGCGCCAGCGCCTCGTAGGCCTGCTCGCCGAGCAGCTCGGTCAGCTCCGGTGCGTAGCTCTGCCACACCTGCTGCGCCCCGACGTGCGCCTCGGGCGAGCCGGTGCAGTACCACTGCAGGTCGAGTCCGCCTGCGCCCCAACCCCGCCGGTCGTACTCGCCGATCGTGGTGCGCAGGATCTGCTCGCCGTCCGGCCGCTCGACCCACTCCTGGGTGCGCCGGACCGGAAGCTGCCAGCAGACATCGGGTTTGACGGTGAGCGGCTCCACCCCGGTGCGCAGCGCCATCGCGTGCAGGGCGCAGCCCTCCCCGCCCGCGAACCCGGGGCGGTTGAGGAAGATGCAGGCGCCTTCGTACCTGCGCGTCCGGATCGCGGGCTCGTCGTCGAGGTCGTCCTCCTCGAGGTATCCCTTCTTGCCCAAGCCCTTCGACCGGAACTGCCAGTCGGCGTCCGTGAGCTTCGCGACGGCATTCTTGAGCCGCTTCCGATCGTCCTTGTCCGACAGGAACGCGCCGTGGCTGCAGCAGCCGTCGGTCTCCCGGCCCGGCTCGATGCCGTGGCACGAGCTGGTGCCGAACATGCACGTCCAGTGCGAGAGCAGCCACGTGAGGTCCGCCGCGATCAGGTGGTTCGGATCCGCGGGATCGGGGAATTCGAGCCACTCGCGCGGGAAGTCCAGCGGTACCTCCGGAACGGGCCGCCGCAGGCCGGGCATGGGAAGGTCGGTCACGGTGCCCACGGTAGTCGGGTCTAGATTGACACCGTGAGATTGGGAGTACTCGACATCGGGTCCAATACGGTGCACCTGTTGGTGGTCGACGCCCACTGGGGTGCGCATCCGACTCCGATGAGCTCGACCAAGGCCACGCTGCGGCTGGCCGAGAAGATCGAGCCGAGCGGCCGCCTCAGCCAGGCCGGCGAGGACGCGCTGGTCTCGTCCGTCTCCGAGTTCACCAAGATCGCCACGAGCTCGGGCTGCGCACAGGTGATGGCCTTCGCCACCTCCGCGGTGCGCGACGCCAGCAACACCGACAGCGTCCTCGCCCACGTCAAGGCGGAGAGCGGCGTCGACGTCGAGGTGCTCTCGGGTGCCGACGAGTCGCGCCTCACCGCCCTCGCGGTGCGCCGCTGGTACGGCTGGAGCGTCGGCCGGGTGCTCAACATCGACATCGGCGGCGGCTCGCTGGAGATGAGCAACGGTGTCGACGAGGAGCCCGATGTCGCGCTGTCGCTGCCCCTGGGTGCGGGCCGCGTCACCCGCGAATGGCTGCCGGAGGACCCGCCCGGCCGTCGTCGCGTGAGCATGCTGCGCGACTGGCTCGACGCCGAGATCGCCCCCGGTGCGGAGCGCCTGCTCGCGGCCGGCACCCCGGACATGGTCGCGGGCACGTCGAAGACGATGCGCACGCTCGCGCGCCTGACGGGGGCCGCGCCCTCGTCCGCCGGACCCCGGGTCAAGCGCACCCTCACCGCGAGCAGCCTGCGCCAGCTCATCGGGTTCATCAGCCGCATGACGGCAGCCGACCGGAAGGAGCTCGAAGGGCTCAGCTCCGATCGCGCGGGGCAGATCGTGGCCGGTGCGCTGGTGGCCGAGGCGGCGATGCGGTCGCTGAACGTCGAGGCGCTGGACATCTGCCCGTGGGCGTTGCGCGAGGGCGTGATCCTCCGTTATCTGGATACGCAGGCGGGTTTCACACCGGAACACGGCGGTAAAGTCCAGTAAATGCTGTGAGTAAGATGGTAGATCGCCGCGCGCGCCGTCACGGTCGCGGTGCGGTGAAGAAGTAGGATCTGCGACAGACCAGATTGGCGTGTGTGGCGGTTGTGACAGCACCGGCGTACGCGCGGCCCATGGGGCCGACGAACCACAGGACGGTGACGTGATGAGCGAGGAGCGAAGGATTTCGCTGGCGGAGCTGCTCGCCAGGGAAGGCGGCGCCCCGGCGGCGTCGGGTGGTCGCCGTCGGCGCCACCGCGGCGGTGAGAACTCCGTGACCGTCGCCGAGCTGACGGGGGAGATCCCCGTCGTCCGCGACGATGAGCCCGCCCCGCAGGCCGCTGACCTCGAGCAGCCCGCGCAGGCCCAGCAGTCCGACGGTGTGCCGCAGGGTGCCGAGTCGCACGCCGCGGACGCGCAGGTCGAGGCTGATGTCGTCGACGAGCAGGTCGTCGACGAGCCCGCCGAGTCCGCGGCCGACGATGCCGTTGAGGCGCCGGCCGAGGCCGTGGCGAGCGAGGACGAGCCGATCACCTCGTCGTTCCTGGCCGCTGCCGTCGGTGAGACCCGCGCGGAGGAGGCGCCGGCGGAGCCCGCCGCGCAGGACCTCGCGGACGGGGCGGAGGGCGTCGACGTCGTACACCACACCGACGAGGGGCACGCCGAGGAGAACTTTGCGTGGTCGCGGTGGGATCAGGCCGAGGCTCCGATCATGGCGACGGCCGATTTCAACACCGCCCAGGTCCGTGAGCGGCAGGCCCGGTTCGCGGAGATCGAGACGGACGACACCGTCGACGTGGCTCCCGTGACGGACGTCCCCGAGCCCACGGACGGCGAGGGTGCGGCACCGTCGGTCCCGGACACCGGGCGGATGAGTGTCGAGCAGATCGACGAGGCCCGCGCGGCGCTCGACACGGAGAAGGAGTCCGACTTCCTCGCGAAGGCGGACGATCAGGACGACGAAGCCCCGCAGAAGTCGGAGCCGGGCAACGGCCGCGGCTGGCTGGTTCTCGCCGCGGAGGTCGTGCTGGGCATCGCCGCCGGCGCCGGCCTGTTCTTCGGCTTCTTCAAGCTGTGGAACTGGGGTGGCGGCATGCCGACCATCGCGCTGACGGTCGTGCTGGCCTTCATCGTGATCATCGGCATCGTGACCTTCACGCACTTCCTGCGGAGGACCACTGACTATCTGACGCTGGGGCTGGCCCTGCTCGTGGGCCTGGTGATCACGTTCGGCCCGCTCCTGATGGTGCTGGGCACGAACTGAGTAGCCTCGGCGGGGTGAGCGGTATCGCGGTCGGCCTGTCGACCGCCTCGGTCTACCCCGAGAAGCTCGAGGACGCGTTCCGGTACGCCGCCGAGGTCGGCTACGACGGCGTCGAGCTCATGGTCTGGCACGAGACGGCCAGCCAGGACATCGCGAACGTCGCCGGGCTGTCGATGCGCTACGACGTGCCGGTGCTCTCCGTGCACGCGCCGTGCCTGCTCATCAGCCAGCGGGTGTGGGGATCGGACCCCCTGGCCAAGCTCGGCCGGGCCGTGACGGCCGCGGAGGACCTCGGCGCGGACACCGTCGTGGTGCACCCGCCGTTCCGGTGGCAGCGGCGCTACGCCGAGAACTTCGTCGACCTGGTGAGCGAGCTCGAGGACGGCAGCGACGTGGCCGTCGCCGTGGAGAACATGTTCCCCCTTCGGTTCGACGTCTTCCGTCGCGGAGAGTCGGTCGAGCGCCTCAAGCGGCGCGGCAACCCGGGCACGGCGGTCTCGGCCTTCGCGCCGTCGATCGACCCGACGGACGTGGGCTACACGAACTACACCCTGGACCTCTCGCACACCGCGACCGCGGGTGTCGACGCGCTCGCGCTCATGGATCGCATGGGCGACGGCCTGCGCCACCTGCACCTCACCGACGGGCTCGGCGCCGCCGTCGACGAGCACCTCGTGCCCGGTCACGGCACCCAACCGGCCGCCGAGGTGTGCCGCCGGCTCGCCGCGTCCGGCTTCGACGGCCACGTGATCCTCGAGATCGCGACCGGCTCGGCGAAAACGCCCGGGGAGCGACGTGCGATGCTCACGGAGGCGCTGGAATTCGCGCGGGAGCACCTGCGGGCCGACGCCGACGTCTGACTCCCCGGGCACCCGGGGCGTCCCGGTAAGGAGCGCAGGATGGCATTGTTCGCGGACCTCGTGTCGGTCACGAAGGCCCCGGGCGGGTACACCGCCGACATCGACCCCACCTGGTCGGTGGGCCGGAAGGTGCACGGCGGCGCGCTGTTGGCCGTGCTCGCCGCGGGCGCGCAGGCCGCGTACCTCGAGGACGACGGTGCCGACCCGTCCGTCGTGCCGGTCGTCATCTCGGCCGAGTACCTCGGCGCGCCGGACCCGGGCACCGTCGAACTGCGGACCCGGGTGGCCAAGCGGGGCCGCACCACCTCCGTCGTGAACGTCGAGGCCGTGCAGGGCGACCGGGTGTACGTCCAGGCCACCGTCACACTGGCGCAGCGCGACGAGGGCGACGAGCGCTACCGCGAGCCGAACCCGCTCGACGACATGCCGGCGACGCCCACCGACGACGCCCTCGCCTGGGACGCCGACCACCCCGCGGCCAAGATCTTCAAGGTGGGTCGGGTCGCGGAGGTCCACTACGACGCCGCCACCCTGCCCGTGGCCGAGGGCCGCACCGGACCGGCGGAGACCCGCGGCTGGGTGCGGTTGCGCGAGGAGCCGCTGTCGGGCCTGTTCGCCCTGCTCGCCACTGACATCTCGCTCCCCGTGGTGGCGAACCTCGGCGGCGTCGGATGGGCGCCCACGCTCACGCTGACGGCGTCGGTGCGCCGCGAGCCGGCCCAGGGCTGGTTACGCTTCCGGGCGTCCGCGCCCGTCGTCGGGCAGCGCTGGTTCGAGGAGGACCACCTGCTGGTCGACGAGTCCGGGCAGGTCGTCGCGACCTCCCGGCAGCTGGCGATGATGCCGGTCTCGAACCCCTGACACGACCCTCTCGAGGAGGAACGACATGAGTGAGAACATCGCGCTGATCGGCGGCGGGCGGATCGGGGAGGCGCTGCTGGGCGGCCTCGTCGCCGCGGGGCACGAGCCCGGAACGCTGACGGTGGCCGAGCCGCACGCGGGCCGCGCCGGCGAGCTGTCCGAGCGGTACGGCGTACGTGCCGTCGGCACCGTCGGGGAGGCGGTCGACGGTGCCGACCTCGTCGTCATCGCCGTCAAGCCCGACGTGGTGTCGGCGATCCTGCCGGACGTCGCGGCCGGGCTGCGAGACGGCGCCGTCGTGGCCTCCGTGGCCGCCGGGGTGCCCACCGCGGCCTACGAGGCGGCGCTGCCGGCGGGGACTCCCGTCGTGCGGGTCATGCCGAACACGGCGATGCTCGTCGGCAAGTCGATGAGCGGCGTCTCCGGTGGGCGCGACGCGACGGAGGCGCACGTGGCGCTCGTGCGATCGGTGATGGAGGCGGTCGGCGAGGTGCTGGTCGTGCCCGAGTCGAAGCTGGACGCGCTCACCGCTCTGTCGGGCTCCGGACCCGCGTACGCCTTCCTCGTCGCCGAGGCGATGATCGACGCGGGCGTGGATCTGGGGCTGACCCGGGACCAGGCCACGACCCTCGCCACGCACACGATCGCGGGCGCGGGTGCACTAATGGTTGAGACTTCTCCGTCGCCCACCGAGCTCCGGGCGGCGGTGACTTCCCCGGGCGGTACGACGGCGGCAGCGATCCGCGAACTGGAGAAAAATGGCCTCCGACCTGCGTTTTACGCGGCGACTCGGGCCTGTGCCGAGCGATCGGCCGAGCTCGGGCGCCTCGCGTAGAAGCTTCGGTTAGCTCACTCCCGTCGCATTATTCCCATTGGTACCGCTAAGCTGCTCGAAGCACGTGCGTGTCAGGTCCGCCGGAGGGGAAGCCGGCGGCGCGACATGTGCCGGAGGTTAGGGAATTCATGGCGTCTGCAAACAAGAACAGCAAGCCCGCCGAGATCGGTGCCGGAGCTCAGGCTCCCCAGGCAGCCGGTTCGTCGTTCCTGACGGTGGCCGAGGTCGCCACCCTCATGCGGGTGTCGAAGATGACGGTCTACCGCCTGGTGCACAACGGGGAGCTCCCCGCGGTGCGTGTGGGTAGGTCCTTCCGTGTGCACGAGAAGGCCGTGCACGACTACCTGCAGACCTCGTTCTTCGACGCGGGCTAGGCTCCGCCGAAGGGCATCAGCGGCGATCGTGGCCCGGGCGGATTTCGCCTGGGCCACTGCGCCGGGTAGAGTAGAAGTCTGCTGCGTGGACGCGGGGGCTCTTCTCGTACCCGGCCGCCGCGCACGATCATGGCAATTCGATAGAGAGACGTGAGGAACCCATGGGTTCAGTGATCAAGAAGCGCCGCAAGCGCATGTCGAAGAAGAAGCATCGCAAGCTGCTCCGCCGCACTCGGGTGCAGCGTAGGAAACTCGGCAAGTAGGCCTTCTGGTCACACTTTCATGAGAGCTCGCCCAGGATCTGGGCGGGCTTTCGTGTTTCCGGTTACCCTTCAGTAATGAGTGAGTCGGCCGTCAATGCGCCGCGCGTCGTCATGGTGACGGGCGCGTCCACGTTCGTGGGCGGCTATCTCGTGCGCCGGCTCGCCCAGCGGCCGGACATCGAGCGCGTGATCGGGGTCGACGCGGTGCCGCCGACCAAGGCGCTGCACCGGCGGATGGAGCCCGCGGAGTTCATCCGCGTCGATTACCGCAGCCACATCTTCGGCAAGATCATGGCGACCAACGAGGTGGACACGGTGGTCCACTGCTCCACCTCGGTCACCGACAACCACTTCCCGTCGGCGTCCACGAAGGACGCGATCGTCTTCGGCTCGATGCGGGTGTTCGCGGCCTGCCAGAAGTCGGAGACGGTCAAGCGGGTCGTGATGCGTTCCTCGACCCAGGTGTACGGCTCCCGGTCGCGCAACCCGGCGCTGGTCACCGAGGACCTGGTCGGCGGGGCCGCGGCCAGTGGGCACCCGCGCGACCTGCTCGACGCGGAGACCTACGCCCGCAGCATGGCTCGCCGTCGCACCGACATCGATCTGACAGTGCTGCGGCTCGCTCCCATCCTCGGCCCCAACATCGAGACCCTGCTCGGCTCGCTGTTCGAGCGGCCCGTGGTGCCCTCGATCATCGGCCGCGACGCCCGGCTGCAGTTGCTGCACCAGGACGACGCGCTGGGGGCGCTGGAGCACGCCGTGGTCGCGGGTCGGGCGGGCACGTTCAACATCGCGGGCGACGGTGCCATCTCGATGTCGCAGGCCATCCGCCTGTCCGGCCGGGTGCCGCTCCCGGTGGTCAAGACCGCCTTCGGTCCCGCTGTTGCCGCCATCCGCGGCCGAGGTCGCGGTCAGACGGACAAGGTGCAGCTCGCCTACCTCAGCTTCGGCAACGCCTTCGACACGACGCGCATGCGGCAGGATCTCGGCTTCGCGCCGCGGTTCACCACGCGCCAGGTCATGGAAGACGTCGCCCGCCACGGCCCGGCAGAACCTACAATCGGTGTGGAGTCGATCGTGGGTGTCGAGCAACGGGTCGCGGCCCTCGCTCGACGGTTCGCGGGAATCGGCTCTTCAGGACGGCACGGCTGGACGGTAGATCTATGACCAACCCATCAGGCTCACAGCACGCGAAGGTGCTGCAGTTGCCCGTGTCCATCGACACCGCCGCTCGCTCCGAAGGGCGCGAGCGGGCGCAGCAGCGGCACCCGTCCGCGCTCACCGGCACCCCGGCACCGTCGGCCCCGCGCCGCGAGGCCACGGTGCACGCCCTCAACCCCGACTACCTGGCCGCGGCACAGCCCGCCGAGCCCGGTCCGGGCTGGCGCGAGCGCGCCGTGGAATCGGTGGTCGACGGTGCCGCCTTCGTCCGCGAGCGTCTCACCGGCGACTACGACATCGATCCTTTCGGTTTCGATCCGCACC
This sequence comes from Tsukamurella pseudospumae, assembly GCF_001575205.1. GTDB lineage: Bacteria > Actinomycetota > Actinomycetes > Mycobacteriales > Mycobacteriaceae > Tsukamurella > Tsukamurella pseudospumae. The sequence goes on from NZ_LSRE01000014.1 coordinate 60,621, forward strand.
TCACCGACGCGGTGTTCCTGCCGGCGCTGCGTCCGATGTACGACAAGTGGTTCCGCGTGGACACCACGGGTGCCGAGAACCTGCCCCGTGAGGGCGGCGCGCTGCTGGTGGCGAACCATTCCGGCGTGATCCCGCTGGACGGGCTGATGTCGGCCGTCGCGGTGCACGACAACCATCCGGACCAGCGTCACCTACGCCTGTTGGCGGCGGACCTGGCCTTCGAGTACCCGTTCATCGGCGAGGTCGCGCGCAAGATGGGCGCCACCGTCGCCTGCAACGCCGACGCGGAGGCACTGCTCACCCGGGGCGAGCTCGTGGCGGTGTGGCCCGAAGGGTTCAAGGGCATCGGCAAGCTCTACCGCGACCGGTACAAACTGCAGCGCTTCGGGCGCGGCGGCTTCGTGACGGCCGCGATCCGCGCGCAGGTCCCGATCATCCCCGTGTCGATCGTGGGCGCCGAGGAGATCTACCCGATGCTGGCGGACGTGAAGCCCGTCGCGCGTCTGCTTGGCCTGCCCTACGCGCCGATCACGCCGCTGTTCCCGTGGCTCGGTCCGCTCGGCATGGTCCCGCTACCGTCGAAGTGGCACATCGAGTTCGGTGAGCCGATCGCGACGGACCGCTTCACCGAAGCCGACGCGGACGACCCCATGGTGGTCTTCGAGCTCACCGACAACGTGCGCGAGACCATCCAGCAGTCGCTGTACCGCATCCTCGCGCGCCGGAAGAACATCTTCCAGGACTTCTAGGGGTGCCGGGAGGCCGCCGCTGCGCGGCCCCGACGGTGCCTTCTCCGCTCCGGCGCCCGACTTCCGCGGCGGACCGCGGTCCACCGATCGGTCTTGACTCTGCATAACGCTGCAACGCTATGAAGAGTCAAGACCGATAGCGGCAGATCCGGGAACAGGGGAACCGCACCCGGATTCGCGCGCGTACGCGACAATGCAGCGGACGGCGTGGGGGCGTCGGTCAGGGGGATGAGCATGTCGGAGGACACGTCCGCACAACACCGCCATCGGAAGGAACTGTTGGCAGTCGGTGCGACGGATCGCCAGATCCGGGTATGGCAACGCGAGCAGAAGATGACGCGGGTGTGGCGCGGTGTCTACCACCTCGGTGGGAGGCTGCTGCCGTGGGAGGAATTGCGGCTCAGCGCGATCGCCGCCGCGCAGAGATCGAGCGACGCGACGGTGCTCAGCCATGAGGCGGCGGCCGCGGTGCACGGGATGGGGACACTGAACTCCGATTGGCGCACCGTCGATTTCACGGCGGACGGCGTCCGCGGTGGAACGAAGCGGGGGCGCCGCAGGCTGCACGTCCGACGACTGGACGCGGAGGACGTCGTCGTGGTCGACGGGGTGACGGTCACGTCGATCGCGCGAACGGCGCTCGACCTCGCGCTGGCCGGTGATTTCGTCGCGGCCGTCTGTGCGCTGGATGCGGCGTTGCGGTTGGGCGTCTCGCGGGAGGAGCTGGAGGCGGCGATCGGCAGGCTCGGTCGGCGGCGGGGGATCGCCAATCTGCTTGCCGCACTGGCCGAGGCGTCGCCGCTGTCGGAGTCCGTCGGCGAGTCCCGCAGCCGGGCGCTGATGCTCAAATGGCCCGAGATCCCGCGCCCGGAGTTGCAGCGGGAGTTCTTCAACGAAGCGGGTGCGCTCGAGGCGCGGGTCGACTTCCTGTGGGCCGAGCGCGTGGTCGGCGAGTTCGACGGCAAGGGGAAGCAGGGGAAGGGGTTCACCTCGGAGCAGCGGATCCAACGCGACAGCCTGCTCATGGGGCGGAAGCTGTACCCGACGCACTGGGACTGGGACGACTGCGAGGAACCCGACCGCCTCCGGAACAAGCTGCGCGACGCTCTCGAGCCCTTCGACCTGCTCCTCGACGGATCTTCCCGCTATCGGTCTTGATTCTGCATAACGCTGCAGCGTTATGAAGAATCAGAACTGATCGGTGGACCGCGGTCCGCCCCGCAAGACGGCCGCCCAGGCCGGGCGGCACCGTCGACCCGGACGTCGCTAGTCGTCGCTGAAGTGCTTGATCAGCGCGGCTGCGCCGCCGATGGCGACGCCGACGCCGATGGCGGTCGGGACGCCGATCTTGGCGGCCTTGCGGCCGGTGCGGTAGTCGCGGATCTCCCAGCCCCGCACCCGCGCGACATCGCGCAGGTCGGAATCCGGATTGATGGCGACGGCGGTGCCGACCAGGGAGAGCATCGGCACGTCGTTGTGGGAATCGCTGTAGGCGGTGCAGCGCTTGAGGTTCAGGCCCTCGCGGATCGCCAGCGAGCGGACTGCGTGGGCCTTGCCGAGGCCGTGCAGGATGTCGCCCACGAGCTTGCCGGTGAAGATCCCGTCCTGCGACTCCGCCACGGTACCGAGCGCGCCGGTGAGGCCGAGCCGGTCCGCGATCGTCTGCGCCAGCTCGACCGGGGTGGCGGTGACGAGCCAGACCTGCTGGCCGGCGTCGAGGTGCATCTGCGCCAGCGCGCGGGTACCGGGCCAGATCTTGTCGGCGATGATCTCGTCGTAGATCTCCTCGCCGACGGCCTTGAGCTCCTCCGTGGACCGGCCGGCGATGAAGGACAGCGCCTTCTCGCGCCCCGCGGCCACGTCCTCGCTGTTCTCCTTGCCGGTGAGCCGGAACTTGGCCTGCGCCCACACGGCCGACGCGAGGTCGGAGTAGCTGAAGTAGTTGCGCGCGGCCAGGCCACGGGCGAAGTGCACGATCGACGCGCCCTGAACCATCGTGTTGTCGACGTCGAAGAAGGCGGCGGCCGTCAGATCCGGCGGCACCGTACCGTCCTCGCGGCCCTCCTTCTCGAGCAGCAGCGAGTGTGCGGCATCGGCGCTCGCTTCGCCCGCCGCACTCTGCCGACGTTCGTCAGCGCTGGCCTGGTCGGACAAGGGCACCTCCCGCGTTGCGTGGTCTCGTCCAACCTTATATCCCGCGGGCCTGGGGTGCGGGCAGGCCCGGGAAGGCGGCCCGCATCGGTGCCACCGCGCTCCGCACCCGGCACACTGAGCACATGGCTGTCATCACACTCCTCACCCGTGAGGGCTGCGGCATGTGCGCCCGCGCGCACGACGAGCTCACCGCGCTCCGCGCCGAGGTGCCCTTCGACTACGAGCAGGTGGACGTCGACGCGCCGGGCAACACGGAGCTGCGCGGTGAGTACGGCGACATGCTGCCGGTGGTACTGCTCGATGGTTCCACGCACAGCTATTGGGAGGTGGACGTCCGCAGGCTGCGCGCGGATCTGGCCACCTGAGTGGTCCGCGGCTGTTCGAAGTGGACGTCGCGCACCTGAGAGCCGATATCCTGGGCTGAACGACCCTCGCGGGCGACCCCTCGTCACCTGCACGGGTGAGGTCGGGCTGGGCGCGTTTTCCCATTTCAGGGGATGCGGGGTACCGTGCCTGTACGGGAAACTACCGACTGTAGTTGCCCGCAGATGATCTTCGAAGGAGCAGCGAGGGTGTCGGTTCTGCTGTTCGGCGCGTCGCACCGCAGCGCGCCGGTGTCGGTGCTGGAGAAACTGGCCATCACCGAGACCGATCGTCCCAAGGTGTTGGCGCAGCTCATGGAGTCGCCCCACATCGACGAGGTCATGGTGGTCACCACCTGCAACCGGATCGAGATCTACGCCGTCGTCGAGGCCTTCCACCCCGCGCTCGAAGCGGTGTCGGACGTGCTCTCCGCCCGCTCCGGCCTCTCCATCAACGAGCTCAGCAAGCACGCCTTCGTCCGCTACTCCGAGGCCGCGGTCCAGCACCTGTTCTCGGTGGCCAGTGGCCTCGACTCGATGGTCGTGGGCGAGCAGCAGATCCTCGGCCAGATCCGTGGCGCGTACGCCGCGTCCGACGAGAACCAGGTCGCGGGCCGGGTCGTGCACGACCTCGCACAGCGCGCGCTGCACGTCGGCAAGCGCGTGCACACCGATACCGGTATCGACAAGGCCGGCGCCTCCGTCGTCTCCGTCGCGCTCGACCGTGCGCAGTCGGTCCTCGGCGCACAGGGCGGCTCGCTGCGGCGCGCCGTCGTGGTCGGCGCCGGCGCAATGGGCGGCCTCGCCGTCGCGCATCTGGCGCGGGCGGGCGTCGCCGATGTCACCGTCGCCAACCGCACGGAGGAGAAGGCGGGCCGCCTCGCGCAGGCCGCTCTCGACGCCGGGGTCGACGGTGCGCGGTCCGTCCCGATGGAGGGCATCGTCGAGGCGCTCGCCGACGCCGACGTCCTCATCGCCTGCACCGGCGCGGTCGGCAGCGTGGTCAGTCTCGCGGACGTGCACTCCGCCCTCGCGCAGCGCACCGTCGACAGTGATCTGGTGGTCTGTGATCTCGGCCTGCCGCGCGACGTGGACCCCGCCGTCGTCGGGCTGCCGGGCGTCACCGTCATCGACATCGACGCGCTCTCCCGCGAGCCCGGCACGCAGGCGGCCGCCGAGGACGCCGAGAAGGCGCGTGGGATCGTCTCCGACGAGCTGGCCGAGTACCTCTCGGCCCAGCGGTCCGCCGAGGTCACTCCGACCGTCACGGCGCTGCGTCGCCGCGCCGCCGAGGTCGTGGAGGCCGAGCTGCTGCGCCTCGACTCACGGCTGCCGGGCCTGGAGGGCACGGATCGGGACGAGGTGGCGCAGACGGTGCGCCGCGTCGTCGACAAGCTCCTGCACGCCCCGACGGTGCGCGTCAAACAGCTCGCGGCGACGCCGGGCGGCGACTCCTACGCGCAGGCGCTGCGCGAGCTCTTCGAACTCAAGCCGGGCGCCACGGGCGTCGTCTCAGCAACCGAAGGATCCGAAGACCGAAGTGTCTGAACCGGCCACGCAATCCGTCCCTGATTCCACTCCCGCCACCCCGCCCGGCCCTATCCGCATCGGCACCCGAGGCTCGCTGCTCGCGACCACGCAGGCCGGCACGGTGCGCGACGCCCTGATCGCGCAGGGGCACCCCGCCGAGCTGGTCATCGTGGCCACGCCCGGCGATCTGAGCTCCGATCCGGTCGAGAAGATCGGCGTCGGCGTGTTCACCTCCGCGCTGCGTGACGCCCTGGCCGCCGGCGAGGTGGACGTGGCCGTGCACTCGTACAAGGACCTGCCCACCGCGCCCGACGATCGGCTCTCGCTGGCCGCCGTGCCGACTCGGGAGGACTCCCGGGACGCCCTCGTGGCGCGCGACGGACTCGTCCTGGGGGAGCTGCCGGCGGGCTCCGTGGTGGGCACCTCGAGCCCGCGGCGAGCCACACAGCTTACTGCACTGGGTCTGGGTTTGGAAATCCGCCCCCTACGAGGCAACCTTGACTCTCGGTTACGCAAAGTAGCGGACGGTGAACTCGACGCGATCGTGGTCGCCCTCGCCGGACTCAAGCGGATCGGTCGCCACAACGAGGTGACGGAAGCGCTCGACCCGGTGCAGATGCTGCCCGCGCCCGCTCAGGGCGCACTCGCAGTGGAGTGCCGACGCGACGATGCGGAACTGCATTCCGTGCTCTCCGGCCTGGACGATCCGGTCACGCGCGCGGCGGTCTCCGCCGAGCGTGCCCTCCTCGCCGAGCTGGAAGCCGGGTGTACCGCGCCTGTCGGTGCGATCGCGGAGGTCGTCGAGTCCCTCGACGACGACGGTCGGATCTTCGAGGAGCTGTCATTGCGGGGCGTCGCCCTCGCGGCGGACGGCTCCGACTCGGTCCGGGCCTCCGTGGTCGGTCCGGTGGGCGACGCCGACGCGTTGGGCATCGCGTTGGCACGGGAGCTGCTCGACCTGGGCGCACGCGACCTGCTCGCGTAGCACCCGCAACTACTGGGAGCCGATACATGAGCCGCATTGCACAGACCGCGAAGGCCGACACGGCAGCCGACACCGACGCGGTGTCCACCCGCGCCGCCGCGAAGGCGAACAAGCCGGCCCGGGGCCGCGCGACGGTGCCGGGGCGCATCACCTTCGTGGGTTCCGGCCCGGGCGATCCGGGTCTGCTCACCCTGCGTGCAGAGCAGACTATCGCGGGCGCCCGGACGGTCTTCACCGACCCCGACGTTCCGCAGACCGTCCTCGACATCGTGGGGTCCGCCCTGCCCGTCGAGCCGATCGACACCGAGGAGGACGGCGCCGACACGGCCTCCGCCTCCGCGGCGAAGGGCCGCAAGAGCGAGCCCGCGTTCCGCAACCCCGCCTCCGTCGCGCCCGCGCTCGGCGAGCCGGCCGAGGTGGCCAAGACGCTGCTCGCGCAGGCCCGTCACGGGCACGACGTCGTGCGTCTGGTCGCGGGCGACCCGCTGTCCTCGGACGCGGTGCTGGCCGAGGTCAACGCCGTCGCCCGGACGCAGATCGCCTTCGAGATCGTCCCGGGCCTCGCACCCGCGACCGCCGTCCCCACCTACGCCGGAATGGCGCTGGGCTCGGCGCACACCGAGGCCGACGTGCGCGGCGAGGTCGACTGGGCGGCGCTGGCCGCGGCACCGTCGCCCCTGGTCCTGAGCGCGACCGCCGAGCACCTGGCCGACACCGCCTCCGCGCTGGTCGAGAACGGCCTCGCGCCGCAGACCCCGGTGGCCGTGACGGCGCAGGGGTCGACCTGCAAGCAGCGGACCCTGGAGGCCACCCTGGCCACCCTCGGGGACACCGCGGCCGGCCTGACCGGCCCGCTCGTTGTCACCGTGGGCAAGGTCGTGGGGCAGCGCGCCAAGCTGTCCTGGTGGGAGTCGCGCGCGCTGTACGGCTGGACCGTGCTCGTGCCCCGCACCAAGGACCAGGCCGCCGAGATGTCGAACCGGCTGCGCAGCCACGGCTCCATCCCGATGGAGGTGCCGACCATCGCGGTCGAGCCGCCCCGCAGCCCGGCCCAGATGGAGCGCGCGGTCAAGGGCCTCGTCGACGGCCGGTACCAGTGGGTGGTCTTCACCTCCACGAACGCCGTGCGCGCCGTGTGGGAGAAGTTCATCGAGTTCGGCCTCGACGCTCGCGCCTTCTCCGGCGTGAAGATCGCCTGCGTCGGTGAGCAGACCGCCGCGAAGGTCCGCGCCTTCGGCATCGAGCCGGAGCTGATCCCCACCGGGGAGCAGTCCAGCCTGGGCATGCTCGAGGTCTTCCCGCCCTTCGACGACGTCTTCGACCCGGTCAATCGGGTCCTGCTGCCCCGCGCCGACATCGCCACCGAGACCCTCGCCGAGGGCCTGCGCGACCGCGGCTGGGAGATCGACGACGTGACCGCGTACCGGACGGTGCGCGCCGCGCCGCCGCCCGCGTCGACCCGCGAGATGATCAAGACCGGTGACTTCGACGCGGTCTGCTTCACCTCGAGCTCGACGGTGCGCAACCTGGTCGGCATCGCAGGCAAGCCGCACGCCCGCACGATCGTCGCGTGCATCGGCCCCAAGACGGCCGAGACCGCGATCGAATTCGGCCTGCGGGTGGACGTGCAGCCCGAGACCGCATCGGTGGAGGACCTGGTCGAGGCGCTCGCCGCACACGCGTCCCGGCTCCGCGCCGAGGGCGCCCTGCCCCCGCCGCGGAAGAAGCCGCGCCGCTCGCGCTCCTAACGGTCAAGTAGGCTGGGAGACATGACGTTCCCCCACGTGCGGCCGCGCCGGCTGCGCATCACGCCCGCCGTCCGGCGGCTCGTCGCCGAGGTCTCGGTGGAGCCGCGGCAGCTCGTGCTGCCGATGTTCGTGCGCGACGGGATCGACGCGCCGGCGCCGATCTCGTCGATGCCGGGCGTCGTCCAGCACACCGTCGACTCGCTGCGTGCCGCGGCCGACGAGGCGGTCCGGGCCGGGGTCGGCGGGATCATGCTGTTCGGGGTCCCCGACGATGCGGACAAGGACGACGAGGGCAGCGTCGCCTGGCAGCCCGACGGGGTGCTCAACCGGGGCCTGCGCGCCCTGCGTGAGGACCTCGGCGACACCACGGTCATCATGGCCGACACGTGCCTGGACGAGTTCACCGCACACGGTCACTGCGGGGTGCTCGACGGCGCCGGGCGCGTCGACAACGACGCCACCCTGGAGCGCTACGCGCTGATGGCGGTCGCGCAGGCCGACGCCGGGGCACACATGCTGGGGCCGTCGGGGATGATGGACGGCCAGATCGGCGTGATCCGCTCCGCGCTGGATTCCGCGGGCCACCAGGACGTCTCGATCCTCGCCTACACCGCGAAGTACGCTTCTCCCTTCTACGGCCCGTTCCGCGAGGCCGTCGGGTCGTCGCTCGTCGGGGACCGCCGGACGTACCAGCAGGACGCGGCGAATCGGCGGGAGTCGTTGCGCGAGTTGGAGCTCGATCTCGCGGAGGGGGCCGACCTGGTGATGGTCAAGCCCGCGATGAGCTACCTGGACGTGCTGGCCGACGTGGCCGCCGCCTCGCCGGTTCCCGTTGCGGCGTACCAGATCTCGGGGGAGTACTCGATGATCACCGCGGCCGCGCAGAACGGCTGGATCGACCGCGACGCCGCGATCCGCGAGTCGCTGCTGTCGATTCGTCGAGCCGGGGCGGACATCGTCCTGACCTACTGGGCCACCGAGGCCGCACAGTGGTCGAAGAGGGGAACGTGGTGAACGTGAGCCCCGTACACGACGATTCGGCGCGTGGCCGGACAGATGGAGCGCAGTGGTGAACATGCAGCACCAGGGCCCCGTCTGGCCCGGTCCCGGGCCGCAGCCGCCCACGTGGCCGGCGCCGCCGCCCGCGCCCAAGCCGCCGCGCGGTCCCCGGCCCGACGATGTGAAGCTGTCCGTGCAGCTGTGGATCTTCGTGATCCTCGCGTCGGTGGTCTCGTCGGTGGCGACGGCGGTCATCAACCGCGGCTCCGATGCGTTGCGCGAGGAGTTCGCGGCGATGCAGAAGGGCGAGGGCACCCTCGCGAAGATCAACCGCGAGCAGTACAAGACCTTCGAGCAGTTCGACGCCAGCGTGTTCCTGTTCGCGCTCGTGGCGGTGGCCCTCGGCGTGATCGTGGTCGGTCTGCTGGTGTTCTTCCTGTGGCGGGGCCAGGGGTGGTCACGCTTGGTGCTGCAGTTCGTCGCGGCGTTCGTGCTCGTGCAGGGCGTGCTGGGGTTCTTCTCGGGCGAGGGGGAGATCGCGGTGCCGGCGATCCTGGCGGCGATCGCCGTGGTCGGCGCGATGATCACGGCGAACAGCCGGGACGCGCTGGAGTACTTCAATCCGGGCTCGATCGCGAGGGCGCGCCGGTGACTGCTCCCGCTCCGCCCCTGTACGCCGAGCGGGGACTCTCGCGGATCTGGTTGGTGCTGGTCCCGCTCGCCACGCTCGCCATGATCCTCACGCAGTGGCTGCTCGCGGGCCGCACGGGGGAGTGGTGGATCTGGCTGTTCCTGGGCCTGGCCACGCAGGGCTTCGTGTGGCTGCAGGTAACCGCCGGCCGCACCCACGTGTCCGTCGAGCTGACGGAACACGAGCTGCGGTGCGGCGAGGAGAGCGTCCCCGTCGCCGAGATCGGGCGGATCCTCCCCGGGAAGGCTCCGGACCACCCGAAGAGGGCCGCGCCGGAGGATTTTCCCGCGTGGACCTCGGCCCGGCCGATGGGCCGCCTCAGTCAGATTCCGCGCCGCAGGTACGGCGTGGGGCTGCAGCTCACGGACGGTTCGACGGTGCAGGCCTGGGCCCGCAACGACTACGCGCTGCGTGCGTCCCTCGAGCCCCTGCTCACGAAGGCGGGATGAGCCCGCCGGCGGCCCGGCTGATCTGATCGGCCGCCCGGTCGACGGGGCCGCGCGGCCCCAGTAGGTGGCTGACGGTCAGGCGGACGAAGACCTCGACGGCACCGTCGGGCACCCGGGCGGGGAGCGCCTGCGCGACTGCGGCTACGGCCCGGTCGAGCACCGCCGACGGGTCCGTGGTGAGCAGCGGGAGCAGGTCGGCATCGCCGCGGTCACCCGCGAGAATGGACTTGAGCAGCGCATTGTCCGCGCCGTACTCGAGGGCGAAGGTCGCGGCGGCCGCCAAGCCCGCGCGGAGGTCGTCGGGGTGCTCGCCGAGCCGGGCGACGACGCCGGCGAGATAGTCGTCCGTCTCCCGGGCGATGAGCGCGCGGGCCACCTCGTCGCGGGCGCCGACGGCCTTGTAGAGCGCCGTGCGGCTGACCCCGACCCGTTTGGCGATGAGCGACATGTTCACCGCGCCCCAGCCCTCGTCGTGGACCAGGTCGCGGGTGGCGTCCAGTGCGCGGTCGCGCAGTAACTGCTTGACCTCGACCTGGAAGCTCGCGGGGGCGCTCATGCCGACAGCGTACATCCTGGCTCAGTCTGTGCGCATGGTTGACAGATCGGCATGATGTGTAATCAAATAGAACACGACAGTGATTCATGTCACCCGGCGACCGCCCTGCCGTGGAGACCGAAGGAGACCGCCATGTCCAGCTCAGCCACCCCCGCGCACGCCGATACCACCGACTACGACGTGCTCGTCATCGGATCCGGCTTCGGTGGATCCGTCACCGCCCTGCGCCTCACGGAGAAGGGCTATCGCGTCGGCGTGCTCGAGGCGGGCCGGCGGTTCGCGGACGAGGACTTCGCCAAGACCAGCTGGGACCTGCGCAAATTCGTCTGGATGCCGGCGCTCGGCCTGTACGGCATTCAGCGGATCCACATGCTGCGCGACTGCCTGATCCTGGCCGGGGCCGGCGTGGGCGGCGGATCGCTGAACTACGCGAACACGTTGTACAAGCCCCCGGCCTCGTTCTTCGAGGACGATCAGTGGGCGGGTATCACCGACTGGTTCGACGAGCTCTCGCCGTACTACGACCAGGGGCGCCGCATGCTCGGCGTGGTCCAGAACCCGCACATGACGCCGGCCGACGAGATCGTCAAGCAGGTCGCCGATGACATGGGTGCGGGCGACACCTTCATCCAAACCCCCGTGGGTGTGTACTTCGGGGAGCCCGGCAAGACCGTTCCGGATCCCTTCTTCGGCGGCGCCGGCCCGGACCGCACCGGCTGCATCGAGTGCGGCGAGTGCATGACCGGCTGTCGGTGGGGCGCCAAGAACACGCTGGTCAAGAACTACCTGGGGCTCGCGGAACGGGCCGGCGCGCAGGTGCATCCGCTCACGACGGTGACCGACGTGACCCAGCTGGTCGACGGCACCTGGGCGGTGTCGACGGTCCGCTCCGGTGCCAAGGTCCGCAAGCGTCGTCGAACCTACACGGCGCAGCACGTCGTCTTCGCGGCCGGCACGTGGGGCACGCAGCAGTTGCTGCACCGGCTGCGCGACACCGGGGCGCTGCCTCAGCTGTCAGACCAGGTCGGCGTGCTCACCCGGACGAACTCCGAGTCGATCCTCTCCGCGGTGCGGATGACCGTCGACAAGGAGCTGGACCTCACGCGCGGCGTGGCGATCACCAGCTCCTTCCATCCGAGCAGCGACACCCACGTCGAGCCGGTGCGCTACGGCAAGGGCTCGAACGCGATGGGCATGCTGCAGACGCTGATGACCGACGGCGGCGGCCGCGTGCCGCGCTGGCTGAAGTTCCTCGGCACCGTCGTGCGGCACCCGCTCGAGTTCCTGCGCGTGCTGTTCGTGAACGGTTGGAGCGAGCGGACGATCATCGCGCTCGTCATGCAGAACCTCGACAACTCGATCACGACGTTCACCAAGCGCGGCCTGTTCGGCCGGAAGATGTCGTCGCGCCAGGGCCACGGGGAGCCGAACCCCACGTGGATCCCGTTGGGCAACGAGGCGACCCGACGGATCGCCGACAAGATCGACGGTGCCGCCGCCGGTACCTGGGGCGAGGTCTTCAACATCCCCATGACCGCGCACTTCCTCGGCGGATGCGCCATCGGTGAGGACCGGTCCACCGGCGTCATCGATGCCTACCACCGCGTGCACGGCTACCCGACGCTGAGCGTCGTCGACGGCTCCGCCGTGTCCGCGAATCTCGGCGTGAACCCGTCGCTGACCATCACGGCGCAGGCCGAGCGGGCGGCGGCGTTGTGGCCCAACAAGGGCGAGGTCGACACCCGCGCGCCGCAGGGTGAGCCGTACCGTCGCATCGCGCCCGTCGAGCCGCGACGGCCGGCCGTGCCGGCGAGCGCACCCGGTGCGCTGCGGCTGCCGATCGTCGAGATCCGCCGGGGCGATCGGGTCATCGGCTAGCGCGACCCGCCGTCGCCCGTCGCTCGTCACCTGCTCCGCCGAAGTCGAATCGAGGTGAGCGACGCGGCCGCATCCTCCGCGCCGCCGCTCTCGATGAGAATTCCTAGACCCGTGTCCGCCCGCGATGTCGCCGGGAGCGCACCATGTCGATGATGTCGGCCAATACGGTGTCCCAGTCGTACGTCACGTCGCTGTAGTCGATGCGCAGCACGTGGTAGCCGCCGATCGTCGACTTCCGGTCCCGGCGTGCGTCCACCTTGCGCTGCTCGCCGTTGTGGTAGCGGTCGCTGTCGCATTCGACGATCAGGCGGTCGCCGACCAGGAGGTCCGCCGTGCCGACCTCTGCGATGGTCACCTGGCTGCGGACCTGGATGTTGGCCGGCCGCAGACGGTGCCGGGTCACCGACTCGGTGCCCGACTGCGCCGCGGGGTCGAGACCGTTCAACAGTCGCTGCACGCGCTGCGGAGCGCCGTCGAAGACCTCCCGGAGCTCCTGCTCGGTGTGCGGTTCGGTCATCCGGAGCACGGAGTCGAAGAGCGCGACGAGGTAGTAGTCCTCGCGGACGCAGTGGGCGGCGCATTGCAGCGCGATTCCGGGCGGCGATCTCGGGAATCAGTTCGTGCATGCCCTGATCCTCGCCGCCGATGAGCAGCGGAGCGCAGCCGAAACCGGTGTGCTGTGGAGAGAAGAAGTTATGTACCCAAAGATGTGGATGGGTCGGCGCCACGAATTCCATCCAGGGAGGCGAGGCGACAAATAGTGCCGCGCCGAGTAGATCGATCGAATCGTCGGAACGGGCCGGACGGCTACGGTCGCCAGGCGAGGTGGGTGTCGCCGCGAAGGGCGGCGAGGCCGCGGTGCACGCGCTCGGTCTGCCGGACGGACATCGGCGGCAGCGCGTTCGGGGCGAACCAGGCGATCTCCAGGGATTCGTCGTCGGCGACGTGCGCCTCGCCGGAGACGTACCGGCACAGGAACAAGATCGTGAGGTACTGCGCCGCATCGCCGTTCGGGTAGCGAACCGGCTCGTCGGTGCGCAGCGCGAGCAGGTCGACTACCTCCGCCTCGACGCCCGCCTCCTCCCGTATCTCCCGGACGATCGCCTCGGCGGGCTGCTCGCCGGGCTCGAGGATGCCGGCGATCGACGCCCACTCGCCGGTGTCGGCGCGGCGGCCCAGCAGGACCTCGCCCGCCTCGTTGACCACCACCGCCGCGACGCCGGGCAACCACAGGAGATCGGTGCCGATCTTCTCGCGGATGCTGCGCACGTACTCGGGAATGGGCATGCTTGTCAGCGTACGTAACGATCCGATCGGGAGGGTGCCGTGCTGCAGGAACTGCTCGAGCGGGAGGTGGCCCAGGGGCTTCCGGGCGCCGTGGCCGCGTTCGGCGATCCGACGGACCTGGAGGTCGCCGTCGCCGGCGAGCGGGCGCCGGGCGTCGCGATGTCCCGGGACACGGTCTTCCGCATCGCCTCGATCGGCAAGCCGATCCTCGCCGCTACCGCGCTCGTGCACGTCGAGCGGGGCACCGTCGGCCTCGACGACCCGGTGTCCCGGTGGCTCCCGGAGCTCGCCGAGCCGCGCGTGCTGCGAGACTCGAGCGGCCCGCTCGACGACACCGTGCCAGCCGTCCGGCCGATCACCGTGCGGCACCTGATGTCCTTCACCGGCGGACTCGGGATGATCTCCGATTTCTCCGCGCCGCTGATGGCATCCCTGTTGGGCGACCTGCACCAGGGGCCGGCGGACCCGCTCGGTACCCCGCCGCCCGATGAGTGGCTCGCCCGGGCCGCGCGGATCCCGCTCGCGCACCAGCCGGGGGAGGGGTGGACCTACAACACCGGCGCGGATGTTCTGGGCGTCCTGCTCGCGCGCGCCGCGGGCGGCACGCTCGGCGAGGTGCTCGACGATGCCGTCCTCGGCCCGCTCGGCATGTCCGACACCGCCTTCCGTGCCACCGACGCGATGCGCTCGAGGCTCGGCGACGCCGTGATGAACGGTCCCGGCGGGCTCGAGGTCGTCGACCCCGCCGACGGTGCCTTCGTCCCGCCGCCGGTCTTCGAGTCCGGCGCCGGCGGCCTGCTCTCGACGCTCGACGACCTGCTCCGGTTCGGCGGGATGCTCCGCGGCGGAGGCGAGTTCGACAGTGTCCGCGTGCTCGGCGCCGAGTCCGTGGCGGCGATGACGGCAGTGCAGGTCCCGCCGCAGCCGGGCGATGTCTTCCTCGACGGCGCGGCGTGGGGCTACGGCGGGGCGGTCGACGTGGACCGCGCTCATCCGTGGAGCGTCCCCGGCCGGTACGGCTGGGTCGGGGGCTCGGGGACGGCGCTCTACTTCTACCCGGACACGGGGCGGGTCGCCGTGTGGCTCGGGCAGCTGCAGCTGGCGGGACCCTCCGAGTTCGGCGCCATCGGGCGCTTCCTGACGGCCGCGACGGGTGAGGCGGGTGCTGGCACGAAATACCCCTAGGGGGTATGATTGGTTTGACGGTGGGCCGGATCATGAGAGGTCAAAGGCCCGTCCGAGATGAGGAGTGGAAGATGGCAGTGGAGAGCACCTACACCGTGACCGGGATGACCTGCGGGCACTGCGCGGCATCGGTCCGCGAGGAGATCTCGGAGATCGGCGGCGTGACGAACGTGGACGTGAACGTCGAGACCGGCGCGGTCACCGTTGCCAGCGACGCCGAGCTGACTCGCGACGCCGTCGAGGCCGCGGTGAAGGAAGCCGGTTACACGCTGGTGTGACCTCGACCGGTTACGGTTGAGGCATGTCTGAGCAGGGTTTCGGGGATTTCGAGTTCGAGCGCAAGTTCTTCGTGCGCGAGGTCCCCGAGGCCGCTGCGCTCGATCCGGCGCCCACGCTCATCGTGCAGGCGTACCTGTTCGCCGCCGACGGATACGCGGTCCGGGTGCGCGTGCAGGGGCCGGCCCCGTCGGAATTGACCGACGATCCCGGTGCGCTCATCGATGCCCTCGCGGACGCGACCACCGGCACGATGGCGGCCAAGGGGCCGGCCGTGAGTGGTACCCGCTACGAGGCCGAGCGGGAGCTCGATGCGCTGGTGGCGGGCCAGATCGTCCGCCGTGCGGAGCACGTCGTGGCCAAGGTGCGCTACTCGATGTGGCTCGGCGAGGACGGGTGGATCATCGATGACTTCCTCGGCGCCAACGCGCCGCTCGTCATGGCGGAGGTGGAGCGCGGCGGCCCCGTCGTCGACCTCGCGATCCCGGACTTCTGTGCCACCGAGGTGTCCGAGGACGACCGGTTCCGCAACGAGTACCTCGCCCACGTGCCCTTCGGCGGCTGGGCCGATGCGTACACCCGCGAGCTCGCGCTGCTCGGACCGCGGTTCGTGCACTCCCTCGGTGAGAACCGCCTCGGCGGGGTGTAGCGGGCAGCATGCTCGATCTCCTACCCCGGGCGGTTGACGGACCCTGTGATAACGCTGTTAACTTAACGTCGTTATTACAACTCTCCGGGAGGTCGGACGATGATCGACGCACTCACGCGGCTGGTCGCGCGGCGCGCGAAGGCGGTGCTGCTGCTCGCGGTGATCCTGTTGGCGGGGCTGGGCCTCGCCGGCGCCGGCGTCGCCGACAAGCTGCAGGCCGGGGGCTACGTCGACCCACAGGCCGAGGCGATGCAGACTTACAACCACATGGCCGACGACTTCCACCGCGGCGGCCTCCCGCTCGTGCTCGCGGTGTCCGTGCCCGAGGGGCAGGAGGGCCCGGCGTCCGCCTACGGCCGTGACCTGGTCGACCGGCTCAAGGGCGACGGACGGGTCGAGAGCGTGGTCGACGGCTTCTCCGCGCCCACCCCGATGCTGCTCAGCGAGAACAAGCGCACCGTGCTCATCGTCGCCTCGATCGCGGGTGGCGAGTCGCAGGCGCCGCTCAACGCGAAGGCCATCGTCGCGAGCCTGCCCGGGGCACCGTCGCCCGTCACGATGACGCCCGGCGGTCAGGCCTACAGCTACGCACAGATCAACGACCAGTCGTCGAAGGACCTGCTCGTCGCCGAGGCGGTCGCCATCCCGATCACCTTCCTCGTGCTGGTGTGGGTGTTCGGCGGGCTTGTGGCGGCGGCCATCCCGGTCCTCATCGGCATCGCCGCGATCATCGCGACCACCGGCATCCTGCGTGCCTTCACGGCCATCACCGATGTCTCGATCTTCGCGCTCAACCTCACCACCGCGATGGGCCTGGCGCTCGCGATCGACTACACGCTGCTCGTCCTCAGTCGCTACCGCGAGGAGGTGGCCGCAGGCGGTGACAGGCCGGAAGCGCTGCGCCGCACCATGAACACCGCCGGCCGCACGGTGATCTTCTCCGCCGTGATCGTCGGTCTCTCACTGGCCGCGATGGCGATCTTCCCGATGTACTTCCTGCGCTCGTTCGCGTACGCGGGTGTGGCGGTGGTGGTCTTCGCGGCGCTCGCCACGCTCGTCCTCACGCCCGCGATCCTCACCGTCCTCGGCGACCGGGTGGACGCCCTGAAGATCGGCCGGCGCGGGCCCGAACCCGACCCGCACGACAGCCTCTTCTACCGCTTCACCCGCGGCGTGCTGCGGCGCGCCGTTCCGGTCGGCCTGGCCCTCATCGCGCTCCTGCTGGTGCTCGGAAGCCCCTTCCTCAGCATCCATTTCGGTTTCCCCGACGACCGCGTGCTCCCGGCCTCGGCGTCCTCGCACCAGGTGGGCGACACCATCCGCACGGACTTCGCGGAGGACGCCTCGGGCCAGGTCAGCGTGGTCCTCACGGAGAAGGTCGACGACGGTGCCGTGGCCGACTACGCGACGCGCCTCTCGACCGTCGAGTCGACGGGCACCGTCGTCTCCTCGACCGGCACGTACCTCGGCGGGCATCGGATCGCCGACGGTGACCCGACCTCCCGGGCGTCGAACGGCACCGTCCTGGTGACGGTCTCGTCGAAGCTCGACCCGCTGACCAATGCCGCGTCGGACCAGCTCGATCGGCTGCGCGAGGTGCGCGCGCCCGCTCCGGCGTCGTTCGGCGGGTCCGCGCAGCTCAACCGCGACTCGGTCCAGTCGATCCTCGACACCCTGCCCACCGTGCTGATCGTGATCGCGGTGACCACCTTCATCCTGCTGTTCCTGCTCACCGGCAGCCTCGTACTGCCGCTGAAGGCACTGGTGATGAACGTGATCTCACTGTCCGCGGTGTTCGGCGCCCTGGTCGCGATCTTCCAGTGGGGCTGGCTCGGCGGGCTCGACACCACGGTGACCGGCGCGATCATCGCCAACATGCCGGTGCTGATGTTCTGCATCGCGTTCGGACTGTCGATGGACTACGAGGTGTTCCTGCTGTCCCGGATCAAGGAGTTCTGGGACCACTCGCCGACGCACGACCGCGCCGCCAACGACGAGGCCGTCGCGATGGGCATCGCCCGCACCGGCCGCGTGATCACTGCTGCGGCGCTGCTGATGGCGATCGTGTTCGCGGCCATCGGATTCGCGGGTGTGTCGTTCATGAAGATGTTCGGCGTGGGCATGATGATCGCGGTCCTGTTGGACGCCACCCTGATCCGCATGCTGCTGGTGCCCGCGTTCATGCGGGTGGCGGGTACGTGGAACTGGTGGGCGGCCGCCCCGCTGAAGCGCCTGTACGACCGCGTCGGTCTGCGAGAATCGTAGGCCATGGCAGAGGAGCGACGGCGGCGCAGCAAACGCGGGGACGGTGACCGTCTCGGTGCCGACATCCTCGACGCCGCCACGGAACTGCTCGTCGAGACCGGCAGCGCCGAGGCGGTCTCCATTCGCGCGGTGGCGCAACGGGTCGGGGTCACGCCACCGTCGATCTACCTGCACTACGCGGACAAGGGCGCGCTCCTGGACGCCGTCGTCGGGCGGTACTTGGAGCAGCTCGACGATGCCCTCCGCGCGGCCGACGCAGGCGCCGTCACGCCGCTCGAAGCGGCGCGCGCGCAGGGACTCGAGTTCGTGCGCTTCGCGGTGGAGAACCCCGAGCAGTACCGGCTGGCGATGATGGACCCGTCGGACTCCGCCTCCGACGTGGACGTCGTGCTGAACAACGCCGCGTTCAGCCACCTGGAGGAGACGGTGCGCCGCCTCCAGGACGTGGGCTTCTACCCGCCGGGCGACCCGCGCCCGATCGCGCTGCGCATGCTGACGATCGTGCACGGCGTGGCGTCCCTGATGGTGGCGAAACCCTTCCTGCCCTTCGGGGACGAGTTCGAGTACGCCGACGCCGTGATCAGCGGTGCCTGCCTGGGGCTGGCCCTCACCGCCGGGATGACCGAGCCGCCCGACGGTGCCGAGGCCCTCCAGTTGGTGCGCGATCTGCGCGGGGATTGAACCGCGGTGCAAGCGCATCCCAAGCCCGGAGGTCCACACTGGAACGGACGGCACGGCGAAGGAGTAGGCATGCAGGTCGACGGTGCGCCCCACCACGTGTGGGAGCCGGGAGTGCACGACGCGGAGCGGATCGCGCGTGCGTCGGCCCTCCTGGTCGTGCGCCGGGCGACGTGGATCGTGACGACGGTGCTGTGCCTGGCCCTGGGCGCCGCGCTGATCGCGCTCGGCGACGGTGCGACTCCGTACATCGTGATCCTCGTGCTTCCCCTGCTGCTACCGGCCCTCACCTACGTGGTCACGCGGCGGTCGCTGCGGCGCAGCTTCGCGTCCGGCGCGCCCTGGACCTCGACCTTCGGGCCGGCGACGATGACCATCGTCTCGCCGGCCGGGATTTCGACGCTCAACTACTCCGACATGACCGACGTCCGCGCTCGTGGCCCGTTCGTCACGATCACGATGCGCACCGCCGGGCGCGTCAGCACCTTCTCCGAGCTGGTGCCGCCGGGCGCCGTGGAGTTCCTGCGCGGTCGGATCGGTGGGCGGGCGTGACGTACCGCTCCGGCCCCCGATCGAGTGACTAACCTATGGACATGACCGCTCGACCCGAGGTCACGCTGTGGCCCAATGGTGACCGCAAGTCCGATTTCCACTGGACCGGGGCGTCGATCACCGACAATCAGCTGCGCGCGCTCTCGCTCGGCGCGTACGTCGGACGCACCTGCAGCCACGCCGTGGACACGGTGTGGCGGGAGTGCACCCGCCACGGGGGTGAGGGCACCACCGCGCAGCAGGCCGCGGCGGACCTGCGGAAGTCGTGGAGCGTCGAGGACGCGGTGGAGCTGCGGCGGACGGTGGGTCGGCTGCTCGACGGGATGCACTCCCCGCTCTACGAGGTGGTCTTCCCGCTCGCGGAGCCACTGGGTATCGCCAAACGCGATGGCAAGGCCATGGATTCGCCGCTGACGCTCGAGGAGCACCGTCGGTTCATCGCGGTGCGTGCCCGGCTCGTGGGCGAGGATCCCGGGCGGGCGATCGAGGCGCACGAGGCGATCTATCGGCTCATCGCGATGAAGCTGCTCGGACGGCTGGGTGCGGTGTCGTTGCCCCCGCACGTGCGCGCGTGGGATCTCGCGCGGGTCCCGGTGGTGGCGCGCATGGGATTCACCGCCGGCCTCATCGACGAGGGCGAGGCGTGGCAGCTGATGGGAGCGGCGCTGCGGAGCGCGCAGGCCGAGTACCCGGACTGGGAGACCTTCGCCGACGGCCTGCTCACCGGTCGCGCGTTCTGGCTGGCCATGAGCGATGTCACCGAGGTCGAGGCCGAGGACACCCGCGTCGCGGCTGAACTCCACTACCTGCTCGAGGCCGACACCAGCCCGTGGCGGCGGGTCTCGCTGCAGCCCTGATGGTGCTCTCCGTCGCAATTCATTCCCAGTCGCGCCGCGGGGACTGCTCGGGAGGTGCGACGCCGAAGATCGCCGCGACCCGCGCCCCGACCTCCGCTTCGGGCACCGTGCCGGCGTCGATCTGGGTCATCAACGCCGAGTAGGCCCGGTACTGTTCGGCGACCTCGTTGCCGCGCAACGGTTCCGGTGCGGGCGCGACGGCGTAGATGGAGAAGCTGCGCGCATTGTTCGTGGTCAGGTAGAAGCGGTGGTACGCGGAGTTCGACCGCAGCCACACCTTGTACTGCCCCGTGCGATCGACGAGGTTCACCTGAACGTGCCCCGCGTCGTTCGACTCCCCCTGCGTGATCCGGATGAGCACGGAAAGGGGAAGTTCGAGGATCGTCGGGGTCGGTGTGGCTGTCGCGTAGAGCAACCGTCGATCCGTGACGAGCAGCGGCTGCCACCCCTCGTCCTTCACCCGCCACACCTCGAAGGCGCCGAGCACCAGTTCGTCGTCGCCGACTGCATCGACCAACCACTGATCCGCGGACGGTAGCGGATCGAGTTGTCGGAACCAGTACATGGCGGCCTTGATGTCCGGGCGTTCGCGGCTCGCGGCACCGTAGTTCGGGCGCGCTGCGGCGGGCCTGGTCAGCGTGTCGTCCACGGCGGTCGACGGTGGCCGGAGCACGGGCGACGGGTCCCCCTGCGGGGCGCGACGGGCCTTGAAGGCCGCGTCCCGGAATGCGACGGCCGCTGGCCACTGCTCGGGTGCGATCGAGATCATGGTGGGATCGCCGGACAGGTCCGCAGCGGAGGTCGCGGGAGCTCCTACGCGCTGGACGTGCACGAACCCCGCCGTGATGCGGATGTCCTCGACGTCCCCGAGCGGCACCGTCACCGTCCTGCCGCCGCGGTGGATCTCGACGGCGCCGTCCGTCAGGAGGAGCCAACCGCCCGCGGTCCTGAACTCGGTCATAGGCCGATGGTAGCCGTCGCGCGCCCGGTGGGCCGGGGCCGTCCGCGACGATCCCGAAGGATCACCCGAGCGGACGCTCGAGGCCCATCGCGCCAAGACGCAGGTCGACGGTGCCCTCCCCGAGCAGGTAGTCGGCGTCACTGAGCAGGCGCGCTGCGCGCGGCGGATCGGGCCGGAGGGCACCGTCGCCGGTGAGCAGCATGACCCCCGCGGTGAAGGCCGCCATCCCGTGATTCTGTTCCGCCGCGCGCAGGTACCAGCGCAGCGATTCCTCGGGGTCGCGGACGAGGCCGTACCGCCCGGTGGCGTAGGCGGCGCCGAGGTTGTAGGCGGCGCGGGAGCTGCCCAGCTCGGCCGCGCGCCGCGACCAGCGCAGCGCTTCCTGGTCGTCCTGAGCCGCACCCACACCGTTCAGCGAGCGGACCGAGACCTCGAAGGCACCGTCGGCGCTGCCCCGACCGGCGGCCTCGGTGAAGAAGTCCCCGGCAGCCTCCTGATTCTCGGGGACGCCGAACCCGGCCTGCAGGAGGTAGCCCGCGTGGACCAGGGCATCGAGGCGGTCGGGGTGGGTGACCTGGAACGCCTTGGCCTTCCGCCAGGCCTCGTGCGCGACATCGGTGCGGTCCGCGCGGTAGATCGCGCGCGAGAGCAGGTACGGGGCCTCGTCGGAGCCGGCGGCGATCGCCCTGCGATACAGATCGATCGCGCGGGCGTCGTCGAGGGGCAGCAGCGGCGACTGCCACGTCCCGCCCGTCACGTACAGCGCCGCGAGCTCGACGTAGGCGTCGGCGACACCCGCTCCACCCGCCCGCTCGAAGCCCGCGATCATCACGTGCGGCGCGTCCGGCGGGAGCAGGCCGATCAGGTGCTCGTTGCGAACGAACGCCCCCGACAACTCGCAGGCCTGATGGAAGAGCAGCTGCGGGTCGGTGCGCGGGTCGTCGAGCGCTCGCCGCAGGTCGACGTAGGACTGCGATGCCATGGCGTCACAGTACGACGCCACGGTCCCAGACCGACGAATTCATGATCGATTCTCGGGGCCTCATCCTCAGGTCGCGGTGGACGGAACGTTCGCCGCGTACGCAACTCAGATCCAAGACGACGTCAAGCGGTGAACGATATGGTCTTCGCGATGGCCAACCGTGGTCGTTGCTGTGCACAGGAGGAGCTGCGGTGGCGCTGGAGCCGGGGGCGGAGTTCGCGGGATACGTGATCGAGCGTTTGCTCGGTGCAGGTGGGATGGGCGAGGTCTACGTCGCTCGTCATCCGCGACTACCGCGGTCGGATGCGTTGAAGGTGCTGTTGCCGCAGTTCGCGGCGGATCCGGCGTTCCGGGCACGGTTCGAGCGGGAGGCCGATCTCGCTGCTGGGCTCGTGCACCCGGCGATCGTCCGCGTGTACGACCGGGGCGAGTTCGACGGCCACCTGTGGATCGCGATGGAACTCGTGGACGGCGAGGACCTCGCACACCTGGTGCGGTCCCACGGCCCATTGGACGCGGCGCGGACCGCGCGGGTGGTGACGGAGGCCGCCGCAGCGCTGGACGCGGCGAACTCGACCGGGCTCGTCCACCGCGACGTGAAGCCCGCCAACATTCTGATGAGCACCACGGGGCGGGTGCTCCTCAGCGACTTCGGGATCGCCCGGATGGGCGCCGAGTCGTCCGACCTGACCGGGACGGGCGTCACCGTCGGAACTCTGAACTACGCGTCCCCGGAACAACTCAGGGGGCTTCCGCTCGACGGCCGATCGGACCAGTACTCGCTCGGCTGCACAGCATTTCAGCTTCTGACCGGGAGTGCGCCGTACGCGAGTACCAATGCCGCCACCGTGATGGCGGGCCACCTGGGCGAACCGTTGCCGTCGGTGCGGACGCTGCGACCGGGCCTCCCGGCGGCGGTCGACGCGGCTCTGGCACGGGCCACCGCGAAGTCGCCGGCGGACCGGTATCCGTCGTCCGGTGCGTTCGCGGCCGACCTCGCCGAAGCGCTGTCACATGCCGGCGAATCCGCGCCGGCGGTCGGACCCGTGAGTGCGGACACCGACCGCACGGTGGCGCGCGGGGAGTACCCGGCCGGTGCGCCGACGGTGGTGCCACGCGCGCACGGGCGGACAGCGGAGCCCGCTCGGTCGCGTCGGCGCGGCCCGGTCATCGCCGGGGTCGCGATCGTCGCAGTGATCGCCCTGATCGTGGGTGTGGCGGTCGTGATCGGGAACCGCGGGAAGGGCAGCGGTGACGACGCCGTGTCGAGTGAGGCTGCGAAGCTCACGCCGATTCTCGCGACACCGCTGATGCCCTCGCTGAACGGCGCACCCACGACGTCACGATGGACCTTCCAGGGCCCTGCAGGCGGATGGAGTCGACTGCTGGGAGCGGACGATGAGCGCGCTCTCGTGACCTACTATCCGGGCACAGTGATCGACGTACTCGATGCGGCCTCGGGGAAGTCGCTGTTCACGGTTCCGATGCCGGGGAACGGTGAGCCCGCCCAACAGTGCGCAGTGACGGGGCGGGCTGCGCTGTGTGCCACGGGGAGTGGAAGTGACTCGGGTCTCCTGGCGGTCGATCTGGTCGCTCGCAAGGCCATCCCGATCGCGAGGTCGATCGAGTCGCCCGTCGCGGCGAACGGAGTCTTCGTCGGCGGATGGGGCGGCCACGACGGTGCTCGGCCGCGGCCCCCCAAGGTGGGAGATCGAGTGCTCCGGGCGGATGGATCGGTCGCGTGGACGGTGCCCGCGGATGCGACGTCGGTTGAAGGAGGTGCCAGCGCGGGAGTGGTGGCGGTGACCACGACGGCGAAGTCGACCGATCCGCTCGTCAAGGACACTTCGACGCTCCGCATCCTGCGACTGACCGATGGGAAGGTTCTCGCGGAGGCGCCGGGCGACACGGCGTGGGGGCCGTTCCAAGGCGGCTTCTCCCTGGTCACGACGTCCAGGGGTGCGGGCGGCTCACAGAAGTGGTCGGCGGAGTTCTACGATCTCGACGGCAGGCGCCGCGGAACGTTCGAGAATGCCAACGGCATCTGGCCGATCAAGCCGGGGAACGCGCCGCCCTCACTGCCCGCGTTCAATGTTGCGAACAGCGGCCGGGTCGCTGTGGTGAATCCCGACACCGGAACCGTGCTCTGGACCAGAGATCTGGACGGTTCCGTCGTACGAACGAACCAGCCGACCCGATACACCGCGCTGGGCCGGCAGATCGTGGTCGGTCCGGAGAACGGGCCCTTCCAGGCGCTCGATCTGTTCACCGCGGAGTCGGTGCTCACCGCGAAGTACGAGAACATCAAACTCACGCTCTTCGGTACGGACGGGAAGCGGCTCCTCGTGCTGTCGGACTACGGCCCGCAGATTCAGGCAGAGGGTCACGACGGCTGGTCCAGTCGCGAGCTCGGTAGCGGTGTGCAGGTGACGTCAGTCGGATCGGGGATCTACACCGGGGCGGTCGCGGGTCCGATCGTGCGGGTGGTGTGACGTCAGAAGCGCTTGAGGAGGGCCTTGGCCTACGTGCGGACCTCGGTCTCGGGATCGGTGACGTACGGCGCGACGACGGCCTGGAGCCGGGCCGGGCGACGGGAGTTCTTGCCGTGCCGGAAGGACCGGAGGATGTAGGCGCGGACCGTCGGGTCGTCGAGCTCGCCGATGTTCACGACGAGGGCGTCGTCGACATCGATCTCGAAGAGCCACTCCAGGATCGGGGCGCGGCCGTAGCCGATTGACCGGTCGAGGGCGATCTCGCGGAACCTCGTGTAGTCCGACGGTTCCGCGATCTGTTGAGCCGCCTGGGTGTAGCTCGCGAGAATCGACGGATGCAGTGAGGTGTCGGTGTACAGCGCCGAGATCATCAGCGGCACAGCCCGGGTGCCGACGGCGCAGCGCATCGTCAGCGCGTGGCAGAGGCCGGTACGGAAGATCTGGACCTCGCGGACGTCATCGATGCCGGTGTGCTCAGCCGTGTGCTCCAGCCAATCGAGCAGCACCGGAACGGCTTCGGGGTAGTCAGCGTCGGTCCTGGGCAGATCGGATACCGATGCGATCGGCGGCCGACGGGGCCGCCGCCACCACGGATCCCGCGTGGCGCGGCGCAGTTCGCGCCCGAGGCGGGCGTGCGCGTCGCGCCACTCGGGCGTGGGCGGCACCGTCGGACCCCGCTAACGCACGGAGACGCTGTTGGCGGGATCGAGCATCGGGACGTCCAGGGCCGCAGCCGGAACGCCGAACGCGTCCACGAGGGACTCGGCGATCGGACGGGCCTTGCCGCACAGCTCGTTGACGCCGCGGCGGATCGCCTTGGCGCGCTCCACCGACACGTGGCGGTGCATGAGGTACCAGCCGAGGTCGCGCTCGAGCAACGAGTACACGTACAGGTTGCGCATCAGCTTGAGCGCGTCACGGGTCTGCCGGTCCTTGACGTCGGTGATCACGTCGACGAAGGACTCCAGCACGATCCGCTCGATGTGCGCGTCGCCCACCTTGATCAGGTGGTCCTGCGTCTCGGTGAACACCGCGAGCGGATCCTCGTCGGGATCCTTGGCGCGACGCATGCGGTCGGCCGCGGTGCGCAGCAGGTGGTTCTCCCGGTTCCGGAGCAGGCGCAGTTGGGTGCCGGGGTGGGTGAGCTCGCTCTCCTCGGTGTCCTCGTCCGAATCGTCGAGCAGGGTCTGCACGACCTGGCGGGCGGCGGTCTTCTCCAGCACCACGTCCTTGGCCATGTTCGCCACGAACCGCACCCAGCCCACGGCGTCGAGGCCCTGGACGTCGGAGGCGTAGGCGGTGAGCTGCTCCTTCGCCACCAGCTGCGTGAGCACCAGGTTGTCGCCCTCGAAGGTGGTGAAGACGTCGATGTCGCCGCGCAGCAGTGGAAGCCGGTTCTCCGACAGGTAGCCGGCGCCGCCGCAGGCCTCGCGCGCGGCGCTGATCGCGTCGGACGCCAGGCGGGTGTGACCGGCCTTGATCCCCGCCGCCTTGCCCTCGATCTCGCGGGCGTACGCCGGGTCCACCGCATCCGGATCGCCGGACTGCAGCTCGTGCAGTTCCGCGGTGAGCTCGTTCTGGGCGATGGCGAAGGCGTACGCGCGGGCCACGAGCGGAAGCAGGCGACGCTGGTGCGTGCGGTAGTCGAGGAGCAGCAGCTCGCCCGCGCCGCCCGGCGCATCGAACTGGCGGCGCACCAGCGCGTACTTGGTGGCCAGCGTGATCCCGAGCCGGCCCGCCGCGCCCGCTGCCGCTCCCACCGTGACGCGCCCGCGGATCAACGTGCCGAGCATGGTGAAGAACCGCTTGCTGTCGGATTCGATGGGGCTGGAGTAGGTGCCGTCCTCGGCGACCTCGGCGTAGCGGTTCAGCAGCTCCGCCCGCGGGATACGCACATGATCGAAGACGATGCGGCCGTTGTCCACGCCGGGCAGGCCGCCCTTGTATCCGCAGTCGGAGGTGGTGACACCGGGCAGGTCGGCGCCGTTCTCATCGCGGATCGGCACCACGAAGCAGTGCACACCACGGCCCTTCGGCTCCTCGCCCGGGCCGCCCGTGATCAGTTGGGCGAACACCGACGCGTAGCGAGCGTGCGCGCCGGCGCCGCCGATGTAGTCCTTGCGAGCGCTGGACGTGGGGGAGTGGATCTCGAACTCGCCGGTCTCCGGGAGGTACGTGGCGGTGGTCTCCAGTTCCTGGACGTTGGAGCCGTGGCCCGTCTCCGTCATCGCGAAACACCCGAGCACGTCGAGCTCGATCAGGCCCTTGACGTACCGGTCGTGGTGGTACCGGGTGCCGAGGTTCTCGACGGCGCCGCCGAACAGGCCCCACTGCACACCCGCTTTGACCATGAGGGACAGATCGCCGTAGCCGAGCGTCTCGATCGCCGTGACGGCGGCGCCCACGTCGCCCGTGCCTCCGTGCTCGACGCGGAAGCCGTCGGCCGGGAAGCCCAGCGGCACCATGTCCTTCATCTGGCCCAGCATCAGCTCGCGGTACTCGTCCAGGCTCAGGCCGGTCTTGGGAACCACGTTCCCGTCCTCGATCTGGGCGCGCACGGTGTCCCTCGTCGCGGCCCACCGGCCGTCCAGGATGGCGCGCAGCGCTGCGGTCAGTTCGGGCGACGGTGCCGGATTCGTCATGATTCCGACCCTACCGGCCGGTAACGGTACTGGCGAGGACTCAGGCGAGAGGGCCGGTGCGGTCGCCGACCGGCAGCGCGGTCCCGGGCAGGCCGGAGGCGGCCCACGCGCGACGCTGCGTCGCATCCGGATCGTCCTCCACCCGGGACTGTGCGGCGATGATGCGCGTGCGGCGCGCGGCACCGTCGTACTGCGGCCAGTCGGAGAAGGGCCGCCCGGTGCGGGCGAACGCGATCCAGTCCCGCTGCACCTCGGTGGTCACGCGCGCTGCGGTGCGCCGATCGCCGAGCGCGAGGACCCGGCCCTTGCCCGCGAAGACACCGAACACCGCGAGCAGCTCGCTCGCGTGGCTCGCGCCGAGGCCCGCGGCGCGCAAGGCGGTCGGGACGTAGTCGTAGCGGTACATGAACGTGGGGGCGTGGGCGCTGTGCCCCTCGGCGATGGGGACCGACGGTGCCCAGAACTCGTGATCGCCGAACAGTCGCTGCCATGCCGCTTTTCCGGGGAACCCCGGGTACGCCATCCCGATCGCCGCGATCTGGTCGGGTGCGGCGTTCAGCGTCCGGGCCATCACGTCCACCGAGGGCTCGGCGAGCTGCCCGGAGCGCGTGAACATCGTGCCCTCATCGCGATTGGTGCCGATGATCAACGGCACCCGGGCGCCCCGTCCGGCGGCGATGGCGAGAGTCGGGTCCTCCGGGAGGAAGTCACCGTCGACGACGGGGCCGTACGGGACCACGCCCGGCTGCTCCTTCTCCAGCCTGCGCATCGTGTGGTGGCCGGCGCGGGAGACGAGCATCGCGTCGGTCCCCAGTTGTGCTGCGCCGCCGAGTAGTTCGAGGAAGAGTCGGCCGCGGGATCGGGCGGTCTGCAGGTCCGTCGTCAGCCCCGGGGCGGAGCTCTCGGCGATCGCGCGGTGGAACAGGCCGTGGGCGGCCGGAGTCGCCAGGAGTGTGGTGACGGCGTTGCCGCCGGCGCTCTCGCCGAACACCGTGACATTGTCGGGGTCGCCACCGAACGCGGCGATGTTGCGCTGCACCCATTCCAGTGCCGCGACCTGGTCGCGCAGGCCCAGGTTCCCGTCGATCGGGCGGCGCTCGGTGGAGAACTCCGTGAGGTCCAGGTAGCCGAGGGCGCCGAGGCGGTAGTTGATCGAGACGAACACCACGTCGCCGCGCTCGACGAGCGAGTTCCCGTAGTAGAGCGGCGTTCCCGAGCTACCCATGAGGTAGGCGCCGCCGTGGATGAACACCATCACCGGGCGGGGTGTGGCCGACGGCTCCGCCGGGGCGACCACGTTGAGCGTCAGAGCGTCCTCATCGACCGGCTGGTACTTCCCGAGCCCCACGGGGGTGCTCTTCGGGTGCTGCACCGCGGCGTTGCGGAAGTCGTCCGCGTCCCGGACCCCGGACCACGACGGTGCCGGCTGCGGCGCGCGCCAGCGCAGCTCGCCCACGGGCGGCGCCGCGAAGGGGATGCCGCGCCACGCCAGCACCGCGCCCCGTGCCACGCCGCGCACGGCTCCCGACTCGGTCTCCACGACGGTGTTCACATCCCGAGTATGCCTGCGTCGCTGCTCGCCGGGCGGGCCACGGACCGGAAGCGGGCGGTGTTCGCCGGGTCCGCCAGCGTCGGGAGGGCGACCCTCGGATTTTGTCCACGGTGGACTCGCTGTCCGAGCTGGACGAAATCCGAGTGTCGCGCGGACGTCAGACGTCCCGACGGAGTGCACCGTCGGGATAGGGCTCGTCACCCCGTGAAGTTCTCCCAGGCCCGACGGATCTCGGGGGACGGGTCGTAGACGATGCGGTTGCGGTCGTCGATCACCAGCGTGGCACGGGAGGTGCCGTTGTAGGTGGGCCACTCGCTCGCAGGGCGGCCGGTGCGGGCGAAGGTGATCCAGTCGCGCTGCATACCGTCGGACACGCGCATGGCGATGCGACGGTCGCCGAGCGCGCCGAGGACCCACCCCGTCGTTCCGTGGTACACGCCGAACACCGCCATCAGCTCCGTCGCGTGCGTGGCGCCGTAGCCCAACAGATCCAGCGTCTTCGGGGAGAAGTCGTAGCGGTAGAAGTACGTGGGCGCGTGCCGCGCGTGCGCCTGCGCGATGCGCAACGACGGTGCCCAGAACATGTAGTCGCCGATGATCCGATTGATCGCGGGGATGCCCGGGAAGCCCGAGTACGCCGCGGCCAGCGGGCCGAACCGGTCCGGCTCGGCGCCGAGGGTGTGCGCGGCGCGCTCCGCCGTCGGCTTCCCCATGCCGGGCATCTTGGTGAACAGCGTGGCCTCGGCGCGGTTGGTGCCGATGATCAGCGGGACGTCGGCGCCCCGTCCGGCTGCGATCGCGAGCTCCGGATCCTCCGGGAGGACGTCACCGTCGACCGTGGGGCCGTACGGGATGACCCCGAGTTGCTCCCGGTTGAGCTCGCCCATCAGGTGGTTCCCGGCCCGGCCCAGCTCCTCGGAGGTGCTGGTGTCGATCTTCTCCGGCCCGCCGATGATCTCGACGAAGCGCTTGCCCCAGCCGCGGGCGGTGACGGCGTCGACGGTGAGCTCGGGCGCGGAGCTCTGCGCGATCGCGCGGTGGAACAGGCCGCGGGCGGCGGGCACCGCGAGCAGCGTGGTCACGGAGTTGCCGCCGGCGCTCTCGCCGAAGATCGTGACATTGCCGGGGTCGCCGCCGAAGACCGCGATGTTGCGCTGCACCCACTCCAGTGCCGCGACCTGGTCGCGCAGGCCCAGATTCCCGTCGATCGGGCGCTCGTCCGTGGAGAACTCCGTGAGGTCCAGGTAGCCGAGAGCGCCGAGGCGGTAGTTGATCGAGACGAACACCACGTCGCCGCGCTCGACGAGCGAGTTGCCGTAGTAGAGCGGTGTCGCGGAGCTGCCCATGAGATAGGCACCGCCGTGCAGGAACACCATCACCGGGCGCGGCGTGGTGGCCGGCCGCGCGGGGGTGACCACGTTCAGCGTGAGGCAGTCCTCGCTGGTGGGCTGGTACTCGCGGAAGCCGACCAGCGTGTACTTCTTGTTCTGCGGCGCGGCCGCGCTGAACGCGGTGGCATCGCGGGCCCCGTCCCACGGCTCGACCGGCTGCGGTGCCCGGTAGCGCAGCGCACCGACGGGCGGCCGCGCGTAGGGGATGCCGCGGAAGGCGTGCACCGTGCCCTGGTCGAGCCCCGAGAGCTCGCCGGCATCGATCCGTACGCGCGGACCGTCGGTCATGGTTCCGTCCCCTCGTCGACTGCGGCGACCAGGGCCGCGATGTCGCGCTCGAAGGCACGGACGATGGGCCACGGGTCGGGTACCTGCTTCTTGCAGGCGATCACGCCGATGTTCAGTGTGCCCTCCTGCGAGAACACCGTCACGTTGAGGCCCGCGCCGTGGAACACCGGGCCGAGCGGGTACATCGAGTGGATCCGCGCGCCGAGGAAGTACAGCGGGAAGTCCGGGCCCGGCACGTTGGAGATCACCAGGTTGTAGATCACCGGGTGCAGCTCGGGCAGGTTGTTCTCGCCGTACAGCTTCGCGCCCAGCGACATGATCGACGCCGGCGCGAACTGCGCCCAGGAGCGCAGCAGGTTGTCGTCGAGCTCGCCGTGGTGCTCCTTGCTCGTCGCCACGCGCTCGCGGATCGCCTCGAGGCGTTCGACGGGGGTGTCCACGTCGGTGGTCATGCGGGTGAACATGCCGGTCACCTTGTTCGAGCCCTCGACCAGCGTCGCGCCGATCTCCGCCTCGTGCACCGACACCGGGATCATCGCGACCAGCGGCTGCTCGGGCAGCTCGCCGCGGTCGTGCAGGAACTCGCGCATCGCGCCCGAGCAGGCGGCGAGGACCACGTCGTTGATCTTCACGCCGAAGTGGTCCTTGACCCGCTTCACGTCGCTGAGCGGCACGGAGGCGAAGGCGATCGAGCGGTGGCCCGTGATCGCGCTGTTCAGCGACGTGCGGGGCGCGCTGAACGGGGCGGGCATCGCGGCGCCGCGGCGCGCGCGGGTCCACCACTTGACCGGGACCGGCAGCGTGCGGGGGAGCAGCGAGACCAGCGACAGCGGGCGCAGCAGCACGTTCTTCGCGCCGTCGGCGGCGAGGGCGAGCAGGGGCGCGCCGCCGGTGGTGCGCGCCACCTGATCGGGGTCGAGGGCGGGCGGCTCCGGGGTCAGCGAGCAGAGCTGGGCCATCAGGCCGGCGCCCGTCACCCCGTCGACGCCCGCGTGATGCATGCGCAGCATCACGGCGATCTTCCCATCCGCGAGCCCCTCGATGACCCACATCTCCCACAGCGGCTTGCTGCGGTCGAGGGCCTGGCCGGCGATGTGCGCGCACAGATCGGCGAGCTCCTGCTGCCCGCCCGGCGCCGGGACCGCGATGCGGTGCACGTGCGCCTCGATGTCGAAGGACTCGTCCTCGACCCACACGGGGTGGTCGAGGTTGACCACCGAGTCGTGCAGCTTGCGGCGGAACGCGGGCATGCCCGTGATGCGCCGCGCCAGCTCGGACTGCAGGTCCTCGAAGCGGTAGCCGCCCTCGACGGTGCCAGGGTCGAGTTCGAGCAGCCCGGACACGTGCATCAGTTGGGAGCGCGATTCCAGGTACAGGAAGGACGCGTCCAGTCCGCTGAGTCGTTCCATTGGTCGTGCCCCCAGTGCATCGGCGATGATGTGCGGCCCCGGTATGTGGAACCTGTTCCACTATAGGTGGTCGGTGGCTGGGATCAGGTGGAAGCTGATTCTGCGAACTCCGCGAACCGTCCTGCGATCGCCTCGATGTCCTCGATCGCGCCGACGGCCACGTCGAGGACGAATCGCTCTGCGTCGTCCACGTCGTAGTCCGCGGCGAGGTTCACGCCGTTGAGTCGGAGGAAGGCCCACGCGGACGCCCACGCGGTGCGTTTGTTTCCGTCTACGAACGGGTGGTTCCGGGCGATCGACTGCATCAGCGCGGCAGCCTTGGCGTACAGCGTCGGGTAGGCGTCAGCGCCGAAGATCGTCGTGCGGGGCCGCAGTACAGCGGAATCGAAATTGCCCTGGTCACGGATGTTGAGTGGGAATCCCGTGGCGACGCCGCCCACCAGAAGCACGGCTTCCGGGGTCAGGAAGACCGAGGTCATGCCAGTCGGCGGTTGAGCTCGCGCGATCGGTCGGCCACGAACTCGGCAGCCTCGAGCACGGCGGAGCGGTACGCCGCCTCGGAGTACTCCTCGGACCGGCTCGGATCCCCGGCCGCTGCGGCTCGGCGCGGCTGTCCCGACGCCGACCTGCGGTTGGTGATCTCGCTGCTCATACGGTCGATACTACCGATCGCGATGCGCCGTCGCGAGAGAGATCTTGTCGATGGCGGCCGCGCATTTCGGGTGCGGATGGCCTCCCGCACCCAGATCACCCGGTCGCACCCGGCATGCCGGGTGCGCTCGCGCTTTCCGGGTGCGGATGGTTTCCCGCACCCGAAATGCCCGCACTCGGCGACTTCTCCTACACCCTGTAGTTGACGATTTGCTTCGGCCTGGGACACTGGAGGTCGTGAGTTCTCCCCAGACCCAGGCCAGCGCCGCACTGTTCGACCGCGCGGCCCGCTCGATTCCCGGCGGTGTGAACTCGCCGGTTCGCGCGTTCTCCGCCGTCGGCGGCACCCCGCGGTTCATCACCAGCGCGACGGGCTCGCAGCTCACGGACGCCGACGGCAACACCTACGTCGACCTCGTCTCCAGCTGGGGCCCCATGATCCTCGGCCACGCGCACCCCGCCGTCGTCGAGGCCGTGCAGCGCGCCGCCACGACCGGGCTGAGCTTCGGCGCCCCCACCGAGGCCGAGGTCGAGCTCGCCGAGGAGCTCATCGCGCGGGTCGCCCCCGTCGAGCGGATCCGCCTGGTCAACTCCGGCACCGAGGCCACCATGAGCGCCGTGCGCCTGGCCCGCGGCGTCACGGGCCGCGCCAAGATCATCAAGTTCTCGGGCTGCTATCACGGCCACGTCGACGCGTTGCTGGCCGACGCGGGCTCCGGCGTCGCCACCCTCGGCCTGCCCACCAGCCCCGGCGTGACGGGAGCGCAGGCGCAGGACACCGTCGTCCTGCCCTACAACGACCTGGACGCGGTGCGCGAGGCCTTCGCGCGGTACCCGGGCCAGATCGCCGCCGTGATCACCGAGGCCGCCGCCGGCAACATGGGCGCCGTGCCGCCGCAGGCCGGGTTCAACCAGGGCCTGCGCGACATCACCGAGGCCGACGGTGCGCTGCTCATCCTCGACGAGGTCATGACCGGCTTCCGCGTCAGCAAGGCCGGTTGGTACGGGCTCGAGCCCGTCGACGCCGACCTGTTCACCTTCGGCAAGGTCATGTCCGGCGGCCTTCCCGCGGCGGCCTTCGGCGGCCGCGCCGAGGTGATGAACCGGCTCGCCCCGCTCGGCCCCGTCTACCAGGCCGGAACGCTCTCCGGGAACCCCGTCGCCGTGGCCGCGGGTCTCGCGACGCTCCGGAACGCCACCGACGAGGTGTACGCCAAGCTCAACGCCAACTCGATCCGGCTCGGCGGACTGATCGGCGACGCGCTCACCGCCGAGGGCGTGCGGCACCACGTCCAGTACGCGGGCAACCTGGTCTCCGTGTTCTTCACGGACGGCCCGGTCGTGAACTACGACCAGGCGAAGGCCGCCGAGACCTTCCGGTTCGCGCCCTTCTTCCACGCGCTGCTCGAGCAGGGCGTCTACCCGCCGCCGAGCGCCTTCGAGGCGTGGTTCGTCTCCGCGGCGCTCACCGACACCGATTTCGAGTCCATCGAGGCGGCCCTGCCCGCCGCCGCCCGCGCCGCCGCCGCGGCGAAGCAGTGAGCCCCGGTAGGAGAGAACACAAGATGACGCAGACGATCGTGCACGTGATGCGGCACGGCGAGGTGCACAACCCCGACGGCATCCTCTACGGCCGCCTCCCCGGTTTCCGCCTGTCCGACACCGGCCGCGCCCAGGCGCGCAAGGTCGCGGACGCGCTGGCCGACCACGACATCACCGCCGTGTTCGCGTCGCCGTTGCAGCGCGCACAGGAGACCGCGACGCCGATCGCCGCCGCCCACGGCCTGGCGATCATCACCGATGAGGAGCTCATCGAGGCGGGGAACCAGTTCGAGGGGCTCAAGGTGTCCGTCGGCGACGGTGCGCTGCGCGAGCCCAAGCACTGGGCCAAGCTGCGCGATCCGTTCACCCCGTCGTGGGGCGAGCCCTACCTCCAGATCGCGCACCGCATGCTCGGCGTCGTCGACATCGCCCGCGAGCGGGCCCGCGGCCACGAGGCGGTGCTGGTCAGCCACCAGCTGCCGGTCGTGACCCTGCGGCGCTACCTCGAGGGCAAGCGGCTCTGGCACGATCCGCGCAAGCGGCAGTGCTCCCTGGCGTCGTTGACCAGCCTCGTCTACGACGGCGACGCCCTCGTCGACCTCGTGTACTCCGAACCCGCGGGAGCGTCCGACCCGCGGATCACGGGCGCGTGAGGCTCGCCCGCCGCGCCGCCGCCCTCGTGGTCCTCGGCGCGGTCGCCCTCGGCGCGTCCGGCTGCGTCCAGTACTCCGACCAGGCGGCCAAGGGCGGCGTCATCGCACCCGGCGGCAAGGTCCGGCAGTTCTACGAGCCCGACAAGCGCAGCACCGTCGAGAACCTGTCCGGGCGCAGCGTGATGGACGAGAAGACCACACTCAAGCTCTCCGACTACGACGGCAAGGTCGTCGTCATCAACGTGTGGGGCAGCTGGTGTGCGCCGTGCCGCCTCGAGTCGTCCGAGCTGGAACGGACCTACCTCGCCACCAAGGACCGCGGAGTGCAGTTCCTCGGCATCAACGTCCGCGAGACCGCCGGTGACGACGCCGCCCGCGACTTCATCGGCTCCCAGGGCCTGACCTACCCGTCGATCTACGACCCGCCCGGCCGCGCGCTGCTGGCCATCGGCGAGCAGTACCCGACGACCGTCGTGCCGATGACCTTCGTCCTCGACCGCAAGCACCGGGTGGCGGCGTCGTACCTCACGACGGTCGGCGAGAAGGAACTGCTCGGCACCGTCGAGAAGGTACTGGGGGAGGGCTGATGGGAGAGGCCTTCGCCACCGCGGCCGTCTCGGGCCCGCTGCTGCTCGCGCTCGGCGCGTGCCTGCTCGCGGGGCTCGTCTCCTTCGCCTCGCCGTGCATCGTCCCGCTCGTGCCGGGCTACCTGTCGTACCTGGCCGGGCTCGTCGGGGCGGAGGCGCCGGCCGCCACCGTCGACGAGGCCCGCGCGGGCGTGCGCGCCGGACGGTGGCGCGTCATGGGCGCGGCGGTGCTGTTCGTCGCCGGGTTCACCGCGGTCTTCCTGCTCATGACCATGTCGGTCTTCGGGCTGGCCACGTCGATCGCCCTCAACGCCGACACGCTCATGCGCATCGGGGGCGTGATCACCATCGTCATGGGCCTGGCGTTCATCGGCCTCGTCCCGATGCTCGAGCGCGACGTCCGGTTCGCGCCGCGGCAGTGGACGACCCTCGCGGGCGCGCCCCTGCTGGGCGGAGTGTTCGCGCTCGGTTGGACCCCGTGCATCGGCCCGACGCTGGCGGGGATCCTGTCGATCGTCGTCGGCACGGACGCCGAACCCGCCCGCGGTGCGGTCCTCATCGTCGCCTACTGCGCGGGGCTCGGTCTGCCCTTCATCATCCTGGCCCTCGGGTCGACGGTGGCGGTCCGCGCGGTCGGGTGGTTGCGCCGCAACTCGCGCCGCATCCAGATCCTCGGCGGAGTGCTGATGATCGCGGTGGGCGTCGCGCTGGTCACCGGCTATTGGGCCGAGTTCATCGACCTGGTGCGCCGCCTCTTCGTCTCCGACACGGTGATGCCCATATGAGTACCTTGACGAAACACCCGAACCCGCCGGTCCCGCCGTCGAGCCCGCAGCGGCAGTCGCCGCTGCGCCGCGCGATCGCCACGGTCCGCAACACCTGGCGCTCACTGACCTCGATGAAGACGGCGCTGGTCCTGCTGTTCCTGCTCGCCGTGGCGGCCATGCCCGGCGCGCTGCTGCCGCAGCGCGACATCGACGGCGCCGCGACCGCCAAGTACATCGCCGACCACGGCACGGTCGGCGAGATCATGGACAAGCTGCAGCTCTTCGACGTGTTCAAGTCGGTGTGGTTCACCGCCGTGTACGCGCTGCTGTTCGTCTCACTCGTCGGCTGCATCCTGCCGCGGCTGTTCGAGCACGTCCGCGCGCTGCGCACGGCCCCCGTCAACACTCCCCGCAACCTGTCCCGCCTGCCTCGGCACACCATCCGCGAGAGCGACGAGGACCCGGAGACCGCGGCGCGGACGGCGCTCGCCGGACTTCGCGGCTGGCGCAAGATCTCCCGGGTGGAAACGGCGGCCGAGGCCGGCACCGATGGCGGCGCCACCGTCACCGTCTCCGCCGAGAAGGGCTACCTCCGCGAGGCGGGCAACCTGCTCTTCCACGCGTCGTTGCTGGGCATCCTCGTGGCGATCGGCGTCGGGCAGCAGTTCGGCTACGAGGGCTCGCGCATCGTGATCGCCGGCGACGAGGGCTTCTGCAACACCTCGTCGAACTACGACAACTTCCGCGCGGGCAACCTCGTCGACGGCACCGGGCTCGCACCCTTCTGCATCAAGGCGGACGCCGTCAACGCCACCTTCCTGCCGAACGCGCAGCCCGACATGTTCTCCACGAACGCCTCCTACCAGGACCGCGACGGCCTGCGCGACGGCACGTGGAAGAAGTTCACGATCGAGGTGAACAAGCCCCTGCGCATGGAGGGCGTGCGCGTCTACATGCTCGGCCACGGCTACGCCGGCACGTTCACCGTGACCTACCCGGGCGGGCAGACCCGTACCCAGACCATGCAGTTCGCGCCGCAGGACAAGGTCTACTTCCTCAGCTCCGGCGCGCTGCGCTTCGACCCGCCGGCCGAGCTGTACAAGACCGAGGACGAGCGCCGCACCAAGCAGATCGGGATCGAGGGCCTGCTCGCCCCCACGAAGCAGCTCAACGGGTCCCTCTTGACCTCGCGGTTCCCGGCGCCGAACGACCCGGCCGTCGCGATCGACGTCTACGAGGGCGATACCGGCCTCGACTCGGGCAAGCCGCAGAACATCTTCTCGCTCAGCCGGGACCAGATCGACTCCGGACGGCTCGAGAAGAAGGCCCGCGTGAACCTGGACGTCGGCCAGTCGACGACGCTCGAGGACGGCACGCAGGTGCGCTTCGACGGCGTGACCAACTTCGCCGCGCTGCAGGTCAGCCACAATCCCGCGCAGAACTGGACGCTGCTCTTCGCGATCGGGATGCTCGGCGGGCTGATCGTCTCGCTGACGGTGAAACGGCGACGGGTGTTCGTGCGGCTGACCCCGCGCGAGGGCGGCGGTACCGTGATGGAGATCGCCGGACTGGCCCGCACCGACCAGGCCGGATGGAACGAAGACTTCGATGCACTGGCCGACCGCCTCGTCGGCCGCAACGGTGAGAAGGTGGCTTGACCATGGGACCGACGACCAACACGACCCTCGCGGGGTACGCCGAGACGATGTTCCTCAGCGCCACCGCGATCTACGCGGTCGCCCTGGTGCTGCTGGTGATCGAACTCGCGACCACCCGGGTCACCGCGACCGCGGCCCGTGACCGCAGCCGGGAGCTCGTCGCCGCGGGCGGGGCGCCCATCGCCACGGCCGGCACGCCCGGCGTCGTCGTGGACGACGGTCCGCGTCGCTCCCGGTCGGAGCGGATCGGCCGGATGGGCTACGCGGTGGTCGTGGCGGGCCTGCTACTGCACGTCGCGTCGATCGTCTCCCGCGGTATCGCCACCGGTCGCATGCCCTGGGGCAACATGTACGAGTTCGTGACCATCACCTGCGCGGGTGCGGTGCTCGCCGCACTGATCATGCTCCGCAAGTCCGAGACCCGGCCGATCCTCGTGTTCGTGCTGCTCCCGGTGCTGGCGCTGATGTTCGTCGCCGAGGGCGTGCTGTACACCACCGCGGGCCCCGTGGTGCCCGCGCTGAAGTCCTACTGGCTCGCGATCCACGTGTCGATCGTGTCGATCGGCTCGGGCATCTTCCTCGTCTCCGGTGTGGCCAGCCTGCTGTACCTGTTCCGGCGCCGCTACGAGCGGCCGGACGGGACTGTGGAGGCATCGTCGGGCTTCCCGGGCCGGCTGGTCGAGGCCCTGCCCTCCGCGCAGGTGCTCGATCGCGTGGCCTACGGCACCGTGATCGTGGCGTTCCCGCTGTTCAGCGCCGGCGTGATCTGCGGTGCGATCTGGGCCGAGGCGGCGTGGGGCCGGCCGTGGGGCTGGGACCCGAAGGAGACGGTGTCGTTCATCGCGTGGGTGATCTACGCGGCGTACCTGCATGCGCGGGCGACCTCCGTGTGGCGCAAGGCAGCGCCCTATCTGAACATCCTGGGATTCGCCGCGATGGTGTTCAATCTGTTCTTCATCAATTACGTGGTGACCGGTCTGCATTCCTACGCGGGCTGATATCCGCGCCGGAAATCCGCGTACGGAAAAGGGGCGCCGCTCCGTCATCAACGACGGAGCGGCGCCCCTTTTCCGGCCTGCGGACCGGCTACGCCGTGGTGTTCTGGTTCAGTAGAGCGAAGACCTCCGATGCGCGGAAGCGACGGTGCCCGCCCGGGGTCCGGACCGAGCCGAGCAGGCCCGCACCCGCCCACCGGGTGACCGTTTTCGGGTTCACGTTGAACAGAGCAGCCACCTGGCCTGGGGTCATGAGGCGCTCGGGCTGACGGGGCGCCGCGGCGCGCGGGTCGACGGTGCGCTGGGCGAGGTTCGGGTGTGCCGTGGTCATGATGCCCAGTATGCAGCGATTTGCCCGAGTACTCGAACCTCTATCGGACTGTCAAGTATTGGTAAAGTCGGATTTCGGACGGGGAGTAGGCTGATCGGCATGACCGATACGGGAGCCGCCAAGCGGACGCTGGCGCGCGACATTGTTTTGTATACGCTGTTCCGCCTGGCGCTTGTCGCCGTGATCGCGGCGGTGTTCTACGGAATCGGTCGGCTGTTCACGGACGACGTCCCACTCGTGATCGTCTTCCTGTTCGCTCTCGTCGTCGCCCTTCCGTTGTCGATGGTCGTCGGCAAGGGATTGCGGGATCGCGTCAACCGCAGCGCCTCGGTGATCGACGCCGCCCGCAAGGAGAAGCGCGACGACTTCCGTCGGCGGCTACAGGGCGTGGACGAATGACGGTCGTCTGCGATCGGTCCGGGGACCGCGCCTGGGTGGACAACGCAGTGCGGCTCATCGAGGCCGATGCGCGCCGCAGTGCCGACACGCACCTGCTGCGCTTCCCGCTGGGGTCCTGGGCGCAGGGGGACGGCGGTGGCGTCCAGCTGTACCTCAAGGACGAGACCACCCACATCACGGGCAGCCTCAAGCATCGCCTGGCCCGGTCCCTGTTCCTCTACTCCCTCTGCAACGGGTGGGTGCGGGAGGGGACCACGGTGATCGAGGCGTCGTCGGGCTCCACCGCGGTGTCCGAGGCGTACTTCGCCAAGCTGCTCGGCCTGCCCTTCGTGGCAGTGATGACGCGGACCACGTCGCCCGCGAAGGTCGCGCTCATCGAGCGGGAGGGCGGCACGTGCCACTTCGTCGATCGCGCCGACGAGGTGTACACCGAGGCCGCGCGCCTCGCCCGGGACCTGGGCGGGCACTACATGGATCAGTTCACGCACGCCGAGCGGGCGACCGACTGGCGCGGGAACAACAACATCGCCGAGTCTATCTTCTCGCAGCTCTCGCTCGAGGAGCATCCGGAGCCGGCGTGGATCGTGGTCGGCGCGGGCACCGGCGGCACGTCCGCGACGATCGGCCGGTACATCCGCTACCGCCGGCACGCCACGCGCCTGTGCGTCGTCGACCCGGAGAACTCCAGCTTCCTGCCCGGCTTCGAGGCGGGGGACTGCTCGGTGGAGACGGGGCAGTCCTCGCGGATCGAGGGCATCGGCCGGCCGCGCGTGGAGCCCTCCTTCATCCCCGAGATCGTGGACCGGATGGTCGGCGTGCCCGACGCGGGCTCGATCGCCGCGGCGCGCATCGCGTCCGCGATGCTCGGACGCCGCGTCGGCGGATCCACGGGCACGAACCTGTGGGGCGCGTTCGGCGTGATCGCCGAGATGGTGGACGCGGGCCGGTCCGGGAGTGTCGTCACGCTCCTCGCCGACGACGGTGACCGCTACCTCGACACCTACTTCGACGACGCCTGGGTCGCGTCCAAGGGCTTCGACCTGATCCCGCCGACGCTCACCGTCGAACGGTTCCTGACGGACGGTTCCTGGCGGGAGTAGGTCCGACGGGGTTCTGCGGCCGGCCTGCAGGCCGAGGTGCGTGTCTCGTTCGGAAAGCCATGCGTGGGACGCATGGCGGGTGAAATTACTGGTCACGCTATGTTTCCGTGACGCGAACCATGCGCCGGGCGCATGGCTTGGGCGCCGCGACCGACCGCAGCGCCGAACCCGCCCGGGCGGAAGCGAAAACTCGTCAGTGACCGGCGGTACCGTCCCGACATGTCGGACATAGAACGATTACGGGTGGTGGCCACAGTCGCGCACACGCACAGCATCAGTGAGGCGGCGCGGGTACACGGCGTCGCCCAATCCACCGTCACGCGGTCGGTCGCGGCCGCCGAGAAGCTGGTGGGGTTCCCTCTCTTCCGGCGCGGGGTCGAGGGAGCGCAGCTGGCCACGGGGGCGCGCTCGGCGATCACGCTCATCGAGCGGATCGTGGGCGGCTTCGACGAGCTCCGCACCCTCGGTGGCGAGCGACCGGCGGCGTTCCGCCTGGCCCATCGCGCTGATGTGCAACTGCCCGCGCACCTCGAGAGCACGATGATCCGGTGGAACCGGGAGCACACGCCCCACGCCGAGGAGGTGATCCTCGATGATCCGATCGCGGCTCTGCTCGCTGGCGAGGTCGAGATCGCGATGGTGCTCCGCAGTGGTCCGGGCATCGAGGATCTGGAGACCCACGTGGTCAAGGCGATGCGCACCTCCCGGGTCGAGCTGGTGAATCTGCCCGATCCGCCCGCGGAGCTGGCCGAATTCCTGCTGCGCGTCTAGTCGTCGACAGCGTGAGCCATGCGCGGGGCGCATTGCTCGATTCGGAAGAACGTACTGTGACCTGCGACGATGCGGCCATGCGTGTCACGCATGGGTTTTCAGAACGACACGGGACCCGCCGCCGCCGAACGGGGATCGTGCCTACCGGTGTCGCGCGTACCAGCGGTCCTAGTCGGGACGTGCGGTGCGGCGGACGACGCCTACGTCACGCGCCCAGGAACAGCCCGACCGCGGCGGCGATGGACCACACCAGCATGGCCAGGCCGGTCTGGGCGATGCCCGGGATCAGATCGCGACCCTGGCCGCCGCGGACCACCGGGAGCGCGGCGCGCATCGCGAGGGGCGCGGACAGCAGAGTCAGCAGCGCCCACGGCGTGCAGACGAGGGCCAGGACCAGGCCGAGCACCGTCGGGACGCCCACCAGGACGGCGAACAGGACGCGGGTGCGGGAGTCGCCGAGCCGGACCGCGAGGGTGATCTTGCCCGACTCGCGGTCCGTGGGGATGTCGCGCAGGTTGTTGGCGACGAGGACCGCCGAGCTGTACGCGCCCACCGCGCAGGCGGCGAGAGCGCCGGCACCGTCGACCCTGCCGGCCTGCACGAACTGCGTGCCGAGCACCGCGACCAGGCCGAAGAACACGAACACCGCGATCTCGCCGAAGCCGAGGTAGCCGTAGGGCTTCGACCCGCCCGTGTAGAACCACGCGCCCGCGACGCACACCGCGCCCACGAGGATCAGCCACCACGCGGAGGCCAGCGACAGGGCGATCCCGGCCACCGCGCCCACGCCGAAGCAGAGGAACGCCGCGCGCTTGACCGCGGCGGGGGACGCGAGCCCCGACCCGACGAGCCGCAACGGGCCGACGCGGTCGTCGTCGGTACCGCGGACACCGTCGGAGTAGTCGTTGGCGAAGTTGACGCCGATGATCAACGCCAGCGACACCACGAGCGCCAGCAGGGCCTTCCACCACACCGCCCCGCCGAGGAACCCCGCCGCCCCCGTGCCCGCGATCACCGGGGCGATCGCGTTCGGGAGCGTGCGGGGCCGGGCTCCTTCGAGCCACTGCGCGGGGGTTGCCATGCGACCCACCCTATGCAGTCGCTAGAGGACCGCCGTGTCCAGGTCGAGCGTGATCCGATCGAGCTTCGCGAGCAGGTCGAACTCGGTGTGCGCCTTGGGCAGCTCGTAGACGAAGAAGTACCGCGTCGCCGCCCGCTTGCCGCGGTAGAACGCCTCGTTGCGCGCCGTCCCGTCCTCGGCGTAGGTGGCCAGGGCCTGATCCAGCCACAGCCACGCCACCACGACGTGACCGAGACCGTCCAGGTACGACGTGGCGTTGGCGAGCGAGAGCGACGGATCGCCGGAGCCGCCCAGCGTCATCGTCACCTCGACGGCGCGGGCGCTCGCGGCGCGCAGCGCCTCGGCGAACGGGGCGAGCTCGTCGACGGCGGCGGCGCGGGCCGCGGTCGCCTCGATCCGGCCGAGCAGCGCGCCGAACGCCGCGCCGCCC
This sequence comes from Tsukamurella pseudospumae, assembly GCF_001575205.1. Classification (GTDB taxonomy): domain Bacteria; phylum Actinomycetota; class Actinomycetes; order Mycobacteriales; family Mycobacteriaceae; genus Tsukamurella; species Tsukamurella pseudospumae. Next base: position 103,153 of record NZ_LSRE01000014.1, read on the forward strand.
TGCTGCGGCACCTTGCGGCCCAGCAGGTCCAGGCCGTGAATCGCCTTGGCGCCCTCGTGGATCGCGTTGAGCCGGTTGTCCCGGTAGAGCTGCTCGACGTTGTAGTCGCGGGTGTAACCGTAGCCGCCGTGGATCTGGATGGCGTGGTCGTTGGCGCGCGTCGCCCACTCGCTGGGCCAGCTCTTGATGATCGGGGTCAGCAGGTCGAGCAGCTGGCCGGCGGCCGCGCGCTCCTCTTCCGACGGTGCCGTGTGCGCGTCGTCGATCAGCCGCGCGGAGAAGAGCGAGAGCGCGAGCCCGCCCTCGACATAGCTCTTCTGCGCCAGCAGCATCCGCCGCACGTCCGGGTGCTCGATGATCGGAACCTGCGGCCCGGTCGGGGCGGTGACGGGACGGCCCTGCACGCGGGTCTTCGCGTACTCCAGCGACTGCAGGTAGCCGGTGTAGCCGATCGCCGACGATGCGAGGCCCACCGCGACGCGCGCCTCGTTCATCATCTGGAACATCTGCACGAGGCCGCGGTTCTCGGCGCCGACGAGGTAGCCGGTGGCACCGTCGAGCGAGAGCAGGCAGTTCGTGGTGCCCTTGTTGCCCATCTTGTGGTTGAGGCTCACCAGGTTGACGGCGTTGCGCTCGCCGACGGACTGGTCGTCGTTCACCAGGTACTTCGGGACGATGAACAGCGAGATGCCCTTGACCCCGTCCGGCGCGCCCGGAACCTTGGCCAGCACGAGGTGCACGATGTTCTCGGTCATCTCGTGGTCGCCGCCGGTGATCCACATCTTGGTGCCGGTGATGGCGTAGGTGCCGTCGCCGCGGGGCTCGGCCTTCGCGCTGATGTCGGCGAGCGCCGAGCCGGCGTCGGGCTCCGAGAGGCACATGGTGCCGGTGAACCGGCCCTCGATCATCGGCTCGAGGTACAGGCGCTTCTGCTCGTCGGTGCCGAAGGAGCGGATGACGTTGCCGTTGCCGAGCGTCAGGCCCGAGTAGACCGTGGTCGAGACGTTCGCCGCCTGCATCCACGCGAACGCGGCCTTGCTGATCAGCGACGGCAGGCCGATGCCGCCCTCCTCGGCCGGCAGTTCGGCGAAGGTGAAGCCGGCCTCGTTGATCGCGTCCAGGCCGGCCTTGGTCTCGGGGAGCGTCTTCGCGGTGCCGTCGGGCTGGATCGTCGGCTCCGCGGCGTCGGCCTCCTTGTAGTGGTTCGACAGCTTCTGCACCGCGATGTCGGCGGCCAGGTCGAGCGCGGCGTCGAAGGTCTCCTTGGAGTGGTCGGCGAACTGCTCGCGTTTGGTCAGCTCCTCGGCGTTCAGCCACTCGTAGAGCAGGAAGTCGACGTCGCGGGGGTTGAGCAGCGGCGTCTGCGCTGCGATGTTCTGCTTCACGGTTCTCCGATCCGGGGCTGACTACTGCCGAGCGATCTTACTCGGCAGTAAGCTTAGACCAGATTCCTTCAACCGTGAATATTTGTGATCTGCGCCGCCAATGCCCGTCGATCGATCTTTCCCGGCCCGCGCCGCGGTAGCTCGTCGACGAGATACACCGCGCGCGGTGCCGCTGTCCGGTCCAGTTCGGCCTCCACCGCACGCCGCAGGGCCTCGACGGTGACCGCGCCCTCCGGTGTGCCGGGGGTCCGGACGACGGCGGCGGCGACGCGCTGGCCGAGCCGCGGATCGGGCTGGGCGAAGACGGCGACCTCGGCCACGCCGGGCACCCGCGCGAGGACGGCCTCGACGACCTGGGGGAGCACCGTCAGGCCTCCGGTCGAGATGGCCTCGTCGAGCCGGCCCGTGACGGAGAGGACACCGTCGGACAGGGTTCCCGCATCGTCCGTGCGGAAGTGCCCGGGCTCCGCGAACGCGGGATGATCGGGCAGGTTCCGGTAGCCGAGGGCCACCGTCGGGCCGCCCAGGACGACCCGGGATTCCGGACCGTCCAGGCGGATCTCGACGCCGGGGAGGGGCGCACCGTCGTACACGCAGCCCCCGGCCGTCTCGCTCATCCCGTACGTGCGGACCATCCGGATGCCGGCGGTGAGCGCCGCCTCGCGGACCGGGGCGGGGCAGGCGGCGCCGCCGATGAGTACGCCGTCGAAGCGGGCCAGGGCGTCGGTGGCGGCGGGGTCGGCGAGGACCTTCACGAGCTGGGTGGGCACCAGTGAGACGTACCGACGGTCCGCCGTCATCGCGGCGTGCGCCGGAGCGAGGGACCCGGGGTCGAAGCCGCCGCGGACGTCGAGCTGGGCGGGTGCGTGTCCGGCGGCCAGGGAGCGCAACATCACCTGCACTCCCGCGACGTGGTGCGGCGGCATCGCGAGCAGCCACTGGCCCGTGCCGCCGAGCCGTGCGTGCGTGCCCGCGGCGCTGGCCGCGAGCGCTTCCCGGGTGAGCATCGCGCCCTTGGGTGTGCCGGTGGTGCCGGAGGTCGCGACCACGAGAGCGACCCGCTCGTCGATGGCCTCGCCCCCGGCGAGGGCCCCGCTGAGCCGCGCGGCCTCGCGCGGATCCTGCGCGGGGACGGGCAGCCACGCCGGGGCGGTGCCGGCGAGGAGTGCCTCCAACTGCGGCAGGGCGGATTCGACGGTGTCGATCGGCAGCGGCTCGAGGATCACCCGATCAGGCTACTGCGAGTCGCGGCGGTGGTAATCGGGGTCGAGGGGGGAGTTGTCGAAGGGCCAGCCCTTGCGCTCGAGCCGCTCGCGGACCCGCGCGATGTCCTTCTCGAGCGGCAGCTCGTGGGTGTGACCGCTGATGGCGACGCCGGCGTCGACACGGGTGATCGGGTCGAGACCGGCCTCGGTGAGGTGCGCGTCGTCGATCAATTCGCGCGCGACCTCCTTGACCTCGTCCCTGGTCAACTGGCGGTCGAGGAGTGCCAGGAGCGGCTGGTAATCCGTGCTGGGCACGCCGTCGGGGTAGCCGGCACGCAGCCAGTCCACGATCTTGGCGAGGAAGCCCGAACCCGAACTCATGAGCTGTTCACCTCCGGTGCAGTGCGCCGCGCGGGGCGCCGGGTGTTGCAATGTCACAGGGAGACTATCGTGAACGGCCCCCTATGCCTGTGACCAGCATAGGGGGCCGTCCGCGTGGTGTCGTGGTCGACGGCTGAGCGAACTTCTCTCAGTGGGCGAAACCGGTGAGCGGCCAGCCGCCCGCGGCGAGCTTGCTCGCGACCTGGCGCAGGTCGGCATCACTCGGTTCGGTCTGCGTGACCTTCGTGATCGCGGCCTCGATCTCCTCGCGGTGCACCTCGTCGGGGCGGTTCGCGAGGATGCGGCCGATGACGGAGTTCACCTCGTCCTCGGTGAGCTGCTTCTTGAGCAGGGCGAGGAGGGGGAAGTAGTCCTTCGGCGGGACGCCCTCGGGGTAACCGGCGCGCAGCCAGTCGAGGACCTGCGTCAGGACGCTGTCCTGGGTGTTCTCGGTGGTCATGTCCGCCCCTACTTCTTCTTCTCGAACCACGGGTAGATGTGCTCGAAGGTGAGCTCGTACTTGAAGCCGGACGCGACGATCATCGCGATGCCGAGGAGGATCGCGGCGATGACGATGACGAAGGCGATCGCGGCGAGAACGTTGCCGAGCGGGTTCGGCTGGTGGACGGTGCCGTCCTCCCGCTCGTGGCCGTTGCCGACGGCCAGGCCGCGGACGCCGACGGCGAACAGGGCGGGCAGACCTGCGCCGAGGATCAGGCCCACGAGGAGGACCTTCCAGACCGCACTGAGGGCGAGGGAGATGGTTTCCATGTCTTAGACCTTCGCAATCTTCTCGTCGGCGGCCGGCGCGACCGCATTGGTCTCGTCGTCCCACTCGGCGTTGACGTTGTTGGAGTCGACCTTCTGCTGCTGCGCGCGCCAGTACATGTAGCCCGACAGCGTGGCCAGGATGATGAACGCGACCAGCGGGCCGGCCAGCGTCGGGATCTTGGCGGCGACGAACCACATGACGGCGCCCACGACGGCGGCGGCGGGGAGGGTGATCACCCATGCCGCGACCATGCGGCCGGCGACGCCCCAGCGCACCTTCGCGCCCGGCTTGCCGACGCCCGAGCCGAGGATCGAGCCGGTGGCGACGTGCGTGGTGGAGAGGGCGAAGCCGAGGTGGCTCGAGGCCAGGATGATCGTGGCGGAGGAGGCCTCGGCGGCCATGCCCTGCGGGGAGCTGATCTCGATCAGGCCCTTGCCGAGGGTGCGGATGATGCGCCAGCCGCCCAGGAAGGTGCCGAGCGCGATCGCCACGGCACATGCCACCTTGACCCAGAACGGGACGCCGTGGGTGTCGTGCCAGGCGAACGGGCCGGTCGAGGCGGGGGTCGAAGCGCTGTAGCCGATGAGGGCGAGGGTGATGACGCCCATGGTCTTCTGCGCGTCGTTGGTGCCATGAGCCAGCGAGACGAGCGAGGCGGTACCGATCTGGCCCCAGCGGAAGCCCTCCTCGGTGAAGCGCTCGGCGACACCGGCGACGATCTTGAAGATCAGGAAGGTGCCGACGGCGGCCACGAGGCCGGCGACGATCGGCGCGAACAGCGCGGGCATGATCACCTTGCCGACGACACCGTCGAGCTTGCCGTGGCCGACCCAGACGACGCCGGCGCCGGAGGCGAGCGCAGCGCCGATGAGGCCGCCGAACAGCGCGTGCGAGCTGGAGCTGGGCAGGCCCAGCAGCCAGGTCAGCAGGTTCCAGACGATGCCGCCGATCAGGCCCGCCAGCACGATGATCAGCAGGGCGCGGCCGTGCTGCTCGGTGAACTCCGTCTTCGGGGAGCCGTCCTTGTTCTGGATCTTGATCACCGCGTTGGTCACGGTGAGAGCGACCTCGACGGACAGGAAGGCGCCGACCAGGTTCAGGATCGCCGACAGGCTCACTGCGGTCTTCGGCTTCAAGGCGCCGGTCGCGATGGACGTGGCCATCGCGTTGCCCGTGTCGTGGAAGCCGTTGGTGAAGTCGAAGGCGAGTGCCGTCACGATCACCAACAGCAGGATGATGAGTTCGCTGTTCATGGTGAAAATAGTGCGGCCGAAGGGGTGGTTCCACCAAACGGGTGAGACGGGCCCGACACCGTTCTGACCTGCAGATTCTCTACCGTCCTACCATCGTTCATCAGATGTTCATTCAGGGTGCTCTCAGAACTCTCGGGCGATGTCCGTTTTGGGGTGGTTTTGCAGGTGCTCAACCGGGCGGTCGATGCGTCCCGACTACTATTCCGGCATGGCGTCTTTGGATATCCGGGTGCTGGGTCAGGTCTCGCTCTCCGTCGACGGTGCGCCCAACGAGGTCTCCGGTGTGAAGCCCCGGTCGGTGCTCGCGCTGCTGGTGATGAACCGCGGGCGCGCGGTCACCGTCGATTCCCTGAGCGAGCAGGTGTGGGACGGCAACCCGCCCGCGTCGGCACGCGCGAGCCTCCAGGTGTTCGTCAGCGGCCTCCGCAAGGCGTTGCGCGGCCCGGGCGCAGGGTCCGGGCTCGACGCGCAACTGGTCACCTCCGGGTCGACCTACCGTCTGGATCTGGCGCCGGAGCAGTCCGATGTGGGCCGGTTCGACGCGGCGCGCAGACGGGGCGCCGAACTCGCCGCAGCGGGGCGCTACGACCACGCGTCGTTGATGTTCGCCTCCGCGCTGTCCGAGTTCCGCGGGGATGCGGTGGCGGATCTGCGCGGCCTGCAGTTCGCGGACAACTTCGCGGTGGGCATGGCGGAGGAGCGGGCCGCCGTGCAGTCCGCGATGTACGACGCGGAGATCGCGGCCGGCCGGGCGGCGTCCGTCATCGGCGAGCTGCGCCGGCTGGTCTCCGAGCATCCGCTGCAGGAGCCGCTGTGGGGGCAGCTCATCACGGCGCTGTACGTCACCGGGCGGCAGGCCGATGCGCTCGAGGCGGCCCGCGATCTGCGCCGCACCCTCGCCGATGAGCTGGGCGCGGACCCGACACCCGCACTGGTCGAGCTCGAGGGCAAGGTGCTGCGCCAGGAGCCGCTCGCCTTCGCCGCCGCTCGTCCAGCGGCAGTGCCCGGTGACCCACGGGCCTTCGAAAAGACGGAGACCGACGTGTCGGTGGCCGCGGCCGGCCCGCGCGGCACTCTCACCGGCGTCGACGGCACGGAGTACCTCGTGCACGGTGAGGTCCGTCTCGGCCGCCTGCCCGACAACGACATCAGCATCGACGACACCAAGGTCTCCCGTGAGCACGCCGTGATCACCGGCTCGGTCAGCGGCTTCGCCGTCCGCGACCTGCAGTCCTCCAACGGGACCTATGTCGGGGAGCGTCGCGTCTCCGGCCAGCTGCCCCTGTCGGACGGTGACGAACTCACGTTGGGTCGCACCACCTTCCGGTTCCGGGTGCTCGAGGAGTAGCGGTTTGCAATCGGTCGGGTTCTACCACGTGGCGTTCGCGGTCCCGGACCTCGACGCGGCGATGGCGACGTTCACCGAGGCGGTGGGGGTGCAGTGGCACGAACCGCAGACGGCGTCGTTGCGGGAGTGGACGTACCGGATCGTGTTCAGCACGTCTGAGCCGCGTATCGAATTGGTCGAAGGGCCCGTCGGAAGTCCGTGGGACGTGTCCGAGTCAGGGCCGCGTTTCGACCATCTCGGGTTCTGGACCGAATCCCTGGACGACACCGTCGCTCGCTGGGCGACGTGCGACGGACTCAGGATCGACTACGACGGCCGTGATGATGGACGGAGATTCACGTACTCCGTCGCCGATGCGCTGGGCGTTCGGTTCGAGGCCGTCGATATTGCGCGGAGGTCGGCGATCGACGATGCCTGGCCGACCGACGGCAGCGGTCGAGACTCGTTGTCGGGCTGACGTGGCCTGCGGAGGTGGCCTGCTCGTCCTGCGGGCCATGTCATCGTGACCGTGGCAGCCGAATCGGACATGGGTGCACCTCTGCGGTGGGGATTCGGCGTGTCGTCGCCGACACGAACCGAGGATGTCGGGGTTACGGTGAGGCGATGATCAACGGGGCGCACGTCATCCACTACTCGGCCGACGCGGAGGCCGACCGCGCGTTCCTGCGCGACGTCCTCGGTGTCGAGGGGGTGGACGCCGGGCAGGGCTGGCTGATCCTGCCGCTGCCGGCGTCGGAGATCGCGGTGCATCCGACCGACGGCCCGCCGAAACAGGAGCTCTACCTGATGTGCGACGACGTCGCCGCCGAGGTCGCCGCGCTCGAGGCGAAGGGCGTCGAGACCACGCCGATCACCGATCAGGGCTGGGGCCTACTGACCTCGCTGACGCTGCCGGGCGGCGGAGTGATCGGGCTGTACCAGCCCCGGCACCAGCGCGCTCACGGCTGACGGGGCCGGTGCTACGCGGCGTCGGCCGCGGCGACGGCGGCCGCAAGGATCCGCCACCGTCGGTGCCGGTGCCGGAACATCGCGCGCACGAACACGCCCGTGAGCAGGCCTCGCGCACCGTCCTCGATCTCGATGGCGTCGGTGTATCGACACCGGTCGGGGCCCAGTGGCTCGAAGGTGAGACGGTGATTCCAGACCTTCACCGGGCCGCCGTGCTCGTTGGTGGAGATCTCGAACTCGTCGAGGCGCCGGACCGTGATCTCGTGAACCCAGCCGGGTAGGACGCCGAACCAGCGCACGCGGCCGCGGGCGGAGAATCCCGGCTCGACGGGGACCCCCACGGGCGGGGCCTCGTCCATGTCGAAGGCCAGCACCGGTGCCAGCACGAACAGCATCACGTCGGGGACGGCGGCCATCGCCCGGGCGCGGGCGGCGGGCAGCGGAAGCTCAGTGTTAATGGAAATGGTTGCCATATGTCCGAAGTTACCCGTGTCGCGGCCGCTGCGGGAGGGGTGCGATTCAGGCGGAGTAGTGGCCGATCGCCTTCCCGACGGTGCCGGGCCCGCCGACAGTGAAGGTCACCCGCTTCTCGCCGATCAGCGTGGTGAAGGATCCGTCGGGCTGTGCCTTGACCTCGCCGCCGTACCGCTTGCCATCGTTCCACCAGCTCAGCGTGCGATTCGCGATCGTCGCGCGGAGCGCGGGGTTGTCGACGCACGGCGCCGACGGTCCGCCGAGCCCGCCCTTGATGCAGTCGGGCCGGACGGTGATCCAGCCCTTGGCGTCGACGGTACCCGTGTAATGCACGGAGGGGAAGGGCATGGGGTCGGCGAAGCCGGGCGTCGTGACCCAGCCGTCGAACCGGACGACGGTGTCGGCGGAGGCGGTGGCGGGCAGGGCTCCCAGTGCGAGCGTGGTGCAGGCGCCGGCGGCGAGGGCGATACGGGCGGTGCGGCTGGTCATGTGATCAGTGCTCCTCGGTGTCGAAGGTGCGTCGTCTCTGACACCAAGAGCATCGAGGTGGGCGTGTTATTCGTTACCGCACGCACTGAAAAACTGTGAGTGGACCTCGGGCGCTCGACGCGGTCCGGAGTCAGTCCGCCAGGCCCTCCCGGAGGAGGGCGGCGGCACCGTCGGACGTGCGGGGCCGGCGGCGGAGGAGCCGGCCGAGCAACGCCCGCTTGTCACCGGCGAACCGCGGGATCACGTGCAGATGAACGTGATCGACGGTCTGAAATGCGGCGCGCCCGTCGTTGACGACGAGATTCGTCCCGTCTGCGTGGAGCGGGCCGGCCTGCGCGGCCCGGGCCAGCCGGTGCCCGAGCGCGAACATGCGCGCGCCGAGGGCATCGTCGAGCTCGGAGAGCCGCGCGGCGTGCACCTTCGGAACCACGAGGGTGTGGCCTGTGCTGACGGGGCGGACGTCGAGCAGGGCGAGCAGGTCGTCGGTCTCGGCGACGATCGCCGCGGGGGAGTCACCCGCGACGATCGCGCAGAACACGCACTCCGGCATGGATTTTCAGTAGTAGTACGGGGACAGCGAACTGGGCGTTTGCGCGGATCGGTGTCGTTGGCGACGAGGCATATGGCCAGGTTAGAGCGTTGTAGTAGTTGGTGCTGAACGGCGCGCGGTCGTTCTTCTGCGGACTGGCTGCGGACTAGCGGAACCAGCGGCCGATCCGAGCGGGCTCCTTGGTGTAGAAGTCCGCCACAGGCTCGCCGGGGATCACTCTTGTCAGGCCGCCGGACACTTCCACCCGATCGCCGGTGGCGCGCTCGGTGATTGCGATCGCTGTTAGCCCGACGGCCTCCACCTCGACGGCTGGATCCTGCAAGTCCAGGTTCCAGCTGTCACGTCGAGCTCGACTCTGCAGGTAGACAAGCATGTCGTCATGGCTGGACGTGGCAAACCTGCACCTGTGTCCCGCGATGGCGCCCCGCGGTCGCGCCCAGTAGAGATCTCCTTCGATCGTCACCTGGTGGCCGATCGTTTGAGCGGTAGCGTCGAGGGCCTGACGATCTTGCTCGTTGACTGGTAGGTCCATGCGCGCAATTCCACCTCAGCGGCCCGCGCTGGGCAGCTGCTTCTGGGAAATCTGCGGGTGCGCGCGAGCGCGGGCTGGCTAGCGGATCCGCCCGATTGTGCCCAGCTGCATCAGTCCGCGTGGGTTGATACGGATGACCCTCGCCTCACCCGCAATGTGGACCTCCGACTCGCCCCGGTCGCACTCGAGCGCAACGTACTGAGCGAGCGCGAGCAAGTGCTGGTCTGTGCCCTCAAGTCCGTCGTGGACGAGCTGTAGCGGGATGGGCACCTGCGGAGCGATCCAGAATCCCTCGGTGACCTTCTCCCTGCGCTCGAACGAGTCGCGGGAGGAGAACGATTGTCGCAGTGGGGAGTGGCGATCCGTCGAGAACGAGTAGATGTACGCCGTCGAGTGGTGGCCCTCGGCCTCGGCGGGTAGGTCCGCAGATCGCATCGCGAGGAAGTCGAGGGTCATCTCGGCGACGTCGTGGGGCTCGGATGCGGCGGGCATCGCGGCGACCTGGTCGAGCCACGGGCTGACGACGTCTGCGAGACCTGTGCCGGCGACGATGAAGCGTCCGGAGTCGGGCGCCCAGCACTTGGTGTAGTGCCGGCCCGGTTCGCCGCCCATCCCGAACGTGTCCATCACGACGGCGATCTCGTCTCGCGCCAGCATGGAAATGAGCAACGTCATACATCGACCGTACGGCCGGGCTCAGGTGCGCGGGGCGATCTTCGCTCGGTTCTCGTCGAGGCGGTCCTCGTCGGTCATGGCGCGGAGACCGTTGACGGCGTCGCGCAAGGTAGCTCCGTCCTTCGCGTCGAGGTGACCGCCGCGCTCGATCAACGCCTCGGCGACCGCGACGACCTCGTCCGCGAGATCGGCGGGGACTCGGCGGCTCTCCTTGTCGACGGAGGCGAGGAGCCAGAACAGCGCGTCGGCGGGGTCGCCGACGTCGATGAGCGTCTCGTCCGTGACCAGGTCGACGACGCCGGTCGCGGCGAGGATCCGGTGGTACAGGTGGCGGATCGTCTCGTCGAGCGTGCCGCCTGCGTCGGTGGGGCGCATCGTCACAGCTCCCGGCGGTTGTGCTGCTCGGCCTCGACGCGCGCGATCTCGGCGGTTAGGTCGCGGAGCGCGACCGTGATCCGCTCCCGCTCGGCCTTCGGTAGGCGCCGCTGTTGCATGTCGAGAACTGCGTTCGTGCCGTGCTCGGACCAGCCGTACTTGGCCATGAGTGTTGTCCTTGCGGTGTCGATGTCGTCGGCCGCGAACAGGATCTCGTAGACGTCGCGGTGATGGTCGAGCGCGTCGACCAGCACTACGAGGATGTCTCGGCGGGCCCGGTGCTGCTCGGTGGCGCCGGCGCCTTAGCTGGTGCCGAGGTGTTCAGCGAACCGGGCCGTACCGGCTTCCTGGTACGGGCTTCCGACCACGCGCACCGACCTCGTCCAGGTCTGGTCCCTTCTCGCACTCCTTGAAGCTCGGGTAATGACCCAGCCTAGTTAGGTTGCAGTTCTATAACGGCGCTGTTCAAGGAGTCTGGATCTCTGCTTTAGTGTTACGCAAGTTACTGATGTGGCTAATGTGAAGCTGAGATGAAGGAGCCGGGCATGTTCTCTGGCAGTGTGAACCGTCTGCCGCGGCGGCGTGGATTCCTGGAGGTGCGGCAGCGGGATCGGTTGCGGCGTGGTGATCTGCGGAAGGTCGGCGCGGTGATGGTCGTCGTTGGTGTCACTGTCGCGGGTGGTGTGGTGGCTGCGGTGCCGGTTGCGCCGGATCCGATGCCCCGGATGGGTGCGGTTCGGTCGGGGATCTTCGCGGATAAGGCGCGGGCGCAGGAGGACGCGGACGGGTTCATCCTGCGCGCGGAGTTGTTCGGGATGAACGCCAGAAGCTTGGTGCCGTTGGGTGGGTCGCCGCAGTCGTATCAGGCGGCGTTGTCGATGGCCGGTCGGGCGGTGATCGAGCTCAAGGATCCGAAGAAGCCGCCGAAGGTGAAGGTGCGAAGTGCGACGATCACCGTCGGCACGACTCTCGCGTGTGGGGCTTCCCCGCAGCAGATCCAGCTCGGCGGGACTCTGTCGCAGGCGGGGAACTACTCGCTGACGCCGTCGCTGTCGTCGCAGCAGGGCGTGACCGGCGGCGGCCAGGGTGGGTCGAACGGTGGTCAGGGCAGCGGATCGGTGAACGCCTCGATCACGGAGGGGATCTCAGCTACCGGTGGCGGCACGACCACGATTTCGGGCACTGTGCAGGGGACCATCGCCGCAGGTGGCTCGAAGGAACAAGCCTTGGCGAAGAAGTCCCTGACCGGCACCTCCGGTTACGTCGTCGTGCGGGAGACGATGGTCCGGATGGACGCCTGCTGGGCCGCGCAGATCGTGATGTGGGCGGTTGCGACCCTCTCCACCGATCACGGCGACATTTCCACCACCGCGTACTCCACTCCGCTGTACCTGCGGCGGGACGCGAACGATCCGCCGGTGAACCCGCCGAAGGTCCGCCAGGACCCGAACCCACCCGCACTCGCCGCGACCCCGAACACGGCTGTCGCCGCACGGGTCAGTGAGCAGGTCAAACCCGCACCGGCCGCGAAGCCCGTACCCGCGAAGCCTGCGCCAGCGAAGCCGGCACCCGCTACGAAGGTGACTGCGCCGAAGCCGTCTCCGGCACCTGCGTCGTCCGCTCCGGCGAAGCCGGCGGCCGCCGCGGCGGGTCCTCGTGGCTGAGCCTGAGCGCGGCGAGGCCGTGAAGGCCGCCGTGGGGCTGATCCTGGGGGCGGTGATCGTGGTGTGCTGCGCGTTCACGTTGCCTCGGTTGCCGAGGGCGGTTGAGGCGATCGGGTCGTGGCCGGTGTGGGGCGGCTTCGCGATCATCACCGTGGTTGCCGGGTGGTTGTTCTGGTCCAATCTCCAGAAGTTCTACGCGTTGGTGCAGAAGTGACAGAGCCGATCCCCGGCGGTGATGGGGGCGATCTCGCCTCCGCGCTGCGGCACGCGTTCGACGAGGCGGGGAACCCGAGCCTCGCCGCAGTCGCGCACGCGGCACCGGGTGTGTCGAAGCAGCGGCTCTCGGACTGGCGCGCCGGCCGGCACGTACCGGCCCGGTTCGAGGACCTCGAACCCGTCATCGCCTACCTGCGCATCGCAGCGAGCGGCCTCACCACAGCGGAGGCAGATGACACGGCGAGCGGCACGAGCGACTGGACACCCGAGCGGTGGCGCGAGGTGTGGCGGCAATCGGTCGACCTCTCCGCCGACGCCCATGCCGACGCGAACGGTGCGGCTGACGTCGACGCTGCGGAACCCGTACGTGAGGTTGACCGCAAGCCCATCGCCATCGCCGTGGTGAGCGTCATCGTCGTCCTCGTCGCCGCCCTCGCGGTGATGGCGTACCTGCTCAGCTGGGCCACGATGTGACACCGCAGGGCCGCGACACGCCGACGACGAAACCGACGACACGCCGTCCGGACCGTCCGGACTGGACACTCCGGACACCACCGAATGCCGCCCACAAACATCACAGTTCGGTAACGGCAATCGTCGCTGCCAGCAGAGATGGGTGTCCGGAGTTGTCCGGACCCGTCCGGACCGTTGAACCGGACGACCAGGACGTGCTCTGGTGAATGCGTCCCCGGCCGATCCCAAATCCAGCTGTGTGCGGCTGTCGAAACCGGGTCGACTCCACCCCGTTCCCTTCTTCAGAATCGAGGACCCATGCCCTCCCCAACCGACGAGACCGGGCAGCCCGTCCCGGCTCCCGACACCGCGCAATTTCCGCTCGCGCGTGACGACAGCCAGCCACCCAGCGGGAAGCCGGCGCACGCCGTCACCGCAGACACCGACGAGCCCGGCACCTCCCGGGCCGGGTGGTGGGCGATCACCCTCGCCGCGGCCGCGCTACTGATCGTCGGGCTGCTGCTCACGTTCGGGCCGGCCCGGTACTGGACGCCGGTGCCGGTGGTGTTCCTCGGCTACTTCCTCATCTCCGGGCTGATCGGGCTGGTGTTCTGGAAGGGCGTCCGTGAGCTCCGCGACTCGAACCCGACCCTGCACTCCGGTGACGGACCCGCCTCGCCCGGCGCCCGGGTCGCCGCCGCGGTCGGCGCCGTCGGTGTCGCGTCCGCCCTGATCCTGCTCCCCACAAGCCTGAACACGGCGCCGGCGAATGCGTTGCCGTGTCCAGACGGTTCTAATACCTGCGGGCCTACGACACCCACCCAGGACCCCGGCCCCACCCAAGGCAACGGGGGTAACACCACCGCCCCGCAAGCGCCGAACACCACCGTTCCCGGCTACACCCCGCCGGACACCCCAGCACCGACACAAGGCAACGGCGGCGGCTTCCAAGGCACCGCGATGCCGATGCCCACCCCCGACCAGACCGACCCCAACGCCTGCATCGCCAACTGCGGCCCCACCCAAGCCCCCCAGCAAGCACCGCAGACCGGGCAGCCGACAGCGCCGCAGACCGGACAGCAGCAGAACCCGGTCACCACCGCACCGAACACCGTCGCAACCACACCGCAGGCACCGACCGCCACACCGAAGCTGCGGACCCCGACGCCGGAGACCACAACTACGTCGTCCTCCAGCAAGGCCCGCGACCGCGACCAGCAAGACCAGCGCGACGAGAAAGACCGCGACAAGAACTCCGGGGGACTGCTGCACCAGTAGGTGACATCTGATCTGTGGTGCTGTCAGGGTGCCACTGGAAGGATGTCAACATGCCTAAGCCCTATCCCCGCGAGTTCCGCGACGATGTCGTCGGTGCGGCTCGTCGCCGCGAAGGCGGTGTGACGATCAAGCAGATTGCCGCCGATTTCGGTGTCAGCGAGACATGCCTGCAGAACTGGCTGCGTGCCGCCGATGTCGAGGAGGGGAACCGACCCGGTGTCACCGCTTCGGAATCCGCTGAGCTTCGCGAGCTGCGGAAGCGGAATCGCCTGTTGGAGCAGGAGAACGAAGTTCTTCGTCGCGCTGCCGCGTATCTGTCGCAGGCGAACCTGCCGGGAAAATGATGTACCCGCTCGTGAAGGAGCTCGCCGCTGACGGGATCGCCGTCACGGTGACGTGCCGGGTTCTCAAGCTCGCCAGGGCGCCCTACTACCGT
>NZ_LSRE01000015.1 GCF_001575205.1 Tsukamurella pseudospumae
GCGATCGCCGCGCTGGCTGCCGACCTCATAGCCTGGACCCAAATGCTCGCCCTGACCAGCCATGATGCCCGCCGGTGGGAACCCAAACGACTGCGCCACCGACTCTTCTGCATCGCCGGATCCATCGCCCGGCACGCCCGCCGCACCCGCCTGCACCTCGCCGCGACAGCCCCCGACACCGGCCTGCTGATCGCCGGCCTACAGCGCCTGAACCGGATGCGAGCACCCACATGACCGACACGACTTCCTTGACAATCCGATCACGAAACACCCCCACGGGACAGTGGAACCCGACGCCACCCGACGCAACACCGGGCCGCATCACCATGCCCACGAACGAAACCCTCACTCGAGGACACCAATCCGAAACCGATCAGGAGGGGACGACCACCTCACGAAAGATCGAGGCTAGTGCCCCGCAATGCCGCCTACTGGTTTCGTTGAGTGCCGGTAACCGACCAGTAGCTGCCATTTCTGGAATTTACTGGTCGGATATAGTAGCGACACAGTAGTAGCGCTCCGCAATGCCGCCTACTGGTTTCGTTGAGTGCCGGTAACTGACCAGTAGCTGCCATTTCTGGAATTTACTGGTCGGATATATTAGCGACACAGTAGTAGCGCTCCGCAATGCCGCCTACTGGTTTCGTTGCGTGCCGGTAACTGACCGGTAGCTGCCACGCCCACGACCGACGGAATGGCGGACAACCGCGCCCCGAGACGGCAACACCCCCGTCGCAGCGAGCGTGACGGGGGTGTTGGGATACTGCTCAGGCTTTTCTCGCGGCCTGCGCCATTTCCATCTCCTTGCGGGGGAGTTTGGCGTGTGGAAGGGGAATCTCCACCAAATCCGGCCAACGGCGCCAGGACTTGCACAGGTTGAGAGAGTTTTCAAATGCGATCCTGTTGGCGTTAGCCGCGAAGTGAAATTCGCCATTGCTAATCTCGCCGCGAACATTGCTTACATCACGTCGATGGTCCTCGATTGCCTCCGCGTATTCTTCGTCGGAAAGCTCGCTTTCAAATTCGATCGACAACGCGCGACGAAGAATCGGCTCAGTCAATTCTTCTACCGTAGCATTGCGCCAATCTGACGCGGACACAATCTCGCCGTCCTCATTCATCACTTGATTGCCGGGCTCCACGATCCCGACCTCCCCGGCCGGGCCGAACATGATCAACGACGCGACGCGGTATTCCCGAGCCTGCCGCACGCCCGGCAATCCCCGCGAAATGGCGATCATGTCTATCACGTCGTCTCGCCGTTGCAGCGTTTCACGTTTCCGATTGGATTCTTCGCGGGACGCTGCGGCCTCGGCGGTAATGCGCTCCTGCTCGGCCATGTATTGCTGGCCCTCGGCGCCCTCGTACCAATCCATTTCGGCCTCCAGCCATTCGTCGCAAAGCGCCTCGTGCGCGGCAGCCTCGGCGGCAACGCGGGCCTGTTCAGCCCGGGCGTCGGCCGCGGCAGCCTCGGCGGCAACGCGGGCCTGTTCAGCCCGGGCGTCGGCCGCGGCGCGGTCCTCCGCATCGCGGCGCTGCCACTCGATCCGGTTGCGCATGTCGGCGCCAACCACCGCGGCTTCCTCGAATCTCCGGCGGTGCTTCTCCAACAGTTCCGGCCACTGCTCATACACGGATTCGATGGTGATGGTTCCCGCCATGAGGTCGCGTGCGATCGTGTCCGCCGACGGCCGGCGGCGTGCCGGCACCGCATCGACCACCGCGACGAAATCGAAGTTTGCGACGACCGCTTCACGGGGATATGGAGCCTTTCCGGGGACCAGGTGCTCGCCCTCGTGCAGGAGGTATCGGATGTACTTCGGGAACGCTCCGCGGCCACGAAGGATGCGAACCGAAGGTTCGGGCACCCCGAGATACCACGCAACGTCCGCGACGGTGCGCGCGGTCGCGCACCGTATCGCGAACTGGTAGTGGTCGTCGGCATCGTCCCGGTCGTGGAGGATGTACGCCCACGCGGTCAGCGACCTATGCGTCTCCAGGCCGCGGATCACCGATGCCACGCGCGGGTCATCGGCCCGGAAGCTGAGGGCGAAGCATCGGTATCGTGGTGCTGAAACCTTGACCTTTGTTGAGGCCGGTGTGGTAATATTGGTGCCGTGACGGCGTCGCATCGCCGCCTCCCTTCATATTGAATCTGGTTCCCATTACGACCCTCGGAGTTCCCCGCTCCGGGGGTCGTTCGCGTATGTCGAGTCGGCTCTGCGGCGGGGGTCAGCCTGCCGCGGCCCCGACTCGAATCAGCGTGCGATGGGGGAGGTCGAGTCGTATGGGTGATCGAGGTGAGGGTCGTCACGGCCTTGACTCGGAGCCCTCGAAGCTGACCTGCGGTTATATGCTCTGGCCTGCGGAAGTGTTTGCACACTTGGGTAGGTTCCAAAGTGTGCAAAGGTGTGCAAGCGTTATTGCAGGTCAGGATACCAATGTCCGATTCTTTGCACAGTTTCTGCACTGTTGTGAAATCAAGTGGTGTGCAAGCGCGCGTGCAGGTCAGACGGGGTAAAACCCCTGATTTGCACACTTCGGACACGGATTTCGGCGCTGGGGTGTCCAGGGCGGGGCCGAAAAAGTTAAGAAGTTCAACACCGTAGTAGTTACTACAGTAGTAGCCGCCCCGTTGCCCCGAATCATGGTTCGGGACAAGGTCGTCCGGTCGGTCGCGGACCATGCGCCAGAACGTCATCAAGTTCGCGTCGATGTCGTTGACCGTCTCGTGGGTGCTCGGCCGCTTGGCCAACAGGACCGCCAGCGATCCGCCGCAAACCTCGACGTAGTGCCTGTGCGGCGGGAACATCCCGGCAATCGCCTTGGCCAACCGCTGCTTGCCGCCGAAATATGTGATCGGCGGTGCTATACCGTCGGCGCTCATCGTGCACCACCCGTCACGACGTGATCCGCGATGTACCGGTCCAGGTCGCTGATCCGGTACCGGACGATGCGGCCGATCCGCACATGCGCGGGACCGGCGCCGGTCGAGCGCGCCGTGTCGAGGTACGACTTCGTCACCCCCAAGTACGCGGCGGCGCCGACCACGTCGGTCAGGGGCGATTCGATGGTGGCCGGGACGACCGGCGCGGGGGTGCGGGTGGACGGCGATGCCATGATGCGAACTCCTCAGATGAGGAGCGCTTCCCCCGGTGCCACGTGGCCTTGGGGTCGTATCCATGATCGCGTTCGCCCGGCGGGCGAACGAAGCTCGGGCACGGTCCCGCCGAATGCGGCGGGCGTCGATCCGCGGCCTTGACGCGGCCAACGGGCGGAACGACACCGAGCGGATCAGCTGTCGCAATGCAACAACGCTCTGTAGCACCAAGATACCGTGAATCCGGACACCGTGCAACGCGCGGCACGCATCCGGTTGACTTCCCGACCGTGAACCGCATACCGTAGCTGCATGGCTACAGCATCGAAATCCCGCCTGGCGCCGGGGGAGCACAGCATCGATCGCAACACTCCGCGCGAAAAGCCGGACGGCACTTGGGTTCTTGTTTGGTCGATCCGGTTGCCGAATGGCCGCATCGTCGAGAAGCGCTCTCAGGCAGACACCAAGACCCGGGTGCGCGCCAGGGCGAAGGCCACCGCTGAGAAGCTGCTGTCCACGCGCGAAAGGGCGCCGTGGGCGCCGACCATGCCGGTCGAGAAGTTCATCGACGACGTGACCGTGCCGTCGATCACCGCGGCCGGGCTCGCGGCGTCCACGACCACGCTGTACACCACCGCCATGACCCGCGCGCGCACGGAACTGCGGGGCCTGCCGCTGGCCGACGCCGCCACGTACGGCGAGCTCGAGGCTGCGCTCCAGCACATCGCCGAGCGGTACGGCCTGGGCGCCGCGAAGAACGCGAAAAAGGCCCTGAACGGGCATTTCATCGCCCCACTGCTCCGCCACGGCGTGATCGACCGCAACCCGCTGCAGGCCACGATCGACCTCGTGAGCATGGCGAAGGAAGCGACCGAATCGCCCCGAGGATCGGCGGACCTCACCGATGCGCACCGGCGCGCCGTCGTCGCGCACCTGCTGGCGATCGACCCCACCGACGGCGTGCCGGTGAAGTCCAAGTCCCGCTGGTCCTATGCGCATCGCCTCGCGGTGCGTCGCAACGCGATCGACCAGTGCCTGTTACAAGCCGCGACGGGGCTGCGGCTGCAGGAAGCCGTCAATCAACGCTGGTCCGACATCACGGGCGACGGCATCCTCACCACCACGTTCCCCAAGCCGGTCCGGGTCGGTGGCGAATCCGTGCGCAAGCCCAGGACGATCCCAATCTTGTTGCCCGAGGTTGCCGCTCACCTCCGGGATCGAGCCGGCCATGCGGCAGGCGAGTACGCGATCCCGCACCCGGCCGACGCGGATCGGCCGTGGGGCCTCGCCGCCGCGAAAGAAGGGATGGCGGCGCTTTACGTCGAGCTCGCGGAGACCCTCAAGATCGACCCGCTGCTCACGTTGCGATCGCACGCATGGCGAACCGTCATCAACCGCGCGTTCATCGCGGCCGGGGTGCCAGCGGCGCAGCGGGTCGCGTATCTCGGTCACACCGAAGGCGTCAACGCCGCCAGCTACACCCACGGGGTGTCGCTGACCGCCATCCAGGCACTCATCCCGAGCGATCCAAAAACTACGGTATAAACTACGGTATAGCCGGTGCAATTCAGTGCAATTCCATGCCACTCAGTGCAACGCGGATCATGTCATTCGAGGCTGTGACCTGCATGTATCCGTTTTCGACCTGCACGTTAGCAAAGTATTTGATTGATCTGCGCGGCAAGGCCGCCAAGATCAAGGAGAAGCGCTGACACCAGCGCCGGTCACCGTCCGCCTGGACGAGACCGACCCGCCTGCTCGGTAGTGTGTACCCGTGCCCGAGCAGACGAACTCCCCGGAGACCCCCGAGCCCAGCGATCCCGTATCGCCGGCCGGGGGTCCCGGCATTTCCGGGGCCGACGGCCCCGCCGAGCCCGCCCGGAAGGGCGGCCGACACTCCGCGCCGGACCCGGCACCGTCGGACGGTGAGGGGGAGAAGAAGGCCGGGCGCGAGAAGAAGACCAACTGGCCGCTCGAGGTCGGGGCGATCATCCTCGTCGCGCTGGTGCTGAGCTTCTGCCTGCAGACCTTCGTGGGTCGGCAGTGGTACGTGCCGTCGGAGTCGATGGAGCCCACGCTGATCGGCTGCGCCGGCTGCACCGGCGACCGCATCGTGACGCAGAAGATCAGCTACTTCGCGGGCGACCCGAAGCCGGGCGACGTGATCGTGTTCAAGGGCCCGACCTCGTCGTGGGGGCTGGATCCGGTGCAGAAGGTGCGCTCGGACAACACCGTGATCCGCGGCGTCCAGGAGGCGCTCTCGTACGTGGGCCTGCAGCCGCCGAACGAGAACGACCTGGTCAAGCGGGTGATCGCCGTCGGCGGTCAGACCATCCAGTGCCGCCCCGAGACGGGCGTCACCGTGGATGGCAAGAAGATCGTCGAACCCTACCTGGCGGAGAACGCCAAGGAGTACGCGAAGACGAACGGCTGCTGGCCGATCAACGGCAGCGAGAACGGTGCCTTCGGCCCGATCACCATCCCGAAGGGCAATGTCTTCGTGATGGGCGACAACCGGATGGCCTCGGCGGACTCGCGTTTCCACCTCGAGGACGAGCTGCAGGGAACGATCCCCAAGGCCGACATCCGCGGCAAGGTCGTCGCGATCATCTACCCGTTCAGCCGCTGGCAGACGGTCAAGGCGATCAACCCGCAGCAGGGCTGATCGACCGTGCGGGACCGGTGGCCTCCGCGGCCGGTGGTGCGGGCATCGTCGGGCCTGAGCACCCTGGAGACGGTGCTGGGTCGGGCGGGGCTCGGGCCCGTCGCGGGGATCGACGAGGCCGGGCGCGGCGCCTGCGCGGGCCCGATGACGGTGGCAGCGTGCATCCTGCCGGCGCGGATCCCGCCGTCGCTGGCGCGCCTCGACGACTCGAAGAAGCTCACCGAGAACGTGCGGGAACAGCTGTATCCGAAGATCCTCGACCTGGCCGTGAGCTGGTCGGTCGTGTCGATCCCGGCGCCGGAGATCGACCGGATCGGGGTGCACGTGGCCAACATCATGGGCATGCGTCGCGCGGTGGCGGGCCTGCAGGTGCGTCCCGGGTACGTGCTCATCGACGGTTTCACCGTGCCGGGCCTGGGCGTGCCCTCGCTACCGGTGATCGGTGGCGACGCGTCGGCGTCCTGCATCGCGGCGGCCAGCGTTCTGGCCAAGGTGACGCGCGATCGCGTGATGGCCGAATTGGACGACGATTTCCCGGGATACGGCTTCGCCGTGCACAAGGGCTACTCGACGGCGGTGCACATGACGGCACTGGGGGAGCTCGGCCCGAGCAGCCAGCACCGCATGCGCTACCAGAACGTGCGGGCGGCCCTGGCCGCGTCGGCGGCCGGCGCCGCGGCGGCGCGGTAATCTGGAGCGGTTACGAACGGTGACCCGAGGTGAGGAGGACGACGTGAGCGCAGAGGATCTCGAGAAGTACGAGACCGCGATGGAGCTGTCCATGTACCGCGAGTACAAGGACGTGCTGAGTCAGTTCACCTACGTGGTGGAGACGGAGCGTCGGTTCTACCTGGCCAACGGGGTGGACCTGATCCCGCGCAACGCGGACGGCGAGGTCTACTTCGAGGTGCGGATGACCGACGCGTGGGTGTGGGACATGTACCGCCCGGCGCGGTTCCTCAAGCAGGCCCGCGTGGTGACCTTCAAGGACGTCAACATCGAGGAGTTGGACAAGCCGGAGTTGCGGCTTCCGGACTGACCGCTCCACTGATCCATCCGCCGCAGGCGCCGTTCCCGTTTCGGGGCGGCGCCTGCGGCGTTCTGTGACGCAGATAACGAGACTTGATGTCTCGAATTTGTTAGAGTCTTATATCGAGTCACATTGTCTCGATATAGAAGGAATTTCTCATGTTGCTTGATCGCACCGATCGTCCCAGGGGTGCCTACCGCACAGCGCCTGCCGTGGTGAGCACGGCCTTCGCGTTCCTGGTCGTCATGATGGGTACCACCCTGCCCACGCCGCTCTACTCCCTCTACTCCGCGCGGCTCGGGTTCAGTTCGCTGACGGTGACGGTGCTCTTCGCCGTCTACGCTCTCGGCGTGGTCGCCGCGCTGACCGTCTTCGGTCGCCTGTCCGACGACGTCGGCCGCCGCCCCGTGCTCCTCCTCGCGGTGCTGTTGGCGATCGTCAGCGCGCTGCTGTTCCTGCTGCCGCCCTCGTTGCCGTTGCTCATCGTGGCGCGTGTGGTGTCGGGGCTCGGTGCCGGGCTCATGAGCGGCACCGGCACGGCCGCGGTGATCGACCTGTTCGCGCCCGAGAACAAGGGCGCCGCCGGAACGCTCGCGGTCGCGGTCAACACGGGTGGGCTCGCGGTCGGGACGCTGCTGGCGGGTGTGGTCGCGGACCTCGCGTCGGCCCCGCTCGTCGTGCCTTTCGCGGTGCACCTCGGCCTGTCTCTGACGGCGTTCGCCGGGCTGTGGGCGTTCTCTCCTCGGGCCGCGGTGGCGGGCCGGGCGCGGCTGCGACCCCGTCCGCTGCGCGTGCCCGCCGAGATCCACGGCGCGTTCGTGCGGGCCGTGCTGGCCGCGGGGTCCGCGTTCGCGGTGACCGGCGTGCTCACCGCGGTCTCGGCGATCTTCCTCGCGCGGTTCCTGGACCTGCCCTCGCACGCTCTCGCCGGCGGTGTCGTGTTCCTCGCGTTCGCCGGGATGGCGATCGGGCAGCTCGTGGCCCGCCGACTCGCACCGCGCACGGCGCTCGTCGCCGGGTGCGGCGGGCTGGTCGTGGCGGCGGCGCTGCTCGCGACGGCCCTGGCGGCGCAGTCCCTGGCCGCGCTGCTGGCGGCCGCCGCGGTGCTCGGCGTGTTCGGTGGCCTCTGCATGAACGCCGGCATCGCGACCACCGTCGAGCAGGTGGCCCCCGCACACCGCGCCGAGGTCTCGTCGTCCTTCTTCGCAGGGCTGTACGTGATGCTCGCGTTCCCGGCCATCGGGGTCGGTGCCCTCTCCGCGGTGCTCGGGCTACGGGCGTCCGGCCTGGTCTTCTGCGCTGTCGTCGCCCTGCTCGCAGCGTCGGTCGGGCTGATCGAGATGCGGTCGGAGGCTCGGGCCGGGGCGGCCGGATCGCTGCTACGGTGACGCGATGACGCAGACCGAGCGGCACGTCGGACGGCCGCGCAGTGAGGAGGCGCGCGCCGCCGTGCTGCGGGCCGTCGACGACATGCTCGTCGAACAGGGATACGCCGCCATGACGATGAAGGGCATCGCTGAGCGAGCCGGGGTCGGCCGGCAGACGGTCTACCGATGGTGGTCGACCAAGGCCGAGATCCTGCTCGAGGCGAGTGCCACGGACGCCGCGGGCGAGCTCACCGTCGAATCCGGTTCGACGGTGCGCGGCGAGGTCGAGCACTTCCTCGCGGCGGTCGTCCGGTTCCTCACGGAATCCGATGCGGGCCTGGCCTATCGGGCGCTGATCGGGGAGGCTCAGCACGACGCGAAGGTCGCCCGGCTGATGGCCGGTGCCGACCCGCTGGGCGACGCCGCGCGCGCCGTCGTCGCGCGGAATCAGCAGGCCGGGCGGTTGCCTGCCGGGCTGGATCCGTCGGCGGCCGCAGCCGAACTCGTGGGGCCGGTCGTGTTCCGGGTCCTCGTGCAGGGGGCGTCCGTCGGCCGGACGGAGATCGCCGCGATGGCGGGACGCTTCGTCCGACAGGAATGAGTCCACGGCGCGCGCTGTCCACAGGTTTGCGTACATAACCTTTTTCCTCCACAGGCACCGCTTTCCCGGGCGGTGCCTGTGGTGTCCGCGGCGCATGATCGGCGCATGGGGAACAACGAGGTGGGGCGTGCGGGTGAGGACGTGGTCTGTCGATTCCTGGCGGACCGCGGCTGGACGGTGCTGGCCCGGAACTGGCGGTACTCGGGTGGAGGGCTGCGCGGCGAACTGGACGTGATCGCCCGCGCGCCCGATGGCCTGCTCGCGATCGTGGAGGTGAAGACGCGGACGGGGACAGCGTTCGGTACGGGCTTCGACGCGGTGACGCCGCGCAAGGTCGCGCAGCTGCGCGCCCTGACCTCGCGCTGGCTCGCCGAGACGGAGGGCGCGTTCGCGCAGGTCCGCATCGACGTGGCCGCCGTCTTCACGCCGCCGGGCGGACCCGTCACGCTCGAGTACCGGGCCGGGGTCGCGTGATGTCGGCGCTGAGCAAGGTGCACACGGTGGCGATCACGGGCGTCGACGGTGCCGTGGTCGAGATCGAGGGCTGCATCGGCGCGGGGCTGCCGGCCGTGCACCTCGTGGGCCTGCCCGACACGGTGCTCAAGGAGTCCCGCGACCGGATCCGCGCCGCCGTCGTCAACATCGGCATCCGGTTCCCGGACACCCGGGTCACGGTGGCCCTCTCGCCGGCCACGCTGCCGAAAGTGGGCTCGGTGTACGACCTTCCGCTGGCGGTCGCGATCCTGCTCGCCGCGGAGCGCGTGCCCGTCGGCCGGCTCGACGGTGCCGTGCTGCTCGGGGAGCTGGCGCTCGACGGCCGGGTCCGGCCGGTCCGCGGGGTGCTGCCCGCTGTGCTGGCGGCCAAGGAGTCGGGCTTCTCCCGTGCGGTCGTACCGCTGGCGAATCTGGACGAGGCGGGCCTCGTGGACGGCATCGAGGTGCTCGGCGCCGCGCACCTCGCGGAGGTCGTCGCGTGGCTCGACGGCTCCGGTGTCCTCGCGGAGCCCGGTCCGCTCGTCGTCGACGACGTGGATCCGACGGTGGCAGACCTGGCCGATGTGGTCGCGCAGCCGGAAGCGAAGTTCGCGCTCGAGGTCGCCGCTGCGGGCGCCCACCACATCATGATGACGGGGCCGCCGGGGATCGGGAAGACGATGCTGGCGTCCCGCCTGCCGGGCATCCTGCCCCCGCTCGGGCGGAGAGAGGCCTTGGAGGTGAGCGCGATCCACTCGATCGCCGGCGACCTCCCGGCCGATCGGCCGCTGATCACCGTGCCTCCCTTCGTGGCGCCGCATCAGACCTCGACGGTGAGCGCACTCGTCGGTGGCGGCAGCGGCTTGGCCCGGCCCGGTGCGGTCTCGCTCGCTCACCGTGGCGTGCTGTTCCTCGACGAGTGCGCCGAGATGGGGCCCAAGTCCCTGGAGGCATTGCGGACCCCCTTGGAGGAGGGGCAGATCCGGCTCGCGCGGCGCGACGGCGTGGTCAAGTACCCGTCCCGGTTCCTGCTGGTGATGGCGGCCAACCCCTGCCCGTGTGCACCCGCGCGGGACAACGACTGCACATGCACGGCGACGGTCCGCCGGCGCTACCTGGGCAGGCTGTCCGGACCGCTGCTGGATCGGGTGGATCTGTGGGTGCGGATGGAACCGCCCACGACCGGCGCTCTCCACGCGGAGGACACTGCGGAGGAGCCCAGCGCGGTGGTGCGCGAGCGAGTGCGCGCGGCGCGGGAGGCTGCGGCGTCCCGGTGGGCGGCCGAGGGCTGGTTGACCAACTCCGAGGTGCCGGGTGTGGTGCTGCGCCGCCGATTCCGACTGCCCGCGAAGGCGCTGCGCCCACTGGAGACCTATCTGCGGCAGGGGAAGGTCACGGCGCGGGGCGCGGACCGCTCGCTGCGGCTGGCGTGGACGCTCGCGGACCTGCAGGGTCTGGACCGGCCCGGTGAGAGCGAAGTGGGGCTGGCACTGCAGTTCCGGGAGAAGGGGTGGACATGAACGACGACGGCCGACGCGCATGGGCGTACCTGAGCCGGGTGGCGGAGCCGCCGTGCGGGCCGCTGGTCGCGCTGATCGATCTCGTGGGTGCCCCGGAGGCCGCGGAGATGGTGCGGCGGCGCGAGTTCCCCGAGGGCTTCGAGGCGGTCGCCGATGCGACCACGGGCCGCGCTGCTGCTGATCGTGCAGCCGCCGATCTGGAACACGTGGCACACCTCGGCGGCCGGCTGGTGACCCCGGACGACGACGAGTGGCCGGAGTACCGCTTCCAGCCGATGGCGGCCCGGATTCCGCCGGAGGCCCCGCACCACGAGGACGAGGTGCGCGAGCTGCGGCCGGTCGCGCTGTGGGTGATCGGCGAGGGCCGGATCGACGAGCTGCTCGAGCGATCGGTCGCGATGGTGGGCACGCGCGCACCGTCGAGCTACGGGGAGCGGGTCACCGACGATTTCGCGGGTGACCTGTCGGCGGAGGGGTTCACGATCGTCTCCGGCGGCGCGTACGGGATCGACGGTGCCGCCCACCGTGCCGCGCTCGCGGCGGAGGGGCGCACGATCGCCTTCGTCGCGGGTGGCCTCGACCGGCCGTATCCGGCGGGCCACGCCGGGTTGTTCCGGCGGATCGCCGAGTCGGGCGTCGTGGTGTCCGAGTATCCGCCGGGGACGGTGCCCGGCCGGCACCGGTTCCTGAACCGGAACCGGATCGTCGGCACCGCGACCGGGGGAGTCGTGGTGGTGGAGGCGGGATTCCGGTCGGGGACACGGAACACCGCCACCTGGGCGGGGCGACGGGGCGTCCCGGTCTGCGCGGTCCCCGGACCGGTCACGGCGGCCACCTCGGTCACCTGCCACCAGTTGATCCGGGACGGCGCGAGGTTGGTCAGCAGGTCGAGCGAGGTGATCGAGGAGGTCGGCCGGATCGGCGAACTCGCGCTCGAACTCGAGGTCCCCGAGCGGCCGACGGACGGCCTCGAGGGGCCCGCGCTGCGGGTGCACGACGCGCTGCCCGCGAGGTCGGGACTGCCGGTGTCCGAGATCGCATCCATCGCAGGGCTTCCGGCGCGGGCGGTCATGATGCAGCTGGCCGTGCTCGAGACGAAGGGCCTCATCCGCCGCGATGGAGCGCTCTGGCGGCTGGCGAACTAGGACGTGCCGGACGGGAAGCGTAGGCACGGCGAGGAACGGCGCCGCGGCCACCCTGGCGGCCCTGATGGACATGTTCCGCGAGATG
Source organism: Tsukamurella pseudospumae (assembly GCF_001575205.1). Classification (GTDB taxonomy): domain Bacteria; phylum Actinomycetota; class Actinomycetes; order Mycobacteriales; family Mycobacteriaceae; genus Tsukamurella; species Tsukamurella pseudospumae. The sequence continues at coordinate 11,988 of NZ_LSRE01000015.1, forward strand.
GCCCGCCGTCGGACGGTGGTCGTGGCTACTCCTCGGACGTGCGAGAACGATTTCTCGAGTGGACGCTGGACGACGCGATGCGGAGCCGGATCAGGCGGCCGGCAACGACGTACGCGGACATTCACGTCCACGTCGAGGTGCTGCAGCGATACAGGCTGTCTCGCAATATCCGGGGCAGGCTCGATGAACGCGTCGGGCGGGCGCTGGACATCGATGAGAGGGTGGTCGTCGATCGGCTCCTGCGCGAGGGACGGAACGTGACCGTGCTGGCGCGCTCGAAGAGCGGGAGCCCTACTCCCGACATCGCGGTCGACGGTGAACCGTGCGAGATCAAGACCTCCACCAACGCGAATGCGAAAGCGTTCGGACGGCGGGTCGCGGACGTGCGACAGAGGCAGGGGACGGGCCGTGTGTTCGTGAATGCGATGCGCAGCGGGATCCCGACTGCAGAGCTCGCCGCGGAGATGAAGGCGGTGGTCGAGGTCGGCGACGCGACGTATATTCGGATCATCGCTCGTGAGGTCGATCAGGAGTACGGGAGGTGGTCCTAGTGCGGTACGACATGGTCCTCACCGGAACCGGCAGCGGCGCGATCCACGGTGATTTCGGGTTGTTCGCCCGTGCCCTCGCCACGCGCCTTCGAGCTCGATCGCTCTCGATCACGGAGAACGGACGACAAGCCGATATTCGCGTCGGGGACCACGGACGGGTCGCGCCCGGCATGGTGGCGACTGCTCCTGACGAGTTCGCGGTGCTCATAGAGTCGGATTGGGCCGACGATATGGAGCACAACGCGTTCGGCGATCTGGTCCACACCGCCGTCGCGGACGTCCTCCCCGGCGTGCAGGTCGTGCTGCTCAACCCGGCCGACGACGAACCGCTCCGGACGATCGTGCGTCACGGTCCGAGCGCTGCGTAGTTCCGCCACGGCCCTCAGTCGCCGTCGACGAGCTTGCCGCTGCGGGCGAGTTCGGGATCGGTGCAGGAGGCGAGGTCGAAACAACAAGGGCGGCGCTTGCCGTTGCGCATCTTGTCGATCGTCACGTCCACCCGCTTCGAACGAGTCGCGGGGTTACGGGTCGCGCCGATCCACCGCACCCATTCCCATCGGGCCATCGACGTGATGCCCATCCACACGTCCGAGGTATCCGGTGCGGCGTCGAGCGCCGCGCGCAGGTCGTCCGGGACCTCGGGCTCGGGCCAGTCCTCGGAGGGGGTCACCTCGAGGGCGACGGTGTCGCCGGGCACGGCCGTCGCACCGTCGATCCCGTCGAGATCGAGCCAGTGCCCCTTCCTCCCGTCGGGCTCGACGACGTCGGCGAAAGCGGCGCCGTCGACGGATCCGACCACCGCCACCTGCCCGCGGGAGGGGAGCGCCGCGCTCGCGGCGTCCGGCAGCCGGACGATCGTGCGATCACCGATCCGCTCGACGACGGCGGTGCACCGGACGGGGTCGAAGGTCTTCGCGGCCATGGGGATCTCCTCGGGGCGGGTCGGGACGGTCTGCGCTCCACAGTAGGAGGGCCCCGGGGCGGGCCGCTTCTCGATTCGTGATCGATGCCGGGTCGGCCGTCTCAGCCGGACGGTGCTGCCGACTCTGTATCGTTCTCCCGTGACCGAGTCCCTGGTGAGCGCATCGCGCGACGAGCGCCCGCAGCGACGGACCCAGATCCTCACCGGATCGGTGGGGCATCTTGTCGAGTACTTCGACTGGAGCGCGTACTCGTTCCTGGCGATCTACTTCTCGCGGCAGTTCTTCCCCGGCGACGCGGACTCGGTCGTGCCGCTACTGGCGACCTTCGGCGTGTTCGCGGTCGGTTTCCTCGTGCGGCCCGTGGGTGGCGTGCTGATGGGTCGGCTCGCCGATCGCTACGGGCGGCGACCGGTGCTCGCCGGCGGCGTCGCGCTGATGGGGCTGGGCAGCCTCCTCATCGGGCTCGCGCCGACCTACCAGCAGGTCGGCCTGCTCGCGCCGGTCATCCTGACGGTGGCGCGCCTGATCCAGGGCCTGTCGACCGGGGGCGAGCTGTCGACGGCAACGGCGTTCCTCGTCGAGTCGGCCCCCGGGGACCGTCGGGGCACGTACGGCAGCATCACGAACGTCAGCTCGAGCCTGGGCAAGGTCCTCTGCCTGCTCGCGATCACCCTGCTCGTCCGGTCCATCGGTGCCGACGCGATGGCGGACTGGGCGTGGCGGGTGCCCTTCCTCATCGGCGCGGTGCTCGCCGTCGTCGCGTGGTGGATCCGGCGCAGCGCCGACGAGACGCTCGAACCGGCCCGCGCGCAGTCCGCGGCGAACCCCTACCGGGAGATCCTGACCGACCACCGGGGCGCGTTCTGGCGGGCCTTCGTCCTCGCGTCCGCCACCGCTGCGGTGTTCTACACGTGGAGCACCTACGTGCCCACGTGGGCGATCCTCACCGCGGGCCTGAACAAGGCCGACGCGGTGACGATCTCGGCGATCGCGTTCGTGCTCTACGGCCTGGTCCAGATCCCGCTGGGCCGGCTGTCCGACCGGATCGGGCGCAAGCCGCTGATGTACGCCTTCCTCGTGGCCGGCGCGGTCTGCACGGTCCCGCTGTTCCTCGCGATCAGTGCCGAGCCCGGCGTCGTCCTCGCGGTGCAGAGTGCGGGGATGGCGATCACGGCGCTGATGATGGCGTGCCTCGGCACGGCGCTCGCGGAGATGTTCCCGGCCCGGGTCCGCGTCCTCGCCACGGGTGCCGCGTTCGCGCTGGCCACCGCGGTCTTCGGCGGCACGGTCCCCGCGATCGGCACGGCGCTGCACGGCGCGGGCCTCGACCTCGTCTTCCCGGCGTACCTCGTCGTTCTGCAGCTCGTCGCACTCCCGGTGGTCCGACGATGCCCGGAGACGGCACACGCGCCCCTGCCCGATTGAACACCGTTACGGAGGGAGAAACCGCAGGTCGGATTCTCCATAACGGTGTTCAATCCGGGTGTGGGGGCGGAGTCGCCCTAGGCTGGGACTCATGAGCGGTGCGTTGGCGGAGTACGAGACGTATCTGCGTCTCGAGCGAGGGCGCAGCGAGAACACGGTGCGCGCGTACCTCGCCGACCTCACCGCCCTACTGGCCTTCGCCGAGGAGCGTGGGGTGGCGGCGGACCGTCTGGACCTGGCGACCCTGCGCGCCTGGCTGGGGGAGCGGGCGGCGTCCGGTGCCGCCCGCACCACGCTGGCCCGGCAGGCGTCCTCGGCGCGGACCTACACCGCCTGGGCCGCCCGGCGCGGGCTGTTGCCCGAGGACCCGGGGACCCGGCTCAAGGCCCCGCGCGCGCACCGCACGCTGCCCGCGGTCCTCTCCTCCGACGATGCCGCCCAGGCCCTGCGCAACGCGGCGTCCGGTGCGGCCGAGGGCGACCCGATCGCGGTGCGGGATCTCGCGATCGCGGAGGTGTTGTACGCCACGGGGATCCGCGTGAGCGAGTTGTGCGGGCTCGACCTCGGCTCGGTCGACCACGGGCGTCGCGTGCTCAGCGTGATCGGCAAGGGCGACAAGGAGCGGACGGTGCCCTTCGGCGCGCCCGCTGCCGCTGCGCTGCGGAGGTGGCTCGACGAGGCCCGGCCCGGCCTGGTCGGCGCGCGCTCGGGCAACGCCCTGTTCCTCGGGGCGCGCGGCGGACGGCTCGACCCGCGGCAGGCGCGCACCGTCGTGCACGAGATCACCGCGTCGGTGCCGGGCGGGCGCGAGGTGGCACCGCACGGGCTCCGGCACACCGCCGCCACCCACCTGCTCGACGGTGGCGCGGACCTGCGCGTCGTGCAGGAGCTGCTGGGCCATTCGTCGCTGGCCACCACCCAGCTCTACACGCACGTGAGCGTGGCCCGGCTCCGGGCGGCGCACGAGCAGGCGCACCCGCGCGCGTGAGTCTCTAGTCGCGCCAGCTGCGCTCGAAGGGCAGTCGCCAGGCGTTCGGGGCGATGAGCTGGTGGATCGAGTTCGGGCCCCACGAGCCCGGCTCGTACTGGCGCACGGGCGGCGGGTCGTCGAGCAGCGGAATCGACCGCTCCCACAGGGATTCGATGCCCTCGGCGGTGGTGAACAGCGTGTGGTCGCCGTTGATCGCGTCGAGGATGAGCCGCTCGTACGCCTCGAGCACATCGTCGGCCTGCTCGGTGTCCTCGGTGGAGAACTGCATCGACAGCTTCGACAGGCGCATGCCCGGTCCGGGGCGCTTGCCGTAGAACGACAGCGACACCTTCGACTCGTCGGCGAGGTCGAAGGTCAGGTGGTCCGGGCCCTGCTGGCCGATGCCCGAGCCGGACGGGAACATCGACTTCGGCGCCTCCTTGAAGGCGATGGAGATGATCCGCATGCCCTGTGCCAGCTTCTTGCCGGTGCGCAGGTAGAAGGGCACGCCGGCCCAGCGCCAGTTGTCGATCCGCGCCTTGAGCGCGATGAAGGTCTCGGTGTCGGACTCCGGGTCGACGCCCTCCTCCTGCCGGTACCCGGCGTACTGCCCGCGGATCACGTCCTCGGGTCGGATCGGCTCCAGCGAGCGGAAGACCTTGTTCTTCTCCTCGGAGATCGCGCGCGGCTCGAGCGCCGTCGGCGGCTCCATCGCGACGAAGGCCATGACCTGGAACAGGTGCGTGACCACCATGTCCTTGTAGGCGCCGGTGGGCTCGTAGAACGCGGCGCGCGCGTCGAGTCCCAGCGATTCGGGGATGTCGATCTGGACGTGATCGATGAAGTTGCGGTTCCAGATCGGCTCGAACAGACCGTTCGCGAACCGGAACGCGAGGATGTTCTGCGCCGCCTCCTTGCCGAGGAAGTGGTCGATCCGGAAGATCTGCTTCTCCTTGAAGGTCCTGTGCACCTCGTCGTTGAGGGCCAGGGCGGACTCCAGGTCCTCACCGAAGGGCTTCTCCATGACCACGCGCGAACGGTCCACGAGGCCGGCCTCGTTCAGGGTCGCGATCACCTTCGTGGCGGCCTTGGGCGGGACGCTGAGGTAGTAGAGGCGACGCACCCGATCGGGATCGCCGTGCTCGTCGGTGTCGGCGAGCACCTTCTCCTCCGCCGCGACCTTCGCGGCCAGCGCGTCCGGCCCGGCGGAGGTGTTCACGTAGGACAGCTTGGGCGCGAACAACTCCCACTGCGCGTCCGTGAGCTTGCGATTGCCGAGCTCGTCGATCGCCTTCTTCGCGAAGGTGCGGAACTCCTCGTCCGTCATGTCGTCGAGACTGGTCCCGATCACGCGCATGTCCGGCGCGAGCCCGGACACCGCGAGGTAGCCCAGGCCGCACAGCAGCTTGCGTCGGGACAGGTCGCCGGTGGCGCCGAACAGCACCACCAGGGTCGGGTCGTCCTGCGAGGTCTTCCGGGAGCGGCGCGTCGATCCGCTCGGGTAGGCGATGGTCTGCGCCTCCTCCAGCCGCTCCGCGTTCGTCTCACCGTCGCCCGTGCCCGACGGTGCGCTGTCCGGGGTCTGTTCGTCCGTCACGGGACCATCGTTGCACTCCCGCTCCGCGTGCGCCGTGTTTGGCATTCCCTCGGCGGAGGCGACACCGCCCGTGTCGTCATGCGCCGCCGGCGTCCGGGAGCAGTCGCACGGGCGCGGCACCCACGAGCAGCAGCGGGTTGAAGTACTCCGCGGCGTGGCCGGACCCCCGTCGCAGGCCCCAGTGCAGGCAGGCGCTCGCCGGACAGCCCTCGTGCCCTGCGGCGACACGGCCGAGCGCGGTACCCGTGCCGACCTGGTCGCCCTCCTGCACGAGCGGACCGTCGATCGGCTCGTAGGTGGTGAGGAGGCCGTTCGGATGCAGCACCGAGATGACGACCCGGTCGTCGACGCGTCCGACGTGATTCACCCTGCCCGCGCCCGCGGCGTACACCGCCTGCCCCGGGGCCGCAGCGAGGTCGGCCCCGCGGTGCCCGGGCTGCCACCGCTTCTGGGGGTTCGCGAAGGGCCGCGCCACCGACGGGCGGGGGTCCAGGGGCCAGTCGTAGTCGAGCGCCGTCGCCGACGGTGCGCCCGCGCCGACGAGCAGAACGGCGAGGGCGGCCAGGGACGTTCGGGTGACGGTGCGCATGCCCCGACGATGCCGGACGGCACCGTCGGGAATCGGGCCGGAAGCGCCCGCCTGTGGAGGAGAACCGGTTGTCCACAGGCGCCCCGTGAGCAGGTCTTTCGGACCGCGGTCCGGAGTCCTCGGGGAGTACGATGCGACTCCTGAGCGTGCGCGCCCCGCCGTCGTGCGCGTCTACTCCGAGCCGGTGCCGTCCTGCTTGCGCTGGGAGTTGCGCCGCCACTCGTCGATCTTGCGGCCCATGCCGGTGGCGACATCCGTGACGCCCTGCCCGACCGTGTTCACGGCGGACGAGCCGAAGTCGCGGAGCGTGGTGATCAGCGGGTCCGCCGAGGCGTCGAAGCCCTCCTTGTAGCCGCGCGCAGCGGTGCGGAATTCGTCTGCGGCGCTGGCCTTGTCGTCGTCGGCCCGCTGCGGGTACTCGCCGCCGACGATCCGCCCGTAGTCGCCGCGCTCGACCCATCGGTTCAGGTCCGCGGCGCGCAACACCGAGAACGGGTGCGACTGCAGCTCCAGGTTGAGCAGCTTGAGGACGCCGTCGCGCAGGTCGCCGGTGCGCTCGTACTCGGCCGCCTGCGCGAGGAAGCGCTGCGTGTCCATCTCGGAGATCTTCGTGCCGCCCGCCGTCTTCATGTGCACGCGCATCGCCACATCGGGGTCCTGGACGCAGAGCAGGCCGGCCCGGTCGCCGGACAGCTCGGACTTGCGCTGCCACTCCATGAGCGCCGCGACGATGGCGCGCAGCGCCCAGCCGCCGATCGGCACCCAGCCGAAGCTGCCCGCCAGTCGCAGCAGGTGCATCAGCATCGTGCGGTACACCGCGTGCCCGGACATCGCGTGACCGAGCTCGTGGCCCACGACGAACCGCTGCTCCTCCTCGTCGAGCAGTTCGAGCAGACCCGTGTTGATGACGATGAAGGGCCGGTCCATCCCGATGGTCATGGCGTTGACCGTCGGGTCCTGCACGACGTACAGCTCGGGCGTCGACGGGGCGTCCAGCACGCGCACGCAGTCGGCGAGCAGGTCGTTCAGGTGAGGGAACTGGCGATCGTCCACGCGGACACCGGAGGCCAGGAACAGCAGCCGGTGCTGACGTTCGCGCAGCAGCGAGGAGATCGCCTTGAGGACCGTGTCGAAGCCCTTGAGGTTGCGCAGCGCGACGAGCGCTGCGCGGTCGGCCGGGTGCTCCCATGCGCGCGTGCTGATACCGGGGACTGAGCGATACGTTCGGGACACTGAATCGGTCATGCCTTGAATCTACAGAAGTCTCGGTGGGTAGGGGTTGCTCCTGCACATGTCATACGGAACCCGTTGTGTCGCTGCTCTTCCGGGCCGGTGTGCTTTGCCATTGCAGTGTCGGGGACGATACGGGCCGACACAGTGATCGAGGGGATGACGGCATGCGGACCGTGGCATTGATCGTGCTGGTACTGACAGCGCTCACCGGCCTGGTGGTGCTTGGGGCGTGGCTCGCGCTGTCCAGCGTGCGGCGGGCCCGCACGGGTTCCGGCCGGCACCGTCGGCTGCCCCCGCTCCTGGTGTTCGGGCACGTCGGCTTCGCCGTCTCCGCCGCCACCGCGTGGATCGTCTACGTCTTCGGCGGCCGCGCCTTCGCGGGGTGGCTCAGCCTGGCTCTGCTGGTGATCGTGGCCGCGTCGGGACTGACGATGTTCGTGCGCTGGGTGCCCAGCTACCGGTCCCGCGAGGCGTTCGACGGTGCGCGCCCCTCCGGCCGGCATCGCGCCCGCGATCCGCGGGGGTCGCGGCGCCGGGGATCCTCGGAGCGGAACCTGCCCATCACGGCCGTGCTGGCGCACGGCGCGCTGGCGCTGACCACGGTGACGCTGGTGATCCTCACCCTCCTCGGCTGAAGTCCGCGATACCGCAGGGCCCACGCCGGGGGATCCGCTCAGTGCACAGGTCGCCGGGCCAGGACGAAGGACGCCGCGGCGCCCACCGCGCACAGCACCATCACCGCGCCGAGGACGACGGGGTCGCCGCCGATCCCGGCGAACAGCGCCGCGACGCCGCCGAGCACCATGCGGGCCGCGCCGAGCGCGGCGGACGCGGTGCCGGCGAGCGAGCCGTGATCGTCGAGGGCGAGCGCGGCCACCGTCGGCATCACCAGGCCGAGGCTCGAGACCGTCACGAACAGTGACGCGATCACCAGCGGCGGATGCCCGATCGTCAGGGTGATGAGCGAGGCGACGGCGCCCACGACCATGCCCGCGAGGCCGATCCGCACGAGCGTCGCCACCGGCACCCGCCCGACCAGCCGGCCGCCGATCAGGTTCGTGGCGAGCAGGCCCACCGCGTTCACCGCGAACACCACGCTGAACGCGGATTCGGAGTAGCCGTAGTGGCTCTGGAAGACGAACGCCGAGGTGGAGATGTAGGCGAACATCGCCGCGAAGGCGAGTCCGCCGGTCAGCGTCAGTGCGACGAACCGACGGTCGCGCGCGAGGGACGCGAAGCCGTTCGCCACGGACCGCCAGCCCACCGGTCGACGGTCCGCCTTCGGCAGGGTCTCCGGCACCTTCGCCGCGGCGATCGCGAGCAGCGCCACGCCGAGCACCGCGAGCACCACGAACAGGCCGCGCCAGTCGGTGACCCGCAGCAGCTGCGAACCGGCGAGCGGGGCGATGATCGGCGCGACGCCGCCCACCGCCATGAGGGCCGCGATCATCCGGGCGGCGGCGACACCGTCGAACATGTCCCGGACGATCGCCAGGCTGAGCACGATCCCCGCTGCGCCCGCCAGGCCCTGGAACAGGCGCGCGGCGTCCAACAGGTACACCGACGGCGCCACGGCGCACAGCAACGAGCTGACGACGAACAGTGCCATCCCGACCACCATCGGCCGGCGCCGCCCGATCGAATCCGACAGCGGCCCCACGAACACCTGCCCGAGGGCGAGGCCGATGAGGCAGGCGGTGAGCGTGGCCTGGATCGCGGGCTGCGAGGCGCCCAGGTCGTCGGCGGCGGCGGGGAGCGCCGGGAGGTAGAGATCGGTCGTGATGGGACCGAACGCCGACAGCGAGCCCAGGATGAGGGCGAGCCGCACGTTCCCCTTCTGTGCGCGGGAGGTGGAGTCTGACACCCGTCAATCCAACCGCACGTGCGCGCTCTCCGCGAAATCCGGGGCGAGGAACAGGGTTCCGTCCGGCCCACGCCGGCAGGCGGCGACCGCGAGGTGCGCGGGCCGGGCCAGGTCCGCGGGCAGCGCCGCGCCACCGTCGATCTGATAGCGCGTGTTGGTGACCTTCCAGGACCGCGCCGTCGGGTCGGTCGGGGAGCGCGGCGGCCCCGCGACCCGCGCGGCGACGTACACCTCGGTGACCTCGGGCGGCCAGTCGAACGTGAGGCGTCCGCTCGTCATCGCCACGTTGGTCACGGCGGGGAAGTCGGCCGGGGGCGCCGCCGGCGGTCCCGACGGTGCCCGCGTCGCCGGCGCCGGGGTGACGGGGACGGGCGGCGCCGCTTCGGCGCGGGGCGCGGCGCTCGAGCGGGCCTCGTCGGACGCGACGCCGTCGACGACCGCGATCACGGCGTAGGTCGGGACCGTGCGGCGCGGCGCACCGCCGTCCTCGAGTTCGGTGGCGCGGGTGCGCCCCACCACCTTCCACGCACCGTCGGGCTGCTGCCGGCTGACCCGGTAGTCGGCGGTCGAGTGCGGCGAGGCCCACGTGACGAGAACGGCACCGTCGGCCTGGCGGGCCGTGACCGCCGTCGGCGCCGCGGGCCTCGCCGAGGGTGCCGGTGCAGGGGGTGCGCCCGCGGCCGGGGTCGCGGCGGGGACCGGCGGCGGAGGGGCGACGGGGGCCGGCGCGGGGCCACCGAGCGCGCGCTGCGCCTCGTCGATCGCGGTCTGGAGGTCGGGCTGGCCGGGCGGCGCGGGCGCGTCCACGGCTCGCCGCTGCAGCTGCGCGAGCACGCGGGCGGCGTCGGCATAGCGTCGGTCCGCCCGCGCCGCGGCGACCTCGCGCCAGAGGGCCGCGGCCTCATCGAGCAGCCGCTGCGCCTCGTCGGCGACCGTGCGGACCTGCGTGGCCACGGTCCCGTCGTCGAGGTCCCGGGCCTGCGCGGCGAGCCGGGCCGCCTCGGCGGGCCGGCCCCGGCGCAGTGCGGCGCGGGCCGCCCGCAGCGGCGCGTCCCACGCCCGATTCCCTCCCGCCGGAACCGGATTCGACGGTGCCGGCGGTGCCGGCGCGGGCCGGCGCGGGGTGGGCGCGGGGCGCGGCGGCGCGTGCCCGACCCCGCCGCCGTACTCGGCGGCCAGGTCGGCGAGCACCTTCTCGGAGGCCGCGCGGTCGAGACCCAGGCGCACGCCCTCGTCGGCGAGGAACTCGTAGTCGGGGCCGAGCAGCCTGTCCTCGATGAGGATCGCGGCGCGCACCTTGGGGCGCAGTGCGTCGGCGACGTCCTCGACCACGGCGCGCGCATAGGCATCGGCGAGGGGCCCGCCTGCCACGAGCACGTCGCGCACGTGCACCACCAGCTCGTCGAGTACGGCCCGCAGGCGGCCCGCGGGCAGTTCCCGCGCCCGCCCGTGCAGGACGTCGGCGCGTTCCCGGATCTCCACCACGTCGTGCGCGTCGGCGGGACCGAGGCCGAGGAGGGCGAACAGGGTGGGGACGAACTCGTCGCGCAGGCCGCTCCACTCCGCGAGCAGCGCGGTGATCTGCGCGCGGCGCTGCGTGGTCAGGCCGGATGGCACCGGTGGTGCCGGGGCCGGCGTCGCGGGGTCGGGGAGCACGCGGTGCCGCCGCAGCCGCGCCGCGACCTCGCCCGCGCTCAGCCCGCCCAGCGCGCCGATCTCCTCCAGCCCGGGCACCTTCTCGGCGGGGACGCCGCCGTACCGCTCGACGAGCCGGGAGATCGCGGCGTCGAGGATCTCGTACCGGCCGGCGTCGCGCTGCTCCCGCGCCGCGCGCACCCGCTCGGCCTCGGCCCGCCGGTCCGCCGCGCCCCGCAGCGGTGCGCTGCGGCGATCGTGCTCGTCGACCAGTTGCGCGACCAGGGTGCGGTACTTGGGGTGGTCGCGTTGGCGCTGCCAGAAGCCCCACACCTCGTCGAGGCGGCCGGCGACCGCGGCGTCGGGCAGGTCGGCGGCACCGTCGAGCGGGAGGTCGTAGAGCTCGAAGGCGTCCGAACGGTCGGGACCGCCCCGCTTCGCGACCTCGGCCAGCACGCGCTTGCGGTAGCCGTTGGGGTCGAAGGGCTGCATCGACGACATCGTGGCTGCTCCCGTCAGTCGCGGCGGCGCGACCGCTGGACCTGGCCGAGTTCGCGCTCCACGTCGGCCTGGGAGAGCATCGCGCCGGTCTGCGCGGACAGCGTGAGCGGCATGTCCGCGTCCACGTGGTGCGCCGTCACGTGCAGCACCCCGTCGAAGCCCATCTCGAAGGTGATCCGCACCTCGCTCCCCGCCGGGTACCCGGGCGGGATGTCGCGGATCGTGCCCTCCACCAACAGTTTCGCATCGGACAGGCGCGGGGAGGCGACCTGGCCCTGCTGCTCGACGACGGTCACCTCGATCTGCCGCTGGTCCTCGCGCATCGTGCCGAAGGAGCGCCGCACCCGCACCGGCAGCATCTGGTTGCGCTCCACGAGCCACGTGACTCCCAGATCACCGCCGTCGCGCACCGCCAGCACGCCGAAGCCGCGGGAGACGACGGTGTCCACCTGGATCTCGAGCATCCGGCGCACCAGCGAGACGGGCTGCGCGAAGGACGCCGCGACGCGCGCGATCGAGTTCTCCAGCTCGATCGCCGAGGCGTGCAGCGGGGGAGCACCGTCGGGCAGCAGCCCGCGGGTCACCAGGTCGGCCGCGACCAGCCGCTCCATCTCGAGCTTCTCGCCGTACAGCGCGGCGCCGCGGGCCACCGCGAGGTCGGGGTCGTGCAGCGCGCCGTCGAGGCCGAGCTCGTCGCGCAGCGCGCGGGCCACCGCGGGCATCCGCGAGGATCCGCCCACGAGCAGCAGGCGGTCCACCTTCTGCACGCCGCGCTTCTGCGCCACCGCGAGGCAGTCGCGGGCCAGGCCGACGGTGCGCCGCAGCAGGGGCGCCGTCATCTCCTCCAGCTCGGCGCGGGTGAGCGGGACGACGGCGCGCGCACCGTCGTGCGAGACCACGACCTCCGTGCGATCGGCGAGCGTCAGCTCGTGCTTGGCCTGCTCCGCGGCCAGCAGCAGCGACTGCGAGCCCGCCGAGTCGTCGAGCGGGTCCTCCGCGTCGGGGTTCGCCTCGCAGAAGCGCTGGGACAGGTGCAGCGCGATCCGCTCGTCCCAGTCGGCGCCGCCGAGTTGGTGATCGCCCTCCACGGCCAGCACGGAGATCCGGCGGTCCGCGAGCTCGATGACGGTGGCGTCGAAGGTGCCGCCGCCCAGGTCGTAGACGAGCACCGTCTCCCGCGGCGCACCCTTGCCGAGGTCGAGGCCCCCGTCGAGGCGACCGAAGCCGTACGACAGCGCCGCGGCGATGGGCTCGGAGAGGACCCCCGCCACGTCGAAGCCCGCGTACGCGCCCGCCTGCATGGTGGCGCGCCGCTCCTCGTCGCCGAAGTACGCCGGCACGGTGATGACGACACGGCGCACGGGCTCGCCACCGCTGAACTCGACATCGCCCGCGAGACTCTTGAGGATCAGCGCCGAGACCGCCGGGGCCGACCAGGTGTCACCATGGGCGCGGAACCGCCACTGCGAGTCGCCCATCCGGCGCTTGACCAGGCTGCACACGTGCTCCGGGTCCAGTCGGGCCTGCCGCCGCGCGCCCTCGCCGACGAGGTGGTCGTAGGCGGACGCGAACAGCACCACCGACGGCACCGTCGTCTCGCCCCCGAGCCCCCTCATGATCTCCGGGCGACCGTCGACGCCGATGCGCGCGATCGCAGAATTGGTCGTGCCCAGGTCGATTCCGTAGACCCCCATGGCGGCATATTAGCAGCGCAGAGGGCGCGTAGGGTGGGCGAGCATGAGCACTGACGAGGCCGTCGACGGGCCTGCCGACGGGGCCGAGACCGCCGCCGGAGCCGCGGACGACCGGCTCGCCGAGCGCATCGAGGACCTGGCCCGGGTCCTGGCCCGGCAGGCGGGCACCGTCGAACGGCTCGCGGACGCCGAGCAGGCCCGCGCGACCCGGGACCGGCTCGGCGCGGACCTGCCGCTCGTGGTCGACCTGTTCGCGCTCCTCGGTGACGTGACGGCGTGCGTGCGGACCGCCGAGTCGGACCGCGAACGCGAGGCCTTCGAGGCCGTCGCCGGCCGCGTCGAGCGGTTGCTCGTCGGGAGGGGCGGCACCGTCGTCCAGCCACGGACGGGGGAGGCCTTCGACGCCGCGACGATGGAGGCGTCGGACACGGTGGACACCGCCGAGCCGGACGAGGACCGCACCGTCGCCGAGGTCATCGCGCCCGGGCTCGGCGTGCCCGGCCGCTCCGTACGCCCCGCCCGGGTCGTGGTGCGAGTATTGCGCTCACGATGATTCCAGGGGAACACCGCGCCGTCGCGCGGCGTTGCCGCTGTTCATGTCCTCCTCCACCTCCGCGGCACCCTCGCGGGTCCCCGCTCTGCTGAAGAACTTCGGCTTCCAGATCGTCGTCGGCCTGATCGCCGGCGTGCTGCTGGGCCTGCTCGCCCGCGGCATGGCGCCCGCCGCCGACGGCAACGTCAACTGGCTGATCGGCACCCTCAAGACCATCGGTTCCAGCTACGTCAAGCTGCTCACGGTGGCGGTCGTGCCGCTGGTGGTGACCGCCGTGATCGCGTCGATCGCGAACCTGCGCAACGTCACCAACGCGGCGCGGCTCGCGGGCAAGACGCTGCTGTGGTTCGCCATCACCGCCTTCATCTCGGTGATCATCGGCATCATCCTCGGCCTGGTGCTGCAGCCCGGCGCGCACACCACCGTGACCGGCGCGGGCAAGGCACCGTCGAGCACCGGTTCCTGGTGGGCCTTCCTGACCGGCCTGGTCCCGTCCAACTTCCTCGGCCTGCAGGCCAAGGCGTCCGACGGTTCCGTCTCGCTGAGCTTCAACGTGCTGCAGGTGCTCGTGGTCGCCGCTGCGATCGGCATCGCAGCGCTCAAGGTGGGCGACAAGGCCGCGCCCTTCATCACCTTCAACGCCTCGCTGCTGGCGATCGTCCAGAAGGTGCTGTGGTGGATCATCCGGCTCGCGCCGATCGGCACCGCGGCGCTCATCGGCACCGCGGTCGCGACCTACGGCTGGGACGCGATCGGCTCGCTCGGCGTGTTCACCGGGGCGATCTACCTGGGGCTGTTCATCGTCGGCTTCGTCGTGTACCCGCTGATCATCAAGGCGCACGGGCTCTCCGTGAAGCAGTTCTTCAGCGGCGTCTGGCCGGCAGCGCAGTTGGGCTTCGTCTCGCGCAGCTCGATCGGCACCCTGCCCGTCACGGAGCGGGTCACGGAGCGGAACCTGGGCGTCCCGCGCGAGTACGCGTCCTTCGCGGTGCCGCTCGGCGCCACCACGAAGATGGACGGATGCGCGGCGATCTACCCCGCGATCGCGGCGATCTTCGTCGCGCAGTTCTTCCACGTGCCGCTGGGGTTCACCGACTACCTGCTGATCATCATCGTCTCGGTGATCGGCTCCGCAGCCACCGCTGGCACCACCGGCGCGACGGTCATGCTGACGTTGACCCTGTCGACGCTCGGGCTGCCGCTCGCCGGCGTGGGCCTGCTGCTGGCCGTCGAGCCGATCGTCGACATGGGCCGCACCGCGCTCAACGTGACCGGCCAGGCGCTGATCCCGACCATCGTCGCGAAGCAGGAGGGCATCCTCGATCTCGACGCGTACAACGCGCCGCGCACGGACGTCTACGCGGACGAGTCCGCTGAAGAGTCCGCCGAATCCGATGCGGCGGAGCGGGTTCCCGCTACAGCGTGAGCACGGTCCGCCGGCCCGCGGTGTCCTGTCGCCAGATCTCGGCGACGGACGCTGCGGGCACGGCGGTGACGTCGATCTCGATCCCCAGCTCGACCACCGCCTCGAGGATCCTCGGCCGCTCCGCGATCACCTCGGCGGCCGTGAACGAGCCGAAACCGCTGCCCAGCAGCCGGATGTCGGTCGAGCGGAGGAGCGCCCCGGGCAGTGCGATCTCCGCGCCCGCCATCGTGCCGATCTGCACGAACTCGGCCGGCCCGCGCTTCTCCAGCGCCGCCAGCGTCAGCTCCGCCGGGCGGCCCCACAGGTAGTCGACCACCACATCGATCTTCTCCGCGCGCAGCGCCTCCGCGATCTCCGCCTCCGGTGCGCCGAGGTCGATCACCGCGTCGGCGCCCACGACCGCCAGCACCTCGGTGTTGCGGCCCGCCGCGATCACGCGCGCGCCCAGGTGGCGGGCGACGGCGACCGCGGGCCGCCCGGAGCCGCCCGTCGCGCCGAGGATCAGCACCGTCTGCCCCCGGCGGACGGTGGCGCGGACCGTCATCGCCATCCAGGACGACATGACCGCGTTCATCGCGGCGGCGGCCTGCAGATCGTCGAGCGCGTCCGGGACCTCGACGAGCGACTCCTCCGGGACCGCAACCGTCTGCGCCGCGGTGCCGGGCGCCGAGACGTAGACGCGTCGGCCGTCCTCGGTGACCCCCACCCCGTCGACCCCGATGACGAAACCCGGGCTCGCGGGCGAGGTGTAATGCCGGCCGTCGGCGACGCCCCGCGCCAGGTTGTGCAACGGGACGGCGCGCATGGCGACGGTGACGAGGCCGGGGCCGCCGGCCGGCTCGGGAGTGTCCGCCCAGATCGGGGTGTCGGCGTAGGTGGCGAGGGCGGCGTGCATGACGGTCTCCTTAACGGCGTTAAATTCGGATCGAGCTTAACACCGTTAAGGTGGGCGTGTGGGATTGAACCGGGCGGACGTGGTCACGGCGGCGCTGGCCGTCCTCGACGAGGTGGGCGTCGAGGGCCTCACGCTGCGCCGGATCGCCGACCGGCTCGAGGTCAAGGCACCCGCCCTCTACTGGCACGTCTCGTCCAAGGGCGACCTCGTCGACGAGATGGCCACCGAGCTCATGCGGCGCGCCTTGCCCGTCGGCCCGCCCGGCGCCGACTGGCGCGTCGAACTCCTCGACGGTGCCCGGCGGCTGCGGTCCGTCCTGCGCGCCCACACCGACGGCGCCCGGGTGTTCAGCGGGTCGAAGTTCACCGACGTCGCGGTCGTCCGCGCCGGTGAGCGGCCGCTGCGCGTGCTGGTCGACGCCGGATTCGCGGTGCGCGACGCCGCGCTCGCGATGTCCACGCTGCGCGACCTCGTCGTCGGTTTCGTCATCGAGGAGCAGGAGGTCTTCGGCCCCGACGGTGCGCCCCTGCTGGGCTACGACCCGGACGCCCGGGCTGATGCCATCGGCGCGGAGGACTACCCGCTCGCGGCGCAGGCGGGCCCGACGGCGTGGGGTCCGCCCGACGAGCGGTTCGAGGACGCCGTCCGATTCCTCCTCGACGGCCTCGCCGCGCGGCTACCCGGCTGAGGCCCACAGCGCACGCAGCGCGACGTTCACCGCGCCCGGGTGCTGCGTGTGCGGGTAGTACCCGGGGACGCGCAGTCGCCGGGCGCCGATCCGCGCCGCCACCGCGTCCGCGCAGGCCAGCAGCGGTTCTCCCGCGTACCTCCGGTACTGCTCGGGTGCGTCGTTCCAGGTGCCGGTGATGACGAGCGAGGGCCACGGCGCAGCGGCCAGGGGTGCCAACGGTGGGTCCGCCTCCCACACCGGCCGCTCGCGCATCGACGTCCGGACCGCCCGGAGCCGCTCCGGCGTGGGCGTCGGCATCGTCATCCCCATCCCCGCCGTCGACAGGCGGAGGAACTCGGTGGGGTCGATCTCCGGGTGCGGCGGGTCGGCGGCCGCGCCGACTCGGGCCAGTAGGGCGCGCACCGCGGGATGGCCCGCGGCGGCCCGCAGTGCCGACGGCTGGATCAGCGCGAGCGAGCGGACGGCGTCCGGCCGCAGTGCCGCGGCCAGCATGGCGGCGAGGCCGCCGTTGGAGTGGCCGACGAGGTGCGCGCCGGTGGTCTGCGCGTCGAGGAGCGCGACGAGATCGTCTGCGTCGACGTCGAAGTCGCTCCGTTCCGTGTCGGGCGAGAGTCCGTAGCCGCGCCGGTCCATCAGGAGCAGGGGCCGTTCGTCGGCCAAGGGGCGCTGCCCGGCGAAACCGTAGGCCGCGTCGTCGCCCCAGGTGAAGACGCCGTGCACGAAGATCGCGGGCGCGGCGTCTCGGCGGCGGGGATCGGCGGGCGACCACACGGTGACATGGACGGGCTCGCGCATGCGGCGTCTCCTCGGGTCGGTCAGCGCGACGGGATCGGCGCGAAGGGGGCGGGCGGACGACCGTGCCACAGCCTGCGCGACGGCTCCTCGGGATACGGCGCCGTCGTCGACGGGTCGTCGAGGAGGCGGGTGCTGCGGGTGTCGGCGTCGAAGCGCGGCCAGCCCGGATCGCCGGTGGCGCAGAACCGCGCCCACGCGCCGAGCAGTTCGTTCGACAGCGCGCGGACCGCGGGCGCGGGATGATCGCCGAAGAACATGCGGCCCGTCGGGCAGTCCGGCGTCCCGAAGGCGAGCGGGACGTCGATGCTGTGGCAGGCGCCGTACGTTTCGGTCTCCCACCGTATTTCGAACAGGAACGTGGTGCCGCGGGCCGCGGCGTTCGCCTCCGCGAGCAGTACCGACGGCATGCGGAAGGTGGCATCGGAGGAGACGATCTCCATCATCTGCTCCGCCGTCGCGTCCGGGTACGCGGCGCGGTAGTCGGCGGGGTCGCCGGGCGCGAAGGCCGCCAGCGCCCTGGCCGCATCGGCCTCGGTGAACGTGCCGCGCACGCCCATCATGACGCTGAACAGGCGGAACTCGTCGCGCATGTGCCCGGCGAGCAGGTCGATGCCCGCGGCGTTCCCGTCGGCCAAGGACTCCCACGGGGTCTGCGGCAGCAGGTCCCCGTCGATGACCGGGCAGACGACGATTCCCAACTGCGAGAGGCGGCCCCACCGTTCGCGGTGGGCCGGCGCATCGAGGCAGAGGGCCGTCACCGCGTCGGCCAGGCGCTGCGGCGCGACCTCGGCGAACCCGGCCGCGGTCGGTGCGACGCCGAGGCGCCCCGCGAGCGCGGAGGTGACCTCCTGCGCCAACTCCGGCGTGATGTGCAGGCCGGGAACCGAATGCGTGATGGCCCTGCGGAACAGTGGCCGGGCCCGGGGGATGGCGAGTAGCGCCGCGACCGAACCCGCGCCTCCCGAGGTACCGGCGATCGTGACCGTGTCGGGATCGCCGCCGAACGCGGCGATGTTGCGCCGGATCCACTCGAGTGCGGCGATCTGGTCCAGCAGTCCCCGGTTCGACGGTGCGCCGTCGAGCAGAGCGAAGCCCTCGGCGCCCATCCGGCACTGGACGCTCACGACGACGAGGCCCTCGGCCGCGAGCGCCGACGGATCGAACATGGGATCCGCCGCCGTCCCCGCCATGTATCCGCCGCAGCAGATCCACACCAGGACCGGCAGCCCGGACCGCGCGGGGTCGGGGGTGCACACGTTGACGGTGAGCCAGTTCGCGTCGTCCGAAGACTCCGCCTGCGGACCCGGCCCGGATTGTGGTGGCGGGGGACCGAAGTCGATCGCCGGCCGCACGCCGTCCCAGTGTGGAACGGGCTCCGGGGCGGCGAAGCGCAACGCGTGGACCGGCGGCTGCGCGTACGGGATGCCGCGGAAGGCCGCGGCGCCGGTGCGGTACCGGCCCTCGACGATGCCCTCCGTGGTGCGGACTCGGGGATGTTCGCGCATCTCGGTCGCCTCTCGTGTGGCGCGTCGCCCGGCCGCCGTTTTCAGCCGGTTGTATTATTTCGAGTGTATGGGAACGGTCAAGGGGGTGTGAGGTGCCGAAACAGGTCGATCACCGGGAGCGTCGCGAGGAGATCGCTCGCGCGCTGTGGCGCGTCGTGGACATCGCCGGCGTGCAGCGCCTGAGCCTGCGTGAGGTGGCGAAGGAGGCCGGGATGTCGCACGGCCAGCTGCAGCACTACTTCGCCTCGCGGCAGGAACTGCTCACCTTCGCGATGGACTTCGCCGCGGAGCGGAGCGCGGCGCGCGTGGCGGACGGGATGGCGCGCCTCGGCGCGGACCCGCACCCGCGCTACGTGCTGCGCCTGGTGCTCGTCGAGATGCTGCCGCTGCACCCGGATTCGCGGGCGACCAGCCGCATGAACGCCGCCTACGTGCTCGAGGCCCTGCACGACGAGGCGATCCGCGAACGGACCCGCGACGGGTTGTCGCGGGGGCGCGAGCAGGTCGAGGGGCTCGTCCGCGCCGCGATCGCCGACGGCCGGATCGCGGCGGACCGCGCACCGTCGACGGAGACGGACCGGCTGCTGGCGCTGACCGGCCTGACGCCCCTGCTGGAGCTGCGGGTCATCGAGCCCGACGACGCCCTCGCCGCGATCGATCGGCACCTCGAGGACCTGTTCACGACCTGACGGGTCGGCTCCCGGACGGGGCCGGACGGCACCGTCGACCTGCGGGTCCGTGACGATTTCGCAGGTCGATGCCGCGGGCGTACACTGGCGTTCGCACTCCGTCCAGATGGCGGAGTGACTACGCGTGTTCCCCCGGCGCCGCTCGCGGCGTGCCGTGCAGCGCGGTCTCCTTCGAAGAAGGAGTGCAGCGCGGCGGAACACCAGGACACCGCGCACCGTCCGGCCCGTTGAACTGCGGGAACCGGTCGTCGCGGCGTGTACAACTGCAACTACGAAAGAGGCATCATGGCTGTCGTAACCATGAAGCAGCTGCTGGACAGCGGCGCGCACTTCGGTCATCAGACCCGTCGGTGGAACCCGAAGATGAAGCGCTTCATCTTCACCGACCGCAACGGCATCTACATCATCGATCTGCAGCAGACGCTGACCTACATCGACAAGGCCTACGAGTTCGTCAAGGAGACGGTCGCCCACGGTGGCACCGTCCTCTTCGTCGGTACCAAGAAGCAGGCCCAGGAGTCGATCGCCGAAGAGGCCACCCGCGTCGGCATGCCCTACGTGAACCAGCGCTGGCTGGGCGGCATGCTCACCAACTTCCAGACGGTCCACAAGCGTCTTCAGCGCATGAAGGAGCTGGAGACCATGGAGCAGACCGGTGGCTTCGAGGGTCGCACCAAGAAGGAAATCCTCATGCTCACGCGTGAGAAGAACAAGCTCGAGCGCACCCTCGGCGGCATCCGCGACATGGCCAAGGTCCCCTCGGCGATCTGGGTCGTGGACACCAACAAGGAGCACATCGCCGTGGGCGAGGCCCGCAAGCTGGGCATCCCGGTCATCGCGATCCTCGACACCAACTGCGATCCCGACCTCGTCGACTACCCGATCCCGGGTAACGACGACGCGATCCGCTCCGCGGCGCTGCTGACCAAGGTCGTGGCCTCGGCCGTGGCCGAGGGCGTGCAGGCCCGTGCGGGCGTCGCCACCGGCGATGCCAAGCCCGAGGCCGGCGCCGGCGAGCCGCTCGCCGAGTGGGAGCAGGAGCTGCTCGAGTCGGCCACCGTGGCCGCCGAGGCCCCCGCTGCCGAGGCTGCGGCGACCGAGGCTCCGGCCGAGGCGCCCGCCACCGAGACCCCGGCCGCCGAGTAACTGCGTCCGGTCGCTCTTCCCTACAACGCATAAGGAGCCGCATTAATGGCGAACTACACCGCCGCTGACGTCAAGCGTCTCCGCGACCTCACCGGGTCGGGGATGATGGACTGCAAGAACGCGCTCACCGAGACCGACGGCGATTTCGACAAGGCCGTCGAGGTGCTGCGCATCAAGGGCGCGAAGGACGTCGGCAAGCGTGCCGGTCGTTCCACCGCCGAGGGCCTTGTGGCCGCCAAGGACGGCGTGCTCATCGAGGTCAACTCCGAGACCGACTTCGTCGCGAAGAACGCGGAGTTCCAGGAGCTGGCCGATGCGATCGTCGCGGCTGCCGCCGCGTCGGACGCCGCCACCGTCGAGGCCGTTCTCGAGCTGCCGCTCGAGGGCGAGACCGTCGCGTCGCGCATCGAGGCCGCGTCGGCCAAGCTGGGCGAGAAGCTCGTGCTGCGTCGCATCGCGCGCTACGACGGCCCCACCGCCGTCTACCTGCACAAGCGCAGCTCGGACCTGCCGCCCGCCGTGGGCGTGCTGGTCTCGTTCGCGGGCGAGGGTGACACCGCTGCCGAGGCCGCTCGCGGCGCCGGCATGCAGGTCGCCGCGCTCAAGGCGAAGTACGCCAGCCGGGACGAGGTTCCCGCCGACGTGATCGCGAACGAGCGTCGCATCGCCGAGGAGACCGCGCGTGCCGAGGGCAAGCCGGAGCAGGCGCTGTCGAAGATCGTCGACGGCAAGACCGTGGCGTACTACAAGGACACCGTTCTGCCCGACCAGGCTTCGGTGACCGACAGCAAGAAGACCGTCCAGCAGGTGCTGGACGAGGCCGGTGCGAAGGTTCTCGCCTTCACCCGGTTCGAGGTCGGCCAGGAGTAACTCCTCCGTCCCTGCGCACGAGGCCCGCACCGATCCGTCGGTGCGGGCCTCGTCGTCTCTCCACCCCGCCCCCGATCCGTTCCGCCCCACCCGGAACGTCGCTGCCTCCCGCCGATCCGTCCGGTCCCCACCGGAACGCCGCGTGTTTCGGTGGGGCTGCGACGAATCGGGGGGGCTGCCGGGCGTGCGGATTTCTTCAAGCCCGACGGTGCCCTCGGCTGCCAGTCTTGAGGGCATGAACAGCACACGTCAAGACACGAACATCTGGCCCGGACTGACCTACGACGATGCGCTCGCGGCGCGGGAGTGGTTGCGCCGCCTCGGCTTCGAGGAGGGGATTCTCGTCGAGGGCGACGCCGACGGTGAGGTCGTCCACTCCGAGATGCTGTGGCCCGACGGCGGCCGGGTCATGGTCCACTCCGCCTGCAAGCAGGACAAGACCTTCTCCGCTCCGACGGGCAGCGGCAGCCTGTACGTGGTGGTCACCGACCCCGATGCCGTGTACGCCCGCGCGCAGGAGCTCGGCTCCCGCCTGGTGCGGGACATGGCCGAGGAGGACTATGGGTCGCGAGGCTTCTCCATCGCCGACCCGGAGGGCAACACGTGGAGTTTCGGTACCTACGCGGGGTGAGCGCGCCCGGGATCGCCCGTGCCGCGGCCTACGACATCACCGGCGTCCTCCCCGGGACGCACCTCGCCGTGCCCTCGCCGACGCTCACGATGATCATCGACCTCGGGCACGGCCTGGACCTCACCGGTCCGGGCCTGCCCGGGCTCACGACGTTCCGCCTGTGCCTCTCGGGCATGCACCCGACGCCCTACCTGGTCCACCACGACGGCCTGCAGCGCGGCGTCCAGGTGGACGTGCGGCCCAGCCTCGTGCGCGCCCTCACCGGCGCCCCAGCGGCCGAACTCGGGGGAGAGGCCGTCGAGCTCGACGACCTCCGCCCGGGGCTCGCAGCGGAGCTGTACGGCCGTGTCGCGGCGGCGCCCGAGGCGCACCGCGAGGCCGTCGCGGCGGCGGTGCTCGCCCGGCACGCGGTCTCCGACCACGAGGTGCAGCCGGACGCCGCCGCGGCGTGGACCTACCTCGCGGCCCGCGGCGGCGCGGTCACCGTCGCCGAGCTGGTCGAGCGGTCCGGCTGGTCGGCGCGCTACCTGGCGATGAAGTTCACCGCCGAGTTCGGCATGGGGATCAAGCAGGCGGCACGGCTGATGCGCTTCGACGCCGCGCGGCGCGAGCTCGAGGCGGGTGTCTCCGCGGCGGACGTCGCGGTGCGCCGCGGTTACGCGGACCAGGCGCACCTCAGTCGCGAGGTGCGCTCCTTCCTGGGCCTGTCACCGTCGGCCTACCTCGCGCGTCGACGGACCGAGTTCACGCCTGTGTAGTCTCGCCGAGGTGTCCTGGATCCGGCGTGCGATCGCAATGGCCCTCGTGGCCTGCCTCGTGCTGGCCGTCGCCGGGTCCACCGCGATCGGGGGCGGCAGCGGCTACACGCACTACCAGAGCAACGCCGTGAGTTACATTCCCGACCTCCCGGGAGGCGCCCAGTACGTCTCGATGGGAGACAGCTACGCCGCGTCGGGCACACACGCCAAGGTGCAGCCGATGGAGCTCTGCGCGCGCAACGGCGACGATCTCGGCCACGTCCTGGCACAGCGATTGCAGCCCTACTCGTTCACCGACCGCGCCTGCTCCGGCGCCACGCTCGACGACCTCACGCAGCCCTCGCCGAAGCCCGACACCTCACCGCAGATCTACGGGGTGGGGCCGTTCACCCGACTCGTCACGATCGTCATCGGGGCGAATTCGCTCGGCTTCGGCAACATCGTCGTGCACTGCTTCGGCGACCCCGACGATCGCTGCGGCGCCTCCGCCACGCAGGACCTCCCGGGCTCACAGGGATGGAACTTCGTCCGCGCGCAGTACGCGGCCACCGTCGACGCGATCAAGAAGGCGGCGGCGCCCGACGTGCGCATCGTCCTGGTCGGTTACCTCCCGCTGTTCCCGCTCGACGGTCCGCCGGACCGCGCCTGCCTCGACCGGGCCGGCATCCCGGAGCAGAACGTCGGGCACTGGCGCACCTGGTACCGCAGCGTCGACCGGCTGATCCGTGAGGTGGCCGCGGACCGCGGGGTGATGTACGTGCAGCCTCCGCTCGACCACACGGCCTGCGACCCGGATCCGTACGCGCGACTGAGCGGCCCGAAGCTCAAGGCGCAGGAGCCCGAGGCCAACGGATTGCACCCGACGGCCGCCGGACAGCGTGCATTGGGCAACCTGATCGAGGACCGGCTCCGAGGAATCGCGCCGCCCGCATAGGATGGTCGGCGTGACGGACACGGCCCAGGGACTTCAGACGGATCAGGACGCGACGCAGGATCAGGCACGGCACGGCTACAAGCGGGTGCTGCTCAAGCTGGGCGGGGAGATGTTCGGCGGCGGCGAGGTGGGCCTCGACCCCGATGTGGTGACCACGGTGGCGCAGCAGATCGCCGAGGTCGCCCGCAGCGGCCACGAGATCGCGGTGGTCATCGGCGGTGGAAACTTCTTCCGCGGCGCCGAGCTGCAGAACCGCGGCATGGACCGAGCCCGGTCGGACTACATGGGCATGCTCGGCACCGTGATGAACTGCCTCGCGCTGCAGGACTTCCTGCAGAAGGAGGGCGTGGACACGCGCGTGCAGACGGCCATCACCATGGGCCAGGTCGCCGAGCCCTACCTGCCGTTGCGCGCCAAGCGGCACCTCGAGAAGGGGCGCGTCGTGATCTTCGGCGCCGGCATGGGCATGCCGTACTTCTCCACCGACACCACCGCGGCCCAGCGTGCGCTGGAGATCGGCGCCGAGGTCGTGCTCATGGCCAAGGCGGTGGACGGCGTGTACGACAGCGACCCCCGCACCAACCCCGACGCGAAGCTGTTCGCCGAGATCACCCACCGTGCGGCGCTGGAGAAGGGCCTCAAGGTGGCCGACGCGACCGCGTTCAGCCTCTGCATGGACAACAAGATGCCGATGCTGGTGTTCAATCTCCTGGAGGAGGGCAACATCGCCCGTGCCGTCGCGGGGGAGAAGATCGGCACCCTCGTCCGGCCCTGACGCCGGACCGAAGACCACCACTGGACAGACAAAAGGACGTGTGACGCAAGTGATCGACGAAACGCTCTTCGACGCCGAGGAGAAGATGGAGAAGGCCGTCTCGGTGGCCCGGGAGGACTTCCAGTCGATCCGCACCGGCCGCGCCAACCCCGGGATGTTCTCGAAGGTGGTCGTGGACTACTACGGCTCGCCCACTCCCATCACCCAGATCAGTTCGATCACCACGCCCGAGGCGCGGCTCGTGGTGATCAAGCCCTATGAGGCGAACCAGCTCGGCAACATCGAGACGGCGATCCGCAACTCGGACCTGGGCGTGAACCCCACCAACGACGGCCAGCTGCTCCGCGTGAGCATCCCGCAGCTCACCGAGGAGCGCCGCAAGGATCTGGTCAAGCAGGTCAAGGGCAAGGGCGAGGACGCCAAGGTGTCCATCCGCAACGTCCGGCGCAAGGCCAACGACCAGCTGGCCAAGATCGTCAAGGACGGCGACGCCGGCGAGGACGAGGTGGCCCGCGCCGAGAAGGAACTCGACAAGACGACGGCGAAATACGTCGCCCAGATCGAGGACCTCGTGGCGCGCAAGGAAGCCGATCTGATGGAGGTCTAGCCGTGCCGGAAACCCCCGACTCGGTCGGCGCCGACAGCTCCGCCCCGGGCTCGCCCGACGCACCGTCGGAACCCGGGAAGCGCAAGATCAGCGCCGGGCGCAACCTCCCGGCGGCGATCGGCGTGGGCGTGAGCCTGGGCGCGATGATCGTGGCGATCCTGGTCTTCGCCCCGCACCTGTGGGTGCCGCTCGTCGCGGCAGCGGTGGCACTGGCCACCTGGGAGGTCGTCAAGCGGTTCCGCGCGGCGGGCACGAATCTCGAGCTGTGGCCGATGCTGATCGGCGGCCAGGCGATCATCTGGCTCAGTTGGCCGCTCGGCCCGGAGGGGGTGCTGGCGGCGTTCGTGGCCACGGTGCTCGTCGCGATGATCTGGCGGCTGTTGGGGCATCAGAGCACGGCGGCACCGAACTCCTTCACCCGCGACATCTCCACGACGGTGTTCGTGCTCGCCTGGATCCCGCTGTTCGCGGCGTTCGGCACCATGCTGGTGCTGCCGGAGGACCGCGGGCCGCAGCGCGTGGTCGCCCTGGTGCTGCTCGTGGTCTGCTCGGACGTGGGTGGCTACGCCGCGGGCGTGCTCTTCGGCAAGCACCCGATGGTGCCGGCGATCAGTCCGAAGAAGTCCTGGGAGGGCTTCGCCGGATCGATGGTCGCGGGCGCAGTCGGCGCGGTGCTGGTGCTCAAGTTCCTGCTCGACGTGAACCCGCTGTGGGGTCTCATCCTCGGGCCGGTGGTGGTGATCACGGGGACCCTCGGCGACCTGCTCGAGTCGCAGGTCAAGCGCGACCTGGGCATCAAGGACATGGGCACCCTGCTGCCCGGTCACGGCGGTCTGATGGACCGCCTGGACTCGCTGCTGCCCAGCGCGGTCGTGGTCTGGGCGGCACTGACCGCCCTCATGGGCAGCTGACGGTCCGCGGTTCCGCACGGTGCGCGGCCCGACGGTGCGCGGCCCGACGGTGCGCGGCCCGACGGTGCGCGGCCCGGGTCAGCGTGTCCGGCGGAGGGCCTCGCGCAGGGGCCGCGGCACGACGCCCTCGCGGCGCCGGGCCTTGCGGCGCGTGATGACGACGCCGATCAGCGCGATCGCCCACAGCGGGTACTGCGCGAGCCAGGCCGCACGGAAGCCGTCGAAGGTCAGGCCCGCGCCGGCGCCCATGATCGAGCCCATCGCCTGGATCAGGACGAGGCTGGCGAGGAAGCCGCCGATGTTCACCATGCCCTGTGCGGTGCCGAGCACCCGTGAGGTGTTGAAGGATCGGGCGTAGTCGAAGCCGATCGCGCTGCTGGGACCGCCGACGGAGATCACCAGGACGAGCACCGTGAGCAACCACACCGGTGAGGGCTCGTCGCGGACCAGGACCGCCGTCCACACCGCGGCGCTGCCGATGATGATGGCGATCACCATCCACGAGCGGCGGGTCGGGAACCGTCCCGTGAGGTAGCCGATGACGGGGCCCGACGCGAGCGTCGCGACCACGCCGAAGGTCACGATCGCCCCCGCCTCGCCGGACGACAGGCCCTGCGCGGTGGTCAGGTACGGGACGCCCCACATGAGCATGAACGCCGTCACCGAGAACATCGCGCCCATGTGGGTGAAGAACCCGAGCCGGGTACCCGGGTGCATCCACGTGGAGCGGAGGATCCCGGGGATGTCCTGCGCGCGGACGGTGACCTTCGGCGCGACCTTCTCGGGCGGAGCGTCGCGCACGAACGCCAGCACGGCGATCGCGGCGATCAGACCGAGGCTCGCGGCGCCGAGATAGGCGGGGGTCCAGCCGTCGGCGTGCAGCAGCGCGAGGAAGGGGACAGCGGACAGGATCTGTCCGAGCTGGCCCGTCATGCCGGTCAGTTGCGTGACCAGCGGAATCCGGCGTACCGGGAACCACGCCGGGACCAGGCGCAGGACCGACACGAAGGTGAGCGAGTCACCGATGCCCACGGCCACGCGGCCGGCGATCGCCAGCGGCAACGACTCGGTGAGCGCGAGGGTCATCTGGCCCGCGGCCATGATCATCGCGCCGGTGAACACGAGGCGCCGCGACCCGAACCGGTCCAGCATGAGACCTGCGGGAATCTGCATGCCCGCGTACACCACGAGCTGCAGGACGACGAACGCCGAGAGCGTCGCGGGCGCCGCACCGTACCGCGCGGCGGCGTCGGTGCCGGAGACGCCGAAGGAGGTCCGCTGCAGGACGCCGATCACGTAGGCGAGAGTCGCCACCGACCAGACGATCCATGCGCGCATGGATCCATCGTTCCACCGGCCCTCCGGAGTGTCCGGAGCGGGTGAGTCGACGCCGGGGGCGCGCCGACCCGGCTCGCGGACCGCGCCCCTCAGTCCTGCAGCTTCTTCGCCGCGCGCCGCAGCTGGATGATCCGCAGCGCCCCGGCGAGGCCCACGAGCAGCGCTCCGCCGATCGCGGCGATGAGCAGCGAGACGCCCAGCGGCAGTGTGGTCTTCCAGAAGATCAGGTTGATCTCGGTGTTGTTCTGGTTCTGCACGATGAAGACCAGCAGGAGCAGGAGGATGACGGCGCCGCCGAGCAGCCCGGACCAGAGCGCGGCCGACCGCGTGTGCTTGACCTGCTGGTAGGCGTTGCGGGTGTCGACGCCGCGCTTGCTTGCGGAGGTCGTTGCCGTCGGGCCGGTCGACGGTGCCTCGTCGAGGTCCTCCCGCACTGCGGGAAGGTTCGCGGCGTCCGCCGCGTCGTCGGGGACCGGTGCTCCGAGCGACTCTTCGCCGTCTCGAACGCGGTCTTCGTCTTTCGCCATGGCGGCTATCCTGCCACCTCCGCGGGGACCCGGCACGGGGGCGCGCGGTGGCGCGGATCACCCGCCGGTCGTCGTGGTCGTCCGTTCGTCGCTGACGTGGGAGGATGGACTGGTTATGAGCACCTCTCTGCCGCTGGTATTCGACGCCCCCAAGCGCGGCAAGCCGCCGCGCCACCTCGCCGATCTCACCGATGACGAGCTCAAGACCGCGGTCAAGGACCTCGGTCTGCCCGCGTTCCGCGCGAACCAGCTCGCGCGGCACTACTACGGCCGGCTCGAGGCCGACGCGTCGACGATGACCGACCTGCCGGCCGGCGCGCGGGACACGGTCGGGCAGGCACTGTTGCCCGAGCTGATGACTCCCGTCCGGCACATCGCCACCGACAGCGGCACCACCCGCAAGACGCTGTGGCGCCTGCACGACGGGACGCTGCTCGAGTCGGTTCTGATGCGGTACACCGACCGCGCCACGCTGTGCATCTCGAGCCAGGCCGGCTGCGGCATGGCATGCCCGTTCTGCGCCACCGGGCAGGGCGGGCTCGACCGCAACCTGTCGACCGCGGAGATCGTGGACCAGGTGCGCAGCGCCGCCCGGGCCATGGCCGACGGTGACGTGGCCGGCGGCCCGGGACGCCTGTCGAACGTCGTGTTCATGGGCATGGGCGAGCCGCTCGCCAACTACAAGCGGGTGGTCCAGGCCGTGCGCCGCATCACCTCACCCGCCCCGGAGGGGATGGGCATCTCGCAGCGGCACGTCACCGTCAGCACCGTGGGACTCGCGCCCGCCATCCGGAAGCTGGCCGACGAGGGGCTGTCCGTCACCCTGGCGGTCTCGCTGCACACGCCCGACGACGAACTGCGCGACACGCTGGTGCCCGTCAACAACCGGTGGAGCGTCGCCGAGGTGCTGGACGCGGCGCGCTACTACGCCGACCGGACGGGTCGGCGCGTGTCGATCGAGTACGCGCTGATCCGCGATGTGAACGACCAGCCCTGGCGCGCGGACATGCTGGGCGAGAAGCTGCGTAAGAAGCTCGGCCAGTTCGCGCACGTCAACCTGATCCCGCTGAATCCGACGCCGGGCAGCGAGTGGGACGCGTCGCCGAAGGACCGTCAGGACGAGTTCGTGCGCAGGGTGATCGCGCAGGGTGTCTCGTGCACCGTGCGCGATACCCGCGGACAGGAGATCGCGGCGGCCTGCGGTCAGCTGGCCGCCGAGGAGAAGTAGCTCAGTACTTCCACTTGCGGCGGCGGGTGACCAGCCACTGGACGAGGATCGTGCCGAGGATCGCCACGGCGAAGCCGACGAGGAAGATGTCCTCGGTCTTGCCCTGGTGGTTGCCGTGCATCATGAACAGCAGGAGCGCGGCGAACAGCACGCCGGCGATCCGCGCGGAGGTGGGTGCGTTGCCGCTCCAGCCCCAATCGCGCGACGGGACGTCGGCGACGTCGACCTTCGAAGTGCTCTGACGCTCCAGGTCGGTGGTTGCCACTGCGTTCTCCTTCGTCGCTTCCGTCAGCTGTGCATCGGGGCGACCCGCGATGCACACCGGGCGCGGGCCCGGGATACGGGAGAATCCTATCCCGCTACGACCGTGCGTCGTACGAGGGGCGCGCAAACGCCTGGGTAGCGTGGCGGTGTGATCTTCCACCTCGCGTTCGTCGCCGACTGGAACGCCGCCCGTGCGGTCGGCGAGTACACCGTGTCCACCCGTGGAGCGTCGCTCGCGGACGTCGGTTTCGTGCACTGCTCGACCGCGGAGCAGTGGCGCGGCGTGCGGGAGCGGTTCTACGCCGACGTGCCGGTCGCGGACCTCGTCCTGCTGTCCGTCGACCCGACGGGGCTCGACGTGCGGTACGAGCCGCCGGCGCCCGGCGTGGAGGAGCTGTTCCCGCACGTCTACGGCCCGATTCCGGTGTCGGCGGTGGTCGGGGAGAACGCCCTCCAGGTGGTCGCGTTCCCCGACACCTCGTGGAGTGAGTCCGATCTGGACGTGTTGCCGGACGACGGGCACCGCTACGAGATCGTGGACGGGAGTCTGCTGGCGACCCCGCTTCAGTCGGACGTGCATCAGCTCGTCAGCGCCAACGTGCTGATGGTGTTGCGCACCTCGGCCTCGTTGTCGTTCCGGCCCCTGCACAGCATCGGCGTGCGAGTGCCGGGCGGCAGTCTCATCCCCGACATCACAGTCCTACGTCCGGGAGTCGCGAGGGACGTGGAATGGAGCGAGGCGGAGGACGTCGCGCTCGTGGTGGAGATTGCGTCTCGGTCCACCCGTGTCACGGATCGCACACTCAAGGCCGCGAAGTACGCCGAGGCGGGGATCCCGTCGTACTGGCGCGTCGACGCGGACGGGACCGTGACGATCCACACCGATCCCGATGGCCTCGATTACATGCGCACGCAGGTCGTGCGACCCGGCGAGCGACTGCGCGTCGCCGCTCCGTTCCCCGTCGAGCTGGATCCCGCGTCGCTCGTCGATTGACGCCTCCTAGTCTGAAGTGGTGACCACCCGCGTCCTCATCCTCGGCAGCACCGGCTCCATCGGCACTCAGGCGTTGGAGGTGATCGCGGAGAACCCGGACCGGTTCGAGGTCGTCGGGCTCGGCGCGGGCGGCGGCAACGTCGACCTGCTCGCGCAGCAGGCGCGCGCCACCGGCCTCGACGGTGCCCGGATCGGCATCGCCGATCCGTCCCGCGCCGCGGGCTTCGACGGTGCCCTCGCCGGCCCCGAGGCGATGACCCGGCTGGTCGAGACGGTCGAGGCCGACGTGGTGCTCAACGGTGTCGTCGGGAGTCTCGGGCTCGGCCCGACCCTCGCGGCGCTCGACAGCGGCGCACGGCTCGCGCTCGCCAACAAGGAGTCCCTGGTCGCGGGCGGCTCGCTGGTGCTGGCCCGTGCCGCCGAGGGGCAGATCGTGCCCGTCGACTCCGAGCACTCGGCGATCGCGCAGTGCCTGCGCGGCGGCAGCGCGGCCGAGGTGGACAGGCTGATCGTGACCGCTTCCGGTGGGCCCTTCTTCGGGCGCACCCGCGCCGAGCTGGCCGAGGTGACGCCGGAACAGGCCGCGCAGCACCCCACGTGGTCTATGGGGCGGATGATCACGCTCAACTCCGCGACGCTGGTCAACAAGGCGCTCGAAGTGATCGAGGCGCATCTGTTGTTCGGCGTGCCCTACGACCGGATCGATGTCACGGTGCACCGCCAGTCGGTGGTGCACTCGATGGTCACCTTCGTCGACGGCGCGACCATCGCCAAGGCCTCGCCGCCGTCGATGAAGCTGCCGATCGCCCTCGCGCTCGGGTGGCCGGACCGGGTCCCGGGCGCGTCCGCCGCCTGCGACTTCACGCAGGCCCACACCTGGACCTTCGCCCCGGTCGACGACGAGACCTTCCCCGCGATCTCCGTCGCCCGCGACGCCGGCACCCGCGGCGGCAGCCTCACCGCGGTGTTCAACGCCGCGAACGAGGTCGTCGCGCAGGCCTTCCTCGACGGCCGCACGTCCTTCCTCGCCATCGTCGACACGGTCGCGCAGGTCGTGTCCGACGGTGCCCAGTGGCAGGCCGAGCCGCGCGACATCGCAGATGTGTTGGCCGCCGAGGAGTGGGCCCGCCGGCGGGCGTCCGAGCTGGTCGGGCTGGTCTGATCCGACCGGTATTCTGGGGGTCATGATGTACGCACTGGGTATCGCGGCGTTCGCGCTGTGCATCCTCGCGTCGATCGCGTGGCACGAGTGCGGGCACATGTGGGCGGCGCAGGCCACGGGCATGAAGGTTCGGCGCTACTTCGTGGGTTTCGGCCCCACGCTCTGGTCGACGCGCCGGCCGAACACGCCCGACGGCATCGAGTACGGCGTCAAGGCCCTGCCGCTGGGCGGCTTCTGCGACATCGCCGGCATGACCCTGCTCGACGAGCTGAAGACGCCCGTCGAGCAGGAGAAGGCGATGTACAAGCAGGCCGCGTGGAAGCGCCTGTTCGTGATGTTCGCCGGGCCGGGGATGAACTTCATCCTGGGTGCGCTGCTCATCTACGGCGTGGCCGTCACCGCCGGCCTGCCGGCGATGAACACGACCCCGCGGGCGGCGGTCGCGGCCACCGGGTGCGTCGCCGACGCCACGACCAAGCCCAGCAAGGAGCAGCCGAGCAAGCCCGTGGGCGAGTGCCGCCCGAGCCCCGCGGCGCAGGCGGGGTTGCAGCGCGGTGACGTCATCACGTCCGTGAACGGCAAGGCCGTCGACGCAGACTCGGTGTTCGACGCGCTCCAGAATGCATCGGGCCCGATCGCGCTCGGGATCGAGCGGGACGGGCAGGAGCGCACGGTCACCGTCGACCCCCTGATCAGCAAGAAGTGGCGCGCGACGCCGGACGGCAAGGACCTCACCGAGGTCTCCGGGCCCACGATCGGCATCAGCGTCGGCACGCTCGGCGTGGTCAACCACTACAACCCGATCACCGCGATCGGCGGCACCGCGGCGTTCACCGTGGACCTCGGGAAGAAGACCGTCGTCGCGATCGGGCAACTGCCGCAGCGGATCCCGGCCCTCATCGACGCGATCAAGGGCGAGGAGCGCAGCCTCGACACCCCGCAGTCGCTCCTCGGCGCCTCGATGATCGGCGGCGAGGTGGCCGAGCGCGACATGTGGAGCGTGTTCTTCCTGCTGCTCGCGGGGCTGAACCTCATGCTCGGCCTGATCAACCTGCTGCCGGTCCCGCCGTTCGACGGGGGCCACATGGCCGTGATCCTCTTCGAGAAGCTCCGCGACCTGGTCACCGGGCGCAAGGGCGGCCCCGTCGACTACATGAAGCTCGCGCCGCTGACCTACATCGTCCTGGCCCTGGCAGGCGGGTACATGCTGCTCGTCCTGACAGCCGACATCGTCAATCCGATCAAGCTCTTCAACTGAAACCGGAGAAGCAGCACATGTCCGTAGGTTTGGGAATGCCGGCAGCCCCGGTCCCCGTTCTGGCCCCGCGCCGCAAGACCCGCCAGCTGAACGTGGGCGGAGTCGGCGTCGGTAGCGACAGCCCCATCTCGGTGCAGTCCATGTGCACCACCAAGACGCACGACGTGAACGCCACGCTGCAGCAGATCGCCGAGCTCACGGCGTCGGGCTGCGACATGGTGCGCGTCGCCTGCCCGCGGCAGGAGGACGCCGACGCGCTGCCGATCATCGCCAAGAAGGCGAACATCCCGGTCATCGCCGACATCCACTTCCAGCCGAAGTACATCTTCGCCGCGATCGATGCGGGCTGCGCCGCGGTGCGCGTGAACCCCGGCAACATCAAGGAGTTCGACGGCCGCGTGGGCGAGGTCGCGAAGGCGGCCGGCGCCGCGGGCATCCCGATCCGCATCGGCGTCAATGCCGGCTCGCTCGACAAGCGGCTGATGGAGAAGTACGGCAAGGCCACCCCGGAGGCCCTGGTCGAGTCCGCGCTGTGGGAGGCGAGCCTGTTCGAGGAGCACGGCTTCGGCGACATCAAGATCTCCGTCAAGCACAACGACCCGGTGATCATGGTCGAGGCGTACCGGCAGCTCGCCGCGCAGTGCGACTACCCGTTGCACCTCGGCGTGACCGAGGCGGGCCCGTCGTTCCAGGGCACGATCAAGAGCGCCGTCGCCTTCGGGTCGCTGCTGTCCGACGGCATCGGTGACACCATCCGCGTGTCCCTGTCGGCCCCGCCGGCCGAGGAGATCAAGGTGGGCGACGCGATTCTGCAGTCGCTGAACCTGCGGCCCCGCAAGCTGGAGATCGTTTCCTGCCCGTCGTGCGGGCGCGCCCAGGTGGACGTCTACAAGCTCGCCAACGAGGTCACCGCCGGCCTCGAGGGCATGGAGGTGCCGCTGCGCGTCGCCGTCATGGGCTGCGTCGTGAACGGTCCCGGCGAGGCCCGCGAGGCCGACCTCGGCGTCGCGTCGGGCAACGGCAAGGGACAGATCTTCGTCAAGGGCGAGGTCATCAAGACCGTCCCCGAGTCGAAGATCGTCGAGACGCTCATCGAGGAAGCCCTGCGCATCGCGGAGGAGTCGGGGGATAGTGAGACCGGTGCGCCGGTCGTGACGGTGACGTAGGGCCGTCCCGCCCGGCGCCGTGAGAGTGCGCGCAGCCGAACGAATGGACGCGCCAGAGGTGTGAGGAGCTGCCGGTGCTGAGGATGCTGCACGAACGGCCGGTCCCCGCGCGGGATCTGCCGAAGGTGTCGGCCGTCCTCGACGCCGATCCCGTCGCCTCGTGCATGGTCGCGGGCCGCGTCCAGGAGTGCGGCACCGATCCCGGCAGTCTCGGCGGGGAGCTCTGGACGCACCGCGACGCGGGCACCTCGCTGTGCTTCTCGGGCGCGAACCTCATGCCGCTGCGGGGAGACCTCGACGACATGCGGTACTTCGCGGCCCGGGCCGCTCGCAACGCGCGGACCGCTGCGTCGATCGTGGGTCGCGCGGAGTACGCGATGCCGCTGTGGGAGGAGCTCGAGCCGGCCTGGGGTCCCGCCAGGGAGGTCCGTCCGGAGCAACCACTGATGACGATGACGGAGCCCGCGCGATCGCCGCACCCCGGGGTGCGGCCGGCGCGGATGGCGGAGATCGATCGCTACCTCGACGCGTCCATCGCCATGTTCACCGCCGAGGTCGGCATCGATCCGCGCGGCGCCGACGGGGGCCGCGCCTATCGGCGCCGCGTCGCCAACACCATTCTCGGCGGGCGAGCGTACGTCCTGTTCGACGGTGCCGAGGTCGCCTTCAAGGCCGAGGTCGGGGCCGTCTCGCGCACCGTCGGGCAGATCCAGGGCGTGTGGGTGCGACCCGACCTGCGTGGGCAGGGCCTCGGCGGCGCCGGGACCGCCGCGGTCGCGGAATCGGTGCGACGTTCCGGACGGATCCCGAGCCTGTACGTCAACAGCTTCAACATCGCTGCGCGGCGTGCGTACGAGCGCGTCGGCTTCCGCCAAGTGGCGACCTTCGCCACCGTTCTGCTTACCTAGTACCTCGTGAACACATGGGGGTACGTGGTCGTCGCCGTGCTGATGGCGATCGGACTGTTGGGAATCCTGATCCCGGTGCTGCCGGGCTCGACGCTGGTCGCGCTCGGAATCCTGATCTGGGCGATCTTCAGCGGCGGGTCCGCGTGGTGGGTCTTCGCCGGCGCGCTCGCGGTGATGGTGCTCGCGTGGGGCGTGAAGTACCTCGTGGGCGGCCGGACGATGGCCAAGGCGGGCGTCGGGAAGTGGTCCCTGGTCGTCGGCGGTGTCGCCGGCATCGTGCTGTTCTTCGTGATCCCGGTGGTGGGGCTGGTGATCGGGTTCATCGGCGGCACGTTCGCGGCCGAGGCCGTGCGGCTGCGGGACGCCCGTGAAGGGTGGAAGGCGGCCCTGGCCGCCACCAAAGCCGCAGGCCTGCTCATCCTCATCGAACTGGCCGGTGCGCTGTGTGCGATCGGGATCTGGCTCGCGGCCGTGATCAGCTGAGCCGGGCGGCACAATCCGGATCGGACTGCGGATCGTGGATCGCGCTACCACTGCCGACACGACGACCTACGCCGAGCGACGGGACCGGAACGGGTACTCGGGCCGCCGACCATGCTCGAGGAAGGCTATGGCTCGGTCACGGAACCGTGTTCCCGGACGCGCGGCGAGGTGCTGCGCAGGATCCCAGACCACCCAGTGCAGTTCGGTGGCGAGCGCGTTGGCGAACGCCAGTACCTCGTCGAAGGCATCGGTGATGCGGTGTGCGTTCGGCGCGATGGGCATGGAGATCACCATGATCCCGCCTCTGCGTACCTCCAGCACGACGCCGCTGTCGGCGTCGGCGAAGATCTCCGTATCCAACCGCCCCCAGCGCAGTTCCATGTTCTGGACGAGGTGCACGTCACCCGCGTAGCCCGCGCAGAACTCCCGGACGGCCAGGAGTTGCTCGTCGCGGTCCGAGTCCCCGCGGCCGTTGAACCTGGATTCGGTGTCCGGGTCGCGATCGAAGGCGGCGTCGTACTCGCGGCCGTAGTCGCGGTCGTCGGAACGGCTGAAACCGTTGTGGTAGTTGTAGCCCAGCGGATCACGGCTCCCGCAGTCGTGACACTCGTACTGGGATTCGTAGCTGCGCTCGTACGAGTCGTACCCGTATCCGGTGCGCCTCCCGCGCGGCCCGATCACGAACGCGTACTCCTCCGCGATCGGCCCGTTGAGGAACTGCGTCGTGACGCTGGCCTTCGTCGCGCGGATCTCCGACCGCGATCCGTCGTGCCCCTGCGCCACGACCCTGCCCTTGAGGACGTGACCCATCGGCTTGAGGTAGTGGCGAACGAGGAATCGCAGCCACTCCGCCGAGCGGTCGAAGTCGGGATCTCGATCCCAGACGATCGCCGTGCCGTCCGGGTTGGACACCCAGTGACATCCGCCGCGCGGAACCTTCGCCCGCTCCGGCACCGGTTGGTTCTGCGCGGCGATCGCCGTGCGTTCCTCAAGCGTGAGGGGCGGGTCCACCGCGAACTCGCCCTCGAATGATGCCTCGTTGATCATGGTTCCCCCGATCGATCTGTTCCCCTTACCTATTGGACGCGCGGGGCGGCCGTTCGGTTCCGTAGGGTGTCGCCATGACCTTCGACGCGGCGGCATTGTTCGACCTCACCGGACGCACTGCGCTGGTCAGCGGTGCGAGTTCGGGGATCGGGGCGGCGATCGCGGAGGCGCTCGACGGTGCCGGCGCCCGCGTCCTGCGCGCCGGACGCGACCGGGCTCGGCTCGGCCCGGACGGGATCAGCGCGGATCTCACCCGTGGCGCAACGGAACTCATCGAGCAGGTCGACGCGCGGCTGGGGGAGGGCGGCACCGTCGACGTGCTCGTCAACTGCGCGGGCAGCAACCCGCGCCCACCCCTCGCCGATATCGACGACGCGCTCTACCGTGAGATCCTCGCCGTGAACCTCGATGCGCCCTTCCAACTCGGCCAGCACTACGGGCCGCGAATGGCGGAGCGCGGCTGGGGGCGGATCATCAACGTGGCCTCGACGCAGGCGCACCGCGCCTTCGGCAACAGCGGCGTCTACGGCGTCGCCAAGGCCGGCATCGCGGGCCTCACCCGCTCGCAGTCCGAGGCGTGGGCGCCGCGCGGGGTGACGGCGAACTCGATCACGCCGGGCCTCGTCGCGACGCCCATGACCACCGCCGTGCTCGCCGATTCCGAACGTTCCGAGTACTTCCGGCGCCGCGCGCACACCGGGACGCTCGGCGCACCGTCGGACTTCGCGGCCGCGGCGGTGTTCCTGGCGGGCCCGGGCTCGGCGTGGGTGACCGGCCAGAACCTCTGCGTCGACGGTGGCCTGTCGGTGACCTGAGCGCCGGCTACACGCGCTCGAGCACGACGCTGGCGCCGTGGCCGCCGGCCGCGCAGATCCCGAGCAGCGCGGTGTCCTTGCCGGTGAGCGCCAGCTCGTTCGCCATCGTGGTCACCATGCGGGCGCCGGTGGCGCCGAACGGGTGCCCGATGGAGACGGACCCGCCGTGCACGTTCAGGCGGTCGAGGTCGATCTCGCCGACCGGCTCGTCGCGGTCCAACCGCTCCGCGGCCCAGGTGGGGCTCGCGAGCGCGTCGAGCACGGACAGGGTCTGCGCGGCGAAGGCCTCGTGGATGTCGACGAGGTCGACGTCGCCGAGCTTCAGGCCCGCCTTGTCGAGCGCGCGCGGCATGGAGATCGCGGGTCCGATGAGCACCTCGTCTGCCGGGTCGACGCTGACATAGCTCCACGACCGGACCGCCGCGAGCGGCGTCAGCCCGAGCTCGCGGGCCTTGTCCTCGCTCATGATCAGCACGGCGGAGGCACCGTCGGTCAGCGGACTGGCGTTGCCCGCCGTGACGGTGCCGTCGCGGTCGAAGGCGGGCTTGAGCGCCGCGAGCTTGTCCAGGCTCGTGTTCGCGCGGACCAGGCCGTCGCGCTGGACGACGGTGCCGTCGGGGGTGGTTACCGGGACGACCTCGCGGTCGAACCGGCCGGAGGCGATCGCGGCGGCGGCGCGCCGGTGCGAGCGGAGGGCGAACTCGTCCTGGGCCGCGCGCGTGATCCCGTGGATCCTCGCCATCTTGTCGGCGGACTCGCCCATGACCTCGCCGGTGGTGCGCTCCTCGATCCTGGGGCGGCTGGGCAGGAGGCCGGTGAACGGCGCCAGACCGACGGCGGCGGAGAGGTAGTCGCGCGGAGAGGGCTTGCCGAGGGCCAGTGGCGCCGCGGCTTGGACGAGCTTGCTGGGCAGGTTCACCGCGGCGTTGGACACGGAGTCGGAGCCGCCCGCGATCATGATGTCGTACTCGCCGCGCTCGATCGCCGCGGCAGCCGTCGTGATCGCCTGCAGGCCCGACGCGCAGGCGCGGGTCACGGTGTGGCCTTCGACGCCGTGTCCGAGTCCCAGATCGAGGGCGACCTCGCGAGCGATGTTCGGGGTGCCGGCGGGGAGGATGACGCCGCCCCACACCATCGCCTCGATCCGGGTCCGCGCCTGCGGGACCGCGTCGAGAAGGCCCCGCACGGCCGCGCCGGCGAGGGCGATGGTGTCGAGGTGGACGAACTCGCCGAAGGCGCGGACGAACGGAGTGCGGGCGCCGGAGACGATCACGGCGCGGCGGCTGGACGGAGTGGTCATGCGGCGATCTTACTCATGAGTCAGTTCGCAGTGTGGCGGGGCACACACCATCACTTCCGCCTCAGTCTTCACAGCCCAGCGCGGCACCCGGGAAGTGTCGGTGCCCCGTCGTAGCCTTGCGGCGTGGAGAAGCTGCGCGCCCGTCTGGTGGTGATCGTCGTGGTCGTCGTGGCGATGATCGCGCCTTCGGCGTGCGCGCCCGCGAACACGAACGGCCCGGGCCCCGTCGCGGTCCGGTTCGGGGCCGCGCTCGCGGACAAGGACTTCGACGGGGCCGCGGCGCTGACGACCTCCCCGGACGCCGCTGAGGCGGCGCTGCGCGCGGCGTTCGACGGCCTGCAGGCCCGGGGTGTGCAGATCAAGGTCGGTCAGGTGCGCACCACCGGCGCCACCAGCGAGGTCGAGTA
Source organism: Tsukamurella pseudospumae (assembly GCF_001575205.1). GTDB lineage: Bacteria > Actinomycetota > Actinomycetes > Mycobacteriales > Mycobacteriaceae > Tsukamurella > Tsukamurella pseudospumae. Next base: position 51,053 of record NZ_LSRE01000015.1, read on the forward strand.
CGAGTACGTGTGGGACCTGCCCGCCGACGCGGGGCGGTCCGGCCGCACCTGGGACTACCGCGGATCGCTCACGAGCATCCAGGAGAACGGGCAGTGGAAGGTGCGGTGGGCGCCGTCCGTCCTGCACCCGCGGCTCGGCGCCAACCAGACCATGGTGCTGCGCTCGCTCGCCGCGACCAAGGCGCCGGTGAACTCCGCGTCCGGCGGGGCCGTGCTCGTGCCGGGCGTGATCAATCGCATCCGGCTCGAGGCGTCGAAGGTCCCTGCGCCGACCACGGTGCTCGACGTCGCGGGGCAGTTGGTGCGCGCGTTGCAGCCGATCGTTCCGGGTCTGGACCCGGTGCAGATCACCGAGCAGGCGACCTCGTTGCGCGCGCCCTACGTGGTGGCCTCGGTGAACCAGGCCGACCTGCGCAAGCTCGCCGGGGACGTCACGGCGCTGCCCGGCGTCACGCTGGTCGAGCAGGCCGACCTGGTGCCCACCGACCGCACCTTCGCGCCCGCGCTGATGTCGTCGATCAAGAAGAACGTCACGGGCGACCTCGCGGGCAAGGACGGCTGGGAGGTGATCGCGCAGGCCGACACCGGGGCGCGCGTGACGACCCTCTCCTCGACGGCGCCGCAGACGGCGTCCGCGGCCACCGTGAGCATCTCGCCGCTCGCCCAGGCGGCGGCGCAGGCCGCGGTCGACACCCGGCGCGACAGGCAGGCGATGATGGTCGTGATCCAGCCGTCCACGGGCAACGTGCTCGCCGTCGCGCAGAACCCCGAGGCCGACAAGTTCGGTTCGCTCGCCACCACCGGCCAGTATCCGCCGGGTTCCACCGGCAAGATCGTCACGGCCACCGCGGCGATCTCCACGGGCCTCGCGACGCCGGACACGATCGTCCCGTGCCCCGGCACCATCACGATCGGCGAGCGATCCGTGCCGAACTACAACGAGTTCTCCCTCGGTGACGTCACGATGCAGCGAGCCTTCGCCCGCTCGTGCAACACCAGTTTCGCGTTCCTCGGCGCGAAGATGAAGCCGGATGCTCTGCACACCGCCGCCGCCGAGTTGGGGATCGGGCCCGAGTACACGATCGCCGCGCTCCCGGTCTCGTCCGGTCAGTACCCGCTGCCGAAGGCGATGGTGAACCAGGTGGAGGACAGCTTCGGCCAGGGCGAGGTCCTGGTGAGCCCGTTCTCGATGGCCCTCGCGGTGGCCTCCGTCGCGCACGGCGGGGCAGTGACCCCGCAGCTGATGCTCGGCAAGCCCACGAAGGTCGACGGGGAGCGGCCCCCGCTGGATCCGAAGGCCGTCGACGGGGTGCGGGCCATGATGCGCGAGGTGGTCGCCTCGGGCACCGCCGAGCTCATCCGCGGCGCCGGCGACGTCCTCGGCAAGACCGGTGAGGCGGAGGTCGACGGTGGTTCTCACGCCTGGTTCGTCGGCTACCGCGGCGACCTGGCCTTCGCCACCCTCGTCGTCCTCGGCGGCAGCTCCGACAACGCCGTCGCGGTGACGAAGCAGTTCTTCGACCGGTTCGACGCACCGGTCTCCGCCGTCCCGAACTGAGCGCCGCGGAGAGGGTTCGCGGGGCGGGCACTGCGGGACGTATGCGCTCCGGATTTCCGGCTATGAAATCCTGACCGCCAGTGACGGAACGGACGGCATGTCGAGCCCGTCGGACTCGAGGCAGGCCTGACGGCTCAGTAGGGCGCCGCGATTCCCGGCCAGGACGTCGATACCTTCCTCCCGCGGGAGGTTTTCACTCGATATCGGGTTGCAGCCCGATGATCTGGCAGTAGCTCCCGCGGGAACTTCCGCCGGGCACCATGGATGTCCGCTTTGTCACTGGCGGTCACGGTTGCATAGTCGCTCCCCGGCGGTGTGGTCCGCTTCGCGGCGAGGGTGGACACCTGCCGCCGCCGCGAACCCTCGCACCTCCCCGCGCCCGCCCGTGCCCGCCCGTGCCCGCGCACCGTCGGGCGCCCGATACGCTGGTGCGATGACCCGCGCTGCACTGGTTCCCGGCACCGTATCGCCCCGTCTGGCCGTCCCCGCGAAGATCGTGCGGCCCGAGTACGTCGACAAGCCGTCGGCGAACGAGGGGAACGAGCCGTGGGTGCAGACGAGCGAGACCATCGAGAAGATGCGCCTGGCGTCGCGGATCGCGGCCGACGCGCTGCAGGCCGCGGGTGCTGAGGTACGGCCCGGCGTCACGACCGATCACCTGGACCGGGTGGCGCACGAGTACATGCTCGACCACGGCGCCTACCCCTCGACGCTGGGCTACCGCGGCTTCCCCAAGAGCTGCTGCACCAGCCTCAACGAGGTGATCTGCCACGGCATCCCGGACTCGACCGTGATCGAGGACGGCGACATCGTCAACATCGACGTCACCGCGTACATCGACGGCGTGCACGGCGACACCAATGCGACCTTCCTCGCCGGGGACGTCTCCGAGGAGCATCGCCTGCTGGTCGAGCGGACGCACACCGCGACGATGCGGGCGATCAAGGCCGTCAAGCCCGGTCGGGAGCTCAACGTGGTGGGGCGCGTCATCGAGTCCTACGCGAACCGCTTCGGCTACAGCGTGGTCCGCGACTTCACCGGCCACGGCATCGGCGAGACCTTCCACAACGGACTGGTCGTGCTGCACTACGACGCGCCGAACGTCGAGACGGTGCTCGAGCCCGGCATGGTCTTCACCATCGAGCCCATGATCAACCTCGGCGGCCTCGACTACGAGATCTGGTCCGACGGCTGGACCGTGGCCACCAGCGACAAGAAGTGGACGGCCCAGTTCGAGCACACCCTGGTCGTCACCGAGGACGGCGCCGAGATCCTCACCCTGCCGAGCGATTCCGCCGCCTAGCGCGATGGAGCTGCACGGCGCCCTCCTCATCGCCGGCGCCACCTCCGACGCCGGGAAGTCCACCGTCACGGCCGGACTGTGCCGTCTGCTCGCCCGGCGGGGTGTGCGGGTCGCGCCGTTCAAGGCGCAGAACATGTCCAACAACTCCGTCGCCACCGTCGAGGCCGACGGCACGAGCGGCGAGATCGGCCGGGCCCAGGCGACCCAGGCCCTCGCGTGCGGCCTGGCACCGTCGACCCGGTTCAACCCCGTCCTGCTCAAGCCGGGCAGTGACCGCCGCAGCCAGCTGGTCCTGCACGGCCGCGCCGTCGGCGACGTGGGCGCCCGCGACTACATCACCCGCCGGCAGTGGCTGCTCGACGAGGTGACGACCACACTGAACACACTGCGCGAGGAGTTCGACGTGGTGCTCTGCGAGGGCGCCGGCAGCCCCGCCGAGATCAACCTGCGCGCCACCGACATCGCGAACATGGGCCTCGCCCGCGCCGCGGACCTGCCGACGCTGATCGTCGGCGACATCGACCGCGGGGGAGTGCTCGCGCACCTCGCGGGCACCGTCGCCGTGATGCCGCCGGAGGACCAGCGCCTCGTGTACGGCTTCCTCGTCAACCGCTTCCGCGGCGATGTCTCTCTCCTCGAGCCCGGCCTCGAGCAGCTCGAGGCGATCACGAGGCGCCCGACCCTCGGCGTGCTCCCGTACCTCACCGATCTCCGGCTCGACGCCGAGGACTCCCTCGCCGCGCTCGGCACGGACCTCGTCGGCCGCGGATCGACCGCCCCGGACCCGATCACCGTCGCCGCGATCGCCCTGCCCCGCGTCTCCAACACCACCGACGTCGAGGCGCTGGCCGTCGAGCCGGGCCTGACGGCCCGCTGGACCACCCGCCCCGCCGACGTCCTCGCCGCCGACCTCGTCGTCCTCCCCGGCACGAAGAGCACCGTCGGCGACCTGGCCTGGCTCAGGGACACCGGCCTCGCGGACGCCCTGATCCGACGGGCCGCCGCCGGCGGGCCGGTCGTCGGTATCTGCGGCGGCTACCAGATGCTCGGCCGCACGATCGCCGACCCCACCGGGGTCGAGGCACCGTCGGGCACCCGGGTCGAGGGGCTCGGCATCCTCGACCTCGACGTCGAGTTCGCGTCCGAGAAGACCGTTCGGAACGTCGCGGGGATCGGCCTGGGTGTGCCCGCGGCGGGCTACGAGATCCACCACGGCACCGTCGTCCGGACCGCGGAAAGCCCTGCGCTGCAGGGGCCCGACGGTGCCGAGGGCGCGCTGAACGGCGCCGTGCTGGGTACCCACTGGCACGGGCTCTTCGGATCGGACGGCTTCCGCCGGGAGTACCTGCGCCACGTGTTCGGGAACCGGGACCTCGGCCCGACCGTGAATTACGACGGTGCCCGGCTCGCCCAGCTCGACGTGATCGCCGACGCGATCGAGGAGCACTGCGATGTCGATGCGGTCCTGCGTCCACTGCGTTCCGAGGGCGCGTTTTCGGCGATCCTGCCGTCCATTCGGATCATCAGTGACTAGCGTTAGCGATCATGGGGATCGATTCAGCGCAGACGGTGCAGGTGCCTGCGGGCTCGTGGACCTTCGACGTGTCGGTCGGGGGGTCTGAGCACGGCGTACCCGTTCTGCTGCTGCACGGCTTCCCGCAGACGGAGGAGTGCTTCGACCAGGTCCGCGAACGCCTGCACGAGGCGGGGCTGCGGACCATCGCGCCGCGCCAGCGCGGCTACAGTCCCGGTGCGCGGCCGCTGGGCGCCGATCAGTACACGATGAAGCACCTCGCGGAGGACGCCGCCCGCATCCTCGACGCGCTCGAGGTGCCGTACGCGCACGTCGTCGGGCACGGGCTGGGCGCCACCGTCGCCTGGCACTTCGCCGCCGCCTACCCGCTGCGCGCGATGAGCCTGACCGCCGTCTCCTTCGGTCATCCGTCGGCGTTCGGCGCGGCGATGGCCACCGATCAGGATCAGCGGCAGCGCTCCCGCTACCTCGAGCTGTTCCTGCAGGCCGGCGCCGCGGAGAAGGCGCTGCTCGACAACAACGCGCGCACCCTGCTGGCCACCGCGCCGGGCGGCGGCATCGAGGCGCTCGCCGACGAGCAGGCACTGACGGCCGCCCTGAACTGGTACCGGGCGAACCTCGTGCCCGGCGGGGAGGGGCTGGACTGCCCGGTCATCGAGGTCCCGACGACGCTGGTGTGGGGCAACCGCGACGCGATCGCCGGTGCCGCGCAGGCCAAGGGCACCGCCCACTACCTCCGCGCCGACTACCGCCTGTCCGAGGTGCCCGACGGTGACCATTGGCTCCCGCTGCGCGCCCCCGCGGCGCTGGCCTCGGAGATCGCGCTGCGCACGCTCCGGAACTGATCCGGCTAGTCGTCCTTCGACAACCCCAGCAGCGCGTTCTCCACGAGCTCCGGCAGGGCGGGGTGGATCCAGTACTGCCCCCGCGCGAACTCGAGTGCGGGGATCGAGAAGGACATCGCGGTGATCGCCGACTGGATCAGCGTCGACGCCTGCGGCCCCACGATGTGCGCGCCCACGAGCAGCCCCGTCGAGCGGTCCGCGACGAGCTTGCAGACGCCCGCGACGTCGCCCATCGCCCACCCGTAGGCGACGTCGGCGTACTTCTGCACGGCCACGGCCACGTCGATGCCCTCGGCGCGGGCGACCGCCTCGTTCAGTCCGACCGACGCGACCTGCGGGTGCGAGAACACCGCGCCCGGAACGAACCGGTGGTCCGAGGTCGCGGCCGGGGCGTCCCAGCCGGACAGCAGGTTCTCCGCGGTGACCCGGGCTTCGTGGTTGGCGACGTGCCGGAGCGGGAACCGCGTGCTCACGTCGCCGAGCGCCCACACGCCGCGCACGGACGTGCGCTGGTGCTCGTCGACGGGGATGCGCCCGGCATCGTCGAGTTCGATCCCGATGGCCGAGGTCGAGAGCGTGTCGCCGTTGGGCGTGCGGCCCGTCGCGACGAGCAGGACGTCGCCGGCCACCGTCGAGCCGTCCGTGAGGTCGACCTCGACGCCGTCCCCGACGGCGCGCGTCGCCGTCACCTCGGTGCTCAGCCGCACGTCCCACTTCTCGGAGACGAGCTCGGTGAACAGCTCGGAGATCGTCTCGTCCTGCGAGCGCAGCAGGCGCGGGCCCCGCGCGACGACGGTGACCCGTGCCCCGAGACCGGCGAAGACGTGCGCGAACTCGGCGGCGATGTACCCGCTGCCCACGATGATGACGTGCCCGGGCAGAGCGTCGAGCCGCATGATCGAGTCGCTGGTGTGGAACGGCGCGGTGCCCGCGGTGAACACGGGCGGGACGACCGCCCGTGACCCCGCGGCGATGACGACCTCGCGCCCGGTCACCACGGTGCCGTCGGCCAGTTCCAGACGGTGCAGGCCGTCGGGCGAGGAGGGCAGGAACCGAGCCTCCTGCTGGAAGACGGTGATGTTGGGGCACTTCTCGACCCGGTACCGCAGGCCCCCGGCCGCGTACCGGTCGATCCGCCCGAAGACGCGGTCCCGGATGTCCGCCCAGCGGGTCCCGGTGACCTCGGCGTCGACGCCCAGTGCTCCGGCCTCGCGCGCCTCCTCGGCGACGTCCGCGGGGTACACGAACATCTTCGTGGGGATGCAGCCCACGTTCAGGCAGGTGCCGCCGAACGCACCGTTGTAGGCCGTCCCCTTGTCGACGATCGCGACGGTCCGGTCGTCGAAGCGGTGATCGGGGATGGTGTTTCCGGCTCCCGACCCGATGATGACGAGGTCGAACACCTGCTCGTCCATGTCAGGCCTCGATCTCCCGGGCGAGCCAGGCGCCGAGCTCGGCGTAGGCGCGATCGCGCGCCGGCTGCACGGAGAGGAAGACGTCGTGCTTGGCGTCCTCGACGGGGACCACGGAGAGGCGGCCGCCGAGCGCGCCGGACCACTTGGCGATCTGCCGGGTGTCGAGCACGACATCGGCCCGGCCGGCCTCATCGCTCCACTCCTTCGGGGCGAAGCTCTTCGTCGAGCGCAGCACCAACGACGGGACGCCGATGTCCAGCCCGCGGTGCAGCAGGCTGTGCGCCACGCGGACCGCGCGCAGCCAGCCGAAGCGGACCGGGAATCCCTCGATCGGCTTGATCCGGGTGTCGAAGTCGAACTCCCCGTGCTCGCTGATGTGAACGGTCTGGCCGTAGACGCCGACCGCCTCGACGGGGACGACGCGCGTGCCCACGGCCTTGCCGATGAGCTTGACCACCGGCGTCGCGACCTCGCGCAGCACCACCGAGCCCTGCAGGTCGAACCAGGGGCTGTCGAGGACGAGGCCCACGATCGGGGCGGTCCGGCCGGCCTTGCGGCGCCGATCCAGCCACAGGGGGGTGATCAGGCCGCCGGTGGAGTGCGCCGCCACGACGACGCCGAGGCCGGGGTGCTCCTGCTCGATGGCCGCGACCGCGAGGTCGAGCTCGCGGTCGTAGACCGTGAAGTCGGTCGCGTAGTGCGCCGACTGGCCCTCTCGCAGCGAGCGTCCGCACTTGCGCAGGTCGAGTGCGTAGAACGCGTAACCGCGGTCGGCGAAGTACTCCGCGACCCCGGTCTGGAAGAAGTAGTCCGAGAACCCGTGGACCCAGAGCACCGCGTGCTGCGGGTCCTTCGGGCCCGAGACGTGCTTGACCAGCGTCGCCACGACATCGCCGCCCGGTTCGCCGTCCGGGTCCGGGCCCAGCTCGAAGGTGTGGGCGCGAAAGTCGTCGCCGAGGATGTCGGGGGAGTAGGTCAGCTCAGTGGTCGCCACGGGTTCACTGTAGTGAGCGCGGCCGGATCCGGGTCAGCGGGAGACGTGAGTCGCAGCGACCGGTGGGACTGCACGGTGTGCCGCGCGCCGTCGCAGTGCCCCGGAGTAAGGTTCTCGCCCAGAAGGGGGACCCGCGCTGCGGGCCCCGCCCCACGTCGAGGAGTGAACAACCAGATGGCCCGTAACGTGATCAGCACGGACGTCGCGCTCGTCGGAGCGGGAATCATGAGCGCCACGCTCGGCACCCTGATCCGCAAGCTGGAGCCCAGCTGGTCGGTGACCGTGTTCGAGGCGCTCGATGCCGCCGCCGCCGAGTCGTCCGATCCGTGGAACAACGCGGGTACCGGACATTCCGCGCTCTGCGAGCTGAACTACACCCCGCAGGCCGCCGACGGCTCCGTCGACATCTCCAAGGCCATCACGATCAACGAGCAGTTCCAGGTCTCGCGCCAGTTCTGGTCGTACGCGGTCGACGCCGGCGTCCTCGACGATCCGTCGGACTTCATCAACCCCATCCCGCACGCCAGCTTCGTGCACGGCGCCGACAACGTCGAGTACCTCCGCAAGCGCTACGACGCGCTCTCCGGGCAGACGCTGTTCGAGGGCATGGAGTTCTTCACCGACCCGGCCACCTTCAGCGAGCGCCTGCCGATCATGGCCGCGGGCCGCAACTTCGGCGACCCGGTCGCCGTGAACTGGTACGAGGGCGGCACCGACGTCGATTTCGGCTCGCTGACCAAGAAGCTGATCAACTACGTCGGCAAGGGCGGCGCGGTCCACTTCGGGACCAAGGTCACGAACCTCAAGCGCACCACGGACGGCTGGCGCCTGACGATCAAGAACCTGCGCACCCACGAGGTGTCCTACGTCGACGCGCGCTTCGTCTTCGTCGGTGCCGGCGGCGGTGCGCTGCCGCTGCTGCAGAAGTCGGGCATCAAGGAGGCCAAGGGTTTCGGCGGCTTCCCCGTCTCGGGCCAGTTCTTCCGCTGCAGCAACCCCGAGCTCATCGACCATCACGCCGCGAAGGTGTACGGCAAGGCGGCCGTGGGCGCGCCCCCGATGTCGGTGCCGCACTTGGACACCCGCGTCATCGAGGGCAACAAGGGGCTGCTGTTCGGCCCGTACGCCGGGTTCTCGCCGAAGTTCCTCAAGGCCGGCCAGTACACCGACCTGCCCCTGTCGGTGAAGCCCAACAACCTCCTCCCGATGATGGCCGTGGGCCTCAAGGAGATGGGCCTGACCAAGTACCTCATCGGCGAGCTCATGCAGTCGCCGGCGGACCGCGTCAAGACCCTCTCCGAGTTCGTGCCCCGCGCCGAGGGCCAGGACTGGGAGCTCATCACCGCCGGTCAGCGTGTCCAGGTCATCCGTAAGGGCCCGGGTGGCGGCAACCTCGAGTTCGGTACCGCGGTCATCGCCGCCGACGACGAGTCGATCGCCGGCCTGCTCGGCGCCTCGCCGGGCGCCTCGACCGCCGTTCCGGCGATGCTCGACGTGCTCAGCAAGTGCTTCCCCAAGCATATGCAGGCGTGGAAGCCGCTGCTGCAGGAGATGATTCCGTCGTACGGCACGACGCTCAACGACAACAAGCAGCTGTTCACCCAGGTCTGGGACTGGACCGACCGCACGCTGCAGCTGGCCCCGGGCGTCGGGGCCGACGCGCAGGGCTGAGCCCGTGCGCCGCGCCACCGGCGACACCCTCGACGCGAGCACCCTCCACGCGCTGCTGAAGCTGCGCGCGGAGGTGTTCATCGCCGAACAGCAGAGCCCCTGGCTGGACATCGACGGGCGCGACCTCGATCCGTCGACGATCCACTTCTGGCTGCCCGACGGTGCGCCCGGGTCCGGCCCGGGTCGTGACGTCGTGGCGACGGTGCGGCTCACCGCCGAGGGACCTGGCCTGGCCCGGATCGGTCGGGTGTGCGCGGCACCGTCGGCCCGCGGGCAGGGGCTGATCGGCCTGCTGATGGCGGCCGCGCTCGACGAGCTCGGCGAACGGGCGTGCCTGCTGGAGGCGCAGTCCCACCTGGAACCGATGTACGCGAAGTACGGATTCGCCCGTGAGGGAGACGAGTTCGTCGAGGACGGGATCCCGCACGTCCCGATGAGGAGGCCGGCACGTGATTGACCGCTACCCGTTCAGTGCGGTCGTGGGCCACGACGAGCTGCGGCTCGCATTGACGCTGTGCGCCATCGCGCCCGCCGTGGGCGGCGTCCTCGTGCGCGGCGAGAAGGGCACCGCCAAGTCCACCGCCGCGCGTGCGCTCGCCCCGCTGCTGCCCACGCGGCCCGACGGTGCCCCCGCCCGCCTCGTGGAACTGCCCATCGGCGCCACGGAGGACCGCGTGGTCGGCTCGCTCGACCTGCACCGCGCGCTCGGTGAGGGCGCGGTCGATTTCACGCCCGGCCTGCTCGCGGACGCCGACGGCGGCATCCTCTACGTCGACGAGGTCAACCTGCTCTCCGACCATCTGGTCGACGTCCTGCTCGACGCCGCCGCGATGGGACGCGTCACCGTCGAGCGCGACGGGATCTCCCGCGCCTACCCCGCCCGGTTCGTTCTGGTGGGCACCATGAATCCGGAGGAGGGCGAGCTGCGCCCGCAGCTGCTCGATCGCTTCGGGCTCGCCGTGGACGTGCACGCGAGCCGCGAGGTGGACGTGCGCGTCGAGGTGATGCGCCGACGCCTGGCCTTCGAGTCCGACCCCGCGGCGTTCGCCGCCGAGTACGCCGACGTCGACGCAGACCTGGCCCGCCGCATTGCCGATGCCCGCGACCGGCTTCCGGGGGTCGCGCTCCCCGACGCCGAGCTGCGCCGCATCGCCGCGGTGTGCGCCGCCTTCGACGTCGACGGCATGCGCGCCGACCTGGTCATCGCCCGCGCCGCGCTGGCCCACGCCGCGTGGCGGGGTGCGGCCGAGGTCACCGAGGACGACGTCCGCGTCGCCGCGGAACTGGCCCTGCCGCACCGCAAGCGCCGCGACCCCTTCGACGAGCCGGGCCTCGACGACACCGAACTCGACCGCGCCTTCGACGACGCCCGCGCCGACGACGAGCCGGACCCCGAACCGGATCCCGATCCCGACGGCCCGGGAGGCGGCGACGCCCCGGAACCGCCGCCGTCCGGGCCCGACTCCGCGGGATCGCAGGAGCAGCAACCGGATCCGGCCGGCGGCACCCCGCTCCCGACGGCGCGGCACCGCACCGTCGCCAAGCTGACGGTGCCCGGCACCGGGACCGGCGGGGCGACGGGCCGCCGCTCCAAGACCCGCTCCGACCGCGGCAGCGTCGTCCGGGCCGCGCCGGCGGGCACCGGTTCCGGCCTGCACCTGGCCGCGACGCTGCGGGCGGCCGCGCCCGAACAGGCCGCCCGGGGCCGGGCCGCAGGGCCGCTGCGCCTCGCCCCGTCCGACCTGCGGTCCCCGGTGCGCGAGGCGACCGAGGGGAACCTCGTCGTGTTCGTCGTGGACCTGTCCGGGTCGATGGCGGCACGGGAGCGGCTCGCACTGGTCGGTGAGGCCGCGGTGTCGCTGCTCCGCGACGCCTACCAGCGGCGCGACAAGGTGGCCGTGATCGGCTTCCGCGGCGCCGAGGCGACGCTGTTGGTTCCGCCGACCCGGTCGGTCGACGTGGCCGTCGCACGGTTGTCCCGCGCCCGCACGGGCGGCCGCACCCCACTCGCCGAAGGGCTGATCGAGGCGCGGAAGCTGTTGCGCCGTGAGGATCTGCGGCCCGATGCCCGGCGGCCGCTCGTCGTGCTGCTCACCGACGGCCGCGCGACCGCCGGCCACGACCCGCTGCCCCGCGCGCTCGCCGCCGCGGCGGGCCTGCACGCCGATGCGCGAGCCGCCGTGGTCGTGGACTGCGAGACCTCGATGGTCCGGCTGGGGCTGGCAGCGAAGGTGGCGGCGGCCCTCGGAGCCACGATGCTGCCGCTCGACGGATTGAGCCCCACCGACCTGGCCCGCGCGGCCTGACGAAGGAGAAGCCATGCCGCAGGGCAAGGTCGAAACGGTCCCGCAGGACGGGCTGACCACCCGGCAGCGCCGCAACCAGCCGGTGCTCGCCGTGCACACGGGCCCGGGCAAGGGGAAGTCGACGGCCGCGTTCGGCATGGCCATGCGCGCCTGGAACCAGGGCTTCCCCGTCGGCGTCTTCCAGTTCGTCAAGAGCGCGAAGTGGAAGGTCGGCGAGGAGCAGACGATGCTCGCCCTGAACGAGGTGCACGAACGCACCGGCGCCGGCGGGCCCGTGGAGTGGCACAAGATGGGGCAGGGCTGGTCGTGGCTGCGCCGCTCCGACGACGCCGAACAGGACCACGCCGAGGCCGCCCGCGACGGGTGGCGCGAGATCGCGCGCCGGCTCAGTGTCGAGCAGCACCGCTTCTACGTCCTCGACGAGTTCACCTACCCGCTCAAGTGGGGCTGGATCGACGTCGACGAGGTGGTCGAGACACTGGTGAACCGCCCCGGGAACCAGCACGTGATCATCACCGGCCGGGACGCCCCGCAGGCCCTCATGGATGCCGCCGACCTGGTCACGGAGATGACCAAGGTGAAGCATCCGATGGATAGCGGGAGGAAGGGGCAGAGGGGGATCGAGTGGTGAGCCACGGCTGCGGAGGCCCCGGGAGGCGCGGTGGTCGTGGAGAGAGGGGCATCGAGTGGTAGCTCCCGTGGTCGTCATCGCGGCACCGTCGTCGGGGAGCGGTAAGACGACGATCGCGACCGGGCTGATGGGTGCCCTGGCGCGGACGGGCGTCGTCGCGCCCTTCAAGGTGGGCCCCGATTACATCGACCCCGGTTACCACGCGCTCGCCACCGGACGGCCGGGCCGCAACCTGGACCCCGTGCTGTGCGGGGAGCACCGGATCGCGCCCCTGTACCGGCACGGCGCGCTGGGCGCGGACATCGCGGTGGTCGAGGGCGTGATGGGGCTGTTCGACGGCCGGATCGTGGACGGCCCGGGCGGCGCCGCCGTCGAGGGCATCGGCTCCACGGCCGACGTGGCGGAGATCCTCGGCGCCCCCGTCCTGCTCGTCGTGGACGCACGCGGGCACTCGCAGTCCCTCGCGGCGCTGCTCGCCGGATTCACGACGTACCGGCCCGGCGTGGCGCTCGCGGGCGTCGTCCTCAACCGCGTGTCCAGCGCGCGGCATGAGCGCGTGCTCCGGGACGCCTGCGCGCACGCCGGCCTGGAGGCGGTCGGCGCGGTGCCCGGTGACGCCGCGCTGGAGGTGCCCGCGCGGCACCTCGGGCTGATCCCCGCCGCCGAGCGCGGCGCCGACGCGGTCGACGCCGTCGCCGCGATGACGGAGCTGGTGGCGAGGCACGTGGACGTCGAGCGGATCCGCGAGCTCGCGCGCCCCGTCGCCGACGGACCGGTGTGGTCACCGTCGGATCAGGTGGCGCAGGTCGGCTCGCCGACGGTGGCCCTGGCCGGCGGTCCCGCGTTCAGCTTCGGCTACGCCGAGCACGAGGAACTGCTCGCGGCCGCCGGTGCGCAGGTGCGCCGCTTCGACCCGCTCGCGGACGAGCTGCCCGAGGGCGCCGCCGCCGCGGTGTTCCCCGGCGGATTCCCCGAGGTCTACGCGGAGAAGCTGTCCGCGAACGAGGCGCTGCGCGCGCAGGTCCGGGACCTCGTCGGAGGAGGGGGAGTGGTGCACGCGGAGTGCGCGGGCCTGCTCTACCTCGCGGAATCGCTCGACGGTGTCCCGATGTGCGGGGTGGTGCCGGGCGCGGCGACCTTCACCCGGCGCCTGCGGCTCGGCTATCGGGACGCGGTGGCGCTCGCGCCGAGCCCGTTGTTCGAGGCGGGGCAGCGGGTCACGGGGCACGAGTTCCACCGCACGGCGTTCGTCGGCGGCGGTGCCCCGGGGGGCTCGCCGGCGTGGGGGTGGCGCGACGGCGACGGGGCCGCGACGACCGACGGTCACGTGTCGTCCGCTGTGCACTCCTCGTATCTCCACGTGCACCCTGCTGGATACCCCGAGGTCACAGAACAGCTGGTCAGGGCGGTCGACTGAGGAATTCGTCTCACCCTGAACGCGACCCTCGCGCGGGCTGAGAGGTTCCTGTACAAAAGCTCTATGCACATGTCGATCAAGCTCGTCTCCGTCACCTTCGCCGCCGCCGCCGTGGTCGCCACCTCCGCCTGCGCCGCCGGTTCCTACGCCGCCCCCGGCTCGCCCTCCGGTTCCGCCAAGCCCAGCGCCTCGGCGAAGCCCAGCCATGCCGCCCCCTCGTCCGCCAAGGCCGCCCCGTCGTCGGCCAAGGCCGTGGCTCCGAAGGCCGTCCCGGTCAAGGCCGGCACCCCGAGCGCGGTCCTCGCCTCGACCGCGTGGGAGACCACCTCGGCCAAGGACGCCAAGGGCGCCAAGGTCGCGCTGACCGACAAGAACGTCAAGAACTACGTGGGCTGGGCGTACTTCAAGAAGGACGGCACCTTCACCCTGTACAACCTGGACGACAGCGCCAAGGGCAAGGGCCTGTGGACCGTCTCGGCCGACGGCAAGACCCGCGACATCACCGCGCTCAACGCCGACGGTGGCGTGCAGTACAAGCGCACCGTCGAGATCGTCACGCTGACCGAGAAGGAGTTCACGTACCGCGTGTACCCCGAGGCCTCCAACAAGGCCGTGTACTACGACATCGTGCACACCGCGACCAAGCACGCCGAGCCGCGCGCGTAGTCGACACGGCCGCTCACTAAACTGAGCGGAATGAACAGCCACGGCGCCCCGCAGGATCCCTACCTCGTCGGTCTGGACCTGCGAGGGCGCCGTGTCGTCGTCGTGGGGGCGGGCACCGTCGTCCAGCGCCGCCTGCCGGTGCTCCTCGCCGCGGGTGCCGACGTGCACGTCATCGCCCCCGAGGCCACGCCCGCCGTCGAGTCGACGCCCGGCATCGTCTGGCACCGTCGGGAGTACGCCTCCGGCGACCTCCTGGGCGCCTGGTACGTCCTGGCCGCCACGAACGACTCCGTGGTCAACGCGGCCGTCGTCGCGGAGGCCGAGGTGCAGCGCACCTTCTGCGTCCGGGCCGACCTGGCCCGCGAGGGCACGGCCGTCACGCCCGCCACCGTCGCCGCCGACGGGCTGCAGGTGGGCGTGCTGGCGTCGGGGGATCACCGACGGTCCGCCGCCGTCCGGGACGGCCTGCGTGCGGTCCTCACGGGGGAGTCCGACGGTGCGCCGTCGAACGAGGGCCGGAAGGCGGGGCTGGCGGGGAGTGTCGCGCTCGTCGGCGGCGGTCCGGGCGATCCCGATCTGATCACGGTGCGCGGGCGGTCGCTGCTCGCCCTCGCGGACGTGGTCGTCGCCGACCGTCTCGCGCCGCCGCGGCTGCTCGCCGAGCTCGCGCCGCACGTCGAGGTGATCGACGCGGCGAAGGTGCCGTACGGCCGCGCGATGGCGCAGCAGGCCATCAATCAGGTGCTCGTCGACCGCGCGCGCGAGGGCAAGTTCGTGGTCCGGCTCAAGGGCGGCGACCCGTACGTCTTCGGCCGCGGCTTCGAGGAGCTCGAGGCGCTCGCCGCCGAGGGCATCCCGGTGACGGTGGTCCCCGGCATCACGTCGTCGATCGCGGCACCGTCCGCGGCGGGGATCCCGGTGACGCACCGCGGCGTCACCCATGAATTCGTCGTCGTGTCCGGACACGTCGCCCCCGGGCACCCCGACAGCCTGGTCGATTGGGACGCTCTCGGGCGACTGCGCGGCACCGTCGTGGTGCTCATGGCCGTGGAGCGGCTCGCCGCGATCGCGGACGCCCTGATGGCCGGCGGTCGCCCCGCCGAGACGCCGGCGGCCGTGGTCGAGAACGCCACGACCGGGGGGCAGCGCACGGTGCGCGGCACCCTCGCCACCATTGCGGCCGATGCCGCCGCCGCCGAGGTGAAGCCGCCCGCGGTGCTCGTGGTCGGAGCGACCGCGGGGTTCACCATCGCCGCGGATCAGTCTTGATTTCTATCACTTCAGTAACTTGTGCCCCACTCGTTACCCGGATCGACTTCCGGTTCCGCCCGATCACTCGGTAGCCTCAGGGCATCATGACCTCTACGATGGCGCCCGGCAGCCCGGCGCAGACCTATCGCGTCAAGGGCAGCGCCGTCGGCATTCCCATCCTCGTGCTGTGCGGGATGATCTTCCTGTCGGTGCTCGACGGCACCGTCGTCTTCGTCGCGATGCCCGAGATCCAGGACGCCCTGGGGCTCTCGGACGCCTCGAAGGTCTGGGTGTTCGGTGCGTACGCGCTGACCTTCGGCGGATTCCTCCTACTCGGCGGCCGCCTCGGCGACACCTTCGGCCGCAAGAAGATGTTCCTGCTCGGCGTCGTCGGGTTCACGATCGCCTCGCTGCTCGCGGGATTCGCGACCAATGAGGCGTGGCTGCTCGCGGCCCGCGTCGGCCAGGGCTTCTTCGCCGCCATCGCCGGACCGACCGCGCTCGCGCTGATCGCGACCACCTTCGCGCCGGGCAAGGCCCGGAACCAGGCCTTCGCGGTGTTCGGCGCGATGGCCGGGCTCGGCTCCATCGCCGGCCTCGTGGCCGGCGGCCTGCTCGCCACCATCGAGTGGCGCCTGATCTTCTGGATCAACGTCCCGGTCGGCATCGCCTGCGCGATCGGCGGCTGGTTCACCCTCGACGAGGCGATGTCCGAGCGGCGGCACGCCCTCGACGTCAAGGGCGCCGTGCTCGCCGTCGCGGGCTGCGTCACCGGCGTCTACGCCCTGACCGCGGGCCCCGAGGCGCACTGGAAGAGCACCACTGTCTACGCCGCCGCCGCGGTCAGCGTCGTGTGCCTGGCACTGTTCCTGTGGGTCGAGCGGTCGGCGAAGAACCCGATCCTGCCCTTCTCCCTGTTCAACAACCGCAACCGGGTCGCGGCCATGGTCGCGATCCTGGTGTGCGGCGCCCTCATCCCCACGCTCGGCTTCTACGTGGCGCTGACCTTCCAGCTGGTGCTCGGGTACACGCCGTTCCAGTCGGGGCTGGCGCTGCTGCCCTTCGCCGTCGGCTTCGGCATCTCGGTCGCCGTCAGCGCCTCGCTCGTGCGGCGGTTCCAGGCGCGCTGGCTGGTCGCCGCGGGCGGGGTCATCGTCTTCCTGCCCTGCGTCTACGTGCCGACCCTGATGAGCAAGGCGCCCGCGACCATCGGCTACTTCCCGCAGATCGCGCTGCCCGTGTTCTTCATCGGCATCGGCGTCGGTTTGGCGGTCGTGCCGCTGCCGCTGGGCGCGGTCGCCGGGGTGCGACCGTCGGAGATCGGCCCGCTGACCGCGCTCATCGAGGTCGCGCAGAACCTCGGCGGCATCGTCGGCCTGGCGTCCGTGCAGGTCGTGGTGACCTCCCGCATCATGGCGGAGCAGGGGCCCACCACCGGGCACCTCAAGCACAAAGAGCTCACGGGCGACCAGATCCACGCGCTCGCGTCCGGCTACGGCCTCGC
This sequence comes from Tsukamurella pseudospumae, assembly GCF_001575205.1. Classification (GTDB taxonomy): domain Bacteria; phylum Actinomycetota; class Actinomycetes; order Mycobacteriales; family Mycobacteriaceae; genus Tsukamurella; species Tsukamurella pseudospumae. The sequence goes on from NZ_LSRE01000015.1 coordinate 68,148, forward strand.
GTTCCTGGCGTGCGCGGCGATCCTGATCATCGCCGGGCTCGTGGTCGTCCCGTTCATGCGGTTCACCCCGGACGAGATCGCCGAGGGCCAGGCGGCCAAGGAGTCCAGCGAGTCCGGCGGCGCGATCCCGTCGACCTCCTTCCCCGCGCAGGCCTTCGAGGAGGACGACGACGATGTCGCCGACGACTGGGAGCCGATCGAGGGCGACGTGACCTCGGGCCCGATCCCGGTGGTCCGCCGCGAGGACCTCGAACGCGCCTACAACGAGAAGCCGGGCGATCCGGAGCCGGTGTACTTCACCGACCGGTTCCGCGCGATCAAGCGCTCCGCCGTCGAGGCGCCCGGCGCGCAGCGCCCGCAGGACCCGCAGCGACCGCCCGCGCAGGCCCCGCAGCCGCCGACGCAGGCGATCCCGACGGCGCGGCCGCAGCGTCCGGCACCGTCGCGCACGGCTCCGTCGGATCCCCATCGCGCCTACTCGCACCCGAGCGACCCGCTGCCGCGCCGAACCGGTGCCCCCGGCGACGACCTGGCCGGCGTGGCCCGCCCGTCGGGGCCGATCCAGCGCGAGAGCGCGGACATGCCGCGCCCACCCGCGCCCCCGCAGCAGCCGGGCCGACAGCAGGGACCGCAGCAGTCGCACCGGCCAGGCGGGTCCGTCCAGCGGCCGAGCGCGCCGATCGGGCGGCCCGGCGGCCCGGTGGACCGCCCCAGTCAGCCGATCCAGCGCCCGAGCGGCCAACTGAACCGCCCGAGCGGCCACCTGAACCGGCCGGCCGCGCCGGTGGAGCGCCCGAGCGGCTCGGTGTCGCGACCCGCGCAGTACCAGCCCCCGCAGTACCGCGGATCGGACCAGCAGTCGCAGGGTCAGCGGCCGACGCCGCAGCGGGCGGTGCAGGCGCCGAACGACGGCGGTCGGCACGCCGCCCCGGAGGCGGACGGCATGCATCATCCGGACTCGTCGGAGCAGGCGGACCGCGTGAGCCGGGCCCGCCGGCACCGTCGGGAGGACTGAAGCTCGGGTCGAGATCGCGGCCGCACCCGGCTGAGTGCCCGGGCGCGGGGCGTGTCGTCCGAATTGTGACCTTCCGGTGACCCGGCTGGTACTCGATCCCCGGATCGACGCCGTGGTCTGCGGAAACAGCCATCGGAGATGGGTTCCGACCGCACGGATATTTCGTCACTCCAGTAACTCGGGTGACAAAAACCGGCATGAACGATTTCCGGGCACCTTCTATCAGCCGGTAGCCTCGGACCTCATGACTTCCACGACGATGGCCCCTGGCGGCCCGGCGCAGACCTATCGCGTCAAGGGCAGCGCTCTCGGCATCGCCATCGTCGTGCTGTCCGGGATGATGTTCCTCGCCGTGCTCGACGGCACCGTGGTGTTCGTGGCCATGCCGCGCATCCAGGAGGCCATGCACCTGTCCGACGCCGCGAAGGTGTGGGTGTTCGGCGCCTACGCGGTCACGTTCGGCGGCTTCATGCTGCTCGGCGGCCGGCTCGGCGACACCTTCGGCCGCAAACGGATGTTCATGCTCGGCGTGGGCGGCTTCACCTTCGCGTCGCTGCTCACCGGCTTCGCGACGAACGAGGTCTGGCTGCTCGCGGCCCGCGCCGGGCAGGGATTCTTCGCCGCGATCGCCTGCCCCACGGCGCTGGCGCTCATCGCGACCACCTTCGCGCCGGGCAAGGCGCGCAACCAGGCATTCGCGATCTTCGCCGCGATGGGCGGGCTCGGCTCCGTCGCGGGTCTCATCGCCGGCGGCCTCCTCGCCACGTGGGACTGGCGCCTCGTCTTCTGGATCAACGTCCCGGTCGGCATCGCCTGCGTGATCGGCGGGTGGTACGCGCTCGAGGAGTCGATGTCCGACCGCCGGCACGCGCTGGACGTCAAGGGCGCGATCCTCGCGGTCGCGGGCTGCGTCACGGGCGTGTTCGCGCTCACCGCGGGACCGGAATCGCACTGGCAGAGCCCTGCGGTCTACGCCGCGGCGGCCTTCAGCGCCGTGTGCCTGGTGGCCTTCCTCTACGTCGAGCGGACCGCCAAGAACCCGATCCTGCCGTTCTCGCTGTTCCACAACCGCAACCGCGTGGCCGCGATGATCGCGATCCTCGTGTGCGGCGCCCTCATCCCGACGCTCGGCTTCTACGTCGCCCTGACCTTCCAGCAGGTGCTCGGGTACACGCCGCTGCAGTCCGGCCTCGCGCTCGTCCCGTTCGCGGTGGGCATGGGCATCTCGACGCTGGTCGCCTCGAAGCTCGTGCTCAAGTACCAGGCGCGCTGGCTCGTGCTGCTGGGCGGCGTCATCGTCTTCCTGCCGTGCCTCTACGTCCCCACCCTGATGACCCGCGACCCGTCGACGGTCACCTACTTCCCGTACATCGGCGTGCCGGTGTTCCTCATCGGCATCGGGGTGGGCTTCGCGATCATCCCGCTGCCGCTGTGTGCGCTCGCGGGTGTGCGTCCCACGGAGATCGGCCCCATGTCGGCGCTCGTCGAGGTGTGCCAGAACCTGGGCGGCATCATCGGTCTGGCGTCGGTCCAGGTCGCCGTGACCTCGCGGATCATGGCGGGCGGCGGACCCACCAGCGGCGAGCTCAGTGCCGATCCGGCGGTGCACGCGGAGCAGCTCAAGGCTCTCGCCTCCGGCTACGGCCTTGCGTTCATCGCGTGTGCGGTGATCCTCATCGTCGCCGGGCTCGTGGTCGTCCCCTTCATGCGGTTCACGCCCGAGGAGGTCGCCGAGGGGCAGGCGGCTCAGGAGTCCAGCAAGTCCGGCGGCGCGATCCCGTCCACGTCCTTCCCGGCGCAGGCCTTCGAGGAGGACGACGACGTCGACGACGACTGGGAGCCCATCGAGGGCGATGTCACGTCCGGCTCGTTCGCCGCGATCCGCCGCGAGGACTTCGACCGCGCCTACAACGAGCGGCCCGGCGACCCGGAGCCCGTGTACTTCACCGACCGCTTCCGGGTGATCAAGCGCGGGCAGGTCGACGGTGCCGCCGCGCCGCAGGATCCGCAGCCGGCCACCCAGAGCTTCCCCGCGGCGCGTCCGCAGCGCCCGGCGGCCCAGGGCCCCGCTCGGGTTCCCGCCCCGCCGCGCCCCGTGTCGCAGCCGCGCTCGGCACCGTCGGCGCCGCAGCAGGCCTACTCGCACCCGAGCGACCCGCTGCCCCGTCCGGTCTCGCAGCCCGGCGCCGACCTCGCCGGCCTGGCCCGCCCGTCGGGCCCGATCCAGCGCGAGAGCGCCGACCTGGAGCGTCCGCCCGTACCGCCGCGGGAGCCGACGCACCGCCGGCCCGCGCCGCAGCCGCCG
>NZ_LSRE01000016.1 GCF_001575205.1 Tsukamurella pseudospumae
ATCTGCCGGGTCAGCGACGAATACGACTGCTTGAACCGCATCTCGACGAGTTCGTCGAACAGGGTCTGCGCCCACAGATGCGGGTCCTCGAGCAAGCGGCTGGTGACGTACTCGGCGAACGGCTCGAACGGGTCCTCGTCCCGGTGGCGGACACCCGGCTCGGTGACCCCGTTGAGATAGTTGCGGACGGTCTTACGGTCCCGTCCCAGATGACGGGCGATCGCTGAGATCGTCCACCCCTGCTTGCGCAGAGCATGTGCTTCCACGGTCTCTCCTTGTGTGAGCATGAACGAGCGGGGCCTCCCTCGAAGGGCTGGTGCGTGGTCAGAGACCACCAGCATCACGGGGAGGCCCCGCCCATTACTTGGCGGGTGCACACAAGTGGGGAGATTCAGTTAGCAGAACTGGGGAGAATCAACGAGCGCAGTCAGCACTCGTGCATCAGGTCGAAGATCAAGTTCCACACGCTGCCGACCGACGGCCGATCGAAGTGAATCACCCACGGCGCGGCCACAAAGATCCGCGTCCAGAGCACATCAGGGTCGGCGGGATCGGTGTGCAGGAACTCGTCAGCTCCGTCTCCGTGTCGGTCGAGGATCCGCGCCACCACATCCATGTCAAGGTCCTTCGATCACCTGGTCCCCTTGAGGACCACGAACAAGCTGGCTGGGACCTCTTAGGCAGGCGTGGCGCCCCTCGCCGCCGCCCCGGGCCGTAAGGCGCAGACCGCGCCGGGCTCGACGACGGGAGGAGTAAGCGCGGACCTCATCCGCTTCGTCAGACGGACCCCAAAGCGGATGGAAAAACGGACGAAAATAGCACTAGGTAGCGAAAAATAGCAGCTGAGAGGCACCGTCTTCTGCTGTATGTTTGGATCATGACACGGCCCGAGCAGCACCCATATATCTCCTTCAAGTTCGATGTGGGCGCGCTGTCATCCAGAACGTGGCTCAAACTCGGCGAAGCCATGAGCAAGTGTCAGCACCTCGCTGGCGTGCCACTCAAGCCCGAGCGAGCCGAGGAGATGGCGTCGATCTTCCTCGCTCGAGGCGTGCTGGCCACGACGGCGATCGAAGGCAATACCCTCAGCGAGGCCGAGGTCCAGGCCATCGTTGATCGCGGCAGCGCCGAAGTCGGAAAGTCCCGAGAATACCTCGAACGAGAGGTTCAGAATGTGCTCGCGGCGATCCGTGACATAGACCAAGCGCTTCGCGCCGGGAAGACGCTTCGGATCACCCGTGAGCGACTCGAAGCGCTGAACCGGCAGATCCTTGAAGGCATCCCCGACAGTCCTGAGGTCGTGCCCGGCAAGGTCCGCAACCACAACGTGGCCGCCGGACGCTACCGAGCCCCCGACCACCACGAGGTGCCCGAACTTCTCGACCAGTTCGTCCGGTGGCTCAATGAGCTCCGCGCATCCGCAGGCCCAGGTTCCGCCGACGAGGAGAAGTTCGTCATCGCGATCATCTCCGCCATACTCGCGCACCTCTACATTGCCTGGATCCACCCTTTCGGCAACGGGAACGGCAGGCTCGCTCGACTCATCGAGGTCCAGATCCTGTCCGAGTCCGGCGTCGTTCCGATCGTTGCGACGAACCTCCTGTCGGACTTCTACAACAAGACCCGGGACGGCTATTACCGGGCGCTCGACAGCGCCCAGTCGGACGTCAGGACGTTCGTCGACTACGCGCTGGCGGGGTTCCTGGACGAGGTACGCGCCCAGATCGAGACCGTCAAGGCCGAGAATATTCAGATCCACTGGGAGAGCCACGTCTATGAGACCTTCAAGGCGCAGCCATCGACTACCACTCGAACCCGGCAGCGGGACCTCGTTCTCGCTATGCCGAGCGGAGCCTGGATGACTTCGAAAGAGGCCACGCAACTGACCCCGGCGCTCGCCGGCCAGTACGCCCTGTGCGGCGAACGCACGCCGACTCGGGACCTCAACGACCTGGAGAAGATGCGCCTGGTCGATCGGAATAAGCGGCGGTACCGCGCGCGCCGAAGCGTGATTGAAGCCTTTATCCCGCCCACCTGGGAAGCGCCGCACACGGTCAGCGCAGATGACGCGCTCGCCGACGCGGCCCCCGAGGACGAGCCGACGCTGTTCGACGAGTGACAACCGTATAGTTCATGGTCAGAGCGTTTTCTGTCAGTCGCGGCCATGAATGCGCGACGGAAGGCCACTCATGGGTTCTGCGCCGACGACATGCCGGCTCTGGCGACGCACAACGGGCGACTGCCGGCAGACCTGGCTCTGGTTCCGTACGTCTACCTCTTGGAGTTGCTTACGGACCGCCGTGGTGTGCTCGCAAGGATCACGAAGTCCTGCACGAACGCGTAGCTCGGAGAACAACGTCGTCCGATCCGGGGCTGAAGGCAGAAGGGACCTCCCGAGACGCAGCGAGAAGCTGCGTGCGACTTCACCGCTTAGTCCAGTCCGCCGCCCCACATGCTCAGCTTCCCAACTTTCATCGGCCGGTCTTTTCCGTCGAGCGTGACCGTCGGGATGCCAACTCCTCCGGGGGCGGCGGCGATCGCGATCGAATCCTCGTCCTCCCCGCGCGGCACCGCGTGCAACTGGGTCACCGAGTTCGGAGACGAGTCGTGAGCTACTTCCACGCCTGCCCGCGCACCAGCAACCTCAGTGTCCCCCCGCCCCCGCTTCAGCAACGTGGAGCACCGGACACCCACCGCCTCGATCTCGCGGAGCCCGACTGTCCACGAGGTGCCCGTGCGTGTCGGCGTCACCGTCGCGGTGCCAGCTTCGGGGTCGACGTCGACGAGGGCGTCACGGCCCCGGTAGGTGATCGTCATGCGCAGATGCTGTCACGCACCGAGGTCCGATCCGCACCAAATTCATCCGATCAGAGGACAGCGCCAGTCGGCGGGACGCTGGGAGCATCGGACGGTGAACCAGACCGCGAGCGAATCACCCCGTCAAGCATCTCGACCACTCCCGGTTGGCCTCGGCGTGGTTGCCCTTGTACTCGGCGTAGTGATCACCCTGGCCACCGCTGTGATGCCAAACGCGTCAGGGTTCGTCGGCGCCGCAGTGATCGGCTCCTGCATGATCGTCGCCGGATTCATCATCGTCAGTCGGCGGCTACCCAAGGCGTACCTGGTCCTGATTCCAGTCGCCGTCGTGGTCGCGCTGCTGGTGCCGCTGTTCGTCGCGACGCACTTCAACATGTCATCCCCGTGGCCGGTAGACCTGTTGAACGACTTCGGTATCCAACCGGCCATAACCTTCCCGGTAACCGTCCTCGTCGTGGCTGGCCTCGGGTGCCTTGCAGCCGGTCGATTCCCCGCGGTTCCGAAGCCAATCATTGAGGGCGACACGCCCCGGATCGGGCAGCCCGTCATCGTGGGCCACACCCCAGACGGCCAGCCAGTCTATGCGCCCGTGCACGGTGGAATTGCCTCGCAGCGAACGAACTCGATGGCGATCGTCGCCCTGGTCCTCGGCGTGGCCGGCGGAGTCCTCGCGATCCCGTTCGGGCACATCGCACTGAGCCAGATCAAGCGCACCGGTGAGCAGGGCCGCGGCATGGCGATCGCCGGTCTCGTGCTCGGATATCTGAGCCTGGTGGCGGTCGTGGCGATGATCATCTTCGTGATCGCGGCCGCGAACGGGGCGGTGTAGCCGTGGGTGCGTCACCGCTGCTGCTCCTCGCAGTTCTCGGTGTCGTGGCGCTTCTGGTCGTCGCGGCGGTCGTTGTCGGCGTGGTGCTGATCGTGAAGGCCGCGAGCAAGCCGAAGCAGTACCCGCCCCAGGTGCCGCCGTACGGGCACGGCCCCTACGGGCCGGGCCCCGGGCAGCCGCCGCATGACGGCTCGCCGTCCGGACCGGGGCCGCTGACGTAGGTCACGGGCCCGGCCAGAGGCTGGTGCAGATCTCGGCCCAAGTGTTTCGATTCACGTCGGCATGGGATTGGTTGGAGGAGATGGTGAATCGCTACGAGCCTGGGATCAGTCACTGAGTCCGGCTTGCAGCCACATCACCGATCTATCGATGCGGCTTCTGATTCCGACGCACCGGACACCACTACAGCATTCCCGGTGAACTTCGCGCGATACATCGCCGCGTCCGCACTCCGCACGAGCGGTGCCAAGGCCGCCGAAGCGACCGACTCAAGGGAGACGCCGATACTGACGGTGCATCCGCGGGCAGCCCCCGAGGTGGCTGCCGACACCTCCGCCCGGTGGCGAATGCGTTCAGCGAGATCGGACACGTTCTCCTGCCGTGCACAGAACGTCAGCACCGCGAACTCGTCGCCGCCCAGCCGAGCCGTGTACGCCTCCATGCCTTCGGTTTCGAAGCGGACTATCTCCGCGGTCGCGAGGAGCGCAGCGTCACCGGCGATGTGGCCGAAGAGGTCGTTGATCGACTTGAAGCCGTCGTGATCGATCATCAGGAGGCCCACGACGGCGGTCGCGTCACCCCTCCGCTGATGCCGACCGAGGCGAGCGGCCGCCACCCGGTAGAACCCCCGTCGATTGAGGGTGCCGCACAGATCGTCGGTATCAGCGTCCACAGCATCCTGCGACATCAGGGTCAGGCCGAAGTAGATGACCACGGGAAGCGCGATGGTGACCACCGCGAACACGCCGATGCTCGTGATCGCTGCCAGCATCCCCATCTCGGCGGACAGGCGGGGAGCGAAGAAGACGATCGCCATCGCGGCGATCACAGTGTGCGCGAGGCACACCGTCAGCGATAGGAGACATGCGGCGAACGTCGCCGTGAGAATCATCGCCATGGCGCTGATGGCGCCCGCCGCCGCATTGGGGTGCGTCGCGCTGACGAGAACGATCGTCAGGCCACAGGTGAGAACGAACACGGACGCGACCGGCATGGACGGCGGCGGACCGACGAGCCATCGGATGCACCAGTACAGCCCGACCACCACGCCCAGCACGCGGATCGACGCAGCCGGCGCGCCTCCCGTGTGATCCGCAAGGGCGAGCGCGCCGGCCGCCGCACCGAGCGAGAGCGCGGGAAGCGCCACCGCGAACCGGAATCCGCGCAACAACCTCCGCGACGCCAGGTAATCGATTCGCGCTCGGTAATCCGGTCCCGCGTGCCACGAGCGCACGATCGCGGACCACAGGCCGGCGCGCCCGCCCGTCGGTTCTGCCATAGCAAGCATTGTCGTGCACGCCGGCCTCACCACGCGTCGATTCGCGCTCGGTATCGGGTTTCGCGCACCCGCGACCTGAACCTTCAATTATTAGTCACGGTAAGTTATTCTTCGATCGAGCCTGGGGAGCAACCACCTCACCTGTCGCCCGCAGCGTTCTCCCCAGGCTCCTCACCCACGACTCCCCCGCCGGCCCCATCTACCGCCGGCCGGACAGCTCAGTCCGTCTCGTCACCGTCGTCCCGGCCGGACCGGTGGCCGAACGCCCCGGCGAGGGCGATGCCCAGAGCCAGACCGATCGGGATGCCGAGACCGATGTTGTCCATCGCGGCCCCGATCACCGCGCCCAGGACCACGCCGAGGGCGATTCCCAGGGCCAGCTTGTTGTAGCCCTTGTCGCTCCACGGCCCCGCCGGCCGCTCGCCGGGCTCCCGCCGGTCACCGTCGTCGCTCACACCCGGAACCGTACCGGCTCGCCGATCGCGGACACCGGTAGAATCAGGAGTAATCGGTCGTGCCGACCCCGTCGACATCCTCCTGGAGTGAAGAAGCATGCGCATCCGCCCCGTCGTGTCCCGTCGTGCCCTGACGGTGGTGGCCGCAACGGCCGTCACCGCCGCCCTGGTCGCGAGCTGCACGACCTCGGCGAACGACGCGATGCCACTGCCGGACGCGAGCCAGAAGATCACCGACTCGACGCCTTTCTTCGACCTGCTGCGCCCGCAGATCACCTCGAGCGTCAAGAACGGCGCGGTCGACGTGCAGCCCGGCCTTCCGGTCAAGGTCACGGCCAGCGGCGGCACCCTCACCAAGGTCGTCATGACCAACCCGGACGGCAAGGAGGTGGCCGGCAAGCTCAGCGACGACGGCCGCTCCTGGAGCAACTCCGAGGTGCTCGGCTACAACAAGCAGTACAAGCTGCGCGCGGAGGCCAACGGCGTCGGCGGCGTGAACGTGGCCAACGAGACCTTCAGCACCCAGTCGCCGAACAACCAGACCCAGGCGTACTTCAGCACCGTCGGCGAGCCGGTGGTGGGCGTCGGGCAGACCGTCGGCGTGAAGTTCGACGAGGCGATCAAGGACCGGGTCGCCGCGCAGCGCGCCATCACCGTGAACACCGAGCCGCCGGTCGACGGCGCCTTCTACTGGATCAGCCCGTCCGAGGTGCGCTGGCGGCCGCAGAACTACTTCAAGCCCGGCACCAAGGTCAGCGTGGACGTGAAGATCTACGGCGTGGACCTCGGCAACGGCACCTTCGGCCAGAAGGACGCGTCGACGAAGTTCACCATCGGCGACGAGGTGATCGCGACCGTCTCCGACAAGGACAAGATCGTCCGGATCAGCCGCAACGGCAAGCTCGTCAAGACCATGCCCACCTCGATGGGCGAGCCCAACAACGCCACCCCCAACGGGATCTACATGATCGGCGACCACCGCGATCAGATGATCATGGACTCGTCCACGTACGGCGTTCCGGTCAACTCCGCCAACGGATACCGCACCCTCGTGGACTACGCGACCCAGATGTCCTACAGCGGCATCTACGTGCACAGCGCCCCGTGGTCGATCAGCCAGCAGGGCGTGAGCAACGCCAGCCACGGCTGCCTCAACGTCAGCCCCGACAACGCGCTCTGGTTCCTCCAGAACACGCGCCGGGGCGACATCGTCAAGGTCACCGACACCATCGCGTCGACCCTCGAGGGCAACGACGGACTAGGCGACTGGAACGTCCCGTGGGAGGTCTGGCGCGCCGGCAACGCGAAGACCGGGTAGTGCCTCGGCCGCGTCCGCGGGAACGGGTTCGACGGTGACCGTCGGCGCACCGTCGAAGCCCGGACGGGCCGTGCCGACGAAGGCGCGCAGCCAATCGACGACAACCGCGGCGCGGTTGCCCATGCCCGCCAGGTAGTAGAGGTGCACCGCCAGCCAGCCGGCCCACGCCAGGACGCCGGTCATGCCCGGCAGGCCCATCGGCGGCTGGAGCACGGCGTGCGGGGTGTCGATCATCGCCATGCTGCCCTTGTCCAGGTAGCGGAAGTGCGTGCCGGGCCCCTTCTTCCCGCGGATCACGTCCGCGGCGTGCCGGCCCTGCTGCATCGCGACGGGGCTCTGCCCGGGCAGGCCGTTCAGGCTGGTCATGTCGCCGAGGGCGAAGACGTCCGCGCGGCCACCGACCGTAAGGTCGCGGTTGATCAGCAGTCGGCCGTTGCGGTCGGTCTCGCAACCCGTGGCCTCGGCGATCACCCCGGCGAGCGGGGTGGCCTTGACGCCGGCCGACCAGACGACGGTGCCGGCCTCGATCTCGCGCTCGACTCCGGTCCCGTCCTTGACGGTGACGGTGTCGCCCTCGATCGCGGTGACGAAGGTGCCGGTGTGCACCTGCACGCCGGCCTTCTCGAGCGCGGCCCGGGTGTAGCCCGAGAGGGTGCCGCCGTAGAAGGGCAGCACGTCGTCGGCGCCCTCGACGAGGTGGATGCGGACCTGCGCGTCGCTGTGGAAGCGCCGGGCGAGCTCGGCGACCTGGCCCGCGACCTCGACGCCCGTGGCGCCGGCGCCGACCACCACGAAGGTGCGCGCCGGGCTCTCGGCGGGGGCGGCGAACGCCGTCTGCATGCGCTCGCGCAGGTTCTCGGCGTCCTCGAGGGTCTTGAGGGCGAACGTGCGATCGGCCCACTCGTCGTGGCCGAAGTACGCCTGCGCGGCGCCCGCGGCGACGATGAGGTAGGTGTAGCCGATCTGCTCGATGCCGTCCGCGGTGGCGTAGGTGACCACCTTGCGCTCGGCGTCGACCTCGGTGACGTATCCGGTGATCGCGTCGACGGTGCGCCGACCGCGGAGCACGTCCGCGATGGGCGGCGCGATGCGCTCGCCCGCGGTGACGCCGGTGGCCACCTGGTAGAGCAGGGGCTGGAAGAGGTGCGTGCCGTTCGCCGAGATCAGCGTGGTCTCGATATCCGACTTCGCGAGCTGCTTCGCGGCGGCGAGGCCACCGAATCCCGAGCCGATCACCACGACGTGGGTGTTGCGCATGATCTTCTCCTCCTTCAAGACGTCGTTGTCTACTACCAGGTTGGTGCATGAGTTCCTGCGCTTCAACCTGGTAGATCGCCTACCTGACGATGCTGTCGATCTCTTCTGTTCATAGAATGGCGGTATGGAGTTCCGCCAGCTCGAGTACCTCGTCGCCGTCGCCGACCACGGCGGCTTCTCCCGCGCGGCCAAGCAGTGCTTCGTCTCTCAGTCGGCCGTGAGCCATCAGATCGCGACGCTGGAGAAGGAGCTCGGCGCGGAGCTGTTCGAACGCGCCGGGCGCCGGGTCACCCTCACCGCCGCCGGCGACGCGCTGCTCCCGCGCGCCCGCGAGCTGCTCCGGCTGCGCGACGAGGCCGTCGACGCGGTGCGCCCCCGCCCGGACCGGATCCGGCTCGCCGCGAACATGTCCTTCGCCCACTCCGCACTCGCCGCGACCGCGGCCGTCCGCGAGCGGCACCCCGGCGCGGAGATCGACTTCCTCCTCAAGCCCTTCGCGCAGCGCATCGCGGCGGTCAAGTCCGGCGAGGCGGACCTCGCGCTGATCCGCGGGCGACTGGACGAGCCGGGCCTGTACCTCGAGCCGCTGTGGGTGGACAACCCCGTCGTCGCCTTCTCCACGCGGCACCCCCTGGCCGCACTCGGCCGCGCACCGTCGCCCCGGGAACTGGCGCAGTACCCCCTGCTGCTCCCGCCCGCGGACCGGCAGGTGCTCCTGCACCGCCTGGTCGCGAAGGTGTTCGCGGCCGAGGGGCTCGAGGTGCTGCTCGGGCCGGAGATCCGCGACGCGCACCCCGTGGCCTTCGAGCTGGTCAATCACCCCGAGGGCTGGACGCTCCTCTACGAGGACCCGCGCCAGCCCGGCATCGCGAGCCGGCCTGCTCCCGGGTTCACGCTGCCCGTCTCCGCGGTGCTGCGCACCGACGCGACACCGAACCCGCTGGTCGCGGAGCTGTTGGTGGGTCTGTCGAACGGGTACCGCCGCTAGGCCCGACGGTGCGCCGTCAGGACCTGCCGCGCAGTCGCCGCGACAGCTCGGACGGCATCGCGAGCACCCGCTCGGCCGCCGTGACCGCGGCGCCGGGCACCGACAGCAACGCCTCGATCCGCTCCATCGACGCGTCGATCCGCTCGAGCGTCGCGGAGAAGCGCTCAGTGAGCTTCTCGAACTCGTCGAGGCTGGTGTTCACCCGGGCCACCGTCTCGTCGAAGGTGGCCATGGTGGCGCTCATGTCCTCCATGGTCGTGGCCATGCCGTCGAGCATGGTCGTGGCCTGGTCGATCGTCATGTCCGCGTTGAGCGCGGCGCTCGCCAGGTTCCGGATCCGCGTCCGCCCGCGGCCCCCGGAACCGCCGGAGTACCCCGAGCCCTCGTCCTGTGTCGCCATGACCGATACGGTAACCGGCATGACTACTTCCGCGCGCCTGCAGCCGGGTGATCCGGCACCGTCGTTCACCCTGCCCGACCAGGACGGCAACCCCGTCTCCCTCGCGGACTACCGCGGCCGGCGCGCGGTGCTCTACTTCTACCCCGCAGCGATGACGCCGGGCTGCACCAAGCAGGCCTGCGACTTCCGCGACAACCTGGCCGATTTCGGCGACGCCGGTCTCGCGGTGCTGGGCATCTCGCCCGACAAGCCGGAGAAGCTGAAGAAGTTCGTCGAGCGCGACGGCCTCACCTTCCCGCTCCTCTCGGACCCGGATAAGCAGGTGCTTACCGAGTACGGGGCCTTCGGTGAGAAGATGATGTACGGCAAGACCGTGACGGGCGTGATCAGGTCGACGTTCGTCATCGACGCGGAGGGGAACATCGAGGTGGCGCAGTACAACGTGCGTGCCACCGGCCACGTCGCCAAGTTGCGCCGCGACCTGAAACTCTGAGAGGACTCCAGCCTTGGAACGCACCGTCTACACCGACGACCACCTGCAATTCGGCTCCGCCGTCCGCGACTACCTGCAGAAGCAGGTGCTGCCGCACGCCGAGCAGTACATCGACGACAAGCTGATCGCCCGGGACGTGTGGCGCGGCCTCGGAGAGCAGGGCGTTCTGGGCCTCGAGATCCCCGAGTCCTACGGCGGCGGTGAGGCCGGCGATTACCGCTTCAACGCGGTGGCGCAGGAGGAGCTCGCGGCGGTGTCGATGGCCTTCGCCAGCTCGGTGGGCATCGACTTCGACATCACCACGCCGTACATCGTGCGGCTGGGCACCGACGAGGCGAAGCAGCAGTGGCTGCCCGCGATCGCCTCGGGCGAGGCGGTGGCCGCCATCGGCATGACCGAGCCCTCCGCCGGCTCCGATCTCGCGGCCATCAAGTCGACCGCCGTGCGCAGCGGCGACGACTGGATCCTCAACGGCTCCAAGACCTTCATCACCAACGGCTACACCTGTGACGTCGCGGTGATCGCCGCCAAGACGAACCCCGACGCGAAGGCGCGCGGCATCTCGCTGTTCGCCGTGGACTGCTCGCTGCCCGGCTTCGAGCGCGGCCGCAAGCTCGACAAGGTGGGCCAGCCCGAGGCCGACACCGCCGAGCTGTTCTACTCCGACCTGCGGGTGCCCGCCAGCGCCCTCATCGGCGAGGTGGACCGCGGCTTCGTGCACATGATGGAGAAGCTGCCGCAGGAGCGCATCGGCTCCGCGGTGGGCAACGTGGCGCACGCCAAGCAGATCCTCGCCGAGACGCTCGAGTACGCGCGCGAGCGCAAGGCCTTCGGCCAGTCCATCGGCTCGTTCCAGCACAACAAGTTCCTGCTGGCCGACCTGGTGACCCAGATCGAGATGGTCCAGGCCTACGTGGACCAGGCCGTCGTGGCGCACGCCGAGGGCCGCCTGACCGCCGTGGACGCCGCGAAGGTCAAGTACGTCTCCGCCGAGATCCAGAACAAGGTGCTGGACTCCTGCGTCCAGCTGCACGGCGGCTACGGCTACATGCGCGAGTACCGCGCCGCCCGCGCGTGGATGGACGCCCGCGTCACCCGTATCTGGGCCGGCTCCTCCGAGATCATGAAGGAGATCATCGGGCGCGACCTCGCGCTGTAGGTCTTCGACGGGGACGGCCGGGTCGCGCTCAGCGCGGCCCGGCCGTCCGTCGTTTCCGACGGTGCCGGGCCGGGGCTGGTGGCCGGGCCGGTGGGCCAGGGCGAGGCGGGCAGGGATGCGAGGCGGCGCGAGCGCGGAAGCGTCGGCGGGCAGGTAGGGACGGCCGTTCGCTCGACACTCGGATTCGGTCCGATTCGGACAGCGTGTCCGAACCGGTCAAGATCCGAGAGCGCGACGTGCGCGCTGTCACGTCTCAGGACATCGGTGACAGTTCTGCATGTCCCTACCAAGTAGGGCCACTTGCTCGAGGCGCGCTGTACATCTCGAGCGGCCTCTCGCCACGAATCGGGATGCGGCGGTGGGTACCCGGTGCGGCGGGCCGCGGCTCCGTTCGTCGGGGCGACCGATTCCCGCGGGGAGTCTTCACCGAACATCGGGTTGCAACCCTCGATCGAAGAGGAAACCCCCGCGGGAACCCACCGCGGCAGCGCCGACGCCGGCGCGCCAGGTGCGGCGCGACGGCGGCGCGCAGACCGGGTGCGCAGGACGGCGCCCGGCAGACACGCGGTCCGCGGCGGCACGAGACGCGAAGGGCACCGTCGGGAATCCCGACGGTGCCCTTCGTGCGCAGAAGAACCTACTGCGCGGCCTCGATCACCGAGATGATCTTCGGACGCAGGTCGGCGGCGGCGATGATCTCGTCGACCGAGCCGACCTCGACGGCGCGACGGATGCTGTGCACGCCGTCGAACTCGGAGGCGACCTCGCCCAGCTTCTCGGCGCGGACGGAGCCCCGCACCTCGTCGAGCTCGGCCAGCAGCGCGGCGCGCTCGGTGCCGGAGGCCTCGGCGACCTGCGCCTCGAGCTCCGTGACCCGGGCATCGCCACCGGTGCGGGCGTTGACCTCACCGGAGAACACCACCGCCGCGGCGGGGGCGCCGCCGAGCACCGAGGCGAACGAGCCCTCGATCGCCAGCACGGTCATGTTCGGGTTCAACTGCTTCGAGAACACCACGAACGCGCCGCCGTGGTAACGCGAGATCACGCAGAACACGATCGGGCCGGAGAAGTTGACGATCGCCCGGCCGATCTCCGCGCCGTACTCCAGCTGCAGCTTGCGCAGCGACTCGGGCGAGCCGTCGAAGCCCGACAGGTTCGCGAGCACCACCAACGGGCGGTTGTCGCTGGCGCCGTTGATCGCGCGGGCCGCCTTCTTCGACGACTGCGGGAACAGCGTGCCGGCCGTGTAGGTGTCCGGGCCGTCCGTGGCCGGGAAGCCCAGGCGCGGTACGGACTTCGACTCGATGCCCAGCAGGCAGACCGGGATGCCGCCGATGTGCACGTCCTGCACGACGGCCGTCTCGGCGTCGGCCATGCCGGCCCACCGCTCGAGCACCTCATGGTCCTGGTCCGACAGCGCCCGCATCACGGTGCGGATGTCGAAGGGCTTCTTGCGATCCGGGTTCTTCTCCGCGGAGAAGATGTCGCCGACGGTCGTGAAATCGCTGTCCGCCAGCACGTGCGGGAACACGGTGATGTCGCGCTCGGCCGGGTCCGTGGTGGACGCGCGGCGCGGGGCCTGCTCACCGGGGGCGATGTAGGTGTGCGCGTAATGCTCCATCAGGATCTTGTGCGCGCCCGTCAGATCCGCCGCCCAGTACTGCGCCTGGCCGTTCGGGCCCATGATCCGGTCGTAGCCGCCGATGCCGAAGTTGTCCTCGGCCGAGACGCCGCCGGAGAAGTCCAGCGACTGCTTGCCGGTCAGCACCATCGCCGACTCCGGCGTCATGATCAGCACGCCCTTGGTGTGCATGAGCATCGTGGCCTCGGCGTTCCAGTACGGCTGCGCGCCCACGTTGATGCCGGCGGAGACGATGTTGATCTCGCCGCCCTGCTGCGTGAACTCGACGATCTTCTTGAGCGCCGCGGCCACCCAGTCCATGTTCTCGGTGCCCGAGTCCATGGAGATGCGCGCACCGGCCGACAGGGCGTACCACTCGACGGGCAGCTCCATGCGGTGCGCGAGGTCGATCGCCGCGCTGATCCGGCGGCACTCCGCCTCGGCGAGCGCGCCCAGCGACTTCGTCGGATCGCCCAGCAGCAGAACGCGCTTGACGCCCTCGGGATGCAGATCGGTGACCGTCGAGATCACGCCCACGACGATGCCCGCCGTGTTGCGGCCCTTCGGCCGGTCGGTCGGGACCAGCACGTCGGCGATGTCGCCCTCGGCCAACTCGTACTCGACGAAATCGCCCAGCACGGAGGTGAGCTCGTACGGGTACGCGGTGTTGCGGCTCGCGGCGCGGAGAACCTTCTGCCGGTAGCCGTCGATCGGCTCCACGACGTCGGCGACATCCTCGGCCGGGGCGCCGATGTGCAGATCCGCACGGCCGGTCGGGCTGAACGACACCCGCACCTCGGTCTTGACCAGGTCACCCGTCGACTCGTCCCGCCGACGCCCGATGAGCAGCACCTCCTCCAGGCCCGCGCCCACCGACGTCGACTCGATGTGCCCGGCCAGCGCCTCGAGCTCGGTGTCGCTGAGACCCACCGGCGGCCAGATGTACATGACGATCCGGTTGGTGGGCAGCCGCTTGGCACTGGGCCGCCCGGCCTGGGCCCGGCGGATCGAGTCCACGCACGTGGCGAGCGCGATCTCGGCCGTCGGCAGGGCCAGCAGGCGACCCTTGTCGTCGCGCACCGCGGCCAGGTCGCGGACCTGGGCGAACGCGACCAGGCGGTCGTCGGCCGGGTTCTCCTTGGCGACGGCCCGGTACAGGTACACCTCCTCGTCGTCCGACGAGGTGAGGCGCGTCAGGTCGAAGCGGCGCAGCCGCTCGAGCTGCATGCGCTGCGCGATGTACGGGTGCAGGCCGCGGATCAGGCGGTCCTCGGTGACACCGTTGGTGCCCGCCCGGAAGGTGAAGTGGTGGTGCATGACCGCGCCGCCACTGCCCGCGACGGTGATCGTCACGCGACGCACCTGCGCCGGCAACGGATGCGCCGACAGCACGCTGTCGAACGCGGCCACCATCTCGTCCTGGTCGTCGGGCTGCTGCTCCCAGCTCAGGTAGATGTCCGCGTCCACGGACGCCGCGCCGTCGGCCACCGTCGCCAGGCCGGCGACCGCGTCGCCCAGCCCCTCGTAGGACACGGCGGCGGACGCGAGCAGGGCACCGTCGCGCGCGGCGACGACCCACTCCGTACCGGCGGCCTCCTGCGTGCGGACCTCGGTCAGGCCCTTGTTGCCGTAGTAGCGGCGGGTCAGGACCTCGAGCATCACGCTGTTGCCCGTGGGGTGATCCCCCGCCAGGCGCTCGCCCAGCAGCAGGACCAGCGGCTCGGTGCTGCGCACCATCTCCGCGATCCGGTCGGAACGATCAGCGGCCGTGGGGTTCTGGTCGAGATGCGTCAGGTGCGCACGCACCGCCGAGTAGACGCCCTCGCGGTTGCCCAGCAGCAGCGGCTGGCCGAACCACGCGAACACCACGCCGCGGGCCAGGTCGGCGATGACCGGGTAGCGCGACTGCGTCGCGTCCATGAGTCGCTCGAGCACGGCGCGCGCGTCGGCGCTCTGCTCGGCCGACGGTGCCGGCTCGCGCAGCCACTTGCGCAGCAACGCGGTGATCACGCGGACGCCGACCTTCGGGCGCTGCTGCGCCAGGAAGATCCGGAAGACCGCGGATTCGAGCTCGGGGGTGCGGTCGAGCTCGGTGACGCCGTAGTGGGCGAGCGCGGCGGCGAGCTTCGCGCGGTACGAGTCGGGCAGGCCGGCGCGGTCCGCGTCGAGGCTGCGCAGGTACGTGTGGAAGTGCTCGCGCGGGCTGTGCACCTCGTCGTCGCCGCCCACCGAGCGGCGCAGGCCCAGCTCGGCCAGGTCTGCGAAGACGCCGGCCAGCGCCAGCTCCTCCGGCGCCGGAGCCGCGCCCTCGAGCTCCGCCGCCACGCGGTCGACGAGGTACGCGTCGAGCAGGCGACTCTCGTCGGCGGGGTCGACGTCGTAGCCCAGCAGCTGGCTGCGCAGCGCCTCGCGTCCCTCGGCCGCGCGCTCGACGGCGCCGACCTTCGCGGGCTCCTCCGGCAGGTCGATCGGGCCCGCCGCGGAACCGGCGTCCTCCTCGTCACCGTCGCCGAGGGGCTCGAGACGCAGCAGCGGTGCGCCTGCCTCGACCTGGCTGCCGACGGTGACCGAGCACTCCTTGAGCCGCGCCGAGAACGGCGCGCGGAGCACCGTCTCCATCTTCATGGACTCGAGCACGAGGAGCGGGGCACCGGCCTCGACCTCGTCGCCCACGGCCAGCGGTACGGCCACCACGAGCGCCGGCGCGGGCGAGCGGACCACGCCGCCCTCGTCGCGGCTGACGCGGTGGGTGACCCCGTCCACGTCGACCACGTGGACCGGGCCGTGCGTGCCGGTGGTGAGCCGGTACCGGACGCCGTTCACGACGGCCTGCCCGGTGTGCGAGTCGAACCGCTCGAGATCGACGTCGGCGGTGCGGGTCTCCGCGCCGGTGTCGATGACGAGGCGGAAGGTGTGCGCGCCGATCCGGGCGACCCGGACGCGATAGCTCGCGCCGCGCAGCTTGAAGTCGAGGGGGTTGCCGCTCTCGTGCTGCACCTGCGGGCGGCCGCCCGACGCGGTGGTCAGGAGGCGGGTGAGCTCGGTGCGCTCCTCGTC
This sequence comes from Tsukamurella pseudospumae, assembly GCF_001575205.1. Classification (GTDB taxonomy): domain Bacteria; phylum Actinomycetota; class Actinomycetes; order Mycobacteriales; family Mycobacteriaceae; genus Tsukamurella; species Tsukamurella pseudospumae. The sequence continues at coordinate 15,893 of NZ_LSRE01000016.1, forward strand.
CTCGTAGGCGTCGATCGCGGCCGAGGCCAGCGCGACGGACGTGTGCCGGTCCGCCACCAGGCGGCCCTCGCCCCGCACCCGGTCGATCCAGCCGGTGTCGGCGCTGCCGTCGATCACCTCGGGCTGGCCCAGCAGGTCCAGCACGAAGCTCTTGTTGGTGGCGCCGCCCTCGATGATGACGCGGGTCTCGTTCATCGCGCGGCGCAGCCGGCCCAGGGCCTGGTCGCGGTCGCTGCCGTAGGCGATGACCTTGGCGATCATCGAGTCGAAGTCGGCGGGGATCGTGTCGCCCTGCGAGACGCCGGTGTCGATGCGGATGCCGGGGCCGGCGGGCAGGTCGAGCAGCGCGATGCGGCCGGGGGCGGGCGCGAAGTCGCGGTCCGGGTCCTCTGCGTTCAGGCGCGCCTCGATGGCGTGCCCCCGCTCGACCGGACGCGCACCGTCGAGCTTGCCGCCCGAGGCGACGTGCAGCTGCGCGCGGACCAGGTCGAAGTCGTTGGTGACCTCGGTGATCGGGTGCTCCACCTGCAGACGGGTGTTCACCTCGAGGAAGGCGAGCAGATCGTCGCCCGGGTGGTACAGGAACTCGACGGTGGCGGCGCCGCGGTAGCCGACCTTGATCGCGAGCCGCTCGGCGGACTCCTTGAGCCGCTGCACCTGCTCGGGGCCGAGCACCGGCGAGGCGGACTCCTCGATGACCTTCTGGTTGCGGCGCTGCACCGAACAGTCGCGCACGCCGAGCGCCCACGCTGTCTCGCCGTCGGAGATCACCTGGACCTCGACGTGCCGAGCGCCGGTGACCAGGCGCTCCAGGAACACGATGCCGCTGCCGAAAGCGCGCTCCGCCTCGTCGCGGGTGCGCAGGTAGGCGTCCTCGAGGTCCGCGTCGGACGCGACCATGCGGATGCCGCGACCGCCGCCGCCGGCGGTGGCCTTGAGCATGAGCGGGTAGCCGATGTCCTTGGCCTTGGCCTTGGCGTCCTCGAGCGTCTCGACGGGGCCTCGGCTCCACGGCGCGACGGGGACGCCGACCTCCTCCGCGATGAGCTTCGCGCCGATCTTGTCGCCCAGCTGGCGCATCGCGTCGGGGCTGGGCCCGACGAAGGTCACGCCGACCTCGGCGCACTTCTCCGCGAAGACGGGATCCTCGGCGACGAAGCCCCAGCCGACCCACGCCGCGTCGGCGCCGGTCTCCTGCAGGGCCTTGCCGAGCAGCTCGTAGTTCAGGTACGGGCGTGCCGCTGCGGGCCCCAGGTCGTACGCGATGTCGGCCTCGCGGACGAAGGTCGCGGTGCGGTCGACGTCGGTGTAGAGGGCGACGGTCTCGATCTGCTGCCCGGTCTCGGCGGCCAGGTCGCGGACCGCGTGGATGAGGCGCATCGCGGCCTCACCTCGGTTCACGATGGCGATTCGGCTGAACACTCGCTTGTTCCCTTTCGGCTCAACTGGTGCGTGACGCGGCCCCGCCTTCGGTGGGACCGTCCCGCTCTTAAGTTCTCTCGATCACCGCGAACGCCGCCGCGGTGTCACCGTCGTGGGTGAGTGACACGTGGATCGTCGCGCCCTCCCCGAGGTCGGCGGCGATCCGCCCGTGCACCCGCACCGCGGGACGCCCCCAGGCGTCCGAGACGACCTCCACCTCTCGCGCCCCGACCTCCTTCTCGGCGGGACGCTGCGCGTAGAAGCCCGACGAGAACGCCTTGAACACGGCTTCTTTGGCCGCCCACCGGGCGGCCAGAGAACGCACGTCACCCGCGGCGTCCCGTCGTTCCGAGGGGCTGAACGACGAGAGCATCGTGGTCCCGGGTTGCGCGAGTTGCTCCGCGAACCCGGGCACGTGCACCACGTCGATCCCGATCCCCACCACGGCCATGGCGGAAAGCCTACTGCGCTACCGACACCCGTCGGCGCAGTACGTGCCGTCCGGGCCCAGACGCTCACTGTCGTCCAGCAGCAGCGCCGCCTCGTTCCGGTCCGTGACCTCCGAGGAGGCGTCCGCGCCGAACCGCCGGCCCGCCGGGGGCTTGCGGTACAGGTCGGACCGGCCGCACATCGCCGACAGCACCGCGCGCCGACCCGCGACCTCGCGCTCGCGCGCCGTCGCCAGGTACTCCGCCCGCGCCTGCTCGTCCAGCGAGGCCAGGAACGCGTCGCGGTGCACGACCGCGATGAGCCCCGACACGTGGCCGAAGCCGAGCGAGGTGAGCAGGCCCGCCTTCGGGCGGAAGGTGTCGTCGAACCGGTGCGTCTCGCGCAGCCAGACGAGGTGCGGGTACTTCTGCATCTCGTCGTCGACGCAGTCCAGGCTGCGGTTCGGCGGGAGCACCTGCTCGGTGAGCATCTGGCACATGCCGATCAGCTGGAACGCCGCGGCGCCGCCCTTCGCATGGCCCGTCAGCGACTTCTGCGAGACCACGAACAGAGGTGCGCCCTCGCTGCGGCCGATCGAGTCGGCGATCCGCTCGTGCAGGTTCGCCTCGTTCGGGTCGTTCGCGTTGGTCGACGTGTCGTGCTTGCTGATGATCGAGACGTCGTCCGCGGACACGCCCAACTGCCGCAGGCTGCGGGCGATCGGCGCCTCCGGGCCGCCGGCGGCCACGGACAGCGCGCCCATGCCGGGGGCCGGGATGGAGGTGTGCACGCCGTCGCCGAAGCTCTGCGCCCACGCCACCACGCCGAGGACGGGCAGGCCCATCTTCGCCGCGATGTCGCCGCGGGCCAGCAGCACCGTGCCGCCGCCGTTGGACTCGACGAAGCCGCCGCGACGGCGGTCGTTCGCGCGGGAGAAGCGGCGCGGGCTGATGCCCTTGGCCAGCATCTTCTCGCTGTCCGCGGTGGCCTGCATCATGCCGAAGCCCGTGATGCCCTCGATCGACAGGTCGTCGAAGCCGCCGGTCACCGCGAACAGGGCCTTGCCGACCTTGATCTTGTCGACGCCCTCCTCGACGGAGACCGCCGCCGTGGCGCACGCCGCCACCGGGTGGATCATCGCGCCGTAGCTGCCGACGTAGCTCTGCACCACGTGCGCGGCGACGACGTTCGGCAGAGCCTCCTGCAGGATGTCGTTCTGGTTCGGCTCGCCGAGCAGGGTGTTGATGAACAGGTCGCGCATCGAGCTCATGCCGCCCATGCCCGTGCCCTGCGTGTTGGCGACGTGCGAGGGGTGCACGTACTCCATCAGCTCGGCCGGCTCGAAGCCAGCGGAGATGAAGGCGTCGACGGTGGCCACCAGGTTCCAGATCGCGAGCCGGTCGACGGACTCCGTCATCTCGGCGGAGATCCCCCAGTGCTGGGGATCGAAACCGTCCGGGATCTGGCCGCCGACGCTGCGCAGCAGCTTGGTGCGGCGCGGCACGCGGATCTCGGTGCCCGCCTTGCGGGTCACGTTCCACTCCCCCGACTCCATCGGCACCGCGCGGGTGTTCTCCGGATCGGCGTCGACGAACGCGCGAGCCTCGGCCTCGTTCGCCACGACGAAGGACATGTCGTCCGGCAGGAACACCGACACCAGCAGCGGCGCGGTCTTGTCGATGATGTCGCCGTCGTCGCTGAACTCGCGGATGCCGCAGCGCTCCACGACCGCGTCGTGGTACTTGTCGGCCAGCTCGGCCTCGGGCACCAGATCGCCCGACTCGGCGTCGTACCAACCCGGCTCCGGGTCGTTCTCCCAGGTGATCATGCCGGTCACCCACGCCAGCTCCGCGACGCCGGCCGCCGAGAGCCGCTCGTCGACCTCCATCTCGAACCGGGTGCGCGAGCTGCCGTACGGGCCGACCTCGCCGGCGCCGACGATGACGACCATGTCCTCGGGACGCGCGTCGATCGCGCCCCAGTTCGGATCGCCCAGCGTCGCGACCGGGGCACCGGGCAGAGCGGCGATGGCACCGTCGTCCTCGGACTCCGCGGCCTCGGCCAGACGGGCCTCCATGGCCTGCTCGGCGAGCGCCTTCATGTCGAGGTTGACGCCGCCCAGGCCGCCCGTCAGGTCGTCGAACAGCGGGGCCGTCGCGGCCCGCTCCCGCGCCTCGGGGCTGGCGTTGGCCAGCAGCTTGTCGGCCATCTCGAAGGTGGACCAGGTGCGCACGCCGGCGGCCTCGACGGCCTCGACGAGCGGGTCGTTGCCGCCCATCAGGCCCGTGCCGCGGACCCAACCGATGATGGCGTGGGCCAGCGTGACGCGCTCCGACCAGGACTTCTCCGCGTTCCAGCGGGTGACGAGCGCGTCCAGGGAGGCCTTCGCCTCGCCGTAGGCACCGTCGCCGCCGAACATGCCGCGGTTCGGCGAGCCCGGCAGCACCACGTGCAGCCGCGACGCCAGGTCGACGTCCTTGCCGATCGCGGCGAGCCCGGCGATCAGCCGCTCCACCGACCACAGCAGGATCTTCATCTCGAGCTCGGCGCGGGGGCCGGCGTCGGACATGTCGCCGGACACGCGGGGCGCCGCGAACGGGAACAGCAGCGTCGGGTTCAGCGCCTCCTTGTGGACCACCGTGTACGGGCCGACCGTCTCGGCCTGCCGCTCGCCGATCCACTCGACGAGGGCGTCGACGTCGGCGTAGCTCGACATGTTGGCCGGGACCACCCACAGGGCGGCGTCGGTGCGGGCGCTCGTGCGGTAGAGCTCCTTGAAGAAGGTCAGGCGCTTGTCGTCGAGGCGGCTCGTGGTCGCGATGACGGTGGCGCCGCCCGCGAGCAGACGTCCGGCGACCGCCGCGGCGATCGACCCGGCGGACGCGCCGGTGACCACGGCGACCTCGCCGTCGTAGATGCCGGGCTCCGGCGTCGACTCGGCGAGCTCCGCGAGGAACTTGTAGGCCGCGGCGTGCTCCGTGCGGCCGACCTCGATGGCCTTCTGCTCCCACCAGCGCGCCTGGTCCAGGAGCGCCTTGCCGGCGCCCTTGGCGGTCTCCAGGATGTGCTTGCTGTAGGTCGGGAAGGTCGACGGGTCCATGTTCCACACGCGGAGCAGGTCCTCGCGGGCGCTGGCCCAGCGGTCGTCCAGCAGGACGGCCTTGTTCGCGTCGAACGCCGGCGCGACGGCATTGCTCCAGTCGTCGCCGAGCTCGGTGGCGATCAGCGCGGCGAGCCGCTCCGACTCGTCGTCGAGCGAGGGCAGGCCGCCCTGCTCGTCCTCGAGACCCAGCTTGCTCAGGAGCACGCGGGCCGACGCCGCCAGGGCACCGTCGGGGCCGGTGATCGCGGAGGTGAACTCGGCGAGCGCCGCCGCGTCGACGGTGGCGCCACCGCCCCCGCCGCCGGCGGAGGGCTTGCCCACGGGCACGCCCTGCGCGGCGCCGACCTCGGCGACCGCGCGGTCGAGCAGCGCGTCGAGCGCGGCCGCGTTGGACACCGGACCGTCGAGCAGCGTCGCGAGGTCGCCGCCGCGGACGGACGCGCCCTCCCGGGTGCCGGTGGCCAGCGCGAGCACGGTGTGCTGCGCCCAGCCGGGGCCCAGCTCCCAGGTGCCGGTCACGTACTCGGTGATGTAGTTCGGGCGCTTACCGGTCGAGCCCAGCAGCTTGCGCAGCTGGTTGCCGACGGTCTCGGAGAGCACCGGGCCGAGCGGCTTGTAGGTGCGCGCCAGCTTGGTGACGGTGCCGGCCAGCGTCGGCAGGTCGGCCTCCGCGGCACCGTCGATGGCGCCCAGGTTGAGCTCGCTGCCCAGGTCGAGCAGGAGCTGGTTGCGGCGCGAGCTGACGCCGTCGCACAGCGTCTCGATGGTGTCGGTCTTCTCCAGCTGGTCCGGACGCATCTTGGTCCAGATCGCGATCATGGCGCGCGTCGCGTCCGCGGCGTCGAAGCCGAGGTCGGCCGGGCGGGGGCCGCCCGACGGTGCGCTCGCCACCGGCGCGGCCGTCGGTGCTGCCGCGGGGGCCGACGGTGCCGTGGCCTCCGCGGGTGCCTCGTCGGCGCCCTCGTCCTCGGCGACGTCCTCGTCGGTCGCGAAGACCTTCGCGGCGTCGCGCTCGGCGTTGAGCACGGTCGCGGCGGCGCGCTGGTACGAGGCCAGGGCCAGGGTGCGGCTGGCGAGGTTCGCGAGCGTCGGGGCGGACGCGAGGCCCACCTCGACGAACCGCTCGACGCCCAGGCCGCCGTGGTCGGTGTCGATGAGCAGCTGGTCCTGCGTCTCGATCCAGCGGACGGGGCTGGCGAACTGCCAGGCCAGCAGCTCGATGAGCAGCGTGCGCGCGGTCGCCATCGGATTCTTCGCGGCCGCGTCCCAGTCGGCGACGAGCGCGCGGACCGGCTCGCTGGGCACCACGTCGAGGATCGACAGCGCGAAGTCGGCGGTCAGCTCGAACGGGCGGGCCACGAGGTTCGGCAGGTACTTGCCGACCAGCTTGGTGTAGTCGAACTCGGCGGGCACCAGCTCCTGCAGGCGCTCGGCGAACTCCGGCACGCCGGCGCGCAGCACCGACGAGTGGAACGGGATGTCGATGCCCGGCACCTGCTGGAAGGCCTTCGGGCTGCCGGTGCGCTCGGCGATGGCGCGCTCCAGGGCGGCCAGGCCGGCGGCGTTGCCGACCACGACGTACTGCGCGCCGCGCAGGTTCAAATTCACGATCTCGGCGAACTCATCCGCACCCTCGAGGTTGCCCTCGACCCAATCGGTGAGCTCGGCGTCGTCGACGTCGAACAGCTCGGGACGCAGCGCGGCCATCGAGTACGGGCTGCGGCCCTGCTCGTCGCGGGGCACCAGCTGCTGCATGATGCGGCCGCGGTGGAAGACCGTCTCGAGGATGGTGCCGAGCGGCAGGACGCCGGCCGAGGCCAGCGCGTTGTACTCGCCGACGGAGTGACCCGCGATGATCGGATCGTCCACGCGGGCACCGATCTCGGTGAGCTCGGCCAGCTGCGCGCACGCCACGGTCGCCATCGCGACCTGGGTGAACTCGGTCAGGTACAGCACACCATCGGGGTGGCTGTAGACGGTGCCGTTGGCGCGGATCGACAGCGGGTTGTCGCGGACCACGGCGAGGATGGAGAAGCCGAGGTGCTCGCGGGTGTGCGCGTCAGCGGCGTCCCAGACCTCGCGGGCGGCCTTGCTGCGCGAGCGCTGGGCGAGGCCCATGCCCTTGCCCTGGATGCCCTGCCCGGGGAAGACGTACGCGGTGACCGCGGGGAACGCGACGGCCGAGGCGGCCATCACCAGGTCGTCGCCGACGCGGGCGGTGACCTCGAGGAGCTCGCCGCCGCGGTCGATGCCGACGCGCTCGACGGTGAACTGCACCTCGTCGCCCGGCAGGACCATGCCCAGGAAGCGGGTGGTCCAGCCGCGGATCTTGCGGTGCATGACATCGCCGTTGGAGGCGGACGCCACCTGCTGCGCGGCGGCCGACAGCCACATGCCGTGCACGATCGGGCCGGGCAGGCCGGCGAGGCTCGCCGCGACCTGCGAGGTGTGGATCGGGTTGTGGTCGCCGGACACGGCCGCGAAGCCGCTCATGTCCTGCGGGGCGTTCACGACCGCCTGGCGGACGCGCTTGCGCGGCGTCTCCGTGGCGGTCTCGCCGCGCGCTCCGCCCGCGGGTTGCGGGTCGGCCAGCTCGGCGGAGCCGGTGCGGCCGCGGATCGCGAACCGCTCGGTCATGACCACCGCGGGGACGTCCGCGCCCGGCGTCCGGACGTCGATGCCGACGGTGACCACGGTGCCGATGTCGGTGGCGGTCACGTCCTCGAGACGCGCCGTGGCGCGGTAGGCACCGGGGGCCGGGTTACCGGCGAGCTCGATCGCGTGATCGAGGTGCACCAGGTCGAGCATGCCCTCGACGACGGGGCGGCCCTCGGCCGTGGTGGCGGCGCCGACCACGGCGAAGGACGCGGGCCAGCACAGGCCGACGAAGGCGTCCGGCACGGCCAGCTGCTCGTCGCCGTAGAGCGCCGAGAGACCGACCGGGAGGCTGTCCGCGGTGATCGCCGCATGGTCGGCGGCGTCCTCGGCGCGGAACTCGAAGTCGACGACGGCGGCACCGTCGGACACGGCGGGCAGATCGCCTGCGGCAGCCAGGGCGACCAGCTTCGACATGGCCTCGCTGGCCTCGCCGAGCTCGATGACGGGCACGCCGCCGTCGGCGCAGCTGTCCGGCACCTGGATCGGGATGACGAGCTCGGTGCCCGAGACCGGGACCTGGAGCACGACGGCGTTCGGCCCGGTCACGACGATGCGCGCACCGGTCGTCGACTGCACGGCCGAGGCGGCGTCACCGTCGGCCGAGGTGGTCCAGGTGCTGCCGGCGCCGAGCCGCGCGATAGGGCTGTGCACGAGACGACCGGCCCAGAGCACGTTGGTGGCGGCGAGGGCCCGCGCCAGCGGCACGGACTCGACGCCCGGCACCACGCGACGGCCGGCGACGGCCTGCGCGACGGCGCCCTCGCCGATGCGGCGGCGCACCAGCTCGGCCTCGAACCGGTTCAGCAGGTCGCCCACGGGCTCGTCGACACGGGTGATTCCGGCGACGGCCTCGGGGCCGGGGATGATGCACACCTCGTCGGCGGAGTACCGCGGCGAGTGCGCCTGCCACAGCGAATCGGAGCGCCACCAGCGGCGGACGTCCTTGTCGACGACGGGCACGAAGTTGACCGGCTTGCCCGGGGTGCGGCAGAGCGAGACGAAGAAGGGCACGTCGGCCGGGTGCAGGCGAGTCGACGATGCCTCCGGGTAGCGCTGGAGCAGCTGCTCGAGCGCGGCGTAGGCGTCGTCCGTGGCGGCGACATCGGCGAAGGCGGTCTCGATGGGGCCGCGGTCCTCGTCGGCGAGGCGGGCCTCAGCGCGGTGCAGCATCGACAGGAACCGGTCCTGGTGCGTGATGTCGAGCCAGCCGTAATCGCCGAACAGCGTCGAGTCGACGGCGGCCGCGACCTGCTCGCGGGTGCCCACGGACAGCTCGAGGTAGCGCTCGAGCCACTGCGCGTAGGTCATGGCGTCGGCGTCGCCGAAGAAGGGCTTGGCGGTGCCGGCCATCGCGGCGATGATCTCGTCGCGACGCTCGGCGACGGCGTCACCGTCGCCCGCGACCTCGTCGAGCAGGCGACCGCACGCGGACGCGGTGTTGTCGATCTCGTGGATGTCCGCACCGAGCTGGCTGCGGCCCGAGGCCATGCCGCCGCCGGCGTGGCCGGCGCCGATCCACGCGGGGGTGCCGGGGATCTCGGCGAGCAGGCGCTTCACGTCGTCGGAGGTGGTGGCCTCGAGCGTGGCCATCGCGGCGGTGCCGACCAGGATGCCGTCGACCGGCATGGCGGGGGCGCCGTACTTGCGCGACCACTCGCCGGAGAGGTACTCGGCCGCCAGCTCGGGCGTGCCGATGCCGCCGCCGACGGCGAGCACGACGTTGTTGCGGTCGCGCAGCTCGGCGTAGGTGGCGAGCAGCAGCTCGTCCAGGTCCTCCCAGGAGTGGTGGCCGCCGGCCTTGCCGCCCTCGACGTGCACGATGACGGGGTACTGCGGGACCTCGGCGGCGATGCGCGCCACCTGGCGGATCTGCTCGACGGTGCCCGGCTTGAAGGCGACGTGGCGCATGCCTGCGTCGGTGAGCTCCTCGACGAGGGCCGTGGCCTCCTCCAGCTCGGGGATGCCGGCGGTGATGATCACGCCGTCGAGGGGGGCGCCGGCCGCGCGGGCCTTCTGCACGATCCGCTTGCCGCCGAGCTGCAGCTTCCACAGGTAGGGGTCGAGGAACAGCGAGTTGAACTGGGCGGCGCGACCCGGCTCGAGGAGCGCGGTCAGCTTCTCGACGTTGTCGGCGAAGATCGGCTCGGTGACCTGGCCGCCGCCGGCGAGCTCGGCCCAGTGGCCGGCGTTGGCGGCCGCGGCGACGATGCCGGGATCGACGGTGGTCGGGGTCATGCCCGCGAGCAGGATCGGGCTGCGGCCGGTGAGCTCGGTGAACCGGGTGGACAGCACGGTGCGGCCGTCGGGCAGCGAGACCACGCGGGGCGAGAACTCCGACCACGCGAGCGGGAGCTCGGGCACGCCGCCGGGCGAGAACAGGTTGCGGGCGCCGCGCAGCGTGGTGGCGGGGACGAGGCCCACGCCGCGGCCGCGCGCGGGGGCGGCCGAGAGCTTGGTGGCGATGTCCTCGGGACCGAGGTCGATCAGCCAGCGCGCGCCCTTCGCGATCGCACCCTCGACATCGGCGACCCAGTCGACCTGCTCGACGAGCACGGCGGCGGCAAGGCGGCCGGCGACCTCGGCGTCGAGGCCGCAGCGCTGCGCCCACTCGGTGACGAGCGCGACGCCCTCGGCGAGCGCAGGGTGGTGGAAGCCGATGTCGACGGCGACGTCCTCGAACTTCGGCGCGAAGGCCGCGCCGCCGGTGAGCTTCTCCTTGCGGTCCGCCTCCTCGGTCTCGGCGACGGACTCGCAGAACTCGCGGAAGCCGGCGAGCAGCTTGGGGGTGCCGGTGAGCACGAAGGAGTTGCGGTTGTTGCGCACCGCGAGCACGGGGCCGCAGGCGTCGAAGGCGACGGTGGCGGTGAAGTCGGCGAGCAGGGCCTCGAGCTTGTCCTGGCGGACGCCGGCCACGGACATCATCGGGGTGGCGCCGCCGAGGGCGACGAGGCCCCGGCGTCGCGCGACCACGCGGCCCGCGGCACCGATCAGCCGTGCGATGGCGAGCAGGTCGCCCTCGTTGCCGCGCGAGGCGAATGCCGAGACGGCGAGCTGGCCCTGCGAGTGGCCGATGACGGCGACGGGCGGCACGTCCCACGGGTCGAGCCCCTGGGCCTCGAGGCCGTAGAGGGCCACGAGCTGGCTGAACAGAACACCGGGAACGGAGAAGACGGCACCGTCGACCTGGGGCGCGAGCACGCGGCGCGCGCCGGGCGCGGCCGGGGCGGTCTCCTCGCCCTCCTCGTCGGGGGTCTCGGCCTCGGAGGCGGCGATCGACGCGTCGCGCCAACGCATCGGGTCGAAGGTCAGGGCCTGGGCGCGCAGCAGCTCCGCGCGGACCGGCTCGAGCGCGCTGTCCGCACGCGCGACGAAGCCGTCGAAAAGGTCGCGGTACTCGGGATCGTCGGCGAGGCCCGTCTGCTCCAGGAGCGAGACGAGGCCGGGCAGCCACGGGCCGCCCTGTCCACCGAAGGTCAGGGCGTACTGCTCCCCCGCTGCCAACCTGTCGACCAGTGCGTCGTTGCTCCGCGGGCCCTTGGCCGCACGCGTGTTCGCGGTGACGAAATCGTCGACAGTCATGAATCTCCTCGGATCAATTCACTGCGCGCCGCTATGACGGCACGTCCGCGGCAGGCCCGCGGAAAACCCGTATTCCATGAGACCACAGGTTTCGCGATACCTCTGACGTGCGGATTTGTAACCAGTGGGTATACCGGCGAGTAGCTTGGAGATATCGATTCACGGGTGTATCCGAGGGCTGATACACGCGTGAATCCATGCAGGTCTTCCGGCACGTGACGGCGATCACCGATGTTTCCCGCGAGTAGCAGTTGTTATCGAATCGTTACCATCACAGGAGCCGACGCGCCGCTGGGTACGCTGAGCCGATGCAGCCCGGCATGCGCCCCTCCGACCGTCCCGCCGCAGTGCCGGTGCCGCCCGCCGTCGCCGAGCTCGTGCGCTCCGCCGAGACCGTCGCGGTGCTCACCGGGGCGGGCATGAGCCGCGAGTCGGGCATCTCCACCTTCCGCGAGGCGCAGACGGGGCTCTGGGAGCGGTACGACCCGGAGGAGATCGCCTCGGTCGACGGCTGGTCGCGCGACAGCGCGCTGGTCTGGGGCTGGTACCAGTGGCGCGCGCACGTGGCGCGCCGGGCGGATCCGAACGACGGTCACATCGCGCTCGCCGAGCTCGCCGCGAGCCGGGCCGTCTCCATCGCCACGCAGAACGTCGACGACCTGCACGAACGCGCAGGCTCGCGGACGGTCTCGCACCTGCACGGCAGCCTCTTCGCCCCGCGCTGCGAGCACTGCGGCACCCCCTATCTCGGCGCGGACGCCTTCCTGCCCGACGGTGCCGACGTCGCACCCGAGCTGCGCACCACGCCGCCCACGTGCATGCACTGCCTCTCCCCGGTGCGGCCGGGGATCGTCTGGTTCGGCGAGTCCCTCCCGATGGACGCCTGGGCCCGGGCGGAGGCCTCGGTGCTCACCGCCGACGTGGTGCTGGTGGTCGGGACGTCCGGCCTCGTCCACCCGGCCGCGCGGCTGCCCGAGCTGGCCCTGGAGACCGGGATTCCGGTGATCGAGATCAACCCCGCCGCGACACCCCTGAGCGACCGGGCCACCCACGCGTGGCGGGGCTCCGCGGCCACGACGCTGCCCGCGCTGGTCGCCGCCGTCAACGCGGAGCCCGCTCCGTCCTGACCGGGGGAGCGGGCGGCCGGGCCGGTTCCGGCGCACCGTCGGACCGCCACTGCCCGATGACTCCCGGCCCGACCAGCGGCATGTCCCCGACCAACTCCTCGCCGTTGCGACGGTCGATCAGGTAAGCGGGCACGCGGTGCCGGCCGTCGCCCTGACCACGCTGTCCTCCGCCGCCCGCCGGTGGCATTCCGTACGGCCCCGAGGCGGGTCGCGCGCCCGTGATCGGGGCGCCCGTGCCCGCCGCCGTCGTCGTCGTGGCCGAGCGGAGGGCGGACGCGTCCTGCCGCAGTCCCAACGGCGACGCGGACCGGGTGAGGTCCGGCGTGCGCGTGCCCACTCCCCCGACGGCGGTCCGCGACGCGGGCGTGAAGGGCACCGTCGCGGCCGGGGTGAGCAGCCCGGACCCGCGCTCCTCGGCGGGGTCCGTCGCGGCGGGGTCGGCGGCGAGCGGGTCCGTCCCAGTTCCGACGGGGTCGGCCGCCGTCGGCGTGCCCGTCCCGGCGCCGGCACCCGACCCCGCGCCGCCGGTGCCGCCCGCACCCGTGCCGGCTCCAGTGTCGCCGCCCTGCCCCGTCCCTTCGGCGGCGCTCCCCGTGTCCGCGGTGTCCGTCCCGACCGGGCCGGCCCCGGTGCCGGTGCTCTCGTTCCCCGTGCCCGACGGTGCGCCACCCCCGCCCGTCGTCCCGTCGCCCTCGCCTGTGCCCCCACCTGCGCCCGAGCCGACCGACGGGGTGTCGGCGCCCGCCGGCGGAGCCTCGACCGACGGCGACCGATCGCCTCTGCGCTCGGCGTCCCGTCCGAAACCGATCCGGGTGACCTCCGCGCCGAGCGGCATCGAGGCCGCGTCCGCCTGGACCGGGGTCGTGTACGTCGCCCGCAGCTCGGCGGCGACCGCTGCACCCACGCCGCTCTTGGTCGCGCCCCCGGCCCTCGCGGCGCTCCCCGGATCCGCGAGGTCACTGAATCTCGCGGTGGTCGCCGTCGCGGCACTCGACAGTCCCGTCAGCTGCCGCGCCGTCCCGGCGATCTCCTTGTCGACGAGATACGACGCCGCGGCGAACCGGCCGACCTGCTGGAAGCCCGCGTCCGCCGCCTCGCCCTTCCACCGCGGCACGAGCGCGGCCACGTCTCGTTCCAGCTCAGCGACACTCTGTGCGTGGGTGCCCCCGGCCTGGCCGATGGCCCGGGCGTCCGCCGCGATGCCGCCGCCCGACAGCTTCCTGGCGATCGTCCGGATCTCCGACGCCGCCATCTCCTCGAACGGGGTGCTGCCGATGTCGCGAAAACCCTCCATGTTCATTGGACGCACCAGCTGACCGTCCGGTTCCCGTGCCGGTCGAATCCCGGACGGAACCGATCACCGCGCTGGTGCGTCCAATTGATAGGAGCGCTCGTCGGAGGCGCCTCAACGAGAGGAGGGTGCCATGGCGGACGGTGAGCTGACGCAGATCATCGAGGCCGCGCGCGAGGGGATCGCCGGTCGTCCGAACATGGTGTCCGACGGGAATCCGCAGGAGGAGCTCGCCCGTGCATTGGAACGCCACGCGGATCGGCTTGCCCGCGCTGCTGAGGGGTTATCAGACATCGGATCACTGAACTACCTCGGTCCGACGGTGGAGGGCGAGGCAGCGACCTACAACATCCGGCTTGGCGCAGTCGAACACGACCGCTCGCTGTACAACACCTTTCTCACCCAGGCCACCGAGGCACGCTCCTTGGCAGCCACGTACCGCGAGATCGGTCGGTGGATCCTGCGCACCGAAGGCGCCAGCGAGGACCAGATCAACCGTATGATTGGCCGCTGAGTGAGTCTGAGAATCTTGGCACTCACCGTTACTGGAGCGCTTGTGGTGGGCGGATGCACCATGACCGTCCCAGGTCAGCCAGTCACCTCTGGCAAGCCCGGCGCTGTCGCCGGGCCCCTACCGTTCAACCCGACAATCGCGGAGCGCACCAACGACCGCACCGACGGCACCACCTTCGAACCCTGTAGCGCCTACTCCGACGCCGAGCTCCGCGGCCTCGAGATCGACCCCACAACTGTGGAGGATGCAGCCAAGGTGGACTCTGCCAACTATCGAGGCTGTCACTGGCGCGGCAGCGACTACAGCGCCGCACGTGGCGGCACTCAATACTCGCAGATCGTCGGCGTCGAGATGCCCCTCGACCGGTACAAGCGGTACATGAGAACTCTGCCGTGGCAGGCGGATCGCACTGCACACGGCCGCTCTCTCGCCGTAGCTGCTGAGAACAACTACTGCATCGCGGCGTTCCGCGCGGAACTGTCAATTGTCGCGACCAGGGCTTCATCCACCAACCCCTCCCCAGGACGCACCGTCGAATGCGAGCGTGCGGTGGCGTTCGCGTCTCTCGCGATCACCAAGGCCCCGTAGCGAGCCGACCACGGCGGGGCTGCAGGCGGATTAGGGTGAGCGGGATGAACGACACGATCGCCATGCCCGACCGCGACACCGTCCTGTGCATGTCACTGTCCGGCCGGCCGAGCAACATCGGTACCCGGTTCCACAACTTCCTGTACCGAGAGCTGGGCCTGAACTACCTCTACAAAGCCTTCACCACCACCGATCTGCCGGCGGCGATCGGCGGGGTGCGGTCGCTGGGCATCCGCGGCTGCGCGATCTCGATGCCCTTCAAAGAGTCGGTGATCGAGCTGGTGGACGTCATGGAGCCGTCGGCGACCGCGATCGACTCGGTGAACACGATCGTCAACGTCGACGGTGTGCTGCACGCCTACAACACGGACTACGCAGCGGTCGCCTCGCTGCTCTCGTCGAACGCGGTGAACCCGGCGCTGCCCGCCGCGGTCGCCGGCTCGGGCGGGATGGCCAAGGCCGTCGTCGCGGCGCTGCGCGATCACGGCTGCTCCGACGTGACGGTCGTCGCCCGTAACGCCGAGGCGGGCACCGCGCTGGCGGGGCAGTACGGCTTCCGGCACGCGACCAGCGCGCCCGACGGTGCCCGGGTCCTGGTCAATGCGACGCCCGTCGGGATGGCGGGCGGTCCGGCCGCCGACGATCTGTCGTTCCCGGCGGCGCTGATCGCGGCGGCCGACACCGTCTTCGACGTGGTCGCGATGCCGCCCGAGACGCCGCTGGTGCGCGCCGGACGGGCGGCCGGTGCAACGGTGATCACCGGCGCCGAGATGATCGCCCTGCAGGCGGCCGAGCAGTTCGTGCTCTACACCGGCGTGCGTCCCGACCCGGACCTGGTGCGCCGCGCCTCCGAGTACTCGCGCTCCTAGTATCTTCCGACACATGAATCGCACGTACTCGATCGCCGTGGTCGCCGCATCGCTGGCCGCGGCCACGACCGTCGTGAGCTGCAGCAGCACGCCGGACATCACGTTCGGCTCCCCGATCACCACCGGCGCACCGATCTCGGTCCCTGCCGGCGAGGTCCCGTTCTCCCAGTGGCCCGACACGTGCACGCTGCTCACCGATCAGGAGATCACCGCGATCCTGCCGCAGGCGACCGACATCACGCGCAAGCCGAAGAAGATCACCCTCCTCGGACGTCTGGGCACCGTCAACCCCGATCTGTCGGTGTCGGGCGGATCGTCCGGGGGCGTGCTCCCGAAGGGCACCTGCGCATACAGCTTCACGCTCCCCAACGAGCACGACCTGAAGGGACTGACCTTCCTCGAGGTCAGTGTCCCCGCGATCTCGACGCCCGCCAACATCGCGCAGTACTACGACGAGCAGCTCTCCACGCACGGCAAGCACCTCGACGTGGGGTCGGCCTGGGGCCCGCAGCGCTGCGACGTGCGGACAGAGAGCGTCATCGAGGCGCTGTGCCAGTCCGGCCGCTTCTACTTCGAGGTCAACACCATCGCCGAGCGCACCTCGAACGACGACTGGCGCGAGAAGGTCCTCAAGCCCGCCGTCCAGACCCTCGCGACCCACCTCGGCTAGGAGTCGCCTACTCCGTGTCGATGTCGAGCCCCACGGGCTCCCACAGCTCCACGGAACCGTCGGACGCGCGCTCGCCCACGGTGAGCGCCCGCTGCAGGGTCAACGGGTGCACGCCCCGTCGGTCGAGGGACTTGAGCACGACGGCCATCGCCGCGTCGGCGTCGGTGGCGAACACGGACTCGCGGATGCGGACGAACTCCCATCCGCACCGTCGCAGCTCCCGCTCCCGCTCGATGTCGGACCGGGCCTGCTCGGGCGTCGAGGCGAAATCGGCGCTGTCGCACTCGACCGCGAGCTTGCCCTGTTCGCCGGTCACGACGAGGTCGATGGCGCGATTGTTCACCACGACCTTCGGGTTGACGTGGTACCCCATGTCCCGCAGCCGCACGAACACCTGCTGCTCGAAGAGGTTGTCGAAGGGCTCGACGCGCCGGTCGACCGGCACGTCGGCAGGCATCGGTTGCGCCACTTCGACATCAGCGCGCGTGACGTACCGCAGCAGCGACGCCCGCAGATCGGCACCCTTGAGGTCGGACTCCTCGACGGACGTGAACAGCCACATCTGGTCGCGGGCACGCGACGCGGCGACGTTGAAGCGGCGCTGGAAGTCCCGTCCCGTCAGCGACCGGAACCGGTAGTCCGGAGCGACGACCATCGACAGCATCATCACGTCGCGCTCGTCGCCCTGGAAGTCGGGCGGCGTGCCCACGCGCAGGCGCCGGGCGTCCCACTCGTCGGGGTCGACCGCCTCGCGCAGGCGGCGGTACAGCTCGTCGACCTGGCCCTGCCCCTGCAGCACGATGACGCCGAAGGTGCGGCCCGCGTACAGCGGATCGGCGAAGCACCGGACCAGCTGATCGACGATGGCCTGGGCCTCCGTGGGGTTGCTGATCCGGGCCCCCTCGCCCACGACCTTCGCCTTCGGGACGTGCGTGACGCGCAGTGGAACGGGACGGTCGGCGCCGTAGTGCCGCACCGGGATCAGCGGTGCGTCGCTGTAGAACTGGCGCGAGGAGAAGTCGATGATCTCGGGCATGCAGCGGAAGTGCTCGCGCAGCCGCACCGTGTGCCCGAACCGGGTGCGCAGCAGGGTGAACAGGCTGGACCGCGGGGTCAGCGAGTCGCGCAGATAGGGCGGGATGTCGGGAAGCTGGGCGTCGAGCCGGTCGAAGACCTCGTCGAGGCTGACGCCGGTGAACGACGAGGGCGCGCACTGGTTCTCGTCGCCGACCACGATCACGCGCGGGGCGAGCCACAGCAGGAAGGAACTGGTGATGTCGGCCTGGCTGGCCTCGTCGACGATCACGACGTCGAAGGCGTTGCGCTCCGGTGAGATCGACGCCACGACCTGCGAGATCGGCATGATCCACGCCGGTACCGCGGACTGCGCCTGGCGCATCGCCTCGCGCGCCGCGACCCGGAAGCGCTCGGCGTGCCGACCCGATCCGCGCCCGATCGACGACACGTGGTCACGGTAGGCGTGCAACGCCTGGATCTCGTCGAAGGTCATGCGCCGCAGGCACTGCCGCCACGCGCTCGCCGTCGCGATCCGGGTCGTGTAGTGCGCGACGTCCTGTTCCGCGGCCTGCAGATCGGCCTCGAGCTGGGCGTCGTCGCCGGGGTGCACTCGGGAGGCGGCCCACGAGACGGCGCGGCGCCACGACCAGGCCGCGGCCAGCTCGGGTACGCGCGCGTCCCACACGGGGTCATCGGCGGTGCGGGCCACCAGGTCGAACAGTGCGGGCGCTTTGGTCCGCAGGCGCAGTGCCAGCAGGTCGAGGCCGCCACGGTCGTCGCGGTCGGTCCGGGCGGCGTCCCACGCCCGGCGCGCGTCCCGGATCGGCCCGAACTTGTACTGGCGCAACGCCGCCACCATCGCGTCGCCCTCCGGCGACGGTCCGCGTTCCACGATCTCCTGCACCCGCACCCGCACGGCGTCGAGCCGGCTGTGCGCGTCACGAGCGCCCGCAGCGGCGGAGATCGCCACCACCTGCTTCGCGGTCTGCTCCGTCTCGGTGAGGTCCTTCGGGCGGGGGGCGTGCTCCGAGATCGCCTGCATCGCCTCGACGAGCCGGTCGCGCTCGGAGACCAGGCGCACCACCGTGCGGGCGCGCAGCAGTTGATCCGCGGCCTGGCTCAGCCGCTCGCTGCGGCCCCGGGTGGCGGTGCGGCCGGACGGATCGGTGGCGGGCGCCTCGAGCCCGAGGGCGCGGAGCACGTCACCGACCCGCCCGATGACGTCCTCGACCCGCAGGTGCATCGCGGCGGACCGCAGGTGCTTGCCGTCCGCACCCTCCGCACCGTCGACGACGATGCCGAGCCCGGTCTCCTCGAAGGCCTTCTGTTCGGGCCGGCGGAACCGCTTGCGCGCGAGATTGCCGGCCGCGAGGTGTCGGGAGTAGTCCTCGATCGCGGCGCGGTCGTTGGCGTCCGGAGTGTCGCTGAGTTCGACGGTGGCGCCGTCGAGTTCGCCGTCGGCGTTGCGCGCCGTGGCGATCTGCTCCTCGAGCCCGGTCAGCCGCGACGCGAGGTGCGCGCGGTCGCCGATGAGCATGTCCTCGGCGAGCAACTGCGCGGACGGCGGGTAGCGCCGCACCCGGTCGACGAGCTCGCTGATCAGGTCGGCGCGCGCCCGGATCACGGTGAGCCGGTCGGCGTCGACGCCGCCGAGCACGTGGGCGAGCGCGCTGTCCCCGCCGTCGGCGAGGGGCGAGTCCGCGAGGCGGCCGGTCAGCTCCTCGAGGTCGTCGGCGTCGGGGATCTCCGAGAGGTCCGGCAGGTTGTGGGTCAGCCGGCGGGAGAACAACTCGTCGTTGCGGCGCAGGAGCGCGACCAGCCGGTCGAACTCCCGGGTGTCGAGCGGGGGCACGGCACCGTCGACGGGGCCGGGCAGCCAGGAGTACTTCTCGGCGTCCCGTCGGACCTGCGCGACGATCTCGGCCGGCTTGCCGGAGTACGCGGAGGTCAGCCAGTCGGAGTCCTCGGTCTCGGCGGTGCGCAGCGACCAGACCTCGCGCACCAGGTCCTCGCGGCGGGCGATGGCGCGGTCGCGCTTGGCGCGCAGGTCGCGCAGCTCGGCGTCGGCGAGGGCGTCGGAGTACGTGGACTTGCGGGTCGCGATCTCGGTGACGGACGCAGCGAGCGACGCCGAACCGTCCTTCGTGACATCGGTGACCGACACGACCAACTGGCGCACCTCCGGCGGCAGCTTGTCCTCCAGCACGGCGAGCGCCTGCGCCTTCTCGGACACGACGAGCACCCGCTGCCCCTTCGCCAGCAGTGCGGCCAGCAGGTTCGCGATGGTGTGGGTCTTGCCCGTGCCGGGCGGCCCCTCGACGACGACGCCGGAGTCGGCGCCCATGTGCGCCAGGATGTCCCGCTGCTCGACGTTCGAGGGCAGGACGTAGTACGCCTCGTCGAGCAGGTCCAGCGGACTCATCGCACCGTCGACGGCGAGCTGCCGGATCCGCTCCTCGGAGCTCACGCCCTCGACGAGCTGCGCGAGTCCGATCGGCACGGGTCGCTCTGGATCGGAGACGTCGGCCTTCATCGCGTCGTAGAAGCCCAGGAGCGGCGCGGATCCCCGGGTGCGCAGTACCAGCGCGGGCGCGAACTCGATGCTCGCTCCCCCGTCGCGCGACGCGGCGCCGAGCCAGGTCGCGGTGAACTCCTCGCACGCCGGGTCGAGCACGGTGCGGGCGGTCTCGCGGAGCGAGGTCTGCAGTTCGGCGGAGCCGGACAGGTCGAACGAGGGCAGGCCCGCGAGCAGCAGCGAGTCCTCGACGCGCGGCACGGAGTCGCGCGGCAGCACGACCGTCAGCTTCTTGCCGCGCCGGTCGCGCTCGAGCAGCACGGGCTGGGTGAGCAGGTGGGCGCGGATCGCGGTGTCGCCGTCGCGGGCGGTGAGCAGCCCGGAGGCCAGGACCAGCTCGACCGACTCCGGGTGATCGCCCAGTTCGTCGAAGACGCGCAGCAGGCGCGCGTGCGGCGAATCGGGGGCGTCGTCCCGCGGCACGGTGAAGATGGTCGCGCCGGGCTTGGCGTCGGCGTCCCACGTTTCGGTCAGCGCGCCCTCGCCGGTGAGCGGCAGCACGGCGAGGTGATCGTCGAGGTCGCGCGCGACCACCGAGCGGGACCGGATCAGCTCGTCCAAGTACTGCAACAGGCGGACGACGCGATCGCGACGCCCGTCCGGGCCGTCGCCCTGATCACCGGCGGCGGTCATGCGCTCCTCGAGTCCCTCGGGTCGGCGGCAGCCGACACTCGGTACGGCCCGGCCGGGCTATACCTTGACTAAAGGTTAATACACGTCGGCGCGTACGCCGAGCGGTCATTACCTCTTCCGGCCCGCGCGGAAGCGCTGCTTGCCCCCGGCCGGGCGGCCCGACGGTACGCCGGGGTCGGGTTCGAGGTTGATCAACTGCCCCGAAATGCGGGTTCGCTCCAGGGCGTCGAAGACGTCGCGATCCAGATCGTCCGGCAGCTCGACGATGCTGTGGTCCGGCCGGATGCTGATATGTCCGAAATCACTGCGCCGGAGGCCGCCCTCGTTGGCGATCGCGCCCACGATCTGCGACGGGGTGGCGTGCTGGCGCTTCCCGACGGCGATCCGGTACGGCATCATCGGCCGCCCCGTCTTGCGGTGGGTCGACGGCTCCCGGTCGCGATCGCGATCCCGGCCGCGGCGGTCGCCCCGGTCGCCGAAGTCCTTGCGGTCCCCGAAGTCCTTGCGGTCCCGGGCGTTGCGCTCGCGCTCCGGCGGATCGGGCTTGAGCAGGAACGAGGCACCGTCGCGCGACTGCAGCGCGAGCGCCGCTGCGACGTCGACCAGCGGCACGTCGTTGGCGCCCACGTAGTCCTCGATGAGGCGGCGGAACATCTGCAGGTGGTCGTTGGTGAGGTTCTCGGTGATCGAATCGCCGAACTTCTCGACGCGGTGCGCGTTGACGTCCTCGACGGACGGCAGGCCCATCTCGGTGAGCGGCTGCCGGGTGGCCTTCTCGATCGCGCGCAGCAGGTGCCGCTCGCGGGGCGTGACGAACAGCAGCGCGTCGCCCTTGCGGCCCGCGCGGCCGGTGCGGCCGATGCGGTGCACGTACGACTCCGTGTCGTGCGGGATGTCGTAGTTGACGACGTGGCTGATGCGCTCCACGTCGAGGCCGCGGGCCGCGACGTCGGTCGCCACGAGGATGTCGATCTTGCCGTCCTTGAGCTGGTCGATCGTGCGCTCGCGCTGCGCCTGCACGATGTCGCCGTTGATGGCGGCGGCCGCGTGCCCGCGGGCGCGCAGCTTCTCGGCGAGCTCCTCGGTGGCCGACTTCGTCCGGACGAAGATGATCATCCCGTCGAACTCCTCCACCTCGAGGAGGCGGGTGAGCGCGTCGAGCTTGCGCTGGTGCGCGACCTGCAGGTAGCGCTGCGTGATGTTCGACGCCGTCGCGGTCTTCGCCTTGACGGTGACCTCGACCGGGTCGTGCAGGTACTTCTTCGAGATCTTGCGGATCGCGGGCGGCATGGTGGCCGAGAACAGCGCGACCTGCTTGAACTCCGGGGTGTCGGCGAGGATCCGCTCGACGTCCTCCTGGAAGCCCATCGTGAGCATCTCGTCGGCCTCGTCGAGCACCAGGAACTCGAGGTTCGACAAGTCGAGCGTGCCCTTGGCGAGGTGATCGATCACGCGGCCCGGGGTGCCGACGATGATCTGCGCGCCGCGGCGCAGGCCCGAGAGCTGCACGCCGTAGCTCTGCCCGCCGTAGATCGGCAGCACGGTGATGTCTGGCATGTGCACGGCGTACTTGCCGAAGGCCTCGGACACCTGCAGCGCCAGCTCGCGCGTGGGCGCCAGCACCAGGGCCTGCGGCTTGCGGTTGGCACCGTCGATCTTGGACAGCACCGGGACGGCGAACGCCGCGGTCTTACCCGTGCCGGTCTGGGCGAGGCCCACGACATCGCTGCCCGAGAGCAGGGGAGGGATCGTGGCGGCCTGGATGGGCGACGGATTCTCGTACCCGACCTCGGCGAGTGCGCGCAGGACGCGCTCGTCGATGCCGAGGTCGAGGAAGGTCACCGGTTCGGTGGCAGAATCGGAAGCCTGCGCATCACCATCGACGGAGGCGGGGGCGGTGCGCTCGGCACCGAATTCATCAGACATTATTTCCCCAGCATATGCGGTGTACCCCGCACGCGCGAAACACCAGCAGATTCGGACACCCTCCGATAGGTTGTCTGAAGTTCACTATCGTCTCCGAGGAGAAGCTCTTGCGCATCGAGACCACTGCCGCCACCCGGTCCCACGCGGCATCGGACAACCTGACCACCAGGATCCGCGCGCTGGTCGAGTCGACCCCGTCGTTCGAGCTGTTCCTGCGCCCCTCCGGCTCCGGCTGGTCGCCCGTCACCGCGCAGCAGTTCAACGACCAGCTGACCGCCGTGGGCAAGGGCCTGATGGCCCGCGGCATCGAGACCGGCACCCGCATCGCGATCATGAGCCCCACCCGGTACGAGTGGGCCCTCCTCGATTACGCCAACTGGTCCGTCGGGGGTTCGACGGTGGCGGTTTACGAGTCGAACTCGGCCGCCCAGGTCGAGCACATCCTCTCCGATTCGGGCTCGATCGCGCTGATCACGGACACCCGCGCCACCGCGGACCGGATCGCCGCCGGCGTGCCCGCGGGCGTACAGGTCTGGGTCATCGAGGAGGGGCTCGTCGACGCCCTCACCGCCGACGGTGCCGCCGTCGCCGACGAGGCCTATCTCGCCCGCGCCACCGCGGTGGAGTCCACCGCCGAGGCCACGCTGGTCTACACGTCCGGCACCACCGGCAAGCCGAAGGGCGTGGTGCTCACGCACGACAACCTGCTCTCCGAGTACGACGGCATCCATCAGGGCCTGAGCGAGATGACCAAGCCCGGCGACAGCACCGTCATGTTCCTGCCGCTCGCCCACATCTTCGCCCGCGCGATCTCGGTGGCCGCCGTTCAGCACGGCATCCGGGTGGCGCACACCGCGGACCTGTCCAACATCACCGGCCTGTTCGGCGAGCTCAAGCCGTCCTACATCCTCAGCGTGCCGCGCGTGTTCGAGAAGGTCTACAACACGATGAGCAGCAAGGCCGAGGAGGGCGGCAAGGGCAAGATCTTCAACGCCGCGGTGGAGACCTCGATCGAGTACAGCAAGGCCCTCGAAGCCGGCGGCCCCGGGCTGGTGCTCAAGCTCAAGCACGCGCTCTTCGACAAGCTCGTCTACTCCAAGCTGCGTGAGGCCCTCGGCGGCAACTGCACGTGTGCCGTCTCGGGCGGTGCTCCCCTGGGCGCGCGCCTCGGCCACTTCTTCCGCGGCGCCGGCGTCACCGTGTACGAGGGCTACGGCCTCTCCGAGACCAGCGCGGCGATCACCTGCAACAGCCCCTCCGAGCAGCGCGTGGGCACCGTCGGGCGTCCGATCCCCGGCCAGGAGGTGGCGATCGCCGACGACGGCGAGATCCTGCTCCGCGGCCCCGTCGTCTTCGGCGGCTATTGGGGCCTGCCCGAGGCCACGGCCGACGCGCTGCAGGACGGCTGGTTCCACACGGGCGACCTCGGCTCGCTCGACGCCGACGGCTACCTCTCGATCACCGGCCGCAAGAAGGAGATCCTGGTGACCGCCGCGGGCAAGAACATCGCGCCCGCGCAGACCGAGGACGCGCTCCGCCAGCACCCGCTGGTCTCGCAGGCCATGCTCCTCGGCGACAAGCAACCCTTCGTGGCCGCGCTGATCACTCTCGACGCCGAGGCCCTGCCGGGCTGGCTCTCCGCGCACGGGCTGCCCGCGGACACCTCGATCGAGGACGCCGTGGCGAACGAGACCCTGCAGGCCGAGATCACCTCCGCCGTGAACACCGCGAACTCGCTGGTCTCCAAGGCCGAGCAGGTCAAGAAGTGGCGCGTGCTCACCACCGACTTCAGCATCGACGGCGGTGAGCTCACGCCGACGCTCAAGGTCAAGCGGAACGTGGTGATGGATCAGCGCGCCGCCGACATCGCCGAGATCTACGGCTGACCTTCGGATACGCGAACGCCGCCCACTCCATCGGCATCGGGAGTGGGCAGCGTTTCTCGTCTCAGCGCGTCAGAGGTCGAACGTGGCCCGGATCTCGTCGGAGTTCTTCTTCTCGAAGTAGAACGACGCGAACGGGATCGTGCCGGCGAGCAGCGTGAGCAGGAAGCGCTTCGCAGGCCACCGGACCTTCGATCCCAGATCCAGGGTGACGAGCAGGTAGATGAAGTAACACCAACCGTGGACGGCCCCGAAGTAGAAGAGCCATGCCGGACTCTCCCACCCGAACGCCTTCGCCAGCAGGTACTTGTAGATCATCTCGGCGCAGAAGATCAGCAGGACGACGCCCGTGAGGGTCGCCATGAACCGATACCGCTTGAGCGCGCTACCGACCTGATCGCGGCGCTTCGCCGCCAGCTTCTCGGCGGAGGTCACGGGTGCCTCGGTCACTTCTTCTCCTCGATCTTCTCGCTCGTCGCCAGGTCGGCGAGGAGACGGTTGTACTCGTCGTGCGCAGCGTCGTCGGGTGCGGTGTCCGGGGCCGACGGTGCGATCGCCCGGCTCGGCAGGAATCCCTCCGGGATCGCGGTGAGTTTCGTGGCGACCGGCACGGCGGACTTCGGTGCGGACCGGACCTCGGCAGGTGCGCCGGCTTCCTCCGCTTCGAGTTGCTCCTGCAGCTCGGCCTCGTCCTCGAGTTGCACGAACCGCTTGTAACCCCAGATGAAGGCGACGGCGAACAGCGGCCACTGCATCGCATAGCCGAGGTTGCGGGCGGAACCTGCCGTCGACTCGAACCGTCCCCATTGCCACCAGCCGAGCGCCAGACACGCCAGGGCGGCGACCACGACGAACGCGATCAGCGCGGGACGATGGCGACGACGTTTCACGCCCTCGACGGTACCCGTCGCGGCGACGGCGTCCGAAAACCGGTATCGTGACCTGCGCCGCAGCGGGTACGGTCCGTTGTCGCACGCGCCCGTGGCGGAATTGGCAGACGCGCTGGATTTAGGTTCCAGTACCTCAGGGTGTGGGAGTTCAAGTCTCCCCGGGCGCACCGCGTGGTGGCAGCAGCGCGGGACGAAAGAGGACGCGATCCGTCCCAGTCGGACGCGACGCCGGTGCGGCATGTGCAGCTGGTCAACCGGTCTTGGACCGGCCCGAGGCCCTCGCATACTCCCCCGCCGTCGTGAACCGCGTGCGACGGACCCGGCGTACCTGAATCTGTCATCGGTGCAGCACACCTGCACGAACCCCGCGGCAGGGCTACTCTGAAAGAGCGCCGTGGTGCGCAGGTAACGCCCCCAGAGCGCCGACCTTGGAATCGGCCCGGGGAGCGCCACGAGGCCCGGACCCATGTCGCCCCATCCTGATTTGGGCACCGGGTCTCTCCGCCACCTGCACGCATCCCCACAAGCGCAACACCGCAGCACCACCTGATGCACTAGAAGCCGATTACGTTGGGAAAGAACATGACTGAAGACAAGAAGGTCGAGCCCAAGGGCCGACGCAGGTGGCCGTGGATCCTCGGAGCCGCGGTCGCCGCGCTCCTCGCGTGGAGCATGAGCTGACCCTACGATCGACTGCAGATCGCTCTAGGCCTAGCCGCTGACCGATGTTTCTGCTACTGTGAAGTCGGTTGATTTTCTTGGTGGCTCGTTTCGCGAAGATTTTCCGCGGCGGACACATTCTTGACTCCGTGAGTAGTTCCGGTGGCCTTGTTTCTGCGTACCTCCGCAATACCCAAGATCGAAACACTCGGTCTTGCAACACTTTTGATACTCAGGAGAGTAGTCGCATGGCTAAGCAGGGCACCGTCAAGTGGTTCAACGCCGAGAAGGGCTTCGGGTTCATCACCCCGGATTCCGGCAGCAAGGACCTCTTCGTCCACTTCTCCGGCATCCTCGGCAACGGCGGCTTCCGCAGCCTCAACGAGAATGACCGCGTCAGCTTCGAGGAAGAGGCTGGCGATCGCGGCCCGCAGGCCGTCGCGGTGCAGACCGTCTGAGACTCGCGGGTCGGGTCAAGCGGAGGGGCTGAGTGGTCTAAGACCATTCGGCCCCTTGCTTCTTTCCGCGCTCGCCTACTCCCTCATCGTCGTGAACCGGCTCCGCCGCATCACCAGGAACACACCCTGGCGAATCGATCACACCCCGCTTTGCGGCAAGTTTTTCGGCCGATTACTTCGGTCCCCTTCTCAGCCGTGATTCCCCTGGACAGACACCCCGCGCAGCACGATCTCCCGCTGCGAACCGGCGTTACCTGTGAATTCTCTTGGCCCGAACTCAGATTCATCGCGGTACGTTCGGCGATGTGGCCCGGATCGGCATCCACCGATGCATCCGGGCGACGACGAAAGGAGAACACCATGCTCACTCGTTGGAAGATCGCCGCCACCACCGGCGCGGCCGGCGCGCTCGTCCTGGCCCCTGCCGCAATGGCGCAGGCGGCACCGTCGGACCCGGTCCCCGGGACGAACTGCACCGTCGCCCAGGTCGAACGCGCAACCGTCGCGGTCGCGCCCGAAGCGCAAACGATGGTGAACCAACTGCCGGGCGGACGGGCCGAGGCGCAGCGGATCCTCGCCCTGCCGCCGGCGGAGCGGAACGCACGGATTCACGAGTTGGGACGTCAGAACCCGCAGCTCGCCGCGTACTACCAGCAGAACCAGGCGAAGATCAACAGCACGATCGCGACGGTCGCCAAGACCTGCTCGCAGTACTGACCCCGCACCACGAAGGCGTCGGCTCCCGCGAGCCGGCGCCTTCGCCGTGGGGGCGCTCAGGAGATCGGGATCTCCTTGATCTTCGCGTCCGGCTTCCCCGCGGTCTTGCAGTACAGGATCGCCTGCTGCTGCAGGCCGCTGACGACGATGGCCGAGGGCTCGTCGCCGTGCTTGTCCTTGTACAGCTTCGTCACCTGATCACGCTGGTCCGAATCGGACATCTTCTGGTAGTTCTCACAGGTGGTGTCGCCGCCCTGCTTCGTGCATCCGGCGAGGACGAACGCGACGGCGAGCACGGCCGCGGCGAATCGGATTCCGGTTGTGGAGCTTGTCATGCGCGGCACCTCTTCACTTTCGACGAGAACGGACGAATCCGAACCTACCGCCCCTGCCGCCGCCCGCGCGCGGGCTCCTTCCGTGTTCCCGCCATCGCAACGCTAGAATCCATCGATGCGAAATTCCGTCCAGCGGTGGGCGAAGCGCCACCTCCGCGTGATTCGCGCGTCGATCCGCAACATCACGGTCACGTGGTGGGAGGGCCGCCCGGACTACGACCGACGGATCGAGTACTTCACCACCCGCGGCCTCCGGCGCGGCTTCCTGCTCGTGGTGAGCGTGTGCGCCACAGTGCTCGGCGGCACCGCGGTCGCGCTGCTCCTGAGCGCGACCGAGCGCACCCCCTACTCGGTGACCGTGCAGGTCGCCGGTGCAGTGGTCGCGTTCGGGTGGGCCCTACGATGGCAACTCCCTCCCACGCCCGCGCTCCGCACGGCGACCGTCTTCGTGTTCACGTCGAACGTGATGATCGTCCTCGTCGCGACCACGGACGCCGATCCGATGGCGGGCGCCTTCGGGCTCACCACCCTGGCGCTCACGGCCACCTTCGCGGCGTTCATGCTGCCGCCCGGCGTGTTCGTCGCGCAGTCCACGCTGGCGGTCGCGTCGTTGGCCTACTTCGTCCCACTGCTGTGGGGCACGCACGGCGCGGTGCTCGCAGTGATCAAGGCCATCATCGTCATGACGACGGTCATCGGTGTGCCCTGGGCGGTGCAGATCGGGACCGCCTTCCTGTCGCAGGACGCCACGGTCTCCGAATCCGACGCGTTGTGCGACGCCCTCAACCGGCGCGGCTTCCTCCGCCGGTCATCGATGCGGCTGTCCGAACAGGCACGTAATCCCGACGATCACGTCGGCGCCTTCCAGCTGGATCTCGACGGTTTCAAGTCCGTGAACGACCGCCTCGGGCACGCGCAGGGCGACGCCGTACTGATCGCCGTCGCCGACATCATGCACCAACGTCTGGCGGGCCTGCAGTACCTCGTCGGGAGGCTCGGCGGGGACGAGTTCGCAGCCCTGCTCGTGGGACTGCGGCCGGAGGACTACCGGGTCGCCGCCGAGGACATCCGGCGTGCGATCCGGCTCTGGTCCGACGAGACCGGTGCGGGGGTCTCCACCAGCATCGGTGTGGCGGTCGACGGTGTCTCCCGGGTCGCGCACGCCGGCGGGATCGAAGCACTCATGCGCCGCGCCGACCGCGCCATGTACGCCGCCAAACGCACGGGCGACACCGTCGTCGCCGACACTCAGTCCACGCAGGGGATCTGGCCGCCCCGCAGGGTGGTTCCGGCGTCGGGCGTGGGACCGTCGGACGGGGTGGATGAGACGGTCGTCGCCGGCGAAGCGGGCTGCGTGTAGCCGACGGGGTGCGGCGCCTGCGTGGTGCCGTCCGACGCCGCCGACGAGCTCGAGGACTCGTCCGAGTCGGCCGACTCGTCGCCGCCGGGCACCGACTGCCCGAAGGCCTTCTGCACCTGCGCGCGGATGGCCGCGGGATCGATGATGTTCACCGCCTGCTCGTTGACGGTGGCGTAGCCGCGCACGGGCAGCGTCGTGAACGTGAGGTTCGTGCCGGCGATCTGGCCCGCCTGCTGGGCGAACTCCTGCAGGTTCCATCCGTCGGAGACCACGACGTCCTTCTGCGCCACCGCGATCAGCGATTGCAGCTTGCGCACGTCACCGAACACGCCCTGCTTCTGCAGTTGGACCATGACACCCGCGATGAAGGCCTGCTGCCGGTGCGTGCGGTCGAGGTCACCGTCGGCGAGCCCGTGCCGCTGGCGGACGAACGCCAGCGACTGCGCGGCGCTCAGCTTCTGCCGCCCCGCGGGGAAGGCCGCACCGGAGTAGCTGTCGCGCACCGGATTGTTGAGGCACACCTCGACACCGCCGAGGGTCTGCGCGAGGTCGTAGAAGCCGACGAGGCTGACCTCGGCGAAGTGGTCGATCGGCACGCCGACCAGCTTCCCGACGGTGGCGATTGTCGCGGCGCGCGCGGACTCCCTGGCCTTGCTCTCGAGTTCCTTGCGATCGCTCACGCCCTGCGCGACCAGTTCGTCCTCGACCTCCGCCTTGCGGGTGCCGTAGGCCTCCTTGATCTTGCCCTTCTTCCGCGACTCGACGCCGGCGAAGGTGACGTAGTCGTCGCGCGGAATGGAGAAGGCCGTGACCTTCTTGCCGTCCGCAGGGATGTGCATGAGGATCAGAGTGTTCGTGTTGTAGCCGCCGTTGTCACTGGTACCGGCGTGCAGCTGCTGGAGGATGTCGGACGGCAGATCGTCGCCGTTCTGGTCCTTCCGGGTGTCGAGGCCCATCAGCAGGATGTTCTTGGCACCGCCGGTGGACTTCGCCACCTTCGCCTCGGCCAGGGCGCGGGAGACGTTGAAGCCGCCGATCACGAGGTTCGTGCTCCACCAGACGGTGCCTGTGACGGCGAGCACGAGCACGGACAGCAGCGCGATGGCCACACGGGCACCGCGGCCCGACGACGGTCTGCTGCTCACGACGCCACGGTACCGTGCCGCACGGACTTACTCCGGGACGCGCGCCGCCAGCTCTCGGAGAGGATCGACCAGCGAACTCAGTGCTCGCGCACGATGACTCACGGCATTCTTCTGTTCCGGGGGCATTTCGGCCGCCGTCACCGTCGATTCCTCCGGAAGGAACACCGGGTCGTAGCCGAAGCCACCGTCGCCCCTGGGCTCGCGCAGGATCGTGCCCCGCCAGACACCGCGCACCGTCGACTCCCCAGAATCGGAGACGAGAGCGCAAGCGGAGACGAACTCCCCGCCCCGCCGCTCGGCGGGCACATCGGAGAGCTGCGCGAGCAGCAGCGCGGTGTTCGCCGGGTCGTCGCCGTGGCGCCCGGACCAGCGGGCGGACAGCACGCCGGGCATGCCGTTCAGCGCGTCGACGCAGATCCCCGAATCGTCCGCGAGACAGGGCAGGCCGGTCCGCTCGTACCCCTGCCGGGCCTTGATCAGCGCGTTGCCCTCGAACGACGGTGCGTCCTCCGGCAACTCCTCGAAGGGCTCGACCTCATCGAGGCCGACGACCTCGAGGCCGACGATGCCCGCGTCCGCCACCACCTGCCGCAACTCGCGCAGCTTCTTGGCGTTCCGGGACGCGAGCAACAAGCGGGCGGTCACTGACCGAACTTCTTCTTCTGTTCGCCCTCGAACTCCGGCAGCACGCCGGGGTACGGCGCCGCGAGCGCCTCCTTCTGCACGGCGAACAGCTTCTCCGTGCCCGCGATCGCGGAGTCGAGCATCCAGTCGAGCGTGGTGCGGGCGAAGGTCGCGCCCTCGCCGGTGCCCTGCACCTCGACCAGCGTTCCGGTGTCGGTGGCGACGACGTTCATGTCGACCTCGGCGCGCGAATCCTCCTCGTACGGAAGGTCCAGCCGGACGCGCCCGTCGACGACGCCCACCGAGACGGCGGCGATGGCGCACGAGATCGGCTGCGGGTCGGTCAGTTTGCCCGCCGCGCCGAGGTAGGTGACGGCGTCGCACAGGGCGACGTACGCGCCGGTGATCGACGCGGTCCGGGTGCCGCCGTCGGCCTGCAGGACGTCGCAGTCGATGGCGATCGTGTTCTCGCCCAGGGCCGCGAGGTCGATGCACGCGCGGAGCGACCGGCCGATCAGCCGGGAGATCTCGTGGGTGCGCCCGCCCACCTTGCCCTTGGTGGACTCGCGGCGGCTGCGCTCATGGGTGGCACCGGGGAGCATCGAGTACTCGGCGGTCAGCCACCCCTGCCCCGAGCCGCGGCGCCATCCCGGCACCCCCAGCTCGACGCTGGCGGTGCACAGCACCTTCGTGTTGCCGAACTCCACCAGCACCGAGCCTGCGGGGTTCTGGGTGAATCCCCGGGTGATGGTCACGGGGCGGAGTTCGTCGTCGGCCCTGCCGTCTGCGCGTCTGCTCACGCGCCCAGCCTATCGCCTACGACGGCGCCGGGGTCGTCAGAGCTCGAAGACGTCGCCGCCCGTCACCGCGTCGACGGGGCCGTCGTAGACGGAGCGGGCCTCCGCGAGCACGGCCTCGCGCGAGGTCCACGGCGGGATGTGGGTGAGCAGCAGGCGACCGACGCCGGCGTCCGCGGCGGCCTGCCCCGCCTCCACGCCCGAAAGGTGCACCCCGAGTGGTCGGTTCGCGGGGTCGTGGGTCCAGCTGGCCTCGGCGAGCAGGACGTCGGCGCCGCGCGCCACCTCGACGAGGTTCTCACACACGCCGGTGTCACCGGTGTACGCCAGGACCTTGCCGCTGGGCGCGGTGATCCGCAGGCCGTGCGACTCCGGCGGGTGGAACATGCGGAAGGGCCGCACGGTGAAGCCACCGATCGCGAGGTCCTCCCCCTCGGTCCAGGCGGAGAAGTCGAAGGTGTCGGAGATGTCGTCGAGCATCGCCGCCGATTCGGCGGAGGCGCGGCCGATCCGCTCGGGGGTGTCGGCGGGCCCGATAAGACGCGCGCGGCCGGCGGCGGGCGTCGGATGGTAGCGGCGCCACACCAGCAGGGAGGGCAGGTCGAGGCAGTGATCGGCGTGCAGATGCGAGAGCATCACCGTGGCGGTGTTCGGGTCCACTCGCTGCTGCAACTCGCCCAGGACCCCGGGGCCGAAATCCATGACCACGGGTTCGTGTCCGTCCACCTCCAGGAGGTAGCCCGAGCAGGCCGCCCGTGGACCGCCGACGCTGCCGGAACACCCGAGGATGGTGAGACGCATGAAGCTCATGCTGCCAGATCCGCGATCGTCACGTGGCGATCGCGCCGACCTGCCGTGAATTCCCCGCTCCCGGGCGGGTACGGCCGCGGCGGCCGACGAGCACCGCGGCGATGACGCCGCCGATCGCTCCCCACAGGTGCCCCTGCCACGAAACACCCGGCTGACCGGGGAGAACACCCCACAGCATGCCGCCGTAGAGAACCATGAGCACCACGCCGACGACGATGTCGAGCGCCCTGCGCGTGAACAGTCCGCGCAGCGCCAGGTATGTCATCCACCCGAACAGAACACCGGAGAGTCCGATCACGACGGTGCCGGTACCGCCCGTGAGCCAGACTCCGGCACCCGCCACCAGCCAGATGATCACGGTGGCGATCAGGAACCGGCCCGCGCCCGCGGCCAGGCCGACGAAGCCGAGGATCAGGGCCGGGACACTGTTGGCGGCCAAGTGCTCCCACCCGCCGTGCAGCAGCGGCGCCATCACGACTCCCCGGATCACGCCCTCCCCGGAGCGCGGGTGGATCCCCCACTGGTCCAGGGAGTTGCCGAGTACGGTGTCGATGCCCTCGAGCAGCCACAGCGCCGCCACGAAGACGACGATCAGGACGGCCGAGCGCCCCGCCGTGCTCCCGGCGACCCGGGCCGAGAGGGAGCGTGGCGCACCGTCGTTGCTGGGAACCGTCATGGCGACCTCCTCGCGCGAGCGGGCTCGGGCCGATCAGGCCCAGAGCTGGCCCTCGAGGGCCTCTTCCGCATCCTCCAACGTACCGTCGTACGCGCCGGTCGACAGATACTTCCATCCGGCGTCGGCGACGACGAAGGCCACGTCGGCCCGCTCCCCTGCCGTTAGCGCCTTGTTCGCGACGCCCAGCGCGGCGTGCAACACGCCGCCGGTGGAGACCCCGGCGAAGACGCCCTCCTCGTCGATCAGCTGCCGCATGCGGCGCACGGCGTCGTAGGAGCCCACCGAGAACCGGCGGGTGAGCACCGACTCGTCGTACAGCTCCGGGACGAAGCCCTCGTCGAGATTGCGCAGTCCGTAGACCAGTTCGCCGTATCGCGGCTCGGCCGCGACGATCTGCACGCCGGGCACGTGTTCGCGCAGGTACCGGCCGGTGCCCATGAGCGTGCCGGTGGTGCCGAGGCCGGCCACGAAGTGAGTGATCTCGGGTAGGTCGGCGAGCAGCTCGGGACCGGTTCCCGCGTAGTGCGCGCGGGCGTTGGCGGGGTTGCCGTACTGGTAGAGCATCACCCAGTCGGGATGCTCGGCCGCGAGCTTCTTCGCCTCCGCCACGGCCCGGTTCGAACCGCCGGCCGCGGGCGAGTCGATGATCCGCGCGCCGTACATGGTCAGCAGCTGCCGCCGCTCCGCGGAGGTGTTCTCGGGCATCACGCACACCAGCCCGTAGCCCTTGAGCTTCGCGGCCATCGCCAGGCTGATCCCGGTGTTGCCCGAGGTGGGCTCGAGGATCGTGTCGCCGGGGCGCAGCCGGCCGTCGCGTTCGGCCTCGTCGATCATCCGCAGCGCCGGGCGGTCCTTGATCGACCCCGTCGGGTTGCGGTCCTCGAGCTTGGCCCACAGTCGGACGTGCGGCGCACCGTCGGTCCCCTCCCAGCGGGGCGAGAGCCTCGGCAGCCCGACCAGCGGCGTCCCGCCGAGCGAATCGAGGAGGGAGTCGAACCTAGCCACCGGCGCAGCGGGCAAGCAGGGCACGACGGGACTGCGCCGCGGGGCTCACCGGGAACCCCCGGCTACTGCGGGCAACACCGTGACGGTGCCGCCGTCGGCGACGGGAGTGTCCAGCCCGCCGGTGAACCGCACGTCCTCGTCATCGACGTAGACGTTGACGAACCGGTGCAGCGCCCCGTCGGCGATGAGGCGGTCCTTGATCCCGGTGTGGCGGGTCTCGAGATCGTCGATGACGGCCCCCAGCGTGGCCCCGGACGCGGGCACGCGCTTCGCGTCGCCCGTGAGCGGGCGCAGGATGGTCGGGATGGAGACGGTGACGGACATCAGTCCTCCTCGATGTGGACGGGCTCTTCGGTGATCACGGCATCGACGATGCGGTAGCTGCGGACCTCCGCATCGGGCCCCAGCTCGTCCCGGGTGGAGATCAGCACGTAGTGGGCGTTCGGCTCGGACGCGAACCGCGCGTCGGTGCGCGAGGGGTACGCCTCGGTGGCGGTGTGCGAGTGGTAGATCACGACCGGTTCCTCGTCGCGCTCGTCCATGCCGCGCCAGACGCGCAACTGCTCGCCCGAATCGAACCGGTAGAAGGTGGGCGAACGCTCGGCGTTGAGCATCTCGACGAGGCGCTCGGGCCGATCGGAGCCCTCGGGCCCGGCGATCACGCCGCACGCCTCGTCCGGGTGGTCGCGGCGCGCGTGGGCGATCATCGTCTCCACCAGCTCACGCCGGATGTGCAGGCCCGTCACGCACCCTGCAACCGCGCCCGGGCGCGGCCTATTCCGGCTCGCGGTCGAGCATCACCGAGACCAGCACGTCGAGCAGTGCCGAGAGCCAGTGGTAGACGTCCACGTGCCCGGCGCGCGTCGGGTCGTCCGACGACGGCCCGTCCGGCAGGTCCGCGGTGATGCCGAGCAGCGTGCCCAGCGCGAGGCGCAGGTCGTTGACGCAGGTCAGCCAGTCCTGCGCCTCGTCCTCGGTGAGAGTGACGGTGCCGGCCCGTTCGGGCAGGGTGGCGAGCACGGTCTGCGCCGCGGCGCGCTTCGCGTCGATCACCTCGGGCTCGTTGAGGGAGCGGAGCGCGGCGTTGAGGTCCTCGGCGAACTCGCCCGACGGGGCCCCTTCGGCGCCCGGTGCGTTCGCGTCCGGCCGGTAGAAGTCGGGCAGCAGGCGCCGCAGCACCGTCTCCGGGGGCGGCTCGGAGTGCCCCGTCCGCAGTCCGGTGAGCTCGGCCAGCTCGTCGTGCGGGGCGGAGTCCTCGCGCTCGTCGAACAGCTCGATCAGGGAGCCGACCAGGGACCGGACGAGGCCGACCTCCTCCGGATCCATCTTCGAGACGAAGCGGGCATCGCCGCGCACGCCTCGCTTGACCTGCCAGTTACGCACTCAGCTGTCGCGCTGCATCGTCGCCCACAGACCGGCCGCATGCAGCTTGCGGACGTCACCCTCCACCTTGTCGCGGTCGCCCGTGGAGACCACGGCCTTCCCCTCCGTGTGCACCTGCATCATCAGTTCCTTGGCCTTGTCGGTGCTGTACCCGAACAGCTTCCGCAGCACGAAGGTGACGTACGACATGAGGTTCACCGGATCGTCCCAGACGACGGTGACCCAGGGCTTGTCGATCGCCTCGTCGGTCTTGCGCTCGAGCACCGCCGACGTACCGGGCTGGGCAGCAGTGGAACCTCCGCCCGGACCACCGGCACTTCCCGGGGCCGCTGCGCTGCTGTCGGTCATGGTTCTAGGGTACCCAGTGTGACGGTAGATGAAAACGGGGCCGGCTCCCCCTCGCGGAGCTCCGCCCTGCTCACCGATCAGTACGAACTGACGATGCTGGCGGCCGCGCTCAAGGACGGCACCGCGCACCGTCCGTGCGTCTTCGAGGTGTTCGCGCGCCGCCTGCCGACGGGACGCCGGTACGGCGTCGTGGCGGGCACCGCCCGCGTCCTCGACGAGCTGCGCCGGTTCCGGTTCGGGCCCGACGAGCTCGCGGTCGTCGAGCGCTTCCTCGACGCGGACACGCTGGCGTGGCTTCGGGACTACCGCTTCACCGGCGAGATCGACGGCTACCGCGAGGGCGAGCTGTACTTCCCGGGCTCCCCGCTCCTGACGGTGCGCGCGAGCTTCGCGGAGGGCGTGATCCTCGAGACGCTGATCCTGTCGATCCTCAACCACGACAGCGCGATCGCCTCCGCCGCGGCGCGCATGGTGTCCGCGGCCGCGGGCCGGCCGCTCATCGAGATGGGTTCGCGGCGCACGCACGAACGAGCCGCCGTGGCATCGGCCCGCGCGGCGTACCTCGCCGGTTTCACCACCACCTCGAACATGGAGGCCGCCCGGACCTACGGCGTACCGTCGGGCGGCACGGCGGCGCACGCGTTCACCCTGTTGCACACGGGCCCGGACGGACCGGACGAGGAGGCCGCGTTCGCGGCCCAGGTCGCGGCGCAGGGCGCCGGCACGACGCTGCTGGTGGACACCTACGACATCACCGAGGGTGTCAACCGCGCCGTCCGCGCGGCGGGCCCCGAGCTCGGCGGCGTGCGGATCGACTCGGGCGATCTCGGCATCATCACCCGCCAGGTGCGGGCACAGCTCGACGGCCTGGGCGCGACGCGGACGAAGATCGTGGTGTCGGGGGACCTCGACGAGTACGCCATCGGCGCGCTGCGCGCCGAGCCCATCGACGTCTACGGCGTCGGCACCTCGCTGGTCACCGGCTCGGGCGCGCCGACGGCGGGCATGGTCTACAAGCTCGTGGAGGTCGACGGCCTGCCGGTCGCGAAGCGCAGCTCGCACAAGGAGACCCAGGGCGGGGAGAAGCGTGCGGTCCGGCTCGCGCGCAGCACCGGCACGATCGTCGAGGAGGTGCTGTTCCGGCCCGGCGCGACACCGACGGTGCCCGCGCACTTGACCGCGACGCCGCTGCAGATCCCGCTGGTCCGCGGCGGCGACCAGGTGGACGGCCTGCCCGGCCTCGAGGACGCCCGCACGCACCTGCGGGAGGCGCTCGTGAGCCTCCCCTGGGAGGGGCTGGGCCTGTCGAACGGCGAGCCCGCCATCGCGACGCGGTTCGAGGAGCGGCGGTGAGCACCGCACTGATCGTCGTGGACGTGCAGAACGACTTCTGCGAGGGCGGGTCGCTGGCGGTGGCCGGCGGCGCCGCGGTGGCCCGCGCGATCCACGACGACCTGCTGGACCGGTACCCGACGATCGTCGCCACCCGGGACTGGCACATCGATCCCGGCGCGCACTTCTCCGCGACCCCGGACTTCGTGGATTCCTGGCCCGTGCACTGCCGGGCGCGCACCGAGGGCGCGGCGTTCCACCCGAATCTGCGGCTGCCGCTGCGGGTCCCGGTGTTCAGCAAGGGCGCGTACTCGGCCGCGTACTCGGGCTTCGAGGCCCACGACGCCGACGGCGCCGCCCTCGCCGAATGGCTGGCGGCGCACGGCGTCTCGTCGGTCGACGTGGTCGGCATCGCCACCGACTACTGCGTGCGCGCCACGGCCCTCGACGCGCGGTCCGCGGGCCTGACGGTGCGCGTGCTCGCGGACTACACCGCGGGCGTCGCGGAGTCCTCCACGGAGGCGGCCCTGGCGGAGTTCGCCGCCGCCGGCATCACGGTGACCTGAGAATCACTGCGCGGGAACGCCGTCGGATTCGTCGGGATCGGGGATGTCGTCCGGGTAGACGATGTCGATCTCGGTGATCGTCTTCGGGAAGCCCTTGCGGTTGTTGGTCAGGAACCGATCGGCCCCCGCGACGATCGCCGTCGCGAGGTGTATCGAGTCCGCGGCTTTGAGCTTGTACGCGATCGCGAGCGTGAGTGCCAGCTGCGCCGTCGAGTCATCGAGGGGATAGAGGTCGAGCCGACCGACCAGTTCGAGGAGTCGCTGCGAATCCGCGGAAGCGGGATCGAGGCGCATGGGTTTCGCGAGGACTTCCGACAGGAGGACCAGGGACCCCACTCCTGCGATCTCGTCGGGCGCGTCGGGAAACAGCCGCACGATCCGGCGTCCCAACGGGTGGCCGAGCTGTCCGGCGTAGATGAGGACGTCTGCGTCGAAGGCGACGAGTGGGTTCACCGTGCCTGCCGGTCCGCATGGATCTCCTGGACGAGCTCATCCGCCCGTTCGACGGAGATTCCCGGCCTGAGGGGGCGCCGCCGGGCCGCTTCCAGGCGCGCACCGATCGCGTCCGCGGCCGCCCACGCAGCCGCCGCACGCGGCGAACGCAGCGCATCGGGCGAGACGAGCACGGCGACCACCCGTCCGTGCCGCGTGATCCGCACCTGCTCCCCCGCCTCGACACGGTCCAACTGCGCGGGCAGGGTCTGCCGCGCCTCGCTCGCACTGACGGTGGTCACGCACTCATTGTACGTCGCTGTACGAAGGCGTACAACAAGTCAATTCGGTCGACGGGCCTCCAGCGCGGACAGCTCGGCCAACAACTCGTCCGCGTACTGCATGGGCAGGGAGTGCGTGCCCTCCGGCCACACCCGGACCGTCGCGTTCGGGAGTGTCCGGGCGACCCGCGCGGCGGCCGCGGTGTCGGTGACGGCGCTGCGCGCCCCGAGTCCTACGAAGACGGGCATGGTCAGTCGGGCGAGGGCGGCACCGTCGGGCTGCTCGGGCGTCGGCAGCGCGGCGCGGTACCCCGCGGCCCCGGCATCGATCATGGCGCCGATGGCGCTCCCGGTCGCATCGCCGCCCTCGGCGCCGCCGATCGACTCGAGCCCCTTGCGCCGCCACGACTCCGGCAGGAAGGGCAGGGCCGACGGGAGGGTCGCGACGTACATCTGCCACCGCAGCCCCGCTAAGACGAGGATCGGCTCCCACAGGGTCAGGGTCGCCACCCGCTGCGGGTACCGGACAGCGAGGTTCGCGGCGCTCCATCCCCCGAAGGAGTGCCCGACGAGATGCACGCGGCTCAGGCCGAGCCCCGCCAGCGTCTCGTCGAGCCACGCCGCCTGATCCGCGGCACCGCCGAACGGCCGGTCCTGCACGCTCATCCCCGCGTCGCCCAGCGCGTCGATGGCGAAGACCTCCCGATCGCGGAGGCGGGCGAGCACGTCCGCCCACATCGGCACGCCCGACGACCTCCCCGGCACGAGCACCACGGGTGCCCGCCCCGGCGTCGGCGCCCCGAACCGGTACGCCCGCACGACCCCGAAATCAGTGCGCACGTCCCAGGTCCCGGTGGGCGCGGGCAGGTCGAGGAAGGCCCGACGGTACGCCTCCAGATAGGTCTCGCGCGCCGCCGCGGTCCGCCAGTACCCGACGGGGCTCGGGTCCTTCACGAGGTACGCGCCGGCGCCCGCGAGGACCGCCGTCGCCGCCAGCACGACCGCGACGGCCCGACGTACACGGCGAGTCATGAACCACCTCCTTTGCAATGCATACGCATTGTAACGGAGTCGCGATGCACCCGCATTGCTACGATCGGCGGGTGCCGAAACAGGTGGACCACGCGGAGCGGCGCGCGGAGATCGACGCGGTCGTGTGGACGATCATCGCCGAGGAGGGCATCGCGGCGGTGACGCTGCGGCGCATCGCCACGCGCGGCGACATCAGCATGGGCCGCATCCAGCACTACTTCCCCACCCGCAGCGCGATCCTCCGGCACGCCCTGACCTCGTACCTGGCCCTCGCCGCGTGGGCCCACCCCGTTCCGGACGACCCGTGCGAGGCGTTGCTCACCCTCCTCACGCACGCCATCCCGGGCGACGATACGCAGCGGCTCGGCGCGAAGGTCTGGTACGCCTACCTCGCCGAAGCCATCACCGATCCGGGCCTGCGAGAGATCGTCCGCGAGGCGCTCCGCGGCACCGAGGACCTCGCCACCGCACTACTCGACGGCGATCGCGATCGCGCGCGTCTGCTCCTCGCCGCGGCGGACGGGTACGTGTACCGAACCCTGATCGGGCTGGTGCCGGCCGCGGTGGCCGACGCCGCGATCCGTGGGCTGATCGAGGTCAGCCGCGGATCCGGTTGAGGTAGTTGTAGACGGTGAACCGAGTAACGCCCAGCGCTTCGGCGACCACCTCCGCCGACTTGCGGTAGGAGAACGCGCCACGCTCCTCGAGGAGCCGGACGGCGCGCTGCTTCTCGCCGCGGTCCAGCCGGTTCAGGGGCGCCCCCAGTTCATCCGCGAGGCTCGCAAGGAGACCGTCGAGATCCCCGACGGGCACGTCCGCCGACGGCAGCCGCACCCCCGCGACCGTCTCTCCCTCCCAGACGAGCGGGACGTCACCGGTCCGGAGCCCCTCCGCGCCGACGATCTCGCCGTCGAGCCGGTCGACGAGCTCCCGCACCGCGGCGACGAGCGGATGCACCGACTCGGTCACGGCAGGCGATCCACTTGAACGGTGACCCGCGTCGCTCCACTCGCGAACGCCCTGGTCAGAGCATCGCGAAGGGCCTCCAGTACCGCGTTCGCCTCGCCGTCGACGGACGTGCCGAGCGGACCGAAATCGTGCTCCAGCCCGGCCTCGCGCAGAGCCTCCACGGCGCGC
This sequence comes from Tsukamurella pseudospumae, assembly GCF_001575205.1. Taxonomy (GTDB): domain Bacteria; phylum Actinomycetota; class Actinomycetes; order Mycobacteriales; family Mycobacteriaceae; genus Tsukamurella; species Tsukamurella pseudospumae. Next base: position 56,165 of record NZ_LSRE01000016.1, read on the forward strand.
TCCGCGTGCGGTGGGACCTCGCCCTCCCCGTGGAAGGGTTCGCTGGTGAACTCCGCTGTCAGACGCACCACCCGATGGTAGCCCGCAACAATTTTTCAACAAACTGTTGACGTGACGCAGCTCACATGTCATTCTTCGATTAGTGGAAAACTTCTTCCGCAGACCGAAAGAAGGCAGGTCAGATGGACCTCGAAGGCTTCAACTCGGCGGATCGCGCCGAACTCCGAGCCACCCTCCTCGCGTGTTGCGACGTGCCCTCGTGGGCGGACACGGTGCTCGCCGGCCGGCCCTACGCCGACACCGGGGAGGCCCTGCGCGTCGCCGGCACCGCCGCCGGCGCGTTCACCCCGGCCGACGTGGATCGCGCGCTCGCCGCCCACCCCCGGATCGGCGAGCGCGCCCAGGGCGCCTCGACCGAGGCCGCGTGGTCGCGCAAGGAGCAGTCGAGCGTCGCCACCGACGAGCAGACCCGGGCGGCCCTCCTGGCCGGCAACCAGGCGTACGAGGCGCGGTTCGATCGCGTCTTCCTGGTGAACGCCGCCGGTCTCGATGCGCAGACGGTACTGGCGAAGCTGCAGCAGCGGCTCGAGAACGACGACGCCACCGAGGCGGTCGCCACGGCGGGTGAGCTGCGCGGCATCGCACTGCGCCGCCTGGCCCGCGTCCTGGATCTGGAAGACGAACTCACAGAGAGGCGTTCATGAGCACCGTCACCACTCACGTCCTCGACACCGCGCGCGGTGTCCCGGCGGCCGGCGTACCGGTCCGGATGGACCGGATCAGCCCGGGCGGCACCGTCGACCCCGTGGCGCACGGCGTCACGGACGACGACGGACGCGTCAAGGACCTCGGCCCCGACGACCTGACGCCCGGCGTCTACCGGCTCACCTTCGACGTCGCCGGCTACGCCGCGACCACCGGGCAGGAGAACTTCTTCCCCGAGGTCGCCATCACCTTCAGTCTCATCGCGCAGGACGGCGCCGTGCCCCATCACCACGTCCCCCTCCTGCTCAGCCCGTTCCACTACTCCACCTACAAAGGAAGCTGACCATCATGGCAATCCACCTGGGCCCCAACCAGTACGGCAAGGCCGAGAACCGCGTGATGCGGGTCTACCGCGACACCGCCCGCCACACGATCCGCGACCTGAACGTCTCGTCCGCCCTCCGCGGCGACTTCACGGACGCGCACCGCAGCGGCGACCAGGCCGCGGTGCTGCCCACCGACACTCAGAAGAACACCGCCTTCGCCTTCGCCAAGGAGAAGGGCGTGGGCGCCATCGAGGACTACGCCCTCACCCTCGGCGGTCACTTCATCGACTCGACGCCCAAGGCCGACGGCGCCCGGATCGAGGTGCACGAGTACCCGTGGGACCGCATCCAGGTCGACGGCCAGGACCACGATCACGCCTTCGTCCGTTCGGGCGGCGGCATCCGCTCGACCATCGTCAACATCGACGGCCGCGGGGCGGACCGGAAGGCCAACGTGGTCACGGGCATTCACGACCTGACGCTGCTCAAGTCGACCGGCTCCGAATTCCACGGGTTCCTCAAGGACAAGTACACGACGCTGCAGGAGACCGACGACCGGATCCTCGCGACCTCGCTGGTGGCCAAGTGGCGCTACGCGCACACCGACGTGGACTGGGACGCCTCGTTCGCCTCGATCCGCGCGATCCTGCTGCAGCGTTTCGCGGAGATCCACAGCAAGGCCCTGCAGCAGACCCTGTACGGCATGGGTGAGTCGGTGCTCGAGCAGCACCCCGAGGTCGCGGAGATCAAGTTCTCGGCGCCGAACAAGCACCACTTCCTCGTGGACCTCTCGCCGTTCGGCGTGGAGAACCCGGGTGAGGTCTTCATCGCCGCCGACCGCCCGTACGGCCTCATCGAGGCGAGCGTCGTCCGCGACGACGCCCCCGAGGCGGGCTCGGCGTGGCACGGCGTTCCCGGATTCTGCTAGTAGGGACTGAGACGATGACCACCGCCAGCGCCACCGTCGAGCGGCCCGAGGACGAGAAGCTCCCCCTCGGACGCACCTTCATCTACGGTCTCCAGCACATCCTCACGATGTACGGAGGCGTGATCGCTCCCCCACTGATCGTGGGCGGAGCGGCCGGACTGTCCGCCACCGATATGGGCCTGCTGGTGACCGCCGGCCTGTTCGTCAGCGGCCTGGCCACAATCCTGCAGACCATCGGCGTGGGCCCGTTCGGCGCGAGACTGCCCATCGTGCAGGGACTCTCGTTCGCGAGCGTCTCGACGATGACGGCCATCGCCAAGGACGGCGGCGTGCGCCCGATCTTCGGCGCGATCATCGTCGCGGGCCTCATCGGTCTCGCACTGTCGACGATCTTCGCGAAGCTGATCCGGTACTTCCCGCCGGTCGTCACGGGCACGATCATCACGGTCATCGGCCTGTCGCTGCTCCCGACCACGTTCACGTGGTCGATGGGCGGTGCGGGTGCCAAGGATCTCGGATCGACCGCCAACATCGGCCTCGCGGGGCTCACCCTGCTCATCATCCTGGTGATCAGCCGGCTCTTCCAGGGCGCGATATCCCGACTGTCGATCCTCATCGGCATCGTGGTCGGAACGGGCATCGCCGCGATCTTCGGCAAGGTGGACTTCTCCCGCGTCGGCACCGGTCCCGTGTTCGCGCTGCCGCCCGTGATGCACTTCGGGACGCCGACCTTCCAGATCGGCGCCATCATCTCGATGACCATCGTGATCCTCGTGATCATGACGGAGACCACGGCCGACATCCTCGCCATCGGCGAGATCGTGAACACCCCCGTCGATGCCAAGCGGGTGGCGGCGGGCCTGCGCGCCGACATGCTCTCGACGACCGTGGCACCGGCGTTCAGCGCCTTCCCGTGCAGCGCGTTCGCACAGAACGTCGGGCTCGTCGCCCTGACGGGCATCAAGAGCCGCTACGTGGTGGCGATGGGCGGCGGCATCCTCGCCGTCCTGGGCCTCCTTCCCGTGGTGGGGCGCGTGATCGCAGCCATCCCGTACCCGGTCCTGGGCGGCGCCGGCATCGTGCTGTTCGGCTCCGTCGCCGCGAGCGGGATCAAGACGCTCTCCCGCGTCGACTTCGACGGCAACCTCAACATGGTGATCGTCGCGGTCGCGCTCGGCATGGGCATGATCCCCGTTGCGGCGCCGAAGTTCTGGGACCAGTTCCCGACCGCGGTCGGCACCATCATGCACTCGGGCATCAGCGCGGCGGCAGTGGTCGCGGTGGTCCTCAACTTCCTGTTCAACGAGATCAAGGCCGGCAACAGACCGGACGTCTCGGTGTTCGCGGCCGTCCCCGACGAGCGGAGCAATCCGCCGAAGCCCAGCAGCGGCCACTGAGCCGAGCTGGCCCGTCCCGGCCCGACCGACGACACCGTCGCCCCGAAGCCGGAGTGTGCACCCCCCAACGCGCACTCCGGCTTCGTCGTCTCCGGGCCGGCCCGGACCAACCCCGCGAAACGGGGTTGACGTGACCCCCATCACATGCAACAATTCCATAGTACGGAAATGATCTTTCCGACAGGCGAAAGCTAGCAGGTCGAATCGACCTCGCCAGAACCTGCACCGCCGTACGTCCTGCCTGAAGAAGGAGCCCCAATGAGCGCCAACGCCCCCGCCAAGTACACGGTCAACTGCTCGATCCTGCTGGCCGACCTGCCCGTCTTCGAGCGCCCCCGCGCCGTCCGCGAGGCGGGCTTCGAGGCCGTCGAGTTCTGGTGGCCGTTCGCCACCGCCGTCCCCGGCGACCGCCAGATCGACGCCTTCGTGACCGCGATCGAGGACGCCGGCGTGCAGCTGACGGGCCTGAACTTCTTCGCGGGCGACATGCCCAACGGCGACCGCGGCATCCTCTCCGATCCGGCCCGCGTCGCCGAGTTCCGCGACAACATCGAGGTGACCGTCGGGATCGGCGAGCGCCTGGGCACCCCCGCCTTCAACGCCCTGTACGGCAACCGGATCGACGGTGTCGCCCCCGAGGAGCAGGACGCCGTCGCGGCGGAGAACCTCGCCGCGGCCGGCCGCGCCGCGGCGCGCGCCGGCGCCGTCGTCCTGATCGAGCCCGTGAGCGGCGCGCCCCGGTATCCGCTCCTCACCGCCGCCGACGCGATCGCGGTCATGGACCGCGTCCGCGACGAGCAGGGCGTCGACGCGCTGCGCCTGCTCGCCGACCTCTACCACCTGCAGGTCAACGGCGACGACGTGAGCGCCGCGATCGACGCCTACGCGGCCCGCATCGGGCACGTCCAGATCGCCGACGATCCCGGCCGCGGCGAGCCCGGCACCGGCACCCTCGACCTCGACGGCCACCTCGCCCACCTCGAGCGCGTCGGCTACCGCGGCCCGATCGGCCTCGAGTACAAGCAGAGCCAGAGCGACCCCTTCGCCTGGCTCCCCGTCGCCGAGCGCAGCGCCGTCGTCGCCGCCTCCTGAACTCCTCTTCCAGCAAAGGAACTCCTCATGACGAACATCGCCTTCATCGGACTCGGCATCATGGGCAGTCCCATGGCCGTGCACCTGCAGAACGCCGGGCACACCGTGGCCGGCTTCAACCGCACGCCGGAGCGGGCCAAGCCGCTCGTCGACGCGGGCGGCCGCGCCGCGGAGTCGATCGCCGACGCGGTCGCCGACGCCGAGGTCATCGCCGTGATGGTGCCGGACTCCCCCGACGTCGAGGCGGTCCTCGCGGGCGAGGGCGGGGTCTTCGACAACGCCCCCTCCGGCGCACTGATCATCGACTTCTCGAGCATCCGCCCCGACGTGACCACCCGGCTCGCGGAGCAGGCGTCCGAGCGCGGCTTCCGGCTCATCGACGCCCCCGTCTCGGGCGGCGAGGCCGGCGCGGTGAACGCGGTGCTGTCCATCATGGTCGGCGGCGCTCCCGCGGACTTCGAGGCCGCCAAGCCGGTCCTCGACGTGGTCGGCAAGACCATCGTGCACGTCGGCCCTACGGGCTCCGGCCAGACCGTCAAGGCCGCCAACCAGCTCATCGTCGCGGGCAACATCCAACTCCTCGCCGAGGCGATCATCTTCCTCGAGGCCTACGGCGTCGACACCGCGGCCGCGGTGCAGGTCCTCGGCGGCGGCCTCGCGGGTTCCGCGGTGCTGAACCAGAAGGCGCAGAAGATGCTCGACCGCGAGTTCGAGCCCGGCTTCCGGATCGAGCTGCACCACAAGGACCTCGGCATCGTGACCTCCGCCGCGCGCGAGGCCGGCGTCGTCGCGCCGCTCGGCGGCCTCGTCGCCCAGCTCATGGCCTCGGCCCGCGCCAACGGCGACGGCGGCCTCGACCACTCCGCGCTGCTGCGCGGCGTCGAGCGCCTGTCCGGCCGCAGCAGCTGACACCCGAAACTTCCCTGACCACAACCACACTGGAGTACTGACATGGCTCGTATGCGTGCCGCTGAAGCTGCGGCGAAGATCCTGGAACTCGAGGGCGCGACGCAGGCGTTCGGCGTGCCCGGCGCGGCGATCAACCCCTTCTACGCGGCGCTGCGCGCGCACGGCGGCATCGGTCACGTGCTCGCCCGGCACGTCGAGGGCGCCTCGCACATGGCCGAGGGTTACACCCGCGCCACGGCCGGCAACATCGGCATCTGCATCGGTACGTCGGGCCCCGCCGGCACCGACATGATCACGGGGTTGTACTCCGCGATGGCCGATTCCATCCCGATCCTCGCGATCACGGGGCAGGCTCCGGTCGCGCGCCTGCACAAGGAGGACTTCCAGGCGGTCGACATCGCGTCGATCGCGAAGCCCGTCACCAAGATGGCCGTGACCGTGCTGGAGCCCGCGCAGGTCCCCGGCGTGTTCGCGCAGGCCTTCCACCTCATGCGTTCGGGTCGACCCGGCCCGGTCCTCATCGACCTGCCCATCGACGTGCAGCTCGCCGAGATCGACTTCGACCCGGACACCTACGAGCCCCTGCCCGTGTACCGGCCGGCGGCCACCCGCGCGCAGGCCGAGAAGGCCCTGGACATGCTCCAGGCCGCGGAGCGCCCGCTGATCGTCTCCGGCGGCGGCGTCATCAACGCCGACGCCTCCGACAAGCTGGTGGAACTGGCCGAGCTGCTGGACGTTCCGGTGATCCCCACCCTGATGGGCTGGGGCACGATCCCGGACGACCACCGGCTCGCGGCCGGCATGGTCGGGCTGCAGACGGCGCACCGCTACGGCAACGCGACGATGCTGGCCTCGGACTTCGTGCTGGGCATCGGAAATCGTTGGGCCAACCGGCACACCGGCGGGCTGGACGTCTACCGCGCGGGACGCACCTTCGTGCACGTCGACATCGATCCGACGCAGATCGGCCGGGTCTTCGCGCCCGACTACAGCATCGTCTCCGACGCCGGCGCCGCGCTCGACCAGCTCGTCGAGATCGCCCGCGAGCGGCGCTCGGCGGGCACCCTGCCGAACCGCGAGGCATGGGTCGAGTCCTGCGCCGAGCGCAAGCGGACGATGCAGCGCCGCACGCACTTCGACGAGATCCCGGTCAAGCCGCAGCGGGTCTACGAGGAGATGAACAAGGTCTTCAGCCGCGACACCCGGTACGTGAGCACCATCGGCCTCTCGCAGATCGCCGGCGGCCAGTTCCTGCACGTCTTCAAGCCGCGCCATTGGATCAACTGCGGCCAGGCCGGCCCGCTCGGCTGGACCATTCCCGCCGCGCTCGGCGTGGTGAAGGCGGAGCCCGGCACCGACGTGGTCGCCCTCTCGGGCGACTACGACTTCCAGTTCATGATCGAGGAACTCGCGGTCGGGGCGCAGTTCAACCTGCCCTACGTGCACGTCGTGGTGAACAACTCCTACCTCGGCCTGATCCGCCAGGCGCAGCGCGCCTTCGACATGGACTTCCACGTCCAGCTCGGCTTCGACAACATCAACGCCGACGTGTCGGAGGCCCACGACGCCGCGATCGCGGAGGTTCCCAAGGGCTACGGCGTGGACCACGTCAAGGTGGCCGAGGGACTGGGCTGCAAGGCATTGCGCGTGACCGACCCCGAGCTCATCGCCGAGACCCTCGGCAAGGCGCAGTCCCTGGCGCGCGAGCACAAGGTGCCGGTGGTCGTGGAGATCATCCTGGAGAAGGTCACCAACATCGCGATGGGCACCGAGCTCGACAACGTCGCCGAGTTCGAGGAGCTGGCACTCGCCGGCGCCGACGCCCCGACCGCGCTCCTCCTGCTGGATTAGGGAGTCGTCATGCGAGTGCTGCTGGCGCCCGACAAGTTCAAGGGCTCGCTGTCGGCCGTCGGGGTCGTCGACGCCCTCGCCCGGGGCATCGCCGAGGTCCGTCCGGAGTGGACGGTGCTGCGCGCCCCGATCGCCGACGGGGGCGACGGCACCGTCGACGCGGCGGTGGCCGCGGGGTGGACGCGGGTCCGAGTGGAGACCACCGGCCCCACGGGCGCCCGGGTGTCCACCTCGTACGCCCGGGGCGGTGGGACCGCGGTGGTCGAGCTCGCCTCGGCGGTCGGCCTCGAGCTGTTGCCCGACGGTGTGCCGGACGCACTCGGCGCCACCACCTTCGGCCTGGGCACGGTGATCCGACACGCCCTCGACGACGGGGCCCGGGCCATCGTGATCGGCCTCGGGGGCAGTGCCTCCACCGACGGGGGCGCCGGCATGCTCCAGGCGCTCGGGGTCACGATCACGGACGCCGACGGTGCGCCGCTCCCTCCCGGCGGCGCGGCGCTGGCCCGGGCTGCGCGGGTGGATCTGTCGGGCCTGCACCCGGCGGCCGCGCAGGCCCGGTTCACCCTGGCCTGTGATGTCGACAACCCCCTGCTCGGCCCCGACGGCGCGGCCGCGATCTACGGCCCGCAGAAGGGCGCGACCTCGGGCGACGTGGCACTACTCGACGCCGCGCTGCGGGTTTTCGCCGACCTGCTCGCCGCTGCCGGCGGGCACGACGCCCGGGACGTCCCGGGTGCGGGTGCCGCGGGCGGCACCGCCTTCGGCGCGATGGCGGTGCTGGGCGCGCGCGCCCGCCCCGGCGTCGACATCGTGCTCGAACTGGCGGACTTCGCCGCCAAGCTCGACGGCGCCGACCTCGTCGTGACCGGCGAGGGCTCGCTGGACGAGCAGACGCTGCACGGCAAGGCCCCCGTGGGCGTCGCCGCGGCGGCGCGTGCCGCGGGAATCCCGGTCATCGCCGTGTCCGGGCGGAACCTCCTGAGCGCGGACCAGATCCACGGGGCGGGCTTCCAGCGGGCGCTGGCGCTCGCCGAGCTCGAGCCCGATCCTGCACGATCGATGGCCGACGCCGCCGATCTGCTCCGGCGGATCGGCCGCACCATCGCCAAGGACGGCCCCGCCTGAGTTCCCCTCAGGCGGGACGGTTCCGCTGCAACCAGGCAGCGATCCGCCGCTCGCCGCGGACCGTCGCCCAGCGGCGGGCCGACGGGGAGAGGCGCGAGGCCAGGTGGACCGGCAGGTTCGTCGCCCACGCAACCGGCAGGGCCCACGGCATCGCGGCGGGGAGGCCGAGGTCGCGCAGGCCCTGCGGCCCCGCGAACACGCTCTCGATGCTGCCCAGGTAGCGCTGGTGGAAGCGCTTCCGGAGCGCCGACCCGACCGGGTACGCGTGCCGCCCCCAGTTGCCGTACAGCGCGCGGCCGAGGACCGCGGAGTCCGCGTCCGGTCCGGGCGTGTACTGGCCGATCTGGACCATCCGGCGCCGACCCTCGCCCTCCGTCGCGGGCAGGACGTGCTCGTCGATGCCGAGCAGCCAGCCGACGTAGCGCCACAGCGCCATCACGTCGCGCCCCTCGTCCGCGGAGACGGGCATGCCCAGTAGACGCAGTCCCAGAACGAAGGTCGTCGAGAAGAGCCCCAGTGTGCCGAGCTGGTCCGACTGGTTGATCGGTACGCCCCACTCGGCGAGGTCCCAGTCCTCGCGGCGCAGCAGCGTCGTGTTCGCGAGCCCGTGGATCACCCGGACCTTCACCGCCGACCGCCAGGCCCGCCCGTGCGGCCGCACGTCGCCGCCGATGATCTCGGACCACCACTGGGTGGTCTCGTGGATGCGCGCGTCGACACCGTCGACGAGGCGCCCGGTGGCCACGAGTTGCCGCGTGGTCGCGGAGGTCGTGTAGCCGGTCATCAGCGACGCCGTTGCGAGCACGTCGAGGCCGAGCGAACCGGACCGCCGGCAGACCGCGGCGCCGCGCTCGCAGGCGGCGAAGTCCACCCAGGACGGCGTCGCGGCGGAGCCGACAGCGTCGAGGAGTTCCTGCAGCACCGGATTCGGCGTGGTCCCGGACGCCAGTGCGGCGTCGAGATCCCGCATCGAGAACGCGCGGTCGTCGATCACCGCCCGCCCCATCCGGTTCCCGAGCTCGTCGCCGCGGCTCACCGCTTCTCGCGCCCAGTCGAGCTCCTCGGCGGTGAACGGGCGGCGGTCCTTCTGGAGGATCCGGAGGACGCGGACGGTCCCCGCGGCCCACTCGGGGTCGCGGTCGAAGCGTTCGGGACTGTCGACGGTGCGCGGGGCTGCAAGAGTCATGCCCCGAGCGTAACTCAATCTGGCTACAGCATGTAGCCACAATATTCTCGGAACCGATACCGCCCCGCTACTCCGCGCGAAGCCGCCGCAGCACCTCCGCGAGCTCGCGGTTGCTGAGGATGTCGGCGACCATGACCTCCTCGATCACCTCGACGGTCGCGTCGATCCGCCCGGCTGCGGCCGCGATGGACAGGTGCATCCCGCCCACGACGATCAGGCGCGCGGACAGCAGAGCGTCGGCGGGGTCGGGCGGGTCGTCGAGGATCTCCGCGGCCTGAGCGGCCATGGCACCCGCGAGCAGGTCGATCAGGGCCTCTCGCCGATCGCGCAGGCCGGGGTGCACGTCCGCGCTCATGAGCAGCGCGGCGCGCCGGTCGTCGTCGTCCACCGCGGCGAGCGAGCCGCGCACGCCCGCACGCACTTTCCGTTCGAGGACATCCGGACCGTCGGGCACCGCGCCGATCGCGCCGGCCACCCGCGCCATGACCGCCTCGGCCAGAAGGTCGAAGGCCTCGGTGAGCACCTGGTCCGGCGAGTCGAAGGCCTCACGGAAGTACCGCGCATGCAGGCCCGACTCGGCGCACAGCGAGCGCGCACTCACCGCTGCCACCCCGTCCCGGGCGACCACGGTGAGCGCGGCGTCGAGGAACCGGACCCGGCGTTCCTCGCGCCGGGCACCGGCCGCGACGCCGCTGTAGCGGCGCCCATCGCTCTCGGTCATCGGGCCAGCGTATCGACCCCGGTCTCCCTCTCCGTCCGCTGCGGGGAGGACGCCAGGCGGATGGCCTCGGGGACGGTGTCGCCGGGGAAGCCGATGCGATCGACGAGCGGCCGGATCAGCCCGAGGATGCGCGCCGCAAGCGCGTTGCGCTTCGGGGCCACGATCATGGCGGACCGGCGCTCGATCCCGTCGACGACCGCCTCCACCACGTCGTCGATCGGGATCATCGCCCAGAGACCGGAGGCGTTGTCGCCCCACAGCTTCCGTCCGGCGGGATCCTCGTGCACCGCGTCCATCATCGGGGTCTTGAAGAAGGTGGGGTGCGCGCTACCGACATCGACGCCGAGGTGCCTCACCTCGAGTCGCGTCGAATCGCACAGCGCCCACACCCCGGCCTTGCTCGCGGTGTACGGACCGTTGAGCGGGGAATGCACGAAGGCCGCCATCGATGAGACGGCGAGGAGGTAACCGCGCGAGTCCCGCGGAAGCGCGGCGCGGAAGGTGCGCCACACGCCGTTCAGGTTCGCGTCGATGACGCGCTCGAAGCCCTCCGGATCGAGCGACTCCATGGGCAGCATCGAGCTGAGTCGAGCAGCTGGCGGGGCTCGCCGCCGCTGGCCCCGAAATGCCGGTAGTCGAAGACGAGGCAGGCGTAGCCGGCGGCGGCGAAGCGCTCGGCGAAGGCGTCGAGCCGCTCCTCCTTGACGCCGCCGAGGCCGTGGGCGAGGACGACGATCGGCCGTCGCTCCCCCTCGGCCCCCGCGGGCCGGTACAGCCAGGCGGCGATGGTGCCGGATCCGGATCGGAAGGTGATGTCTGTGCGCGTCATGTTCCGAACCATACTGGAATAACCTCCATAATTGGAAGACCTTCCAATTATGTCTTGGGTTACAGTATTGGACATGGAACCCACCCGTGCGCAACGCAAGGCCGCAGCGAACCGGCGCGCGGTGGTCGACGCCGCGCGGGAGATCGTCGCCGTCCACGGCGCCGACGCAATGACCCTGGAGGCGGTAGCCGAGCGGGCCGATGTGGCGGTGCAGACGATCTACAACCGGGTCGGCGGCAGATCCGCGCTGCTCACCGCCGTCGCCGAGCAGGCCATGGAGGAGAACCGCGCGTACATGGACGCGGCCTACCGGACCGATGGCGACCCCGAGGCCACGATCCTGTTGGCCGCCAGGGAGTACGCCCGGTTCGCGCGGGAGCGGCCCTACGAGTTCCGGATCCTGGTGGAGCCGCCGGACGTCCCCGACGCGGTGGCCCGGATCGCTGAGCTCACCCGGGAGCAGAACGCGAAGCTCGCCGCAGTGCTGCGCAAGGGCGTCGCGGCCGGGACCGCCCGGCCCGACCTGGACCCCGATCGCGCCGCCACCGCCCTGTCGGCGGCGCTGAACGGCGTGCTCGCCCTCGCGTGGCGGCCGGGCGATCTCGGCGCGGGGCCGGAGGAACTCGATCTCCTCTTGGGCACCGTCATCGCGACCCTCACCGACGGCATCCGCGCTCGGTAGCGGATCCGCGGTCGCCGGTCAGGCCGACGCGGCCAGGATCTCGCGGGGGTCGAAGGTCACGTTCACCGCGGTGATCAGGCCTTTCTCGACGTGCGTCCAGTTCGCGACCGCCGTCGCCGGGGCTCCGCCCATCCCCAGGTCGAACCACGTGATGACGTCGTGATCGTCGGCGAGGCGGGCACGGATCTCGAGCGAGTCGGTCGCCTGCGCCATGCCGTTCAGGCCGGCCAGGAACTCGTCCGGTCCGTTCGCCACACCGAAAACCCCGGCGAAGCGGCAGTCGGGCGCGAGGAGGGGACGCAGGGGCTCGAAATCCTTCGCCTCCCAGCAGCGGAAGTAGGTCTCGGCGAGCTGGCGGGGTGTGCTGTTCTCGGTCATGACTCCACTCTGCGACCGCCGAGCGAAGAAGTCCAACAGCTGAATCTGATTCGACCTATCATCTTCAGTGATGGAACTGCACCAGCTCCGCTACCTCGTCGCCGTCGCCGACCGCGGCTCCTTCACCGCGGCCGCCGACGCGCTGCACGTCGCCCAGTCCGGGGTGTCCGCGCAGGTCGCGAAGCTCGAGCGCGAGCTCGGCCATCGCCTCCTCGACCGGGGTACCCGCACCGTCGGGCTGACACCCGAGGGAACGGCGCTCGTCCCCTACGCCCGCGCCGCACTCGCAGCGGTCGCAGCGATCGGGACGGTCGCCGACGAACTCACGGGCGTGGTCCGCGGTCACGTGCGCCTGGGCACCGTCATCGGCTGCACGATCCCCGGCTACCTCGCCGGCTTCGCCGCGTTCCGCGCGGACCATCCGACGGTGACCGTCGAGGTCGCGGAGGGCAACTCGGACGAGCTCATCGCGGGCCTCAGCACGAACACTCTCGACGTCGCCCTCGTCGCCCACGCCCACCCCCTTCCCGACGGCCTCACTGCGCACCGCCTGATCCGCGAACCCCTGACGGCCGTCGTCCCGGGCGACCACGAGTGGGTCGGCCGCGACGCCGTGACCTGCGCCGACCTCGCCACTCGCACCGTCCTGTGCCTACCGCCCGGCACGGGCGTGCGCACCGCGCTCGACCTCACCTGCGCCGCCGAGCGCACCGTCGTCGACCCCGCCGTACAGGCCCACTCCCCCGAGGCGCTGCTCGCGCTCGCCGAGCGCGGCGCTGGCGTCGCGGTCCTCACGGCCTCGATGGCGGGCGGACGCCCGGGCTTGTCGACGGTGCCGATCGCCCGGTCCGCCAGGACCAACCTGTCCCTCGCGACGCGGGCGGCACCGTCGGCGGCGGCGGGCGCGATGACCCGCACCCTGCGCGAGCACCTCGCCCCCTGATCGACGAGCCCCCCGGCCGGGCCCACAACGCTCGGCGCCGTCCCATGCGTTCCCGTACGTTCCCATGACAGATGCGCCGATATCGTTGTAGCCTCCTTCCCGAACCACTTGGTTCGGGAAGGACAGAACAATGATTCCGACACGGCACAGAATTCGGCAGGGACCACGCATCGCGGGAAGTGCGACACTCGCAGTGCTGCTCGCTTCTCTCTTCACGCCGTCGACCGCAGTAGGCGCCCCTTCAGGACCCGAACTCAGCGAACCCACTGCAGCTCTGGACCGAGCGATGAATTGCCCGAAGCCGCTCGGCAAGGACGGTCCGGAACCCGTTCTGTTGATCCCCGGAACCGCATCGACCCCGGAGTCGGCCTTCGGCTGGAACTTAATGAAGGCCTTTCGCGAGGAAGGCACTCCCTTCTGCTCCGTGACACTGCCGGACGAGGCGAATGCGGACATCCAGCGCAGCGCCGAGTACGTTGTTCACGCCCTACGGAAAATGAACTCGTCGAGCGGCAAGAAGGTCCAGATCGTGGGCTGGAGCCAAGGCGGTGGCCCGTTGCCGAGATGGGCATTGAAATTCTGGCCGGACACCCGACACATGGTCGACAACCTCATCGGGATCGACCCCGACAATCACGGATCTGCCGTCGTCAATCTCCTGGGGTGCGGAGTCATCAACACCTTCTGCTCACCGGCGCTCTGGCAGCAACGACCCGATTCGCACTTCATCTCCACCCTGAACCGCGGCGGCATGACCTATCCGGAGGTCAACTACACCGTTCTCTACCTGAACTTCAGCAATGTGGTCGAGCCCAGCGTCCACGGTGAATCCCAGTCGTTGCCGCCCGGGCCCAACGTGACCAACGTCAGCCTGCAGGGGACCCTGCGGCGGCCCGCTCTCGCTCCCCTCCGATCACGCGACCGCCGTCGGGCTGCCGATCACGGCGAGCCTGATACGGGCGACACTGTCCAACCCGGGGCGGCCGCTGCAGAAGGCATCGATCAACGCGAGTGCATGTACGAAGACCTTGCCGGCCATCCAGGAGAACATCGGGATCATCGCGAACAATTACCTGCAGCAATTCACCCGGTCCATTCCTCGCCATTCGGTTCCGGCAGAACCTGCACTCCGCGCATACGCTCGCACTACCCGCTGATCCTCGCGCCGGTCCGCATCGCCGCGGAAGCCTGAGGTATCGTGGGGCGCATGCGAGCGGCAGGCCAAGCAACACGGGACAGAATTCTCGCCGTCGCGAAAAACGAGTTCGCGCGGTACGGATTGGCGGGCGCGCGGATCAATCGAATCGCCGCGGACGCGATGGCCAGCAAGGACCGGCTCTACGCCTATTTCGACAGCAAGGAGCAGTTGTTCGCGGAGGTTTCCAGTCAATGGATCAGTCGCACAGCCTACGACCTCGCACTCTCCGGCGACGATCTTCCCGGATACGTCGGCAGGCTGTTCGACGATTTCTTGGAACACCCCGAGAACGCTCGACTTCAATTCTGGGCGGAACTGGAAGTGACGGATCCCTTGCCGGCCGATGACCCGCGCGTAGCGATGCTCCGGGCTAAAGTCGCGGAGATCCGCCGCGCCCAGTCATTGGGATTGATCGACGATTTCTGGCACGCCCCAGAGCTCGTCGGCATGCTCGTCAGCATCGCGCGGGATCAGGCAGTTCCGAACAGGCACCCGCGTCTCCACGATCAGACCGAGCGATCGGTTGCGGACAGACGGGCCGCCGCGGTCGAGGCGGCCCGGCGCCTCGTACAACCCCGCTGAGGCCACCACACGGTCAGAGCGCCGGACGGGCCGCCGGACGCCAGCGTGCGACGGCGGCGCCGAGCGCGACGACGGTCAGCGCCGCCACACCCAGCCCGAGCGCCGGGTAGGTCCACGCCGAGACGACCGCGCCGGATGCGAGACCACCACCGGCGCCGGCGAGCGCGATGAGCACGTCCACCTTGCCCTGCACCCGCGCCCGGTCGCCCAGCTCCGTGCCGTCGACCACCAGCGCGGTTCCGGCCACCAGCCCGAAGTTCCAGCCGACCCCGAGCAGGACCAGGGCAACGATGTTCGCCCACAGCGAGTCCCCCGGCCCGACCGCGGCGAGCAGCCCCGCCGCCGCCAGGACGACCCCCGAAGCGACGACCATCGGCATCCGCCCGACCCGGTCGACGAGCACGCCCGTGATGGGCGAGGGCAGGTACATGCCCGCGATGTGCAGGCCGATCACCATGCCCACGGCGCCCAGACCGTGATGATGGGCCTGCATGTGCACCGGGGTCATCGTCATCACCGCAGTCATCCCGATCTGGGTCACGACCATCACCGCCGCGCCGAGGTACGCCGCGCTCCGCACCCCGGTGTGCTGCCCGCCGGCGACGGGCTCGTGGCCCGCGCCGAGTTCGCGGGCCAGCAGCAGAGGATCCGGCCGCAACAGGAGGAACAGAACCGCACCCGCCGCCGCGTAGGCGACCGCGGCGAGCAGGAACGGGCCCGCGAGCGCGGGAAGCCCCAGCGAGCGCGCGAGCTCCCCGAGCGGCGTGACCAGATTCGGCCCGGCGACGGCGCCGACGGTGGTCGACACGAGCGCCAGGCTGACCGCGGTCGCCCGCGTGGCCGGGGACGCGAGATCGGTCCCGGCGTAGCGGGCCTGCAGATTCGTCGCCGTGCCGGCGCCGTAGACCAGGAACGACGCGAAGAGCAGCGGGACGCTGCCGATCGCCGCGGCGAGGACGACCCCGGACGCGCCGACCGCGCCGGCGGCGAAGCCCGCCGCGAGCCCGACCCGCCGCCCGGCGCGCTGGCTGATCCGGCCCACCAGGTACGCCGTGAACGCCGAACCGAAGGTGAACATCGCGATGGGCAGGCCCGTCAGGGCCTCCGAACCGAGCATCTCCTGCGCGAGCAGCGCGCCGACGGTGATCCCCGCGGCCAGTCCCGCCCCGCCGAGCACCTGCCCGGCCATGACTACTGCCAGGGTGCGGCGCTGCACCCGCCGGCGGGTCTCTTCGATCTTGTCGTCCACGCGATCATCATCGTCCACCGCGATCAGCCCGTCGATCAGGCCGGGAATCGTGCATGCATTTTGCATGCACCGGCAGTAGAATCACGGCATGACCACCATCACCATCCGCAACGTCCCGGAGGAGACCCGGAACGAACTGGCCGCACGCGCGGCGCGCAGGGGTCAGTCCCTCCAGGAGTACATGCTGCGGCTGGCGGACGAAACCGCGAGTCGGCCCGACGTGGACGAATTGGTCGCGGAGATCCGTGCGAGCAAGCGCCACATGCGTTCCACAGTCACGACAGAGTCGATTCTCGCTGATCGAGACGCTGACCGTCGATGACGCAGGTCCTGGATTCGTCCGTGGTCGTCGCGGCATTCATCGACCTCGGGGACGACGGCGACTGGGCGCTGTCGATGCTCGAGGACGGTCCCATCGTGGCCCCTCAGCTCATGCCCTTCGAAGCGGCGAACATCATCCGAAGGACTCTCTCCCGAGGCGAGATCGATGAGGTCACCGCGAGACAGGCCCTCGGTCGGCTGCACCGACTGGCCGTGACGACCTACGTATCCTTCGCAGCTGTTGCCGACCGCGCATGGGAGTTACGCGCGAACGTCACGACCTACGACGCCTCCTACGTCGCCGTCGCCGAGGCGTTCGACTGCCGCCTGGCCACCCTCGACCACCGACTCGCCCGCGCCACGGGGCCGCGGTGCGAGATCGTGACCCCGACGGGCCGGTAAGCTCTCCGGGTGACCGAACCGCCGATCGTGCCGAAACTGCTGGACATCGCGGTCACCGCACTCGGCGGCAGCAAGCGCGACGGACAGGTGCGGATGGCCGCGGCCGTCGCCCACTCCCTCGACACCGGAGAGCACCTCGCGGTCCAGGCCGGCACCGGCACCGGCAAGTCACTGGCCTACCTCGTGCCCTCGATCCGGCACGCCGTCACCTCCGGCAAGACGGTCGTCGTGAGCACCGCGACCATCGCCCTGCAGCAGCAGCTGGTGGATCGCGACCTGCCGCGCCTGGCCAAGGCACTGAAGAAGGACCTCGGCCGCGAGCCCGAGTTCGCGATCCTCAAGGGACGCGGGAACTACCTGTGCCTCAACAAGTTGCACAGCTCCGTGGCCTCCGAGCCGGACAGCGAGGAACTCTTCGATCCGTTCGCCGCCTCGCGCCTGGGGCGCGAGATGAAACGCCTGCGGGAGTGGAGCAGCGACACCGAGACCGGCGACCGCGACGAGCTGACCCCCGCCGTCGGCGACCAGTCCTGGCGCCTGGTCAGCGTCGGCGCGCGGGAGTGCCTGGGCGCCACCAACTGCACCTACGGCCAGGACTGCTTCGCCGAGGCCGCGCGCAAGAAGACGGGCCAGGTCGACGTCGTGGTCACCAACCACGCCCTCCTCGCCATCGACGCGATGACCGAGGTCAAGGTGCTGCCGGACCACGACGCCGTCGTCGTCGACGAGGCGCACGAGCTGGTGGATCGGGTCACCTCCGTCGCCACCGCGGAGCTCACGGGCAGCGTGGTCGCCGCCGCCGCGCGTCGTGCGGGCAAGCTCGTCGAGGAGGAGATCGCCGACGCCCTGGTCGCCGCCTCCGAGGGGCTCACCCAACTGTTGGACGCGTCCGGCACGCGCCGCTGGCTCGGCCTGCCCGACGGTGCCGGGCCCGCTCTGGCATCCGTCCGCGACGCCGCGTGGGCCGTCCGGACGGCCGTCGGCCCCGCCCGCGGAGCCAACCTCGACTCGGACGCCGCGGCCGCGCGCAGCGCCGCACTCACGGCCCTCGACGATGTGCACGACACCGCCGTCCGCGTCCTCACCGCGTTCGACGAGCCCGACGAGGCGAAGCGCCGCGACGTGGTCTGGACCTCCGACGTCCCGGTCCGCGGCGGCGGCTTCCGCCGGACGCTGTACGTGGCGCCGCTGTCCGTGGGCGGGCTGCTGCGCACCCGCCTGTTCGGCGAATCGACCGTGGTGCTGACGTCGGCGACCCTCGCCGTCGGCGGCGCCTTCGACACGGTCGCCGGATCGTGGGGCCTCCCCCGCGCGGGTGGTGGGGACGCCCCGGAACCGGACCGCGATCCCGCGCTGGCCACGGGGAAGAAGCCCGACGCGAAGATCGAATGGAGCCACCTCGACGTGGGCTCGCCCTTCGACTACCCGCGGTCGGGCATCCTCTACGTGGCCACGAAGCTGCCGCCTCCCGGCCGCGACGGCACCAACCCCGCCGTCCTCGACGAGATCGAGACGCTGATCAAGGCCGCCGGCGGCCGGACCCTGGGACTGTTCAGCTCCACCCGCGCGGCCAAGGCCGCCGCCGAGGCGCTGCGCGAGCGGATCGACACGCCGATCCTGTGCCAGGGCGAGGGCAACACCGGCCAGCTCGTGCGCGACTTCGCCGCCGACCCGTCGACCTCGCTGTTCGGCACCCTGAGCCTGTGGCAGGGCGTCGACGTGCCCGGGCCGTCACTGTCGCTGGTGCTCATCGACCGGATCCCCTTCCCCCGCCCCGACGACCCCCTGCTCACGGCCCGGCAGCGCGCCGTCGAGTCGCGCGGCGGCAACGGCTTCATGGCGGTCGCGGCGACCCACGCCGCCCTCCTACTGGCGCAGGGAGTGGGCCGGCTGCTGCGCTCGACGGACGACAAGGGCGTCGTCGCCGTGCTGGACTCCCGGCTCGCGACGGCGCGCTACGGCGGCTTCCTCCGCGCCTCGCTGCCGCCGTTCTGGGAGACCGCGGACCGGGCCGTCGCGGTAGCGGCGCTCCAGCGTCTCTCCCAGTCCTGACCACGTTTTCCGGACCCGTCCGGGCACAACCGGAAACGCCCGCAGACGGCGCGGCGCCGGGCCCGCACGAGCCGGGAGTACTCGCCCGTAAACCGGCCGCGTCGACTACCGTTGGCCCGGTGACAGGGCGCATCGGCATCGACGACATCGAACCCGTGGTGTCGTGCGGGCAATACCCCAGTAAGGCGGTCGTCGGCGAGGTCGTGCCGGTGTCCGCGACCGTGTGGCGCGAGGGCCACGACGCCGTGGCGGCGTCCGTCGTCGTGACGGGGCCCGACGGTTCCTCCACCTACATCCGCATGTCGCCGGCCGCCGAGCCCGACGTGTTCCACGCGCTGTTCCGGCCGGACCTCACGGGCTACTGGTCGCTACGCATCGAGGGATGGTCCGACCCGGCCACCACCTGGCGCAGCGCGGTGCAGAAGAAGCTCGCCGCGGGCCAGGGCCCGGCGGAGCTCGCGAACGACCTCGAGCTCGGTGCCCGCCTTCTGGAGCGCGCCGCGGGCGGCGTGCCCGACGGTGACCGGGCCTCCGTCCGCGCCGCCGCCGCAGCCCTGCGCGACGGCGACCGCAGCCTGGTCGAACGGACCGGCGCCGCACTGCATCCCGACATCACCCGGCTCCTGCAGCAGTACCCGGTGCGCGACCTGATCACCAAATCGCGGACGTACCGCGTGTGGGTGGACCGCACCCGCGCGCTGTTCGGGTCCTGGTACGAGTTGTTCCCGCGGTCCACGGGCGGCTGGGACCACGAGGGCAAGCCGGTGCACGGCACCTTCCACACCGCTGCGGAGGACCTGCCGCGCGTGGCGGAGATGGGCTTCGACATCGTGTACCTCCCGCCGATCCATCCGATCGGCGAGGTGAATCGCAAGGGACGCAACAACACCCTGACGCCGGAGGAGCACGACGTCGGCGTGCCGTGGGCGATCGGCTCGGCCGCCGGCGGGCACGACGCGGTGCATCCCGAACTCGGCACGCTGGAGGACTTCGACTACTTCACGCAGCGCGCCCGCGACCTCGGCATGGAGGTGGCGCTCGATCTGGCCTTCCAGGCGGCACCGGATCACCCGTGGGCGCGAGAGCATCCGGAGTGGTTCACGGTTCTGCCCGACGGCACGATCGCGTACGCCGAGAACCCGCCGAAGAAGTACCAGGACATCTACCCGATCAACTTCGACGAGGACCGCACCGGCATCTACCGGGAGCTGTTGCGCGTCACCCTGTTCTGGGTGCAGCGCGGCATCGAGATCTTCCGGGTGGACAACCCGCACACCAAGCCGCCGGACTTCTGGCACTGGCTCATCGCCGAGGTGAAGAAGGTCAACCCGGACGTCCTGTTCCTGGCCGAGGCGTTCACCCGCCCGGCACGGATGTACGGCCTGGGCAAGCTGGGCTTCACGCAGAGCTACACCTATTTCACGTGGCGCACGGCGAAGTGGGAGCTCGAGGAGTTCGCGCGCGAGCACGCCGCGAACGCCGACATCTGCCGCCCCAACCTCTGGGTGAACACGCCGGACATCCTGCACGAGAGCCTGCAGCACGGCGGGCCCGGCATGTTCGCCATCCGCGCGACACTCGCCGGCACCCTCTCCCCCAGCTGGGGCATGTACTCGGGATACGAGCTCTACGAGCACGTCCCGGTCCGCGAGGGCAGCGAGGAGTACCTCGACTCGGAGAAGTACGAGCTCCGCCCGCGCGACTACAAGGCGGCGCAGAGCCGCGGGGAGTCGTTGGAACCGTGGATCACCCGGCTCAACGACATCCGGCGCCGGCACCCCGCGCTGCAGCAGCTGCGGAACCTGCACTTCCACGCGGTCGACAACGACGCGCTGATCGCCTACAGCAAGCACGATCCGAACACCGGCGACCTCGTCCTGATGGTGGTGAACCTCAACCCCTTCGGCGCCGAGGCCGGCAACGTGTGGCTGGACCTGCCCGCGCTGGGGATGGACTGGCACGAGCGGTTCCCCGTGCGCGACGAGGTGTCGGGCGAGGTCTACCACTGGGGCCAGGCCAATTTCGTACGGCTGGAGCCCTGGCGCAATGTCGCGCACATCCTGGTGCTGCCCCCACTGAGCCCGCAGCACCGTCGCGACCTGTCCTACCGGGAGGCATGATGAGCGAGAACCCCGTCGGCCCCAGTTCGGCCGCGGCGGCCGTCGACCCCGACACCGCCGCACGCCTGCTGTCCGGCACCTACCACGATCCCCACGCGATCCTGGGCGCGCACCCGACGCCCCGTGGCACGGTGCTGCGGGCGCTCAAGCCCGGGGCCACCGCGGTGGCGGCGGTGATCGGCGGCGAGCACTACCCGATGGCCCGGATCCAGGGCTCGCTGTGGGGCACCGAGGTCCCCATCTCCGACCCGGCCGACTACCGGTACGAGGTGCTCTACCCCACGGGCAGCGCGATCGTCGCGGACGGCTACCGGTTCCTGCCCACCATCGGCGAGCTGGATCAACACCTGATCGCCGAGGGACGGCACGAGCGGCTGTGGGACGTGCTCGGCGCGCACGTGCGCAGCTACACCACGCCCGACGGCGAGGTCAGCGGCACCTCCTTCGCCGTGTGGGCGCCGAATGCACGCGGCGTCACGGTGATCGGTGACTTCGAGTACTGGTCCGGCGAGTCCTTCCCGATGCGCACACTCGGCTCGTCGGGCGTCTGGGAGGTCTTCGTTCCGGGCGTCGCCGACGGTGCCGCCTACAAGTTCCGGATCTTCACCGAGGGCGGCCCCGTCGAGAAGGCCGACCCGATGGCGCGCCGCACCGAGGTGCCCCCGGCCACGGCGTCGATCGTCACGGAGAGCCATCACACGTGGCGCGACGGCGCCTGGATCGCCGAGCGCGCCAAGCAGATCCCCACCGACCGGCCGATGAGCACGTACGAGGTGCACCTCGGCTCGTGGCGGCAGGGTCTGAGCTACCTCGACCTGGCGAACGAGCTGGCCGACTACGTGACCGAGACCGGCTTCACGCACATCGAGCTGCTGCCGGTGGCCGAGCACCCGTTCGGCGGATCGTGGGGCTACCAGGTCACCTCGTACTTCGCGCCGACCTCGCGGTTCGGCACGCCCGACGAGTTCCGCGAGTTCGTGGACGTGATGCACGCCCGCGGCATCGGCGTGATCATGGATTGGGTACCCGCCCACTTCCCCAAGGACGCCTGGGCGCTCGCCCGGTTCGACGGCAAGCCGCTCTACGAGCACGGCGACCCGCAGCGCGGCGAGCAGCTGGACTGGGGCACCTACGTCTTCGACTTCGGTCGCCGCGAGGTGCGGAACTTCCTGGTGGCCAACGCCCTCTACTGGTTCGACGAGTTCCACGTCGACGGTCTGCGCGTGGACGCCGTGGCGTCGATGCTGTACCTCGACTACTCCCGCCCCGAGGGCGGCTGGACGCCGAACGTGTACGGCGGCCGCGAGAACCTCGAGGCGGTGGAGTTCCTGCAGGAGATGAACGCCACCGTCCACAAGCTGTTCCCGGGCGTGGTCACCGTGGCCGAGGAGTCCACGAGCTGGCCCGGCGTCACCCGCCCGACGAACCTCGGCGGCCTCGGCTTCACCATGAAGTGGAACATGGGCTGGATGCACGACACCCTGGGCTACCTGGGGCGCGACCAGGTGCACCGCAACTTCCACCACCACGAGGTCACCTTCTCGCTGATGTACGCGTGGAGCGAGAACTTCGTGCTCCCCATCAGTCACGACGAGGTGGTGCACGGCAAGGGCACGCTGTGGACCCGCATGCCGGGCGACGCCCACACCAAGGCGTCCGGGGTCCGCGCCCTGCTCGCGTACATGTGGGGCCACCCGGGCAAGCAGTTGCTGTTCATGGGCCAGGAGTTCGGGCAGGTCCGGGAATGGTCCGAGGAGCGCTCGCTGGACTGGGACAGCCTCGACGGCTGGGAGGGCGAGCTGCACGCCGGGATCCAGTCGCTCACGCGGGATCTCAACGCGGCGTACCGCTCCCACCCCGCGCTGTGGAGCCAGGACACCACCCCGTCGGGCTACGAGTGGGTGGATGCGAACGATTCGCAGAACAACGTCCTGAGCTTCCTGCGCTGGGGCAGCGACGGTTCCGTGGTGCTGTGCCTGTACAACTTCTCCGGGCAGACGCACGAGCGCTACCGCGTGGGCGTCCCCTTCGCCGGCTCGTGGCGCGAGATCCTCAACACCGATTCCTCCGCGTACGAGGGCACCGGCGCGGGCAACATGGGCGGCGTGACCGCGGAGTCCCGCTCCTGGCACGGCCGGGAGGCCTCCGTCGAGGTCGTGCTCGGCCCGAACTCGGCGGTGTGGCTCACGTTCGACGGGGAATCGGCAGCCGTCGAGTGATGCGCGAGCTCGCGCAGGGCGTGTGGTTCGGGTCCGGGACGCACGTCAACTTCCTCGCCCTCGTCGACGGTGCCGAGGTCACGCTGATCGACGCGGGCTGGGCGGGCGACGTGGACCGCGTCGAGGCCGAGCTGGCGTCGATCGGCCGGCGCCCCGAGGACGTCCGCGCGATCCTCGTGACGCACGCCCACATCGACCACGTGGGCGGCGTCGCGAAACTGCACGAGCGCTACGGGACACCGGTTCTCGCACACCCCGACGAGATCGCGCACGCCCGCGGCGAGACGCACGAGCAGGCCGCGCCGCTCGACCTGCTGCCCATCGCCTGGCGACCGCGCACGTTGCGGTGGATGGCCGATGTCGCGCGCGTCGGCGTACTCGGCCACGTCGAGATGCCCTACGCCGAGCCCTTCTCCGTGCCCGAGGCGGGCGCTCCGCTCGACCTGCCCGGTGCACCGGTGCCGATCCCC
The DNA here is from genome assembly GCF_001575205.1 of Tsukamurella pseudospumae. Classification (GTDB taxonomy): domain Bacteria; phylum Actinomycetota; class Actinomycetes; order Mycobacteriales; family Mycobacteriaceae; genus Tsukamurella; species Tsukamurella pseudospumae. Next base: position 79,853 of record NZ_LSRE01000016.1, read on the forward strand.
TGCGCCGGCCACACCTCCGGGCACACCGCGTTCCTCCTGCCCGGCGGCGTCGTCGCCACGGGCGACGCCCTGGTGACAGGCCATCCGCTGTCGGGTTCGACGGGGCCGCAGCTCCTTCCCGGCTTCTTCAGCCACGACCTCCCGCGCACCGTCGAAACCCTCGAGGCGATCGCAGCACTGGACGCGGGCGTACTGGCTCCCGGCCACGGCGAGCCGTGGCACGGGAGCCCCGCCGAGGCGGTCGCGCAGGCGCGCGTCAGCTGCAGCTGACGACGATCTCGAAGGGCTTCTTGACGATCCCCGCCATCGGGTTGCTCAAGCTGCCGCCCTGCGCCGTGCCGGAGATCGTGTAGCGCTTACCGTCGACCTTGACGGTGGCCTCTCCGACACCCGGACCGACGCCGAGGGCGTTCCCGTCGACGGTGAGGGCGACAGTCTCGACGGTGGGCGGGTTTCCGTCCTTGAGGGTGGCGCCGACGCCGCCGGACGTGCCGCCGGCGCCGATGGCGATCCGGTCGCCCTGCTTGGTGCAGCCCACCTTGCTCAGGTCGACGCCGGTCAGTTCCTTCCCGTCGACCGTGACGGTGGTCTTGGCGTCCGTGCTCGCGGAGTTCGAGTCGGACCCCTTGTCGGAGCCGCCGCCGCACGCGACGAGTCCGATCGACGCGAAGACGATCGCAGAGCTGAGGGCGAGGGTGCGATTCATAGCGGGCCTCCTTAGGCACGGAACCGAATTCGGGCGGAACGCCCGTGTGGAGGAAAGCACACCTTCGGCGTCGTCGGTCGCGATCCGACGGAGTTTTGCAGAGGCAACTCGCTCCGCATCGCCGACCACGCGCGCTCTCACCCCGCCGCGATTGGATGCGATCTCACCATTGCGACTTGTCTCGAACGGGTGTACGATTAAGACGTGGATCACACGACGGCGTTGGTCAACCTGCCGGAGGCACTGCTGCCTCCGCGGTTGGTCACTGCCGTCGTCCCCTCGGCGAAGCTCGGAGAGATGCTGGACGAGCAGCGTCGGGTCGAGAACCGCGCCTTCTGCCGAACGATGACGGCGACGTACGCGCTGTTCCGCGACCGGTACGGCGAGCGCGAGTCGGCGTTCCTGTCATCGGACATCGAGCAGGGGGCGGACTTCTACGCACGCCGGCAGGAGCTGTCGCTGGCGTACTCGGCGCTCAAGGCGGAGGTGATGGTCGCCCTGCTTCTCGGCCCCACCGCGGCGGAGACGGCGATCGACCAGGCGATCGGTTTCGTCGAACGGCTGCCGCGGGTGTTCGCGCTCGTCGACGCGAACGTGATCTCCGCGCGCGGCGGGCAGGAGGCGCTGAGCCGGTGCCGCGCACTGTCGACGGCGCAGGCGCTCGAGTTCGACGAACGCCTCGCCGCGGTGCTCACGGCCTGCGCGGAGCAGCTGACCGCGATCCCGGCGTTGCGGGAAGCCGCGGACCGGATCGTGCACGACATCGACCCCGCGGCGGCGGAGCGGCGGCGCAAGCAGGCCGAGGAGGATCGCACGTTCACCGTGCGGCCCGCGGACGACGGTATGGCGATGGCGTACGCACTGCTCACCGCACACGAGATCCGGGAGCTCGAGTCCCGGGTCGACGAGGTCGCGGAGACCGCGTGCGACTGCGATCCGCGCACGGCGTCGCAGCGGCGGGCCGATGCGTTCGTCATGCTGTTCCGCGGCTTCACGACGCTGGGGTGCCGATGCGCCGTCCCCGTGTGCCGCTTCGCCCCGATCCGGCACGCCGGTGAGGGCCAAGAGGATTCCGACGGTGCGCGCGTCATCGTCCGGTACCGCACCCTCGTCCACGTGGTGGTCAACGGGAAGACCCTCGCCGATCCTACCGATACCGACGCCGCGTACCTGATCTGCCACGGCCCGATCACGGCCGAGCACGCCCGCGAGGTCAGCCGCCGCGACGACGCCGTGATCCGCCCCTTCGGCCAGGAGCTCGACGACTCCCCCACCGCCGAGTCGGCGGCGGACGCCGATCCAGCAGCGACCACCACCGCCGAATCGACTGCGCCGAAACCGGGCTCGATGTACCGGTGGTCCGGCATCGATCTGGTGCACCGTCGTCCGGTGGGGATCCTGCTCGCGGCGCGCTGCCGCCGCGCAGGCTCCCCGGCGAACGGGGCGGGCGCAGCGGACACGGCCGGTGCGGCAGACACTTGTAACGCAGCAGCCTCGGACAGTGCAGCAGGCACCCGTGACGCAGCGGCCACGGCCGCTGCCCGGCGGCCGCACACTCGCCCCACACCGACTCACTCCCCGCGAGCACTGAGCCCTCGGGCGCTGGTGATCGCGCAGGGCAGCACGGGGTACCGGTTCTCGGCGGATCTGAAGAGGTACTTCCACATCCTGTTCCCCCGCTGCGTGTTCCCGATGTGCACGCGGCCGGCGTCGCGCTGCCAGATCGACCACAGGCGCGAATACGACCACGCCGACCCCGAGCGCGGCGGAGCCAGCACCGCCGACAACGGACAGCCCTTGTGCCTGCCCCACCATCAGCTGAAAACGGCGGGGATCTGGGTCGACGCCCACCTGCCCGACGGCCGCATCCTGTGGACGGGACCGAACGGTCGGCGGGTCGTCGTCGACCCGTCGGGCACGATCCTGGGCCTGTTCCCCGACCTGACCCGCATCACGTGGACGAGTCCGCCGGCGGCACCGTCGAAGCCCCGGAGCCCCGGCGGTCCCACCCGGCTGCAGCAGGAACACGATCGGCGCGAACGGATCCGAGAGCGGAACATCGGGGAGCTCCTGCGCGCACAGGAACCGGTGAGCGCGATCGAGCAGCGCCTCGGCGCCGTCCTCGCCGGCTCGGCCCCCGCGTCCCTCCCGCCGCCGGACGACGAACCACCGCCCTTCTGACCGTGCCGCCGCTCGCTCCGCTCCTACCGCGGGGCGAGCAGCCGGATGACGGCGTCCGCGCGCGTCTCCGGGATCACGGCGTAGGACAGCAGAAGGCCGGAGCGCTCGTGGGGGCCGGCTGCTCCGGGCCCGGAGTCTCGGTGGCCGGAGTCTCGGAGGCCGGTGTCTCGGAGGCGCGTACCGCGGAGGTCCGGTCCCTGCAGGGCGTGGGCGGAGACGGTGCTCGCCCGGTAGCCGTGGTCCTCGAGGTTGTCGAGCACGGCGGCGAGTGCCGCGGGCGACCGGAAGTCGACGGTGAGGTGCAGGCCCGCCTCGACGCCGATCACGTGCGCGTCCGGAACGTGCAGCGCGAGCGCGCGCCGCACCGCGGCCCGGCGCGCACCGTAGGTCCGGCTCGCCCGCGCGATGTGGTTGTCCCACCCGCCGGAGGAGATGAAATGCGCGAGCATCGTCGCCGCGGTGCCGTCCACGCCCGCACCGGATCCGTTCCCGGCGTTGGGCAGGTCGTGACACCGCTTCGGGAGAACGGCCCAGGCGATCCGCAGCAGCGGGCTGAGCGCCTTCGAGGCGGTCCCGATGTAGACCACCGACTCCGGGTCGAGGCGGTGCAGCGCCGGCAGTGGGGCCACGTCGTAGGAGAACTCGCCGTCGTAATCGTCCTCCAGCACGAGGCCGCCGGTCGCACGAGCCCATCGCAGCAGAGCGAGCCTGCGCGACATCGACATCCGCACGCCCGTCGGGTACTGGTGCGCCGGCGTGACGTAGACCAGGCACCGTCGATCGGGGAGCCGGTCGACGACGAGCCCCTCGTCGTCGACGGGAACGGACACGACCCGATCGCCGGTGGCGCGGAAGGCGTCGAACGCCCGCCGGTACCCGGGGTCCTCCATCGCGATCGGCGCACCGAACCAGTCGGCGATCGTGCGGAGCGCCGGGTTCACCCCGGGGAACAGGCGGATGTCCGACGGTGCGCACACCACCGCACGGCTCCGGCGCAGCTGCGCCGCCAGCACCACGCGGAGCTCGGCGATCCGCGCGTCGAGGTCGGCGGGAGCGGTCAGCCGGGTGGCGTGTCGCCACGAGCGGCGCCACCGCCGCTCGTCGATGAGCGCGACGTCCGGCAGACCGGGCTCGAGGCTGATCACCGGCCGCGCCGGCGGCGGAGGCGGGGGCACCGTCGGGCCCGGGGACAGCAGGGCGTGCGCAAGGCCGTCCGACCCGTCCGCGATCGTGGTTCCGCTCCCCGGCACCGTGCGCGCCACACCCAACGCAGCGAGGGTGTCGTAGGCGACGGTGACCGTGCCCCGCGGAACCTCCAGGCGCACGGCCAGCGCGCGCGAGGAGGGCAGACGATCGCCCGGGTGTACCGTCCCGCGGTCGAGCCCGTCGAGTACGAGGTCGACGATCGCCTGGGGAGCGCCTCGGCCGTCGTCACGCGGCGGCAGCGGCGACGGCCACAGGTCGGGGATCTGTGCGGGAGGCCGAGGCATCGCCCCAGAATACTGGCGACCGGTTTCGGCGGAAACCGGTAGCGACAGCATGCCGGTATCGATGCCAGGATCGTCCCATGGAGACACTCACCCGGTACCCGGACCGCGGCGGCGACCGCGCCCTGCTCGACGACGTGCTCGACGACGGGCTGGTCGCCGTCCTGTCGACGGTGGTCGACGGACTGCCCTGGTCGGTCCCCATCGCCTACGTCCGCGTGGACGACCGCATCGTCCTGCACGGCTCGACGGGCGCGGGCGCGCTGCGCCGGGTCGCGGCGGGTGCTCCGGCCGCGCTGACCGTGACCCACGTGGACGGGCTCGTCGTGGCCGACACCGCGTTCGACCGCTCGATGAACTACCGGTCCGCGGTGGCCCGCGGGAATCTCGCGACCGAATCCGCGGACGCCGCGGAGCTTCTCGACCGGTTCGTCGACGGGCTGCTCCCCGGGCGGAGTGCTGAGCTGCGGGCCAATACCCGCAAGGAACTCGCCGCGACGCTGGTCCTCACGCTGCCGATCACGGCGGACAACTGGATCGCCAAACACAGGACCGGCGGCGCGTCCGCGAGCGAGGGCGGCTGGTCCGGGGTGCTGCCGGTCCGCACCGGCTACACCGCGATCGAGCCCTCGCCCGGAGCCGACGGGGAGGTTCCGGCGTCGGTGCTGACGGCGTTCGCGAGCAGCCCGCTCGCGGCCGCGTTCTCCTGATCCTCGCCGAATCCCCAGCGCGCGAGCAGGTCCTGCATGATCGGAACCGCGGTACTCGCGCCGGGGGACGCGCCGAGAAGGCCGGCGATGGTCCCGTCGGCGGCGGTCACCAGCTCGGTACCCTGCTGGAGCACGCCGACGCGACGGCGGTCGGGGGTGACGAGCTGAGCGCGCTGTCCGGCGGCGATGAGCTCCCACTGCGCCGGGTCGGCGTCCGGGTAGTACCGCTGGAGCTGGGCGAACCTCTTCCGCTTCCCGGCGGCCAGCTCGGTGATCAGATACCGCACCAGCGAGAGGTTCTGGGCCATCGCCGCCGCGATCACGTGCAGGTTGCCGGGCCGCAGCGTGGTGAAGAAGTCGGCGAGGCTCCCCCGCTTGAGCAGCTTGGTGCTGAACGTGGCGTACGGGCCGAACATGAGGTGGTCGGCACCGTCGACGTACCGGCGGTCCAGGTGCGGAACGGACATGGGCGGCGCGCCGATCGCGGCCTGCCCGTACACCTTGCCGTTGAGGCGGCGCGCGACGTCGGGTTCCGAGCAGCGCAGGAACGCGGCCCCGACCGGCAGCACCGCGTAGCCGCGCACCTCCGGGACCCGCGCGCTCTGCAGGAGCCGCAGCGCCTTGCCGCCGGCACCCACGAAGACCCGGCGGGCGCGGATCTCGAACCGGCCGTCGGGGACGCGGCCGCGCACCGTCCAGCCCGCGAGGGTGCGGCGCAGCCGCGTCACCTCGTGCCCGAACCGGACCTCGCCGCCCGCATCGGTGATGATCGCCGTGAGTCCGCGAGTCAGGGCGCCGAAGTCGACGTCGGTGCCGCCGGGGTGCCGCGTGGCGGCCATCCGGCCCCACTGGGACTCCGGACCGCGGCCCTCCATCACCTGCGGTGCCCACTGCCGGATCGTCTCCGGGTTCTCCGTGTACTCCATCGCGGCGAACGCCGGGTGGGTGCGCAGGGTCTCGTGGCGCTGCCGCAGGTAGGTCATATCGCGTTCGCCGAACACGATATCCAGGTGCGGGGTCGCGTGCAGGAAGTCCCCGTCCAACCGACCCGCCGCGACGAGCCCGTCCCACCAGGCACGGGTCCGGCCGAACTGCTCGGCCATGGAGATCGGCTTCGCGCCGTCGGTGGGATCGGGCATGTAGTTGAGCTCGCAGAAGCCGGTGTGCCCGGTGCCCGCGTTGTTCCACGGGCCGCTGCTCTCGGTGGCGAGGGCGTCGGCGCGCTCGAGCAGCACGATCCGCAGGTCGGGCCTGCGCTCGACGAGCATCGCGCCGAGCGTCGCGGACATGATGCCGCCGCCGATCAGCACGACATCGGCGTCGAATCCCCGGGTGGAGTGGGTGGCCATCGGATCCTCCTTGAACGGTGAGCGGTACCGAGTGATCGGGTACCGCTCCAGCATCGATCGATCGTCACTCATCCGTCCAATGAAGTATTGCGTCGGTATGATCCGATCATGGATCGATGGCTGAGCCTGTTCGCCCCGCAGCTCCAGGCGCTCGCCGAGCTCGCGGCACACGACGGACACATGACCCGCGCCGCGACCGCACTCGGGATCCCGCAGTCCTCGATGAGCCGGCGGATCCACGCGCTGGAGACCGACCTGGGCACACCTCTGTTGATCCACGCCGGGCGCACGGTACGACTCACCTCGGCCGGTCAGGAGCTCGCGCGACGGGTCCGGGATCCGCTGCGCGAACTGGAGATCGCGATCGACGCGGTGGTCGGCGAGACCGACGGCGAGCACGGCACCGTCCGGTTCGGATTCCCGCTGACCATGGGCGCGGGCCTCGTCCCCGACCTGCTCGCCGCGTTCCGACGGGCGCATCCGGGGATCACCGTGACCCTCAAGCAGGCTCACGGCTCCGAGCTCGTGCACGATCTCGAGACGGGGTCACTCGATCTGGCCGTGACGATCCCGCCGCCGGACCGGCTGCCGCACACGATCATCGGGTCACAGGAGATCCTGGTGGCACTGCCCCGCGGCCACCGCATGGCGCACGCACAGCGAATGCCCCTCGCGCGGCTGCACGCCGAGACCTTCATCGCCAACCCCGCGAGCTACCACCTGCGGTCCGCCACCGAGCAGTGGTGCGCCGCCGCCGGTTTCACGCCCGACATCGCCGTCGAGGTCACCGAGTTCGCGACGATCCGCGAGCTCGTGGCGCGCGGCCTGGGCGTTGCGCTCCTCCCGCACGACGACCGCGCACCGTCGGACGTGGTGGAGGTGCCGCTGGCGGGCGAGCACCGCCGGGCGATCGCCCTGGCTCGCGCCACCGCGACGGTGGCACCGGCCGTCCGGCGCCTCCACGACTTCATCCCGACGTTCTGAGGCCGATCAGGCGGGACAGGTCAAGCGCACCTCGAACGACTTCTTCACCTGGGTGATACCGCCCTGATCCACGGAGCCGGCGAGCCCGCTCGCGGTACCGGAGATCACGTAGGACCCGCCGTCGACTGCGGTCGTGAACGGCTTGTCCCCGAGCAGGACTCCGACGCGCACACTGAACATCACCGTCTCGGTAGTGGGTGCACCGCCCGTGCGGAGGGAGACCATCGGTGCGTACTCGGGCGCGTTCAGCGGGTCGGCCGGACTGGCGACCACGCTCCCCGCAGCGACCCTGCAGTCCATCGCGATCCGCTCTGCACCCGGCGGAACGGCGCCGTCGAGCTTCACCCTCGCAACCCCCTCCCGCGCACCGCCGCTCGCAGGACGACCGGGCGTCGGAATGCCCGACGAGGCCTGCGCGGGACCGGCACCCTCGGGCACCGCCGTGCCCGCTGTCGTCGATGAGCAGGCCGCCAACAGCCCTGCCCCGCACACCAGCGCGGGAAGCTTCGATCGCGTCATAGCGCAATTCCACCACACCGCGGAATCGGACCATCAGCCGAGCAGCAGCTTCTTCTGCACCTTGCCCATCGGGTTGCGCGGGAGGTCGTCGACGAAGCGGATCTCGCGGGGCCGCTTGTGCTTGCTCAGCGTCTCGCCCACGAACGCGATGAGCAGCTCCGCCGCGGCGCCGGGGTCGGCGGGCGGCTCTCCGTCGGTGACGACGAACGCGACGAGGCGCTGCCCCAGGTCCTCGTCCGGAAGACCGACGACGGCCGCCTCCCGGACGTCGGCGTGCCCCAGCAGCGCGGCCTCGATCTCGCCCGCGCCGACCCGGAAACCGCCGGTCTTGATGAGGTCCGTGGACGCGCGGCCCACGATGCGGTGGAAGCCGCCCGCGTCGATGACCGCGACATCGCCCGTGTCGAACCAGCCGTCGCCGACCCAGGATTCGGCCGTGGCCTCGGGGCGACCGAGGTACTGGGTGCCGACCATCGGGCCGCGGATCTGCAGCGCGCCGATGGACTCGCCGTCGTGCGGTGCCTCGTCGCCCGATTCGGCGATGATCCGCGACTCGACGCCCGTGATCGGCAGGCCGACCCAGCCGGGACGGCGCTCGCCGTCGGCACGCGCGCTCACGGTGATGAGAGTCTCCGTCATCCCGTACCGCTCGACGATCTCGTGGCCCGCCAGCTCTCGGATCCGCTCGAACACAGGAGCGGGCAGCGGCGCGCTACCGGAGATCAGCAGGCGCGCATCACGCAGTGCCGCAGCGGATTCCGGATCGCGGGCGATTCGCGACCACACGGTGGGCACGCCGAAGTACATCGTGCCGCCCGCCGACGCGTAAGCCTCCGGCGTGGGTCTGCCCGTGTGCACGAGCGGGCTGCCGATCCGCAGCGGGCCGAGGACGCCGAGGATGAGCCCGTGCACGTGGAACAGCGGAAGGCCGTGCACGAGCGTGTCGTTCGCCGTCCAGTTCCAGGCATCGGCGAGACCGTCGATGCACGCGGCGATCGCCTCGCGGCGGATCGGGACGCCCTTCGGGGCGCCGGTCGTGCCCGACGTGTACATGATCAGCGCGGTCGCGCGGGCCGGCGGCTCCGGCAGTGCGTGCCAGCCGCGGGCGTGCTCGCGAACGGGGACCGCGGGCAGCCCGTGCGGGTCGGCGGGCGTCGCGCCCAGCCACGCCTGGGCGCCGGAATCGAGCAGCACGTGGTCGATCTCAGCCGTGCCCGAGTCCGGGGGGACGGGGACCACGGGGACGCCGGCGCGCAGCCCGCCGACGATGGCGATGACGGTGGCGAGGGTCGGCTCGGCCCACACCGCGACGGGGCCGCGCACGCCGAGGCCGTTCAGCCGCTCGGCGACGGCGGTGGTGGCACCGATCAGCTCGGTCCGCGTCAGCGTCCTGCCCCCGACGGTGACGGCCGGCTCACCGTCGGAGCCGGGCGGGACGGGGGTCACGGTGTGCGGTAGCAGCATGGTCCCAGCCTATGCTCACACTGCTCGAACATGAGACAGCCATACAATAACTCGCTCAATCATTTTCGGTGCCACCATTTCCGACGCCCTTGAGCCTTGTCCGACTCGGCTCCGTTCGGCTTATATAGATCCGTTATATACAAGTCGGTTATACCAACATCGTTTAAGTAATCCTCGTCGATTTTGAGACGCGAAGGCTTAACCAGCGGAGGAGATTCCGGCGGGCGCGCTCGCTGTGCGGACTCCATTTCTGCGTCACCTCGCCATGCCCGCATTGCCGCGCGAGCCAGACCATCAGTGGACTGAAAGCGCTCCGAGCTGTCGATCGCCATTCCACGAGCGATCACCGAGTCGAGCCAGGCAAACTTCGGGTCCAGCTCGCCCGGACGAGGACGAGGCCTACGGGTATGAGCTACATACAGCTGCGGCATCGAGGTCGCACCAGGGAACGGCGGTCGGCCGGTCACGGCCTGCAGTAGCACGCCGGTCAATCCGTACACGTCCGTGGCCGGGCTCACCTGCCCGAAATCATCATCGAACTGCTCCGGCGCCATGTACTGCCACGTCCCCGCTCCGCGGGTGACGGTGCCCGAGCCGTCCACGGCCCGTGCCAGACCGAAATCCAGTACCCGGACCGCGCCGTCACCGGCGACGAAGAGGTTCGCCGGCTTCACGTCGCGGTGGACCAGGCCTGCGGCGTGCGCGTGCGCCAGGCCAGCGGCCGCCTCGCTCACGATGCGCAGCGCGTTCTCCGGCGTTAGCGGACCACGTCCGATCAGCGCGCTCAGGTCCTGCCCCGCCAGCAGCTCCATCACCAGGTAGAACCGACCCGATCCGTCCACGCCGAAATCGAGTACTTCCGCGACATTGGGATGACCGCCGAGGTCGGCCATCGCTCGGGCCTCCCTGGTGAAACGCGCCACCGCGTCGGGATCGCCGACGATGTGGTCGGCGATCACCTTCACCGCATATTCCCGGTTGGTCAACCACTGGTGGCGCGCCAACCACACCACTCCCATTCCGCCGCGGCCGAGCGTCGACAGCAACTCGTACCGGCCGTCGAGAACCTCACCTGCTTCCATCTGAACCTCCCGAAAAGGGCTCGCAATCCGCGGTCGTACCCGCTGATTCCACAAACGCTTCGAAGTGCGCCAGAAGGGCACCTTCAGATCTACTTCTCATCGCGCAGACGTGAACGATTACCGTCCGACGTACCCCCACTCCGCCCGCCTCGAAGCAGAACCGGGCGCACAGCCCGCACGGACTTCTTCTCGGCACCATCGGCACCGCCGTCCATCCCACTCGCGTCCGCACCGCGGATGCCCAACGCCTTCAGATCCTTGGCCGCGTTCTGCCGTCGTCGTGCCGCCAGATCGGCGAGGTTCTTCTGCGCCCAGGCGTTACCCGCTACCGCCGATCTGCGGTACCACTCCTCCGCCTCCGCGATCTCGTCCCTGGCCACCAGCAACGAGCCCAGACTGTCCATCGCCCAGTCGTTGCCCGCAGCTGCGGCTTTCCTGTACCAGTTCTCGGCCTCCTCCATCTTTCCCGATGCCGCAAGCAGGTCTCCGAGGTTGTTCATGCCGTCGTCATCATCGGCGGCCGCGGCGATCCGGTACCAGACTTCCGCCTCGTTCGTCTCGCCTCGCTCCTCCAGGCGACCACCCAGAAGCGTCGCCGCCCGGCCGTTTCCAGCAGTCGCCCCTTTCCGATACCAGTTCTCCGCCTCGACAGTCTTATCCTGCTCGGCGAGGAGATCTCCCAGGATGACCATCGCCTCGTCATCCCCGGCCTCGGCCGCCTTACGGAACCAGGTCTCAGCCTCCTCCGATGCCGCCTTCTCCGCCAGCAGTAGGCCAAGATTGACCATCGCCTCAGATAATCCGGATTCTGCCGCCTTCCGGAACCACATCTCCGCCTCATCCGGGTCGCCGCGGTCCTCCAGCAGCACCCCGAGATCGTTCATCGCCATGTCGATTCCGGCCTCAACCGCTGCGCGATAACAATTCTCGGCCTCACTGACTTCGCCCTGTTCGTCCAACATCGCGCCGAGGAAGAAGTGTCCCCATTCATCTCCTCCGGCAGCGAACTGCCGCAAGCGTTCTCCGGCGGCCTCCTCGGAGTCGACACCGCGGAGGATCACGTCGAGAAGACTCTCCATCGCCGCGACGCTTCCCTCCCGGGCGGCGTTCCGGTACCACTGCTCCGCAGCATGCGTCCGACCGAGGTCGTCGAGAAGGTCGCCGAGCCAACGCATCGCCGAACGATTCCCAGCGACAGCCGCCTTCCGTAACCATTCCTCGGCGTCGACCGCGTCGTTGCGACTCGCCAGTAGCCGCCCCAGATGGGTCATCGCCCAGCTGTTCCCGGCCGCCGCGGCCTTCCGGAACCACTGCTCCGCCTCGTCGACGTCGCCGCGCGCGGCCAGAAGCACACCCAGGTTGTGCATCGCCCACTGGTTCGCGCCGGCCGCAGCCTTCCGGTACCAAGTCTCGGCCTCCTCTCGATCTCCGCGCGCGTCGAGCAGGTCCCCGAGACTGACCATCGCGTCGATATCCCCCGCGGACACCGCCTCCCGGTACCACTTCTCCGCCTCCCGGACATCTCCACGCTCGTCCAACAGATCGCCGAGATTGTCCATCGCGGAAACACTCCCCGCGGCGATCGCCTGCCGGAACCATCTCTCCGCCTGCTCGTGATCCCCTTCTTCCTGCAGCACGAGGCCGAGGACGCTCATCGCAGTGGGGCTGCCAGCGGCCGCGTCCTTCCGGAGCTTGCGAAGCTCGGCATCAGTGACGTTCCCCGGGCGTCGACCCGCCTCCTGTATCGACGGCGAATCACGCCAGGCCGTCTGAGCTGCCTCGGCGAGAGCAGCGACGGACGGATAACGATCCGAGCTGTCGATCGACATCCCCCTCGCGATGACCGAATCGATCCACGTCAGTCGGGGGTCGCTCGCGCTCGCGCGCGGCCGCGGCACCGTCGTGTGCGCTACGAAGCACTGACCCCAGTCGTTGCCGGCGGAGGGGAACGGCCGGTGCCCGACCAGCGCCTCGAACAGCACACAGGTGAGTCCGTACACGTCCGTCGCAACGCCGATGGTGCCGAAGTCCGGGCTGAACTGTTCCGGTGCCATGTAGGCGGGCGTGGCGGGCCTACCGGTGAAGGTCGCGGCATCGACCGCGCGCGCGAAGCCGAAGTCCAGGACCCTCGTCGATCCGCCTTCGGTCACGAAGATGTTGGCCGGTTTGACATCGCGATGAACCACTCCGGAGTCGTGGGCACACCCCAGGCCCGCCGCGGATTCGGACACGACTCGGAGAGCATCCGCCGGCGACATCGGCCCTCGCACGAGCCTGGCATCAAGGCCCTCCCCAATGAGCAGCTCCATCAGCAGGTAGAAGCGTCCCGCCCGATCCTCACCGAAGTCTTTGACTGCCACCAGGTTCGGATGGCCATTCAGCCTGTGAATGGAGTTCGCTTCGAGGGCGAACCTCGCCACGGCATCCGGCGTGTCCGCGAGATGCTCGTGAATCACCTTCAATGCGGATTCCTGCGGCCGTCCGTCCGCCGCCTGCAGGAACTTGTGGCGTACTCGCCAGACGACTCCGTAGCCCCCGCTCCCCAACCGGGCAACCAGCTCGTACCGCCCGTCGATGACATCCCCGATGTTCATCGCTCGCCCCTTCCGTCGATCGGACCCGCGGCGTGGTGGCCGCGACGATACGCACGACGAGCGGCCCGCCCCAGAGCCACCCCTCCTGCAGCTGCAACCACGAAGGCGACCGCCAGCGCCGTCGGCATCACAGCGGGAGAACGCACACCCGCGCGCAGTCGATCGACGGCGGCGATCGCGGGAACGATCCTGTCGACGACCAGCACTGTGACGTTGTCCCCGCCGCCTGCCCGGAGTGCCTCGCCGACCAACTTGCGACATGCCTCCTCGGCCGTCCCCGCTGCCGCGAGCACACTGTCGATCTGCACGGGGTCGAGCATGTTCGTCAAGCCATCGGTGCACACCAGCATTCGATCGCCGGCGGTGAACTGAACACGCGTGACGTCCGGTACCGCGTCGCCGGACATTCCCACGAAGCGTGAGACTCCTTTGAGACCATGCACTCTCTCGGCACGCTCGCGCGATACGTCTCCCGAAGCGATCAGGTCCTCCGCGTACGTGTGGTCCCGGGTGATCTGGCTGACGTGGCCGTCGCGGTACAGATACGCCCGGCTATCTCCCAGGTGCGCCACGACGGCGTCACGGTCGGTCACGATCATCGCCACCGCGGTACTCCCCATTCCCTGCCGGTCGGTGCCCTGTCCGGCAGCCGACACTTCGCCCGAGAGCAGCGCCAGAGCCGACGCCACCCGAGTGCCATCGATCGGCTCGTCCAGTGATTCAAGCCGCCCGGGCAGAACGTCCACGACCTGCTGCGCCGCGACCTCCCCCGCAGGAGCACCCGCGACCCCATCGGCGACCACGAAGACGCCCGTCGTCGAGTTCCCGGTGAATCGATCCTGGTTGGTCTTCCGCACCAGACCCGTGTCGGACATGCCGAACCACACGACGTCGGTCACAGGGCCGCTCGCAATGCCGCGCCGAATTCCGCGGCAGTCGCTATCCGACCGTCCGAGCCCTCGATCAGCGCCTCGTCAATCACCTCGGCCAGCCGCGCCGGCACCTCCGCGGCACGGGCGCGGATCGGAACAGGATCCGTGTTCAAAATCGCCTTCATGATCGCGTGGGGTTCCAACGATTCGAAGTCCCGCACATAATCGCCACCGGTGAGCGCCCAATACAACGTGGCCGCGGTGGCCCACACGTCGACACGTGGCTTGGCGTACTTGAAGTTCTCGAACTGCAGCCTCGACATGAAGACGAAGGTGCCAATGGTCGCGTTGCTGAAACTCAAACCGCTGTAGCCGGCGAAGTCGAACGCCTTGGCCAGCCCGAAGTCCGCCAACTTCGCCCTGCGAGCACCATCGACGTTCGCGAGAAGGATATTCGCGGGCTTCACATCCCGATGGACCAGGCCCTTCGCCACCCCCATCGCGGGCACCGACACCCGACGGTTGTGCGCGTACTCCAGGGCGTCCAGCACGTCTAGAGCGAGTGGAACCGCGACGTCCGGGTTCAACGGTCCACGCCTCGCCACCAGATCATGGAGGCTTCCATCGGAGCAGAATTCACAAACCAGGAAGATCCGGCCGTCCTGCACCCCACTATCGATACCCTTGACGATGTTCGGATGGTCGAGCGACATCAGAGCCGATACCTCCCGCAGAAAGTAAGCCTCTTCGCGCTCGCCCACCTCGACCGTGGGCAACATCATTTTCACAGCACACTCGCGGCCCTCGACGGTGTCCCTCGCGAGCAGGACGACGCCCTGACCTCCCTTCCCCAGCAGTCTCATCGGGGCGTACCGGCGAGGCAGGCCCGCAACAATGCCGTCGTCGATCTCTTCCAACACGTCGCGGATCTGCGCGTCCGCCGACGCGACCGTGCGCCGCCCCCGATCCCCTTCGACCACGACCCGCAGCTCGACCGGCCCGACCCGGACGACGTCACCGTCGCGGAGCTCGCGCACGGGAAGGTCCAGCTTCGCCCCCTCCTCGGGAGTCTGCCCCTTGTCACGCGATCCGATCTTCTCGCCGTTGACGAAGGTTCCATTGAGACTGCCGAAATCACGGATCGAGGCCAGCGGCGGACTGATGTCGAACATGCAGTGCGTCCGCGAGATGTTCCGGGTCTCGGCGGTGTCCGGAATCGCGAGGGCGTGCCCCGATTTGCGGCCCAGAAAACAGGTGTCGCGCTCGACGTACTCGTACCGCCCTCGCGCGGGTCCCTCGTCGATGCTCAGCGTTACCTTCGCGTCCACGTTCGCCTCTCCTTCATGCCACTTGCTTCGTTCACGTCCGATCAGCCGCACCGTGCCGGGGGGAACTCCTTCGGCAACGCACCGAGAATCCCGTTGGCCACCCGGATCGCCGATGCGGACGCCGGATCAGCGTGCACCATCGTCGTGATCACCCACCGGCGGTCGACGACGATGGTGACCCAGGAGTTGATGCTCTGCTCGTTCGGCTTCTCGGCGGTACCGGTCTTGGCGGCCACCGTGCGCCCGTCGGCCTTGAGCCCCCGGGCGGTCCCGTCGGAGACCGCCCGCCGCATTCCCGCCAGGATCGTGTCCGCGACCCCCGACGGAAGCGGCCTCGTGCCGACCGTCGATCCGAACGTTCGTGCTTCGAACGCCCCCACGCCCCGGCAGTAGCCGTCGATGATCCGCGGTGCCGGCATACCGCCTCCGGGCCCTCCGGTCACCGCACGGATGACGATGCCCGTCGCGACCGCCATCGCAAGGACGTTGCCGCGCGAGCCCTCCTGCCCGATGGCCGTGCGTCCGAGCTGCGCGGCATCGAGCGCACCCCGTCCGGTCCCCGGATCGATGCCGGACACCGCGAACTCGCCGATGTCGGAGGGAATCGTTTCTCCCGCACCGAAGTACGTCCGCGCGACCTCGTCCATGCGACTCTGGCCAACCCGCACTCCGGCGAAGGCCGCCGTCGTGTTGCAGCTGAAGGCGAGCATGTCGACGATCCGGGTCGACGGGCACGTGAAGTCGCCCGAGTTCCGCAGAACCTCGCCGTCCGCGATGAACTCGAACGGCGGTGCGCCGGACATGTCGACCCCGTCGATCAGTGCCGCGGCGGCCGTGATGATCTTGAACACCGATCCCAAGGCAGCCTGATCCTGCCGAGCGGCCATCCGGGGTGGCAGAGCGGCGAGCGGCTTACCGCGGAAGTCATCGGGCACGACGTCGGTGGTGGCGTACAGCGCGTGGACCCTCCCCGTCTGCGCATCAATGACTGTGGCGGCTCCCTCGACGCCGTCCAGCGCGCGCGCCGCAGCGCCCTGAACCCGAGAGTCGATCGACGTCACGACATCGGCCCTCGAGCACGGCAAGGGCCGCACGACCACCAGTATCCGGTCCGCGACCGACGGTGCGCCGCCGCACGTGAGCTGGGCTGCGGCCGCGTCCTCGACCGCGTACTGCACACCTCCCCTGTGGACGAGACCCATCTCCGTATACAGCCGGCCTCCCGGGTACGTCCGGCGGCCGTCGGTTCCGGTCCCGGCGATCACGGCTCCGTCGAGAGTACGGATCTGGCCGCGCGGCATGTAGATCTGCGTCGCGTTGGCCACCGGAGGAACAACCAGGGCGAGCACCAACGACGCCGCGACGACGACCACCTGCGTCGCCCGTCGCAGAGCCGTCACGGTCCGCGCGAGCCTCGCGCGTCCGCCCACAAGCGGCTGCACGACCGCGTCCGGTCCGGGCGCCAGACCGAGACACACTCCCACCGCGAAGGCCGACGACGTCAGCGCCGAAAACATCACCACGAGCAACGGCACGCCGAGCCCGGTGAGCGGCACGATGCCGACATTCGCCAGCAGTGCCCACGCCGCTTGGATCAGGACCATGACCCCGACCGCGGCACCGATGACGCCCCAGGGTCCGTCCCGGAAGAGCGGCCGGATCGCCGCGACCCCCAGGACACCCACGAGGAGTACCCCCACCGCGGCCATCACCGCCGATCCGGCATCCGCCGCGAAGACCATAGGAAGCAGATCGGACTCGCCGACCGGAACGCCCCGCGCGAATGGCGAGGTATCGATCCCGGAACCGATCAAGCCACCGTGCTGCATCGCCTCGAAGCCCGCAGCCATCTGCTTGTTGGGGGCGAACAGACTCAGGATCCGGCCCGGAATCCGGGTGGTGAGGTCGTCGATCCTGCTTGCGCCCACGACGATCACCACGGCGCTTACGAGGGTGGCGACGGCGCCGATGGGACGGCGCAACCAGCGGCCGGCCTTGACCAGGATCGCGCGCCCACCGAACGCCGCGTCCGCGACGATCACCAGACCCACCGACGTGATCAGGAACGGTCCCGAATCGACG
This sequence comes from Tsukamurella pseudospumae, assembly GCF_001575205.1. Classification (GTDB taxonomy): domain Bacteria; phylum Actinomycetota; class Actinomycetes; order Mycobacteriales; family Mycobacteriaceae; genus Tsukamurella; species Tsukamurella pseudospumae. The sequence continues at coordinate 97,211 of NZ_LSRE01000016.1, forward strand.
ATCGCGAGGACCGCGAGATATCCGAGCGAACAGATTCCGAGGATCCACGACCGGCGGGAGGCGTAGGGGGATTCGGTCCCCGCCGTTCGGGCCGCGCCGATCGCCGAAAGTACGATTCCGATCGCGACGATGAACACCGTCCGGGTGAACTCCCCCGCCTGAATACTCAACCCGCCTACGGAAAGGGTGGCGATGTCAACTCGTGGAAGCAACAGCGCTGGTCAGTAGTAGTTTCTCGAACACCTCCCGGGGTGTGCGGAAGCCGAGGCAGGCTCGGGGGCGTTCGTTGAGTTCGCGGGCGATGGAGTCCAGGTAGGGCTGATGATCGGTGATCTCGGTGCCCTTGGGCAGGTACTCACGGATCAACCCGTTGGTGTTCTCGTTCGTCGGCCGCTCCCACGGCGACCGCGGGTGGGCGAAGAAGATCGGCAGGTCCGCGGCGACGGTCACCGACGCATGCTCGGCCATCTCGGTGCCTTGATCCCAGGTCAGGCCCTGTTTCATGAACGCGGGCAGACCTGCCAGGTGGTCGATGAGCACGTCGGCGACACCGTCCGCGTGCTTCCCGCCGGGCAGCCCGAGGATCAAGGTGTAGCGGCTGGTCCGCTCCACCAGCGTCGCCGCAGCAGTCTTACCGTTCTTCCCCACGATCAGATCACCCTC
>NZ_LSRE01000017.1 GCF_001575205.1 Tsukamurella pseudospumae
CAATCCCGCCTGGCGGTGAACGCTCTGAACAATGCTGTTGCCCGTCGACCTGGTCCCGTCGCCGGGTGTATTGTTCACTCGGACAGGGGTTCTCAGTTTCGGTCGCGCAAGTTCGTGGCAGCGTTGAACCAGCACGGCCTTGTCGGGTCGATGGGCCGCGTGGGCGCTGCCGGCGATAACGCCGCGATGGAATCGTTCTTCGCGCTGCTCCAGCGCAACGTCCTCGACCGGCACCGCTGGGCCACCCGCGAGCAGCTGCGGATCGCGATCGTCACGTGGATCGAACGGACCTACCACCGACGCCGTCGGCAAGCCCGCCTCGGCCGATTGACCCCGATCGAATACGAGACCATCATCAACACAGCCGCCCCGGCGGCATAACACCGTAACTGTCACCTCTCGGTGCAGCAGTCCCCAGCCCGCAACAACCGCATGTCATGGTTGTGAGTGTCGATGGTGTTGCCACTGCCGGCGTCGTGGTTGATCAACGCTTGGTATGCCTTGAGTGCGAGCTCATGAGCGAGGAGTCCCATCTGTAACAGGATCTCGCGACCGCCACCGCGGGGGAGCTCCCGGTAGCGTTCGCGCACAATTTCGGCGATACGGCCGGCGTGCTCGCCCATGCGCACAATGTCACCAGTGAGGTGGACGCCTGCAACAGCGTGGCGGATAGTGCCGCTCTGCGGCGAGGGTCTGCCGAGCAGCGAGAGGATCTGGGTTTCAGCGGGGCCGCTCATCGCGGTCAGCTCACTAGTGAGCGCGAGCGCGTTCTCTGCGGCTGGTCGGTTCGCCTCGGCCAGAGCGGTCGTGGCAGCGACGATGGATGCGACTGCGAGCCCGCACATTGCTACCAGGGTGAAGTCAAGGTCGGCGAGGTCACGGTCGGTCTGGGCAGGCATTGCACTCCTTACCGGTCCGGGCCTCGAAGCGCCATTCCATGTTGTTGTGCTGTCGTTTTGTGTTGTCGTAATGCACGGATCAGCTCAGATGAGCGGCGTGAGGTGACGATGAGCCGTTAGGTGGGTGTGGAGGCCGCTGTTGTGATGCGTGCTTGGGTGCCGAATTGGCGGAGAGTGATGGTGATGTCGGTGGTCGTATTGGGTGGGGTGTAGTGCCAGGTGCCGAAGCTGGTCCCGCGGTTGGCGAGTGGGGTGGTTGGGGTGGGTGGTCGCCACCGCGGTGCTGTGGTTGCGGTGATGCGGTGCACGGTTGCTTTGACTTGCAGTGTGAGCGTGGTGGGGTGGTCGACAGTGACGGGCCGGCCGTCGATGGTGATGCGCGGCTGAAGGATCCAGCCCATCAACATTCGTGTGGTGATCGACGGTCGGAGACTGACGGTGATGGCCGCGTGGTTGGTGGTCACTGCGGCGGTAACACCCACGGTTCGTGGTCCGACCGCGGGACCGCTTTCGTCGTGGTGGTGGTGTCGGCGTTGTGCTGGTTGGTGCGGTACCGGGCGTTGTAGGCGTCGACGGCGGGGGCGTTGCGGATGCGGTCGCGTTTTTCGATGAGGGCTGGGTCGAGTGCGTGGTGGCGTAGGCGTGCGCGTCGGTAGATCTTGTTGAGGGCGAGGGAGAAGTAGAGGAAGGGGATGAAGATCGGCAGCGTCATGGATAGGCGCACGTCGAGGCTTGTGTTGATGAAGAGGAACGGTATGAGGATGAGCGCGCAGGGCACTGCGAAGCGGATGACGGTGCGGCGTACGGCGCCAGGTCCGGTGAGGTCTTCGGTGACCCAGTGGTTCATGGATGCGGGCAGGGTGCCGCGGCCGTAGCAGTAGCGCAGGTACTGCCACAGGCCGGGCCGCTCGTTGGTGGATCGACGCTCTGCAGAGGCGTGGTCGGTCATGCGGATTCACCGGTGTCCGTGAGCGCCGCCGCGAGGGCGGCGAGTTGGCCGCGGAGCGCAACCGGGATCGTCGTGGCGTCGAGGCTGGCGTACCAGTCGTCGATGAGGGGGATTTCCTGTTGCCATTCGGCCGTGTCGAAGGCGAGAGCTGCTTCGATGTCAGCGCGATCGACGTCCAGGCCGGTCAGGTCGAGGGCGTCGAGCGTGGGAATCGATCCGATGGGGGTCTGAACTGCGTCGGCGGTGCCGTCGATCCGGCGCAGCGCCCAGTCCAGGACGCGGGTGTTCTCGCCGAATCCGGGCCACAGGAATCGGCGGTCGTCTCCGCGGCGGAACCAATTGACGTAGAAGATCTTCGGGAGCAGATCGCTGCGGGTGTGGTCGGCGATTTCGAGCCAGTGGCGGAAGTAGTCACCGGCGTGATAGCCGAGGAAGGGCAGCATGGCCATGGGGTCGCGCCGCACGACGCCGACCTGGCCGGTGGCGGCCGCGGTGGTCTCGGAGGAGAGGATCGAGCCGAGGAAGACCCCTTGTTCCCAGGAGGAGGCCTGCGTGACGAGCGGGATGGTGCTGGCGCGGCGGCCGCCGAAGAGGATCGCTGAGATCGGGACGCCGGCGGGGGCGTTCCATTCGGGTGCGACGGTGGGGCATTGTTCGATCGGGGTGCAGTAGCGCGAGTTCGGGTGGGCCGCCGGGGTGGTGGTGTCGGGGGTCCAGTCGCGGCCGAGCCAGTCGATGAGGTGATCGGGCGGGGTGTCGGTGCGGCCTTCCCACCAGGTGCCGCCATTGTCGGTGAGTGCGGTGTTGGTGTAGACGGTGTTGCCGGCTGCGAGGGTGGCGATCGCGTTCGGGTTGGTGGCATCCCCTGTGCCGGGTGCGACGCCGAAGAACCCGGCTTCGGGGTTGGTGGCGTAGAGGCGGCCGTCGTCACCGAACCGCATCCAGGCGATGTCGTCGCCGATGGTTTCGGCCTTCCATCCGGGGAGGGTGGGGGTGAGCATGGCGAGGTTGGTCTTGCCGCACGCCGAGGGGAACGCGGCAGCGATGTAGTGCACCTTCCCTTGGGGGTTGGTGAGTTTGAGGATGAGCATGTGCTCGGCGAGCCAGCCTTCGTCGCGGGCCATCGCGGAGGCGATGCGCAGGGCGAAGCACTTCTTGCCGAGGAGGGCATTGCCGCCGTATCCGGATCCGTAGCTCCAGATCTCGCGGGTCTGCGGGAAGTGGCTGATGTACTTGGTGGAGTTGCAGGGCCACGGCACATCAGCGTCCCCGTGCTGTAGCGGCGCGCCGACAGAGTGCAGTCCTCGGACGAACTCGACCTCGCGACCGTTGTCGGCGAGCTTGTCCCAGACGGGGTTGCCGGTGCGGGTCATGATCCGCATGGACAGGGCTACGTATTCGGAGTCGGTGATCTCGATGCCGTATTTCGGGTCGGCTGCATCGAGTGGTCCCATACAGTAGGCGATGACGTACATCGTCCGGCCGGTCATGCACCCGTCGTACAGGCCGGTCATCAGGTCCTTCATGCGGCCCGGCGCCATCCAGTTGTTCGTCGGCCCGGCCTGCTCAGCGGTGTCGGAGCAGATGAAGGTGCGGTCTTCGACCCTAGCGACGTCCGCCGGATCCGAGGTCGCGAGGAACGAATTCGGTGCGTCCTCGAGCTGGACGAAGGTGCCCTTGTCGACGAGCTGCCGCGAGAACTCGGCAGCTTCAGCTTCGGTCCCGGTGCACCAGTGGATCCGTGCGGGCCGAGTCAATGCAGCGACTTCCGCCACCCACGCTTCGACGTCCGGATGAGTGTCGGAATCGTGACCACCAGCGCTACTGATAGTGCGCGGATCAGATGCGGTCATGGTGATGTCCTCTCGATCGGGCTCGGTTGAGTTCTAGTGGCGATCGTGTGCACAGCTTCAGGGGCGGAGCAACAGTTCGCGCCGGTGGCGCAGCGTCGATCTCGGTTGGTCACGCGGACGCGCGCCTCGGGGCGAGGGCATCGGCTTGGCCTGCGACGACGCCGGTCAGGATGCGGCGGGCCACCCCTAGCAGTTCAGCGACTTCGGGTGAGGTGAGGGTGTAGCGGACGAATGACCCTTCCCTGCGGGAGGTCACCAGACCTGCGCGTCGCAGCACGGCAAGGTGCTGGGAAAGGTTGGCCTGCTCGACCTCGATCTGCGGCAGCATCTCAGCGACAGAAAGCTCCCCGTCGCACAGCAACTCGAGAGCTCGGATCCGCGCAGGGTGCCCCAGGGTGCGGAAGAAATCGGCCTTCATCTGGTACAGCGGTTGTTCCTGCACGGCAGAACCCCTCCTCGATCTTCTGATATACCAATATTAGCAAGTAGCTCGCTGTAGGTGTCGATTGCGGTTACCCCGTCGGGTGGACAGTCCGCGGGGCGGTGCCCCGAAGGACTGCGGCGGCGACCCGAATCCAGGATCACGAGGAGAGCAGATGAGGTTCACCGGTGAATGCGCGTCTGTATGCCGGACCGACAGGCGCTGACGGGATGAGCACGGGTACACCCACGGCGGGCGAGGTCACGCACCCTCGGGCCCAGGTGACGGGAATTCACCAGGTGCTGGCGGTTCTGGCGCCGTCGAGTCGGGTGCCCCCGTGGGTGCAGGCCGCTGCGGTGATCGCCTTCGCCACAACTACCCCGTTGGCGTCGATCGTGGCGGTGCAATTAGAGGAGGTGAGCTTTCGGCGTGGTGACGCGCTGCTCGCGGCGGCTGGCCGGGAGCCGGCGATCATTCCCCGCGCTTTCGCAGGGCCCCTGTCAGCGATCGTGCGGGTCGACCCTCCAATGGTGGTGCCGGGTGAGCAGAAACAGCGCCGGTATCTGTTTCCGTCATCCACGGCAGCCGATGGGCACCTGAGCGTGAGTGCCCTCACGCATCGCTTCCGTGCGAGCGAGATCGTGCTGATCGGGCACCGCAATCTGCAGGTCCGCGCCGCACTGCACGCAGCTGCGCAATCCATCCCGCTGGCCTCACTCGGCGCAGGAACTGCGGCGAACGCGGATCAGATCTGGCACCGCTACCCCCGCTGAGCACGTCCGGCTATCGCCTGCCACCAGCCACTAAGCATCGTTCGTGATCACCAGAGACGGAGACGCCATGCCGAAAGTACCCGAGCCCACACCGCAGGAAATTCGGGAGCTTCTCCGCCCGGTGATGCACTGGGCACACCTGAAACGTCACGCCGAAGTCAGCTACCGGCAGGCGATCATCGCCGCACACCTCGCTCGGATCCCGCATATCCATATCTCCCGATACACCGGCACATCACCACAAGCGGTCCGCAAAGTCATCGATCGAGGCCTGAATCCGCGAACCGAACGCGAGGCCAACGCCGGTCCCGCCGCGAGCCGGCCTTAGGCGAAATCTCGTCGGCGCACGACAGTCATGCCGGCGGCGACCGCGAGCCGTGAGGAGCGTCAGCGCTCGGTGCGGGGCTGGATGTCGGTGGCGGGCCACGGCCATGGCCAGCGGCGGTCGTGGCCGGTGAGGATGACCCACACGCCGGCGTGGTCGTGCTGACGCTGTCCGTCGGCGCCGTAGACGCCTTCGATAGTGCTGTCAGTGCGTGCGGGATGCCATTGACCGCTTTGGGTGAGGACATCGATCGCGGTGCCGGGCGCCAGTCGTTGCGTCCAACGGGGCCCGCAGTGGTGCTCGAGCGCGCGTTCACCGGTGGGCGTGAGACAGTACAGGCCTTCACCGCCCGCCAGCGGCGGTTTCCACTCGACCAGCCCAGCGCGAAGGAGCCGCACCAGCACCGCGCGGCAATTCTGTGCCGCGATCTGAGACGGCTCGACCCAACTGGGCGCTCGGTCGAGCTGCGAGAGGACCTCGACGTGGCTCGCCGGCAGAATCCGCCGGTATCGCCGAGCGGGCGCTGCTATATCCGTGGTGTCGGACGATCCGTGACCGTCGGAGCGGACATCGTCGGTGGATTCGGCGGTGGGAGGGTTGGGGGTCATTGCGGGCCGTTCGTGGTGTTCTCGTGGGCGGATCGTTGGATGTGGTCGCGGGCGTGTGCGAGCGCCGCGGGGAGGGTGTCGAAGAGGTGGCGTTCGTGGCGTAGGTGCTCGAGGACTCCGACGCGGCTGATCACGGGGAGGTGTTCGGGGCGGATGCCTTTGAGGAGGACGGTGACGCCGTGCCGCTCCAACGCTTGGACAGTTTCCGCGAGCGCTTGGGCGCCGGTGGCGTCGACGTACTGCACCTGTGAGAGGCGCAGGATGATCACCGTCACCCCCGTGACGGCGGTCAGTTCCTGCTGGATCCGGTCGGCGACGCCGAAGAACATCAGCCCGTCCAGGCGCAGCAGGGCGATCTGGTCATCACCCGCCTGCGGCGTGCCGGGGAGTCTCTCGCGCCGCACCGCGCCCATGCCGGCGAACTTGCGCAAGGTCAACAAGGCCGCGCACGCGATGCCGATCTCGATCGCGACGATCAGGTCGAAGGAAACGGTGATCACCGCGGTCGCGGCGAAGGTCAGCGCATCGGATCGGGTGGACCGCAGAATCCGGCGGACCAGCGACGGCGAGATCATCCGCGCAGCGGTGACCATCAGCACGCCTGCCAGGGCAGCGAGCGGGATTCTGCCGACCACAGTGGATGCTGCGTAGACCACGAGCACGAGCACGAGCGAGTGAACGATCGCCGCCATCCGGGTGCGGCCACCCGAGCGCACGTTCACCGCGGTGCGGGCGATCGCCCCGGTGGCCGGCATACCACCGAACAGTCCCGCCGCAACCGACGCCACTCCCTGACCGACCAACTCCCGGTCCGCGTTGAACGGACCCGTCGTCTCCCCCGTCGGACCAGGCATCGTCGAAGCGACCCGCGCAGAGAGCAGCGACTCGATCGCCGCGAGAGCCGCGATCGCCAGCACCGCACCCGACAAGCCCGGCACATCCGCCCACACCACCTCCGGCAGCTGCGGCGCCGGCAGACTCGACGGAAGCTCCCCGATCACCGGTGTCGCGATATCGAACGCCGCTACCGCGGCGGTGACCACGATGATCGCGATCAGGCCCGCCGGCAGCGCACGATGCAGCCGCGGCACCGCCACCATCACCACCGCGACGAACACGACCATCGCGGCACTGACCCCCACAGCCGGCCAACGAGCACCCGCAACAGACTCCACCGCCGCCACCAACGCGTTCTCGCCCGCAGCAACCGGCGACGACAACGCCGACGGCACCTGCTGCAGGAAGATGATCACCCCGATACCGACGGTGAACCCCTCGATCACCGGCCACGGAATGAACCCCACCGCCCGCCCCACCCTGGACGCGCCCAGCACGAACAAGACCACCCCGGCTAGGACGCTCAACAACGCGACCGTCCCCACACCCGACGACGCCACAATCGGCGCGAGCACAACCACCATCGCGCCCGTCGGACCCGACACCTGCACATTCGACCCACCGAACACCGCAGCGCAAACCCCGGCAATGATCGCCGTGATCAAACCCGCCTGCGCCCCCACCCCGGCACTGACCCCGAACGCCAACGCCAAGGGAAGCGCCACCACCCCCACCGTGACCCCAGCAACCAGATCCCCACGCCACGTCCGCGGAACCTCCGCATAATCGGCCCGGCTCGGCAGATCCTCCGGCCTAGGCAACGGCGCCCGCACCACCGACCACACCCGCTCACGCCAGGCCGCAGCCTCTCCCGCCATCAGACGCCGTCACTGGTGGGCGTCACAGCAGGCAATCGGTCGACCGCCTCCAACGCCTCAGTGCTGTCCGCGAGCGTGTCGTGCAGAAAGATTCGCGCGATCGCCAACAACTCAGCGACCTTCGGATGCGCAAGCCGATACGTCACCGCACTACCCGAACGAGAGCTCACCACCACCCGGTGGCGCCGCAACGTCGCCAAATGCTGCGACAAATGCGACGCCTCCAACCCCGTCGCCGCAAGCAGATCACTCACCCCACACTGATAGTCCGGGGACGCCGCCAACACCTCCAACACTCGAATCCGCAACGGATGCGCCAACCCCTTAAACAGATCCGCCTTGATCGCATACAACGGCGCCACACCCTGCTCAAGCACCCTGGTTCACCCCCGACTCGATGATTTCATAAAACCATCATATCGGTCGGAGATCCGAGCAACCAGCGAGGTGCTGAGGCCCATGCCCCGGATCTGGGTCATGCCGGTCACTACGACGCTCGTCGAAGTCGGTCATATCAGCAGATTGCCGCCAGTGAGCATCTCGCTCCGTTCGCCGAGCTCCCTCCGATCATTCGGCAGGCCAGCGCGGCGTTCGCAGCGAGTTTGCCACCACGGCGGCAACAACGCTCTGCAGCGAGCGGCTTGTGCCCCGTCGTTGCTGCGCCCGTCAATTCCCGCGTTGGGAACCTCGACTGCCTCAAACGCTCGTCGGGTAGCCGGAGGCCTATGGCGCCGGCGTTTCACAGTTCTCGAAGGTCTTCCGGGAGCCCTCGTCACGCACGGCCCGAATTGGTTCAATCTTCGCGGATCTGCGGCGACGTGCGGCAGAACCTCCCGGGACGACCCGTCGACACCTCAATCGTCAACGGTGAGCGGGCCGTCGCCTGTCCGCACGAGGAAGACGGCTAAGAGTTGTGCTGGCTCGGTGGCGCTGGCGTTCTCACTGATCGTGTGGTGCGCGCCGGGGCGTTCGATCCAACTCTCACCCGTCCGAAACACGTGCGGCAGGGCATCATCGACCCTGCTGCGGATCGCCCCCTTGGTCACGTACGCGGTGATGAACGCCGACTTCGCGTGGTGGTGTGGCACACTTTTGGCGCCGGGCGGGTTATCGACTGTGACGGTGATGAGCGAGGTTCCCGCGATGTTGGTGCGCTCGTTCGACACCTCATGAACGATGGGGCCCGTGGGCTCCGGCGCCGCACTCGCAGTAGGTGCTCCAAGTGAGCTGAGCGCAGTCGCAGCAAACACGCTGAGAGGCAACAACTTTTTACCGGTTGATCCCATACTCGACGCGATTCCTCGAGTTAGTTCCGTACCTGGACGATGGTTTTGCCTGTGGCTCGTCGAGGCCCGTTGAACACCTCGATAGCGTCGTCGAGCGTGACGACGGTGCCAATGTTGGTCCGCAGGCGACCGTCGCGTACCCGATTAACGATCTCCGCGAGTTGCGTGCGGTCGGATTCAACGACGAAGTCGATGACGGTGCCGTTGTCCACGCGAGCCGTCGTCGGGCCGGCGATCGTCACGAGGGCTCCGCCGGACCGGACCAGCGCAGCCGAGCGTTCGGCGATGTCGCCTCCGAATAGGTCGAATACGAGGTCGACGGGGCCGACATCCTCTAGCTGCTCGCGTTCGAGGTCGACGAACTCGTTCGCGCCGAGGTCGAGGGCAATTTGACGGTCACCGGCCCGACCGGTACCGATGATGTAGGCGCCGAACTCGCGTGCGAGTTGAACGACCATCGATCCGACACCGCCTGCGGCGCCGTGTGCCAACACTGTCTGCCCCGGACGAAGACGACCGTGGTCGAGCAAGCCCTGCCACGCCGTCAGACCCGAAATAGGTAGCGACGCTCCGACCGTAAAGTCGACATCACCTGGCAGAGGGGCAAGATTGCGGGCCTCGACAGCCACAAACTCTGCAAGGGTCCCATCGCGAGTCCAGTCAGTGAAGCCAAACACACGCTGCCCCACCGTGATCCCCGCCGTGCCGTAACCCAACGCAGTGACGACCCCCGCCATCTCGTGCCCAGGAACCGCCGGTGTCCGATCCCGCTCAAGGCGATCAACCGAGCTCTCCGGCCAGGACAGCTCCCCCGGAGTGAAGCCCGACGCGTACACCTCGACGAGAACATCGTTGGTCGAGACCACCGGATCGGGACGCTCACTCAAAACCATGCCCTCCGTACCGGCAGAAGGATCAGAGACCGTGATAGCCCTCATTTTTCATCGTTCCTCTCATCGCGAACCACTGCAGCCGCCATCCATCAGCGCACCCACCAGTCATCACAGCCGAGCCAAAGCATCTAGTCCAACGAAGCATTTTGATAGACTCCATCTACAATAGAGATGAGGTAGCGGGTGGAACTTCGGCAGCTTCAGCACTTCGTCGCCGTCGCCGACGAGATGAGCTTCTCCCGAGCAGTTCAGCGCACCCACGTCGTCCAGTCGGCCCTGTCCACGTCGGTGAGCAAGCTGGAGAAAGAACTCGGCGTCGACCTCTTCGACCGCACGCGACAGCAGATCCGTCTCACCCCAGCCGGCGAGCAGTTCCACAACCACGCCATACACGTGCTCCAGACCGCGCGTTACGCTAAGGAATCGATCGAAACCTTCCGTGGAGTACTGACCGGCACCGTCGACCTCGGCGCACTGATCTCGTTCGGTCCACTCGATGTGCCGAAACTCTTGGGACAGTTCCACCGCGACTATCCGATGGTTCAGATTAGGTTGCGGCAGAGCCAAACCGGCTCCAACGCCTACCTATCTGCAATCGCTCAGGGAGCACTCGATCTCGCTCTGATCTCCGCCCCCGACCGGTTTCCGGCCTCAGTCGAAATGCACCTGCTCGGTCACGAACCCATGGTGTTCGCCTGTCGCCCCGACCATCGCCTCGCTGACCGCGGACATGTCAACATCACCGAACTCATCGACGACCACCTCATCGGCCTGCCTCCCCACTACAGCCTACGTCAGCTCGTTGACGATGCGTTCGCCACAGCTGGAGTTCATGCACACACCCCACACGAAATCGCGCTCGACTACACCATCGCCGCACAGCTCATACACCACGGTCTCGGCACCGCGTTGATGCCCGCGAGCGAGGCCGTACGTTTTCCGCACCTCCGCGCACTCGAAGTGCGGCCCCGCATCACCTGGAAGATCTACCTCGCCTCAGCCGACCGCTCTCGACTCGCGCCAGCGACAGCCGAACTCGCCGACCGCCTCCTAGCAATCCGAACACCTGACTCAGACACACGGGAGCGATAGCCCCCGGAGCGATGGTGAGCAAGGGACCACCGAGCTCCCCTTACAGCCACAACAGTACGAGCGGTAACCCGCCTAGGACTGGCGCACGGCCCTGACCGAAATGCCCAGAACTTCCCGATGGACTTCTGAGACGGCTCTTCGGACCCGGAAGGGCCGTCAGCACCCCGTGAAGCGCGGCTCGCGCTTCTCGATCCGCGCCATGATGGCCTCCTTGAGATCCTCGGAGTCCCACACCGCGTGCAGCCGGGCCTCCTCGGCCTCGGTGAGCGGCTCGACGGCGACGTCGCTCTTGAACAGCGCCTTGTAGTTCTGCAGCGACAGCGGCGCGAGACCCGCGACGCCGCGGGCGAACTCGAGGGCGGCCTCGCGGTCGCCGATCGCGTTGGCGAAGCCCAGGTCCAGCAGCTTCTCGGCGCCGATCTTCTGCGCGGCCATCAGCACACCGCGGGCGTGGCCGCCGCCGACCAGGTCCTCGAGGCGGCGCAGCGTCCACTTGTCGATCGTGACGCCGAGTTTGGCGGCGGGGATCGCGATGGTGGCGCTGGGGTCCAGCACGCGCAGGTCCGCGAGCATCGCCATCTGCACGCCCGCCCCGACGGCCGGCCCGTTGACGGCGGCGACCAGGATCTGCTTCATCGCCTCGACCCGGCGGTAGAACCGGATGACGCGCTCCATGAAGTTCTTGTCCAGCACCGCGCCCGATCGCAGATCCGCCCCCGCGGAGAACACGGTGCCCTGCCCCGTGAGCACGATGACGAAGACCCCGTCGGCCTCCGCGCGGTCGAACGCCGCCTCCAGGCCGTCCATGATCTCGGGATTGAGAGCGTTCCGCGCCTCCGGGCGCTGGAACTCGATGACGGCGACCTTCTCCTCCAGCGTGTAACCAATCATGGCCCGCAATCTACGCTACGGGGGTGAAGGATGTCGTCGTAGTCAGCGCTGGCCGAGAGTACCTTCTCGCGCCCACAACATCGACGACACCACCGTCACCGTCGTCCACCTCGGCACCGGCCAGCTCATCGCAACAAACAACATCCAGCCCGACAAGACCTACTGGCGCAACACGCAGAAAGCCCCCGGCCGATGGCCGGGGGCTTCCTCGTGACCCATGTCGCGACTCATCATACTGTGGAGGCTAGGGGATTCGAACCCCTGACCCTCGCCTTGCAAAGGCGATGCTCTACCAACTGAGCTAAGCCCCCGTATTCGGTTGTGCACCCAACAATTGGCGCCGTCCTACCGCCAAGCTACGACCTTGTGGTGGACATGTCCACCACAAGGTCCCTGCTGGTCAAACCCCTCACCGGACCTGTCAGCTAGAGATAAGATTCGAACTCCTGACATCCGCCTTGCAAAGGCGGCGCTCTACCAACTGAGCTAAGGCCCCGGGACGGGGTGTGGTGGGCCTAGGAGGACTTGAACCTCCGACCTCTTCGTTATCAGCGAAGCGCTCTAACCGCCTGAGCTATAGGCCCGTGAACCGAGGTGGAACATTACCAGCGCACCTCGGGTTCTACAAAACAGCTGGTCAGTCCCTATCTGCGAGGGTCACCTCGATGCCGCCCACGAGGTCGGCGCAGAGGTTGTAGATGAACGCGCCCACGGTGGCGAGCGCGGTCAGCAGGATCACGTTCGCGAGGCCGACGAGGCCCGCGTAGGTGAACACGTCACCGGCGGTCAGGAGGCTCGCACCGGCCTGCTCGTTGGTCAGCGTCTGGAAGCTGTCGTTGATCTTGCTCCACACGCCCATGCCGCTGAGCACGATGTACAGCGCGCCGACCGCGATCATCCACACGAAGAACATCACCACCGAGATCACGCCGGTGACCTTGAACGTGGTCCACGGGTCGATGCTGCGCAGCTGCATCCCGGCCCGCACGGGACCGTTCGCGGCCTGCGTCTTCACGCCCGCGGCGCGGGCGGGAGTGCCGCCCACGGTGTGCAGGTTCGACGGTGCCGCCTCCTCCGGAGCCGCGGGAGCGGCCTCGCCGGCCGGGGTCGCGGCCGGAGCGGTGGCCGCGGGTGCGGCCTTCGCTAGGGGCGCCGTCGGTGCGACCTGATGGATCTTGTCGAGATCCGGCAGATCCTTGGGCAGCTCGTCACGTTCGACACCCTCGGTGGGCGCGTCGATGACGCGCCCGACATCGGTGTCGCGTCGCGGGATCCGGACGGGCTGGCGACCCGCCTCCGGCCCGGTCTCCGGCGGTCGGCCGCCGGGACCGGTTCCAGGGGTACTCACATGGGCTCCTTCGAAGTCGCGGCGACTACGCGTCGCCGTCCGCCTGCTCGGGCTCGTCGCTCTCGTCGGCATTGCGGGCGATGGCCAAAAGACTAGTGCCTTCGGCCAGGTTCATCAGCCGGACACCCTTCGTCTGGCGGCCCGCCTTCCGGACCTGCCGCGCGGCGGTGCGGATCACACCGCCGCCCGTCGTGATGGCGTACAGCTCGGTCTCGTCGTCGACGATGAGCGCACCCACCAGGTCGCCGCGCTTCGGGTCGAACTGGATCGTCAGCACGCCCTTACCGCCACGCCCCTGGACAGGGTAGTCGTCCATGGCCGTGCGCTTGGCGTAACCGCCCGAGGTCGCGACCAGGAGGTAGGTGTCCTCCTGAACCACGTTGAGCGCCAGGAGCTGATCGTCGCCGTTGAACCGCATCCCCTGCACACCGGAGGTTGCCCGGCCCATGGGCCGCAACGCCTCGTCGGTGGCGTGGAACCGGATGGACTGCGCGTTCTTGCTCACCAGGAGCAGGTCCTCGTCGGCCGAGGCCAGAACGGCCCCGACGAGCTCGTCCTCGTCACGCAGGTTGATGGCGACGATGCCGCCGCTGCGGTTCGAGTCGAAGTCCTCGAGCTTGGACTTCTTCACGAGGCCGTTCTTGGTGGCCAGGATCAGGTAGGGCGCGTCGTCGTAGGCCTTGATCTGGATGACCTGGGCGATGCGCTCCTCCGGCTGGAAGGCCAGCAGGTTCGCGACGTGCTGGCCGCGCGCGGTGCGGCTCTGCTCGGGCAGCTCGTAGGCCTTCGCGCGGTACACGCGACCCTTGGTGGTGAAGAACAGGATCCAGTCGTGGGTGGAGCACACGAAGAAGTGCGCCACGATGTCGTCCTGCTTGAGGTCGGCGCCCTTGACGCCCTTGCCGCCGCGCTTCTGGCTGCGGTAGAGGTCGGTCTTGGTGCGCTTGGCGTAGCCGGTCTCCGTGATGGTGACGACCACGTCCTCGCGGGCGATCAGGTCCTCGTCGGTGACATCGCCGTCGGCCGCGATGATCTTGGTGCGCCGGTCGTCGCCGAACTTCTCGACGATCTCGGCGAGCTCGTCGCGGACGATGGCGCGCTGCCGCTCCGGCTTGTCGAGGATGTCCTTGAGGTCCGCGATCTCGAGCTCGATCTCGGCCAACTGGTCGATGATCTTCTGCCGCTCCAGGGCCGCCAGGCGCCGCAGCTGCATGTCGAGGATCGCGTTGGCCTGCAGCTCGTCGACGTCGAGGAGCTGGATCAGGCCGGCGCGCGCGATCTCGGTGGTCTCGGACCGCCGGATGAGGGCGATGACCTCGTCGAGCGCGTCGAGCGCCTTGACCAGGCCGCGCAGGATGTGGGCCCGCTCCTCCGCCTTGCGCAGCCGGAATCGGGTGCGCCGCACGATGACGTCCAACTGGTGCGCCACGTAGTAGCGGATCATCTGGTCCAGGCGCAGGGTGCGCGGCACCCCGTCGACGATGGACAGCATGTTCGCACCGAAGCTGGTCTGCAGCTGGCTGTGCTTGTAGAGGTTGTTCAGCACCACCTTGGCGACGGCATCGCGCTTGAGCCGCACCACGATCCGCATACCCACACGGTCGGAGGACTGGTCCTCGATCTTGCTGATGCCGGCGATCTTGCCGTCGCGCACCTGCTCGGCGATCGACAGCACGAGGTTGTCGGGGTTCACCTGGTAGGGCAGCTCGGTGATGACGAGTTCCGTTGCGCCCTTGGAGTCCTCCTCCACGGAGACCACGCCGCGCATGCGGATGGAGCCGCGACCGGTGGAGTAGGCGTCCTTGATGCCCTGGCTGCCGACGATGAGGCCGTACGTGGGGAAGTCCGGGCCCTTGATGCGGTCCATGCACGCCTCGAGCGTGGCCTCGGAGTCCGCCTCGAAGTTGTCCAGGCACCAGAAGATCGCGTCGGCGAGCTCGCGCAGGTTGTGCGGCGGGATGTTGGTCGCCATACCCACGGCGATGCCGCCCGCACCGTTCATCAGCAGGCTGGGCACACGCGCGGGGAGCACGGTGGGCTCCTGCGTCTTACCGTCGTAGTTCGGCGTGAAATCGACTGTCTCCTCGTCGATGTCGCGCAGCATCTCCATCGCGAGCGGCGTCAGCCGGGCCTCGGTGTAGCGCATCGCGGCCGCGGGGTCGTTGCCCGGCGAGCCGAAGTTGCCCTGCCCGTCGATGAGCGGGTAGCGCAGCGACCAGGGCTGCGCGAGCCGCACGAGCGCGTCGTAGATCGCGCTGTCGCCGTGCGGGTGGTAGTTGCCCATGGTCTCGGCGACCGGCTTGGCCGACTTCACGTATCCGCGGTCGGGGCGGTAGCCGGCGTCGTAGGAGGCGTACAGGATTCGGCGCTGCACGGGCTTCATGCCGTCGCGCACCTCGGGCAGCGCGCGGCCCACGATCACGCTCATCGCGTAATCGATGTAGCTGCGCTGCATCTCCTGCTGGATGTCGACCGGTTCGATCCGGTCGTGCCCGCCGGTCTCGGTGGGCGGGGTGGTGTCAGTCATGTCAAGTCCTTGTCGGTCAAGCGGTTCGACGGTGCGCGGCGGTCGCCCCGGAGGGCGACCTTCCGGCTACACGTCGAGGAACCGCACGTCCTTGGCGTTGCGTGCGATGAACGAGCGACGGGCCACGACGTCCTCGCCCATGAGGATCGAGAACAGCTCGTCGGCGGCGGCGGCATCGTCGAGCGTGACCTGCTTGAGCACGCGCACCGTCGGATCCATCGTGGTCTCCCACAGCTCCTTGGCGTTCATCTCGCCGAGGCCCTTGTAGCGCTGGATGCCGTCGTCCTTGTTGATCTTCTTGCCGTGCTGCAGGCCGTCGGCCAGCATCACGTCGCGCTCGGCGTCGCTGTAGGCGAATTCCGCCTCGGCGCCCTTCTGCCACTTGAGCTTGTACAGCGGCGGCTGCGCGAGGTAGACGTGGCCGTGTTCGACCAGCGGGCGCATGAAGCGGAACAGCAGGGTGAGCAGCAGCGTCGAGATGTGCTGACCGTCCACGTCGGCGTCAGCCATCAGGACGATCTTCTTGTACCGCAGTTTGGCGATGTCGAACTCGTCGTGGATGCCGGTGCCGAAGGCGGTGATGATCGACTGGACCTCGGTGTTCTTGAGCACCTTGTCGATCCGCGCCTTCTCGACGTTGATGATCTTGCCGCGGATCGGCAGGATCGCCTGGTACATCGAGTCGCGGCCACTCTTGGCGGAGCCGCCGGCGGAGTCGCCCTCCACGATGTAGACCTCGCACTTGTCGGGGTCGTTGCTGCGGCAGTCGGCGAGCTTGCCGGGGAGGCCGCCGATGTCGGTGGCGCTCTTGCGGCGCACCAGCTCTCGCGCCTTGCGGGCCGCGAGGCGGGCCTGCGCGGAGGCGGCCGCCTTCTGCACGATGGTCTTCGCGTCGGCCGGGTTCGAGTCGAACCAGAACTGCAGCTGCTCGCGGCACACCTTCTGGACGAAGCCCTTGACCTCGGAGTTGCCGAGCTTGGTCTTGGTCTGGCCCTCGAACTGCGGCTCGGCCACCTTCACGGAGATGACCGCGGCCAGACCCTCGCGGATGTCGTCACCCGAGAGCTCGCCGTCCTTGTCCTTGACTAGCTTCTTGTCCTTGGCATAAGCCTTGACGACGCCGGTCAGCGCGGTCCGGAAGCCCTCCTCGTGCGTGCCGCCCTCGTGCGTGTTGATGGTGTTGGCGAAGGTGTGCACGGACTCCGAGTAGCCGGAGTTCCACTGCATCGCGATCTCGATCTCGTGGCCCTTCTCCTTGCCCTCGAAGGAGATGATCGAGCCGTGGATCGGCGACTTCGACGTGCGCGCGTTGATGTGCTTGACGTAGTCGACCAGTCCGTCGGGGTAGTGGAAGATGCGCTCGCGCTTCTTCGGTGCGACCTCGGCCAGCGCGGCGGCGACGTCGTCCTCGTGCGCGGACGGAGCGGCCTCGGTGGTGTCCTCGTCCGGGACCTCGACGGCCACCGGGCGCTCGTCGGTGAGCGTGATGGTCAGGCCCTTGTTGAGGAAGGCCATCTCCTGCAGGCGGCGCGAGACCGTCTCGAAGTCGTAGTGGGTGGTCTCGGTGAACACCTTCGGGTCGGCCCAGAAGCGCACCGTGGTACCGGTACGGGTGGTGGGCTCGCCCTTGATCAGGTCCTCGGCGACCGAATCGCGCTTCTTGTCGTCCCAGTGGAAGTTGTTCTGCCAGTGGTAGCCGTCCACGTCGATCTCGACCTCGACGCGGCTCGAGAGCGCGTTGACCACCGAGATGCCGACGCCGTGCAGACCGCCCGACACGGCGTAGGCGTCGGAGTCGAACTTGCCGCCGGCGTGCAGCGAGGTGAGCACCAGCTGCACGGTGGGCATGCCCTTGGCGTGCATCGCGACCGGGATGCCACGGCCGTCGTCGATGACCTCGACGCCGCCGTCGGCGCGCAGCTTCACGTCGACCCGGGTCGCGTGGCCCGCCATCGCCTCGTCGACCGAGTTGTCGACGACCTCCCAGATCATGTGGTGCAGGCCGCGGGGTCCCGTGGTGCCGATGTACATGCCGGGGCGCTTGCGCACCGCCTCGAGGCCCTCGAGCTGCTTGATGGAATCTGCGCCGTACGAGCCCGCAGGCTTCCCAGCGTTGTTGTCAGCCGCCACGATGTGTTGGCGCTCCTTCGTCGGAACCACCGGGGCGAACGGCCGTGAACTTCCTCGGCCGCGGGCACCGCGATGGTGATCGGACAGCGACCCGAGGAGACGGGGCGCTCTTGCCCTTCCAGTCTACTCCTCTTCACGACGATGAACCCGCGTGGCGCGCCCTAATCGCCTCCCAGACGAATCCGACCTCGTTTCGGCGCGATCACCCCGGATTGCAATCGGATGCCCTCACGGCGACGCTGGGCCGCGAACCCGCAACCGCCCGCCTACCCGTACGTGTCGCGTGGACCCCGCCCGGGGACGTGCAACGGCCCCTTGCGCCAACTGGGCGCGCTGGGGCCCGTGATGTTCAGCGAGGTCACCACGCCCTGACCGACGGCGGCGTTGATCTTGGCCAGCAGCTGGGACTGCATGAGCCGCAGCTGCGTGGCCCATGCCGTCGACTCCGCCCGGACGTAGAGGACCTTCTCCCGGAGGTTCACGGGCTGTGCGTGCGCGGCCACGTCGGCGCCCACGACGGCGTCCCAACAGCCGAGAACCGTTCCCTCGCTGACCTTCTTGTCCCAACCCCGAGCCTTGGCGATACCCCCGATGAGGGCGCCGAAGGCCTGCGGATCACGGTTGTCCGGCGACGGCCCGCTCCACCGCTTGGAGCCCCGACGCAGCCGGCGCACCCCACCGGTCATCGGCTCGGAGCGGCCCTGGCCGACGGACTTGCCGGCCGCCTTCGCGGCTGCGCGCGCCTCTTCCAGCGCGCGCCGTGCGATGTCGGAGCCGTGCAGCTCCGCGTCACCGTTCGACCCGGTCATGCCGCCTCCCCGCACTCGCGAACTCGTGCCCCTCAGGCTACTCGCCGCCACTGACGGGTTCGGCGACGAAGAGGTCCGGAGCATCGAGTTCGTCCAGCAGTCCCCGGCAGCGTGCCTCGTCCCACTCACCCGGGTCCGACGGTGCCGCGGCCCCGTCGACGAGCAGTGCGTATCCGGTGCCCGGGCTACCCGTCCCCGCCCCGGCATGTCCGCCGACCACGTAGCCGCGCATCAGCGCGAGCCCGATCGCCGCGAGTTCCCCGTAGCCGACGGTGCTCGTGAACCCGAAGAGGCCGAACAGTCGCTGATAGTTCTCCGCGAGGCGCGCGCGGACCGTCCGTTCCGCGCGGTCGACGGCCGCCACCACGCGGTCCCGCTGCGGCCCCGCCGGCAACGAGGGCACCGCCATGGCGAGGGTCAGGTAGAGCCGCCACCGTCGGTCCTCGTCCCGATCGGCGAGGAGATCGTCGTCCGCGGATGCGCTCACCGCCCGCAGGAGTGCGGCCCGGCGCCCCGCCTCCATACGCAAAGTCGACGGATCGTCCCCGACGGCGCGCCGCACCACCCCGGTGGCCCGGGCGCCGCGGGTGGAGGCGGTCGGTAGCGCGTGCTCGGCGAGTGCGGCGAGGACGTCCGCGAGGAAGTCCTCACGCTGCGGCCAGCACCGATAGGCCGCAGTGCGGGAGACGTCCGCGTCGCGCACCACATCCTCGAGGCGGACGTGCTCGAGGCCGTTCCCTCCACGCTCGACGAAGACGCGATCGACGGCGGCGTCGAGGACCCGGCGACGGGTCTCCTCGAGAGCGAGGCGCGGCCTCCGGCTCGGGGTTGTCCCGGATTTTGGTACTCGGGGTTCCAAGTTCGCGCTCACCGACATATGGTACTCGGTGTACCAAGTTGGTACGCCAAGTACCAAAGGAGAGGGACATGATCCAGAACACGGACATTCGGGCCCCGCACGCACCGTCGGCCCGGACGAACGGCACCGTCGTCGCGTACGGGCTGGGCGCACTCGTGACCGCCGGCGCGCTCGTGTACGCGGTCGTCGATCAGCTCGCGGTCGGGGGCCTCGACGGCCACCTGCACCGCCTCTACGATCCGGTGGGGAAGTACGGCGAGGCCGCGCCGCTCTACGGCTACCTGTACGCGGTCGGCGTGATCGGCCTGCTCTGCTGGTGGGCGAACCTTCGGCGAGCCGTGCGCGGCGCGCGCGGAACCCGCCGCCTCGGCGTGATCACCCTCGTCGTCGCGCTGCTGCCCGTCGCGGCTCCCCTCGTCCTGCAGGAGTACGGGCAGCCGGTGATCCCCGTGCAGCTCATCGCCGGGTATCTCGTCGCCTGGCTCCTCGGGCTCGTCGGCGTCGTTCTCGCCGGCCGCGCAACGACGCCGGGGGCGTGATCGGAGAACGGTCAGTGGCGCTGCCGGAGCGCGGCGTCCACCGCCGGATCACGCAATCCGGACAGGAACTGCAGCGTGTGCGGGGGTGTCGACGGGTTCGCCGCGACGGCGACGCGCAGGGCGGGCAGGTTGTGCGCGATCTCGTCCAGATGCTGCTGCGGTGTAGCAGGATTCGCGGCCGCGACCTCCGCGGGCGGCAGGGCGCCGGCGGCGTTGGGCGGAAACGGCGCCGGGCCCGGGCCCATCGCGGGCCGAGGCCCGGTGCCCGCCGACACCCTCGCCATGACGTCGTTGAACAGGCCCGACACGTAGGCACCGCCGACGAGCACCACCACCGCACACAGCAGGATCAGCAGCCCCGGCAGCACGGTGTACGCGCTGTTGAACGCGATGACGGCCAGCACCAGCAGCACCGCCGCCACCGCCGGCCCGGCGACCTTGTTCACGAACACTCGTCCCGCACCGACCGCGAGACCTCCGAGCAACCGCTCCACCATCAGTACGCCCCTGAGCATTCCGCCGCGATCGGCGCCGCGTTCCGGTAGTAGGCCGACACCGAGAACGTACCGGTCATCTTGTCCAGTGCCTTCCCCGCGTCCTGCACCTCGCTCTTCGGGTAGTGCGAGGCGGCGGAGGCGAGCCCGTCGAGATCGACGACGTACGTGCTGTCGTCGCTCACCTTCGCAGAGGCCTTCGAGTAGGCCGAGCACAGATCGGACGTCGAGGTCTCCGCCCAGAAGGTCAACGAACCGATGAACACGACCAGCGCCACGAGCGCCGCCCCGCCCACGATCGGCGCCACGACCTCACGGTTCGGGCCCGACGGTGCCGGGCCCGGCCCCGGCGGAACGCCCGGTCCAGGATTCATCGCCATCGCGGCACTCCCCTTCGAAAGATCCTCGCTACGAAGGAGAACGGTAGTCAGGGCGGGCCGTCGCCGTCCATCGTCCGATCGGATGACACGGTCTGCGGGGCGGCCCCCGCCAGACGGGAGACGCGGGAGTCCGCCGGCCCCTCGACCGACACCTCGAAGGTCCGGGCCCGCAGTTCCGCGGGGAGGTCCTCGGGGACGGCCGCGGTGACGATCACCTGCTCGGTGTCCGCGGCGACCGCGGCGAGCGCGGTCCGGCGTTTGGCGTCGAGTTCGGCGAAGACGTCGTCGAGCAGCAGCACCGGTTCACTGCCGCCGGCGCGCAACAACTCCAGGGATGCGAGCCGTAGAGCCAGTGCGTACGACCAGGATTCGCCGTGCGAGGCGAAGCCCTTCGCCGGCTCGTTCCCCAACCGGAGGTCGAGGTCGTCCCGGTGCGGGCCGACCAGGCCCACGCCCCGGTCGATCTCCCGCTGGCGCGCGGCGGCCAGGCCCTCGAGCACGACCCGCTCCAGCTCGGCGACGGACGCGGAGGCGGGGTCACCGTCGAACTCCTCGAACAGCGAGCTCGTGTACGCGACGGTCGCGGCGCGGGAGTGCGGCGCGAGTGCCGCGTACGCGACGGTGAGGTGCGGCGCCAGGGAGGCCACCACCTCGAGCCGCGCGGCCAGGACCTCCGCGCCGAACCGCGCGAGCTGCGCGTCCCAGACGTCGAGCGTGGAGAGCATGGACTCCGCGTCCGCTCCCCCGCGCCGTGCGGCGGCGTAGGCGGTCTTCAGCAAGGCGTTGCGCTGCTTGAGAACCCGTTCGTAGTCCGCCTTCTCCGCGGCGATCCGGGGCGTTCGCAGGATCGCGAGATCGTCGAGGAAGCGGCGCCGGCCCCCCGGCTCCCCGCGCACGAGCGCCAGGTCCTCGGGGGCGAACAGCACCGACTGCAGGATGCCCAGAAGGTCGCGGGGCCGGCGGCACGGCGCAGTGTTGATGCGCGCCTTGTTCGCCCGGCCGGCCACGATGTCGATCTCCGCAGTGAGCTCCCGGCCCGCGTTGTGCACCGTCGCCGACACGGACGCACTCTCCGCGCCGACCCGGATCAGGGGCTGGTCGATGGCGACGCGGTGCGAGCCGAGCGTCGCGAGGTAGTTCAACGCCTCGACGAGGTTGGTCTTCCCGAATCCGTTGCGGCCCACGAACACGCTGACGCCCGGTTCCAGGTCGACGGAGACGTCGTCCCAGGACCGGAAGTCGTGCAGATGCAGCCGGCGGACGTACAACGAGCGATCGGCCCCGCTAGTCCGCGCGGCGCACGGCGTGCCCGCCGAACTGGTTGCGCAGCGCGGAGACCGCCTTCATCGTGTCCGAATCGTCCTCGCGGGACTGGAACCGGGCGAACAGCGCGGCCGCGATCACCGGCGCCGGCACCGAGTGCCGGATGGCCTCCTCGACCGTCCACCGCCCCTCGCCGGAATCCTCGGTGTAGCCGGTGATCTCGTTCAGGCCGGGATCCTCCTCGAGCGCCTTCACGAGCAGATCGAGCAGCCAGGACCGCACGACGGTGCCCTTGCTCCACGCGCGCAGCGTGCCGGCCACGTTCTCGATCAGCGGCTCCGCCTGGAGCAGGTCGTAGCCCTCGCCGTAGGCCTGCATCAGGCCGTACTCGATGCCGTTGTGGATCATCTTGGCGTAGTGCCCGGCGCCGACGGGGCCGCTGTGCGCGAAGCCGTCCTCGCGCTCGCCCGCGGGGCGCAGGGCGTCGAAGATCGGCATCGCCCGCTCGACATCGGCGTCCGAGCCGCCGACCATCAGGCCGTAGCCGTTCTCCAGGCCCCACACGCCGCCGGAGACGCCGCAGTCGAGGTAGCCGATCCCCTTGGTCTCGAGCAGTTCCGCGTTGACCTGGTCGTCGGTGTACCGCGAGTTACCGCCGTCGATCACCACGTCACCCGGCTCGAGGATGTCGGCGAGTTTGCGCACCGTGTCGCGCGTCGGCTCGCCGGCCGGGACCATGACCCACACGGTGCGGGGCGCCGTGAGGGCCCCGGCCAGGGCTTCGAGCGAGGGCACGTCGGTGACCTCCGGCCGCGGGTCGTACCCGACGACCTCGTGGCCGGCGTTGCGGATCCGCTGGCGCATGTTCGCGCCCATCTTGCCCAGACCGATCAGACCCAACTGCATGCTCACGGCACCTCTCCTCGCTGACGGACGATGTGACTCAGCCGGGCAGACGCACCGGCATCAGCAGGTACGTGTACGCGCTCTGCGGCGCCGGGAAGGCGCCCGAGTCGTCCGGCTCGTAGCCATTGTCCACCGCGGGCCGCAGCACCGCAGGCCGACTGGGAGTCGTGAACCCGAAGGTCACCGATTCGGTGTGGATGGCCGCCAGGCCGTCCTGGAGGTACCCGGGGTTGAACGCGATCGTCAGTGCCTCGCCCTGGAAGTCGGCGGGCAACTCCTCCTCGGCCCGGCCGGCGTCGTCGCCGCCGGCGGAGAGGCGCAGCGCACCGTCGGAGAACTCCATCCGCACCTGTGCGCCCCGGTCCGCGACCAGGGCGACGCGCTTGATGGCCTCGAGCAGCGGCGCGATCTCCATCGTCGCGAGCGCGGTGTGCGAGGCAGGCAGCAGCTGCCGGAACTTCGGGAAGTCGGCATCCAGCAGGCGGGTGGTGGTCCGACGGTCCGCGCCGACCACGCCGAGCAGGCCGTCGGCGCCCACGGCCGAGCCCGCGCCGAGTGCGATGCCGACCTCGGGGTCGACGGCGAAGGTCTTAGCGGCCTCCGACAGGGTCTTCGCGGGGACCAGGACCGCGGCCTTGACGTCGCTCGACGCCGGCCGCCAGTCGAACTCGCGCACGGCGAGACGGAACCGGTCCGTGGCGGCGAGAACGACCTTCTCGCCCTCGATCTCGACGCGGATGCCGGTGAGCATCGGCAGCGTGTCGTCCTTGCCGGCGGCGATGGCGACCTGCGCGATGGCCTCGGCGAAGGTTCCGCGCTCGATGCCACCGGTCTGCTGCGGCAGCTCGGGAAGCTGCGGGTAGTCCTCGACGGGCATCGTGGGCAGCGAGAACTTCGCGCTGCCGCAGGTGATCGCGACGCGAGTGGTGTCGAGTTGCACGTCGACCGGCTTGTTGGGCAGCGCCTTGGTGATGTCCGCGAGCAGGCGGCCGGAGACCAGGGCCTGGCCCTCATCCGCGACCTCGGCGGCGACGCGGACCTGCGCCGAGACCTCGTAGTCGAATCCCGAGACCGTCAGACCGTCGTCACCTGCGGTGAGCAGCACGCCGCCGAGCACCGGCACCGGAGGGCGCGAGGGCAGGCTGCGCGCCACCCACGCGACGGATTCGGCGAACTCCTCGTGCGGGACGCGAAACTTCATGCCGACGGGGCCTTTCGGTGGGGGGCGTTCGGGTACGGCGTGGCGGGCACGACCGTGAGGTCTTCGATGCTATAGGAGCGGGCCTGATCCGGTGGCGTTCAGGTGTCCGCCGGCCCGAACTACACGTCCGAGCGCGTGAAGCGTGCCGGACGTTCACACAGCCTCTTTTCAAAAGAAGTATCTAGAGAAGAAATATGTCATCGTCATAGGCCCTGTGGAGGATGTGGAAACTCCGTGTCGCCCCAGTTCTCCGTGCGTGTCGGGGTGTTGACGACGCGCCGCAGGGATTGTGGAACTACATCCGTGTGATTGTTGACGGAGCCTGCCTGTGGAAACCTGTGGATGAACTCTCCCCAGGTCACTCCTGGGATTTCGTCGATTCATCCACAGGCTGTGGGAAATACTCATCGGTAACTCACAGCCCGTCCCGGGCCGCCGTGCGCGTACGGTGTGACCATGGGATATCCGGATCCACAGCACCCGGGACAGCACCCCGGCGACCAGAACTACCCCGCGACGCCCTCGGCGCCCCGTCCGACCCGCGAGTACGAGCGGAGCGACTACGGAACCGACGCGACCGGCGAGCCCCAGGGGCCGCCGCCGCTCCCTCAGGGCCCCGCGGAGCAGCCCGGTCCCGGACCGGTGGGGCCGCAGGGCCCCGGATACGGTGCCGGCTACGGGGCGGGGCAGGAACCGCCGACGCAGGCCTACGACGGTGGCTACCAGCTCGGCTACGCGCCCGGGGGCCCCGGTGCGCAGTACGGGGGCGGTGTTCCCCCGGCGGGGCCTCCCGCGGGCCCCGGCGGCCCCGGTGGCGGCTCGGGGGGCGGTGACGGTTCCGGAGGCGGCAACAAGAAGCTGCTGTGGATCGCCGTCGCGGCTGTGGTCCTCGTGCTCGTGCTCGCGGTCATCGTCGTGCTCGTCGCGACGGGTGGCACCAAGAGCACCTCGACATCGTCGACCGGCACGACGCAGACCACGACCGCACCCACCACGACGCGCAGCGGGATCGCGCTCCCGACGGGCCTCCCGTCGGGCATCTCGATTCCGCCGATCTACGGCGGCTCGACGACCGGCGCCAACGCGAAGAAGTGGGTGGTGGAGGTCACGGGCAGCGGCTCCGCCCAGGTGATCGCCGTGGGCATCCCGGACACGAACACCCTGGGCTCGCAGACGCTTCCGTGGACGAAGTCGTTCACGGCCGACACCTTCCTGGTGACGGTCACGGTGTTCAGCCCGAAGCCCGACATGGCGTGCAAGATCACCCGCGACGGTGCGGTGGTCGCGGAGGAGAAGGCCTCGTCCGGGCCGCTCATCTGCACCGCGACCGGCTCGTAGGAGTACTACGAGAGAACCGCCCGGGCGCAGGGAGTGCATCCCCTACGCCCGGGCGGTCCTGTGCGAGAACGTTATTGGCTGCGCCGCTTGATCCGGGTGGTGAGCTCCTGCACCTGGTCGTACACGCGGCGCCGCTCGGGCATCTCCTTGCGGATCTTCCGCTCCGCGTACATGACCGTGGTGTGGTCGCGGTCGAAGATCTGCCCGATCTTCGGCAGCGACAGTTCGGTCAGTTCGCGGCACAGGTACATCGCGATCTGGCGCGCGTGGGTCACGGCGCGGGCGCGCTCGGTGCCCTTGAGGTCGGCCACGGAGATCTCGAAGTACTCCGCGACCACCGAAAGGATGGTGCTGGAGGAGATCTCGAGCGTCGTCGTGTCCGGCACCAGGTCGCGCAGCACCATCTCGGCCAGCTCGTAGGTCACATCGGTCTGCGTGAGCGAGGCGAAGGCCGTCACACGGATCAGCGCGCCCTCGAGCTCGCGGATGTTGCGATCGATGCGAGTAGCGATGAGCTCCAACACGTCCGGCGGAACGTGGATCCGTTCCATCTGCGCCTTCTTGAGCAGGATGGCCATGCGGATCTCGAGCTCGGGCGGCTGCACATCGGTGATCAGGCCCCACTCGAATCGCGTGCGTAGCCGATCTTCCAGTGTTGCAAGCTGTTTCGGCGGCCGGTCGGAGGAGACCACGATCTGCTTGTTCGCGTTGTGCAGTGTGTTGAACGTGTGGAAGAACTCCTCCTGGATACCCAGTTTCCCCTCGAGGAACTGGATGTCGTCCACGAGGAGGATGTCCACGTCGCGGTACCGTTGCTTGAACTGGACCTGACGGTCGTCCTTGAGCGAATTGATGAAGTCGTTCGTGAACTCCTCCGTGGACACGTACTTCACGCGCATCCCCGGGAACAGTCGCCGTGCGTAGTGGCCGGCGGCGTGCAGCAGGTGGGTCTTGCCGAGGCCGGACTCACCCCAGATGAAGAGCGGGTTGTAGGCGCGCGCCGGCGCCTCCGCCACGGCGAACGCGGCGGCGTGCGCGAAGCGGTTGGACGCGCCGATCACGAAGGTCTCGAAGGTGTACTTCTGATTGAGGCTGGAGCCCGATGAGCCGGACGGACCCGTGCCGTTGCCGCTCGGGGCCGGCCCCGTCATGGGCGGCGGCAACTGCACGGTCGGCGAGGGAGCGCCCGGCATGCCGGACGAGATCTCGGTGACCGGCACGGCCAGATCCGCGGTACTCGGGCCCGACGGTGCCTCCGCCGGAGAGCCCACCGCGGGCGCCACGACCGGAGGTGTGGCGTCGGGCGAGATGCGCACGCCGAGCTCGACGTCCTGCTCGAGCCGGGTGGTGAGCGCGGCGACGAGCGGCTCGCGCAGGCTGCGCTCGATCGCGTCCTTCATGAGCTGCGAGGGCACCGCCACGAGCGCGAAGCCCTCGGTCAGGGTCAGCGGCTGGACGAGCTTGAGCCAGGCCTTCTCCTGCTTCGTGAGGGTGCGATCGGTGTTGTCTCCGCAGAGCTCGTCGACCACGGCGGTCCACGTCTCGATCAGCGGATCAACGGTCATCTGGTCCTCCGCACCGGTTCGAAAGCTTTCGTGCTCCGGCTTCCGACCGGCGTTCTCGTTACACGTCCAATATCGAGCTGTGCATATCGGAACCCCGTCCGACCTGCGCAAGAAACTGTACTCCACAGGTTCATCCACAGGTGTGGACGAGTGTGAGTACAGGTGTTGCCGGCCGCCTACTTCGGCCGAGAAGAGATCGAGGTGCCTGCGGATCGCGACAACCCGGGAAGCTCTGCTTAGGGCGCGGCCCCGAGCCCGCTATACGCCCGGTGCCGTACGCCCCGGAGCTGCCGTGCTCGGTCGCCACGGGGTGCCGTGGCCGTGCTCAGCAATCGCATTCGGCAAAGTTAACAGAGTGGAGCGCGGTCCTCAACACCGAGCACATTCCCGCAGGACGATGTGGGATGTCGGAGCCCCCCGGCGTGTCGGCCGAGACCGTCTGTGAGCTGCGTCACGGAGGTGAACGTGTTCCGGTTTGACCTTGTCAGTGGGGATAAGTAGGCTTGACCGGTCTGTGCGCACAACCGATCCGTCGGAAGGGTTCGACCTCAGGTCGAGCTTCATGTGCCGCCGAAGAGTTTCCGTCCACTACAGGCGGCGCGCGTGCGTCGCCTACTTATGCAAGGAGTGTCACCGTGGCCAAGGGCAAGCGGACGTTCCAGCCGAACAACCGTCGCCGCGCGCGGGTGCACGGCTTCCGTCTTCGTATGCGTACCCGTGCCGGGCGCGCCATCGTCTCTGCGCGTCGGACCAAGGGCCGCGCGAAGCTGACGGCCTGATTCCGACTTTCGCGTAGCGCCACCGTGTCCGGTCACCGGGTGCGGTGGCGTTCGTGCAGAGGCGAGAAGAGAAGGCAGACCGACACGTGTTACCCGCCCGTCACCGGATGAGCTCGTCGCGCGATTTCGCCGCGGCGGTCAAGGGTGGCAGGCGCGTCGGCCGCCGATCGATCGTGGTGCACGTGGCGAATGCGACGAACGCGAGCCCGGTCCCCGCTTCCGAGGGGGGACCGGGCCTCGTCGTGTCCGTAGCAGACGTCGTGACGCCGGCCCCGCGTGTGGGTCTCGTCGTGTCGAAGGCAGTGGGAGACGCGGTGACCAGGCACGCCGTGGCCCGGAAGTTGCGCGCCGCTGCGGCTTCCGTCACGGGCGAGCTGAACGACGGCGCCCTCGTCGTGATCCGGGCGCTGCGTGCGTCGGTGGACGATGATGCGAATGAGCTGGCGGCGCAACTGCGGTCGGGCCTGACGAAGCTGGGTGCGCTGTGAGCGGCGCACGCCCGGCCGGCGTCGGCACGCGACTGCGGGCCGCGCCCCGTCGAGCCCTGATCTCTCTGGTTCAGCTGTACCGGACCTGGATCTCCCCCGTCCGCCCGCCGACCTGCCGTTTCGTACCCACCTGCAGCGAGTATGCGGTGGAGGCGCTTTCGGCGCACGGCGCGGTCAAGGGCGTGTACCTCAGTACCATTCGGCTGCTCAAATGCGGGCCGTGGCACCGCGGCGGATGGGACCCCGTCCCGGAGTAGCCACTCCCCCACCGGCGCCCGGCGCCGTCCGCGCGGATCACCGCGCCCGAGAACCTCTTCCGCAAAGAACAGCTAGGAGCTCAGAGAACCGTGGCTTTCAATCCAGTCTCGCTGGACTACGTGTACTACCCGGTATCGGGCATCATGTGGGTCTGGCACAAGGTGTTCTCCTTCGTGCCCGGCCTCGGCCCGGACAGCGGCGTCACGTGGGCCCTGTCGGTGGTCTTCCTCGTGCTCACGCTGCGCGCCATCCTGTACAAGCCCTTCGTCCGGCAGATCAAGACGACCAGGCAGATGCAGGAGTTCCAACCGCAGATGCAGGCGCTGCGGAAGAAGTACGGCAAGGACCGGCAGAAGCTGGCCCTGGAGATGCAGAAGCTGCAGAAGGAGCACGGCTTCAACCCGCTGCTCGGCTGCCTGCCGGCTCTGCTCCAGGTACCGGTCTTCATCGGCCTGTTCCACGTTCTGCGCTCGTTCAACCGGATGCACGAAGGCGGGAGCCCCACGTCCTTCCTCGGCGGCCCGCAGATGTCGGCCGAGGAGACCCGGAACACCGCCAACTACTTCTTCTCAGCACACGACGTCTCGAGCTTCCTCGACGCCCGCCTGTTCGGCGTGCCGCTGTCGTCGTACGTGCAGCAGAACCCGAAGGAGTGGGTGGCGTTCATGAACCCGCCCGTGCCGTACCACGAGGGCATGGACTTCGGCTTCACCAAGTGGAACATCCTGATCTTCGCGCTGCCGCTCATGATCATCGCTGCGCTGGCCACCCACTTCAACGCACGCGCCTCGATCTCGCGCCAGCCCGTGGCGTCGCTGGAGAACCCGCAGACGGCGATCATGAACCGCCTCATGCTGTGGATCTTCCCGCTCGGCGTGCTCGTCGGTGGCTTCTTCCTGCCCGTCGCGATCCTCATGTACTGGGTCACGCAGAACATCTGGACCTACTTCCAGCAGCACATCGTGTTCGGCCGCCTGGACAAGGAGGACGAGGAGAAGAAGCGTCTCGCCCAGGAGAAGCGCGCCGAGAACGCCCCGAAGCCCGGCGCGAAGCCCAAGCGTGGTGGCGCCGTCGCCCTCACCAAGTCCGCCGCGGACGCCGACGCCGATGACGCCGGCGACGATGCGGACGAGAGTGCGGCACCGTCGAAGCCCTCCCCCGGTGCGAAGCCCGCAGCGGGCGCGAAGCCTGCGGCCGGCGCCAAGCCCGCCGCGCAGCATCCTTCCGCGAACGCGCGGCAGCAGCAGCGCAACCAGCAGCAGCGCAGCAACAACCGCAAGAAGCGCAAGCGCTGATCGCGCCCCACGAACCCCTAACGAACGATTCCCAAGGAGTACCCATGGCTGACGACGTGACCGTCGAGGAGGAGCAGACCGCGACCGAGGCGCCTGCCGAGGCCGAGGCCGAAAGCCCCGCCGAGGCGGCGGCCGAGAGCGCTGCGGAGGAGGACGACGAGCTGGTCGAAGAGGGCGAGATCGCCGCGGACTACCTCGAGTCGCTGCTCGACATTCTCGATTTCGACGGCGACATCGACCTCGATGTCGAGGGCGGCCGCGCGATCGTGGCGATCGACGGCGGTGAGGATCTCGCGAAGCTGGTGGGCCAGCGCGGCGAGGTGCTGGACGCGCTGCAGGAGCTGACGCGCCTCGCGGTACAGCAGTCCACCGGTGACCGCAGCCGCCTCATGCTCGACGTGGCGGGCTGGCGCGCCGGTCGCCGGACCCGGCTCTCGAGCCTGGGTGCCGAGGTCGCGAAGCGCGTCGTCGAGTCGGGCGAGAAGGAGTCGCTGAAGCCGATGACGCCGTTCGAGCGCAAGATCGTCCACGACGCCGTCGCCAAGGTCGACGGTGTGCGATCCGAGAGCGAGGGCGCGGAGCCCAACCGCCGCGTCGTGGTGCTTCCGACCGCATAGACTGCGAAGTAGGTGAACGATGGGTCCCGGGCCGTGCGCCTGGGGCCCATCGTTGTTTGTGAGAGTGGCCGGTCCGGGCATGAGGTCCGCGGCTTCCGATGAGTGATGTGTGACAGGAGTGGTTTCACGTGGAACGGAGCGACGAGGTGACGGAGAGCTCCGTCGGCGGTGAGGCGACTGTGGAGGCGCTGCCCCCGACTCCCCCGATCGCGGGTGAGGTGTTCGGCGACCGGCTCGCGCTCGCGGAGGAGTACGCCCGCGTGCTCGCGACGGACGGCGTGGTGCGCGGCCTGATAGGTCCCCGTGAGGTGCCGCGGCTGTGGGAGCGGCACGTGTTGAACTGCGCTGTGCTTGGTGAGCTGCTGGAGTCGGGTGAGACGCTCGTGGACATCGGGAGCGGCGCGGGCTTGCCGGGTGTGCCGGTCGCGATCGCGCGCCCGGATGTCGAGGTGATCCTCGTCGAGCCGCTGCTGCGTCGCGCGGTCTTCCTCGAAGAGTTCTGCGGTCCGCGGTTGCCCAATGTCCGGGTGGTGCGCGGGCGTGCCGAGGAGCGTTCGGTGATCGAAGCCGTCGGTGGCGCCGACGCCGTCACCTCCCGCGCCGTGTCCGGCTTCCCGAAGTTGGCGCCGTGGTCCGCTCCCCTGCTCCGGGACGGCGGCCGACTGCTCGCGCTCAAGGGCTCGCGTGCCGCGGAGGAGATCGAGGAGCATGGCGCGATCCTCACCAAGGCGGGTCTCCGCGACCCCGAGGTCGTGTTGTGCGGTGTCGGGATCGTCGATCCGGCGACGACGGTCGTCCGCGCCGTTCGCCGCGCACCCGTGTCCAAGAAGCGGGCTCGCGCGCGACGGTGACGGAAATTCGGGCATTTCCGGCCCGATTCTCCCGTAGGTAACCACCCACGGGTCGTTTCGACACGTGACAGTTCGCTCGTTTCGGTGGTGGCGCCGAGCGTCCCCATGGCGATCTTCAGGTACTGCCGTACCGGAATTGGCGCGATTTTCGCGCCGGGATCCGACGGTGCCGACCTTGCTGACCTTGCCGACCGAGAGGCTGAGGGGCTGAGGACCCCGCCGACACCGCCCCGTTGGTTGGAGCGGTCAGGAGACCGCACCGCGGACGCCGGCGCGTCGGGACCCGACTCCCCTGCGGCACGGCGTTGATCGCGAGCGGAGGCGGGAGATCGCCTCCGGTCGCTCGCAATGCTCGCCCTCCTCCGGTCGCTCGCAGTGCCCGCACCGAGCAGGCGATCGATCCGACCGGCGGACCGCATTGAGAGCGATCCGCGAGAGCGCGGCACGCGCCATGCCGATCCGGCGCGACGCCTCGGGTACGCCTCCCCACCGTCCGTTCAGGCGAGAAGCCGAAGAGGCGCTTCTCCCGGAGAATGGTGTCGGTCGCGCTTTCCGGACGGGGCTCCCGATGCTGTCTACCGCGCCCGAGCGAGGACTGCTGTCGAGCGCGGGCCGACCCGTTCCTGACCCTGAGGCGACTGTGTGACCGCGGGCGAGTCGCCGAGGCCGGGCCGTGACGACTGCACCGTGCGAGTGTGCTCCGTGCCGACATGATGCGGATGGGCGGGAAGTCGCAGGGCAGAAGGAGGGTGGCGCGCGGTATTCCGAGTCGGTCCTGAAGTCGTGCCCGCTCCGGGTGCGGCGGGAAGATCGTGACGCCCAGTGAGTAGCCGCTCGGCGGGGCGTCACTGCTGTCAGGCTCCGTGAGATCCACGAGCGAACCGGTCGACGCGATGGGCGTCAGGTCCGGTGAAGCTGGTCTTGTGTGCTGCGGGCCGCGACCCGCGATCCGATTGGTGGCCGGGGCGAGGCCCGGATTCGGCGCACCACCGGTACGCCGCGGGAGCACGGGACCTCGCTCCTCCCCTCCCCCACAGCGGGATGCCGCTCCGCGTTTCACGTGAAACCCATGAGCGGTAGCCGGCCCACGAGAACCTGGACGAGCTTCCGGGGCAAGCATGCGCGATGCTCCGAACGTCGGGCGGGAGATGGAAGTCGACGCGGATCTGTCGGAGGCGAGGCGCCCGAGGCCGACGGACGGTTCCGACGATGATCGGCGCACGCGGTGTTCCCGGCCGCGGCGAGGGCCGCCACGGGCGGGGAGGGATGTGCGCGGAGTGGTGCGCCGGAAGCCGGCGCGGTTCATTCGGCGCGACAGGCGGCGTGCATCCGTGATCGGCGGACATGACTCTGTGCGGCGGGCCGCGATGCCCGGTGCGTCGATGAGTGGATGACGGGCTGCCACTGCGGGCGTGTGCACACGCCTGGAGTCGTCGGACGGTCTCCGCAGCGGGACGGTCGGGGGACTCCGAACGGATGGCTCGGATGCGTCGCGGCGATCGGATCGCGGGGTTGGTGGTCGTTCGCCGACCGGTCGAGACATCGTCGGAGCCGGCGCCGAAGCGAATGGCGCAGTTCGTGGCGCGACAGGCAACCACAACAGGGACGCGAGAGGAACGCTGTGACGGGGGATCACATCCGTGATCGTCGACAGGCCCCGCTGGAGGTGGCGGGATGACAGATCGTCGATGTTTCACGGGAAACATGACGGACGGCGCTCCCCCGTATCGAGGCCGTGAGCACGCGGCAGGAAGCCGCGCCCTCAATCGCGCGCGAGCACGGGATCTCGGAGCTCCTCGCACGGGTCGACGGGGAGGGGAGATCCTCGGGGTCCAGGGGAAGAAGAGCCTGTCGCCTGCCGGTCGCTCTCGTCACGCGCGACCGTGCCCGGCGATCGGGCAGTCGGTCGCGCGAGGCTGCGTAGGTCGTTGCCGACAGCGGCTGCGCTGAGCCCCGAGATCTACTCGCTCGAGAGGAGGGGGATCGTTCCGAGCCGCGTCGAGGAGACACCGCGGCAGCCGGCGCCGCGAACCAGAGGCTCGTGCCGCGTTGACGGAGAGACATCCCGCGACGAGCTGGTCGCGAATGCGCGTTCGGGTACGGCGCCTCCGTCCCCCGGGGATCATCCCTCCGTGACCGTGACCGTGACCGTGACCGTGACCGTGACCGTGACCGTGACCGTGACCGTGACCGTGACCGTGACGGCTGTGTTTCACGGGAATCATGATCTGCTGCCGATGGGACGTACCTGGCGGGCTGTTCGGTGCGTCGAGCCACACGCCGGCGGCGCAGCAGCGGGCGAGTGTTCGCGAGCCGGTACAGCGGAAGGCGACCCGTATGGATGAGAGTCCGATCGTGTGTCGATCTGGCGTCGGGGTGCCACGACGGCGAGGTCG
Organism: Tsukamurella pseudospumae; assembly: GCF_001575205.1. Lineage (GTDB taxonomy): Bacteria > Actinomycetota > Actinomycetes > Mycobacteriales > Mycobacteriaceae > Tsukamurella > Tsukamurella pseudospumae. Next base: position 33,749 of record NZ_LSRE01000017.1, read on the forward strand.
TCGGCGCGGCCGACCGGGCGGCAGCGGAGATCGCGGTCCCTCCATCGGCGACGTCATGCGCGCCGGCATCCTGCACTCGTCCCACGGCGACCGGTGACCGGCGGACCCGTGACCGGTGTGCTGCGGGCGGCGCTGTGTCTCGGCTGCGGTTCGCCGCAGCCGACCGGGGTGACGCCGGCGGCGGGCTCAGCTGCGACTGCGTAGGCATCGGCCCGTCGGCCCGGGAAGGCGGCTCGCACTGAATGCTCGTCGAATGGGTATGAGCGGACGTGAGTCATCCGTCGACGACGAGGCGCCGCAGCCGACCGCGCCGGCGCGCACCGTCGCAGAGACTGCGGCACGTCCGGACGGGACGGCGCAGTCGGACGGGAAGAGTGACGATAGGGCCGGTCCCGACGAGTGCACCGCCGGGGGTGGGAGCCCGAGGCCGTTCCCTGGGGCCGCGACCACCGGTGGTGTCGGGTCGTTGTGGCGGAAGATCGAGCGGAGGAGTCGGACGCCCGGCTGACGCAGTCGGAGGGAGAAACTAGGATGGGGGCAACAGCTGAGGAGAGTACGTGACTGATCACGAATCCGGCTTCAACGTTTCACGTGGAACCACTGAAGACGACACCCCCATCGCCGCCGCCGCGCAGCGCGCCAGTCAGGTCCTGACACCGGGGGCGGCGGGCACGTTGCCCAAGCCTCGCGCGCGGCGCGTCCTGACCATCGCCAACCAGAAGGGCGGCGTCGGCAAGACGACGACCGCGGTGAACCTCGCGGCGGCACTCGCGCTCCAGGGCCTCAAGGTGCTCGTCATCGATCTGGACCCGCAGGGGAACGCGAGTACGGCGCTGGGCGTCGACCATCGATCGGGCGTCCCGTCGACGTACGAGCTCCTCCTCGGAGAGACGACGCTGGAGGAGGCGATGGCGCAGAGCCCGCACTCCCCCAACCTGTTCTGCGTGCCCGCGACGATCGACCTCGCCGGCGCGGAGATCGAACTAGTCAGCATGGTCGCCCGCGAGACGCGACTGAAGAATTCGCTCAACAGTCCCGCCGCCGCTGACATCGACTACGTGTTCATCGACTGCCCGCCGTCGCTGGGACTGCTCACGGTCAACGCGCTCGTCGCGGGCCGCGAAGTGCTCATCCCGATCCAGTGCGAGTACTACGCGCTCGAGGGCGTCGGTCAGCTGCTCCGCAACATCGAGCTGGTGCAGGCGCACCTCAACCCGGACCTCCACGTGTCCACGGTGCTCCTCACGATGTACGACGCGCGGACCAAGCTCGCGGACCAGGTCGCGGCCGAGGTGCGTAACCACTTCGGCGATCGTGTCCTCGGCGCGACGATCCCGCGCAGCGTCAAGGTCTCCGAGGCACCGGGCTACGGGACGACGGTGCTCGACTACGACCCGGGTTCGCGGGGCGCGATGAGTTATCTCGACGCCGGCCGCGAACTCGCCTTCCGCGGCGCCGAGAAGGTGGTGTGATCATGGCCGGCCAGAAGAAGGGCGGCCTCGGCCGCGGGCTCGCCGCGCTCATCCCCACCGGACCCGACGAGGGGCCGCGCCTCGGCAACGCCGCGGCGGATGTCATCATCGGAGCCCGGCCCGCCACCCCGGCCGCGCCGAAGGCTCCGGCCGACAAACCGGCGGGATCCGCCCGGTCCCGGGCGCCCCGCCCCGAGGCCGAGCCGGCACCGTCGGACCTCGCGGAGGCGGGCGCGGTCTACCGGGAGCTGGCACCCACGTCGATCCAGCCGAACCCGCAGCAGCCGCGGTCGGTCTTCGACGAGGAGGCCCTCGCCGAGCTCGTCCACTCGATCCGCGAGTTCGGGCTCATGCAGCCGATCGTGGTGCGCCCGCTGCCCGCGCCGCGCGGCGACGTCCGGTACGAGCTCGTCATGGGCGAGCGGCGCTGGCGCGCGAGCCAGGAGGCCGGCCTCGCCGCGATCCCCGCGATCGTCCGGGAGACGGCCGACGGTGACATGCTCCGCGACGCGCTTCTGGAGAACATCCACCGTGTCCAGCTGAACCCACTGGAAGAGGCCGCGGCGTACGCCCAGCTACTCGAGGAGTTCGGCGTCACCCACGACGAACTGGCCTCCCGCCTGGGCCGCTCGCGACCGGTCGTCACCAACACGATTCGCCTGCTGCGGCTGCCCGTCGCGGTGCAGCGCCGCGTCGCGGCGGGCGTGCTGTCGGCGGGCCACGCGCGGGCGCTGCTCTCCCTCGAGGCCGGCTCTGACGCCCAGGAGGTCCTGGCGGCCCGGATCGTCGCCGAGGGGATGTCGGTGCGCGCCACGGAGGAGGCCGTGACCCTGGCCAACCGCGGGGACGGCACCGTCGCCCCCGCCCCCCAGCGACGGCAGCCGGCGGACACCGGCCTGCGAGATCTCGCGGACCGGATCGCCGATCGACTCGACACCAAGGTCACCGTCTCGATGGGCAAGCGCAAGGGCAAGATCGTGGTCGAGGTCGGCTCCGCCGACGACCTCGAGCGCATCGTCGCCCTCCTCGCTCAGGGGTAGTCCGCCATGGCCCTCACGATCGTGCCGCTGACATTGGCGGGCTTCGACGACCTCCCCCGCCACGTCCGGCGGTGCGTCTACTGGGAGGTCGCGCCCGACGGCGCCACCCTCACGGACACCGAGTTCGACAAGGAGGCCTGGCTGTCGATGCTCATGCTCCAGTGGGGATCCTGCGGGCAGGTGGCGATCGACCACGCCGTCGACGGCTCGGCGCGGGTCGTGGGGGTCGCCTTCTACGCCCCGCCCAGCAGCGTGCCCCGTGCGACCCACTTCCCCACCGCGCCGGTCAGCCCCGACGCGGTGCTCCTGACCTGGGTCGGCGCGGAGCCCGGCATGGAACCACGGGTCAAAGAGGAGTTGGTGAGCGCCGTCTGCACCGATCTGGTCCGACGCGGCGTGCGCGCCGTGGAGGCCTTCGCGCTGCTCACTCCCGTCGGCATGTTGACCGAAGATGTTGTGGCACAACTTGATTGCGGACCGTGTGGGTGCAAGGAGCTACCGCTGAGCGACGCGGACTTCCTCGAGGGCATGGGCTTCGAGACGGTCGCGCCGCACCACCGCTTCCCGCGGCTGCGCCTCGAGCTCTCCGAGGGCCTGGGCTGGAAGGCGGGCGTCGAGCACGCCCTGGAACAGCTGCTCGCCGCCTCCGCCGCCGAGGCGGCGCTCAGGACCGCGCTGGAGGACACCGGAGATGCCGCTGCACCCGTGGGGAGGGTCGACGGTCCCTAGGCCCGCACGGGCCTCCTGAGGCCCGATTCCGCGGTGCCGCAGGTCCGACGGTGCGCCGCCCCCGGCGCGTGCCGGGCGGGGCGACGGCGGACCGTCAGGCCCGGTTCTCGGCGTTCTCCTCGAGCTCGAGCAGCTCCGCGAACGTGTAGGTGCCGGTGGGGCGATCGTTCTCCCCCAGCAGGTACAGACGCTTGACCGCGACGAGGATCGCCTCGGCGATGGTGTCGCGCATCTGCGGGGAGGCGAGGACGGCCGCGTCGCCCGCGTTGGTGGTGTAGCCGATGTCGATCTGGACCGTGGGCATCCGGGTCAGCCGCACGATGTCCCAGGTGCGGCCGTGGTAGTGGCAGTCGCTGAGCGGGGTGCGGGCGACGATCTCGCGCTGGATGAACCCGGCCAGGTTGCGGCCGATGTTCGAGCTCGCGCCGTGCGTGTTGCCGAAGTGGAACGACGCCACCCCGTGCGCGCGGTCGTTGCGGTAGTGCGCCGTGCGCAGCGCGATCATCATGTCGGCGTCGAAGGTGTTGGCGGTGTAGGCGCGGGTGCTGTCGTCGGCGTCCATGCCGCGCGGTCGCGAGAGGTAGGTCTCCATGCCGGCGGCGGCCATGCGGCCCTCCAGCCGGGAGGCGAGATCCCAGAGCATCTCCTCCTCGGTCACCGGGCGCCCGTCGGGGCCGATCACGGCCAGGCCGCGGTCCGGCCCGCCCAGGCCCGGATCGATGACGATGCGCTTTCCGGACAGCCGCGGCCCGGAGCTGCGCACGTGCTCCTCCTCCTTGATGGCGTGCGGCGAACCGCCCGTCACGCGGGAGCCGAGGAAGGTCAGCGAGCGCAGCGTGGCCGGCCCGCAGATCCCGTCGGAGACGAGGCCGAACTCGCGCTGGTACGCCGACAGGCCCAGATGCGTCTGGGGACCGAACAGGCCGTCGATCATGCCCGCGTAGAAGCCGAGGTTCTGCAGGCGGGCCTGCAGCGCCGCGACGTCGTCGCCCGACGGCGGGGCGGACGCGATGTAGCTCAGCGTGCGCGCGCCGAGCTGGTACGTGGACTCGCGCAGCGCGCGGTAGGTGGCAGGACCGACGACACCGTCGACCAGGAGGCCGCGCTGCTGCTGGAAGGCCCGCGTGGCGCGGTCCAGTCGGCGGTCGAACACGGCCTCGGGCGCGGTCCATCCCCCGACCACGAGCTCGGTGGGCGCCACGTAGTCCCGGAGGAAACCCTGATCGGCGAGGATGCCGCGGATCTCCGCCACGGCGCCACCGTGATCACCGAGGCTGATGCGTGGCATGGAGGACCCTTCGGTAGCTTCCTGCGGGCGGGTGGCCGACAGGGCGGGAAATCGAGTACACGATACGGCCTCGGGGCCCGTCCACCCAACGCGGCGGCGCGTCACACCAGCCCGTCGAGCTCCTTGAGGATCGCCGACTTGCTCTTGGCGCCGACCAGTTTGCCGGTGGGTTCACCGTTCTGGAACAGGAGCAACGTGGGGATGCTCAGCACCTGGTAGTCGCGCGGGGCGCCCGGGTTCTGATCGACGTCGATCTTGGCGAAGGTCACCTTGTCGCCGTGTTCGGCGGCGAGCTGCTCCAGCACCGGGGCGACGACCCGGCACGGTCCGCACCATGTGGCCCAGAAGTCGACGAGCACGGGCTTGTCGGACTCGAGTACCTGCTGCTGGAAGGTGTCGTCGGTGACGGTGACGATCTCGGCCATGATTTCTCCTGAGCGAAGGGATGAGGTTGGGGGGGAGTGACTACTGCGCGACCGCGGCCTCGCGGTGGTGCGCGAGCCAGCGCTCGGCGTCGATCGCCGCGGAACAGCCACTGCCGGCGGCCGTGATGGCCTGGCGGTAGGTGTGGTCCACCAGGTCGCCGGCGGCGAACACGCCGGGCACGCCGGTCGCCGTGGTGCGGCCCTCGACCTGCACGTAACCCTCGTCGTCGACGGTGACCTGGCCCGCCACCAGCGCCGACCGCGGATCGTGGCCGATCGCCACGAACAGGCCGGTGACCTCGAGCGTGTCGACCGCGCCGGTCACGGTGTTCTCGACGAGCAGCGACTCGACCGACTTCTCGCCCTGCACCGCGTTGACCTTGGTGTCGGTCAGGAAGCGGATCTTCTCGTTGGCTCTGGCCCGATCGAGCATGATCTTCGACGCGCGGAAGGTCTCACTGCGGTGGATCAGCGTGACCGACTTGGCGAACTTGGTGAGGAAGATCGCCTCCTCCATCGCAGAATCGCCACCGCCGACCACGGCGATGTCCTGCTCGCGGAAGAAGAAGCCGTCGCACGTGGCGCACGCGCTGACGCCGCGGCCCAGCAGGGCCTCCTCGCCGGGGATGCCGAGGTAGCGTGCCGCGGCACCCATCGCCAGGATCACGGCGCGGGCGCGGTAGGTGCCCTCGGAGGTGACGACCACCTTGATTTCACCGTCGAGCTGCGCGGACTCCACGTCCTCCATGCGCAGGTCGGCGCCGAACCGGATCGCCTGCTCGCGCATCTCGTCCATGAGGGTGGGGCCCATGATGCCGTTCTGGAAGCCGGGGTAGTTCTCCACCTCGGTGGTGGTCATGAGGGCGCCGCCGAAGTTGGTGCCCTCGAACAGGATGGTGTTCAGCTCGGCGCGACCGGCGTAGACGCCCGCCGTGTATCCGGCCGGACCCGATCCGATGATGATCACGTCCGCGATATCGGTGCCTGCTGCAGTCATCTACCTACCCAACCTCGAAGAAAGCGCCCGGATCACCCGAGCCGACATGTGATGCCAACGGCGCCGGGCCCGGAGATGTTCCCGCGCCGCCTTCCCCCAGGCTACGGCGTGGCGGCGCGCCCAGCCGCGCCGGCGGGCAGCACGCGGTCCACCAGGACGGCCGCCGACTCGCCCCGGGCGCAGGACGGTGTTACCGCCAGCACCCGCAGGTCTCCCAGGGTGCCGCCGGGGAGGAGCAGGACGGTGGCGTTCTCACCGCGCAGCTCCATCGGGCCCGCGCCGAGCAACGTGCGCCGCTCTGATGGCACCGCGGCCGCGTCGAGGCACCGGGCGAGCGCGGCACCGTCGGCGAACGGTCCCCTGTCGCCTCCCGGCGACGCGGCCGCGAGGAGCACCGCGGGTTCGGGCACGCCGTCGGGCTCTTCGACGGTTCCGAGAGCGATCGCGCCGGCCAGGATTCCGACGGCGGCCGCGGCGGCTCCGAGTGCGTACCGCAGCCGCCGCCGTGGCAGGACGGGGGTGGGAGCCGAGCGGATCGCGGCTTCGATGGCGCGGTCCCCGAGGGGTGACTGACCGCTGTAGATCCCCGGGGCAGACCATTGGGCGTAGGTGCGGTCACGGTACTCGGCCAGGGCCGCGTCGACCCGAGCCGCTTCCGTGCGGCCGAGCCGATGGGCGTCTCCCGCCGGCTGCGATCCGGCCTTCTCCATGGAGCCTCCTCCCCTGAACGTCCCCCATGAATTAGACGCACCAGCGCGGTGATCGGTTCCATCGTCGCAATATCCGTTGTGCGTCCGCCGTTCGATCGAGTCCGCGCGATCGGGTGGGCTCGGTCAGCGGAGCAGGCGCTCGAGACGTGCCCGTGCGCGTGCCCGCCGGCTCTTGACGGTGCCCGGCGCCACCCCGAGCAGTTCCGACGCCTGGTTCACCGACAGACCGTGCATGTCGACCGCGATGACGGCCGCCCGTTGGTCCTCGGGGAGCATCCGCAGCGCGGCCTCGACGCTCAGCCGACGATCCAGGTCCTCCGCGCAGCGGCCCTCGTCGGAGGCGACCTCACTGAGGTCGTCGGGCATCGGCAGCGACACGCGCAGCTGGTTGCGGCGGGCCCGGTCCAGGCAGGCGTTGACGACGATGCGGTGCAGCCAGCTCGCGACCTTGCAGTCGCCGCGGAAGGTCGGCGAGAGCTGGTAGGCACGCAACATGGCTTCCTGCAGGCAGTCCTCGGCGTCCGCGTAATCCCTGATGGTTCGTAGTGCCGTGGCCCGGAGTTGCCGGCTGTGCCGGTGGAAGAGCTCCGCGAAGGCGTCGCCGTCACCGTGCGCCGCATCGGACAGCAGACGCTCGTCCGACGGCCGGTCGCGACTGCGGCGCGTGCGCGGCCGGTGCCGGGCTGCGCCGATCGTCTCGGCCGACGGATCCCCCGGTCCGGTCGAACGCGAGATGGTGTTCCCCCACTCGGTCATGCAGGGATCGTAGAGAGTCCCTACGGTGATTCGCATACCTTTCAGAAGTATTTGACCTCCGATAGATGTAGGAGCTAGACATTCGCGATAGCACACGAGATCGCGATTCGGAGTGAGCGGCGTTACACTCGTCCATAGGCCAGGTGGCGCACCCGTCGCTGTGGATTCTCCATTCACTGCGCGAGCTATCAGGAGGCCTCTCATGGTCGAACCGTCCCGTCTTCCGTCCGACGCCGTGGCCACGCCGGCCGTCGACACCCAGCCCGTGACGAACCGCGAACACGATCCCGTCGTCGACGCCACCGTCGCCCGGGCGCAGCGCTGGTTACGTGCGAGTCGCGGCGACCGCCCCGCCGAGGTGGGCCGGCGAGAGGCGGCCGCGACCGCGAGCCTCGCTGCGCTGCTGCATGATCCGAGCGGTGTCGAGTTCACGATGGGCTTCGTCGACCGGGTCGCACGCCCCGAGGACGACCGGGTCGCGGCGAAGGCGTTGCGCCGCCTCGTCTCCCCCGCCGCCGGCGGCGTCCCGGGCTCGAGATTCATGAGCCCGCTCGACGCGGCGATGCTCCGAGCGGGCACCGTCGCCGCGGGGATCGCGCCGTCGATCGCGATGCCCGTCGCACGGTTGCGACTGCGCCAATTGGTGGGGCACTTGGTGTTCGACGCCGACGGCGAGAAGTTGCAGCGTCGCCTGCGGCGAGCCCGCGAGGTGGGCGTCCGGCTCAACCTGAACCTGCTCGGCGAGGCGGTGCTCGGCCAGGGCGAGGCCGACAACCGGCTCTCCCGCACGCATGAGCTGCTCGCGAACCCTTCGGTCGATTACGTGTCGATCAAGGTCTCCTCCGTGGTGGCCCAGCTGATCCCGTGGGACCTCGAGGGCAACCGCGAGCGGATCGTCGAGCGACTGCGCCCGCTGTACCGGACCGCCCGCGACGGTGGGAAGTTCGTGAACCTGGACATGGAGGAGTACAAGGACCTGCACCTGACGATCGAGGTGTTCACCGCCCTCCTCGACGAGCCCGAGTTCCGCTCGCTCACTGCGGGAATCGTGCTGCAGGCCTATCTCCCCGACGCCCCGGCCGCCCTCGCACGGCTCACCGATTTCGGCCGCCGCCGCGTCGCCGCGGGTGGCGCCCCGATCAAGGTCCGCCTGGTCAAGGGCGCGAACCTCGCGATGGAGCGCGTCGACGCGGAGGTCCACGACTGGCCGCTGGCGACGTACGGCAGCAAGGCCGACGTGGACGCCGACTACCTGCGGATGGTCGACACCGCGCTGCGCGCCGAGAACGCCGACGCGATCCGCATCGGCGTCGCCTCGCAGAACCTGTTCTCCGTGGCCTACGCGGTGGAGCTCGCCGAGCGGCGGGACGTGCAGCGCCAGTTGGACATCGAGATGCTCCAGGGCATGGCGCCGATGGAGGCCGCAGCCGTTCGCGCCGACGTGGGCTCGCTCATCCTGTACACCCCCGTGGTGCACTCCGGCGACTTCGACGTCGCCGTGTCGTACCTCGTGCGCCGTCTCGAGGAGAACTCCTCCAGCGACAACTTCCTGTACTCGATGTTCAGCCCCGACCCCGGCTCGATCGACCTGGAGGAGAGACGATTCCGCACCGCCGTGGCCCGGCGCGACGAGGTCCAGGACGGCCCCAACCGGGTACAGGACCGCGGGAACGACCCCGTCGTGCCGCGCGACGGTGCCTTCGTCGGCGAGCCGGACACGGACCCGTCGACGCCGGGTAACCGGGCGTGGGCACGCGCGGCCCTCGCGAGCCCGGTCACCGTCGAAACTCCTGCGCGGGTGGCGATTCCCACGGAGGTCGACGATGCGGTGGACCGGGCCCTCGGCGCGCAGCGACGGTGGGCGGAGCTGCCCGCCGCGGAGCGTGCTGCGCTCCTGCACCGGGTGGCCGACGAGCTGGCCCGGCGCCGCGGCGAGCTGCTGAGCGTGATGTCCTACGAGGCGGGCAAGACCGTCTCCGAAGCGGATCCCGAACTGTCCGAGGCGATCGACTTCGCGCGCTACTACGCGCAGAGCGCGGTGGATCTCGACTCCACCACGGCCGGTGAAGCCGTCTTCACGCCGCACCGGCTGGTCGTGGTGACGCCGCCGTGGAACTTCCCCGTCGCGATCCCCCTGGGCGGCGTGCTGGCCGCGCTCGCCGCGGGCGCCGCCGTGATCATCAAGCCGGCCCCTCAGGTGCTGCAGTGCGGGACCGCGGCGATCGCCGCGCTGCACGCCGCCGGTGTCCCCGACGACCTGGTGCAGTTGGTGAACGCCGACGAGTCCGACGCCGGGCGCCGCCTGGTGACCCACCCCGACGTCGACGCGGTCGTGCTCACCGGTGCCAGCGAGACCGCGGCCCTGTTCCGCGGCTGGCGGCCGGACCTGGACCTGCTCGCCGAGACCTCCGGCAAGAACGCGATGATCATCACCCCCGCGGCCGACCCCGACCTCGCGGTGAACGACCTGGTGCGCAGCGCCTTCGGGCACGCCGGCCAGAAGTGCTCCGCCGCGTCGCTCGGGATCCTGGTGGGCAGCGTCGGCAGCTCGCAGCGCGTTCTGGGCCAGCTGCAGGACGCCGTCCGCACCCTCGTGGTCGGCGAGGGGCACGACCTGGGCACCACCGTCGGCCCGCTGATCGAACCCGTCGCCGGGAAACTGCTGCGCGGGCTCACGCGGCCCGGGCCGGGCGAGAACTGGCTCGTCGAGCCCCGCAAGCTCGACGACGAGGGCCGGTTCTGGTCGCCCGGCGTGCTCGACGGGGTCGCCGAGGGCAGCTGGTTCCACACCACGGAGCTGTTCGGGCCCGTCCTGGGCATCATGCGGGCCGCGACGCTCGACGACGCCCTGCGGATGCAGAACTCCACCGGCTTCGGGCTCACCGCCGGCCTGCACAGCCTGGATCCGGAGGAGATCGACCACTGGCGGGAGAAAGTGGAGGCGGGCAACCTCTACATCAACCGCCACATGACCGGCGCCATCGTCCAGCGGCAGTCCTTCGGCGGGTGGAAGCGCTCCTCCATCGGCCCGGGGGCCAAGGCGGGCGGCCCCAACTACGTGGCGCAGTTCGGCGCCTGGGCCGACGCCGCGCCGGCGACGGGGCCCGACGGCACCGTCGACCTGCCGGAGGTCGCGCCCACCGTCTTCAGCGAGCGGATCATCGCCGCGGCCACGGATCTGTCCGATGCCGACGTGCGGTGGCTGCACGCCGCCGCCGCGTCCGACCAGCGGGCCTGGGACACAGATTTCGGGGTCGAGCACGATCCGACCGGCCTGGCGAGCGAGGCCAACGTGTTCCGCTACCGCCCGCTCCCCCATCTGGAGGTGCGCGTGGGCGCCGGCGCCCGCCCGCGGGACCTGGTACGGCTGCAGCTGGCCGCCGCCCGCACCGGCACGCGGCTGGACGTGACCGTCGGCCCCGACGCGCCGGCGATGCCCTTCGCGGCGCCCGAGCACACCGCGCAGGACTACGCCGACGGCCTCGCGGGGCGCGCAGAACCCGTGCGGATCCGGGTGCTCGGCGAGGCCGAGCCGGCGGTGGCCGCCGCGGCCGCCCGGCACGGCCACAGCGTGCTGCGCGGGCCGGTGCTGCTCTCCGGCCGGCGGGAGATGCTCACCGTGCTGCGCGAGCAGGCGGTGAGCACCACCCGGCACCGGTACGGGCACATCTCCGGCGGGGCCGCGGTCCACTAGGCCGGAACGCGGGCCCGCCTCGCGTTACTCGGCGGGCCCGCCGGCGGTGTCCCAGACACCGGAGCTGCCGCGCCGGTGGCTGCCCACCAGATGATCGTCGACGATGCCCACCGCCTGCATCAGGGCGTACATCGTGGTCGGTCCCACGAACCGGAAACCGCGGCGGCGCAGCTCCTTCGACAGCGCTACGGACTCCGGTGAGGTGGCGGCGACCTCCGCCATCGTGCGGGGCTCCGGGGTGCGCTCCGGCTGGAAGGACCACACCAGCGCGACGAGGCCGCCGTCGTCCCGCAGCGCGACGGTGGCCCGGGCGTTGCCGATGGTGGCCTCGATCTTCTGCCGGTTCCGGATGATTCCCGCGTCCGCCATCAGCCGCTCGACGTCCGTCTCGTCGAACGCCGCCACCGCGTCGGGATCGAAGTCCGCGAAGCCCGCGCGGAACGCCGGGCGTTTGCGCAGCACCGTCGCCCAGGACAGCCCCGCCTGGAAGCCCTCGAGCGCGATCCGCTCGTACAGCCCGCGCTCGTCCCGGACGGGCATGCCCCATTCGGTGTCGTAGTACTCGCGCAACAGGCCGTCGGCCGCCCAGGCCGGACGCGCCAACCCGTCGTCACCGATCAGTACGCCGTCCTCCGGTGGACCCTGTGGTTCCGTCATCTCGTTCCCCCCCGATCGAGTGCGCCCGGCGGGCGCCGTACGAGGAACGGTAGAACACCCCACTGACGAGTTCCGGACAAGCGCAGTCCAAGCCCCCGTTCAGCGGCGTGGACGAGTATGCGGTCATGTCCGATCCCGTCGATCCGCTCCGCGTCCTGCGTGCGCGGTGGTGCCTGCTCGCCGCGGCGCAGCCCGTCCTCGCCGCCGCGGGTGCGCCCCTGCCCTTCCGGGTGACGGTGAGCGCCGGAGATCGCGGCGTCGCCCGCTACGACGCGTCGTCGACCGCCGGCGCGACTCTCACCTGGTTCGGCCCCGACCGCGCGGTGCTCTCGTGCGGGGATCTCGGGTGGCGCGTCCCCGGCGCGCCCGGGCCCGAGGACCGGGTGGCGGGCGCACCGTCGTGGCTGGAGCACGTCAGCGCGCTGGATCACCGGGTGAGCGCGCAGCACTACGGCTGGCTGGCCGTCTGGGACGGCGGGGCCTGGGCGGCGGACGCGGCCCCCGAGCCGGGTGCGCCGTTGCCACCCGTCCAGGGCACGGCGGCGACGGTGCTCGCGCTCGGCGCCCGCCTCGAGCAGACCGACGCGCTGTTCCATCTCGTGCGGATGTGCGAGTACGAGTGGCTCGACGCCGCGGCGTGGTGGGCGGCGTGCGGCGGCCTCGCGTCCGAGCGGGTGATCGAGGAGTCGTGGTCGCAGCTCGTCGGCTACGGGATCACCCAGCGGACGGGCGGCGGACCGGTGTTCGACGGAGTGCCCGGGCGGACGCCGTCGGAAGCGAAAGAGGTTGCGGCGGAACATGCCCGGGAGCGCGGGCTGCAGATCCCCGACGATGTGCGGGTGGAGGCCGCGATGCGGACGAGGGACGGCTGGCAGGTGCGCTTCCTCGACTATCGGGATGCGGAATCCGCGCGGCCGCTTGTGATCTCGGTGCCGGACAAGGGCGCGGCGTGGATCGAGGGCGCGGTGTCGGCGGGGCTCAGGAGCCCTGGAACTCGACCTGATTGATCGTGGTGTACCACTCGGTACCGGACTCCTTGGTGAGTCCGGTGATCCACACCAGGACGTAGCGCGAGCGTGGCGCCACCGAGCTCACGTGGAAATCGTTGGCGCCCTTGTGAAGAGTGCCGGACCAGACCAGGGAGGTCTCCTCCAGGTTCTTCACCGAGTCCTTGGTGGCGGTGCGCACCTCGACGGTGCTGCCCTGGCTGGGCGAGGTGATCGTGCCGCGGGTCAGCGACACGGCCTTGTCGAGAGTGACGAGGAAGCCGACACCCTTCTTGAGATTGCCGAACGCGGGACCGGCCTTGTAGGTATCGGTCTTCCAGGCCGGGGTCTTCCCCGTGAGCACGTTGCTCAGGTTGGTCGCGGGGTCCTTGGAGGTGGCGAGATCGACCAGCGAGACGGCGGTGCCCTTCACCGGCGCGCCGACGCCGGGTGCCGGTGCGGGCGCCGCGCTCTGCACCGCGGTCGCGCTCGAGGTGTACAGCGAGCCGACTCCGGACTGCGTGTCCTTGCCGCCGATGAAATTGCTGATGAGCAGTGTGAGCGCGATGATCACGAGGAGCGCCACGGCGCACGCGGCGATGACCAGCAATGGCACGTTCTTCTTGCCGCCCCCGACTCGGCTCAGGAGCGACTGCTTGGACTGGATCCGCTTGGCGGGCGTGGGACGGTCGTCGAGAGAGGGCACTGCGCGCGGCGCCTCCCGGGGTGCCTCCCGCGGCGCCTCCTCGCGCACCGGCGCGAGCAGGTCGGTCTTCACGTCGACCACGGAGGCCTGGTCCAGCAGCTGCTGCACGGTGGCCGCGGTGCGGATGCCCTGGCCGCCCTCGAGCGTGCGGGTGGCGACCGCCGAGATCTCGAACGGGATGTCGCCCTTGGCGTCCCGCGGCTCCACCGGGCTGCCGTTCGCGTCCGCGTCGGCCTGCCGGATCCCGGCGACGGTACCGGTGCCGGTGGTCACGGTGCGGCCCGTGGCGTCGTCGAGCGGCCAGCGCTCGAGCAGCAGCGCGTAGAGCACGGCGCCCAGACCGCGCACGTCGGACTCCTTCGACGCATCGGCCAGCGTGCCGGGGAACGCGAGGAAGGCGTGCCCGTCCTGGGAGATGCGCACGCGGTCGGGATGGTCGATCGACAGAGCGGCGCCGGCGCGGTGCGCGCCCTCGGCGGCCCCGGCGAGCGCACGGACGGCCTTCGCCGCGCCGATCGCCGACGGGTGCGTGCCGGCCACGTCCGCCAGCGAGCTGCTGGGGATCCACTCGGCCACCACGATGCCGCCCGAGCTGCCGCGCACCACGTCGAGCACTCGGGCCAGGCCGTTCGAGTGGACGCGACCCAGGCGCAGGGTGCGCGAGAGGATCGACTGCGGGCCCTCGCCGCGCAGGCTGATCTGGGCGCCGCGCTCGGGTGCCGGTGCGCGCTGCTCCGAGTCGACGAAGGTCAGTGCCACGTCACGGTCGAGGTTGATGTCGCGCGCCTGCCAGAACTGCAGGCCGCGGATACCGCCGTAGTGCTCGATGAGCCGGTACCGGCCGCCCGCCACGACGGCGCCCGGGATGAGCTCCGGGCCGCGGGGTGCGTCGTCGGCCTCGTCGAGCGGGGCCGGCACGCCGGGCTGCACGGACGGCAGTCGCATCTGACCGGTGCCCGGTGCCTCGTGCCCGGAAGTACCTGCGGAGTCGTCCTCGGTCACTGCGAATGCTCCTCTTCTGCGGTACCTGAGGCCCGTGGTCGGTTGTTCGGCGCTCGCCCGCGAGCGTCGGGGAACATGGCTTTGACCAGCATACGGGAGGCCGATGTCGTCGGCGATCCGCGGCAGCTGGGCGGTGATCTCCTCGCGGCGCAGGCTCGCGTAGGCCTCGAGTTCGTCGAGCCGCATCTCCCGGGTGTCGGGGGCGCGGGCGGCCTCGCGCTCCGGTTCCGACGGTGCGCTCGGCCGCAGGGCCGGGACGAACCGGCCCGCGATGCGCCGCAGGGGTGCCAGGATCGCCAGCACGTCCGGCACTCGCCAGAGGGCGAGCAGCGCATAGATCAACGTCATGGAGAGTACGCCTGCGATTGCAAGGTACACGAAAGCGCCCGCCGGTCCGCTCCGGTCGATCGCCTTGAGCACGCCGAGCTGCATGACCGCGTAGATCGTGACCACGACCAGCACGGAGACCGTGGTGGTCTGGAGCAGCGTGCGGGTGACGTTCGTCAGGTGCAGCGGGCCCAGTGTCCGGCGCAGGAGGTACCAGCCCATGATCGCGCCCGCCGTGTACGCCAGGCCGCGGGCGGTACCGACCAACTCGACGATCCGGTGCTCGTCGTCCACGAGGACCGGCACCAGGTACGACAGCCCGATCTGCGTAGCGACGATGACGATGACGATGCCGGTCGGGACCCAGGCGCGCTCCTGGGCGTAGAAGACCCGCAGGTGGATGAGCACCATCGCGTACGGGATCAGGACGAACGCCGAGAACGAGATCGCCGTGCCCAGGAAGTTCGCATCGTCCTGGCTGAACTGCCCGACGTTGAACAGTGCGCGCCCGATGGACGGGCCGAACACCGTCAGGAAGGCCACGATCGGGATGAGGGCGACCATGGTGATCCGGGTGGCGACGGACAGGTCGTCGAGGACGGCGTTGCGGTTGCCCGCAGCGGCGTTGCGGGAGAGCCGCGGCATCACGGCGGTCAGGAGCGCCACGCCGATCACGCCGTAGGGCAGCTGCAGCACCATCCACGCGTACTGGTTGATCGCGGGCCCGCCGTCGGAGGCGTGCGACAGGATCGGCGTGACCGCGTACCAGCCGGCCAGTGAGATGAAGACATAGGCGACGATCGCGATGCCCATCGACCCGAAGTGCTTGAGCCGGTCGTCGATGCCCCAGCGCAGCCGCAGCTTGATCCCGGAGCGGCGCATCGCGGGGATCTGGATCAGCGCCTGCAGCACCACGCCCAAGGTGCTGCCGATACCCAGCACCAGCAGCTTCGGCTGGCCCATCGCGGTCGGATTCAGCGTCAGCTCGCCCGGCATCAGATAGAAGGCCACCAGCGTGGCGATCTGCACCGTGTTGCAGGCGACGGGGGCCCAGGCGCCGGGTTTGAACTGATCGCGCGTGTTGAGCATCGCGGTGAACAGGGCCGAGAGGCCGAAGAAGACGAGTTGCGGCAGGAACATGATCACGAGGGCCTGGGTAAGGCCCTCGTCGACCTTGGATCCGCCGACCAGGAGTCCGACCAGCACCGGGGACAGCGCCAACGACACGATCAGCGCGATGCCCAGAATGGTCAGGGAGAGGGTGAACAGCCGCTCGAAGAAGGCCTGGCCCCGGTCCCTGTCCTCCATCTCCGCGCGCACGAGCACCGGGATCACCAGCGCGGTGAGCACCTGGCCGAGCACCAGCTCGGAGACCTGCTGCGGCATCTGGTTGGCGATGCTGAACGCCGAGGCGACGGCCGGCCCCAGGATCGCCGCGAGAAGGATCGTGCGCAGGAAACCGGTCACCCGAGAGGTGAGCGTCGCGACGGCGACCGAGCCCGTGGACCGCAGCAGGCTCGCGGTGCCGCCACCGTCGCCCTTCCCGCCGGCGGCGGACGGGCTGCTCGGCGGGATGTGCCGGGGCTCGGCGCGGCTCATGTGTCCTTCGGTTCGGGGTGCTCGTGCGGATGCTGATTCGACGAGGTCGGTCGATGTGCAGCGTAGCTGTTCGCGATGAGCTTCTCGTGCTCGTCCGCGGTGGGGCGGTCCTCATCGGCGGGGTCCGGACGACCGCGGAACCGGCGCCACAGGCGCCGCCCGGCCAGCAGGACCAGCAGGATCCCGGCCGCGCAGGTGATCCAGAACAACGACTTGCCGTACGCATTGGAGTGCACCGAGATGGAGATCGGACTGCCCACCGGCATGTCGCTGCTCGTGCGCAGCGACATCTGCACGGAGATCTGTCGCGAGTAGTCGACGGTGGTCGGGAGTTCGATCTGCCGGGTCCCGCGGGCGGGCAGCTCCTGCACCTCCGACGCGTCGATGGTGACGCCCTCGGGCGCGGACCAGTGGATCACCGTGCGGATCGGCAGCGGCAGGTCGTTCCGCGCGACGATGAGCAGCGGCGACTTGTCGGAGGCCAGTGTGTACGCCCCGCCCGGGCTCACGAACCGCACCGAGCTCAGCTGCGCGGCCATGGAGGCGCGCGCGGCCGTCAACCGGATGGAGGCGTCACCGTCGACCGCGGGCCGCGACGGGGCCCACCGGAGCGCACGCACGGCGTCCTCGCGCAGTGGCGAGGTGTACACGAGTGGGGTGAGCGGTGTCTTGGGCAGCGGGAGGAGGGCCGCGCCGAGCTGATCGACCTGACGCACGTGGGCGGCGGCCGCGCCGACGATCGAGTCCGGGACCCGGGACGCGGCGGTCCCGGCCGGCTGCCGCAGCTGCCACGGATCGGCGCTGCGGGCCGGGTCGCGTCCGGCGGACTGCGCCGAGGCGACCACGTCGCGGAAGGTCCGCGGTCCCGCGAGACCGGCCTCGAACTGCGTCGACAGCGCGTCGAGCACCGCGCGGGCGTCGGCGGGGCCCGCGGCCCAGACCTGGGGCGGCATGATCAGGGCGGAACGGCCGGTGACCCGGGCGACCGGATCTTCGGTGGTGTTCGCCGCCCATCCGTTCGGCGGTGCGTAGCGCTGCGTCGGGTCCAGGGCCGCAGCCGCGAGGGCCCCCACCGCGGCCTGTCGCCGCATCGTCGCCGACTCCTCGGCCAGGGTGAAGGTCGACGCGGTCGGCACGGTCCCCGTCGGACCCGGCGCGACGCCGCGCTCGGCACCGTCGGGCAGCCCGCCCATCGCCGCCAGCGCGGCGGAGACGTTCGGGTCGAAGACGGCCGCGCCGATGCCCTGCCCCACCGCCACGATGCCCGACGGTGTCCCCCGGTTCCGGGCGGGAGCGCCCACCGCGGTCGCGGCGAGCACGGTGGCCGAGACGTCCGAGGCCCGGAGTTGCCGCGCACCGTCGGACAGGAGCAGGCCGGAGGTCGGGATCGCGACGCCCCGGACGGACTGCACACCGAGGATGGAGTCGATGACGTCCGAGGGCGTGTCCAGGGCCGCGCGCTGCAGCGAGGGCTCGGCGGAGCGGCCCAGCGCCTCGAGGTCGACCTGGCCGAAGGGCAGCGCCACCACGCAGGAATCGGCCGCGACGCGCTTGAGCCGGTCGAGCCATGCGCTCGCCCGGTCGCTGCCGGTGCCGGCCGTGGTCGGTCCGCGCGGGTCCGCGGGATTGCGGGAGACGCGGTACGGGCCGGTCATGGCCTGCACGGTCACCAGCAGGTCGGGGTCGATCGCGAGGCACGCGGCGGCGCGCAGTGCGGTGTGCCGCGGGTCGGGGCCGCGGGTGGCCTCCTCGTACGCGGTGAGCAGGCCGTCGAGCCGGCCGCCCGGCGCGAGGGAACCGGCGAGCGCGTCGTCGACGAGGCGCACCGCGGAGTCGCCGCCGCCGGGGATGCCGCCCGCGAGCTTCGGGTTGTCGGCCAGCGGCCACAGGAGCGTGACCTGTGAGGGCGAGGTCGTCACGGGCCGCTCGACGGTGCCCGGCGTGTCGGTGCCGCCGTCGGGCAGGGCGTACACGGGCAGTAGCGTCCGAGAGTCGTCGAGCCGGGCGACGCCGCCGTACGCGGGCTTGCCGTTGAGATTGAGCAGGATCGGGTACACGCCCGGCCGGTCGATGCCGAGCGTCGGGCCGCGCGTCGTGGTGGTCGGGCGCACCGGGATGCTCACGCTGAAGCTGGTCTTCTCCCCCGGCTTGAGCACCTTCGACACGGGTTCGAAGCGGCCCAGCGTGTCGTAGGCGTTGTTGTCGGCGACCAGGTCGGAGCGCACCTGCGCCGAGGTCGAGACCGCGGGCGCGCGCTGGACCCGCAGGTCGAGGTCGCTCACGTCCCGGTCGCCGAAGTTGGTGACGCTGCCGCGCACCACGACCTCGTTCGGGGAGCTCTCGGTGACCCGCGAGGTGATCTCGTCGACGGTGATCCGCACGAACTGCGCGTCCGGGAGACCGGCCCCGCTGAGGGCGGGCGTACCGGTCAGGGCGACCAGGAGCGTCAGCACGCACAGGAGGCGGGCCGACCGGATCACGTCTGACCGCTCCCGCCGCTCCCGCCACTGCGCCGGCCCCGCGAGCGCCGCCCGCCGCGCCGCCGACGCGGCTTCGGCGGGTCGTTGCGGACCGCGTTGCGTTCGGCCGCCGCCTTCTCATAGGCCGACGGTTCGCTGCGGGGCTCGGCGGCGACGCGGGCCGCGAGCTCCGACGGATCGGCCGTGAGGTCCTCGATCACGGTGCGCGCCGTGGCGACGAGCTTGCGCTCGTCGGAGTAGGTGAGCCGGGTCGCGAGCTCGGCGAGCGGCACCCACGCCACCTCCGAGACCTCGTAGTCCTCGGCCGAGAGGTCGCCGCTCTGCCAGGACAGCAGGAAGTGGTGCACCGTCTTGTGCACGCGGCGCCCCTCGACGGCGAACCAGTAGTCGATCTTCCCGATCGGCGCGAGGACGGAGCCGGTCAGTCCCGTCTCCTCCGCGATCTCCCGGATCGCGGTGAGCTCGGCGGTCTCGCCCGTCTCGATGTGGCCCTTGGGCAGCGACCACAGGGTGCGGCCGCGGCGGTCCACGCGCCCGATGAGTGCGGCCCGGAGCTCGTCGTCACCGTCGAACCCCGCGACCACGAGGCCGCCGGCGGAGGTCTCGCGGACCGTGCGGATGCGCGGGTCGGGGCGGCCCCGTCCCGGTGCCGGACGCTTCGACGTGGGCGTCGGTCCACCCTGCTTGCGGGTGGGCTTGGCCGGCCGTACCTGGTCCGACGGTGCCGCGTCCGGCTCCGGTGCGACCTTCTGGTCGGCGACGGCCGCCAACTGCGCCCGGCCCCGCCCACGGCCACCGCGCCGCCGTCTCCGCCGGGGCCGGGGGGCGGCCCCTCCCGCGGAGTCGCCGACGGAGCCCTGGCGCTGGGGGCGCCCGGGGCTGTCGGCGGATTCGGCGGAGGTCACCCCCCGATGCTACTGGCCGGTCGGTCCCGGATACGCCACCGTCGCGTTTTCGACCGGCAGTAGACTGGCGTGTCGTGACCGAGACCCCTGAGCAGGCGCGCGCGGAGCGGCGTACCCGACTGTTGGCGGCCGCGCACATCTCGCTGCGCGAATTGTCCGACGTGCTGGTGCCGCTGGGCACCCGGTTCGCCGACGCGGGTCACGAGCTGTACCTCGTGGGCGGCTCGGTCCGCGACGCGCTGCTGGGCCGGCTGACCAGCGATCTCGACTTCACCACGGACGCCCGCCCGGAGCAGGTCCAGGACCTGCTGCGCGGCTGGGCCGACGCGATGTGGGACACCGGGATCGAGTTCGGCACCGTCAGCGCCGCCTTCCACGACCAGCAGATCGAGATCACCACCTACCGCGCCGAGGCCTACGACCGGGTGACCCGCAACCCCGTGGTCCGGTTCGGCGAGAACCTGCACGACGATCTGGTGCGCCGGGACTTCACGATCAACGCGATGGCCGTGCGCGTCGGCCGCGGCGGCGCCGAGGACTTCCACGACCCGCTGAACGGCCTCGACGCGCTGCTCGCGGGCCTGATCGACACGCCGGCCACCCCGGAGGAGTCCTTCTCCGACGATCCCCTGCGGATGCTCCGCGCGGCGCGGTTCGTCTCCCAGCTGGGGTTCGCCGTCGCGCCGCGCGTGCTGGCCGCGATGACCGACATGGCGCCGGAGATCGACCGGATCACCGCCGAGCGGGTCCGGGCGGAGCTGGACAAGCTGATCCTGGGCGAACACCCCGTCGACGGCATCGTGCTGCTGGTGGACGCCGGGCTCGCGCAGCGCGTGATCCCCGAGATCCCCGGCATGAAGCTGGCGATCGACGAGCACCACCAGCACAAGGACGTCTTCTGGCACTCGATGACGGTGCTGCAGCAGGCCATCGACCTCGAGGAGTCGGATCCCGACCTGATCCTGCGCTGGGCCGCCCTGCTGCACGACATCGGCAAGCCCGACACCCGCCGCCACGAGCCGAACGGCGGTGTCTCGTTCCACCACCACGAGGTGGTCGGCGCCAAGATGGTGCGAAAGCGGATGCGGGCGCTGGCCTATCCCAAGGCCGTCACCGAGGACGTCGCGCAGCTCGTGTTCCTGCACCTGCGCTTCCACGGTTACGGCGACGGGCAGTGGACCGACTCGGCGGTGCGGCGCTACGTCACCGACGCCGGCCCGCTGCTCCCCCGCCTGCACAAGCTGGTCCGCGCCGACTGCACCACTCGCAACAAGCGGCGCGCCGCGCGGCTGCAGGCCACCTACGACGGGCTCGAGCGTCGCATCGAGGACCTCGCCGCGCGGGAGGACCTCGCGCGGGTGCGGCCGGACCTCGACGGCAACGCGATCATGGAGTTGCTCGGCCTGTCGCCCGGCCCGGAGGTCGGCGCGGCGTGGAAGTTCCTCAAGGAGCTGCGTCTCGACCGCGGCCCGCTCGACCGCGACGAGGCCGAGGCCGAGCTGACGAAGTGGTGGGCGGAGCGGCAGGGCCCCTAGCGGGGTTCCGTGTACGGCGTGCGCGGTCCGGGGATCGCGGCGATCCGCTTGTCGAGGTCGCTCGGGAGCTTGCCGAGCGCCGCCCAGCCGCGCGGTTCGGGGTTCTCGACGCTGGCCTCGAGGACCGTGCCGTCGGCGGCGCGCACGGTGGCCGCGACGATCCAGCCGTCGTAGATCACGGCCTTCCGGTCGTAGTTCGGGCGGTTGCGGAGCACGTGCTCGGCGATGGCACGCAGGTCGGCGACGTCCGCGGGCTTGCCGCGCAGCTCGACGAGGCCGCCCTCCGAGGACACCGCCTTGGTGATGATGCGTCCGTCGGCGTACACGGTGGTCCGCGGCGGCGTCTGCCTGGCGAGGGTGAGGAAGACGTGGGTGCGAACGTCGACGACCACGGTGTTCCCGGGCGTCTGCGCCGGCGTGGGAGCGGCCGTGGCCGGACCGGCTACCGACACGGCGAGTCCGATCACGAGCGCGGCGGTCCCGAGTGTGTACCTCATGGCGTCAGCGTAGCCCGGATCGCACGACATCGAATATCGAATCGTTGTTGATACACGATGGAGTCGGACGCGCTACCGAGCGAGCGGGGTGGCCCCGTCGACGGTGCCGTCCCCGTCGGTGTCGAACAGCAGGACGTCCGGCGCACCGTCGTTGTCCGTGTCGACCACGGCCTGCCGGGGCGGTTGCCCGGCCTCGGCGGGGACCGGCGTGACCGGTGGATTCGTCTCCTGCTCACCGACGCGCCCCACGCCCGGGATCGGGCAGGTCGACGGTGCCCGCGGCGCCGTCCCGATGGTGCCGGTCCCCGCGGGTGGTGCCGGCGCCGCAGATGTCGTCGGTGCCTCGGCGGGAGCCGGCTGCGACCACGTGCCGGATCCGTCGTCGCGGTAGCGGGTCTCGCGGACGCCGTCGTCATCGAGGTCGAGCGCGGCGACATCGGCCCGGCCGTCCCCGTCGAGGTCGATCATCGCGTCGTCGACGCGACCGTCGCCGTCGAAGTCGAGCCGGACCGCGCCCTGCGTGCCGGGTGAGGTCCAGCGGGTGGCGTTCCCGTCACCGTCGCCGAACCAGTACTCGATCGAAAAGTCCCCCATATCAATTGGACGCGCGAGCGGCCTCGGCGGTTCCCGTGCGGCGGTAGAGCAGGACCACGACGATCACGGCGACGGCGTAGAGGACCGCACCGGCGGCGGCGAGCGGCCGGGAGGCACCGTCGAACGGGACGACGGCGGCGGCGAACGCGACCGCGCCCACGAAGGTCACGTTGAAGAGGGCGTCCTGGAAGGCGAAGACCTGCCCGCGGCGCTCGTCGGGAACGTCGAGCTGCATGGCCGCGTCGCCGGACAGTTTGACGACCTGACCCGCGAGCCCGAGCACGGCGGCGGCGAGCACCAGGACGACGAAGTTCAGCGACAGCACCGTCAGCTGGGTGAGGCACGCGGCGATCAGCGCCCCGACCACGGTGTTCCGCCGGCCCCACCGGGCCACGGAGAAGGGGGTCAGCACCGCGGCGACGAACATGCCCACCGCCGTGGCGCCGGCGACGGACCCGAAGCCGGCCAGCCCCAGTGTGCCGTCGGCGAAGCGGTGCCGGGTCAGGAGGAGCAGCATCAGGGTGTTGAAGCCGAACACCACGCGGTGCGCGCCGATGCCGCTGAGGGCCGCCGTCACCGACGGTGCCCGCCAGGCCGCTCGGGCGCCGTGGGCGAGGCCGGCGGCGACGTCTCGGAGGGCGGTCGGCGACCGCTCGGCGGCGGGGATGTCGT
Organism: Tsukamurella pseudospumae; assembly: GCF_001575205.1. Classification (GTDB taxonomy): domain Bacteria; phylum Actinomycetota; class Actinomycetes; order Mycobacteriales; family Mycobacteriaceae; genus Tsukamurella; species Tsukamurella pseudospumae. The sequence continues at coordinate 56,820 of NZ_LSRE01000017.1, forward strand.
GATCGGGCCCGAGGACGCCCCGGGGGAACCGAGTGGAGAGGATCGCCCCGAGCACGGTGACCAGTGCCGCGCAGGCGAGGACTCCGCCGCTCCCGGCGTCGTCGGACCCGAACAGGGCGCGCAGGCCGACTGCCGTGCTCGCGCCGAGGGCGGTGGCGCCCGCGCCCAGGGTGGTGGTCACGGAGTTCATGGCGACGAGCTGCGGTCGGTCGACGACGTGCGGCAGTGCCGCCGAGAGGCCGGACGCCACGAACCGCCCGGCGCCGCCCACTGCGAGCGCGACGATGAAGATGGCGGTCTCCCCCGCCCCGGACGCCAGCACCGCCGCGCACGCGACGATGAGCAGCGCCCGCACGAGGTTCGCGACGATGAACACGCGCCGCCGGTCCCAGCGGTCGAGGAGTGCGCCGGCGAACGGTCCGATGGCGGAGTACGGCAGCAGCAGAACGGCGAGGCCGGCCGCGATGTCGGCGGGCGAGGCGTTGCGCTGCGGATTGAAGACGATGGCGGTACCGAGCGCGGCTTGGAACAGGCCCTCCGCGTACTGGCTCAGGAGGCGCACGCCGAGGAGTCGCAGCAGGTCGGGCAGGTCGCGGAAGGTCCGCCACGCTGGTTTCGGCGCGGCCGCTGGGGCGTCCGGGCCGCTGGTGGTCACGGACTACAGCCTATCGAGGTGGAGCCTTCCCCGTCGGCGGACCCCGTCGCTCGTCCGCGTGCCATGATGGGGGTGTGGGTCCCGATCGTTCGAATGAATCCGCTCCCCGGGACGCGTCCTCCGGTGAACCGGCCGGCGCGGGTTTCGACGTGTCGTCCGGCACGCTCCTGGTGGCCTCGCCGGAGCTGATCGAGCCCACCTTCTCCCGCACCGTGGTGTACCTCATCGAGCACAACGAGTCGGGCAGCCTGGGCGTGGTCCTCAACCGCCCGAGCGAGTCCGCGGTGCACGGCGTCCTTCCCCAGTGGCACGACCTCGCGGCCAAGCCGAAGGCCGTCTTCGTCGGTGGTCCCGTCAATCAGTCGGCGGCCCTGTGCCTGGGTGTGGCGAAGGCGGGCGTCGACGTCAGCGGTATCCGCGGCCTGCAGCCGGTGTCCGGCCGCGTCGTGCTGGTGGATCTGGACTCGGACGTCGAGATGATGGACGAGCTGCTCGACGGTGTGCGCGTGTTCGCCGGCTACAGCGGCTGGGGCATGGGTCAGCTCGACGACGAGCTCGAGCGCGACGACTGGATCCCCTGCGGTTCGCTGCACACCGACGTGCTGGTGCCCGCGCGGGTTGATCTGTGGGGCAAGGTCCTGCGCCGCCAGGGCTTCCCCACCTCGCTGCTGGCGACGCATCCGGTGGACGTCTCCGTCAACTAGAAGACTTAGGTTAGTCTTACCTTCCTGACACTCAGGAGGGTTCATGAAGCGGAGCACCACGGCGTTCGTCGCAGCGGTATCGGTGGTCGGGTTCGTCACGGCGGCGTGCGGCGGTGCGGGCTCCGACGGTGCCGCCCCCGCAGCCAAGACCGTCACGATCACGCAGGTCCAGGGCGTGACGGAGTTTCCGGTCGGGCCGACGCGCATCGTCGCCGCCGGCTACTCGATCGACAACCTGCTCGCGCTCGGCATCAAGCCCGCGGCGGTGATCGAGGGGCAGGTCCCGCTCCCGGCGCCCTGGCACGGGAACAGGCTCGACGGTGTCCCGATCATCAAGATGCCCGACAAGCGGACCGTCCCGGTCGAGGAGGTCGCGAAGTACCGCCCCGATCTGTTCGTCGGCGACAACCAGGTCGTGTCCACCAACTACGACCGGCTCGCGCCCGTCTCGAAGGTGCTCGGCGGTATCGACAAGGACGGTTCCAAGGCGGCGTGGGACGTCCAGCTCGAGGCGCTCGGACAGATCCTCGGGAAGCAGACGGAGGCGTCGAAGGTGATCGCCGACGACAAGGCGAACGTCGCCGCCGTGCGCCAGCGGAACCCCGGGCTCGACGGCAGGACCGCCGTCGTCGCGCAGTACATCGCCGCGTCCAGCAACTTCAACCTCGTCGCCCAGGCGAACGACCCGACGAACAGGTTCTTCGCGGAGCTCGGCATGAGCCTGCCGAAGGGCATCCGTGAGAACCCGGCGTTCTCGGCGAACACCACGATCCAGGGCGGCCGGGCACCGGTGTCGCTGGAGCAGCTGCCCACGATCAGTGCGAACTTCATGGCGATCTACCCCAACGGCGCGGGCGAGGCCGACCTGCAGCGCCTCCCCGGGTGCGCGGGCCTTCCCCAGGTGGTGAACGGCACCACGCTGGTCTCCGATCTGCACACCATCGTGTCCATGAACCAGCCGACCTCCTTGAGTCGTGCCTGGATCCTGCAGAAGATCGAGCCGATGCTGGCGAAGGTCGCGACCCAGCCGGTGGTCGCCTGATGAAACGGCTCGCCGGAGTCGTCGCCGCCCTGGCCCTGCTCGCCGGTTGCGGTTCCAGCCCGACGGGGCCCGCGGCACCGTCGGCCTCCACGGTCTCGATCGCCCAGGCCAACGGGACGCTGGAGTACCCGGTCGGCGCGAAACGGATCGTGGCGCAGGGGTACTCGATCGACAATGTGCTGGCCCTGGGGATCAAGCCGGTCGCGATCGTGCAGCTCACGCAGCCGCTGCCCGCGGCGTGGCAGCGGGAGCTGCTCAAGGACGTGCCGGTGATCAAGGCGTCGGGCGCCTCGAGCCTGCCCGCGGAGGAGATCGCGAAGTACAAGCCGGACCTGTTCGTGGGCGACCACCGCATCGTGAAGGGCGCGAACTTCACCGCGGTGAGCGGTGTGACGAGGGTGCTGGGCGGTATCGCCGCTACGGGCAAGGACTCGGGCTGGGACGCCCAGCTCCTCGCCCTGGGGAAGATCCTCGGCAAGGAGGCCGAGGCGAAACGGGTGATCGCCGCCGATCACGACGCCGTCACGGATTTCGCACGACGGTATCCGGGGCTGAAGGGGAAGACGGGCTTCGTCGCCCAGTACGCGGCCGCGGCGTCGAGCTTCAACGTGATAGCCAGTCCCGAGGACCCGACGAACACCTTCTTCGCGGAGCTCGGCCTGACGGTGCCGAAGGCGATCCGCGAGGAGCCGCGCTTCGTCAACCCGGCGACGCGCGGGATGGTCTCGCTGGAGCTCCTCCCCCGCGTGGGCGCGAACTTCATGGCGATCTACCCGAACGGGGCGACGGGCGAGGACCTTCTGCGGCTCCCGGGCTACTCGGCGTTACCGCAGGTGCAACGGGGTACCGCGGTAGTGGCCGACCTCGACCTCACCTACTCCGTCTACCAGCCCACGTCCCTGAGCCGGGCCTGGTTCCTGCGGACGATGGAACCGACGCTCGCGAAGGTCGCGGAGCAACCGGTCGTGGAGTGAAGGTCAGGCGGGGGCGGGCTCGAGCTCGCGTCCGTACCGGGCGGCCATCCACGCGCACATCATCAGCTGGATCTGATGGAAGATCATCAGCGGCAGCACCAGCAGCCCCACGGGTTGCCCGGCGAAGAGCACAGCGGCCATCGGCAGACCCGTGGCCATGGACTTCTTGGTGCCGCAGAACTGGATGGCGATCATGTCGGCGCGGTCGAAGCCGAGCTTCTCCGCAGTGGCGCGCGTCATCCACAGCATGAGCAGCACCAGCGCCACGGACAGCACGATCAGCTGCACGACGCCCACCCAGGAGACCTGGCTCCAGATGTGCTCGCGCATGCCCGCCGAGAACGCGGAGTAGACCACCAGCACGATCGAGCCGCGATCGACGTACTTCAGCGCCGCCGCGTACTTCGTGACGAACCCGCCCACCCACGGCCGCAGCAGCTGGCCGAGCAGGAAGGGCAGCAACAGCTGCAGGCACAGGTCGACGATCGAGCTGCTGTGGAAGGTCACCTCGCCGGTGGTGGCCATGAGCGCCAGCACCAGCAGCGGCGTCACGAACACGCCGAGCAGGTTCGACACCGACGCGCTGACGATCGCGCCCGGCACGTTGCCGCCCGCGATCGACGTGAACGCGATGGACGACTGCACCGTCGACGGCAGCAGCGTCAGGAACAGGAAGCCCGCGTACAGCTCCGGCCGCAGCAGCACCTCCGGCGCGAACCGCAGCAGCACACCGATGATCGGGAACACCACGAAGGTGAAGCTCAGGATCACCACGTGCAGGCGCCAGTGCCGCAGGCCGGCGATGGCCTCTCGCGGGTGGATCCGCGCGCCGTAGAGGAAGAACAGGATCGCGATGGCCACGGTCACCGCGTCGTCGACGACCGGCTCCGCGCGACCCGTCGCCGGGAACAGCGCCGCGACGCCCACTGCGGCGAAGATCGCCAGGATGAAGCCGTCGATCGACAGCTTGTCGAGGAGCTTGCGCATGGGCTACGCCGGGCGTGCCTCATGGTCGCACATGCCCTTGAGGGCACACGCGCCGCAGCCGCCGGTCACGCCGCAATCGTCCGCCGGGTCGTCCGACGGTGCCTCATCGGCACTGCAGCAGGTGGCCTGGGGCATCTGCAGGCGCGCCTGGATGGACGCCGCGCGAGCGCCCTGCAGGGCGCCGAAGCCGGCGAGGAAGAGGCCTGCGACCACGGCCACCGCGACCGCGATGAACGACCAGGGGGCGTCCATCGCCACGCCGACCAGGGCGCCGGCGCCGAAGATGACACCCGCGGCCACGAGGCCCGGTCCGGCGACGCGGTTGGCGGTGCGCCACAGCAGTGGGTCGGAGAGGGTCTGCTCGGTGCGGACGCCGACGATGCCGTTCTCCGGGAGACGGCCGGCGAGCCCGGCGCCGCCCACGATGACGGCCGCCACCGCGGCCAGAGCGAGGATCACAACCAGCACGAACACCCGTCCAGTCTAGATACCTGCGCAAATCCATCCGGGATCGGTGCGCCCTCCCCGCTTCCGGGGTGGCCGCCGCCGCGCGCGGGCCCGCGCAGAGGTGACGGGCCCGGGCTGTTTACGCTGGTGGGGTGACGCAGAACGGTGAACAGACTCCCTCGGCCGGCCCCGCCCACCGGTACACGGCCGAGCTCGCGGGCGCGATCGAGCAGCGGTGGCGCGATGAGTGGCGCGAGGGCGGCGTGTTCAACGCCCCGAACCCCGTCGGGCCGCTGCGGGGCGACGACGCGCTCCCCGCCGAGAAGCTGTTCCTGCTCGACATGTTCCCGTACCCGTCGGGCGCGGGCCTGCACGTGGGTCACCCGCTGGGCTTCATCGCGACGGACGTCTACGGCCGGTACCACCGGATGAACGGCGCCAACGTGCTGCACACGATGGGCTTCGACGCATTCGGCCTGCCCGCCGAGCAGTACGCCGTGCAGACCGGCACGCACCCCCGGGTGACCACTGAGAAGAACATCGAGCGCTACCTGGAGCAGATCGCCACGCTCGGCCTGGCCCACGACGAGCGCCGCCGCGTCTCGACGACCGACCCGGAGTTCTACCACTGGACCCAGTGGATCTTCCTGCAGATCTACAACTCCTGGTACGACGCCGCCCAGGACCGCGCGCGGCCGATCGCGGAGCTGGAGGCGGAGTTCGCCTCGGGGACCCGCGCCGTGCCCGACGGCCGCGAGTGGTCGGGCCTGACGGTGCCCGAGCGCGCCGCCGTCCTCGACGATCATCGTCTGGTCTACGAAAGCAACTCGCTGGTGAACTGGTGCCCGGGCCTGGGCACTGTGCTCGCGAACGAGGAGGTCACGGCGGACGGCCGCAGCGAGCGCGGTAACTTCCCCGTCTACCGCAAGCAGCTGCGGCAGTGGATGATGCGGATCACCGCCTACTCGGATCGGCTGATCGACGACCTGGCCGTGCTGGACTGGCCCGAGAAGGTCAAGTCCATGCAGCGCAACTGGATCGGCCGCAGCCGCGGAGCGCGCGTCGCCTTCACCGCCGCCGGCGAGCGGATCGAGGTGTTCACCACCCGCCCGGACACGCTGTTCGGCGCCACCTACATGGTGCTCTCCCCCGAGCATCCGCTGGTCGACGTGCTGACCGCGACGGCATGGCCGTCGGAGGTCGATGAGCGGTGGACGGGCGGCGCCGGCTCCCCCGCTGAGGCCGTCGCCGCGTACCGCGCGTCGATCGCCGCGAAGTCCGACCTGGAGCGCCAGGAGGGCAAGGAGAAGACGGGCGTCTTCCTGGGCACCACGGCCATCAATCCGGTGAACGGCGAGCAGGTTCCCGTGTTCGTCGGCGACTACGTGCTCATGGGCTACGGCACCGGCGCGATCATGGCCGTCCCCGGCCACGACGTGCGCGATCACGAGTTCGCCACGAAGTTCGGCCTGCCCATCGTCGAGGTGGTCGGCAGCGAGGCCGGCGTCACCGACGAGGCGTACACGGGCGAGGGCACCGCGGTGAACTCCGCCAACGCCGAGCTGGACATCAACGGCCTTCCCATCGCGGAGGCCAAGGCCGCCGTCATCGCCTTCCTCGAGAAGTCCGGCGCCGGTGAGGGCACGGTGCAGTACAAGCTGCGCGACTGGCTGTTCGCGCGCCAGCGGTACTGGGGCGAGCCCTTCCCCATCGTCTTCGATGCCGACGGTGCGCCCCACGCCCTCCCGGAATCCGAACTGGCGGTTCTGCTTCCGGAGGTGAAGGACTACGCTCCCGTGGCCTTCGATCCCGAGGACTCCGACTCGCAGCCCTCTCCCCCGCTGGCGAAGGCCACGGATTGGCTGCACGTCGAGCTGGACCTGGGCGACGGGCTCAAGGACTACACCCGCGACGCCAATGTCATGCCGCAGTGGGCCGGAAGTTCGTGGTACCAGCTGCGCTACGTGGATCCGACGAACACGGAGACCTTCTGCGCCAAGGAGAACGAGGCGTACTGGATGGGCCCGCGGCCCGAGGTGAACGGCCCGCAGGACCCGGGCGGCGTGGACCTGTACGTGGGCGGCGTCGAGCATGCGGTGCTGCACCTGCTGTACGCCCGGTTCTGGCACAAGGTGCTCTTCGACCTGGGGCATGTGACCTCGCGGGAGCCCTACCGGAAGCTGTTCAACCAGGGCATGATCCAGGCCTTCGCCTACACGGACTCCCGCGGCGTCTACGTTCAGGCCGACGAGGTGGTCGAGCGCGACGGCACGTTCTTCCTGGGCGATCAGGAGGTGAACCGCGAGTACGGCAAGATGGGCAAGTCCCTGAAGAACTCCGTGGCACCGGACGAGATCGCCCGGGACTACGGTGCCGACACCCTGCGGGTGTACGAGATGTCCATGGGGCCACTGGATCAGGATCGCGCGTGGGCCACGAAGGACGTCGTGGGTGCGCAACGCTTCCTGCAGCGTGCGTGGCGTGCCGTGATCGACGAGGAGACCGGCACGGTCCGCGTCACCGACGAGACCCCGTCCGACGAGTCGATGCGCGTGCTGCACAAGACGATCGCCGGGGTGCGCGAGGACTACGCGGAGATGCGCGACAACACCGCCATCGCCAAGCTGATCGAGCTGACGAACCACCTCACGAAGGCCTACCCGGGCGGCGCGCCCCGTGCCCTGGCCGAGCCGCTCGCCCTGATGCTGGCCCCGGTCGCCCCGCACATCGCGGAGGAATTGTGGAACCGCCTGGGCCACAACGAGTCACTCGCACACGGCCCGTTCCCGCGTGCCGAGGATCAGTGGCTGGTGCGGGACACCGTCGAGATCCCGGTGCAGGTGAAGGGCAAGGTCCGCGCCCGGATCACCGTCGGCGCCGACGCCTCCGACGCCGCCCTCGAGGCCGCCGCCCTGGCGGAGCCCAAGGTCGCCGAGTTGCTCGACGGTGCCCCGCGCAAGGTGATCGTGGTCTCCGGCAAGCTCGTCAACATCGTTCCGTAGGAGGGTGCTGCGCCGTGATCGGATCCGTGGCCGACCTGGCGACCGAGGAACGGCGCAGCATGCTCGCGCTCATCGAGACCCTCACGGTGGACCAGTGGCGCGCGCAGAGCCTCTGCGGCGACTGGACGGTGCGCGAGGTCGTGGCGCACCACATCGGCTACGATCTGCACTCCACCCCGGAGCTGCTCTCCCGCATGGTGATCGGCCGCGCTGACCCGAGCCCGCGGTCGAATCGGCGACGGGTGGCGGAGCTGTCCGACATGTCGACAGCGGACTTGATCGACGCGTACCGGTCTCACCTCCGCCCACGGGGGATCGCCGCGGGCTTCGGCAGCCGGATCTGCCTCACGGACTGCATGATCCATCAGCAGGACATCCGCCGGCCGCTGGGCCTGCCGAGATCCGTGCCGGTCGACCGGATCCGGCCCGCCCTGAACTTCGCCACCTACGCCCCGCCCCTGCGCGGCGCGATCCGCGGCAGGGGAGTGCGCCTCGTCGCCGAGGACATCGGCTGGTCCTTCGGCCGTGGACCGGAGGTGCGGGGGAGTGCCGAGGCGATCCTGCTCGCGATGGGCGGGCGCACCGTCGTCCTGGACGAACTGCGGGGGCCCGGCCGGGATCACCTGGCGCGCAACCTCGGCGCGCTCGACTGACAGTCGGCCGGGCCTCGCTCGCCCGGCGCGTACGCCGGCTGCGTCAGGCCGCGGCGTAGCTGTCCATCGGCCATGGCGGAGCCTCGTGCCGATGATTCGCGGCGTCGTCCTCGGCGAGTAGGTTCTCCAGGATCGGGGGGCCGTGCGGCCCGTCGAGGATCGCCGCGATGTCGTCGCGGATGGAGCCGACGAACTCCTCGTGCTGGGCGCGTAGATCCTGGGCACGCCAGGCATCGGCGAACTGCTGCTGACGTTCTCGGTGGTGCTGCTGGGCGAGTCGGTACAGCTCGGCCGGATGGTGCTGGTGGTTGACGCGGTACTCGTCGGTGGGGTCGGCGGTGCGCCGCCAGCCGGTGCGGCCGGCGTTCTCGCCGTGGGGGATGGTGATCGTTTCGAAGCCGCGCCGCACATCGTCGTGGCTGGGGACGACCTTGCCGTGGTGTTTGTCGCAGGCGAGGGTGAGGACGTCGATCGGTGACGCCGCCGTCGGCCCATTCGGTGATGTGGTGCACCTGGCATCGCGTTGCCGGGGCGTCGCATCGGGGTGCGCTGCAGCCCTTCTCGGAGCCGTACAGTGCGATCCGCTGGTCCGCGGAGGCGAGGCGCTTCTCCCGGCCGAGGTACAGCGGCCGGCAGGCCACGTCCAGCAGGAGCACGTACCGGGGGTTGGCGCCCATCATCCGTAGCGCGTCTTCGACGGGCAGGCGGCCGCCGGTGGCGGTGGTCGCGATCCCGGTCTCGGATTCGAGCTGGTCGATCCCGAGGGTGATGATGGGGACGCAGGGGAGGCCACGGTGCTGCCCGAGCGCACCCGAGGCGATCACCGCTCGCAACGCTGCGACGAGGGCGTCGTGGTTGCGCTGTGCGGCCGTGCGCCGATCTCGTTTCGCCGCTACGGCGACGGCATCCGCGTCGTCGATGTCGACGGGCGCGTGCGCGTCGTCCGGGTTGTTCGCGCCGGGCCGGGCGAGCTTCTCGAGCACCACGTCCATCAGCGCCCGCGCCTCTGGGGACAGCACCCCGGCGAGCCCGGACATCAGATCCTCGCCCTGCCGCCCGATCGACAGTTCGCGGTTGCGGGCGACGTCCTCGGCGGACGGTTCGGTCCCGTCGGGATCGAGGAGCTCGCAGGCCCGGTTGCCGAGCTTGGTGATGTCGTCGGGGGTGCAGCCGCCGACGGCGGCGGTGACCAGCATGTCCTCCAGATCGTGCAGCGCGGGGTCGGCGAGTTTGCGGGAGCACTTGTCGAGGGCCTTCTCGACGGCGACGGCGTGCCGCTCGGAGAGCAGGCCGTCGCGTTGCGCCCCCGCGAGCACGGCCAGCCGGGGTTCGGGTGCGTATCCGCGCTCCTGCCGCGGCGCGCGCGACCGGGCGCCGCGGATGCGGTCCTGGGCTTCACCGCCGGCGAGGTGGAGCTGATCGATCAGCATCTCCTTCGCGCCCGTGTACCCGAGCTGCCCGGGCAGGCCCTGCTCGATGCCCACCTCGGTGAGCCAGTACTGGGAGCTGGGCACCTTCCGTGCGGCGCATTCGAGCCGACGCAGCCCATCGAGCACCTCCTGCGAGGAGAGCATGACGGGGTTGGATGCCGCGAGACGCTCCGCGGCCTGTTCGAAGGAGGCGAGCGCGGCGAGATACTCAGTGGCGGTCGTATTCTCGATCACTGGTACCCCCTCTCGCTACAGCAAGTCTACGCCGAGATTCGAGTGAACGCCATATATACGAACACATATCCGATGTCGGGTGCATGCTCTAGCCTGGGAACTCCACGAGAGGGGAGCGCAGGATGCGCCTGATCGACGACGCGGAACGTCGTGCCCGAATGGCTCGCAATCATGCCCTCGCGCAACCGGTGTCGACGGTGGCGGAGGCGGTCCGAGCGGTGGTCGCGCTGCATGCCACCGAGCCCGCCACGCCCTACCTGTCGCTGCGGGCACGCCTGGAAGGCTTCGCGATCGGCGATCTCGAGCGCGAGCTGTACGCCGAGCGGAGCCTCGTCAAGCAACTCGCCATGCGTCGGACCATGTTCGTGTTCCCGCGTGAGGCACTCCCCGCCGCGTTGGGCGGACCGTCGGCGCGGGTGGCCGCACAGGAGCATGCCAAGGTGTGCAAGGACGTCGAGGCCGGCGGGATCGCCGCCGACGGTGCCGCCTGGCTCGCGGAGGCCCGTGCGGCGGTCCTCGCCGCCCTACGCGGCCGCGAACTCAGCGCGCAGGAACTCCGCGAGACCGTGCCGGAACTGACCGGGCAGATCACCCGGTTCGAGGGCAAGAAGTACGGCGGCGATCAGCATCTCGCGCCGCGTGTGCTCACCTGGCTCGGCGCGACGGGCGATCTCGCACGCGCTCGCAACGCCAGCCACTGGCGGGTGAACCGGAATCTCTGGGCGCGCGCCGACGATTGGCTCGGTGCGGCGGTGGAGCCCGCGGACTCAGCCGCGGGCCACGCCGAACTGGTACGGGAGTACCTGCGCGCCTTCGGACCCGTCACCGAGACCGATGTGGTGTGGTGGTTCGGCTCCACCAAGTCGGTGATCCGGCGCGCGATCGCCGACATCGGAGCCGTGCCAGTGGAACTCGAGCGCGGAGCCACGGGCTGGGTGCTGCCGGAGGACGAGGACCCGGTCGAGCCCGTCGAGCCCTGGGGAGCGCTGCTGCCGGCTCTCGACCCCACGTCCATGGGTTGGAAGGAACGCGACTTCTATCTGGATCCGGGCTTCGCCCAGGCGATCTACGACCGAGCGGGCAATGCCGGCACCACGGCGTGGTGGGACGGACGGATCATCGGGGCGTACATCCAGGACGACGAGGGCACCGTCGGCCTGGTGCTCCCGGCGGGGACGCCCCGGGCCGCGCGCACGGCCCTGAACGCGGAGGCCGAACGCCTCACGGCGTGGTTGGACGGTGAGCGGGTGAATTCGCTCTACAAGTCCCCGATCACGTTGCCGGGCTTCGGCTCCTGATCAGCGCACCAGGGCAATCGCAAGGCCGTCCCAGCCCTTGACGCCCACGGTCTGCAGCGCGGTGGCGTCGAGCCGCGGGTCGGAGCCGAGCCGTTCGAGGGCGCCGCGCGTCCCGTCCGCGTCCGGGCCCTCCTCGCTGATCCGACGGATCACGTTGTCCACCACGATGACCGTGCCCGGGACACTGAGGCGCAGTGCCCAGTCGAGGTAGGCGCGGTTGTTCGCCTTGTCGGCGTCGATGAACACCAGCCCGAACGGCCCCTCGACGAAGGGCAGCGCGTCGAGGGCGGCGCCGACCCGGATCTCGACCCGCTCGCCGAGCCCGGCGGCGTCGAGGCTCGCACGCGCGACGGATGCGTGTTCGGGGGAGTACTCCAGGGTGACGACGGTGCCCTCGGGCCCGACCGCGCGGGCCAGCCACGCGGTGCTGTAGCCGCCCAGGGTGCCGATCTCGAGGACGCGCTCGGTGCGGGCGATGGACGCCAACAGGTAGAGGAATTTGCCCTGCGTGGGGGACACCGCGATGTCCGGCAGCCCGCCTGCGGCCTGCGCATCGCGGATCGGCGCGAAGGCGGCGGCATCCGGTGCCACCGTCCGTTCGAGGTAGTCGTCCGTCTGGGCCCACAGCTCGGCACTCACCCTCCCGATCCTACGCCCGAGCGGGACCCGGTGGTGGACCTCAGCGGGGCCGGAGCATGATCTCCGTCGGGTGCGCGTCATCCGGGGTCGCGACGGCCTGGGCGACTGCGGCCGCCACGGTCCCGGGACGGAGCAGCCCCTCGGTCGAGTACTCGCGGCCCTCGGCGGCGAAGATGTCCTGCTGCATCTCGGTGTCGATGCGGCCCGGGAACACGCTGGTCACGCGGAGCTCCGGTTCCTCGGCGCGGAGGGCCTCCGCGAACGCGGTCAGCCCGAACTTGCTCGCCGCGTACGCGCCCCAGCCGGGGTTGGCCCGCTTGCCCGCGCCGGAGTTGATGAGCACGACGTGGCCGCCGGAGGCGCGCAGCGCGGGCAGCAGGGCCTTGGTCAGCTCGACGACGGAGAGCAGATTGACCTCGAACATGTCGCGCCAGTCGGCGGCCGGCGTGTCCTCGATGCGCCCGATCCGGCCGAGCCCGGCGTTGTGCACCAGGACGTCGAGCCGGTCGACGGGCGCTGCCAGCGCCGCGACCGCGGCGTGGTCGGTCAGGTCGGCCGGAAAGGCAGTGGCACCGTCGAATTCGGCGACGAGGGCGTCGAGCGTGGGGGAGGGGCGGCCGCCCAGCAGCAGGCGGTGCGACGGGGCCAACTCCCGCGCGATCGCGAGGCCGAGGCCGCGGGAGGCGCCGGTGACGAGGGCGAGGGGACGGGCGTCGTCGGTCATGCCCTCACGGTACCCAACGTGCAGATGGGCGAGAACCCCGCACGAATCGTCGTGATTCGCCGGGGTTCTCGCGTGGAGACGATCAGAACTCCGCGTCGCCCACCAGTGCGGCCTCGGCGGGGACGGTGCGGGAATCGGCCTTCGACCCACGGACCTGGGTGAGGATCACCGCGGCGACGACACACGCTCCGGCGCCGATGTAGAAGGGCGCGGCCGGGCCGCCGAACCAGTTCGCGAAGTGCGCGACGAAGGTCGCGGCGAGAGCGCCGCCCGCCCAGCGGAGGAAGTTGTAGCCGGCGCTGGCGACGGGGCGGGGCGCATCCGCGATGGACATCGCGGTGCCGGTGAACAGGGTGTTCAGCACGCCCGACGGGATGCCGGAGAGCACGACGACGGTGACCACGACGGGCACGTTCTCGTGGCCCACGGCCGCGACCACGAGCAGCGCGCCGTAGACGAGTACCGCGACGATCGATCCCGCTCGCTCGCCGAGCGAGGCGGCCACCTTGGGGGCGAGCCACACGCCGCTCATGGCCACCAGCAGGCCCCAGCCGACGAACACGGCGCCTACGAAGTACGCGCTGCGGTGCAGGACGAACGGCGACCAGGCGAGGATGGTGAAGAAGGCGGCGGTGTAGAACGCCGAGCCCAGGCCGGTGAGGAACAGGCCGCGCTGACGCAGGGCCTTGAGCGGTGCCAGGGGCGAGACGGTGCCCTCGCGCTGCCGCTTCTCCTTGGCCTCGGCCGCGTCGGAGCGCAGCATGGTGGCGCACAGGACGGCGCCGATCAGCATGAGGATCGCGGTGCCGGCGAACGGTCCGCGCCACGAGACGCCGCCGAGGACGGCGCCCAGCAGCGGGCCGACGGCCAGGCCGACGCCCAGCGCGGCCTCGTAGAGCAGGATGGCGCCCTGCTGGCCGCCGGTGGCGGCGGCGACGATGACGGCGAGTGCGGTGGCGATGAACAGCGCGTTGCCCAGGCCCCAGACCGCGCGCCAGGCCACCAGCACGCCGATGGAGTTCGCGAGGGCGCAGGCCGCTGCGGCGACGACGATGAGCAGCAGGCCCGCGATCACGGTGCGCTTGGCGCCGAACATCGAGGTGAACCAGCCGATGAACAGCATCGCCACGACCTGCACGCCGAGGTAGGACGAGAACAGCAGCGTCGTCTGGCTGGGCGTCGCGTGCAGCGATTCCGCGATCGAGACCAGGATCGGATCGACGAGCCCGATCCCCATGAACGCGATGACCGCGGCGAACGCCGTGACCCACACCGCCTTGGGCTGATGGGAAAGCGTGTCGCGCAGGCTGGGGTGCCCGTGATCGGTCTCAGTACGTTCGGCGGTGGTCGTCATCGCAGCTCCTTTCAATACTACGAAACTCTAACTATTTTTCCGCACGAAGCACAAGGCGATGTGACCGATTCCTCAGAGGTCTTCAGGGGCCGCCGCGTCAGATCGCGTCCCGGTACAGCTCCATGAGGCGGTTCAGAGCGGGCACCGCCGCGTCCAGGCTGCGGCGCTCGGCGTCGGTGAGCTCGCTCAGGTGCCCCGCGAGCATCGTGTTGCGCGCCGCGATCAGCTCGGACGTCAGCCGGGTGCCGTGCTCGGAGAGCTGGACCACCACGGCGCGGCCGTCATCGGGATCGGGGTTGCGCTCGGCGAGGCCGAGCCGTTCCAGCCCGTCGACGGCGCTCGTCGCGGAGGGCAGGCGGATCCGCAGGTAGCGGGCCAGCTCGCCCATCCGGACCGGGCCGAGCCGCAGCAGGCTCTGCAGTGCGGCCTGCTGTGCGGGCGTCAGGTCCGGCCCCGGGGTGTTGCGGCGCACCAGGAAGTGCAGTTGGAGCAGCGGAGGCCGCAGGCGCGCGGCGAGGTCGACGAGCGCGGCGTCTGAGGCCGGCGTCGACGGAGCGTCGGGGGCTTCGGGCGCGGGAGTCATGGTGTCGATATTAGGCACATGTGCGACGGTGCCGGTCCCCTCGAGGGAGGGGACGGCACCGTCGGCGCCGGAAGCGGAGCGAGCGGGCCACTTCGACGAAACGGAGAATCGTTGGCGCGCAGCGGAACTAGGAACCGATCGTGCCGCTCTTCTTCCACACCGCGACCACGGAGGGGCGGGGCTGCGAGTCGCCGCCGTCGGGCCAGTGCGAGGTGGGCTTGTCGGCGGTGGCGTCGTCGGTCTCGCCCGGGTGCTGCACGGCGACGAGCACGCGGTTGTCGCGCACGACGGGACCACAGGTCTCCGCGCCGAAGGGCACCGTGAGGAACTGCTTGGTCAGGCCGCGGTCCTTGCCCTCCAGCACGACGCCGAACAGGCCGTCGTTGCTGTCGAAGGTGGCGTTGGTGCCGTCCGTCGAGATCCACAGGTTGCCGTGCGAGTCGAAGGTGACGTTGTCGGGGCAGCTGATCCGCGAGACCTTGATCTTGTCGAAGCCGCCGTAGTAGGTGTCGGCCGCGGTGGGATCACCGCAGACCAGGAGCAGGTCCCAGGAGAACGTCGTGCCGGTGTGGTCGTCGGTGATCTCGAGCAGCTGGCCGCTCTTGTTCTTCACGCGCGGGTTCGGCGTGTCGACGCCGGCCTTGCCCTCGGTACCGCGGTCGCTGTTGTTGGTCAGAGCGCAGTAGATCTTGCCGGTCTTGGGGTTCGGCTCGATGTCCTCGGGGCGGTCCATCTTGGTGGCGCCCACCTCGTCGCCCGCGACGCGGGTCCACAGCGCGACGTTCTCCGCCGGCATACCGTCGACGTGCGACTGCGCGCTGCCGTCGGCCTTGGTGGTGAGCAACGGGATCCACTTCCCGTTGCCCTGGTAGCCACCGTCCGGGACCTTGCCGTTCTCGACCTTCTGACCCTCGAACTTCGCGACGTACAGCGTGCCCTCATCGAGGATGCGCATGTTCGCCTCCATCGCGGCGGCGCCCTTGCCCGGCTGGATCTTCCGCGAGCTGACGAACTTGTAGATGTACTCGAACTTCGAGTCGTCGCCGCAGTAGGTGACCACGTCGCCGGTGGGCGTGACGAAGATGTTGCCGCCCTCGCGCTTCATCCGGCCGAGTGCGGAGTGCTTGATCGGGGTGGACTTCGGGTCGTGCGGGTTCACCTCGACGAGGTAGCCGAAGCGGTTGATCTCGTTGGGCTCCTTGGACAGGTCGAACCGGTCCTCGTACTTCATCCAGTGGTGCGCGTCCTCGTCCTTGCCCACGCCGTACCGCTTCCAACCCTCCTTGAGGCCGTCCAGCGGCGGCTTGTCGGTGCCGGAGAAGTAGTTGGTGTAGTTCTCCTCGCCCGAGATCATCGTGCCCCACGGGGTGATACCGCCGGAGCAGTTGGCGATGGTGCCCAGCACGCGGGTACCGGTCGGGTCGGCGGCCGTCTTCGTGAAGAAGGTGCCGGCCGCGGGACCCCGGAGCTCGAAGGGCGTCGACGCCGTGATGCGCCGGTTGTACTCGCCGAGAACGGGAGTCAGCCTGCCCGAGCCGGGCTCGCCCTTGACCTCGACCACCGTGATGCCGTGCGCGGCCATCTCGACGCGTACCTGGTTCTCGGTGGGGTCGCCCTCCTTGTAACCGAAGAACATCGCGGTGCCCGTCGTGTACTCCTGGTTGCACACCATGAGGAAGGTATCCGGCTTGCCATCCACCGCAATGAGATCGGTGAAGTCGTTGTTGAAACCGAACTGCTGCGCCTGCGCCTCGGGCGTCTGGTTGTCGAAGTCGAACTGCGGCGCGCCCGGCAGTACCGGGTCGCCCCAACGGATCACCACGGCCTGCTCGTAGCCCTCGGGCACGGTCACCGCGTCGGCCTTGTTCGGGGCGATCGCCGGGAAGTTCAGGCCGGGCGCGGTCACATCGGCCGACGGTGCGCCGTTCCCCGCCGCGCTCGACGACGCGCCCGCGCCCGTGGAGCCCGAGTCGCCGCACGCCGCGAGGACGGTGATCGCGCCGGCGCCGATCGCCGCGACACCCGCGCCGCGGAGCGCCGTGCGGCGGGTGATGTCGCCGAAGTACTCGCCCTCGGACTGGTTGTCGTGCTCGCGGAAGCACTGGTTGCCGCACTTGTACTTGCAGGTCGTGTGCGAGCGCGCGGACTTGCCGTCGTGATCGGTGAGCAGGCGGAGGTCGGGCAGGCGCATGGGTTCTCCCTATGGCTGAGCTGGGCGGCTCGGGCTGAGCTCGTGGCTGGTCGTCGCCAATGTAGAACCGATACGTGATGAGTTGGCAAAGCTCAGGTAAACGCCCGGGAGGGAGCTTGCAATGGGCTGTGGCTGTTCGGTGTCGAAAGATCCCAGCCCGGCCGGACCGGCGTCCCCCCGTTCCGTTCGGTCCCCGCCGATTCGCCCGGCGTTCCGGTGGGGACAGAACGGAACGGGTGGCTCGAGTCCGTCAGCTGTTCAGGTGTCGCTCCGCGAAGGCGTCGAGAGCGGCCTCGGTGCCGAGGTACGGCTCACCGTCGCGCGGCCAATGCAGGATGACGTCGGTGAAACCGAGTTCGGCTGCGCGGCACACGGCGTCGTCGGCGGCATCGGGGGAGCTCAGCGAGTAGGTCCCGCCGGAGTCGATCGACAGGTAGCGGTCGATGCTCCCCGGAGCGCGCCCGGCGCCGTCGAGGGCGTCGTCGAGGCGCTTGCCGAGCTCCGCGACGCGGGACCACCAGGCGTCACCACCGTCACCGTCGGGCCCGGTGGTGACCCAGCCCTGTCCCTGTTCGGCCACGAGCCGCAGACCCTTCGGGCCGTTGGCCGCGAGTACGAAGGGCATGCGCGGGGACTGTGCCGGCGTCCCGACCATGCGCGCATCCACGGCGCGGTAGCGCGGACCGTCGAAGGAGAGGGGCCCGTCCTGCTCGAAGCGGAGCAGTACGTCGAGGTCGCGCGTGAACTCGACGAACCGTTCGTGTCGTTCGCGCGGGGTGAGCTCGGGCTGCCCGAGCACGAAGGCGTCGAATCCCGTGCCGCCGGAGCCGATCCCCAGGAGGACGCGACCGCCGGAGATCTCGTCGACGCTCGCGAGGTCCTTCGCGAAGGGCACGGGGTGCCGGAAGTTCGGGGAGGTCACGAAGGTGCCCAGCCGGATCCGTTCCGTGGCGGTGGCCGCGGCGGTGAGCAGCGGGATCGTCGCTCCCCACGGCTGGTCGGCGAGAGTGCGCCACGACAGATGGTCGTAGGTCCAGGCGTGGTCGAAGCCCAGCTCCTCCGCCTTCTGCCAGCGGCGACGGGCCTCGGGCCAGGGGTACTGGGGCAGGATCACGACTCCGAATCGCACCCATCCACCTTACGACTCGTGACCACGCCGCACGACCTGGCGCGTTCCCGTCGTACGATCGCGTGCTTGGACCTAGGGTTTTCACGTTCGGCCGAACAGGCCACCGTCCTTTGAAGGGATAGCACCATGTCCACTCCGCTCACCGCCGAGCCGCGATCCGGCATGCGGGAGTTCACGGCCCGCGCCGTCGTCCTCGGCGGCCTCATCACGCTCGTGTTCACCGCGGCGAACGCCTATCTGGGTTTGAAGGTCGGCCTGACCTTCGCCACGTCGATCCCCGCCGCCGTCATCTCGATGGCGCTGCTGCGCTACTTCGCGAACCACTCCATCGTGGAGAACAACATCGTCCAGACGATCGCGTCGGCGGCGGGCACGCTGTCGGCGATCGTGTTCATCCTCCCCGGTCTCGTCATGATCGGGTGGTGGCAGGGCTTCCCCTACTGGATCACCATGCTCGTGTGTTTCGTGGGCGGCGTGCTCGGCGTCATGTACTCCATCCCGCTACGCCGCGCGCTGGTCACCGGCTCCGACCTGCCCTTCCCCGAGGGTGTCGCGGCCGCCGAGGTGCTCAAGGTCGGCGATACGGCGGAGGGGGCCACCGAGAACAAGCGCGGCCTGCGGCTGATCCTGCTCGGCTCCGTGGCGTCCGCCGGATACGCGTTGCTCGCGAAGATGAAGGTCGTGGCCGAGGGCCTGTCCACCACCCTGAAGATCGGCAGCGGCGGCACCCTGTTCGTGCCGGGCCTGTCCTTCGCGCTCATCGGCGTCGGCCACCTCGTGGGCCTGACCGTGGGCATCGCCATGATCGTCGGTCTCGTCATCTCCTACTTCGTGCTGCTCCCGATCTGGACTGCGGGCGATCTCCCCGAGACCGGGAGCATCACCAAGGTGATCTCGACGGCGTTCAGCCAGGAAGTGCGCCTCATCGGCGCCGGCGCCATCGCCATCGCCGCCGTCTGGACGCTCATCAAGATCCTCGGACCGGTCCTGCGCGGCATCGCCGATTCGATCGCCAGCTCGCGCAAGCGCCGCGAGGGCCAGCTCGTGGACATCACCGAGCGCGACATGCCGTTCCCGTACGTGGCGGCCGTCGTGCTCGTGTCTCTCGTGCCGATCGGCGTTCTGCTGTGGTGGTTCACCGGCACGCCCAAGGCGGGCTCCGCGACCAATCCGTTGGACGGTCAGTCCGGCGGGATCATCCTGCTGAGCATCCTGTTCATCCTGGTTCTGGGCCTCGTCGTGGCCTCGGTCTGCGGGTACATGGCGGGCCTGATCGGCGCGTCCAACAGCCCCGTGTCCGGCGTCGGCATCCTCGTGGTGCTGGCCGCGGCGTTGCTCATCCGCGTGGTCTGGGGGCCGTCGGCGGGCGACACCGCGACGGCGCTCGTGGCGTACACGCTGTTCACCGCCGCGATCATCTTCAGCATCGCCACCATTTCCAACGACAACCTGCAGGACCTCAAGACGGGCCAGCTCGTCGGCGCGACGCCGTGGAAGCAGCAGGTCGCCCTGGTCATCGGCGTGGCCTTCGGCTCCGCGATCATCCCGCCGGTGCTGGACCTGTTGCAGAGCGGCTTCGGTTTCGTCGGCGCGCCCGGCGCCGGGGAGAACGCGCTCGCGGCGCCGCAGGCGTCGCTGCTGGCGAAGCTGTCCGACGGTGTCTTCGGCGGCGATCTGGATTGGGGCCTCATCGGGCTCGGCGCGCTCATCGGCGCCGGCGTGATCGTGATCGACGAGGTGATTGGGACGCTTCTCGAAGTTCCGACTGCCTCCGCTGGCGGTCGGCATGGGTATGTACCTGCCGATGAGCGTGACCCTGATGATCCCGGTCGGTGCGGTGCTCGGGTTCTTCTACAACCGCTGGGCCGACCGGTCCGGTGACGGGGCGGAGGGCCGCAAGCGGCTCGGCACGTTGCTCGCGACCGGCCTGATCGTCGGCGAGTCGCTCTTCGGCGTGGTTTACGCCGGCATCGTGGTGGCGACCAACAAGGACGAGCCGCTGGCGCTGCCCTTCATCGGCGAGGGTTTCCTGCACTGGGGTGAGGCGCTGGGCGTGGTGCTGTTCGCCGCGATCTGCGCGGCGCTGTACCTGCGTACCAAGAAGCTGGCCGCGAGCACCTAGCGCCGGCCACGCCCTGTGGAGGATCGACCCCGTAGGGCGGGGTCGATCCTCCACGGCGTCACGGCAGGAAGCGCGCCAGCTGCGGGACCGCGTCGCGCGGGGTCTTGGCGTTGATGCACTCGCCGATCGCCTGCAGCTTCCACTCGCCGCCCTGGCGCGAGATGGTGCACATGACGATCCCGGTGTAGGGCATGCCGCCCGCGAGGGCGAACCGCGCGAGCTCGACGCCCGTCGTGGAGTCCACGAGCCGGCAGTAGGCGTTCGCCACCTGATCGAACTTCTGTCCCTGGTACGAGGTCACGATGAACACCAAGGACGTGACCGCTGCGTTCACCCCGGGCAGGTCGACGTTCACGACCTCGTCGTCGCCGTCGCCGGCGCCGGTGAGGTTGTCGCCGAGGTGCTGGATCGAGCCGTCCTTGGAGCGCAGCTCGCCGAAGTAGACGGTGTCGACCATCTGCTGCCCCGAGAACATCACCACGGACGCGTCGAGGTCGATGTCCTTGCTCTTCGCCCCGAACAGCCCCTGCTTACGCACCGGGTCCCATCCGAGGCCCATGGCGATCTGGGTGAGCTGCACGCCGCCGTCCTTGCGCAGCACCACTTTCTGGCCCTTGGTGAGGTCCACGCGACGGTTCTTCGTGAGGCGGATCTCCCCGCTGCCGGGCGGCGGCTGCTGTCCGGCCAGCTGTGCGGTGGGAGTGAAGGACTGTTGCGGGGGTGCCTGGGGAGCGGGGTTCTGCGGGGCCGGGCCGTTGAAGTAGTCGATGGGCGCACTGCCCGCCGGGGCAGACGGTGCCGCACCGGTCGCGAAGTAGTCGATCGGCGTGCTCGACGGGGCCGGGGGCGTGCTCTGTGCCGGGGCGGGCGGAACCGGGTTCGACGGTGCCGCGGGCTGCGGCGCGGGCGGTGTCGCGGCGGGGGCCTGCGCGGCGGGCGCGTCGTCGACGCTGACGCCGTGGTCGCGCACCATGTCCGCGAAGCCGCCGGCGTAGCCCTGCCCCACGGCGCGGACCTTCCAGTCGGCGCCGCGCCGGTACACCTCGACCGCGATCACCACCGACTCGCTGCTGAGGCCGTCGACGGCGTAGTCGTACAGGGGGTTTCCGGCACCGTCGGCGACCCGCGCGACAGGAGCGCCGAACCGTCCGAACGAGGACGACGCGTCGTCGAGGGTGATCGCGACCCGGACCTGTGCGATGTCGGCCGGCAGCTGGGAGCCGTCGATTCGGAGAGCCCCGTTCGCCAGGCTCACGCCGGGCCCGTTCGGCTGATTGAAGAACACGAAATCGGCGTCGGAGCGCACCTTCCCGCTCTCGGTGACCAGCAGGGCGGACACGTCAGCGGGGGCCGGCAGGTCGACGGTGACGGTGACCGGACCGGCGGGCAGCGGTCCGTTCTGGCCCTTGGACAGTGCGGTCATCGGATCTCCTTGATCGGATCGGGGACGGGTACAGCGGTTCCGGTGGCGCTTCCAGCGGTGAGCCAGGCGACGATCTCCGTGCCGGCGCCGATGCCGACTGATTCGGTGAGCGTGAGGTGGGGCAGGGAGAAGCCGAGCTCCTCCAGCTCGCCGTGCCGCGGCCGGATCGCGCCGTCGGCGGCCTCGAGCAGATCCGCGTCCAGGGCGCCGTCGCCCGCGGCCAGCCAGCGCGCTCCGGACTCGAGAGCGCCGGACTCGATCAGGCGTCGTCGGACCTCCTGGGCGGCGCGGGACTTCGTCACCGGCGCGGGGATCGTGTAGAACTTGCGGCCCTGCTGCGAGACCGTCCACCCGCGGGGTTCGCAGTACGCCCGCCACGCGGCCACGGCCTCGGCCGGGATCCGCACGTCGGAGACCACGTAGGCGAACAGGCCCGGAACGAGCCGCAGCCGCGCGCCCCACGCGGGTTCCAGCCGACTCTCGAGTTCGGCGGCGATCGCGTCGAGGTCCGCCGGAAGTGCGGCGAGCAGGCCGCCGACATGGTCCTGCCACAGCGGGTCCGGAGCACCGTCGACGAGGATCTCGCCGCCGTTGGAGCAGATGGCGTACCGGGACGGTGTGCCCGGCAGCCGCACCCGGAGGTACTGCTCGGGCGTGCGGGTCGTCGTGGGGACCAGGGGAGTCGCGGCGGCGAGCACGGCCAGGCCCGCGTGCGCCGCCGCCGACATGTACGACAGGGGTGCGTCGCGGTAGATCTCGACGCACACCGGATCGACGGTGTCGAAGGCCGGACCGGCGGCGGCCCGGGAGTAGATCAGCGTGCGGTCGAGATCGCTGGTGACGAAGGCGATCACGAGTCCTCCTTGATCAGGCCGATGCACGCGTACGCCAGATCCGGCACGATCTCCACCGGTACGCCGCGCTCGGCGGCCAGGCGCCGGATGTGCCGGTGATCGGGATCGTCCGGATCGCGCAGCAGCACGCGCCACGGAACCCGGCGCAGCAACACCCGAGTGGTCTCCCCGATCCCGGGCTTGACCAGGTTCGCGGACGAGACGCCGTACTCCTCACGGACCCGGTCCACCGTCGCCCACCCGGACCAGTCGGGTTCGCGCGCACCGGGATCGGCGGCGAGCCGGGCGGCGACCGCGCGGGCGGCGGGAGCGGCACCGTCGAAGGCGGCGGCGACGGCGTCGAGGAGCAGCCCGGAGACGTCGTAGGGCGTGAGTTCGGCGTAGAACTTGGCCCCGTGGAACTCGTCCGGCCCGATCAGGTCGGCGTTCAGGACGGTGCGCGAGACCAGCCCGGACACCGTCGAATTCAGGCACGCGGAGGCGATGAGGAAGTCGTCGCGGGTGCCGAAGGTGCGCACGCAGTGGCCGGGGTCGGCGAGCACCGCGAGATCCGGGTTCAGGCGGACACCGGTGGCGGCGGCGTACTCATCGAGCGCCTCCGCGAGCTCGCGGGTGATCGCGCCCTTCCCGGTCCAGCCGTCGACGAACACGATGGAGGCCGGGTCGTGGTGCGCCACCAGGTGATCGAGCGCCACGTGGTCGATGCCGCGGCCGCGCACGATGGACACGGCGTAGTGCGGCAGGTCGTACCCGTGGAAGTGCTGCGCCCATCGGCGCATGAGGATCCCGATCGGCGTGCCCGCGCGCGCGAGCGAGACCAGGACGAGCTCGCGCCCGCGCTCGGCGAGGAGCAGCTCCGTCACGGTGCCGACGGCTTCCGCGAGCCGGGGCGCCGAGCCGGCGAGCGCCGCGTCGAACAGGGCCCGGTACTCGGCGCTCGGCTGGTATTCGACGGGCAGCGATTCGGCGTAGTGGGCCTCGCCCGACTGGATGCGCCGCTCGCGCTCGACGATATCGGCCTCCAGCGCCACGTGGGAGAGATCCTTGAGGAGCCAGGTCACCTCGTCCGGTGCGTACGAACCGAACCCGGGTCCGCGCAGCGGCGGGGTGATCGCGGTCATCGCGCTGCCGCTTCGGCACGGGCCGCGCCGAGCTCGGCCTGGTCGGAGGCGGGAACGACGGCGACCAGGACGTCGTGCCCGGCCGCGGCGAGCACGTCGAGGAGACCACCCGGTGCGCGCAGCCGGTCGGTGTCGGCGGGCGAGTCGGCGATGAACACGATCCGCGCCTCCTCGCGGGCCCACTGCGCGTTGTACAGGTACCGACGTGGCGCCTCGGGATCCGGTTCGGGGGAGAGGAATTCGAAGCCCCTCCGCAGCGGATACCCGTCCTCGTCGCGCACGAGTGCCGGGGAGCGGGTGGTGGTCTGGAACCGCACCGGGTGACCGTCGGCGGCCAGTGACTCGGCGACGCACAGCGGGAGGTACATCAGCTCCTCGTGGCCGATCACGATCACGGGCCGCTCGTCGAGGAGGGGCGCGAGCACCGCGGCGACCTCCGCCGCGGCGTCCCGTAACCGTGACTGGTCGGCCGCGAGCACGCCGTGCCGGCCACCGTCGGGCACGTCCGACGGCCACGGCGCAGGGAGGACCTCGACGGTGCCCCGCTGCGCGGCGACGGGGTTGAAGGGCGTGGCGGGGAGCTCGGCCACGCGCTCCGACAGCCCGTCCGGCAGGTCGACGGTGCCCCGCGCCAGCGCGACGAAGACGATGTCGAGTCCGGAATCGGCTGCTGCTCGTGCGTTCTCGGCGGCGTGTGCGGGCGAGCGGACGTCCACCAGTGAGGCCACCACGTACCGGCTGTGCGGTGCGAGCGCGTGCAGCGCGCGGATCGAGTCCAGCGCCGTCGCACCGGTCGAGATCTCGTCGTCGACGAGGACCAGCACATCGGCGGCGGACAGGAGGTCCGGTGAGGTCGGCTGCAGCAGGTGCGACGTGGCGTGGGAATGCCCCTCGGTGAACTCGCCGTGGATCGTCGCACCCGTGCGGCGGGTGGACTGCAGGTACACGGCGGCGTCCAGGCGTGCTGCCACGCAGTGGCCCAGGCCCGTTGCGGTCTCGGCGAACCCGAAGACGACGCAGGGGTCACCGTCGAGTTCCTGCGCGACCCGGTCGGCCAGCCGATCCGCCGCCGCGCGGACCGCGCTCGGTTCGGCGGGTACGTGCTTGCCGAGCACCGTCGAGACGAGCAGATGGGCGCGGCGCGGGTTGCGGCGCAGCCCCGGCACGACGAGCTCCGCGAGTGCGGGCTCGCCGTTCACGTGCATCCCGAGGCTCCGGCACAGAGCGGGTGACGCCGTCATCGTTCCTCCACGAGCGCGGTCAGCAGGTCGACGAAGCCGACCTCGGCGCGGGTCACGCCGAACAGGTCCGCGCGGATCAGAGTCTGTCGGGCCCAATTGCGGTGCGGCTTCATCTCGTTCATCTTGTTCCGGTAGCTCGAAGCGCCCACGCCGCCGGATTCGCCGTGCATGATGTCGAGCGCGTCCTGATGCTCCTCGTGCGTCACGGCCGAGAGCGCGTGTACAGCCGCGACGTGCGACGGGTGGATGACCGTCTTGCCGTGCAGGCCGTTCGCCCGGTCCAGCGCGGTCTCCCGGAGCAGCCCGTCGAGGTCGCGCCCCACGAGCAGCTTCTCGCGGAACCGGGCGGCGTGGTTGCGCTCGAAGGGCGTGGCCCGCAGCAGCGGGCGGAACATGCGCTCGTGATCGGCGAAGTACTCCCACACCGGACCCGTGACCACGAAGCCGGTGCCGTCTGAGCGCGCGAGCCGGTTCACGATCGCCGAGATGGTCTCGGCCACGACGTGCACGTCGTAGATCGTCAGATCGCGGTCGCGCCGGATGCCGAACAGGGCCGACATGTCGGTGGCGCCGATCCGCACGGCGAGGACCCGCTCGCGCTCCTCGGCGAGCAGTTCGCTGATGCCGCCGAGCTGCTCGTCGCGGCACTCGCGGTAGACGATCGACGGGGTCTCCAGCACCGGCATGGCGTAGAGGTGCGTGTCCCTGGCCGCGAGCACCGCGAGGGCGTCGCGTCCCGCGGCCGCCGTGAACTTGGGTAGGACCACCCCGGTGAGGGCCCGCGCACCGTCGCCCACCGCGTCCAGGAGGGAGGCCGTCTCAGCGGTGCTGCGCGGGCGGAGGAACAGCAGCGGCAGTGGCCCCGAGCCGTCGGCGAGTTCGGACAGCGCCGCCGCGGTGGCCCGGATCGCGTGCTGGACCTCGTCGTCGGCGACGGCGTCCTCGAGGTCGATCACCATGGACAACACCCCGTCGGACCACCGCCGTCGGATGGTGCCGGCGAGGTCCGGCCTCGTCGCGGGCACGTACAGCGTGGCGCCGAGGCCGAACGCGAGCTCCTCCCGGGGAGCAGCGCGGTCGAAGGGTTGCGGCGGCAGGTGGAACAGGCGCTGCCGGACCTCGTCCGGGAGCTGGCGAAAATGGCGCAGCTCGGTGCTCACGTCCGCCCTCGCATGCGGTTCACCGCGTCGGCGATCACGCGGTCGATGTCGGCGAGGGTCTGCAGGTACTGCCAGTAGTCGGGGTGCACGCGCTCCAGGTCGGCGATCGCCCGCTCGATCCGGGCGTGCTGCGCGTCCAGCACGCTGCCCCAGCGATGGACCTGCTGCTTCTGGACGGTGAGCAACTGGGCATCGCGGAGGGCGAAGCGTGTGCGCTCCGCGCGCGCCGCGGGATCGCCCTTCACCCCGCGCAGCGTGCGGAGTCGCTCGCCGACCGCGTTCACCGCCGCGTCGGCGGCGTCGAGGTGATCGCGGGCGACCGAGACGTTCTCGAGGGCCAGGTCGGGGGTGCCGGCACGGAGACCGCTCGACGCCGCCGACAGCGCGGTCTCGGCGGCGGCGGACTCCCGCTCCGCGACCTTGTCGTTGTCGACGAGATCGGCCGAGCAGGCCGCGCTGAACTCGCGCAGCAGCGCCGAACGGATGTCGCCGATGTCCGCGGCCCGGTTGCGCACCGCCTGGAGGCGCGTTCCCGTCGATGCGAGTGCGTGTTGTGCGTCGTCGCCGATTCGCGGGGCGGCGCCGACCGCGGCGGTGAGCTCCGCGGCCTTCTCGAGCACGCCCTGCGCGGCGGCGTCGCGGGCGGGGAGGTCCGGCGCACCGTCGAGCGCCTGGACGGCGAGCACGAGGGCGTCGGTGGCCCGGATGACGGGCCGGAGGCCCAGGTAGGGAGCCGTGGTGGGGGCGGCGAGGAGGTCGGTGGCGCGCTCGGCCGCGACCCGCGCGGCCTGTTCCTGGGCCGCGGAGCTGGCCCGGGCGCCGCGCGCGGAGGCGAGGGTGCGCTCGTGGTCGCTGTGGAAGCGATCGAGGACGGAGACGAGGTCGGACAGCTCCCGTGCGGTGGCGGCCTGATCCTGCGGGGTGGGCGGGCGCGTGCCGGACTGGCTGCCGCTGGCCCACAGGTACCGCTCGGTGGCCCCGCCGAAGCGGTCGCGGATGGCGGGCCACTGCTGTACCGCCGAGGCGCCGGGATTCTGTGCGGAGAGGGTGCGCACGTCCTCGTCGAGCGAACTGAAACGACGGTCCGCGTCGAGGTAGGCACTGGTCAGGCCCGTGTCGACGCCGCCGGCGCCCGCGGCGTTCGATGGAGAGCGATCGGGCTCTCCACCGAACAGCCGACGGAACGCACTACCTGCCATGGTGAATCCGGCTCAGGCGTCGATCTGCTGCGGGGCAGACACCGGGGCGTCGCCCTCGGCACCGTCGCCCTCGCGACGGTTGCGGACGATGCTCGAGCCGAGCGCGGCCAGGATGAGTACCACGCCGATGAGGCCGGTGACCACCTCGGGCACCTCGGTGTGGATCGAGAACAGCAGGATGCCGGCGAGCGCGCCGATGGCCCAGTGCGCGCCGTGCTCGAGGTACACGTACTCGGACAGCGTGCCCTTCTCCACCAGGTACACCGTGAGCGAGCGGACGAACATCGCGCCGATGAAGCCGAGGCCCAGGGCGATGATGATCGGATCCGCGGTGATCGCGAACGCACCGATGACACCGTCGAACGAGAACGACGCGTCGAGCACCTCGAGGTAGAGGAACAGGAAGAAGGCGGCCTTGCCGGTGACCTTCGCCAGCTCCGAGGGGCCGGACCGGGCGCGTTCCGCCTCCTCCTCCATCTCCTCGACGTGGAAGAACTCGCCGAGGCCGTTGACCACGAGGTACGTCACCGTGCCGAGGATGCCAGCGATGAACACGGTCTTCGACTCGTCGACGGTGTGCGCGGCGAGCGTGCCCGTGACGACCAGGGCGACCAGGGCGACGACGATCGGGAAGCGGTCCAGCTCGCCGATCTTCTGCAGCGGGCGCTCGACCCAGCTGAGCCAGGTGAGTTCGCGCTCACCGTCGAAGATGAAGTCGAGGAACAGCATCAGCAGGAACATGCCGCCGAAGGCCGCGATCTGCGGGTGCGCCGCGGTGATCAGGGTCTCGTAGCTCGCGCTGCCGTCCGCGAAGTACTTGGCACCGTCGGCGGGCGGGTTGAGCGCGAGGTCCATCGCCTTGACCGGGTCGAGGCCGGCGGTGATCCAGACGATCGCGAGCGGGAAGACCAGGCGCATGCCGAAGACGGCGATGAGCACGCCGACCGTCAGGAACATGCGCTGCCAGAAGTGGCTCATCCGCTGCAGCACGGTGGCGTTGATCACCGCGTTGTCGAAGGAGAGGCTGACCTCGAGGATGCCCAGGATCAGGGTCAGGACGAGGGCCTGCGGCCCGCCGTAGAAGAACGCCACCACCAGCGCGATGACGGTGATGAAGAAGGAGAGTCCGAAGATGCGGAACACATCGGCCTTTCGAAGAAGGGATGCGGGAGCGCGAGACCCGGCGGGCGGTGGTCCGCTCGCCGGGTCTGCGCGCTCTGCGTGAGCTCGGTGCTAGACGTTGACGCCGTAGTCGCGCGCGATACCCGCGAGACCGGACGCGTAGCCCTGCCCGACGGCACGGAACTTCCACTCCGCGCCGTTGCGGTAGAGCTCGCCGAAGACCATCGCGGTCTCCGTCGAGGCGTCCTCGGAGAGGTCGTAGCGGGCGATCTCCTGGCCGTTGGCCTGGTTCACGACGCGGATGAAGGCGTTGCGGACCTGCCCGAAGGACTGGCCGCGATTGTCCGCGTCGTAGATCGACACGGGGAACACGACGCCCTCGACGTTCGGCGGGATCGCGGCGAGGTTCACCTTGATGACCTCGTCGTCACCGTCGCCCTCGCCGGTCAGGTTGTCACCCGTGTGCTCGATGGAACCGTCCGGCGTGCGGAGGTTGTTGAAGAAGACGAAGTTCTCGGGCGACGCGACCTTCCGGTTCGCGTCGATGCCGATGGCGCTGGCATCGAGATCGAAATCGGTGCCCGTGGTGGTGCGCAGATCCCAACCGAGGCCGACCGAGACGGCGGTGAGGCCCGGGGCCTCCTTGGTGAGCGAGACGTTGCCGCCCTTGACCAGACTGACACCCATAGAACGTGTTCCTCCCGTTAGCACGACGGCGCCAGTCCGCCCCCGCGTGTGATTCGAACTATACCGACGAAACGGATATCGAACGGCGGTGAATTCGAGGCTGAACTCAGATGTTCACGCCGAAGTCGCGCGCGATGCCCGCGAGACCCGACGCGTAGCCCTGGCCGATGGCGCGGAACTTCCACTCCGTGCCGTGCCGGTAGAGCTCGCCGAAGACCATGGCGGTCTCGGTGGAGGCGTCCTCGGAGAGATCGTAGCGAGCGATCTCCTGGCCGCCCGCCTGGTTGATCACCCGGATGTAGGCGTTGCGGACCTGGCCGAAGGACTGGCCGCGGTTGTCCGCCTCGTGGATCGAGACCGGGAAGACGATCGCGTCGATCTGCGGCGGCACGGCCGCGAGATTGACGTTGATGGTCTCGTCGTCACCGTCACCGTCGCCGGTGAGGTTGTCACCCGTGTGCTCGATCGAGCCGTCCGGCGAGCGCAGGTTGTTGTAGAAGACGAAGTGCTGATCGTTGAGCACGCGCTTGGCGGTGTCGACCGCCAGGGCGCTCGCGTCGAGGTCGAAATCGGCGCCGGTCGTGCTCCGCGCGTCCCAGCCCAGCCCGACGGCGACCGCCGTCAGCCCGGGGGCCTCCTTGCTGAGCGAGACGTTTCCACCCTTGCTGAGGCTGACTCCCATGTGATTCCTCCCGAGAAGCTGTAGGCGCCGGAGCACCGTCGCCTGATGACGTGGTCGCGAAATTCACAGTACGCGAATTCGGCCCGTGACCGCCGGGTTCGTGCCGCAGTCATCCGGACGAACGACATGTCAGTCTGATCCGTGCGTTCCGTGCCGATTCGCCGGATTCTTGCAACAATCGTCAGTGTGACTTCACTCGCACGCGGTCAGAACACGGCCCTGTCCCAGACCACACTCGCGGTGGCGATCGCCGGCGTCGCGCCCGGGTCGGTGGATCTGTTCGCCATCCAGGTCGGCGACGACGGTCGGGTCCGCAGCGACGCCGACCTGGTGTTCTTCAACAGCCCGACCTCGCCCGAGGGCGCCGTGCGCCTGACCGGTCCGGACGCGTTGACCCTGGACCTCACCGCG
The DNA here is from genome assembly GCF_001575205.1 of Tsukamurella pseudospumae. Classification (GTDB taxonomy): domain Bacteria; phylum Actinomycetota; class Actinomycetes; order Mycobacteriales; family Mycobacteriaceae; genus Tsukamurella; species Tsukamurella pseudospumae. The sequence goes on from NZ_LSRE01000017.1 coordinate 86,888, forward strand.
ATCCCACCCGCCATCAGCACCGTCCGGCTGGCCGTCGCGCTCGACGACAAGGTCCCCGGGTCGCTGGCGTCCGTGCCGGGCCTCAGTGCGCGCGTCGGCGCAGACGACTGCCCGGCGGGCGGTCTGACGACCGAACGGGCCGCGGTGCTCGCCGAGGTCTACCGCCGGAACGGTGCGTGGAAGCTGCGCAATGTCAGCGCAGGGTGGGATCGGGGTCTGGTCTCGCTGCTCACCGAGCACGGTGTCACCGTCGACGGTCCGCCGCCCGCCGCGAGCACTCCGCCCCCGGCGCCCTCCTACCCTCCGGCGCAGCCGGCCTACCAGCCCCCGCCCGCGGCACCGTCGTACCCACCTGCGCAACAGGCCTATCCGCCCGCGCAGCCGGCCTACCCCCCGGCGCAGCCGGCCTACCAGCCCCCGCCCGCGGCACCGTCGTACCCGCCCGCGCAGCAGGCCTACCCGCCCGCGCAGCCCGCCTATCAGCAGCCTCCGGCGCCCGCCGGTCCGCCGGTCAACCTGTCCAAGATCACGCTCACCAAGTCCGCGCCGACGGTGTCCCTGGCCAAGTCCTCCGAGCGGCCCACCGGCCACATGCGGGTCAACCTGAACTGGACGCAGGGGAAGAAGGGACTGTTCGGCGGCGGCAACGCGGTCGACCTCGACCTCGCGTGCTTCTACGAACTGCGCAACGGCGACCGGGGCGGCGTGCAGGCGCTCGGCAACGCCTTCGGCAGCCTCGACCGCGCGCCGTACATCCAGCTCGACAGCGACGACCGATCCGGCCAGTCGCAGGGCGGCGAGAACCTGTACATCAACCTCGCGCACCTCGACGACTTCGTGCGGATCCTGATCTTCGCCTACATCTACGAGGGCACTCCGAACTGGGCGTCGGCCAACGGCGTCGTCACGCTCTTCCCGCCCGGTGGCCCCGAAGTGGAAGTGCGGCTGGACAATCCGGATCGGCGTGCGATCTCCTGCGCGATCGCGCAGCTGCACGTGGTGAACGGGGAGCTCACCGTCACGCGCGAGGTGCAGTACATCCACGGGTCGCAGCGCGCCGTCGCCGAGGCCTACCACTGGGGCCTCAACTTCACGCCCGGCAGGAAGTGACGGAGGGGTCATGCAGCTCGTTTCGAAGACGAAGCGGGTCGTCGAGGCGCACCTGAACAACAGCTCGATCCGAGCGATCAGCGGCTCGATGATCGCGTACGAGGGTCAGGTGACCTTCAAATCCGCCGGATTCGGTGGGGGCGACGGAGTGCTCGCGGGCCTCAAGCAACGCGCCACCGGCGAGGGGCTGTCGCTGATGGAGTGCACCGGCACCGGTGTCGTGTACCTCGCGCAGGACGCGGCCACGGTCACCGTCGTCGACCTGACGGGGGAGACGCTGCAGGTCGAGTCGCAACAGCTGCTCGCGCTCACACCGCAACTGTCGACCAACGTGACCTTCGCGGGGGTGCGGGGCGGAATGTCCGGGCAGGGCCTGTTCACGACGACGGTGACCGGGCACGGCCAGGTCGCGCTGCTCTCGCTCGGTGGGCCGCTCATCCACCTGGAGGTCTCGCCGCAGTACCCGCTCGTCGTCGACCCGGACGCCTTCGTCTGCGCCCGAGGGCAGCTGTCGCAGTCCTTCGTCACCGACGTGTCCTGGCGCTCCGCCCTGGGACAGGGTGGCGGCGAGGCCTTCTCGCTGCGCTGGGACGGCTCCGGCGTGGTCTCGATCCAGCCCGCGGAGAGGTAGGCGCAGGTGTTCACCAAGGTCAACGGCAAGGTCGTCTCGATCGACCTCACGCGGTCCGGGCCGGTCATCGCGCGGCGCGGCGCGATGCTCTTCTACACCGGTCAGGTCTTCTTCCAGCCCCACCAGATCCCCGGCATGGGCGGCGGATCCATGATGGGCGGCCTCGCCGGCATGGCCGGGCGGATGATGCAGGGCGAGCACGAGGCGACGATGGTCGCGCAGGGCAACGGCACCGTGCACTACGGCTTCCGCGGACTCGAGGTCGAGGTCGTCGAGATGCCGCAGGGCGGCGAGCTGCGGGTCGAGGCCTCGCGGCTGCTCGCCCACACGCAGGGCCTGCAGGCCTCGATCGTGTCGACGGCGGCCTCGGGTGGGGGCGGCGGAGGCGGCCTGATGGGTGCGCTGCGTTCCGCGGCCGGCGGTGTGGCCACGGGCCAGGGCATGTTCACCACGCAGCTCAGCGGCGTCGGCGCCGCGGTGATCCTCGGCCACGGCGGCTTCATCACCCTGCAGGTCGCGCCGAACCGCCCGGTCACCGTCGACCCCCAGGCGTTCGCCGCGGCGCTCGGCCCGGTGCAGACGAACCTCCGGTCCACCGTGAGCCTGCGGAACATGGGCCGCACCGGCGGTGAGGCCTTCCAACTCGACTGCACCGGACAAGGTGTGGTGTACGTCCAAGCATCGGAGCACCGGTTGTGAGCGAGCTCGACACGGTCTGGAACCCGCACACCCTGCCCGCGGGCGGCGACAACGTGCCGGGCAACCAGTACTCCTACTGCATCGACCTGATCAAGCCGTGGTTCCTGTCCAAGGGCGCGATGATCGCCCACTACGGGCAGATGAGTTTCACCTCGCTGCAGCACGGCCTGCAGGGGCAGCTGCTGCAGATGGTCGCGCACCAGTTCTCCGCGCCGCTGTACCTGGGCGACTACGTGGTGGCCGAGGGGCACGGCAAGCTCATCATCGGTGACCGGGGCAACGACATCAACGCCTACGACCTCGACGACAACGGCAACCTCACGATCCGCGCGGCGAATCTGCTCGCCTTCGAGCCGAATCTCGCACTGCAGCAGTCGATCGTGCCCGGGTTCGTGACACTGATCGGCACGGGCCGGTTCCTGGCCTCGTCGAACGGCCCGGTCATGTTCGTCGAGCCGCCGATGCGCGTGGACCCGGAGGCGCTCGTGGGGTGGGCCGATTGCCCCTCGCCGAGTCACCACTACGACCAGGCCTGGGTGACGAGCTTCGTCGCGGCCGCCGGGCGCGCGCTCGGCGTGAGCTCGGGCGAGGAGCGCCAGTTCGACTTCACCGGCTCCGGAACGGTTCTCGTGCAGTCGAGCGAGAAGGTGCTCGACGACGTGCACCTCGTCCGCAACATCACCGGTCAACTGCCGGGGATCTCCGTCTCCGGCCTGCAGCAGATCAACGCCACGATCCAGCAGCAGATGGGACAGCAGCAGTGATCCGGCGCGCCACCGCATCGGATGCGGAGAACGCTGTCGGAATCCGCCCGCGCTGCCGGTAGTCGGCAGGTTTCGGCGCTACCGGCAGCGTCGTACGGATGACCACCAGAGGTCAAAAGCCGCCGAAGTCGCCGCCACCGCCGAAGTCGCCGAAACCACTGTCGCCGCCGAAGCCGCCGTCCGAACCGGAGTCCCACCCGCCGTCGGTGCCCGAGTCGAGAGCACCGTCGACCCCGGGATCGGCGAGGACGGTCGGGCCGACCCCGGCCATCCCGGCGAACATCGAACTGAACAGCAGGTAGCTGCCCACGCCCCAGGCGCCGGCGACGAGGGCGGGCTTCCACCAGGGCTCGCTGTACCAGCCGGCGGGCACGGGGCGACCGGCCACGACGCCGCCGGGGTAGTAGTTCGGGGTGCGGTCCGACGGTGCCGGGGACGCGTCGAGCGTGCGGCCCTCGACCTCGACGGACCGGTCCTCGGAGACCGAGCCGGCGGAGCGCTGACCGTCGAGCTCGGGGATCGGCGGGCCGGGATCCATGTCCATGGCCACCCGCGCGGCCCGTGCGTAGTAGAGGCCCTCGAGCGCGGTCTGCTTCGCGAGCCGGGCCTGCGCGGGCGTGTTCGCACCGCCGACCTGGGCGCCGGCGGCGGTGTACCGCTCGCCCGCGTCGGCGAGGGCCTGGCGCGCCGCGTCGTTCGACCCGACGAGGTTGTTGACCTGCCCGGCGAGGCGGTCGATGGCGGCCCGGGCGTCGGCCTGCGCGTCCGACAGTGCGGTCGTCCGGGCACCGCGATTGCGCACGACGTTCGCGATGATGAGGGCGACCGCCACGATCACGACGATGATGAGCAGGGTCTTCATGTCGTCGACGGTACCGAGACCGGACGTCGCGCGGCTTACAGCGATCTGAAGATTCGGACTTTTCGCCGGCGGAGAAGGACGGAGGACCCGCCACCCACGCGGGTGACGGGTCCTCCGGTCCGGGCGTGCGCCCGCCGATCGCGCGGACTACTCCGCGCCGATGATGAACTCCTCGAGCTGCTTGCGCGCGATGTCGTCGGCGATCTGCTCCGGCGGGGACTTCATGAGGTACGCCGAGGCGGGGATCACGGGGCCGCCGATGCCGCGGTCCTTGGCGATCTTCGCGGCGCGCACGGCGTCGATGATGATGCCGGCCGAGTTGGGCGAGTCCCAGACCTCGAGCTTGTACTCCAGGTTCAGCGGCACGTCGCCGAAGGCGCGGCCCTCGAGGCGGACGTACGCCCACTTGCGGTCGTCGAGCCACTCGACGTAGTCCGACGGGCCGATGTGCACGTTCTTGTCGTGCACCTTGCCGGCCAGCGGGCCGTTGAGGTTGCTCGTGACGGCCTGCGTCTTGGAGACCTTCTTCGACTCGAGGCGGTCGCGCTCGAGCATGTTCTTGAAGTCCATGTTGCCGCCGACGTTGAGCTGGTACGTGCGGTCCAGCGTGACGCCGCGGTCCTCGAACAGCTTCGCCATCACGCGGTGCGTGATGGTGGCGCCGACCTGGCTCTTGATGTCGTCACCGACGATCGGGACGCCCGCGTCGCGGAACTTCGCGGCCCAGACCGGGTCGGAGGCGATGAACACGGGGAGCGCGTTGACGAAGGCCACGCCGGCGTCGATGGCGCACTGAGCGTAGAACTTGTCGGCCTCCTCCGAGCCCACGGGCAGGTACGAGACCAGCACGTCGACCTCGTTGTCCTTGAGCTGCTGGACCACGTCGACACCCTCGCCCGGCGCCTCCTCGATGGTCAGGCGGTAGTACTTGCCCAGGCCGTCGAGGGTGTGGCCGCGCTGCACGACGACGCCGGTGGGCGGCACGTCGGCGATCTTGATGGTGTTGTTCTCCGAGGCGTTGATGGCCTCCGAGAGGTCGAAACCGACCTTCTTGCCGTCCACGTCGAACGCGGCGACGAACTCGACGTCGCGCACGTGGTACGGGCCGAACTTCACGTGCATGAGGCCCGGCACAGTGGCGTCGTCGGCCACGTCCTTGTAGTAGTGCACGCCCTGCACGAGCGAGCTTGCGCAGTTGCCCACGCCGACGATCGCAACGCGAACCTTGTTGTCAGTCACCGTTGTTCCCTTCATTCGGTGTCAGTGAAGCGGCGCCGGGAGCGATGCGCGCGGGCCGATCTTCTTGGTCGGAGCGGGACTCGGCGGCGATCAACTCGTTGAGCCACCGCACCTCACGCTCCGTCGTTTCCAGTCCCAGCTCGTGCAACTGCCGCGTGTACGTCTCGCTCGTGCCCCCGGCCGCGAGGGCCCGACGGAGCTCCTCCCGCCGTTCCTCGACCTGCCGGCGGCGACCCTCGAGGATGCGCAGCCGGGCCTGGGCGGGGGTGGCGGTGAAGAAGGCGAGATGCACGCCGAACCCGTCGTCCGTGAAGTTCTGCGGTCCGGTGTCGGCGACGAGGGCGGAGAACCGCTCCTTGCCCGCCGGGGTCAGACCGTAGACACGGCGCGCTCGGCGCTTCCGGGCGGTTGCGGTGGGGCCGGGCGCCTCTTCTTCGGCGATGTAACCGGCGTCCTGCGCGCGGCGCAGGGCGGGGTACAGCGATCCGTAGGAGAACGCGCGGAACGGACCCAGCAGTTCCGTCAGCCGCTTGCGGATCTCGTAGCCGTGCATCGGGGATTCGTGCAGCAGACCGAGTACTGCGAGTTCGAGCACTGCCGCCTCCTCTCCGGGCACGACGCCGAGCCCGTGCGGGCGACGCGAGTGGATCTATCTCATCAATCGATCGGCAGTTGTATCGCGCCGATATATACGACGATACCCCAGCGATGAACGCGCGATGAACGGCAGGCGGCGCCGCGCTCGATGGGAGCGCTCGGACCGGGGAGGATCGGCATGGGCGGAATGCCCTTGTCGCGGCAGTGCGGACCCGAGCCACGTACATTGGATCCGTGCGGACGCAGAGGCAAACGGTGGACTACGCGCTGCAGCGGCGATCGCTGCTCGCGTCGGTCAACGCCGGGCGCACCGCGGTGAAATCCGTGTGCGATGCCGATACCTACCTCCTGCGTGCGGCCAAGTTCCACGGCCGTACGTCCGAGGTGCTGTGCCCGATCTGCCGCAAGGAGCAGCTGACTCTCGTGTCGTGGGTGTTCGGTGATTCGCTCGGCCCGGCGTCGGGTTCGGCACGGACGGACGCGGAGCTCAGCGACCTCGAATCCACGTCAGTGGAGTTCTCCGTGCATGTCGTGGAGGTCTGTAGGTCGTGCAACTGGAATCATCTGGTGCAGTCGTACGTCGCGGGGCTGCCCCCGCGGCCGAAGCGGAAGCGTCGCGCGGCGCCCGGGTAGCGGGATCCGACGGCCGGTCGGTACGACGGGGGTAGCGCGGGGGCGCACGAAGAGAACGAAGAGACGAGCGGAGAACCAGCGGTGACGAACCCGGGTGGCAACGACGAGCGGAACGGGGCGGCCGGAAGGCCGTCGCGGTCCGGAGGGGCGGTCCCTCCGCGGCCCGCGCCGAAGCCGCCGGTCCCGCCGCAGGCGGCGCCGACCACGCAGTTCCCGCTGGTACAGCCCAGCGGCCAGACTCCCGCGCAGTCCGCCGGCCCGAATCCCGGCCGTCCCGCCCCGGGCCCGAACGCCCCGGCACCGTCGGGCTCCGGCGCGCGCCCGGCACCGTCGGGCGCGAACGTGCCGCCGTCGGGCACCGCCCGCTCCGCCTACCAGCCCCTGTCCGGCCGCCCGGTCGACGAGTCCGAGCTGGCCGCGGAGGCGGATCGCGGCGGACCGTCGCGCCCGGAGGAGCCGGAACAGCCCGTCGTGATCCGCAAGAGCGCCCCTGTCGCGCCCCCACCCGCCGACGGTGGCGGTGATGGCCCCGGGGGCGACGGTCCGGGGGGTGACGGCCCCGGTGGGGGCGACGGGGACGGGCCGGACGAGCCCGAGGACGACGATCATGACGACTCCGACAAGAAGGGCCTGCGAGCACTCGTGAGCGGATCACTCTTCCGACGCGTCGTGACCGGCGGTGTGGCCGCGGTCGCGCTGATCCTGGTGGTGGCGCTGCTGGCCTTCCTCATCGGCTACTGGCGCACCGACGTGCCGCAGCCCGGGGAGATCCAGACCGAGCAGGTCGCCACGATCACGATGAAGGACGGCACCACGCCGATCGCGCGGGTCGTCCCGGCCGGTGGCAACCGCGAGATCCTGCCCGCGCAGGACATCCCGGACGTGATGAAGAACGCCATCATGGCGGCGGAGGACCGCGACTTCGCGACGAATCCGGGCTTCTCACTCAAGGGCTTCGCGCGCGCCGTGTGGCTGCGCGTACCGGGCGTCGCGAGCGACGGCCAGGACGCGGGCGGCGGTTCCACGATCACGCAGCAGTACGTGAAGAACGCGCTGGTCGGGGATGAGTCCTCGCTGACGCGCAAGTGGAAAGAGCTCATCCTCTCGACCAAGATGTCCAACTCCTGGTCGAAGGACGACATCATGGCCGCGTACCTGAACACCATCTACTTCGGTCGGGGGGCGTACGGGATCCAGGCCGCGGCGAAGGCCTACTTCAACGTCAACGCGAAGGACCTCAAAGCCGAGCAGGCGGCTCTGCTGGCGGGCGTCGTCCGCGGGCCGTCGCTGTACGAGCCGACCACGCACCTGGCGGACGCCACGGGCCGGTGGAACTACGTGCTCGACGGCATGGTCGACATGAAGACGCTCGATCCGACGCAGCGGGCCAAGATGCAGTTCCCGAAGGTGACGGCGCTGAGCAAGAGCAGCGGTGACGATCTGTCGGCCGGCCCGAACGGCCTGATCAAGACCCAGGTGCTGCGCGAGCTCAAGGACGCGGGCATCGACGAGTCGACCCTCAATACGCAGGGCCTGAAGATCACCACCACGATCGACCCGCAGGCGCAGTCCGCGGCGGTGAAGGCCGCCAAGAACATGGCCGAGAACCAGCCGAAGGACCTGCGCACCGCGATCGTCTCGGTCGACCCGAAGACGGGCGGCGTGCTCGCCTACTACGGCGGCGACGACGGCAACGGCTACGACCGCGTGCAGGCCGGCCTGCAGACCGGATCCTCGTTCAAGGTGTTCGCGCTGGTCGCCGGGCTGGAGCAGGGCATCGGCCTGTCGAAGGTCTACTCCTCGTCGCCGTTCAAGGCCCAGGGAGTCACGGTCACCAACTCGGACGGCGAGTCCTGCGGCAGCTGCAACCTGGCGACGGCGATGAAGATGTCGCTGAACACGGTCTTCTACCGGCTCATGATGGATCTCAACGGACAGGCTCAGGCCGTCGCGGACGCGGCGCACAAGGCCGGCGTCGCGGAGAGCTTCGGCGACATCAAGAAGACGCTGCAGCAGACCGACGGCAGCGGCGTCGAGGGCGGCGTCGTGCTGGGTCAGTACCAGAGCCGGCCGATCGACATGGCTTCCGCGTACGCCACCCTGGCCGCCGAGGGCATCTACCGCAAGCCGCACCTCATCTCGAAGGTCGTGACCGCCGACGGCCGGACCCTGTTGGACCGGCAGACCGATCCCGGCGAGCGTCGCTTCAGCAAGGACGTCGCGAACAACGTGACCGCGGCGCTGCAGCCGATCGCGTCCTACTCCAACGGCCACGGGCTGGCAGGCGGTCGCGCCTCGGCCGCGAAGACCGGCACCGCGCAGTACCAGGACACGGGGCAGAACAAGGACGCGTGGATGGTCGGCTACACGCCGTCGATCTCGACGGCGGTCTGGGTCGGCAACGACAAGGGCGGCCCGATCACCAACTCGTACGGCGGCATCATCTACGGCTCGGGCGTCCCGTCGGACGTCTGGAAGCAGACGATGGACGGCGCGCTCTCCGACTCGGACTACGAGTCCTTCCCGACGCCGGGATACATCGGCGGTTCCGCGGGCGTGCCGGTGGAGACCCGGGTGCGCACGAGCTCCGCGGGCTCCGCCTCCGCGTCGGCCTCGGCCGAGCCGAGCGCGAGCCGCACGGTGCCCGGCCTGCCCGGCGTCCCGATGCCGACGTTCCCGTGGGATCCGACGACCACGCAGCCGGGCAACGGCTACCCGACCTATCCCGGTCAACCCACCACACGTCCGCGCCCCGGTGGCGGAACGGGCAACGGCAACGGCGGCCAGACGGTGCCGCCGCGGGTGACGAACCCGGTGCCGTGACGGAAGCCCCGGACGAGTCCGGCACGGGTGTCGGCACGGACGTGGACGTCGACCGTCTCCACGTCAGCCCGGGCCGCTTCGATCCGGCGACGGCGGTCGAGCCGGACCGGGACGTCCCGAGCCGCACCGATGCGGTGGCGCGGGACTTCTCGACGGCCCTCGGCGGCCCGGTCGGCGCGCACGCGCAGCTGGGCTTCCAGCGGTTCTTCACGCCGCTGCGCCTGATCCTGCTGGTAGCGGTGCTGTTCCTGGCGCTGGGTTGGACCACGAAGGCGGGCTGCCTGCAGCAGAAGAACGACGGCGGGCAGCTGGTGCTCGACTGGTCGGGGAACCGGCCGTACGCCGCGATGTGCTACTCGGACACGGTGCCGCTGTACGGGGCGGAGCGTCTGAACGAGGGCCTCATGCCCTACAAGACGCAGTTCTTCGACACCGATCCCACGGGCGCCCGGCAGGAGCGCTACATGGAGTACCCGGTGCTCACCGGGATGTACCAGTACGCGTCGATGCGGATCGCCAAGACCTGGGCGGCGCTGCACGACGAGTGGGGCGTGCCCGCGGCCATCGAGGTCGTGCTGTTCTTCACGGTCGCCGCGGTCGGGCTCGCGATGTTCTGGCTGATCGCGGTGTGGGCGACGACCCGATTAGCGGGCGGTGCCGCCGGCCCCGGGCGGCTGGCGGCGCGCCGGCCCTGGGACGCGATGCTGATGGCGGCGTCGCCGCTGGTAGCCGTGCACGTCTTCACCAATTTCGACGCCATCGCCGTCGCGGCGATGGCGGTCGGAATGTTGCTCTGGGCCAAGCGGATGCCGGCCTGGGCGGGCATCGTGATCGGCCTCGGCACCGCGGCGAAGCTGTACCCGGCGTTCCTCCTGATCGTGCTGTTCTTCCTGTGCCTGAGGGCGGGCCGGCTCCGGCCGTGGCTCACCGCGTCGCTCACCGCGGCCGCCGCGTGGCTCGCCGTCAACCTGCCGGTGCTGGCCCTGTGGCCGCAGGGCTGGTGGGAGTTCTTCCACCGGAACTCGATCCGCGCGGTCGACATGGACTCGATCTACGCGGTCATCAGCTCGTTCACCGGCGGTTGGGTGTTCGGCGGCGCGGGTCCACGGGGCGGCGCCTCCGCGCTCGCCAACGCGATCACCCTCGTGCTCTTCCTCGCGGTGATCGCCGGCGTGGGCTACCTGGCGCTGAAGGCGCCGCGGCGGCCCCGGGTCGCGCAGCTGGCGTTCCTCCTGGTCGCGGGCTTCCTCCTGGTCAACAAGGTGTGGAGCCCGCAGTACTCGTTGTGGCTGGTGCCGCTGGCGGTGCTCGCGATCCCGCACACCCGGATCCTGCTGGCCTGGATGACGATCGACGCGCTGGTCTGGGTGCCACGCATGATGTACTTCCTCGGCATCCAGAACAAGGGCCTGCCGGAGCAGGCCTTCACGGCCACCGTCCTCCTGCGGGACCTGGCCGTGATCGGCCTCTGCGTGCTGGTGGTGCGGCAGATCTACCGGCCCGACGAGGACCTGGTCCGGTCGACCTTCCCGGGGCCGTACTCGCCCCCGTTGGACGACCCCGCGGGCGGCGTGCTCGACGGTGCGCCGGACGCGTCCTGGCTGCGCAACCGCAGCGAGGCGCGGGGCAGGTACCAGAGGAAGAGCAGCAGCAGCGCGGCCCGGCCCCAGACGCCGATCCACACGCCCCACTGAACCCACCAGGTGATGGGCGAGTTCGCCGCGTGCTCGGAGAAGTAGTTCCACACCGTGAGCTCGAGGCTCAGGTCGCACAGCAGGTAGGCCGCGACGAGTCGCCAGTCGACCTTGAGCAGCACGAAGAAGGGCAGCAGCCACAGCACGTACTGGGGTGAGTGCACTTTGTGGAAGAGCATGAACGCGGCGAGGATCGCACCGCTGACGCCGACCCACGGGTAGACGCCGGTGCGACGGTAGCGCAGCCATCCGACGACCAGCAGCGCGACGATGGATACCGCGATCAGCAGCGGTGAGAGCGCGCCGACGAGATCGTCGTAGGCCTTCGGATCGTCGTAGGCCTTGAGCACTCCCCAGTACCAGATGGAGTTGGTCGACAGGTCCGCCGTGCGCAGCTCCTGGAACTTCAGCGAGGCGCGCCAGCCGTCGAAGCCGAAGACCATGAAGGGCACGTTGATCGCGACGGCCACCACCACTGCCGTCGCCGCGGTGGCTGCGGCGCCCACCCAGTCGAGCAGTCGCCAGTCGATCCGGACGCGCGGTCCGGGACCGTCGGGCAGGGCGACGGTGCCGCCCCTCCCGTGGGTGAGCACGTAGAGCACGAGCGGCGCCACGAACAGGCCCGGATAGATCTTCAGGTCGAAGCCCACGGCGAGCACCGCGGACGTGGCGATCGCCGGGATGCGGATCGAGCCCCCGGTCCGGTCGGCCCAGGCCATGATGCCGAAGGCGAGCGTCGCGGCCGCCACCACTGGAAGCTCCATGTTGTGGAAGGCGTACAGCGCGAGCGGAGGGGCGACCGCCCACAGCGCGGCCGTGCGGCCCGAGACCTTCGCGAGTACCCACGCGGTGAGCAGGCCGAAGGGCGCGAGCAGCAGCGCCATGTGCAGCAGGAACTCGGCGTCGTTGTGCGCGCCGATCGCGCCCACCCAGAACAACAGCCCGCTGAGCACGGGGTACTCGATCGCGCCGCCCTGCAGCTTGCCGTCGGCGTCGATCCACCCGTTCAGGTACGGGAAGACGTGGTTGTTCACCTCGCGCCCGCTCCAGAGGAACTGCAGGTCGGAATAGCAGATCCGGCCGGGCGTGTTGGCGAAGCCCTCGGAGCGGCCGAACTGGTCGAAGGGTGCGCCGGTGCACTGAGCCTTGATCTGGTAGCCGATGACGAGCGCTGCAACGGTGAGACCGAGCACGGTCCACGCCACCCGGTCGGGGCGGAATCTGGGCCGGGACATGCGCTCCACCCTATCGGTCGAGGTCGCGCGCCCGGGCTTCGCGGTCGTCCGGGTGCGCGTGACGCCTCGTCATCCGGCGAGCAACTGCACGGGGTTCGCGTTCCACACGCCGTGGATCACCAGCAGCGGCCACATGACTCGGTAGCGCAGCCACAGGAAGCCCAGGAACAGTCCGCTCACGCCCTGGTTGGCGAGCACGTTCACCGCGTCGCCGGCCAGGTTCCCGGACCCCTGGATCGCGATGTGCCAGGCCGCCCACACGATGGCCGAGATCGCGACCGCCGGCCACGGGCCGAGCGCGGCGCGCCATCGGGTGAGCAACCACCGGCGGTAGAACACCTCCTCGAGCAGCGCGTTCATCGCGAAGCCCGCGAGCAGCAGGACAGCGCTGTCCGCGACCGGCACGCCGGCGAGGAAGGAATCGCGCTCCTCCGCCAGCGACAGGTACACGGCCAGGTACGCGATCACGGCCGGCGCTGGGCTCCACCGTGCCTCTACGGTCGGATCAGGCCAGGCCGCCCCGCGTCGCCGCGCGACCGCGAAGACGACGACCGGCACCGCGAGGAGTAGGCCGAGCTTGAGCACGGTGTAGTTCGGTTCGGCCGGGCCGAGCACGATGAGGGCGCTCGCAAAGGCGACCCCGCAGGTCAGGAGTGCCCAGGCCTGGGGCAGCGGGTTCGACGGTGCCGCTGGGCCCCGGGCATCCACGGGGAAGGCGAGCGAGGCGAGCAGCCCGGCGACGGCCGGTGCCCAGGGCTGCCACCACGAAATGGTATCCATCGAGTCGGCGGTGTACCGCAGGCCCCGGCCCGTCACCGCGAGAACGAGCGTCGACCCGACGATGGCGCCCACGCCGACCACCGCCGCCGTAAGACCCGCCCACGCCCTCACGCTCACCACGGTAGTGCCCTTTCGCGAACCTTGTTAACGATCACGCAGCGTCGGTCGATCAACCAGTGAGCCGCATCCTGCGGCAGGGGAGGAACGGACATGGGGACGACGATGAAGGTCGCGGGCGCGGTGCTGTTCGCGACGGTGGCCGTGGCGGGGTGCGGGGACGGGTCACGGTCGGCCGGGCCGACGGTGACGGTGACCGCCGCGCCGAGCGCGAGCCCGGGCGGCTCGTCCGCGGGGACGCAGCAACCCGAGACGCCGACCCGGACGGCGACCGCCGCCCCGACGGCCGCGAATCGCACCGTGACGGCCCTGCCCACTGCGGGGCAAGCGGTGCGGGTGCTCACCGAGTCCGGCAAGACCACGTGCAACATCCGCGCAGAACTCGTCGAGTGCCAGTCCGTCGAGTTCGGCAAGACCTACCGGGCCAAGACCGGGGAGCCCGCCACCGGGTTCGTGTACCGCGACGGGGCTCTCGGTTGGTACTACGGGAACATGGCGGTCACCGCGCCGGCCACCACCATCCGTTACGGCAGCACCTACAGCGCCTACGGGTGGACCGTCGAGGCGAGCGCGGGGAAGACCGTGTTCTCCCGCGACGGACACGGCGTCAGCGTCGACGTGACCAACACGACCACCTTCTGACGGTCCCCGCCGGTCCGGCCCGATGGGCCGGGCCACGAGCACAGAGGCCCCGGCACTCGCCGGGTCCACGACGAACATCTCTCGAGGAGAATCATGAAGCGCATCATCTGCGTCGCGGCCGCTGTCGCGGGCGCGGCACTCGTCGTCCCGCGACCGCCCAAGCGGCGCCCGTTCCGGTTCAGCAGAGCCCGGCGACCACGATGGTCTCCAGCGGTCTTGCGGTCCCGATGCTGTGGCGCGCGAACGTCGCGGTCCAGACCCGCAGCGCGGGCGTCGTGTCGATCTCGGCCCCGGCGGACGGGCGGATCTGCATGTCGAACGGCTACGCCACGCTCATCCGCGTCGACTACGTCAACCGCACCACCGGCGCCCGGGGCGGCGTCACCGTCAAGCCCTGCCAGAACTTCGCCAACCCGACACCGGCGGCGGTCGACGCCCGCACCGGCGCCGGGAACGTGACCTTCACGACCACCTTCGTCGGTGCGCCGATGGCGGTGCCGGGCAAGGGATCGTTCACCGTGCGCTGATCCCCGAGCGATGGGGCGGTGCGGTCAGCGCCCGTAGACGTGGCGCAGCATCAGCCGCACCGCCTTCATGTCGCGGGCCTTGCGGTCGAAGGTGAGCAGGTTCATCGGAGCCGTGAACTTCTGTGCCGCGACGGCTTGCGGTCTGCTGAACTCGCGGAGCCCGTCCGCGCCGTGGATCCGGCCGAAGCCGGAGTCGCCGAGCCCGCCGAAGGGTAGGGCGGGCACGGAGGCGAAGGAGAGGAACGAGTTCACGGCCACCGAACCGGTGCGGAGCAGGCGCGCCAGCTCCCGACCCCGGGAGACGTTGCGCGTCATGATCGCCGCGGACAGCCCGTAGGTGCTGTTGTTGGCCCTCTCGATGCCCTCCTCGATGGTCGCGACCCGGTTCACCACCACGGTGGGGCCGAAGGTCTCGTCGGTGACCGCGGTTGAGTCCTCCGGGACGTCCACGAGCACGACGGGCTGAACCGTGGTCTCGCCCACGGACTCCCGGCCCCCGACCAGCGCCCGCCCACCGTGGGCGAGTGCGTCGTCGATGTGGCCGGCGATGATCGGCAGCTGCCGGGCCATCGTCGCCGGACCGTAGTCGGCACCGTCGTCGTCCCCGCCGCGGAGGGCGCGGGTCCGCGCGACGAGCTTGTCGACGAACTCGTCGTACCGGTCGGACACCACGTACACCCGCTCGACGCCGGCGCAGGTCTGCCCGGCGTTGCCGAAGGCGCCGAACGCGGCCGCGTCCACCGCGGCGTCGACGTCCGCGTCGGAGTCGATGAGGAAGGCGTCCTTGCCGCCGCCCTCGATCGTGACGGGCGTGAGGGACTCCGCGCAGGTCGCCATGACCGTACGGGCGGTGCGGGCGGAGCCGGTGAAGGCCAGTTTGTCGACACCCGAGCGGCACAGCGCGGCACCGGTTTCCCCGCCGCCGTGGATCACCTGCAGCACGGGCTGTCCCGGGCACGCGGCGTTCCAGGTGTCGGCGAGGAACTGGCCCACAGCGGGTGTGAGCTCGCTGGGCTTGAAGACGACGGCGTTGCCCGCGGCCAGTGCGTACGAGACCGAGCCCATCGGGGTGAAGACGGGGTAGTTCCACGGGCCGATGCAGCCGACGACGCCGAAGGGCCGGTACTCGACGGTGGCGGCCAGGTTCGCGCCGAGCAGGCCCGACGGGACCTTGCGCCGGCCGAGCACCTTCTCGGCGTTCTTGGCGGCCCAGTCGATGTGCACGACGGCGAGCATCACCTCGAGCAGCGCGTCGTCGGTCGGCTTGCCGGTCTCGGCGGAGATCACCGCGGCGAGCTCCTCCGCCCGCCGCGACAGCTCCGCGCGGAAGCGCAGCAGCCAGCTCCGCCGGGCTTTCGGCGCGAGGTCTCCCCACCAGGCCGCCGCCTCGCGGGCGGCATCGACCGCCTCGATCACGGTCGCGGCGTCGGCCACGGGGAAGCGGGCCACCTCGGCCCCGGTGCGGGGGTCGGTGGAGATCAGGTCACCGGTCTGCAGGTTCGACGGTGCGGTCATGCGGTCCTCCGGAAGTTCTCGGGTATCTGAGCCATATGTTAGAGACTGTTCTCTCATCTGTGCTAGCTTTCGGGCATGTTCTCAACGCGCTTCACCGAGCAGTTCGGCGTCCGGTACCCGATCGTCCAGGGCGGCATGATGTGGGTGGGGCGCGCCGGCCTCGCCGCCGCGGTGTCCGAGGCCGGCGGGCTCGGCATCATCACGGCTCTCACGCAACCCACGCCGCAGGCGCTCCGTGAGGAGATCGCGCGGGCGCGGGACCTGACGTCGAATCCGTTCGGTGTGAACCTCACCGTGCTGCCGACGATCGACCCGCCGCCCTACGAGGAGTTCCTGCGCGCGGCGGTCGAGTCGGGGGTGAAGATCATCGAGACCGCTGGGTCGAACCCCGCGAAGTTCCTGCCGTACCTGAAGGACCACGGCGTCAAGGTGATCCACAAGTGCACCAGCGTCCGGCACGCGCTCAAGGCACAGGCCATCGGGGTGGACGCGGTGTCGATCGACGGCTTCGAGTGCGCCGGCCACCCGGGTGAGGACGACATCCCGGGCCTCGTACTGATCCCCGCCGCCGCGGACGCGCTGGACATTCCGATCCTCGCGTCGGGCGGCATCGCGGACGCCCGCGGCCTCGTCGCCGCGATCGCGCTGGGCGCGGACGGCATCAACATGGGCAGCCGCTTCCTCTGCACGGTGGAGTCCCCGATCGCCCCCGAGGTGAAGCAGCAGATCGTCGAGAACTCCGAACTGGACACGAAGCTGATCTTCCGCACGCTGGGCAACACCGCCCGCGTGGCGAAGAACTCGGTCTCCGTCGAGGTGGTCGAGACCGAAGCGCAGGGCTGCGAGTTCGAAGACATCCGGCACCTCGTGGCGGGCGCCCGCGGTCGCAAGGTCTTCGAGGACGGCGACGTCGAGGCCGGTATTTGGAGCGTCGGCCTGTGCCAGGGCCTGATCCGCGACGTCCCGACGGTGGCGTCGCTCATCGAGCGGATGATCACCGAGGGCGCGTCCATCGTCGAACGGCGCCTCGCGCCGCTGGCGCGAGTGGAAGAGTCGGTGGCATGAGCGAGGACTTCCTGCGCGCCGTCGACGCCGGCGTCCTGACCATCACCATCGCCCGTCCGCAGCGGATGAACGCCTTCGGCGTTCGCGCGGCGTGGGACCTCGCCGGCTTCATCGCCGAGGCGGACGCGGACCCAGGGATCCGTGTCGTGATCATCACCGGCGAGGGCAAGGCGTTCTGTACGGGCGCCGACCTGGCGGGGGAGGCGGCGGCGCCGCAGGAGGCGCTCGACGCGGTGAACGCGTACGTCCGCGCGATCGTCGCGGCGTCGATCCCGGTGATAGCCAAGGTGAACGGTCCGTGCGCGGGAATGGCGGTGGGCCTGGCATTGGCCGCCGACCTGACCTTCGTCGCCGACACCGCCTACTTCCTGTTGCCCTTCGTCGGCATCGGCCTGTTGCCCGACGCGGGCACCACGGCCCTGGTCCCCGCCGCCATCGGCCGTACCCGGGCGATGGGCATGGCCCTGCTCGGCGAACGCGTCTACGGGCCGGAGGCCCTCGCCGCCGGGATGGTCACGGCGGTCCGCCCGGCCGAGGAGCTCGACGGTGCCGTCGCCGCCGCGGCCGCGAAGCTCGCGTCCGGACCGCGGGAGGCGATCGCCGCCACCAAGCGCGCCATGAACGCCTCCACCCTCGCGGGCCTCGAGGGTGCCCTCCGCCGCGAGACCGACGAGCAGGTCGTTCTGCTGCAGACCGACGATCACCAGGAGGGCGTCGCCGCCATGCTCGGCAAACGCCCGGCCCGCTTCGCCGACTGACGTCGGCCGCGAAGCTGCTCGCTCCGGTGAACCGCGGCAGATGCCAACTATCCTTGGATTGAACCAAGAATAGTTGGCATACAGTGGGTGCATGCAGCTGAGCCGTCCGTTCGCCACGATCACGCCCACCCTGGATGGGGACGTCCTTGCCGTGCTGGCATCAACAGATGTCGCGTTCACCGTTCCGCAGATGCTCCGAATCGTCTCCCGCGGCTCGGACGAGGGCTTGCGGAACGCCCTGTCCAGGCTGGTCGGGACAGGAGTCGTCCACCAGGAGAAGGTCGGCCGGACCAGTACCTACCGGCTGAATCGCGCGCACCTCGCAGCGGAACCGATCATCGCGCTCGCCAAACTCAGCGAGACGCTGCATGAACGGCTGCGGGCGATGACCGCCAGTTGGGCGGAGACCCCACTGTTCGCCACGATCTTCGGATCGGCCGCAACCGGGCGAATGCGCGAGAACAGCGACATCGATCTGCTCCTCGTCCGTGCCGACGACGCCGACGACGAGGTGTGGGACACCCAGATGACGGACCTGGTGACTGCGGTGTCCGGATGGACGGGCAACGACGCTCGGCCGGTCGACTACACGGAGTCGGAATTGCGCGATGCAGCCGCATCGAGGGAGCCATTGCTGCAGGATGTCGTCAGGGACGGACTGACCTTCGCTGGGGACCGAGGGTGGTTCGTGTCACTGGTACGGAGGGCAGCTAGTGGCGGGCAAACGGAGCTGTAATGCGGTCGTCATCACCGGTCGGCTGGCGAAGGCGGTGGAATTCAACGAGGCGGCGGAGTTCCTCGAAGACGAGAAGCGCAACGCTGCAGGGGATCTGTTCGTCGACGCCGGCATCGCCGCAGCAGATGTCATCTGCTGCGTGCGACTCGGAGAACACTCGAACTCCACGAACCACAGCGAGGCGATCGCGCTCCTCGCCAAGGCGGACGCCGGAATAGCGAAACACCTGACGACCCTGCTCGGGCTGAAGAACAAGGTGGCGTACGACCACCACACCCTCTCGTCTCGCGAGTGCCTCAAGATGAAACGCGCTGCCGCGCACCTCGTTGAGCGCGCCAAACTGGTGGCTGCGGCCGCGGGAACGGCGTGACGAGGCACGTTCCGGTGCTCGCGGACGACACAATGTTGCTGTTCCTAAAACAGTAATGCTACATTGCGCACATCGGTGTTCGGGGTGCTGAACGGAGCGGTGTGAGATGAGTGATCAGTACGTGGTCGACAGGGATCCGCAGGACCTGACGATTCCCTTGCGCGGCGCGACCTTCGGCGAGGCGGTGAAGCGCTTCTTCCGGAGCTACTTCCGGTACTCGGGGCGGGCTTCGAAGAGTGAGTTCTGGTGGCCGGCCCTGGCGAATCTTCTCGCCATCCTGGTTGCGGTCGGGGTGATCGTGACCGGCGGCGTGCTCGGCGAGGAGGGTGCCGGTAGCCCTGTCATGGCGATCGGCGGGATGCTGATCGTCGCGATCATGATCGTCTACGGTATTGGTGGAATCTCGTTGAGCGTCCGCAGACTTCACGACATCGACCAGTCGGGCTGGTGGTATCTGCTCATCGTCGTTGCCGCCGCCGTACCCGTCGTGAACATCGCTGCAACCATCGCCGCGCTCGCGATCGGCCTGATCGAAGCGAAGCCCGGCGGGGTCCGCTACGACGCGCCGCGTGCGCAGCGGGACCGTCTCTTCTCCTGACCGGACGGCAGGCTTCGCTCAAAGCGCCACGCCGATTCCCCACGGGCGTCGGCCCACCCGGACCCGAGGCGCACCGTCGAACCGGGAAACGAGAGGTCCGGTACCACCCGCAGGCGGTACCGGACCTCTCGATGATGGTGCGGCTCAGTGAGTCCTACTCGTAGGTCTCGCCGGCCTCGGCCTTGGCGACCAGGGAGGCGGGCGGGGTGAACTGCTCGCCGTACTTGGTCAGCTCCTGCGCGCGGGCGACGAAGGCCTTGGGGCCCACGGTTCCGTTCGCGCCCTCGTAGCCGTTGATGAACTGCAGCACGCCGCCGGTCCAGGCGGGGAAGCCGATGCCGAAGATCGAGCCGATGTTGGCGTCGGCGACGGAGTCCATGACGCCCTCGTCGAAGCAGCGCACCGTCTCGAGCGACTCGGCGAAGAGCATCCGGTCGATCATGTCCTGCAGCGGGATGTCCTGCCCGGCGGGCAGGAGGTCCTTCAGGCCGGGCCACAGACCGGTGCGCTTGCCGTCCACGTAGTCGTAGAAGCCGGCGCCGTCCTTGCGGCCGGTGCGGCCCGCGTCGACCATCGCGTC
>NZ_LSRE01000018.1 GCF_001575205.1 Tsukamurella pseudospumae
AGGTCCGACCGGGATCCTCGCATCCGGGAACCACAGATCGCACTGCGCGATCTTCCCCGGTTCATACGAGATCCGATCGGCCGGATCCACGCCCTGAAACTCCGGCCGGATCTCCCGCAGCCGATCCTTGAGCGTGGTCAACGAATACGGCCAACCGATCCGCTGCGCGATCACCGTCGCCGGCATCGTCGGCCACTGCGACAGCAACACCCGGATCTGCGGCTCGAACGCATCGACCACCGAGCCGACCCGTGCCCTCTTATACTTCGGTGGCCGATCCGACGCTAACGCCGCCCGAACCGTGTTCCTCGCGATGCCCAGCTGCCGAGCGACCTCCGCCTTCGGCAGCCCTTCCGAATAGTGCAACCGGCGGATCTCCGCCCAGTCCTCCACAGTGATCACCCCTCAACAGGTAACCGGGCTGCTCAACTTTCGCCCGTCGATCACTGCTCAGTATTCAGCCGTCGTCGACAAGTCCGTTTCCATCGTCCGCCAGCTTCAGTCCTGTCGTCGGTACGCCGAGGCCCGAGGGTGGGACGTGGTAGGCGAGTTCGTCGACGACGGTGTCTCGGCCACGGCCAATCGCCCCGAAGACCGCAACGGCTGGGCAGCTCTCCTCGCCGCGACCGACTTCGACGCGGTCATCATCTGGAAGGTCGACCGGCTTGCTCGGCGAGTCCTCGATTTCCTCCACGCCGACGAAGCGCTCCAGAAGCGCGGAGCTGGCCTCGTTGCCGTCGAGGACCCCATCGACATGACCAGCCCGCAGGGCCGCGCCTTCGCAGTGATGCTCGCGGTCTTCGGCGAGATGGAGGCCGAGGCCATTCGTGCTCGTGTCCGGGCGGCTCGGGCGCAGCTCCTGAAGGACGGCCGCTGGGCTGGTGGCGGAATCCCGTACGGCTACCTGTCAGCCCGAAACCCCGGAGGTCCCGGCTGGGTGCTCGTCAAGGACCCAGACCGCGAACCTTGGCTCGTTGCGATCGTCGGCAAAGCGCTCGGAGGTGTGACCGTCAACGCCATCACCACCTGGTTGACGTCCGAAGGCGCTCCCCTGCCCGCGGGGTCAATCGCGCGACGCAAATCGGGCGGCATTGCCTGGAATCGTCAGACAGTTGACGGCATTCTTCGAAACCCGGTGCTTGCCGGCATGAGCCCGCACAACCCCGGCCGCCCCAAGAGTGCGAAGCGTGCCGATCCTTTCGCTGTGTTCCGCGATGAAGAGGGCGAGCCGGTTGTCAACGAAGCACTCGCAGTTATCACCGCCGAGGAGTTCACAGTCCTTCAGAAGTTGCTCGATGCGCGGAGCGCTCCGCAGGCCCGAAAGCGGAGTGAGCGGGAGGCGACGAGCCCCTTCCTGTCGCGTGTCGTCCGCTGCGATGACTGCGATGTGTTTCTCTGCCGAGGTACTAACCAGAAGCGGCCGGTGCTGTACTGCCCGTCGTGCCGCCAGACCATGAGCCGATCAGCCTTCGACCCCTACCTCATCGCTCGCCTCTTGGCCGACCGCGGGAGGGAGCCACTCGGTGGCTCGACAGTAGAGGCTCACTGGGCGGCCGCCGGCAGTAGCGACGAGGCGCGGCGCAAGATTCTCTTGACTCAGCTGGAGAGCCTCCGAGTCCGCCGAGGTGTGGTTGGTCGCTACTTCGACGAGGATCGCGTTCTGCTCCGCTGGCGGGCTAGGGATTCGGCGTGAGGGCACTACCTTGGGCGGAGATCGGAGACGGCGCGCGACTGTCGCAGGTTGTGCGGTTGTGCCCGCGCTCTGCCGCACCTCTACGGCATACTTGTGACCTGTGACAGAGGTAACCACTGACGTTGCTGGTCCGCAGGCGTCGTACGAGCTGAACTATGACCTGGATGGCTCGTCGTATGCGGTGCGCGAGAACCTTGTGGACATCCTCCAGCGTGAACTGCTCGGTCCTATCCACGGCCCCGAGGAGACCCTCCCGTTCAGCCCTCGCTCGCAGTACCTCGTCGGGCACATCGCGCCGGTCAAACTGATCGGCTCGGCGACGGCGACATCGGACGACACCGACGGTGGCGACCTCGTCGAGGTCCGCGCAGATGTTGACGGTGTGACCGAGGGGCGTGGCGTGCCGGCGTACGCCGCCGACGACACCGAGGCGGATAGCGAGGACGACGATGCCGAGGACCGAGCGCCGAAGCAGGGACTGATGATCCCCGCGTCGATGGGCGTGCGATTTCAGGTGCCTGCTGATCTGGAAGCGTTCCGGGTCGTCGCCTCGTGGGGCACCTACGAGACGATTGAGACCGACAAGGTCACCAAGACCGGTCGTCCTGTGCGCGAGTACCAGCGCACGCCCGTCGAAGAGACTCGTACCGTGCGTCTCGCTGATGTCACTCCCGGTCAGACCGCGACGGTCGGGTTGAAGGAGTCGATCGTCCTTCGAATCGACCGGTACGACGACCCCAAGTTCGATCGCATACTCGTGGAGATCGCGCTGTGCAACGACCGCGAAACCCCCATGCCGATCCCGCTGAGTATGTGGTTGTTCCAGACCAAGCTTCTTGTGGATGCGGGCGGCGGCGAAGTGTTCTTGCCGGTGCAGGACGTGATGGAACAGGACTGGCCTGAGCACGACGACGAGGTCAAGCGTCTCAACCTCCAGTACCGCAACCGGTTGGAGTTCGCGATCGGTCGCACCTGCTCGGCCGACTGGACGCTGAAGACCGGCTCGCGTCGCGCGACTGCTATTGAGACGACCTGGCTGCCAATTGGAGAGACCGCGCAGACCAAGGCGCGCTCGGTTGAAGACGCGACGTTGTCGATGGACGTGCTCTCGACCGTCACCGCAGACGGCTTGCGGTCGGGCCTTGCTCCGCTGGTTGATGGGTACGGTGCGTGGCTGGCCACACAGGAAGCCGAGGCAGCCACACTGCCTAGCCACCTCCAGGCCACTGCCGAGGTCGCACTGTGGGAGGCACGCGAGGCTCACACGCGACTCGTCGCTGGACTGCAGCACGTCGCCGCCGATGCCGAAGCGCTGCGCTGCTTCCAGTTCATGAACCGTGTCATGCGCGACCAGCGCATCGCCTCACAGGTGGCGGCGGCTCGCGCAGCTGATGCGATGCTTTCCATTCAAGCGGCGCGAGAGAGCGTTGCGGGCCGGGGCCCGTTGGCCGCGTCGTGGCGCCCGTTCCAGCTCGCCTTCATCTTGATGCAGCTCGGCGCGCTGACCGACCCAACCGCGTCTGTCCGCAGTTCGGAACACCAGTCGAAGGTCGAGCTGCTGTTCTTCCCGACCGGTGGTGGCAAGACCGAGGCGTACCTCGGGCTCGCTGCCTACACATTCGCGATTCGTCGCCGTCAGGGCGTCGTCGAGTCGGTCGATGGACCGCTTGACGGACGTGCCGGCATCGCGGTGCTCATGCGTTACACGCTCCGCCTACTGACCGCCCAGCAGTTCCAACGTGCGACTGCGCTTGTCTGCGCCGCTGAACTTGCCCGCCTGGATGACGAGAAGACCTGGGGCACAGAGCCGTTCCGCATCGGACTGTGGGTAGGAACCGACGTCAGCCCCAAGCGGTTCGAGGAAGCCGACGAGCAACTCAAGAAGGCCAACGAGGGCTTCGGTCATCGTCTGACCGTCCTTCAGATCCAGCGCTGCCCGTGGTGCGGGACGCCGATCACCGGAGCCCAGGTCAAGGCAGACGCGAACTACCGCCGAGTCTTCGTCCACTGCGGCGACGAGCTGGCACGTTGCCCATTCTCGAAGGGCGGAGAAGTCAGGGAGGGCCTGCCCGTCCTGACCGTGGATGAGGAGATCTACCGTCTCACCCCGGCTTTCGTTATCGCCACGGTCGACAAATTCGCGCGCCTCGCTCGTGAAGGCGAAGCAGCTGCGCTCTTCGGGTTCGTCAGCAAGCGCTGCGGGCGGCACGGCTACGTTCACGCTGACTATGCGCCATGTCAGGTCGGTTCGCACCCTGCCAAGGGCGGGATGCCTGGCGCGACTGTTGCACCCGTCGGCCGCCTCCGACCACCGGACCTCATCATCCAAGATGAGCTGCACCTCATCACCGGTGCACTCGGCACCTCGGTCGGACTGTTTGAGGTGGCCGTCGAGATGTTGTCGTCGTGGGACACCCTTGACGGTGCGCCGGTGAAGCCGCTTATTGTCGCCTCGACAGCAACCGTGCGCAATGCGCAGGAGCAGGTGCGCGGACTCTACGGCCGGCAGGTCGAAATATTCCCGCCGCAGGTCCTCGACGTCGCTGACACGTTCTTTTCCGAAGAAGTCCCCTTGGACGGCTCGACCCCAGGTCGGCGCTACATCGGTGTCAGCGCCCAGGGCGTGCGACTGTCGAGTGCCGAGATCCGCGTCTCGGAAGTTCTGCTCTCGGCCGGGCAGTTGTTGCTCGACAAAGCTGGGGTCGCTGCCGATCCGTACATGACGCTGGTCGGTTACTTCAACGCCACCCGTGAGCTCGCCGGTATGGCTCGGTATGTCGCCGACGACGTGCAAAGTCGCGTCAAGCGCCCGCGCAAGGACTCCGGCTTCCCGAGCCGGCGTGGCGCAAGTTTCGGTCTGTTGAAGACCGGTGAGCTGACATCCCGTATCGCGTCGTCCGAGATTGGTGCGACTCTCGACCGCCTCGGCTTGGAGTTCGACCCCGGATATGACACCACGGACGCTGCTCGCCAGCGCATCGCCGACGACAAGGCAGGCGAGAAGACTGCTCGTCGCACCGAGGCCGACTCGCCGTTTGACGTCGTACTGGCGACGTCAATGTTGCAGGTCGGCGTGGACGTCCAGCGCCTCGGTCTGATGCTGGTCGTCGGCCAGCCCAAGAACACCGCTGAGTACATCCAGGCATCGTCTCGCGTTGGCCGCGACCCTTCGGCACGTCCTGGGTTGGTCGTGTCCCTTGGCAACTGGGCCCGGCCGCGCGACCTTGCGCACTTCGAACAATTCCGGCACTACCACGAGACTTTCTACGCTCAGGTCGAAGCCCTGTCGGTCACGCCTTACTCACCGACCTCGCTGGAGCGCGGGATCGATGGGCTGCTCGTGAGCGCTGCCCGTGTCCTTCAAGCGGCCGTCCCTGACGGACTCTCCCCCGAGCGCGAGGCGTGGCGGATCAGAGAGCAGCGCATTGCGGTTGAGGTCATCGCTGGGAAGCTCAAGAAGCGGATCGCCGCCGCCGCTCTCGATGAATCCGCGACCAAGAGAGCCAACGACCTGCTCGTCAATCGGATTGACCGTTGGGCCGAACGTGCCAAGCGCGCCGCCGACATGCACAAGACACTCGTCTACGAGCGCACGGGCGAGGGCGGGAAGTACTTGCCGCTCATCGTCAGCCCCGAGAACGCGAGGGAGTCCGTCGGCAGCTCGGTGGAGGCGCCGTTCGTGATCGCCAACTCCATGCGCGAGGTCCAGCCCGAGATCAATCTGTTGGTCAGCCCGGTGCCCGACCGGCTGTTCGCGAGGAAACCCGATGGTGTCGATGACTGGGTTTTGCCGGTCTGGGATGAGGACTGATGACCGACTTGCTGCCTGAGTTCGGCGAGGACATGCTGCACGACGAGCACGAGATGCTCGACCCGTTGGGGGACGCTGAGGAAGGTGCCGTAAAGAACCGAGCCAAGGTCGGCTCGGCCCGTCCTTCGTCGCTGCTTTACACCTACGGTCCTGGCGCGATCATGGACCTGCCAAACTTCTCGGTCATGCCTGCAGGCCTTGATGACTGGGAGACGATCTGGAAGCGACGTGACCACGTGCCCTCGATCGTCGAACCACGACTGCTGAAAGTTGTGCGCGTACTGCGTGGAAATCAGATCGACGCGCTGCGTCCGTTCCCGTGGCAACCGAAGCGGATGGGCATGTCGAGTGAGGGCTCCGATCTCGGCATCCCGGGACGGGTGTTCCCGCAATGGTTCCGCTGCACAGCGTGCGACTACCTCGGTCCGCTGCCGCGCTTCGACTACACCAACACGCACCCCTTTCGCCCCGACCTCGCGCAGTTCGCCCACAAGAACTGCCCCGGCAGAGGAGGCAACGTGAAAAGGAAGTCAGGTAGCCCCGCCGTGCCTGCCCAGCACCTGCTGACATGTACCAATGGCCACCTCGACGAGTTCCCGTACTCGCTGTGGGTCCATCGAGGCAAGAAGTGCCCCAAGGCTGAACTGCCTGACCTGAAGATGAAGGACGCCAATGTCGGCAAGAGTGTCGGCTCGGTCATCGTTTGCGCCTCGTGTGGTCAGACTCGAGGCATGGCCGAGGCTCAGGGGTCCATTGGCCGCGACAAGCTCCCCCAGAAATGCCGTGGTCGCCACCCGCACCTCAATGCCTTCGACAGCGGCTGCGACGCCCGCCCCGCACTCATCATGATGGGGGCCTCGAACCTTTGGTTTGCCTCCACCCAGTCGATCATCGTCATGCCTCGCACCGACGCCGAGGAGAAGGAAGCCCTCGGCGATCAACTGCGTGTCGCTATCGGGGTCGAGCGGGTCGCGAAATACGCCGACGATCTGGAGACCCTCCGTGATGTCGCGGACGGCAAGCTGGACTTGTCGGAGGTGGACGATGCGACTCTCGCAGGTGCGGTGGCAGACGCACTCGCACCTGCAGATTCCGAGGAGGAGCGCCAAGAGAAGCTCGCAGCTTGGGACCCGGTCGACCTGCTCGTGCCCGAGTGGCGCTATCTCCAGAAGCCGTCACTGTTCCCGCAGCAGCAGAACTCCAGCGGTCTCATGGTCACCGAGATGCCACGCAATCCTGATCTACATGAACGGATCAGTCGTGTCGTCGCGGTCAACAAGATGAAGAAGATCAACGCGGTTCTCGGCTTCACTCGCCTCGACGAGATGGACCGCGTCAACGACCTTGTTGGCCGTCTGGTGAAGCTCACCCGCAACGGCAAACCGACCTGGGTTCCTGCCACCGAGGACCGGGGCGAAGGTATCTTCCTCCAGCTCGATCTCGACACGGTCGCGACGTGGGAGCAGTCGATCCTCTCGACCTCACTGTGGGACGCACACCGCTCCGCCCATCGCCGCAACTTCGAGCGTCGCTTCTCTGAGACCGCGAAGAACGTTGACCCTGACCTGCGTCTGCCCGCGCCTCGCTATTGGCTATTGCACACGTTCGCGCACTCGCTCATCCGCGAGATGGCGATGTCTAGTGGCTATGGCGCGGCCAGCCTGACCGAACGAATCTACGGCTGGGCGAGTACGCCGCAGCGCGAGGCCGCCGCCGGACTGCTGATCTGCACGACCGCATCCGACAGCGAAGGCACGTTGGGCGGTCTCGTGGCCCTCTCCGATCCGTCGAAGATGCACGACCTTGTGGTTAGGGCACTACGCAGGGCTGCCCGGTGTTCATCCGACCCTGTGTGCGCTACACGGACCCCGAGCGACCCGGAGGACTTCCTACACGGCGCTGCTTGCCACTGCTGTTCCTTTGCTTCGGAGACCTCCTGCGAGAAGGCCAATCGCTTCCTCGACCGGCGGTTCCTGCTCAACCTCCCGACGGCGACGGATGAGACCGTGCCCGGGTTCTTCGGGAGCACTGATGCCTTCTGACGCCTTCGCATCACTCGGGGAGTTCTTGACCGCCAGTGAGGCCGAAACCCTCGCCGTCCAGTTCGCCTCCGGCCAGCACACCATCAAGGCACTGGCTGTCGTCAACGCCGTACGTCGCGGCGACGCTAAGCAATTGCTCGCCGATGCAGGACTTAGCCACGATGATGGTGAGCGCGCGGCGGCGTTGCTGCATGCCATCGCCGGGGCGAAGTCTCTTACTCGCGACCTCACGCCCGTCTGGACGATGCCGGGCAACGAAGCGAAGACCGGCCACCTGACGGGTGAGTTTCACCGCCTTGTTCAGGCAGCGCGTCAGTCCGTCGTGTGCGCGACGTACAACTTCGAGCGAAGCTCCCAGATGTGGAGGGTGCTGCAGGAGGCGTCCGAGCAGCCAGGTGTCGTCGTCACCGTCTACGTCGATGGAGACAAGGCCGATGCAGTCAAGGTTAAGAACCAACTGCCGAAGGCTACGGTCTACCAGTCAGCCGAGCTGCCGAATGGCAAGCGGGTCGTCAGTCATGCCAAGTTCATCATCATCGATCACGAGGTGCTCCTGCTGACGAGCGCCAACTTTTCCTTCAGTGCAGAGAATCGCAATGTCGAGTTCGGTGTCCTTATTCGCGATTCTGCGCTAGCCGCATCGGTCGAGACGACAATGCTCAGCAAGCACGGCACACTATATGAACTTGTGTGACTTCGATATTGAATGACGAGGGCTCAAACCCTGACGGTGCGCCGTCACCCGCCGCAGCCACCCCCGCCGCAGCTGCTGCTGGACGACGAGGACGAGCCGCAGCTGCTGCCCGACGAGCAGCTGCTGAAGGACGAGCCCGACGAGCAGCTGGACCCCGATCCCGTGCCGCCGCCGATCGTGAACGCGGGGGTCATGGCGGCCGCCTGCGCGGCTGCGGGCGCGGCGGCGAGGACCGGGTCGAACAGCATCAGCGAGGCGACGCCGAACAGGGCCGCGCCGTACGCCGCCGCCTGGGGGCCGTACGTGCGCATCGAGGGCTGCAGCCGCGGATGCAGGTAGGCGTTGCGCTGCCGGGCCGCCTCGAGCTCACGGCGGCCGGCGGCGGTGCGCCGACGCGTGCGGAACGCGAAGTACAGGAACAGCCCGCCCATCGCGAGCATCGCGAGGACCAGGAATCCGACCGGCCTGCCGTGCGCCATCCCGGCGCCGAGGCGGGCGAATCCGAGGACGATCACCGGCAGGAGCAGCAGCGCGGACCCCGCGGTGCGGGGGTGCCGGCGCAGCAGGCCGTCGCGCACGAGAGCGGAGCGCAGTTGCCGCAGCGGCGTCTGAAGGTCCCTCACCAGGGACGTCGACCCGCTCGCGATGCGCTCTCCGACCGACCGGACGAACCAGTCCAGGGTGGCGCGATCCTCCCGAGTGATGGACCGGACGGGTGTGCCGTCCTGGTCGATCACCCTGGCGACGCGCAACTGGGCGATCGCCGCGAGGACCGCGTTCCCGTCGGAGACGAGCATCCCGACCTCGACCGGGCTGAGCACGGCCATCCGGCGACCGCGATCGCCGGTAGCGCCCCGCGTGATGAGCGCGGCACCCACGGAGAAGAAGCACAGGACGAGGTAGAGGAAGAGGAAGTCCCCGCTCGCGATGCCCCAGGTCTCGCCCGCGGCCAGGTAGTGCGTCATCGTGATCCACCCCTCTCGTCGATGCCCTCAGACTGGCGGTGAATCGGCGATCGCGCTACTGCGGGAAGGGGTTCGAGGCCGATCCGTGACCGATCCCACGGTCGGCTCTCAGGTGGTGGCGGGGCGACGCGGGCGGGTCAGAGCGCGTCCACGACCTCCAGGATCGCCGACGGCTCGGTGCGGGTCGTGTAATCGGGGTGCACGTCGATCCAGCGGATGGTGCCTCCGGCGTCGACGACGAGCACCGTCGGATAGGGGAGGCGGGTGGTGCCGTCGGCGTTGGCCGCGGTCACGTCGAGACCGAGTTCCAGCTGGGCCGCGCGGGCGTCGTCGGAAGGTGCGGTGACGATGCCGAGTGCATCGGCGATCGCCAGGCCCGGGTCGGACAGCACCGCGAAGGTGAGCTCGTTCTTCTCGGCGGCCGACAGCGAACCGTCGGGCTTCTGCGGACTGATCGCGACGAGCTCGACGCCCCGTGCGGCGAGGGCCGGCGCGAGTTCGGCCTGGTAGGTGTGCAGGGTGAGGTTGCAGTAGGGGCACCACGCGCCGCGGTAGAAGACGATCACGGCCGGCCTGCCCCCGAGCACCGCGCGCAGCGTGGTGGGGGTGCCGTACGGGTCGAGGACGGCACCGTCGGGCAGTGGGGTGCCGGGGCTCGCGACGCCGGTGGGCGCGGTCCCGGACAGGGAGCGCTGTTCGGCGGCGAAGATCTCGGCGGGCCCGCCCGCGGCGGCGGCCCGCGACTTCTGGGCGGTCAGTGCATCGTCCAAGGTGCTCATGCCTCCACGGTAGGCAGCCCGAAGGTACCCCGCCCGCCCCGCGGCCGGGACGTCAGCGAATCGTCACGCGGACGACGTCGATCGGCGATAATCGTCGGCACGTGGGGCGCTGCCCCACCCGATGGAGGTGAGCGGACGATGTCGAAGCTGATGAGGGCGATGGCGGCGGGGATCGCGGCGCTGGGGGCCGCGACGCTGGTCCAGGCCCCGGCCCACGCGGACGGACGGCTCGATCAGGGCCGGTTCCTGGTGGTCACGAGCAACATGCACGACTTCGTCAAGCCCTTCGGGAACCGCACCACCGACGCGCAGATGCTCCGGTTCGGGTACCAGGCCTGTGCGGCCCTGGACCGCAACCCCGCGAGCACCGTCGCGGCGACGCAGTCGCTGTACCGCCAGGCGGGCAACCCCGAGTGGGAGCGCCAGCAGGTGGTGTTCTACGCCGCGCAGTACCTGTGCAACCGGAACTGGGACCGGTACAAGACCTACCCGTGACGGTGGATCAGCGGGCCAGGTAGCGGGCGAAGGTCCACGCGTACACCGCGGACTCGACATCGTGATAGGCCGCGGAGAGCGTGGCCTCGACGAGCGCGCGCTCGAGCAGGCGGTCGCGGAGCGCGGCACCGTCGGGCGGCCCGCTGCCGGCCGTGAGCACGCGCGGCGACGTGCGGGTCAGGCTGAGAGCGTCGGCGAGGGCGTCCTGGTCGAGGAGGAGCTGGGCGAGCACCTCCTCGGGCACCTGGTGCCCGCCGGACAGGTACCGCCGGGCCTCGGTGCGCGCCTCGTCGACGCCGATCGCGTGCGCCGGGTCGACGGTGACCCGCTCCAGGTCGCGCAGGAGCGCGCGGGTCTGCCGGGCTGCCGCCTCGGGGTTCATCGCCCGGATCTGTTCGACACGGGCGGGGGAGGCGACGACCTCGAACCGGGTGGCGCGCCGCGGCAGGACCGGCCCTGGGTGGCGCTGCCCGACGAGCTTCCAGGGCCCGTTCGGGATGTGATGCGCCCGGCTGGGGTGCGTGGTGGCGACCGCGCGGATCGTGTAGCCGCCCTCTTCGGCGAACTCGATCAGTTGGCGCACGGGATCGTCGACGGTGGCCCACGCCGCCGCGGTGGGGACGTTCCAGAGGACGCGCACGTCGGCCGGCACGACGGTGCCGCGCGGCAGCCATCCGGCGTCCGTGGTGGTGGCCGCGAGGAGTGGCTCGGAGCCGCGGGTGAGGTAGGCGACGGCCCAGTTCAGCCCCGACTCGGGGAGGTGCGGGCCACTGCGCAACGAGCCGAGGATCGATGCGACGACGGCGCGGACCTGTTGGATCTCAGGGGTTTCCGACGCGGGAACGCCGTGTGCCTGCGGGCGGCCGACGGGGATGGGGACGAGCAGCGGAAGGTCGATGAACGCCTCCTCGCGCGACCCGGATGTGCAATGGCAATCCTATCCGATGTCCCGACGGCCGCCGCGGGCACTCGTCGCTATCCGCTCTTGCGGCGGAACTGCTGCTGGTGGCTTTCGGAGCCGTGGGGCGCCTGGCCCTTCGCCGAGCCGTCCAGATGGGCGGAGCCCTTGCGGTTGGCGGCGTTCTTCTTCTCCAGCGCTTCCTTGAACTTGTCGGCGACACCGTCGGCGGTCATGCTGTCTCCTCTCGTCGGGTGACCACCACCCTAATCCGGACGAATCGACGGGGCATCCGGATTACCGGGCCGGCGCGGCGCTACCGTGGGTACATGGGTACGTACGTTGTCACCGGTTCGGCATCCGGAATAGGTGCCGCCACCGCGGATCGCCTGCACGCTGCGGGGCACGGGGTGATCGGCGTCGACCGGGCGGGCGCGGACGTCGAGGCGGACCTCGGGTCGCCGGGCGGACGGTTCGAGGCGGTCGCCCGGATCGGGGAGCTGGTCGGGAGCGGCGCGGTCGACGGTTTCGCCGCCTTCGCCGGGATCGGTCCCGCGGGCGGTCGCCCCGGGTCGTCGCTCGTCGCGGTGAACTACTTCGGCGCCGTCGACCTGCTGGTCGGGCTGCGTCCGCTGCTGGCCCGCTCCGCAGCGGCGTCCGCCGTCCTGGTCAGCTCGAACTCGACCACCACCCAGCCCGGTTGGCCGATGGAGCTGGCGGAGACGTGCCTGCGAGGCGACGAGCACGACGCCTGCGACCTGGCCGACTCGTACGGCGAGTACGGTTCGGTGCTCGCCTATCCCGCGACCAAGGCGGCGCTCGCCTACTTCGTGCGCACGCACGCCGCCGAGTACATCGCCGACGGGATCCGACTCAACGCCATCGCCCCCGGCATGATCGACACCCCCATGACCCGCGACGTCGACCCCGACATCGCCGCCGCGATGAAGGCCTTCCTCGAACTGGTCCCCGCCCGTCGCGCGGGGCGGCCGGAGGAGATCGCCGCGCTCACCGACTTCCTCCTCGGGCCGGACTCGCGCTACGTCGTCGGCTCGGTCATCTTCGCCGACGGTGGCCTCGACGCCCAGCAGCGTCCGCTGGACTGGCCCCGGCCGGCGTCACCGCCGGACCAGGGCTAGTCAGAACCGGATCACCTGGCGGACGGCGGCACCGTCGGCCAGGGAGTCCATGCCCTCGTTGATCTGTTCCAGGGTGATGACGCCGCTGATCAGCTTCTCCACCGGGAGCTTCCCGGCGCGCCACAGCTCGACGTACCGCGGGATGTCGCGCTGTGGCACGGCGGATCCGAGGTAGCTGCCGACGATCGTGCGGGCCTCGGCGGTGAGCACGAGGGGGCTGATCTCGGACCGCGCAGCGGGATTGGGCAGTCCGACGGTGACCGTCCGCCCGCCGACCGCGGTGGCCGCGACCGCGGATTCGAAGGCGCGAGGGTGTCCGGCGGCCTCGATGACGACCGGTGCTCGCACGCCCGCCTCCACCAATTCCGCAGGGGTGTAGGCGGCGTCGGCCCCGAGGGCGCGCACCGCGTCGAGCTTGGCGGGCTGCGCGTCGACGCCGATCACGCGGCCGACGGCACCGTCGGACTTGAGGGACAGGGCGGTGAGGACGGCGGCCATGCCGACCCCACCCAGGCCGATGACGATGACATCATCGCCGCCGGAGGGCATTCCGGCGTTGAGGACCGCGCCGCCGCCGGTGAGCACGGCACAGCCGAGGACCGCGGCGATCTCGGGCGGGACGTCGGCGTCCACGCGGGTCACGGAGCGTGCGTCGACCACGGCGTGCGTGGCGAAGCCGGAGACGCCCAGGTGATGGTGGACCTCGGCGCCGTCGCGGGAGAGCCGCCGGCCGCCGCCGAGCAGCTCGCCGGCGTTGTTCGCGACACTGCCGGGCGTGCACGGAAGCTGGCCGTCGGTACGGCAATTGCCGCACTCGCCGCAGCGGGGGAGGAAGGCCATCACGACGCGGTCGCCGACCGCGACTCCGGAAGTACCCTCGCCCAAGGCTTCCACGATGCCGGCGGCCTCGTGGCCCAGCAGCATGGGCACGGGCCGGACGCGGTTGCCGTCGACCACCGATAGATCGGAGTGGCACAGGCCCGCGGCTTCGATGCGCACGAGCAGCTCACCGTGGCCGGGCGGCGCGAGCTCCAGCTCGCCGACCGAGATCGGCGACGACTGTGCGTACGGACGCGCGCGCCCGATCTCCTCCAGCACGGCTCCGCGGATACGCATCAGTACTCGACCTCCAACTCCGGCGACGTGGGCTTCGCCTGGCACCCCAGAATGTAGCCGTCCTCGGCGTCATCGGGGTCCAGACCGTCGGTCACCGCCATCTCGACGGTGCCCTTCGTCAGCTTGCACAGGCAGGTCGCGCACTCGCCCGACTGACACGAGTAGGGCACGTCGTGGCCGTTGTTGATGAGTACGTCCACCAGCGATTCGCCCTCGGGCCACGGGACCGTGAAGGTCGCTCCCAGGTTGTACACGGTGACCTGCGGCGAGTCCGCCGTGACCGCCACCTCGTGGGGCACGATGTCGGCGAACGCGTCGCCGGTGAGCGAGGCGTAGATCTCCTGGTGCACCTGCTCGCGCGGGGTCCCGATGACCTTGCACGCCTCCTTGCACGCCGCCATGAACTCGTCGCGACCGCACAGGTAGGTGTTGCGCGAGTGGTACGGCGTGAGCAGCGCGGCCAGCATGTCCGCGTCGGGGATACCGCGCTCGGACTCCATCCACCAGACGACGGTCAGCCGTTCGTGCTCGGCCTCCAGGCGGGCGATCTCCGCGCGGAAGATCGTCGCCGCCGGATCGGCGTTGGCGTAGAGCAGCGTGATCGGCTGCGTCCCCGCCGTCAGCGCCGCGGACAGGATCGACATGATCGGCGTGATGCCGCTGCCCGCGGCGAGCAACAGCAGGGGAACGTCGAGGCTCTCCGGGACGAACACGCCCGACGGCGGCAGGACCTCCAGCTCGGAGCCGGTGGTCAGGTTGTCGCACAGCCAGTTCGAGGCGTATCCGTCGACGGTGCGCTTGACCGTGACGCCGGGCCTGCCGGCGTCGAACGGGGAGGTGTACAGGGAGTAGGACCGGGCCACGGACCCCGTCAGCTCCGACGGGACGCGGACCGTCACGAACTGCCCCGGCCGGTAGTCCCACTCGACGTCGAAGACGAAGGACTTCGCGAGCTCCGTCTCATCGATCACCTCGGCGACGGTGACGATCTGGCTGCGGGTCGAATGGGGGGTGAGGCTCATGCGTCCAGGTTATCGGCCCGACGTGTGGCGGATTCTGCCCGCCCAGCGGGCACTATCCGCCACACCGCGCGAGCCAGGCGGCGTGCTCGCGGCCGAGGTCGGTGGACGGGGGGTCGCCGTGGATCCACTCACGGCAGATGCCGTGCCAGTCGGCGGTGGCCTCGAGGCCGCCGATCATGCCGAAGGTGAGCAGCTCCGCCCGTCGGGAGAAGGTGTGCGCGGCAGGTAGGCGCAGCGGGGGATCGGCCTCGGGCGGCGAGGTCGCGACCGCGACGGCCCGCTTGACCTCGGCGGGCGTGATCGTCGCCGGTCCCGGCCGCAGGTGCCACGGCGCCGACAGCCGGAAGTAGCGCAGCAACGTGTCGGCGCCGGGCCCGTCGCCGCGGAGGGCTCCGGCGGCGCGCAGCAGGGCGACGAGGTCGTCGCCGCGGTCGGCGACGGCGGCGCGGAAGCACTCCCGCTCGAACGCGGCCGACTCCGGGCCGAGCGTCTTGTAGAGCCCGTAGTCGAGGAAGGCGAGCCGTCCGTCGTCGCAGGCCAGGACGTTGCCGGCGTGCGGGTCGCCGCAGAACTCGCCGTCGCGGAAGACGCCGCCCACGTAGAACCGGTGCAGGATCTCCCCGGCGCGGTCGCGCACCTCGCGCGGCGCCGACTCCAGCGTGCCGAACCGCGCACCGTCGACGAACTCGGTGACCAGGACGCGCGGCCCGGACAGCTCCGGCAGCGGCGCGGGCACCCGGATGAACGGGTGGCCGGCGTACCGTCGGGCCACGCCGAACTGCGCGCGGCACTCGCCCGGGTAGTCGAGCTCGGCGAGGATGGTTTCGCTGATCTCGGCGAGTACGGCCTCGGTCCGGACGGCGGAGGCGCGGCGGCCCCGCCACACGGTGAGCAGCAGAGCGAGGTTCTTGAGGTCGGCGCGGATCGCGCCGTCGACGCCCGGGTACTGGACCTTGATCGCCACCGCGCGACCGTCGGCGGTGATGCCGCGGTGCACCTGGCCGATGGAGGCGGCGGCGATCGGCTCGGGATCGATGTCGGCGAAGGCGCCCCGCGGACAGTCCGCCTCGATCACGGGCAGGACCTCGGAGAACGCGGCGCCCGGCGCGCGATCGGTGAGCGCCGTCAGCTTCTCCTGGAAGGCCGGCAGGGCGTGCTCGGGCACCAGCCCCAGGTCGACGGTGGCCAGCGCCTGCCCGACCTTCATCGCCGCGCCGCGCATCGACCCCAGCACGGCGACGAGGCGGTCCGCGGCGCGCAGCGCGGCCTGCTCCTCGGCGGCGGTGCGCTCCTCGGGGGTCCGTGCGCGGGCCCGGGCGACGGTGCGGTCGACGGCCTGGCGGGCCACGGCTCCGCCCAGCTTCGCGCCCCGTCGTAAGCGGGTGGACGGATCGTCCTGGGTCATGGAATCAGGGTATCGGTCCTACATCGGTGTAGGTTTGCGATGGAACTGACGTTTCGTTCACCGAAAGGGGCGGGCATGGCACACGACGTGATCATCGTCGGGGCGGGATTCGGCGGCATGGGGGCCGCGATCGAGCTGCTGGGTCGCGGCATCGACGATCTCCTGATCCTCGAACGCGAGGACGACCTGGGCGGGACGTGGCACGTCAACCACTACCCGGGGCTCGCGGTGGACATCGCGTCGGTGACCTACTCGTACTCCTTCGAGCCGAACCCGGGCTGGTCGCGGCTCTACGCGCCGGGCTCGGAGCTCAAGGCGTACGCGAGCCGGGTGGCCGACAAGTACGGCCTGCGGCCGCTCATGCGCTTCGGCGTCGACGTGCGGGGCGCCCGGTGGGACGCTCGGGCCGCCGAGTGGGAGGTCACGGTGGTGCGCGACGGCGGGCTCGAGCAGAAGCTGCGCACCCGCTACCTGATCACCGCCACCGGCTTCCTCAGCCAGCCGAAGCTGCCCGACATCGAGGGCGTCGAGGACTTCGCCGGCACCGTCGTCCACAGCGCGCAGTGGGACGACGACGTGCCGCTCGCCGGTCGGCGGATCGGCGTCATCGGCACCGGCGCGACCGGCGTGCAGCTCGTGCCGGAGCTCGCCAAGGTCGCCGGGCACCTGACGGTGTTCCAGCGGACGCCGATCTGGGTGGTGCCGAAGGTCGACTTCCCGGTGCCCGGCCCCGTCAAGGCGCTGTTCCGGCGGCTGCCGGTCACGCAACGCGCTGCGCGCCTGGCGAACTCGAGTGCGCTCGAGGTGCTCAACTCTGTCGGCGTGCTGAACTACCAGTACGGGCACCGGTTCAACGACATCGCCGCGCTGCTGGCCAAGGCGCACATGTTCGCCCAGGTCCGCGACCCGAGGACGCGGGCGGCGCTCACCCCGTCGTATTCCTTCGGCTGCAAGCGGCCCACCTTCTCCAACAGCTACTTCCCGACCTTCTCCCGGCAGAACGTCACGCTCGAGGCCTCGTCGATCGCACGGGTGCTGCCGCACGGTATCGAGATGACGGACGGCACCGTCCACGAGCTGGACGTGCTCGTGCTCGCCACCGGGTTCTCGCTGTGGGAGAAGAACTTCCCCGCGATCGACGTGACCGGCAGGGACGGACGCAACCTCGGTGAGTTCTGGCGCGAGGGACGGTTCCAGGCCTACGAGGGCATGGCCGTGCCGAAGTTCCCCAACTTCTTCAGCCTGCACAGCCCCTACAGCTACACCGGGCTGTCGTACTTCTGGACCATCGAGGCGCAGATGGTGCACCTGCGGCGCGTCTTCGACGAGATCGACCGGCGTTCGGCCCGCACCGTCGAGGTCACCGAGCAGGCCAATGCGCGGTTCCTGGAGACCATGAGCCACCGGCTGGAAAGGTCGGTGTTCCAACGCGGTTCGTGTGCGGGGAGCCGCAGCTACTACTTCGACCCGCACGGCGAGGCCACGCTGCTGCGCCCCAGCTCCGTGATCGGCGCCCGCCGCGACGCCCGGACCTTCCCGATCGAGGACTACGCGTTCAGCTGATCGAGCAGCGCCACGATCGCGTCGGCGGCCCTGGCCGGGGCGCCGGATTTCGCGGGTGCCAGATCGTGCGCCGCAGCGACCTCGACGATCGTGGTCGGGCCGGTGATGAGCTCGGCGGCCTCGGCCAGCTCCTCCGGCGAGGCGAAGGGATCGCGCTTGCCGTGCACCAGCACCGTCGGGATCTCGATGCCCGGCAGGTGCGCCGTGCGCGCCTTCTCCGGGCGGCCAGGCGGGTGCAGCGGATAGGACAGCAGGACCAGGCCGTCGGGGAGCGCGGCACCGTCGGCGGGCTCGCCGACGGCCATCGACGCCATCCGCCCGCCGTAGCTGTGTCCGCCCCAGAGGACCGGACCGTCGATGTCGAGGAGTCGCACGGTCTCCGCGAAGGAGGCGCGGTCCGCCGTCTGGCCCGACGGTGACGGCGGCCCCTTCGGACGCTGCCTGCGGAACGGGAGGTCGATGCGGACGGTGCGGACGGCGCGCTGCGCGAGTTCCTCGCCGAGCAACCGCAGCATCGCCTGGTCCCGGTCACCGCCGGCGCCGTGGGCCAGAACAAGGGTCGCGCGCGCGGCGGTCCCGGGGCCTTCGGGGTCGTGAATCGAGAGCCAGGTCACCCGCTCAGAGTACGGGCAAGTTAGCGTGCATTCATGACTGATACGAAGCAGGGTCCGCTCGCCGGGCTGAAGGTGGTCGAGTTCGCCGGTCTCGGACCCGCCCCGCACGCGGCGATGCTGCTCGCGGACCAAGGCGCCGACGTGGTGTCCGTGCAGCGTCCGGGGGTCGGTGTGACCGGTCTGACCGGCAAGCCGTCCGGCGTCAAGCGCGGCCGCACCATCGTCGAGGCGGATCTGAAGAATCCCGACGACATCGCCACCATCCTCGACCTCATCGACCGCGCCGATGTCATCGTCGAGGGCTTCCGCCCCGGCGTCATGGAACGCCTCGGCCTCGGGCCGGACGTCGTGCTCGAGCGCAACCCCCGCATCGTCTTCGCCCGGATGACCGGCTGGGGCCAGGACG
Organism: Tsukamurella pseudospumae; assembly: GCF_001575205.1. Classification (GTDB taxonomy): domain Bacteria; phylum Actinomycetota; class Actinomycetes; order Mycobacteriales; family Mycobacteriaceae; genus Tsukamurella; species Tsukamurella pseudospumae. Next base: position 18,643 of record NZ_LSRE01000018.1, read on the forward strand.
GCCCCTTCGCGCAGCGCGCCGGCCACGACATGAACTACCTGTCGCTGACGGGGATCCTGCACGCGATCGGCCGCCAGGGCGAGCGCCCGGTGCCGCCGCTCAACCTCGTCGGCGACTTCGCCGGCGGCTCGATGTTCCTGGTCTTCGGCGTCCTCGCCGCGCTCTACGAGCGCAACACCTCGGGCAAGGGGCAGGTCATCGACGTCGCCATGGTCGACGGCGCCTCCCTCATCGGGCAGATGCAGTGGGACTTCCGGGGCCAGGGCATCTGGAGCGACGAGCGTGGGGTCAACACCCTCGACGGCGGCGCGCCCTTTTACGACACCTACGAGACCTCCGACGGCAAGTACGTCTCCGTCGGCGCGATCGAGCCGCAGTTCTTCGCGGAGCTGCTGACCAAGCTGGACCTCAAGCAGGACGACCTGCCCTTCCAGCTCGATCAGGCCCGGTGGCCCGAGCTGCGCGCCGCGATCGGTGCCGCGCTGAAGACGCGCACCCGCGACGAGTGGGCCGAGGTCTTCTTCGACTCCGACGCCTGCGTCGCGCCGATCCTCACCTTCGAGGAGGCGCCGAAGCACCCGCACATGGCGGCGCGCGGCAACCTGCAGGAGGTCGGGGGAGCGATGGCCCCGATGCCCGCGCCGCGGTTCTCCCGTACGCCGGCCGGCACCCCGGCGGCGCCGTCGGCCGAGACCACCGATCCGGCGACGCTCTGGCGCGACTGATCGCCCGGTAGAGCGTCCCGATACCGGCGGAAACGACGGTCGCGCCGCAGCATTCACGGCGCGATCGCAAATCCGGCGGATTCGGGAGGTATGCCCGAAGCCGCCGTCGGGCGGTCGCTAGGATTCGCGCATGTCGATGCAGGCCGGTGAGGAATTCGCCGGATTCCGGGTGGTTCGTCGGTTGGGCGCGGGTGGGATGGGCGAGGTGTACCTCGTCGCGCATCCGCGGTTGCCGCGGCAGGAGGCGCTGAAGATCCTGCCGCAGGACCTGTCGCACGATCAGTCCTACCGGGTCCGGTTCAACCGCGAGGCAGACCTCGCCGCCACGCTGTTCCACCCGAACATCGTCGGCGTCCACGACCGCGGCGAGTCCGAGGGCAAGCTCTGGCTGTCGATGGACTACGTCGCGGGCACGGACCTGGATCAGCTGATCCGCGACCGGCATCCGCGCGGACTGCCGGTCGCGGACGTGGTCTCGGTGATCGCGCAGGTCGCCTCCGCGCTGGACCACGCCCACGGCAAGGGGCTCATCCACCGCGACGTCAAACCGGCCAACGTGCTGCTCGCCGAGTCCGGCGCGGACGCCGGCGGGCGGGTCCTGCTCGCGGACTTCGGGATCGCGCGCCGCATCGATGACGATGCCGGGCTCACCGCGACCAACATGGCCGTCGGCACCGTGACCTACGCCGCGCCGGAACAACTCGCGGACGAGAACGTCGACGGCCGCACGGACCAGTACGCACTCGCGGCGACGGCGCTGACCCTGCTCACCGGTAGGAGTCCGTTCGCGGGCACCACGCCCGGCGCGGTGATCAGCCGCAAGATGCGCGGTGAGGTGCCCCGCGCCGCGGAGACCGATCCGCGTCTGGCACCCCTCGATCGTGCGCTGTCCGCCGCGATGGCCGCGGATCCGGCCCGACGGTTCCGCACCTGCGCCGATTTCGCCCGGGCGCTCGAGACCGCGGCCCGGTCGGTCGGTTCGGGCCCCGCCGCCCGCCCGACGGTGGCCGCTCCCACCCCTGTGCCTCCGCAGACCCCGCCGCCCGCCGCGCCGCACACGCCGCCCCCGTACCAGGGCGGTGCCGGGCCGGTGCGGCCGTCGGCCGCGCCGTTCCCGTCGGGGTCCGGCCCGGCACCCTACGGGTCCCAGCCCTCGTTCCCGGCATTCGCGACGCCGAGTACGCCGGTGCCGACGAAGCTGCCGTGGCAGGCGATCGTCTCCGCGATCGTCCTGATCCTCTGCAGCCTGTTCGGGCTCCTGCTGGGGATCTCCGGATTCGCCGACAAGGAGATCGGGGTGCCGCTGGGGCTGCTGTGGGTGGTCAGCTCGGTCGCGGGCCTGGTGGGCGCGGTCCTCCTGTTCGCCAAGCGGACCCGCACAGCGCTGATCGTCGCGACCGCAGCGGCCGTCATCCTGGGCGCGACGTGCACCGGCCTGATCGCGACCGTCGCCGTCCCGCTCCTCCTGTGGGGCTCGAAGTCCGCCCGGGCCTGGTTCGCGGGCTAGGCCGCCCAGGGCTTTCCCGCGACACTCGGATCTTGTCCGGTCCGGACAGCGTGTCCGAGGTGGACGGAATCCGAGTGCGCCGCTCGGGGCTCACGCGCACGATCGAGACATCTCGTGCCTGCCACGGAGACGGGCCTCGCTGCGGCGTTGACTACCCGACGACCAGCGACGTGCCGCTCGCGCGGAGCGCAGAACCCAGGTCGTAGAAGAGGGAACCGTTGCGGCGCAGCGGACCGTCGAAGGTGGCGGCGCGACTGGCGATGCCGAGCGCGGCGTTGTCGGAGGTGCGGATCAGCGGCCCGCCGCTGTCGCCGACCTGCACGGGGATCGTCGTGGCGATGTACCCGCCGTCGACGCTCACCACGGAACCGCAGCGCCAGCCGGACGAGATGCCCTGGCTGCAGACCTGGTCGCCGGCCCGCGCGGTGCCGACCGTGCTCGGACGGATCCGGCCGCCGGGCGCGGCCTTCGCCAGCTTCGGGTCGAGGGCGAACACGCCCCAGTCGGGGGCGTCCGGCACGACGAACAGATCGGTCTTGGTCAGGCTGGGCGCCGACGAGGCGGTGTTCACGCCGACGATGCGGCCGTCGACCACGACCTGCTGGCCCTGGTCGCCGCAGTGGCCGGCGTAGAGGCCCACCCGCGAACCGTCGGGGCGCTGCCCGATGAACCCGACGGTGCAACCGCGTCCGTCGGCGACGTTCCCGACGAGCTTCGACACCGTGAGCACGGAACTGCCGGGGACGATGGTGGTCACCGGCTCGGCCTGGGCCGAGCCGGGCACGAGCACGGCGACGGTGCCCAGGGCGGCCATCGTGGCGGCCGCCCGACGGGCGACGGACGCGGCCGCGGAGCGGGGCGTGGTCACGGTGGTGCGGCGCATGATTCTCCTCGGGCCGGGCGCAGGACTGTGCGACGGTAGCGTGCCACACACCACACCGCCTGTAAACCGAGTGAACCCTGTTAACTCACGTTGCCAGTGGTGTGTGAGTTGCAGAAATCGGTCACTTCGAGGGCTTGGGTGTGACCCAGGTCGTGATCCGGGCGTGCACCACCTCGGTGCCCTTCTTGTCGCGGACTGCGATGTCGACGGCGACCTCGCGCCCGGTGGTGATCGCCTCCCAGTCGATCTCCTCGGCCAGCGTCGCGGTCGCGACGAGCGAGGACTCGGCCTTGGCGAGGTAGTCCACCGTCATCGACTTCGGCAGCCAGCGGTGGGTGCCCGGCGTGGAGGCCTCCATGACCATGCCCATGCCGACCTCGGCCAGGTTGCACGCAGCGATGGCGTGGAAGGTGCCGATGTGGTTCTGCACGAACCACCACTTGGGGCCGTGGACGACCGCGCGGCCGTACTCGATCTCGGAGATGTACGGGGTGACCGACGCGAAGTACGGGGCCTTGAGCGAGGCGGCGGCCGAGAAGGCCAGCTTGCCGAGCGGCTTGTCGCTCAGCGTGCGCCACATCTTCAACGTGCTGGTGTTCGTCATACCGCTATCTTACCGCGCGGTAAGTTCAAGTGCGAGACGCGACCGGGGGAACCGGGGGTAGCGTGATCGGACACATCAGTGAAGGGGAGATCTATGACCGCGAACGACCCGTACGGCCAGAGCCCGCAGGATCCGCAGAACCCGCAGGGCGGACAGCAGAACGGCGGCCTGCCCGAGTACCCGCAGCAGCCCTACGGCCAGCCCGGCTACCCGCAGCAGCAGCCCTACGGCCAGCAGCCCTACGGCCAGCCGGACTACTCGCAACAGCAGCCCTACGGTCAGTCCGGATACCAGCAGCCGTACGGTCAGCCCGGCTACCCGCAGCAGGGCTTCGGTCAGCCCGGGTTCGGCGGTCCGGTGCCCACGACCCGGCCCGGCACGGTGCTCGCCGCGGCGATCGTGCTCATCGCGTTCGGAGGCCTGTTCGGGCTGTTGTCCCTGATCAGCATCTTCACCTCGTCGGTGAGCGTCGCCGGGCTCGACAACGGCGCCGCCACGGGCATCGTCGTCGGGGTCGGCATCGCCCAGCTCCTCATCTGCTTGTTCGGTGTGGCGGCCGGCGTGCTCCTGCTGCAGCAGCGGACCAAGCGCATCGCGATCATCGCGACCGTCGCCGCCGGGCTGATGATCCTCACCTGCTGGGGTGTCGTCGCCACGATCGCGGTCCCGATCCTGCTGTGGGCGTCGGAGCCCGCGCGCCGCTGGTTCACGGCCTGACGAGTCCGCCTGGCCGATCCTCGGTGCGTGTCGTCGACGACCGCTCGGCGTGTCGCCGCAGACTCGCACCGAGGATCCATGGCTGGCGGCATGGGCCCGGGGCCGGAGATCAGCCGAGTGATCCGGGGGCTGTGCCGCGCCGGTCAGCGGGGCGGGTTCGCGGCGAGGGCGTCGAAGCCCTCGTTCGCGAGCCGCACGATCGTCGCCTGGATCCGCGGCCAGTACGGCGATCGGGTGTTGACGGGGGTGCCGTGGTTGGCACCGTCGAGCTGGACCAGCAGCGACGGTGCGCCCAGAGCCTGCGCCGCGGCGACGAAGGCCACGGACTCCTCGTCCGGCACGACGGTGTCCTTGGTCCCGTGGATCGCGACGGAGGGCATCGTCGGGTCGATGCGCTGGATCGGGTTGGCCAGGGCGTACCGCTCGGGCACCCGGTCGGGCATCCCGCCGAGCGCGTTCCGCACGTGATCGTTGAGGCGCGAGCTGGTGCGCATGTCGAGCACACCCGCCATGGACACGAACGCGCGCGGGGTCACCGTCGGGCCGCCGCCCGCGGGCCAGGTCACTCCGGGTGACCCCGGCGGCAGGATGCGCCGCGAGGCCGCCCACGCCGCGAGCTGACCGCCGGCGCTGTGCCCCACGAGGATCACGTTCGCCGGATCCAGCGCGGGTGCGGCCTCCGCGAGGGCGGGCACGTGGTCGACGGCGTACCCCACGTCGGTGAAGGTGGTGGGCCAGCCGCCCCCGGACCCGACGCGCCGGTACTCGATGTTCCACACCGCCAGGCCGGCCGCCTGCAGCGCCCGCGCGACCTCGGCCATGTAGCCGGCGCTGGAGCGGTTCCGCCATCCACCGCCGTGGATCAGCACCACCACCGGGAGCGAGCGCGGGGCGTGCGCGCCCCGCGGGAGGTAGAGAGTGCCGTAGTTCTGCCGGGGGTCGGCGTTCGGCGCTGGATAGGTGTAGCGGACGGCGTCGTCGCGGACGGTAGTAGCGGGGCGCGCCACGATCCGGGCCTTCGACGCGGCCACGGAGGCCGACGGTCCGCCGGGCCCGGTCCTGGAGTCAATGGTGCAGCCGACGACCCCGGCGCCCAGTGATCCCACCAGGATCAGCGCGCCCAGCTTCGGCGCGACGCGCTGCTCGGTCATGGGACTCATTCTTCCAGAGCGCACGGCTCGCCGGGTGTGACGCGAATCGCACCGACCGGATCGACCGGTTCGATTTGAAGAAGCGGCTCGAGCAGTGCATACTGGTCGGGTTGCCTTGTCGGGCGGCGCGGTCTCGTATGACGTCTCCGTGATACGGGCTGGTCTGCCACTCGATGACGGTATCGACCCGGCGCCCTCGCGGGAGCCACCGGAACACACGGCGGAGCATGAGCGCCAGCGCGACACGCCCGACCGCGTGGGCCGGAGCAATTTGACACATGAACAGCGTCGATCGACTTCAGGCGGGATACGTTCCCGCAGGTGATTCAGCTGTCCGTGTGTCTAGCAATACGTTTGAACACTTGACGGAAGAGGACACAGCGTGGCGGGACAGAAGATCCGCATCAGGCTCAAGGCCTATGACCATGAGGCGATCGACGCGTCTGCTCGGAAGATCGTCGAGACCGTGACCCGCACCGGCGCCCGCGTGGTCGGTCCCGTGCCGCTGCCGACGGAGAAGAACGTGTACTGCGTCATCCGTTCGCCGCACAAGTACAAGGACTCGCGCGAGCACTTCGAGATGCGTACGCACAAGCGGCTGATCGACATCCTGGACCCGACGCCGAAGACGGTCGACGCGCTCATGCGCATCGACCTGCCGGCCAGCGTCGACGTGAACATCCAGTAAGCGGCTGCGGAGAAATCGATATGACTGAGAACAAGATCAAGGGAATCCTGGGCACCAAGCTCGGCATGACCCAGGTCTTCGACGAGAACAACCGGGTCGTCCCGGTCACCGTCGTCAAGGCCGGGCCGAACGTGGTCACCCAGATCCGTACCCAGGCCGCTGACGGCTACGACGCCGTGCAGCTCGCCTTCGGCGCGATCGACCCCCGCAAGGTGAACAAGCCCGTCTCGGGCCAGTTCTCCAAGGCCGGTGTCACCCCGCGTCGCCACATCGCCGAGCTGCGGCTCGCCGACGCCGGTGCCGCCGCCGACTACGAGGTGGGCCAGGAGCTGGGCGCCGACGTGTTCGAGGCGGGCAACTTCGTCGACGTCACCGGCATCAGCAAGGGCAAGGGCTACGCCGGCGTCATGAAGCGCCACGGCTTCGCCGGTCTCGGCGCCAGCCACGGCGCGCAGGCCGTGCACCGTGCCCCCGGTTCCATCGGTGGCTGCGCCACCCCGGGTCGCGTCTTCAAGGGCGTCCGGATGGCCGGCCGCATGGGCTCCGACAAGGTGACCACGCAGAACCTGTCCGTGTTCAAGGTGGACGCCGATGCCGGCGTCATCCTGATCAAGGGCGCCATCCCCGGCCGCAAGGGCGGCCTCGTGATGGTCCGTAGCGCCGTGAAGGGTGGTGCTCGCGCATGAGCAAGCTGACTCTCGATGTCAAGACCGCCGACGGCAAGGTCGACGGCACCGTCGACCTCCCCGCCGAGATCTTCGACGTGGAGCCCAACATCGCCCTGATGCATCAGGTCGTCGTGGCCCAGCTCGCCGCTGCGCGTGCCGGCACCCACTCCACCAAGACCCGTGGCGAGGTCCGCGGCGGTGGCCGTAAGCCGTACCGCCAGAAGGGCACCGGCCGCGCCCGTCAGGGCTCGACCCGCGCGCCGCAGTTCAACGGCGGTGGCACCGTCCACGGCCCGCAGCCGCGCGACTACAGCCAGCGCACCCCGAAGAAGATGAAGGCCGCCGCCCTGCGCGGTGCCCTCACCGACCGGGTTCGCGAGGACCGTATCCACGTCGTCACCGAGCTGGTGGCCGGCCAGGAGGCGTCGACCAAGACCGCCCGCCTGTTCCTGGCCGCGCTGTCGGAGCGCAAGAAGTTCCTCGTGGTCGTGGGCCGCGAGGACCTGACCGCGCAGCGCAGCGTCCAGAACCTGCCGAACGCGAAGTGGATCTTTGCCGATCAGCTCAACACCTACGACGTCCTCGACGCCGATGATCTGGTGTTCAGCCGCGAGGCTCTGGGTTCGTTCATCGCGAGCGCCACGAAGACCGAGGAGGCGAACGCCTGATGGCAACCGCAACCATCCCCGCCGACCCGCGGGACATCCTGCTCGCGCCGGTGATCTCCGAGAAGGCCTACGGCCTGATCGAGGAGAACACGTACACCTTCGTGGTGCACCCGGAGGCGAACAAGACGCAGATCAAGATCGCCGTGGAGAAGGTCTTCGGCGTCAAGGTCGACAGCGTCAACACCTTGAACCGCCAGGGCAAGCGCAAGCGCACCCGTGCCGGTTACGGTCAGCGCAAGAGCACCAAGCGCGCCATCGTGACCCTGAGCGCCGATAGCAAGCCCATCGACATCTTCGGAGGCGCGAGCTAAATGGCTATCCGCAAGTACAAGCCGACCACTCCGGGTCGTCGTGGCTCGTCGGGCTCGACCTTCGACGAGATCACGCGTTCGACCCCGGAGAAGTCGCTGATCCGTCCGCTGCACGGCCACGGTGGCCGTAACGCGCACGGCCGCATCACCACCCGGCACAAGGGTGGCGGCCACAAGCGCGCCTACCGTCTGATCGACTTCCGTCGTCACGACAAGGACGGCATCAACGCCAAGGTCGCGCACATCGAGTACGACCCGAACCGCACCTCGCGGATCGCACTGCTGCACTACTTGGACGGCGAGAAGCGTTACATCCTCGCCCCCAAGGACCTCAAGCAGGGCGACATCGTCGAGTCGGGCCCCAACGCCGACATCAAGCCGGGCAACGCCCTGCCACTGCGCAACATCCCCGCCGGCACCGTGATCCACGCCGTCGAGCTGCGCCCCGGTGGCGGTGCCAAGATGGCCCGCTCGGCCGGTGCCAGCATCCAGCTGCTGGGCAAGGAGGGCGCGTACGCGACCCTGCGTATGCCCTCCGGCGAGATCCGTCGCGTCGACGTGCGCTGCCGCGCCACCGTCGGCGAGGTGGGCAACGCCGAGCAGAGCAACATCAACTGGGGCAAGGCCGGCCGTATGCGGTGGAAGGGCAAGCGCCCGACCGTCCGTGGTGTCGTCATGAACCCGGTCGACCACCCGCACGGCGGTGGTGAGGGTAAGACCTCCGGTGGTCGCCACCCGGTGAGCCCGTGGGGCAAGCCCGAGGGCCGCACCCGCAAGAACAAGGCGAGCGACAAGCTGATCGTGCGTCGCCGCAAGTCCGGTAAGAACAAGCGCTAGGAGGGAGTTAGAGAATGCCACGCAGCCTCAAGAAGGGCCCGTTCGTCGACGACCACCTCCTCGCGAAGGTCGACGTCCAGAACGACAAGGGCACCAAGCAGGTCATCAAGACCTGGTCGCGCCGCTCCACCATCATCCCCGACTTCATCGGTCACACCTTCGCCGTCCATGACGGTCGCAAGCACGTGCCGGTGTTCGTCTCGGAGAACATGGTGGGTCACAAGCTGGGCGAGTTCGCCCCGACGCGGACGTTCAAGGGCCACATCAAGGACGACCGGAAGGCGAAGCGCCGCTAATGAGCAACGACACAGCAGCACAGACCTCGGCGTCGGCCACCGCGCGCTTCGTCCGGGTCACCCCGATGAAGGCGCGGCGGGTCATCGACCTGGTCCGCGGCAAGGACGCCGAGCAGGCGCTCGCGATCCTGCGGTTCGCGCCGCAGGCCGCGAGTGAGCCCGTCGCGAAGGTCCTGGCCTCGGCCATCGCCAACGCGCAGAACAACCTGGGTCTCGACCCGCGCACCCTGGTCGTCTCGGAGGCGTACGCCAACGAGGGCCCGACCATGAAGCGCATCCAGCCGCGGGCCCAGGGCCGCGCGTACCGGATCCGCAAGCGCACCAGCCACATCACCGTCGTGGTGGAGTCGCTGGATGCGAAGAAGCCCGCCGCCAGCCGCAACAGCCGGAAGGGAGCGTAAGCATGGGACAGAAGATCAATCCCCACGGCTTCCGCCTCGGCATCACCACGGACTGGAAGTCCCGCTGGTACGCCGATAAGCAGTACTCGGAGTACGTCAAGGAAGACGTCCAGATCCGTAAGCGCCTGACCGACAGCCTCGAGCGTGCCGGCATCAGCAAGATCGAGATCGAGCGCACCCGGGACCGCGTGCGGGTGGACATCCACACCGCGCGTCCGGGCATCGTCATCGGCCGCCGCGGCGCCGAGGCCGATCGCATCCGCTCGGAGCTGGAGAAGCTCACCAAGAAGCAGGTGCAGCTGAACATCCTCGAGGTGAAGAACCCCGAGGCCGACGCCCAGCTCGTCGCGCAGGGCATCGCGGAGCAGCTGAGCAACCGCGTGGCGTTCCGCCGCGCGATGCGCAAGGCGATCCAGTCGGCGATGCGTCAGCCGAACGTCAAGGGCATCCGGGTCCAGTGCTCGGGTCGTCTGGGCGGCGCGGAGATGAGCCGCAGCGAGTTCTACCGCGAGGGCCGCGTGCCCCTGCACACGCTGCGCGCCGACATCGACTACGGCCTGCACGAGGCGAAGACCACCTTCGGGCGGATCGGCGTCAAGGTGTGGATCTACAAGGGCGACGTCGTGGGCGGCCGGCGCGAGCTGGCGGCACCGTCGAACGACGACCGTCGCGGCCCGCGTCGTGAGCGCCCCCAGCGCCCGCGTCGTAGCGGCGCGTCGGGCACGACCGCCACCAGCACCGAGGCCGGTCGCGCCGCAACGGAGGACACTCCGGTGGCGGCGGCTCCGGCCGCAACGAACCAGGAGGGCTGACACCGTGTTGATCCCCCGTCGCGTCAAGCACCGCAAGCAGCACCACCCGGGTCGCTCCGGCCAGTCCAAGGGCGGCAACAAGGTGACCTTCGGTGACTACGGCATCCAGGCTCTCGAGCCCGCCTACATCACCAACCGTCAGATCGAGTCCGCTCGTATCGCCATCAACCGCCACATCAAGCGTGGCGGCAAGGTCTGGATCAACATCTTCCCGGACCGCCCGCTGACCAAGAAGCCGGCCGAGACCCGCATGGGTTCCGGTAAGGGTTCCGTCGAGTGGTGGGTCGCGAACGTCAAGCCCGGTCGTGTGCTGTTCGAGATGTCCTACCCCAACGAGGAGACCGCTCGCGAGGCCTTGCGCCGCGCGCAGCACAAGCTCCCCTGCAAGACCCGCATCGTGACCCGAGAGGAGCAGTTCTGATGTCGAACACCGTCGCCGCTGATCTCCGCGGTCTCACCGCGGACGAGCTGGTGGAGAAGCTGCGCGAGGCCAAGGAGGAGCTGTTCAACCTGCGGTTCCAGATGGCCACCGGGCAGATGAGCAACAACCGTCGCCTGCGCACCGTGCGTACCGACATCGCCCGGATCTACACGATCCTGCGCGAGCGGGAGCTCGGCCTGGCCTCCGGCCCGGAGGGTGACGCCGCATGAGCGAGAACGGAAGCAATGTGACCACCGAGGAGCGGAACAGCCGCAAGGTCCGCATCGGGTACGTCGTGTCCGACAAGATGGAGAAGACCATCGTCGTCGAGCTCGAGGACCGCGTGAAGCACTCCCTGTACGGCAAGATCATCCGCACCACCTCCAAGGTGAAGGCGCATGACGAAGAGGGCGTCGCCGGTGTCGGCGACCGCGTCCGGATCATGGAGACCCGTCCGCTGAGCGCCAGCAAGCACTGGCGCCTGGTGGAGGTGCTGGAGAAGGCGAAGTAGGCCGCTCCGCACCACCGAACGAACAGCCCCCGGCACCTCCGCGAGGAGGGGTCGGGGGCTTCGTCGTGCTCGGGGTCAGAGCGTGCGGCAGAGGGTGATGACGGCGTTCGTCGCGTCGGTCACGCGCTTGTACGCGGGGTTGCTCCTGGCCCAGGTGGCGTCGCCGCTGGCGCGCGCCCCGCGGTCCGTGTTCAGCGTGGCGTTGTACTCGGTGAGCCGAGCCTGATAAGCGCGCAGGGCGTTCGCGAGCCGCTGGTTGCCGCCCGCGCGGGCGACGGTGCCGGGGAGGGTGCCGAGTTCGACGCGGATCGCGTTCTGCTCGCGGTCGAGCACGGGGCCGATTCCCGCCCACGTCCAGTCCGGGTTCTTGGTGAAGTCGACGGTGGCCCGGCTCGCCCGCAGCCGCGGCGCCCGGTTGTTCGCCCACTGGTCGCAGGTCGCCTTCGCGGCGCTGTTCGACGGTGCCGCCGGCGCGGGCGGGGGAGTGGGGGCAGGGGTGGGGGCGGCGAGAGCCGGCAACGGTGCGGCGATCGCGGCGGCGAGGACGCCCGCGGACAGGGTCCGGACGGTCCACTGATGAATGCTCATGCTGTACCTCTAGTTCAAAATCAAGAACAGGACATGCATAAGCTATCGCGAATCGCGTGATTGTGAAAACTGAATCGTCTGGTGCGGTGAGCCGACGACTCAGGACGACGGGCACACCCGCTTGACGGCCGTCGCGGCCGTGCCCAGCGCGTCGAACGCGGGGTTGCTCTTCGCCCAGGTCGCGTCGCCCGAGGCGCGGGCCGCCTGGTCGACGCGCAGCGCGGCGCCGTAGGCGTCCAGCTTGGACTTGTAGTCGGTGATCGCGGTCTGGATCGAGGCCGCGGGCTGCGCGGTGGTGATGACGCCGGGCAACTTGCCCGACTCCGTGTCGATCGCCGCGAGCTCGGCGTTGAGCAGGGTGGTGATGCCGTCCCAGGTCCACTTCGGGTCCTTGGTGAAGGCGACCGTGGCGCGGCTGGCGACGATCCGGATGTCGTATCCGGCCTGCCACGAGGCGCAGGCCGACTTGCCGGCCGCGGCAGCGGCCGCTGCGCGCGAGGCGGCGATGGTGCTCTGGTAGGCGGCCACGTCCTGCGGGTCGGCGGAGCCGGTGCCGGGCACGGATGCGCAGCCGGCCAGGGCGACCACTGAGACGCCCGCGGCGAGCGCCGCTCCGGCGCGTCCGCGGAAGGGACGGGTCGTACGTGCGGTCATGTTCTTGCCTCCCCCGGCGCGCGTCGACGTGCACGCCTCCATCACTGCATTGTCGCGCATGAAGCCCCTCCGCGTTGCATCAGGGGTGCCGCCGCGAGGACTGTGAGCGTCGGCACTTCCCCCTCGAGTATGCACGCTCGTGCGAACAGGTTTGCTATGCTCTAGAACATGCGGGACGTTCATCGTTCCGCGCCGTCGTAGGGCTCCCGGGCCCCTGTCTCGCCGCACGCGGCTCGAGACCACCTCCCGGTTCTTTTCTTGCGGCGAACGGATGCGGCCACCGCCGCCTTCGCCACCCACCAGTGTTAGGTACCACCTGCCGTGAGCACCCCTGTGTCCACTCGTTCCTTCGCCGACCTCGGCGTCCCGTCGAACCTCATCGCCGCCCTCCACGACATGGACCGCAGCACCCCGTTCCCCATCCAGGCCGACACGCTGCCCGATACCCTGGCCGGCCGCGACGTTCTCGGGCGCGGCAAGACCGGCTCGGGCAAGACCCTGGCGTTCGCGATCCCGCTGGTCGCGCGCATCGCCGGCCACCGCGCTCCCGCCGGCAAGCCGTCCGGCCTCGTGCTCGCCCCGACCCGTGAGCTCGCCACCCAGATCACCGCCACCGTCGAGCCACTGGCCCGCGCGGCCGGACTGCGCGTCACCACGATCTTCGGCGGCGTCAAGCAGGGCCGCCAGGAGCAGGCGCTGAGCAACGGCGTCGACATCGTGGTGGCCTGCCCCGGTCGCCTCGAGGACCTGATGCGGCAGCGCATCGTCGATCTGTCGCGCGTCGAGGTCACCGTGCTCGACGAGGCGGATCACATGGCCGACCTGGGCTTCCTGCCGGTCGTCACCCGGATCCTCGCCGCCACCCCGACGGGCGGCCAGCGCATGCTGTTCTCGGCCACGCTGGACAACGGCGTCGACAAGCTCGTCCGCAAGTTCCTGACCGATCCGGTCTCGCACTCCGTCGATCCGGAGAACTCGCCGGTCGTCGACATGACCCACCACGTCTTCGAGGTGAGCGGCAAGGACGAGAAGAGCGAGCTGGTTCGCGTCCTCGCCTCCGGCACCGGCCGGCGGATCCTGTTCACCCGCACCAAGCACCAGGCGAAGAAACTGGCCAAGCAGCTCACGGCGCAGGGCATCCCCGCAGTCGACCTGCACGGCAACCTGAGCCAGCCGCAGCGCGACCGCAACCTCGAGGCGTTCAGCGCGGGCACCGCCCGGGTGCTCGTCGCGACCGACATCGCCGCCCGTGGCGTGCACGTCGACGACGTGCAGCTGGTCGTGCACGTCGACCCGCCCGCCGAGCACAAGGCGTACCTGCACCGCAGCGGCCGCACGGCCCGCGCCGGCAGCTCGGGCACCGTCGTCACCGTGATGACGCCGGAGCAGCGCAAGGACACCCAGGTCCTGCTGAAGAAGGCCGCGATCTCCGCGCGTCCGACGTCGGTCACCGCGACCGCGCCGGTGGTCGTCGACCTGGTCGGCGAGACCGCCCCCTACGTCGAGCCGGCGCCCGTCGCGCCGCCGCAGCAGCAGCGTCGTGCCGGTGGCGGGCACGCCCCGGGCCGTGGTCGCGCCGGGCGCGGCAAGGGTACGGGTGCCCGGTCCGACGGTGCCGGGCGCGGCCAGGGCCAGTCCTCGGGTCGCGGCCACAGCGCCGGTCAGGGCGCCGGGCGAGGCCAGGGCGGTCAGCGCTCCGGGCAGCAGCGCCAGGCACCGTCCGGTGGACGGACGCAGGGCCAGGGTCGCCCGCAGGGGCAGGGCCGCGCCCAGCAGCCCCGCCGCCGCGCCACCCGCCCCGCGGGCTGAGTCCCGCTACGCCATGCGGGTACCGCGGCCGACCAGCAGATAGGCCGCGGGCAGGACGCCCGCCGAGTTGACCACGCCGAGGCCGAGGCCCCAGAGCTTCTTGGGGCCGCGGACCTCGGCGTCGTCGCGTCCGGCCAGGTCGGCGAGGGCCCAGGCCCGGAGTCCGGCGTCGACGGCCGCGGTCGCGACGATCGCGGTCCTGGCTCGGGGCGACAGCTCGCTCCAGCTGATCTTCTTCCGGGTCATGTACTGCTCCTTCGTCGGTGTGTGCATCAATGGAAGGCCTCGACGAGCATCGCGCCGATCGCCAGCGGCACGACCATCCCGATCGCGGACAGGGCCGCGCTGATCAGCGGGTAGTAGAAGGTCGGGCCGTCGGCGCGGGCGGCGAGGATCATCGCGCCGACCTCGATCGCGATCACCAGCGTGATCGGCCCGAAGACGGCGAGGGCGATCCCGGCGTACGACACCCGCGACGTCGGGTATCCGTCGGACAGCATCACGGCGAACACGCCGAAGAACCCCGCGACCGCGATGAGCGGCACCGTCATCGCGAACAGGAGCACGGTGACGACGGCGTCGAACCCGCCGCCGAGCCCGAACAGGCGCGTCGCGCCCCACGCGAGCGCGGCCGCGACGGCGATCGCGGCGACGGGCCCGCCGATGAGCAGCACGGGGTTCGCGCCCTTCGGGGGCTCGTCCAGCATGTGGTAGGTGCCGCCCTTGCGGGCGAGGAAGGAGTCGACGAGCTCGGCCGGATCGCAGGTGAGGTAGGTGAGCCGGCGCCGGATCTCGAACGGGACACGGCGGCCCGGGCCCCGGACCTCGAGGACGACGGCGCCGTCGGGGCCGATCAGCGCCGCCCGCCCCTCGCCCTCCTCGACGTGGTGCCCGGCGGGCTCGTGGAACCAGTGCAAGGGCTGCCGCGGCCGGACCTTGCCGAGTCCCGCCGCCTCGCGGAACCCGGGGCCGAGTTCTGTGATCACGCATCGGGTGAGCGTGCGGTCCCCGATCACCCGAAGGTCCGGCTCACCGGGGGTGCGCAGGAGGTACGCGTCACGGTTGCCGTAGGCGTCGGCGAGGCGGCCGATCGACACGGCGGGTACGCGGTCGTCGGCACGACGCAGGGCGACGAACCCGTCCGTGCCCTCCGACGCCGCGTAGCCGAGCCGCGCGGCCGCGTCCTGCAGCTCGACCGGGAGGTCCATCAGTGACCCCGCGCGATCCGCAGTACCTCGTCCTCGGTCGGTGGGCTGGCGGCGTGATGCGAGAGGCACATCGGGGCGTGCAGGCGCACCGTCGACGCCCCGGACCCGAGGTAGAAGTCGCCCGGGCCGAGCCCGCCGATCCCGTCGATCCGACCGCCGCGGGCGGCCGCCAGGTCCTTGGCGGCCTGGATCTGCACCGGCGCGTTGAGCTTTCCGTAGAAGTGCGTGGCGCTGTTGCCGACGATCTTGTCGTGCAGGCCCTTCGGCGCCTGCGTCGCGAACACCAGCCCGAGCCCGTACTTGCGGGCCTGCGAGGCGAGCAACAGCGTGGACTCCGTGGACGGCTTCACCGATCCCGACGGCGCGATCTGCTGGGCCTCGTCCATGACCAGCAGGGCGCCGAGCGGCCGATCGCCGGCCGGGTGCCGCTTGATCCACGAGAACAGCGCCAGCTGCAGCTGCGCCACGAAGGTCTGCCGCTGCGTCTCGTCGGGCAGGCTGATGAGGCTGATCACCGAGATCCGCGCGATCTTGCCCGCCGACGGCGTCAGCAGCGTCACCGGGTCCACAGCCTCGCCGCGGCCGCCGAGCAGCGGGTTGTTGATGAGCGCCGCCTGCAGGTTCTCCGCGAGCTCCGGGGCCAGTTTGTCGGCGCTGCCGAGGCTGCTGCGCGTCGAATCCCATTCCCGCAGGAAGTCGGCGAAGCCGCGCACGTCCGAACGGTCCACCTGCCGGCCGTACGCGTCGAGCGCCTCCCGCAGGATCGCGCGCTGCTGCTCGCGCCGCATGCCGCCCACGCCCACGTGCTGCTCCAGCGCGCTCGCGCACGCCTCCACCGCCATCGCGAAGCCCTCGCGAGCCTCCTGCGCGTCGAGATCGTCGCCGTCCATGCCGGTGCGCAGCGCCGCGAAGTCCGGGATCGGTTGCAGCACGAGCGGTCTCGCTGATTCCCGGTTCGGCGTCCACACGATCACCTCCGTGCCGGCGAGGTAGCGCTGCGCCCGCTCGGCGTCGCCCTCCCACCAGCCCGACGGCGCCTGCGGCCACTCCTCACCCAGTCTGGAGAGGTCGTTGTTGGGGTCCAGCACGATCGCGGACACGCCGCGCAGCGCGCACTCCTCGATGAGCCGGCGGATCAGCACCGTCTTGCCCGAGCCCGAGCCCGCGAAGATCGCGGTGTGCTTGCGCAGCTCGGCGAGGTCGAGGAGCACCGGCGCCCGGTCGCCGGTGGTGCCCACGGGAACGCTCCCGGGCTCCGACGGTGCCGCCCCCGGCCCGGGTGCCTCCGGCGCCTGCACCTGCGCGTGTGCGGGGGCGTGCTCGGGCGGGGCGTCCGCACGCGGGGCGGGCGGGCCGCCGAACATGACGTCCGCGACGGCGCTCGACAGCCCGCCGACCCGGCCCACCGCGTCGCCGGGGATGAGGCCGCGCGCGCGACGCGGGGAGGTCGTCGGACGGGCTCCGGTCACCGTCGGGGCCGCGCGTTCGAGCCCGGCGAACATCCGCAGCCCGTGCGCGGGGCGCCGGGCGGTCAGCCATTCGTCCAGCCCCTCAGGGGAATTGGCGATGATCCGGCTCAGCGCGTCGAGGGTCGCGAGATCGCCCTCGTCGAGGGGGAGGAGCTCGGCGCCACGGTCCACGGCGTCGGCGATCACGGCCGATGCCTTCGGGCTGGTGGGCCAGGGCGTGGACCGCAGCAGGAACAGCTTGCGGCGGTCCATGCCCGCAGCGACGCCGGCCGCGGTCGCGGCGCTCTGCACCCGGTTCGTGGTGGCGACGGCGTTCGGGGCGGGGATGGCGCGGAAGGCCCAGTGCTGCTCGTCCTCGACGCGGCCGGGCAGGCGGCGCCGCAGCCGGCCGTCGAGCTGCTTGTTGCCGCGCTCGATCTGGAAGCCGTCGCCGCCGTCCTCGCGGGTCCAGGCGCGCAGTCCGGCCTCGAGCAGCGCGCTCATGCGCTTGTCCGCGACCGCCTGATCCGTCGCGACGTCGCCCACCCGGGCCCGGATCCGCAGCGCCTCGAACTGCGCGTCGATGCGGGCCAGGGCCTCCTCGGGCGTGGTCTCCGGCAGCGCGGGCTGCACGGCGGGCTCCGGCGTCGGGCCGGGCACCGTCGGCGCCGGGGCGGTGCGCGGCGCACCGTCGTCGAAGGAGGCGAGCTCGAAGTCCGAACGGGTGGACACGCACGCCCGGATGTGGGCGTCGACCTTGGTGAGCAGGTCGCGCGGGGTGTGGTGCACCGCCGAGGCGAAGGCCTCCGGCGCGACGGGCCACGTCGGGTGGGGCGGCGCGAACTCCTTCGCCCGGTAGGCGGCCGTCAGGCGCCGCTCGACGATCGCGCGGGCGATGGCACCGTCGGGCAGCGACTTGAGCGGACCCACCACCCGGAACCGGGCGGCCACGGACGCGGTCGCCCGGCTGGAGAGCGTCTCCCACGCCGTCGGCAGCATGCAGGCGACGGTGACGGTGCGGTACAGGCCCTGCCGCAACGACATCAGGCCGTGGCCCACCTGCTCGATCACCTCGGACTCCGCGGCATCGGGGGAGGTCAGCGTGGCCGCAGACTGCGCGAGCAGGGTGTCGATCTGGTCCACCGCGAACACGGTGGCCGCGGTCTCGGCCATGAACGCCGAGATCGCGCGCACCGTCTCGACGGCGGGGAAGCCGTGCGCGGGCAGGCCCCAGTGCAGGCGCTCGGCGGCGGTCTCCTCGACCTCGATGTCGTCGAGGAAGGCGGAGCCCAGGTCCGCGAGGCGGCTGTCGGGCGAGCCCAGCAGCACCAGCGCGCGCAGCACGCCGTGGTACTGCCGGACCTGCGGGCGCCGCTTGCTCATGGCCGCGACCAGCGCGTCGAGGCCCTCGGGGGTGGGCACCGCGTCGCCCGAGAACTCCCGACGGTGCGCCCGCGACAGCCCGGCCTCGTCCGAGAGCAGCCACAACAGCTGCGCGAGCTGCGTCTCGTGGTCGCGCGCCGGGCGGAGCAGCGAGCTGCGCAGCGAGGTCAGGGCGGCGCGCCAGAAATCCGACGCGTCGAGCAGCTCGAGCAGGACGAAGTAGTGGCCCGCCGACTGCACCTCGGCGCGGAACCGGGTGAGCAGGTGGGTCTTTCCGGTGCCCGCGTTGCCCGTGATCACCAGGCCGGTGGGGGAGGCGCCGGTGGACGCGACCGCGTCGCCGAGCGCGTCCTCGAGGTCCTCCCAGACGTCGGTGTGCAGGCCGTCGACGTGCATGTCCTCCGTCGCCGTGTCCCACACCTCCTCGTAGGTGGGGGCCCAGCTCAGGCGGACGGAGCGCAGCGCGGCGCGCTGCAGGTCGGACAGTGTCATCGGGTGATCCGTATCGCGTGCAGGGGCCTCCCGCCGAGGTGCAGCGCGGCGGCGCGGTCCTCGGCGGTGAGGGCTTTGAGATTGTCCTCCGCGACGATGTGCACGCCGGGCTCGGGGTAGAGGTCGCGCAGGGCGTCGTCGAGGTCCGCGCGGGGCAGGTCCGGCAGCGCCGCGCGCAAGCGGTGCAGCGCCACCCACGCGCCGGGCGCCGCGATCCGCAGGTACGCCGCGCGCACCCGCTCGACGGGGCTTCCTGCCGGGCGGGCGTGGGCGGCATCGTCGGACTGCGGAACCGGCGCCGACGGTGCCGCGCCCGGGCCAGACGGTGCCGGGACCGGCTCCGGGGTGCCCGGCCCGGGCATCATGACCTCGCCGAGCGCGAGCGACTCGCGGCGCAGGTAGCGGCCGATGCCCGCGGCGAACGTGAGCATCGCGCGCAGCTGCGGGGTCGCGCGCGGCGGGGGAGGCGACTCGAGCAGATCGGCGGCGGCGGCCCAGCCCTTGTCGGTGAGGGAGAGCACGAGCGCCCCCCGGGATCCCTTCTCCACGTCCAGGAGTCCGCGATCGACGAGCCGGCGGCGTGCGGGCGCCTCGAGGGCGGGTCCGAACTGCTGGAGATCGGGATTGCGGACCGGTTCGACCGCGGCGGCCAGGACCAGCAGCACCGCGGTCTCCGTGCCGGTGAGACCGGCGATCGACTCGCTCACCCGACACGCCCTTCTGTCATCGCGTTCCCGACAGCACCAATGTACGGATGACGGACATCGACTCGGCGAGGTCTCCCAAGATCCGGCTGTTCGTCAACCGCAGCACGCGGAACCCGGCGAGCAGGAGGTCCGCGTCGCGGCGCCGGTCGGCCTCGTACTTCTCGACCGAGCGATGGTCCGGGCCGTCGATCTCGACGACCAACCGGGGCTGCGGGAACAGCAGGTCCACGCGCACGGGCGGGTGCAGCGGACCCAGGTCGACGGCGTAGTTCCAGTGCCGCGCCGCGGCCCAGTCCACCCGCGCCAGCCCCTGTTCCAGGTACTTCTCCGCCGCGCTCGCCGGGTGCGGCCTGCCGGCGACCGGCGGGTAGAGCGGGGCGGGCTCGAGGCCCACCGTGTACTGCGTCGGCCAGACGTCCTCGTCGTCGGGGACCGGCGGACCGTCGACGACGGGGAACCGGTCCAGCGGTGCCGCACCGGGACCGAGCAGCCACACGGCGCAGCCGCCGCGCGCCAGCCACTGCGCGCCGACGGACAGCGCGTCGGCCTGATGCGGGGCGATGAGCCGGTCGACCACCAGCGCCAGTGCCGCGCGCCCGGCGCCGTAGCCGCGGGTCAGCGCGTACTCGACCGCGCTCCGACGGTCCGCCGCAGGCAGTTCCGTGAACGCGGCGATCGACTCGGGCCGCAGCGCCGCCGTCGCGAGCGCCCCGAGGGCCGTCCCGAGCCCGGCGGCACCGTCGTGCCGATGACTGAGCGAGCGGACCGCGAACCGGTCCAGGACGCCGTCGGATTCGGGGGCGCCGTCCGTGCCGTCCGTGCCGTCCGCAGCGGGCAGCCACGCCGGGAACAGCTCGAGCGCGACCGCGACGGTCCGCGCGAGCACGTCCTCGATGATCGCGCTGGGCGCGGATCCCAGCGGCTGCGTGAGCCCCGGGAAGACCACGATCGGGTCCTCCGGCCCGCGGCGCTCGGCAGCGGCCGTCAGTGCGAGCGGGGACGTGGCCCGCAGGCGCGTCACCCCGCCCGAGGGGAGGTCCGAGAGCTGCACGTCTTGGAAGTTACGGCATGCCCGTCGCGGCACATAGCACGTCATCCGGTCGAACGACACGGTCTGCGCCCGCGCGAGGGTCCTCCGGGTGCGCCGGCGCGTTTCGGGTGCGGATGGCTTCCCGCAACCGTTTCGCCCGGTCGCACCCTGCGTGCCGGGTGCGCTGGCGCATTTCGGGTGCGGATGGCTTCCCGCACCCGTTCTGCCCGGTGCGGGCAGTGGCCGGCCCCATCGCGACCGCGTGGGGTGGCGGCGGCGCACCGTCGGACCTGGGGGACAGGGGGCCGAGGGACTGACCGGGCGTGATTCGACAGCGACCTGCGGTTTCCTCTATCATGGACCGGTTGCCTGCGGCCTCGTGTCACAGGTGGCGGACCGCGCGTGTTCGGGTCGGTAATCCGGCGCGCATGAAAATCCAGGTCTGAGGAGACTCTCTAGTGATTCAGCAGGAATCGCGAGTGCGGGTCGCCGACAACACGGGTGCTAAGGAAATCCTCTGCATCCGCGTGCTCGGTGGAAGCTCGCGCCGCTATGCCGGCATCGGTGACATCATCGTTGCCACTGTCAAGGACGCCATCCCCGGCGGCAACGTCAAGCGTGGCGAGGTCGTCAAGGCCGTGATCGTGCGCACCTCCAAGGAGCGCCGCCGTCCGGACGGCTCGTACATCAAGTTCGACGAGAACGCCGCTGTCATCATCAAGAACGACAACGATCCTCGTGGCACCCGCATCTTCGGCCCGGTCGGCCGCGAGCTGCGCGACAAGAAGTTCATGAAGATCGTTTCGCTGGCCCCGGAGGTGCTCTGACATGAAGGTGCACAAGGGCGACACCGTCATCGTGGTCTCGGGACCCGACAAGGGCGCGAAGGGCAAGGTCGTCGAGTCCTTCCCGCAGGCTGACAAGGTCCTCGTCGAGGGCGTCAACCGGATCAAGAAGCACACCAGCACGTCCGCCACCGCGCAGGGCGGGATCGAGGTCCGTGAGGCCCCGATCCACGTCTCCAACGTGATGGTCGTCGACTCGGACGGCAACCCCACCCGCGTGGGCTACCGGACCGACGAGGAGACCGGCAAGCGCGTGCGGATCTCCCGCAAGAACGGGAAGGACATCTGAGATGACCACCTCTGAGAAGACCCAGCCGCGCCTGAAGGCGCGCTACCGCGCCGAGATCAAGGACGCGCTCAACAGCGAGTTCGACTACGCCAACGTGATGCAGATCCCCGGCGTCGTCAAGGTGGTCGTGAACATGGGCGTCGGCGACGCCGCCCGCGACGCCAAGCTCATCAACGGCGCCGTCAAGGACCTCGAGCTGATCACCGGCCAGAAGCCGGAGATCCGCAAGGCCCGCAAGTCCATCGCGCAGTTCAAGCTGCGTGAGGGCATGCCCATCGGCGCGCGCGTCACCCTCCGTGGCGACCGCATGTGGGAGTTCCTCGATCGCCTCACCTCGATCGCGCTGCCCCGTATCCGCGACTTCCGCGGCCTCAACGGCAACCAGTTCGACGGCAACGGCAACTACACGTTCGGCCTGAACGAGCAGTCGATGTTCCACGAGATCGACGTGGACTCCATCGACCGCCCGCGCGGCATGGACATCACCGTCGTCACCACTGCCACCAACAATGAGGAAGGCCGCGCACTGCTCAAGCACCTCGGCTTCCCCTTCAAGGAGAACTGAGCCATGGCAAAGAAGGCGCTGGTCAACAAGGCCAACAAGAAGCCGAAGTTCGCCGTCCGCGCGTACACCCGTTGCAACAAGTGCGGCCGCCCGCACTCGGTGTTCCGCAAGTTCGGCCTCTGCCGTGTGTGCCTGCGCGAGATGGCGCACGCCGGCGAGCTCCCCGGTGTGCACAAGAGCAGCTGGTGAGTGATCCCCGGGTCTGACCCGGGACACCGTCCGGCCTCACCGGACACAGACAAAACGGGCGCGCATCCCTTCGGGGATGCGCGCCCGCTGTCGTTTTTTCGAGCGTTCTCCATCACGAAACGCCGTTCGGATTCACAGAGTTACCCGTCCGTTAACTATGCTGTCATCTCATGTTGGTGCGTGCAGACTTCGCGCTCCCGCGGGGTCCACGCGGGGAGCGCTCCCGCCGCGGCTGGGGGAAGAGGCAATGGACCTGGGCGGTGCTCGCCGTCGTCGCGTTCGTCCTGGTGATCCAGGCCGCGGCGATGTACTACGGGCTCCGCGGCCCGGTGCACGGCCTCGTCTCCGACTTCGTCGGCCGTCCCGTCACCGGTGAGGTGAAGGTCGCCGCCCTCGCACTGGCCCTGATGTGCATGCCCGCGCGGCTGCGGCTGCCCTTCGTCGGCGTCGTGGCCGGGGTCGAGGTGCTGTTCAACGGCGAGCGCTTGCTGGCCGGGTCGCCGCTGCACTTCGGCAACGGCGTGATGTGGGGGCTCCTCGCGCTCACCGTCTACGCCGGCACCCGCCTGACCGGCTCGGAGCGGGCCGCGGCGCTCAAGGCCGCCGGCGTCGCCGCGATCCTCATCGCTGCGAACGCCGTCTCCGCCGTCTGGCTGGGCCTGACGATGCAGGCGCTGCCCGATGTCGCCGACCACTTCGTCGAGGTCGCCGACCGCGCGCTCGGCAGCCCGTCGTGGGTGATGGGGCGGCTCGTGCACGAGCACGGCTGGTACCTGTGGCTGATCACGAAGGTCTACACCTACCTGCCCGTCGGGGCGGCCGTGGTCGCCTACTTCCAGCTGCGGCGCAGCTCCACCGAGGGCTTCCCGCGGCACCACATCGTGAAGTCCTTCATCCTGATCGGCGCCATCGGCCCGGTCGTCTACTTCCTGTTCCCGGTCGTCGGACCGGCGTACGCCTTCGGCAACGAGGTCGCCGGCGCGGGCTGGATGAACGTCTGGCCGCACGTGGTGCCCACGTCGCTCGAGCCCGTCTCGGCGTACTTCAGCCAGCAGGCGCCCCGTAACTGCATGCCCAGCCTGCACACCGCCTGGGCCACCGCGATCCTCGTGCACGCCCTGCGCGGGCCGCGCCTGCTCAAGATGTTCGGCGTCGTCTGGTGGGTGTGCACGATCTCGGCGACCCTGGGCCTCGGCGCCCACTACGGCGTCGACCTCGTGGCCGGCCTCGTCTTCGCCCTCACCCTCGAGGCCGCGATGATCCGCCCCGAGGACGGCTGGCACCCCCGCCGCATCGTCACCGTCGTGGGCGGGACGGTGGCCTTCGCCGCGATCCTGCTGGCCATCCGGTACCTCAGCGTCCCCATGGCGCAGAGCGGCCATCTCGCCGCCGTGGCACTGCTCGGTGTCGTGGGCGTCATGGTGGTCGCCTACGCGCGGATCGCGCGGCCCCCGTCGCTCGACGATGCCGCCACGTCACCTCCGGTGGGGCAGCAGGCGCTCGCGGCCTGACGGCTACGCTGTCCGATGTGGGTGATTCCGATGCGTAGCGCGATCGCGGTGGCGCTCGGCGTCGCCGCCGTCGGATTGATCGCCACGCGGTTCATCGGGCCGATCGGGATGCTGTTCCTGGCCGGCGGCCTGATCGTCGCAATGGTCGTACTCCTCGCCGGCCCCGGCGACGCGGCGGCGGTGCGCCGGCCCGACCCGCTGCGGTTCGTCGACGCCCCTGCGCCGCAGCGGCCGCGGGCGCAGCCGAAGGCGACCCCGGCGCCGTCGGGCAGGGCGCTGTGGGAGCGTGCGACGGGCCGTCACGACGAGGTGCTGTCCGAGTACGCGGGCTACGAGCTCGATCCGGAGATGCTGCTCCGTTTCCCGGCGATGTGGGACCTCAGCTCGCCGAAGGTCATCGCCTTCCACGACGCCCTCGAGCACGCGGGCGCCCTGCGCACCGACGAATACCCCGGCGAGGGGTCCGCCGCGGAGTACGCCGACGCCGTCACCGACCTGCGCACCACCTGGTACGCCGCCGACCGGCACGCCCGCAGCACCGGCACCACCGGGCTGCCCGCCGAGGACGCGCGCGACCTCGACCGTGGGCTCAAGCTCTACCGTCACGCTTCGTCCAGCACCGCCGCAGAGCGGGCGGCGTACCTGAACCAGGTGGTGAGCACCGTCGACCGGCTGGTCGATCGGGGCGTCCTGCCCGCGCCGCCGCGGTTCCGCGCCGAGCTGGAGGCAGAGGCCCGCAAGGCCATCGAGAGCTGATCGGAACCGATCGCCGCGCGCAGAACGGGTGCGCGAGGTCATCCGCACCTGAAATGCGCCAGCGCCCCCGGCGTGCAGGGTGCGGCTGCGCGAAACGGGTGCGGGAAGCCGTTCGCACCCGTAATGCGCGGTGGTCCGCGGCGCGCGCTGCCGCGCGCCGCAACACTCCCGTGACAATTGTTGCCTATGGTGTCAGTGTGACTGTTGTGACTCGACGGGTGCTGCTGGGTGCGGCCGCCGCTGCGGTGCCGGCCGCGATGATCGCGGCGCGTGCCGCCGCCGACCCTGGCTCCGGACCGGGGGCGGGCGGCACCGTTGGGCCGACGACGCCGGGCGCCCCCGCCGGGCCCACCACCCGCTGGACCCCCGAACGCGCGCAGCAGTGGCGCGCGCAGAACCCCTGGATGGTCGGCGCGAACTACATCAACGCCAACGCCGGGAACCAGTTCGAGATGTTCCAGGCGCAGACCTTCGACCCGGTGCGGATGAACCTCGAGCTCAGCTGGGCCAAGGGGCTCGGCATGACCACGATGCGCGTGTTCCTGCAGGACCAGCTGTGGACCGCCGACCCGACCGGCTTCGTGCGGCGCCTCGACCAGTTCCTCACCGTCGCGAACACCAACGGCATCAAGGTCATGTTCGTGCTGTTCGACTCGTGCTGGGATCCGAACCCGAAGCCGGGCGTCCAGCGCGAGCCCACGCCCGGCGTGCACAACTCGACCTGGGTGCAGAGCCCGGGCGCCGCGGGCCTGACCAACCCCGACACCAGCACGCTGCGGGCCTACGCGACCGGCGTGGTCAAGGCCTTCGCGAACGATCCGCGCGTGATCGCGTGGGACGTGTGGAACGAGCCGGAGAACCTCGCCGACTCCTACCCGCTGAGCCCGCCGGACAAGGTGGCCCGCGTCGCGCAGCTGCTCCCGAAGGCCTTCGAGTGGGCCCGCGCCGGCGCCCCGACGCAGCCGCTGACCTCCGGCGTCTGGGCCGACACCCGCCCCGAGATCCGCGCGATCCAGCTCGCCCAGTCGGACGTCATCAGCTTCCACAGCTACGACCCGCCGGAGAAGTTCCGTGCCATGGCCGCCGACCTCGCGAAGCAGGGCCGGCCGATGCTGCTCACCGAGTACATGGCCCGCCCGCAGGGCAGCACGATCGAGACGATCCTGCCGATCTGCAAGGAGCTCGGCATCGACGCCTACCAGTGGGGCTTCGTGGCGGGCCGCAGCCAGACCTACTACCCGTGGGACTCGTGGAAGCAGCCCTACGTCGGGGCGCGGCAGCCCGCGCAGTGGTTCCACGACCTGCTCTGGCCCGACGGTCGTGCCTACCGCGAGTCCGAGGTGTCGACGGTGCGCCGCCTCACGGCCCGCACCTGACCGGCGCGGATCCGGCTCAGTCGGCGCGCAGGTAGGTGCCGTCCAGCGCGTAGTAGGCGCTCGACCTCGAGCCCGGTCCGAGGCCGACCTCCATCACGGGCGGTGCCGCCCGCGAGGACGAACGAGCACGACTGTCCTCGTCGATCTCGAGTCCCAGAGCGTGGGCGTCGATGGGGAGGACGGTGAAGCGCTTCTCGAGGTCCGCTCGGGCACGCTCGATGCCGGCGGAGGTGATGACGCGGAGCGCGAACGCGGAGCTGCTCGCCGACCGTGACGGCGTGAGGCTGACCTCGGGGAACTTGCCGACGGTCTCCTTGAGAGTGCCGGATCGGCCGGCGCCGTTGATCCGCATCTCGACGGTGCCCCTCCCGGATCCGACGGAGCCGGCGTTGGAGGCGAACACGCGGTACTGCAGCTCGTCGATGACGGGCTGCGCCGGATCCAGACCGTTGGTGCGCAGGAGTCGTTCGGCCGTGGGTAGCAGTCCGTCGACCTTCGCGAGAGCCAGGTTGTCGGGAAGGGCGCCGGCGCCGTCGGTCTCGATGTCGACGCCCGACATGCTGAAGGTCGCGACGAGCTTCTTGTCGCCGCTGCGCCGCTCGATCTCGATGCCGTCCGACGCGTGCGGCGAGGTCCGGTCGATGCCGATCGTGTCGGCGGCCGCGGTGACCTTCGTCGCCGTCGCCGTGAGGTCGAGGCCGGCGATGTCGGAGGCCTTGAACGCGGCGTCCGCGCGGTCGTTCGTCGAGCTGCGACTGGGCTCGTACCACGTGTCGCTGCTGTGGGAGAAGTAGGCGGAGACGCGTTGGCCGGTGGTCAGGTCGAGAGTGGTCACCCGCGTGGTGTTCTCGTCGATGTCGATGGAGAGGATCGACTCCGCCCCGCCCGGTAACTCGCCGGCCTTCGCGACGGCCCTGCGGAGTTCCGTCGACGGGTCGGCGACGGGGCTCGCCGAGCCGGGAGCCACCCCCGCGGGCTTCGCGGCGCCGCGTGATCCCGACCCACCGGCGTCCTCCGTCATCACGATCGCCACCGGCAACCCGGCGGACACCACGAGGATGCCGGTCACGAACGCGGCGACCAGCCCCATCCCCGGCGGGGCGGACCGCAGGCGCCACGCGAGCAGCCCCGCGACCGCGACGGTCGTCACGGCCCAGACGAGGGAGGCGGCACCGTCGGACACGACGGACCCGACCAGGCCCACCGTGGTGAGCACCGCGAGCAGGGCGACCGTGAGGGAGGTGGACACGGGGTCAGAATATCCGCAGGCAATCATGCTGAGCGCAACCAGTGCGTCCCGGGCGAAACGGTCATACGGTCCGCGGAAGAACCATCCGCCCCCCACCGAAGGAACCCCACATGACCGCATCCGCGACCGGAACCCTCACCGCCATCATCGACGCGACCGCTGAGGCCGTCTCGCGCAATGTCGCCAACGCGCACGTGGTGTTCTCCGCGACCGCGGCGCCGCAGGGCACCGTCGGCAGCGTCACGACGGCCCGGCAGCACACTCTCGCGGTCGACGAGCCGCCCACGCTCGGCGGCACGGACACCGCGATCAACCCCGTCGAGGCGTACCTGGGCGCGCTCCTGGCCTGCCAGGTCGTGACCTACCGCTTCTACGCGGACAAGCTGGGCGTGAGCATCGACGAGCTGAAGCTCAGCGCCGAGGGCGACCTCGACGTGCGCGGCTTCTTCGGCCTGGACGACACCGTCCGCCCCGGATTCACGGCCGTGCGGGTCACCGTCGACATCACCGGCCCGGACAGCGAGGAGCGCTACCGTGAGCTGACCGACACCGTCGACGCGCACTGCCCGGTCCTGGACCTCACCCAGAACCCCACCCCGGTCACGACGACGCTGCGGGTGAACTGACGCGCGGCCCCGTCGCGGCGAGCGCGGCGTAGAACACCAGCATCGACGAGGCGGCGGCGAAGTTCAGCCGCAGGTCGCGGGCCCGCACGTGCATGCCGACCGCGACGCTGAAGTACAGCGTCAGCATGATCGCGGTGAACCGGGCCAGGCCGGGCCACCGCGGCGCCGCCGCGAGCCCCAGCGCCGACGCGCCCTTGACCACCGGGAAGAACCACCGCCCACCGTCGGGCCACCCCACGGAGTCGAGGCACGCGGCGACGTAGGGGATCGGCTGCACGCAGATCGCGGCATCGGCCGCCTGGCCCGCGGCGGCCAGCTGATAGAGGCGGGGCTCGTGCACGATCTCGGGGACCTTCATGCCCTTCGACGGTACGCCGCGCCCCGCGCCCCGTCGTCCTCCCGAGGGCGGACGCGGCGCGGGTGTGATGGGGTGACGGCATGCGAGATGCTCCGAAACGTCGGTTCGCCCGCACCGTCGACCTGGGGACGCGGAAGTTCTGGCGCCTGACCGGGCGGGAGATCGACCTCGACGGTGCCGACGCCTGGCTCCGGGCGCCGACGGTCGGCCCCGGACCCGTCGGGACGGCGTGGCTCGAGGCCGAGGCCGCCCGCCGGGGCGGCACGGTCCACCACGACCTGCCCGACGCGGGACTGATCCCCGACTGGGGCGCCCTGGCCGGGGCGGGATTCGACCCGTCGGCGTTGCACCCGTCGATCGTCGACTTCTACGCGCGCACCGCGCGGTGGCGGATGGAGGTGTGGAGCAGCTGGTCGCCGCTGTTCCAGCCGGGCGGCGCGATCGTCTCGCGCGGCTTCGGCCGGCGCGTGCAGCAGCTCGCGCTCCCGACGAACCCCCTGGACGTCGCGCGCGGGCTCGACGGCCGGGTGTCCGTGCTCACCGACAGTGCGGGCGAGCAGGTCGCCGCCGGCTGGATCCGGACACTGCGCAGCTCCGGCGACACGGTGTTCAGCGGCTGCTACTCCACGCGGACCCTGCCCGGCGCCGACCGCCCCAGCGTGCACGTCACCTTCCCGCTCGAGGCGGGGAACCTGCAGGTCTTCCTACGGCCCTCCGACCGGCCGGGCGGAGCGCTCGAACTGGCGTCGCCGCGGGGCCCGTGGGGCGCCGACGGCGCGTACATCACCGTCCACGACAGTGGCCGCGACTTCGCCAAGCGGGTGCCGTTGCACGAGAGCTTCCAGCTGTACGTCGACGACGAGGGGACGCTGCGCACCGATCACGTCGTGCGGGTCGGGCCGGCGACGGCGCTGCGGCTGCACTACAAGCTCACGCGCCGGGAGTGACCCGGGCGTCACGCGCCGGGAGCGACCCCGGGCATCACGCGCCGGGAGCGACCCCGGGCGTCACGCGCCGGGCGGGAGGCCGGGAACGTATCCGCGCCGCCCGTCCCAGCTGCCGTGCTCGGAGACCGGCCGGAACCGGTAGGTCGCGAACTCGTGGTGGAAGTCCCGGCGCCGGCGCTCCTCCATCGCGACCTCGTGCCGATGTGGATCCGGCAGGTCGCTGTGGCCGTGCACCATGTCCGTCATCGCGCGGACGGTCCGCCAGATCGAGAAGGTGGCGATGGTGTTCGGCGGGCGCATCGCCGCTCCCGCGAGCGTCGCGCCGGGATCGTCGCGGACCTGGCGTTCGACGGGCCGCCCCCAGTGCAGGAAGCGGGGCACCTCCGGCAGGCGCATCCGGGCGACGGTGACCGCGACCACCGGTTCGTCCTCGTCCCACTCGCCGGCCCGTGCGGGTAGTCCCGGCAGCGCGCTGATCTGCGACCATCGCCGCAGGTAACGCATCCGCACGTGCCAGCCGTCGGCCAGTCGTGCGCCGGCCGGGCTCGCGAGGTGGTCGTCGATCGCGGCCTCGTCGTCCCACCGCGCGAACATCGCCAACCGGCGCAGCTGCAGGCGGTCGGGGGAGACGACGGGCGCGCCGAGCCGCATCAGCGCCAGGGTCTCGGCGTGCCGCAGCCCGGGGACGGTGCCCGGCCCGGGCGGCCGCACCAGCAGCGACGCCGTCGTCGTCCGGGGCAGTTCGACGAGGTGGAGGGTGAAGACCCCGGTATCGCCGTGCGTCATGGCGCCGACGGTACGCGGTGGGCGTCGGGTGGGGGATCCAGCGTGCGGTGGGGGAGTCGGCGCCGCGCGGGGGATGGCCGACGGTGCACGGCGTGTGGTGGGGGAGTCGGCGTCCGATGCGGGAGGCCTGGCGTGGCGCGGGGGACGTCGGCGCCGCGTGGGGGACGGCCGAGCCCCCACCGCACGACCGGCGTCCGGTGGGGGCGGAGCCGTGGAGTGGGGGAGTCTGTGCGGCGCGGGGGACGACCGGGCGGCACCGTCGGGCCCGGTGACGTGTGACGCCATCCGGGCCGGACGAGCCACACTGATTCGACTCTGACCGGGACTTTCTCTACACTAGAGAGGTTGCCTGCCGTGCTTCGAGCACGGCCGGCGCACTTCCCCGAACCGGTACGGACTCGTCCGGCCGGTCCGGAATCCCTGCAGTGCAACGGTATTGCAGGACGGTTTGCTTCGTAGTAGGCCCACCGTCGGACGATCCAGGCCCTCCTCGTGAGGGCACCAGAGCGCCGGCGATGCATGGGAACCGCTGCGAGAAAGGTAGACGAATCTGTCATGACCATGACTGATCCGATCGCAGACTTCTTGACCCGTCTGCGCAACGCCAACTCGGCGTACCACGACGAGGTGACGCTCCCGCACTCGAAGATCAAGGCGAACATCGCCGAGATCCTCAAGCGTGAGGGCTACATCACCGACTTCCGTACCGAGGACGCCGAGGTGGGCAAGAACCTCGTCGTTTCGCTGAAGTACGGCCCCAGCCGTGAGCGTTCGATCGCCGGCCTGCGCCGCGTGTCGAAGCCCGGTCTGCGCGTGTACGCGAAGTCCACCAACCTGCCGAAGGTCCTCGGTGGCCTGGGCGTGGCGATCATCTCCACGTCCTCGGGCCTCCTCACGGATCGCCAGGCAGCCAAGCAGGGCGTGGGCGGCGAAGTCCTCGCTTACGTCTGGTAAGGGGACAACAAACTTATGTCGCGTATTGGTAAGCACCCCGTGGTCGTTCCCGCGGGCGTCGACGTGCAGATCGCAGGCCAGGACGTCACCGTCAAGGGCCCCAAGGGCCAGCTGTCGCTGACCGTCTCCGAGCCGATCTCGGTGTCGAAGAACGAAGAGGGCGCCGTCGTGGTGGCCCGTCCCGACGACGAGCGGCGCAATCGCGCGCTGCACGGCCTGTCGCGGACCCTGGTCGCCAACATGGTGACCGGTGTGACCGAGGGTTACACCAAGAAGATGGAGATCTACGGCGTGGGTTACCGCGTGGCGCTCAAGGGCAAGGACCTCGAGTTCGCCCTGGGCTACAGCCACCCGGTGCCGATCGAGGCGCCCGAGGGCATCACCTTCGCGGTGGAGAGCCCCACCAAGTTCTCCGTGTCCGGCATCGACAAGCAGCAGGTCGGCCAGATCTCGGCGGTCATCCGCAAGCTCCGTCGTCCCGATCCCTACAAGGGCAAGGGCGTGCGGTACGAGGGTGAGCAGATCCGTCGCAAGGTCGGAAAGACGGGTAAGTAACTCATGGCAACTCAGACCGAGAACAACAAGCGTATCCCGGTGGGCAAGGACGTCTCGACTCGTCGTCGCACGTCGAAGGCTCGCCGTCACTTCCGCCTGCGCAAGAAGATCGAGGGCACCGCGGCCCGTCCGCGCCTCGTCGTCAAGCGCTCCAGCCGGCACATCCACGTGCAGCTGATCGACGACCTCAAGGGCCACACGCTGGCCGCGGCGTCGACGCTGGAGGCGGACGTCAAGGCTGCGGGTGGCGACAAGTCGGCCCAGGCGAAGAAGGTCGGCGAGCTCATCGCGGCCCGCGCCAAGGCAGCCGGTGTCGAGGCCGTCGTGTTCGACCGTGGTGGCAACAAGTACCACGGCCGGATCGCCGCTCTCGCGGACGCCGCTCGCGAAGGCGGGTTGGAGTTCTGATGACCAACACCACCATCTTTTCCATCGAAGGAGAGGCAGCCTGATGCCCGGACGTCAGCGTCGTGACGGCGGCAATGGGCCCGCCGGCAGCAACGGCCCCGAGAACTCGAACGACCGCCGCGGCGGCCGTGGTGGTCGCGATCGCGATCAGCGCGGTGGCCGTGAGGCCGAGAAGAGCCAGTTCATCGAGAAGGTCGTCACCATCAACCGCGTGTCGAAGGTCGTGAAGGGTGGTCGGCGCTTCAGCTTCACCGCCCTCGTGATCGTCGGCGACGGCCAGGGCATGGTCGGCGTCGGTTAC
This sequence comes from Tsukamurella pseudospumae, assembly GCF_001575205.1. GTDB lineage: Bacteria > Actinomycetota > Actinomycetes > Mycobacteriales > Mycobacteriaceae > Tsukamurella > Tsukamurella pseudospumae. The sequence continues at coordinate 50,877 of NZ_LSRE01000018.1, forward strand.
GGCAAGGCCAAGGAAGTTCCTGCGGCCATCCAGAAGGGTGTCGAGGAGGCTCGGAAGAACTTCTTCCGCGTCCCCATGATCGGCAACACCATCGTGCACCCGGTGCAGGGTGAGGCCGCGGCCGGCGTCGTGCTGCTGCGTCCCGCCAGCCCGGGTACCGGTGTCATCGCCGGTGGCGCCGTGCGTCCCGTGCTCGAGGCGGCCGGCGTCCACGACGTCATCGCCAAGAGCCTGGGCTCGGACAACGCCATCAACGTGGTGCACGCGACCGTGGCGGCTCTCAAGGAGCTGCAGCGTCCCGAGGAGGTCGCGGCTCGTCGCGGCCTGCCCGTCGAGGACGTCGCCCCGGCCGGCATGCTCCGCGCTCGCGCGGGTCAGGGAGCGTAAGTCATGGCACAGCTGAAGATCACTCAGACGCGTGGCCTGGTCGGGCTCAAGCAGAACCAGCGCGACAGCCTGCGGACGCTGGGCCTCAAGGGCATCCGCAAGCAGGTCGTCCGTGAGGACACCCCCGTCAACCGCGGCCTGATCCAGGTCGTGTCGCATCTCGTGGAAGTGGAGGAGGTGTAAGCAATGGCTATCAAGCTGCACGATCTCCGTCCCGCTAAGGGCGCGAAGACCGCGAAGACCCGCGTGGGTCGCGGTGAGGGCTCCAAGGGTAAGACCGCCGGTCGCGGCACCAAGGGCACCAAGGCCCGCAAGAACGTCCCCGTGAACTTCGAGGGCGGGCAGATGCCGCTGCACATGCGGCTGCCGAAGCTCAAGGGCTTCAAGAACCGCAACCGGGTCGAGTACCAGGTCGTGAACGTGGGCGACATCGCCCGTCTGTTCCCGCAGGGCGGCACCATCGGCATCGACGAGCTCGTCGCCGCCGGTGCGGTTCGCAAGAACCGTGTCGTCAAGGTTCTCGGCGACGGCGAGATCAGCGTCAAGGTGGACGTGACGGCGACCAAGGTCACCGGCGCCGCCAAGGCGAAGATCGAGGCCGCCGGTGGTTCGACCACCGAGCTGAAGCCCTCGGCCGAGGCCTAGTCCTCGCGCTGAGCGCAACGTGGACGCCGCGGTAGGCGCCGGTCACCGGTGCCTACCGCGGCTCTCGTTTCGCGGGTTCGACGGTGACCGTCCGCCTCCTGCCGGGCGGTACGCTCCGAACCCGCGGGCTGTGTGCCGCGCGGGCTGGTCACCGCGCATGCGGTCTGCCACCCACCCTGAACAGCCTCTTTGAGAGCGGCTGTTAGAGTTTCATACGTTTGCAGGATTACCCATGAGGACACGGCACTCCGCCGCGGGTGGAGGACGTGTCCACGAGCGTGGGGCGCCCCGGTCGGGGTCGCCCGGCTGCCAGGAGGATGTGTGCTTTCGGCCCTAGTCCCGATCTTCCGGACCCCGGATCTGCGACGGAAGATGCTGATCGTCCTGGGCATCGTCGTGCTCTACCGATTCGGCGCGACCCTGCCGTCGCCCGGCGTGGACTTCAAGAACGTCAGTGAGTGCATCGATACTGTCAGCAAGGGCGCGAACGCCGATGTCTACTCGCTGATCAACATGTTCTCCGGCGGCGCACTGCTGCAGCTGTCGGTGTTCGCGATCGGCATCATGCCGTACATCACGGCGTCGATCATCATCCAGCTGCTGATGGTGGTCATCCCACGGTTCGAGACCCTCCGCAAGGAGGGCCAGGCCGGCCAGGCGAAGATCACCCAGTACACCCGCTACCTCACGGTGGCGCTGGCACTGCTGCAGGCCACCGCGATCGTCGCGATGGCCTCGCGCGGCCAGCTGCTGCAGGGCTGCCCGGCCGACAAGCCGATCCTCCCGAACAACGACCTGTTCACCCTGGTCACCATCGTGGTCGTGATGACCGCCGGCGCGATCGTCGTGATGTGGTTCGGCGAGCTGATCACCGAGCGCGGGATCGGCAACGGCATGTCTCTGCTCATCTTCGCGGGCATCGCCTCCCGCCTGCCCGCCGACGGGCAGAAGATCCTCCAGAGCCAGGGCGGCCTCGTCTTCGGCCTCGTGTGCGTCGCGGTCGTGGTGATCCTCGTCGCGGTCGTCTTCGTCGAGCAGGGGCAGCGCCGCATCCCGGTGCAGTACGCCAAGCGCATGGTCGGCCGCAAGATGTACGGCGGCTCGTCGACCTACCTGCCGCTGAAGGTCAACACCGCGGGCGTCATCCCGGTCATCTTCGCGTCGTCGCTGCTGTACCTGCCGCAGCTGGTGATCCAGCTGGTCGCGAACGGCTCGACGGCGAGCTGGGTGGTGTGGATCCAGAACAACCTGGTCAACCCCGCGAGCCCCTGGCACATCGCCGTCTACTTCGCGCTGATCATCTTCTTCACGTACTTCTACGTGGCGATCACCTTCAACCCGGAGGAGCGCGCGGACGAGATGAAGAAGTTCGGCGGCTTCATCCCGGGCATCCGCCCCGGCAAGCCGACCGCGGACTACCTCAACTACGTCCTGCAGCGGATCACCCTCCCGGGCTCGCTGTACCTGGGTATCATCGCGATTCTCCCCAACCTGTTCCTCGAGATGGGCGGCGGTTCGAGCACGAGCAATCTGCCCTTCGGCGGCACGATGATCCTCATCATCGTGGTCGTGGCGCTCGACACCACGAAGCAGATCGAGAGTCAATTGATGCAACGCAACTACGAAGGATTCCTCAAGTGAGACTGGTTATTCTGGGCCCTCCCGGGGCGGGCAAGGGTACGCAGGCCGAGCGGCTGTCCGAGAAGTACGGCATCCCGCACATCTCCACCGGCGACCTCTTCCGTGCGAACATCAGCGAGGGCACCGCGCTCGGCGTCCAGGCCAAGAAGTACATGGACGCGGGCGAGCTGGTCCCGTCGTCGGTCACCGTCGACATGGTGCGCTCGCGCCTGACGGAGCCGGACGCGAAGAACGGCTTCATCCTCGACGGCTTCCCGCGCTCGACGGATCAGGCCGACTCGCTGGCCGAGATCCTCACCGAGCGCGGCGAGAAGCTCGACGCCGTGATCTCCTTCGACGTCCCGGAGGACACCGTCGTCGAGCGCATGCTCGCGCGCGGCCGCGCGGACGACACCGAAGAGGTCATCCGCAACCGCATGCAGGTGTACGCGAACCAGACCGCGCCGCTGCTCGACTACTACGGCGACTTCGTCACGCACATCGACGCTCTCGGGACCGTCGACGAGGTGCTGGGCCGGGTCACCGCGCAGCTCGACAAGTGAGTCGTTTCCGCCTCACGAAGAAGACCGTGCCCTTCCGCTCCGCGGGAGAGCTCGACGCGATGGCCGCCGCGGGCGCCGTCGTGGGCCGCGCGCTCGTCGCGGTCCGCGACGCCGCCCGCGTCGGCGTTTCCACGCTCGAGCTCGACGAGGTCGCCGAGACGGTGATCCGTGAGGCCGGCGGGGTGCCCTCGTTCAAGGGCTATCACGGTTTCCCGGGCTCGATCTGCTCGTCGGTCAACGAGGTCGTCGTGCACGGCATTCCGGACCGGTCGACGGTGCTCGCCGCCGGCGATCTGGTGTCCATCGACTGCGGTGCGATCCTCGACGGCTGGCACGGCGACTCGGCGTGGACCTTCGGCGTCGGCGAGCTGTCGGCGGAGGACGCGGACCTCTCCGAGGCCACGCGCCTCGCGATGGAGGCCGGGATCGCCGCGATGCTCGACGGCAACCGCCTCACCGATGTCTCGCACGCCATCGAGACCGCCACCTACGCGCAGGCCGCGCGGCTCGGTCGCGACCTCGCCATCGTCGACGGCTACGGCGGCCACGGCATCGGCCGCGAGATGCACATGGAGCCCTTCCTCGCCAACGAGGGCGACCCGGGCAAGGGCCCGCGCCTCGTCGTCGGGTCCACGCTCGCGATCGAGCCGATGCTCACGCTCGGCACCCCGGACACCTCCGTCCTCGAGGACGACTGGACCGTTATCACGGACGACGGTGCACGCGCAGCGCACTGGGAGCACACCGTCGCCGTCACCGCCGACGGTCCGCGCATCCTCACTCCGCGTCCCTGACCCACCTCCCTGACCTGCGATGACGGTGCCGCGCTTGACCCTCACGCGACGTGAGGCCGCAGTGTGGTCGCTGTGAACGAAGGGAAGCATCGGTTCCACCCGGTCGGCGTCATCGCGCGGATGACCGGGGTGAGTGTCCGCACGTTGCACCACTACGACGAGATCGGGCTGGTCCCGCCGTCGGCGCGCACCCGCGCCGGCTACCGGGCCTATTCGGACGCCGACGTCGAGCGGCTGCACCGCGTGCTGATGTACCGGGAGCTGGGTTTTCCCCTCGAGCAGATAGCGACCCTGCTCGACGATCCGTCGGCCGACGCCATGGCGCACCTGGAGCAGCAACGCAAGCTCCTGACCGAGCGGATCGACCGTTTGCACCGGATGGTCGCGGCTGTGGAGGACATGATGAACAGCAAGAAGCAGGGCATCCAACTGACCGCCGAGGAGCAGACCGAGATCTTCGGCGACAACTGGATGGGTGACGAGTACGCCGAGGAGGCGCAGCAGCGCTGGGGCGAGACCGACGAGTGGAAGCAGAGTGCGGAGCGCACGAGGCACTTCTCCAAGGCGGACTGGCAGGCGATCAAGGCCGACACCGATGCGTTGGAGGCGGCGCTCGCCGACGGCCTGGCCCGCGGGGTCGCGCCCGGCACCGTCGAGGCCGGGGAACTGGCCGAACAGCACCGGGCGAGCATCGAGAAGTTCTACGACTGCAGCTACGAGATGCAGGTGTGCCTCGCGCAGATGTACGTCGCCGACGAGCGCTTCACCAAGCACTACGACGACATCGCTCCCGGCCTGGCGCAGTACGTGCACGACGTGATCGTTGCGAACGCGGAGCAGCAGAACTGATTCCGGGCCGCTCGGGAACGGACACGATGTCCTGAGCGGCCCGAATCATCGCGCTACCCTGGTGAGGTGGAGTGGCTCAACTTCTGGTGGCTGATCTTCCCCTTCAGCGGCGTGATCGCGGCCGGCGTCAAGGGCGCGGTCAGCTGGAGTGACCGGCGGGCGGACCGCCGGCTCGAGCGGTACCGCATCAAGCACGAGACGAAGGCCGCGATGGCGCAGGCGAAGGGCCGCGCGCAGGTCGATGCGGCCGAGGTGCGGCAGGAACTCGCGCGCGCGGTCGCGGACCACGACGCCGTCGACACCCGCTGGTTCGAGTACGAGACGGACCTGTCGACGATCCTCGACTTCCCGATGATGGTCGACATGCGGGAGCCGCTCACCGTCGACTTCCACAAGGCCAAGCGTCGTGCGGACCTGCTCCGCCCGGACGGCCCGGAGCAGGTCGACGGGGTGGAGGAGTACCGCGACGCCGTCCACGCCTACGCCGCCGCGTTCGATGTCGCCGAGCAGGAGGCGCACCGCCGACGCCGCGGGGACTTCTCGCCGATCGAGCAGGAACGCCTCGCCAAGGCGCAACGCCTCCTGGCCGTCGCGCTCGACGGTGCCGCCACGGGCCCGGAGCGCCAGCAGGCGTACCAGCGGGCCCGGTCCGAGCTCGACGGCCTCATCGACCTGCCGAGACCCGCCACCGTCGCCCTGGAGCGCCAGGTCCGGGCGGCCCTGGAGCGGTAACCGGGCTACGGCGCGACGAAGGTCGTCGTGACGCCCACCAGGCTGTAGATGCCACGTGCCCGGGCGTCGCGGGTGGCCAGTGTGGCGCCGTTGTCACGGGCGGCGAACGCGACCAGCGCGTCGTACACCGGACCTCCTGCGATGTTCAGCTCCGCGCACAATCGGTGGATCTCGGTTGTTGTGCGGGGCGCCGGCGTGAGGACCTGCTCGAAGTTCGCGTCGATGAGGTCCGTCGCATCGGTGGGGGCGACCCGTGACCCGCCCGGGAGCCGAGTCAGCGCGGAATAGGTCTCGGCAAGCGCGTGACCGCTCAATGCCAGCTTTTTCCCGGACGCCCACATGGCGACGGCTTCGTGTTGCCGGTGCAGGGTGGATAAGAGGGGGACTGCGACGGACGTATCCACCGCGATGAGTGCCGCCGACGTCATCTGCGGCCGGCGTCGATCAGCGCGAACAGCACGTCGTCATCGAAGGGGGTGTCGCCGACCGCGACCAGGCGACCGTCATCGTCACGCTCGAGCTTCGCGGTACGGCCGCCGGGGGTGATCTGAACGCCGCTGCCGTACCACGAGATGTCGACCACCGAGCCGGGCGTGATGCCGAGCGCGTCGCGGAGCTGCTTCGGGACCAGTATCCGGCCCACGGAATCCACTGTTGCTTCCATGGGATCACTCTACCAGTCGTATCCCAATCCGATCCCGGTGAAATCCCTGTCCGAATCGGACGGAATCCGAGTGCGTGCAGAACGAAGCACCCCCGACTCCGTCGTTCACGGTGTCGGGGGTGCCTTCGACGAGCGGATCGGGCGCTACGTGCACCCGCGCTGCACGGCCGCGGTCCAGGCATCGTCGTCCCGCAGGACGGACCGGACGGCCCGACGCAACCACCGCAGCGCGTGCATCAGCGGATCCCTAGGACGCGTCCGCGGCGGCCTTGAGGCCCACCTGCAGGTCGGCGAGGATGTCGTCGATGTGCTCGATGCCCACGGCCAGGCGCACCAGGCCCGGGGTCACGCCGGCCTCGAGCTGCTCCTGCTCGCTGAGCTGGCTGTGCGTGGTGGAGGCGGGGTGGATCACCAGCGAGCGCACGTCGCCGATGTTGGCCACGTGGCTGTGCAGCTGGAGCGCGTCCACGAAGGCCTTGCCCGCGGGCACGCCGCCACCCAGTTCGAACGCGACGATGGCGCCGGCGCCCTTGGGCAGCAGCTCCTTCGCCCGATCGTGGTACGGCGACGAGGGGAGCCCGGCGTAGATCACGTCGGTCACGGCCTCCTGGCCGGTGAGGAACTCGGCGACCTTCTGTGCGTTCTCGACGTGCCGCTCCACCCGCAGGCTCAGCGTCTCGATGCCCTGCGAGAGCAGGAAGGCGTTGAACGGCGAGATGGCGGGGCCCAGGTCGCGCAGCAGCTGGACGCGGGCCTTGAGGGCGAACGCGGGCGCGCCGAGGTCGGCGAACACGACGCCGTGGTACGACGGGTCCGGGGTGGTGAAGTTCGGGTGCCGGCCCTGGGTCCAGTCGAAGTTCCCGCCGTCGACGATGACGCCGCCGATCGCCGAGCCGTGGCCGCCGAGGTACTTGGTCGCGGAGTGCACCACGATGTCGGCGCCGTGCTCGAGCGGGCGCAGCAGGTACGGGGTCGCGACGGTGTTGTCGACGATGAGCGGCAGACCGTTCTCGTGCGCGACGCCGGAGACGCCCGCGACATCGAGCACGTGGCCGCGCGGGTTGGAGATGGTCTCGGCGAAGAACGCGCGGGTGTTGGGGCGGACGGCGGCGCGCCACTGCTCCAGATCGTCCGGGTTCTCGACGAAGGTGACCTCGATGCCCAGCTTGGCGAGGGTGTAGTGCAGCAGGTTGTACGTGCCGCCGTACAGGTAGGGCGAGCTGACGATGTGGTCGCCGGACTCCGCGACGTTGAGAATGGCCAGCGTCTCGGCGGCCTGGCCGGAGGCGACGAGGAGCGCCGCGACACCGCCCTCGAGCGCGGCGACGCGCTGCTCGACGGCGTCCTGGGTCGGGTTCATGATGCGGGTGTAGATGTTGCCCGGCTCGGCCAGCCCGAACAGCGCCGCGGCGTGGTCGGTGTTGTTGAACGTGTACGACGTGGTCTGGTAGATCGGGAGCGCACGCGCGTTGGTCGCACCGTCGGGCGACTGCCCGGCGTGGATCTGCGTGGTCTCGAAGTGCCAGTTCGGGCTGTCCGGATTGCTCATGGCCCCGATACAAGTGCACGGGCGCGCCGATGTCCAGGGTTTGACTCATACTGTGGGAAAAGGGGGAGGCGCATGCCGCAGGACGAGATCGTCGGATTGTTCAACGAGGCCGGGCGCGAGACCGGCTCGGCGCTCCGCTCGCGGGTGCGCGCGGAGAACCTCCGGCACGGCGCGACGGCGATCCTCGTCTTCGACGGCGCCGGCCGCATCTACGTGCACCGGCGCACCGTCGTCAAGGACCTCTACCCGGGCCTGCGCGACTTCTGCGCGGGCGGGGTGCTGCAGGCGGGGGAGTCGCCGGACGACGGTGCCGCCCGCGAGGCCTTCGAGGAACTGGGCGTGCACGGGGTCGAGTTGCGGCCCGTCGGCGTCCGTTCGTACGCGGACGCGCACACCCGGTTCGTCTGCTTCCAGTACGTCTGCACGTACGACGGTGCGCTCGTCCACCAAGCCGAGGAGGTCGCGAGCGGTGAGTGGATGGAGCCGGCGGATCTGCTCGCGGCGGTCGCCGCGGACCCCGCGGACTTCGTCCCCGACTCGGTCGGACTCGCGTTGCACCTCGTCAGCCGCGAGGGCGGTTCCGACGGGGCGTTCGGCCAGGATTCGGTCGGAGGGTCGTGAGCGCGTAGAATAGATGGGTAGCGCGGCGTTCGGCCGCATGCCCGGCCGCTCGCGGCGGGGCACAGGTCGCACACGGCGTCCGCTGAAGACAACAGGATCGTGGAGGGTATGGCGAAGAAGGACGGAGCCATCGAGGTGGAGGGCCGCGTCGTCGAGCCGCTCCCCAACGCAATGTTCCGCATCGAGCTGGAGAACGGGCACAAGGTGCTCGCACACATCAGCGGCAAGATGCGGCAGCACTACATTCGTATTCTGCCCGAGGATCGCGTGGTCGTGGAGCTCTCTCCGTACGACCTCACGCGCGGGCGCATCGTCTACCGGTACAAGTGACCGTGTAGCGCAGCGACGAGAAAGGCCCACCCCGCGGGGCGGGCCTTTTCCGTATCTGCGGGTCGATCGGGTCCGGTTGCCCGGAGTCCGGCTGCTAGACCGCGAGCCGCAGGCCGCCGGCCTGGGCGAACACGAACTGCAGGTCGATGAATTCCGACATCAGGCCGCTGTTCGTCGAGAGTTGGATACCCCCGGTCGTGAGGCCGAGCGCGGCACCGTCGGACAGCCGGACGAGCGGGCCGCCGCTGTCGCCGTGATCGCCCTTGAGGTCGGTGAGGATCCGCGTGGTCGCGACGTCGACGACCTTGCCGCACTGCCAGCCGGTGGTCCGGCCCTGGCGGCACACGCGGTCGCCGACGACGGCACGGGCGACGCGGGTGGGCTTGACGCGGCCGAGCGAGGTGCTCAGCGGGACGTCCTTCTTGAAGGTGATGGTCGCCCAGTCGGGTGCGTTGAAGTCCGCTACCCGCCCGTCCTTGGTCACCTTCGGGTTCGACGACTGGCGGATCTTGCCGACGGCGGCGATGGTGCGCTCGGTGCCGGGCACGGGCACGGCGACGTCCTGTCCCGCGCGTCCGCAGTGGCCGGCCGTGACGCCGACGCGCTCGCCGTTCGGCGTGATCGCGAGGACGCCGAGGGTGCAGGCGGCGACCTCGATCCCGTCGCCGGTGCGCTTCTGCACCACGTCGATCTCGGAGCCGGGGCCCACGACGATGCGCGGCGCGGCGGCGGCGGGAGCGGCGGTGACCAGCAACGACGTGGCGACGCCGGCGGCGGCGGTCGCGGCGACGCTCAGTCGGCGAGCGAGGGACATGCGCATGTCTCGGTCCTATCGAATCATTGGGAATCGTCGGTGACGGATAGTGCATGTCACGTGTGCGCCTGAGGCTAGCACGGGCGGCCGCTCGGCAGCGGATTTGGGAGCGCGGCGCGCGCAGCGTACACTGGATCATCGCGTGCGTGCGCGACTTCGTCGTGCGTGCCGTGGCGCTGTTCCGGATACCCGGTGCGGCGTGGAAAAACACGGAACAACTGGATAGGACTGACGTGAAGGTCAACCCCAGCGTCAAGCCGATCTGCGAGAAGTGCAAGGTGATCCGCCGTAACGGTCGGGTCATGGTGATCTGCGACAACCTGCGTCACAAGCAGCGTCAGGGCTAGTCACCGCGCTTCGAGCGGTTCGCCGCTTGGAACTCTTTGATGACCTCTCCGCACCAGCGGGGGCATACGGCCCCTGTGGGACCCCCGGCTCGGAGGCCGGGGCCTCGGCCGGCGTGAAAGCGCCGGAACCAGCGAGGACGGGCGGGGAGCAGACCTCCGAACGAGAAAAGGAAACCGCCAAGAATGGCACGTCTCATGGGTGTCGACCTCCCGCGCGAGAAGCGCATGGAGATCGCACTGACCTACATCTACGGCATCGGCCGTACCCGCGCGACTGAGATTCTCGCCGAGACCGGTGTGAGCCCGGATCTGCGTAGCAAGGACCTCAGCGACGAGGATCTGACCAAGCTCCGCGACTTCATCGAGGGCACGGACTACAAGGTCGAGGGTGACCTGCGCCGCGAGGTGCAGGCCGACATTCGTCGCAAGATCGAGATCCAGTGCTACCAGGGCATCCGCCACCGTCGTGGCCTGCCCGTGCGTGGCCAGCGCACCAAGACCAACGCTCGCACCCGTAAGGGTCCGAAGAAGACCATCGCCGGAAAGAAGAAGTAATGCCTCCGAAGTCGCGCGCCGCCACCGGCGCGAAGAAGGGCGCATCGCGTCGTCGCGAAAAGAAGAACGTTCCGCACGGCCACGCGCACATCAAGAGCACGTTCAACAACACGATCGTCTCGATCACCGACCCCAACGGCAACGTGATCAGCTGGGCCTCCTCGGGCCACGTCGGCTTCAAGGGTTCGCGGAAGAGCACCCCGTTCGCCGCGCAGCTCGCCGCCGAGAACGCTGCCCGCAAGGCGCAGGAGAACGGCGTCAAGAAGGTCGACGTCTTCGTCAAGGGCCCGGGTTCGGGTCGCGAGACCGCCATCCGTTCGCTGCAGGCCGCCGGCCTCGAGGTGGGCACCATTTCCGACGTGACGCCGCAGCCGCACAACGGCTGCCGTCCGCCCAAGCGGCGTCGGGTCTAGGGAAGGTAGGAGAGAGAAACCATGGCTCGTTATACCGGCCCTGTCACCCGTAAGTCCCGTCGTCTGGGCGTCGACCTCGTCGGCGGCTCCGAGGCGTTCGAGCGTCGTCCGTACCCGCCCGGCCAGCACGGCCGCGCGCGGATCAAGGAGTCCGAGTACCTCCTGCAGCTCAAGGAGAAGCAGAAGGCTCGCTTCATGTACGGCGTGATGGAGAAGCAGTTCTCCCGCTACTACAAGGAGGCGAAGGCCGCCACCGGTAAGACCGGTGACGCCCTGCTGCAGATCCTCGAGACCCGCCTCGACAACGTCGTGTACCGCGCCGGCCTGGCGCGCACCCGCCGTCAGGCCCGCCAGCTGGTGACCCACGGTCACTTCACGGTGAACGGCGTCCGCGTGGATGTTCCCTCGTACCGCGTCTCGCAGTACGACATCATCGACGTGCGCCCGAAGTCGCTGGGCACCACGCCGTTCCAGATCGCGCGTGAGACCTCTGCCGAGCGCACCGCTCCGGCATGGCTCCAGGTGGTTCCGTCGACCCTGCGCATCCTCGTGCACCGCGTGCCCGAGCGTGAGCAGATCGTCGTGCCCTTCCAGGAGCAGCTCATCGTCGAGTACTACTCGAAGTAAGCACTGCACGGTCGCCGGCGGATTCGCCGCCGGCGACCTGTTAACGGGCGTCAAATAGCGGACGCCCAGAGAGAAGGAATCACTCAATGCTCATCTCGCAGCGACCCACTCTCAGCGAAGAGGTCATCTCCGAGGCGCGCTCGAAGTTCATCATCGAGCCGCTGGAGCCGGGCTTCGGTTACACGCTGGGCAACTCGCTCCGCCGCACGCTGCTGTCGTCCATCCCGGGCGCGGCCGTGACCAGCATCCGCATCGACGGCGTGCTGCACGAGTTCACCACGGTCCCCGGCGTGAAGGAGGATGTCACCGACATCATCCTGAACCTCAAGGGCCTGGTCGTCTCGTCGGAGGATGACGAGCCGGTCACCATGTACGTGCGCAAGCAGGGTCCGGGCGCCGTCACCGCGGGCGACATCGTCCCCCCGGCGTCGGTCACCGTCCACAACCCCGACCTGCACATCGCCACCCTGAACGACAAGGGCAAGCTCGAGATCGAGCTCGTCGTCGAGCGGGGCCGCGGTTACGTGCCGGCCGTGCAGAACAAGGCGTCGGGCGCCGAGATCGGCCGCATCCCGGTCGACTCGATCTACTCGCCCGTGCTGAAGGTGACCTACAAGGTCGAGGCCACCCGCGTCGAGCAGCGCACCGACTTCGATCGCCTGATCCTGGACGTCGAGACCAAGAACTCGATGACCGCGCGGGACGCGCTGGCTTCGGCCGGCAAGACCCTGGTCGAGCTGTTCGGCCTGGCGCGCGAGCTCAACGTCGAGGCCGAGGGCATCGAGATCGGGCCGTCGCCGGCCGAGGCCGACCACATCGCGGCGTTCTCGCTGCCGATCGAGGACCTCGACCTGACGGTGCGCTCGTACAACTGCCTCAAGCGCGAGGGTGTGCACACCGTGGGCGAGCTCGTGGCCCGCACCGAGTCCGATCTTCTCGACATCCGCAACTTCGGTCAGAAGTCGATCGACGAGGTCAAGGTCAAGCTGCACACGCTGGGTCTGGCCCTCAAGGACAGCCCCGCGTCGTTCGATCCGTCGCAGGTCGACGGATACGACCCGGCCACCGGTACCTGGAGCGACGAGGCGTCGTTCTCGGGCGACGCCGATGGCGATCAGGACTACGCCGAGACCGAGCAGCTCTGAGCTGAAGAGCTCGTAAACACCCACAGGAGAAACAATGCCTAGGCCCACTAAGGGCGCCCGGATGGGCGGCTCGGCCTCGCACCAGAAGCACATTCTGGCGAACCTCGCGACCGCGCTCTTCGAGCACGGCCGCATCGAGACCACCGAGTCCCGCGCCAAGCGCCTGCGTCCCTACGCGGAGAAGCTGATCAGCCATGCCAAGCACGGCAAGCTGGCCAACCGCCGCGAGGTCATGAAGGAGATCCGCAACAAGGACGTCGTGCACGTGCTGTTCGCGGAGATCGCTCCGGCGGTCGCCGACCGTCAGGGCGGCTACACCCGGATCATCAAGACGGAGAACCGCAAGGGTGACAACGCCCCCATGGCCGTCATCGAGATCGTGACCGAGCAGCTCGCCGCCACCGAGGGCGCGCGCGCAACCCGCGTCGCCGCCTCGCAGGCCGCTGCCAAGTCCGCCGCCGTCGAGGCTGCGGAGATCGTCGAGACCGAGGCTCCGGCCGAGGATTCGGCTGAGGGCTCGGACCTCCCCGCCGGCGCGCACGCGCCGCTCGAGGACGTCAACGAGGCTCCCGAGGGCTTCCCGATCAAGGGCAACGCCGATTCGAAGCTGTACCACCGCCCCGGTACCCGCTTCTTCGAGTCGACGGTCGCCGAGATCTGGTTCGCCGACGACGCTTCGGCCGAGGCTGCGGGTTACTCGCTGCCGAAGTCGCAGCAGGAGGACGCCTCCGACTCGGAGTAGTCACCCACGCTTCACCCACGGAACCCGTCGCACCCTTCGGTGCGGCGGGTTCCGTGCTTTCTGACTCAACAGTGTTGGCCCATGTGCCGACCTGGGACTTCTTCTGCGCCCGGTGCTACCTCCCCTCGGGTCAGGTACGGGTCGTCGCGATCACGGCGTCGACGGTGCGCCGTACCTTCTCCGCGGAGACCCGCGGCAGCGTGAACCGCGCGAGGTAGGCCTCGTCCGTCACGCGCGACCAGTCGCAGGTCACGGAGACGACGGTGCCGGCGTCCTGCGGTTCGAAGGTCCAGGTCCACTCCACCCCGACGGGCGGTCTGCCGCGCCCGGCGGGCAGCCACGCGATGCGGCGCTCCGGTTCGAACGCGGTCACGTGGTTGTCCACCGAGTACTCGCGCCCGTCCTCGGCGGTCATCTCCATCCCGAAGACGTCGCCGACGCCCGTGATCGTCTCGGGGCTGTCGGCGGAGACGCCGCGCAGCATGCCGGACCCGTCGGCGGCGGCGTGCACCGCGGGGCGGGCCAGCGCCGCGAACAGCACGGCGGGCGGGAGATCGGTGGCCACGGTGACGGTCTGGGAGGTATCGGTCATCGTCCCGACGGTACGCCGCTCACGATATCGAGTTCTGCGGCATCCGGGTGCGGAGAACTGCGGCTGGACCGCCGCAGAACCCGACATCGTGAACAGCCTCAGGCGTACGCCGGCAGGTCGATGCCGTCGGCCTTGTCGAACTGCGCCGCCCAGACCAGCCGCATCGGCCACCTCGTGGCGGTCCGGTAGGTGAGGTCGCCCAGCGCGATGCCGAGCCGTCCCATCGGTGCGAACCCGGACGGGCTGCCGGGCGGCAACTCCTGTGCCGGGCCGATGAAGGGCCGCATCACGGCGTCGTACCGCGCGAGCGCGGCGGGCACGTCACCATCAGCGCGCTCGAGCTCCCCGGCGAGCACGTACGCTCCCACGAGCGCGAGGGTGGTGCCCAGCCCCGTGAGCGGGGTGGGGCAGTACCCGGCGTCGCCGACGAGGGCGACGCGGCCGCGGGTCCACGAGTCGAGCGTGACCTGCGCGAGGTCCTGGTACGCCCAGTCGTCGGCGGTGCGCATGGCGTGCAGCAGTTGCGGGGCGACCCAGCCGATGTCGGCGAACTCCCGCTCGAACAGCGCGAACTGCTCCTCGCGGCTCAGTCGGCGCGCGTCGGTGCCGCGGATCGCGAGACCTGCCTTGACGGTGCCGTCGGTGCGCGACGGTCGCACCGAGACCACGCGGCCCCGGCGGGCGGTGTGCATGAGGTACCAGCCCCGGGTGTCCTCGTCGATGGCGGCGGTGAACCAGGCGTATCGCAGGCCGATGGGGCGCAGGGCGTCTCCGTCGGGCCCGAAGGCGGCGCGCCGCACGGCCGAGCCGAGACCGTCGGCCCCGATGACGAGGTCGAACTCCCGGGCCGGCGCGGATTCGAATTCGACGTGCGCGCGGTTCCCGTCCTGCGTGATCGCGGTGACGGTGTCGTCCCACAGGTACTTGACGTCGTCGGGGACGGCGCCGACGAGGACCTCGGCGAGGTCGCCGCGCAGGATCTCGTGGGTGGAGACGACGCCGTTGCCGCCGAAGGCCTCGACGGGCATGTTCGCGCCGCGCCGGCCGCGATCGTCGACCTTGACGATGCCGCGCTGATCCAGCAGCCGCTCGGTGGTGGCCGGGCCGAGGCCGAGCCGGTCGATCACGGTGCGGCCGGCGCCCCGCAGGTCGACGGTCTGGCCGCCCGCCCGGAGCGACGGCGCGCGTTCGACGATCGTGACGCGGTGTCCCTGGCGGGCGAGGAGGAGGGCTGCGGCGGGACCGGCGATGGAGGCGCCGCTGATGAGGATTCGTAGCTGATTCATGATGCGAAGGTACGCCGTATCGAGTGCATCACGCTACAGTGTTGACGTGGGAAGAACGAAGAAGTGCACTAGTGCACCGCTCCGGGCGGCGGCGTGAATCGCGCCGAGGAGATCGCCGCGGTGCTCCGCGAGCGCATCGCAGCGGGTCGGCTGCGGCCGGGGGACCGGGCACCGTCGACCCGGGCGATCATGCGCGATCACGGCGTCGCGATGGGTACGGCCACCCGGGTGCTGGCCCGGCTGCAGGCCGACGGCCTGGTGGATTCCGCGCCCGGCAGGGGCAGCGTCGTGCTCGCTCCGGGGCGTCCGCGCCCGGCCGAGCCCACCCGGGACACCGTCCTCGCCGCCGCCATCGCCATCGCCGACGAGGAGTCGCTGCAGGCGGTTTCGATGCGCCGGCTCGCGGCGGCGCTCGACATCCCCACGATGGCCGTCTACCGCTACGTCCCCAGCAGTGAGGAACTGCAGGCCGCGATGTTGGACCGGGTGCTGGGCGAGCTGGAGCTGCCGCCGCGCACCGCCGACTGGCGGGAGGACGTCGAGGCGCTCCTCCGTGCCCTGTGGGAGACCATGAAGGCCCACCCGTGGCTGGCGGCCGCGATGTCGATGACCCGGCCGTCGGTGATGCCCGGTGCGATGCCGATGTCGGAGCACCTGCTGGGCGCGCTCCGCTCCGCCGGCCTGGAACCGCGCGCGGCGTTCACGGAGTACCTGTGCCTGCTGAACCTGGTGCGGGGCCTGGGCGCGACGATCGAGCCGGAGCTGGCCGATCGAGCCGCCACGGGCGTCACCGAGGACGAGTGGATCGACACCCAGCTGGGCGAGCTGCGCGCAGCGGCGCCCGCCGACCGCTTCCCGACGATGGCGGAGATGCTGCACAAGAGCTACCCCTACGATGCCGACGTGCTGCTCGACACCGCGCTGACGCGCTACCTGGACGGTCTGGCCGCGGCGGTAAAATCGCAACCGCTATGACTCGCTACCGCCTCGACATCGCCTACGACGGCACCGACTTCAGCGGCTGGGCCCGCCAGCCCGGACTGCGCACGGTGTGCGGCGTGCTGGAGGAGAACCTCTCGACGGTGCTGCGGACCGCCGTGCAGCTCACTGTCGCGGGCCGCACCGACGCGGGCGTGCACGCCACGGGCCAGGTGGCCCACTTCGACCTGCCGGACCCGGTGGTGATCCCTGACGGCCTGGTGCGCCGCCTCGCGCGCATGCTCCCGCAGGACGTGCGGGTCACCGCGGTCGGTGTCGCCCCCGCGGACTTCGACGCCCGGTTCTCCGCGCTGCGCAGACATTACGAGTACCGCCTCACCGACGCCCCCTTCGGCGCGAACCCGTTGCGCGCCCGCGACACCGCGCCCTGGCGTCGGCCCGTCGACCTGGGTCGGATGCAGGCGGCGAGCGATGCGCTGTTGGGCCTGCACGACTTCGCCGCCTTCTGCCGCCGCCGCGAGGGCGCGACGACGGTCCGCGAACTGCAGCGCTTCTCCTGGTCGCAGGACGCCGACGGGGTCTGCACCGCGCAGGTCTCCGCCGATGCCTTCTGCTGGTCGATGGTCCGTTCCCTCGTCGGCGCCGTCGCCGCGGTCGGGGAGGGCCGACGGTCCGCCGACTGGGTCGCCGGGCTCCTCGACGAGCGCGAGCGTTCGAGTGCGATCAACGTGGCCGCGGCCTGCGGCCTGACGCTGGTGCGCGTCGACTACCCCGCGGACCACGAGCTCGCGGCGCGCAACCTCGCCACGCGGGACAAGCGTGAGGTGGACGCCCACGCGGGCGGCTGCTGCGGCGACTGACGACAGGTTGCGGAGCCGTTCGCCCGCAGTTCATGATCGCGACGCTCACCGCGTGGATACTCGGGTGATGTGAACCCCTTCGACGTCACCGGCTTCCTCGGTTCCGCGGGCCTGATCGGCCTGGTACTGCTGATCTTCATCGAGACCGGTCTGCTGGTGGGGTTCGTCTTCCCGGGCGATTCGATCCTGTTCACCGCCGGCATCTTCGCGGCGCAGCCGCAGCCCTTCGCCCACCTGTGGCAGTTGCTGCTGTTCCTGCCGATCGCGGCGATCCTCGGCGACCAGTGCGGCTACGCCCTCGGTCGGTACGCAGGGCCGAAGGTGATGCGCGGCAGGGTCATGCGCTTCATCGGTCAGGACCCGGTGGACAAGACCTACGCCTTCTTCGACAGGTACGGCCCGTTCACGGTGCTCTTCGCCCGGTTCATCGGCATCGTCCGCACGCTGGTCCCGGTGTTGGCGGGGTTCTCGAAGATGGATCACCGCAGGTTCACGCTGTTCTCGGTGTTGGGCTCGATCCTGTGGTGCGACGGCATCGTGCTGCTCGGCTATTTCCTCGGCGGGATCCCGCTGCTGCGCGACCATCTCGAGGTGCTGTTCATCGGCTCGGCGCTGACGATTATCATCCCGATCGCCGTCACCGTGATCACCCGCCGCCGCGCCCGCAAGCGTGAATCCGCGGAACCGGCTCCGCAGGAGACCGCCGCGCGCTAACCTCCCTCGCATGATCGGGTTGGGGGACCCGGCGCGCATTCTCATCGATTGCGCGGGGGATGAATGGTACGTACACGGGCCCGACGGTGCCGTGCACGCCCTGGCCGCTCCGGCGGCCACGGGCGAGTTCGCGGCGCCCGCCGAGACGACCCGCCGGTGGGCGCAGTGGCTCGCCGATGCGGCGAGCGGCAGCGCGCCGTCGCGCTTCTGGACGGTGCTGGCGCCCAGCGTCTTCGGCGCACCGCGGCGGAGTCTCCTCGCGGCGGCCGCGGGATCCCTCGGCGTCGCGGCGGAGGTGCTCCCGCGGGCCGAGGCGGTCGTCCGCGCGATCGGCCTCCTCGATTGCCGGCGGGCCCTGGTTCTCGAGTGCCGCGGTCCGGTCGCGCAGGCTCACGTCCTCGAATCCGCCGACGGTGCCTGGCTTCCCGTCGCCGCCTCGTCGCACCCGGATCCGGTGCGGGCGGTGCGGGCGGTCCTCGACGAGCGGGTCGATCAGGCCCTCGTCGACGGTCCGCCGGAGGTGTACGAAGCCGTCCGCGCCGCGCTCGCCGCGGAGAAGCTCTGGCGCGTGGTCCGGACGGACCCGGCGGAGGTGCTCGCGGCTCTCGCCGCGCCGCCGCGGGAGGCGGTGGCGCGAATGTGCGGTCGTCCGTCTGAAGAATCGCCGAGACGAACGACCGCACATTTCCGGCGCTGGCCGCTGATCACCGCCGGCGCCGGGACCGTCGGGGTGATCGCCGTCGGTGCGGTGGCGTGCCTGCCCGGGACACCGCCGTCGGCGCCCGAGCGTCCCGTGCCACCTGCGGAGACCTTCGTCCGCGTCGCCTTCGACGGTGCCGTCGTCGACCTCCCGCAGGGCTGGGCGCTCACCGAACCCGCGCCGGGGCGTCGCCTCGCGCAGGCCGGCGACGGCCGCCGCGTCACCGTGGTGCGGACCCGCCTGCGGGCACCGTCGGACACCGCGGCGGTGGCGGCGGATCTCGAAGCGGCCCTCGCCCGGCGCGGCGACCGCAGGATCACCGACTTGAATCCGGCCGCGCGGGTCGCGGGGCGGGAGGTGATCGGCTACCGCGAACAGCTCGATGCGGAACGGTTCGTGGACTGGTACGTGGTCGTCGCGGGGGCGGCGCAGCTCAGCGTGGGTTGTGAGGCCGGGCGTACGGCGGCACCGCTGGCGGGCGCGTGTGAGCGCGCCGTCGGCACCGTGCGGGAGGAATGAATCATGAAGGGGGAGAGATGACCATCGCCACATCGACGAACGGTGGGCTGCGGGTGCGCGCGAACGACCAGGGCACGCCGCTGCACATCGCCATCGAGCGGACCGAACTGCGCCGCGAGCCGCAGGATCTCGCGGATGCGATCGTCCGGCTGTGCCGCGACGCCGCCACCACGGCCGGGCTCCGGCGCCGCGCCGAACTCGAACGCGCCGGCGTCGCCGAGGAGGTGCTGCGGGCGATGCGCCTGCCCGACCCGCCGGCGCCGCAGGAGCGGCCGGACGACGCGGTCGGCACGTGGCTGCGGCGGGTCTGAGCCGATGAGCGAGGAGATGGACCGCATCGAGGCCCGCGCGCACGAGCAGCTGCGGGTGCTGCGCCGCACCAGGATCGAGCTCGACGACCTCCGGGTCGCCGTGTCCAGCCCGGACGGCGCCATTCGCGTGGAGCTGGACGGGGTGTGCGCCCTGGTCGGCCTCACGCTCGCGCCTGCGGCCTGCCGGTCCGACGGTGCCGTGCTCGGCCGACGCATCGTCGACGTCTGCGCCGTCGCGGCGCGGGAGGTCGCGGCCCGCCGCGGCGCGGTCATGGAGCGCTTCCATGCCGATATCGCCGGCTGAGGACCACGCGCCGGGGCGGAGGAAGATTTCGGGATCCGATTCCCGAGCTGGTGCGTCCAATTGATGAGGGCCTCGCGCACCGGGCCCCGGGAACACGATGGGGGAGAGACATGTTCATGGCGGTCAATTCGGCGATCGCGGCGTTCGGCGCCGCCAACGCCGGCATCGGGGTGGCGGTCGCGACGGCGGGGTCGGTGGATGCGGCGGCCAATGTCGCGGCGCTGAACCCGGCCTTGGGGCTGATCGGGCAGGATTTCCTCGCGGCGTTCACCGCGGCGCAGGCGGTCCATGTCGAGTCGGTCGCGGAGCTGGCGGTGCTGTACGGCGGGATCGCGGCGTCGTCGTCGGCCACCGTCGCGGCGTACGGCGCCACGGAGGTGGCGAACGTCGCGGGGCTGACCTCGGCGGTGCTGTAGGCCATGGCCGATCCAGTGGCTCCGGGTGCCGGGGCGGTCGGCGGAACGGGAGCGGGAGGGGGCACGGATACCGGGCTGGACCCCGCCATCCGGGCGCTGCTCGACCGGCCCGTGAACGAGGTCCTCGCCGCGCTCGGTCTGCCCCCGGTGCCCACGGCGCCGGAGAAGCCTCCGCAGCAGGAGCTGCCGCCCGCCCCGAAGGGCGTGCCGGAGGCGCCGGAGTTCCCGGGCTTCGACGTGGCGGGCCTGGTGAAACCCATGACGGATCTGTTGTCCACCTTCGGTTCCGGCAGCTTCAGCGGGCTGGACCCGTCGGCGGCGTTGTCCGGGGCGTCGAAGGCGCTCGAGCAGGGCGTGTCGACGGGGATGCAGGCCATCGGGCAGCTCGCGTCGGTGTGGCAGGGGCCCGCCGCGACGGCGGCCACGGGCAAGGGGCTCCAGGCCGCGACCGGCACGGGCCTGGCCGCCGAACAGGGCGCGGAGTTGTCCACGGCCGTCGGCGAGGCCGCCACCGTCGTCGGCACGGGCGAGGCCGAGCTGCAGGCGATCATCGACTCGTTCATGTCGGTGATCGCGGCGCTCGGGCCGTCGCTGTGGCTTCCGCCCGGGCAGGCCGCGGCGGTGGCGGCCGCCGAGGAGCACCTCGCGCACGCGACGGAGGTGGTGGCGCGCACGAAGAGTCAGCTCTCGGGGCTCAGCGCGCAGGTGGGCGCCGCGGGCCGCAAGGTCCCGGTGGCGTCGCCGCCGATGACCGCGGCGACGACCGCGGCGCAGGCCGCCGCGTCGATCGTCCCCGGCGTGGTCTCCGCGGTCACGGGTGCTCTCACGGGCGTGGCGAAGCTCGCCACCGACACGGTCTCGGGTGCCGTGAAAACAGCCGTGGGCCTGGCGGGCTCGGCGGCGGAGGCGGTCGGCGGCCTGGCGGAGTCGACCACGGAGTCCGAGGATGCCGGCGCGCCGGACGCGGACCGGGACGCGTTCCCGGTGGCCACCACCGGCGCTGGTATTGGTACCGGCAGCGGCGTGGGTGCGGGCGGAGGCGGGGGAGGCGTCGGCCTCACCGGCGCCGGTATTGGCGCGGCGTCCGCCACTCTGGCGCAACCGAGTTCGGGAACGCCGGCGGCGCGCACCCCTGTCGTCGACGGCGGCGCGCGCACGGTGCCCGCCTCGGAGGTGCTCACGCGCACCGGGATGGGCGGCGGCATGATGCCGATGGGTGCGGCCGGCGCGTCGGGCGCGCGTGCCACCGGCGCGGACCACTCCGTGCCCGACTACCTCGTCACCAGCGGCAACGGGGAGGAGGTACTCGGGGATCTGCCGTTGGTCGGGCCCCAGGTGGTGGGCGACGCATCGCCGTCCGCCGACCTTGCCGGGCCCGATGTCGAACTGCGCCTGTAACAGGCGGAACCGTACCGGGAGTCGGTGCGTCTAATGAATGAGGGAAGAACTTCGGGGGGAGTGCACGACCATGACAGGTACCAGGCTCAGCATGGATCCGCGGGAGGCGCGGGAGATCGCCCGCGGCATCGAGCGGATCGTCGAGGACCTCACCGGGGCGCAGCAGCGGTTCGCGGCACACGCGGCGCCGCCGGCCACGGGGAGGGACGAGGTGTCGGTGGCGGTGGCGAACACCGCTCGCCGGATGGGGGAGGCCCAGTCCCGCGCCGCGGAGACGTCCACCGCCGAGCTGCGCAGGCTCGGCCAGGCGGTGAGCGGCCATGTCTCGGCCGTCCAACGCAGGGACGGGGAGCTCGCGGCGGTCGTCGGTCTGGCGGTCTGACGGTGCCGCGCGATCCGGGTTTCACCGGCGTCGAATGGTACTCCCGTCCCACCGAGCGGCTAGCGAGCGAATTGTTGGGCGGTGCCGGCGCACAGCCGCTCACCGCCGCCGCGCAGGAGACGGCGCGGCTCGCGTCCGCGTACGGCGCCGCCGCAGTCCAGCTAGACCGGCTCGTCGTGCAGCTCGACGGTGCCGTGGACACGGGGCGCTCGGACACGGAGGCCCGGCGCACCGGCCCGCTCCCGGAGTACGCGCGCTGGTTGGCGCGGCATGCGGCCGACCTCGCGGAGTACGCCGCGAAGCTCGCGGGCCAGGCGTCCGCCTACGAGACCGCATCTCGGGCGATGCCCTCGGTGGCGGACGCCACGCGGATGCGCACGGACCGGGAGAACACTCGTGCCGCGGCGGACGCCGGCGGTGCGGAGCCCGCGGTGGCGGCACTGGTCGGTGCCGCGGTGGACGCCGAACGGGCCGAGCAGGACGCGCACGGCACGGCTTCCGCCGTGATGGTGGGCTTCGAGCGCGCCGCGGAGCCACTGCGGGTGCCCTGGGACTTCGCGCCGCCACCGAAGACGGACGCGGGGCGCGAGAAGCCCGCTAGGGACAAGCGCTCCGGCTCCGGTTCGGGAGCGGGCCGCGGCGCAGGTGGTGTCGGGGTCCCGGCCGCGCCGCTCTCCGCGTTCCCGGCGAGCGCGCTCCAGCGCGATCAGGCGGGTACCGGCACACGTCCGGCCGCCGCGGCGAACACGACCGCCACGGGTGGGCGCGGCGTACCGATGATGCCCGCCGGCCTGATGGGCGCGGCGGCCGGTGCCGGTGCGAAGCACGCGGTCACCCACACTCCGGGCGCCATGCCCTCCGCGGGTGACGAGGACGCTCCCGACGCCTTCGTGGTGCACGCCGCGCCCGCGGTGCTCGGCGCCCACGGCGAGAGCCTGGTGGAGGAGCTGTGAGCGCGCACGCGGTCGCCGCGCTGAGGGCACGGTTCGGTACCGAGGTACCCCCGGTGCTGTGGACGCCGCCGGACCCGAGGCGCACCGTCGATTCCGACGAGCCGGCGCTCGGCCGACCAGCGCAGGCGGAGCAGGACGACGGCCTGGACGACGACGAGCTGGCGGCCCTGGGCGTGCTCGCCGCGCCGCAGGTGCGGATCGAGGGCCGTTCGTCCGATGCACTGGGATCACGGCTGTGTCTGGCCCGTTCGGGACTCAGCACAGCGCGGGTGATCCGCAGCGCGGGTACCGCCACCGTCGACCTGCCGCACTGCGACGGCTCCGCGGACCGGCTGGGCGTGCTCGTCGCGCCGCTGCTCGGCGCGGGTGTGCCCGCGGATCCCGCTGTCGCGGCGTGCTTGCCCGCCGCGGCGGGTATGGAGGCGTTGTCCGCGGGGGAGGCGTCCGCCGTCGCCGCAGGACTTCGGGCGATCGGGGTCGCGGCGGATCCCGCGCGGCTGATCGCGAAGGTGTTCACGCGCTCGCGGCGCAGTGTCGAGTTCACGGTGCACGCGGGCGAGTCCCGGTGCGCGGGCGTGGTCGCGGTGATCGACGCGCCCAGCGGCCGCGTCGTCGTCCGCACAGCGGGCGGGTCCGGCGCCGGAGCGTTCATGGCGGTGGCCGAGGGGAGCACGCATCGGATCGGCAGGGCGTTGCGGAGTGCCTGCGAAGAACTTCCGGGGGGCGGCTGGACGCCGTGACCGGGGACGGCTCGCGCCGACCGGTGCGGGTCGCGACGTGCCGGCACGTCCGGCGGGGAGGAGTACGACATGACGACCAAGGCCGAACTCGCGGCGATGAAGACCGGCGCCGGGACGCTGGACGACCTCGGCGCGCAGATGAAGGGGACGCTCGGGCAGTTGCGGGGCGACGTGGAGGCCACGCAGGGGGTCTGGGCCGGTGCGGCGCAGGTGGCGTTCCTCGGCGTGATGGCGCGCTGGGACGAGAGCGCGGCCAAGATCAACACCGCGCTCAACGACATCAGCACGATGCTCACGAACAACACCGCCAGCTACGGCGCGCAGGAGGAACAGAACGTCTCCGACATCAACGCGGGCTTCGGCGGCGTGCTGAACGTCTGATCAGACAACGACACAGGGGGAACATCATGAGTGACTACATCCGGTACGACTACGCCACCATCCGCGGCGCGCTCGACGACATCACCACCCGCACGACGGTGCTGCTCCAACAGGCGGAGAGCATCGTCGCGGAGCAGAAGAAGTTCGAGGGCGCCTGGGAGGACCCGGATTCCGCGACCGCCTATCAGGCGGTGCAGACGAAGTGGAACTCGGGCTTCGAGGAGATCACCTCGCTGTTGACCCGCGTCAAGACGGCAGCCGAGAACGCGGTCCAGTCGATGCAGACGACCAACGCGCAGGCCGCGCAGGGCTGGCAGACCTAGCTCGGAAGCGGCGACGGGGCCCGGCGACCGCTCGGTCGCCGGGCCCCGTCGTGCGCGGGACAGTGGGTCATGCGACGAGCCGCAGGGTGGCGGCGCCGCCGTCGGTGCGGACGGTGAGCATCCCCGGCATCGGCTGGCTGAGCACCACGTCGGCCTCGGAGACCGGGGAGATCCCCGCCTGTTCGATCCGCCAGACGGTGCCCGCGGGCTCGACCGAGCCCGGCGGCAGCCCGATCGCTGTGCCGTCGAGCACGGTGACCGTGTAGTCGGCCGGGCCGAGCGGGACCGGATCGGGGTAGCGCCAGCCGGAGATCCACAGGTGGCGCGGAGATCCCACCCAGGACACGAGCGGCTCCCACATCGCGGGCCGGCCCGTCACGACGAGGACCCGCGCCCCCGTCGCGACGGCGCGCTCGACGAGCTGGCGGGCCGGATCGTCGGCGACGGCGGCCCAGACGGTCCGAACGCCGCGCCCGTGGAGGCGGACTCCCACGGGCCCGCCCGCCGCATCGGACCCGAGGATCTGGCCGGCCCCGCTCAGCGGCACGTGGACGGATTCCAGGGCGTTCACCGCGCCGGTCGCCTCGTGATCGCCGCGCCGCCGGCGGTCGCCCGATTCGGCCCCGGTGAGCCAGGCGCCCAGCCGGACTCCGCGATCCGTACCTGCGCGCAGCGTCACTCCGACGGTGCCCGGTGCATCCTCGCGGAACAGGTCGCCCAGCCCGCCGTGGGAGAGGATCTCGGGGTCCAGGTGCTCGGCTCCGGACGGCGGGGCGGTGTCCAGGTGCGCAGCCTCGGCCGGGCGAACCACGGCCGCGTCGATGCCCGCCGCGCGGAGCAGATCGATCACCCGCTGCGCCGCCAGCGCGGCCACGCGTCCCTCGCCCGACGGTCCGCCACCCCGTCGTAGGCACGCCGCCGCACACTCGCGCGGATCGATCGTGACGCCGAGCAGCATGTCGATTGCGGCCCAACGGTTCACGGGTCCGAGGAGCTGCCGGTACCGCAGGCGCGGATTGGGCGGCTCACCGGGCGCACGGCCGCCGTTCAGCAGGACATCGATCCGCGATGCGGGTGAGTCGGCGTGCCGGAGCAGCCCCGCGAGCAGTCCCAGCGGCACGGCCGGGTCGTCCCGGCGCAGCAGCGCCACCAGGTGCGGCGTCGACGCGGCGATGCGCACGAACGTGGTCAGCCCGTCGCCGCTGCGGCGCACTCCGATGTCGCCACCGCCGGGATAGGGCGCGGCCTCGACCCGGACCCGTGCCGCCGCCCGCACGGCGAGCCGGTCCGCGACGAACTCGGCGCCGGAGGTCCCGCGCACTCGGGTCAACGCCCCGCCCCCGACCACGAGCGCGGCGGTGGCGGCGGCCCAGTGCGGCCCGCCGAGCGCCGCGGTGCCGAGCCCCGCGACAGCGGCACCCGCCTCCGCGAGGAGCACAGCGCCGGTGCCCGGCCACGTCGAGCGGTGCCACCTCCCGGGAGCGGTGAGTCCGGTCGACGGTAGTGACTGATCCATGAATGCTCCCCCTCGAGCCCGGCCGTCTCCCCCGAAACGCCCTGCAGTGCTGTGAAAGTACCGTAGTCTCGGCGAGAGCACGACCGCTTCGGGGGAAGCGGATCGGCACGCACCTTGGGGGAGGGC
Organism: Tsukamurella pseudospumae; assembly: GCF_001575205.1. GTDB lineage: Bacteria > Actinomycetota > Actinomycetes > Mycobacteriales > Mycobacteriaceae > Tsukamurella > Tsukamurella pseudospumae. The sequence continues at coordinate 76,734 of NZ_LSRE01000018.1, forward strand.
GAGCGAGAATGCGTAGACAACTGACCACCCGCGCGCAGGTCAGCGGATACCGCTTCGTGTTGCGGCGCATGGACCACGCGCTGTTGCGCCGCGATCCGCGGATGATCTCGGATCCCATGGCCTCGCAGTCCCGATCGCTCATCGTGGGCCTGATCCTGGCGCTGGTGGTCACCGGCGGCTGCGGCGTCCTCGCACTGATCCGTCCGCAGGGTGCCGTCGGCAGCGCGAAAATCGTGCTGGCCAAGGAGTCCGGCGCGTTGTACGTCCGCGTGGAGGACGTGCTGCACCCCGTGACCGGTCTCGCGTCCGCGCGCCTCGTGGTCGGCGAGGCCGCCTCGCCCACCTCGGTGAAGGACAAGCGGCTCAGCGACTTCCGGCGGGGGCCCGAGGTCGGGATCGTCGGCGCACCGGCCCAGATCCTCGGCCCGGTCTCGGCCTGGAAGGACGGCGCGTCGCCGTGGCTGCTCTGCGACCGGACGCGGCCGGCACCGTCGGACCAGCCCACGGCGCGGGACGCGCTCGACACGATGGTCACGTCCGTCGACGAGGGATCCGCCGACGACGGCGCCGTGTTGGTGCGCCGCGAGGACCGGTACTTCCTGCTGCTGCGAGGTTTCCGCGCGCCGGTCGACCCCGCTGACCCCGTTGTCCGGAGGCTCGCGGGCATCGACGGCGCCGCGGCTCGCGCGGTCAGTGCGCCCCTGCTCAACGCGTTCGCCCGGATCGACGACATCGCGATCCCACAGATCGCCGGCCGCGGCCAGGCCGCCACAGCCGTCCCCGGATCGCGGGTGGCCGATGTGGTCCGGGTCTCCGACGCCGACCGGGACCGCCTCTACGTCGTCCTGTCCGACGGGGTGCAGCCGGTGGGGCAGTGGGCCGCCGACCTGATCCGCGCGGGCGACCCGACGGGAGCGCCCATCGCCACCGTGCCCGCCTCGGTCGTCGCCGCCGCGGCCGTCCGGCGCTCGGTGCCCGTCGCCGACCTGCCGGACAGGCGGCCCGCTCTCCGCACGCTGCGGGAGGCGCCGGTCGTGTGCGCCGCGGCCTCGACCGACGGAAACAGCGGGGGCACCGTCGAACTGCGCACCTTCACCGCGCCATCCGGGCCCGGCACGCCCGTCGCGCTCGCCGGGGCCGACGGTGCCGGCGACGCCCTGGACGCGGCGCTCGTGCCCGCGGGGTCGGGCGAGTACGTGGTCTCGGCGCAGCCGGGCGGCGAGCGCCGCGATGGCCTGTTCTACGTCTCCGACTCGGGCGTGCGGTTCGGCATCCCCGACACGGGGACCGCGCAGATCCTCGGGCTGCTGCACCAGCCGCGGCCCGTGGCCTGGTCGGTGCTCTCGGCCCTGCCCGCAGGGCCGGACCTCACGCGGACGGCCGCCGCCGTGACCCGCGACGGTGTGCCGATCACGGTGTCCAGCTGAGTCTCCCGACTCGCGCGGGTCCGGTAATCAGGTTGACCGCCGCCACGGTCCGCGGCAGAGTGCGTGGCACCGCGTCGTCGACGAACCGCCACCGGAGGGACGAATCAGATGGAGCGAACCGTCGTCATCCTCACCGGGCCACCGGGGGCCGGGAAGAGTACTGTCGCGGCATCCGTCGCCAGGTCGTTCGCCCGCGGAGTCCACCTGCACACGGACGACTTCTGGCACTCCATCGTCGCCGGGGCGATTCCGCCGTACGAGCCGGAGTCGGCGGAGCAGAATCGGACGGTGATGGAGGTCATCGCCGGAGCGGTCTTCACCTACGCGGGAGGCGGATTCACGACCGTCCTCGATGGAATCGTGGGTCCGTGGATGCTCGATCACTTCAGCGACCGCGCGGATGAGGCCGCGGTCCACTACGTGATCCTCCGGCCGTCACGGACCGTCGCGCTCCGTCGCGCGCAGGCACGAACAACGCCCGGGGCCCTCGTCGACGAACATCCGATCGTGACGATGTGGGACCAGTTCGATGCGCTCGACGAGTACGAACCGCACGTTCTCGACACCTCGGCCGATACCCCGGCCGGAACGATCGAACGGGTCCTGGAGGCGATCGCCTCCGCGCGATTCCGCCTCTGACGGCCCGATCGGTGCACTGCGCCGCACCGGACTCACCGGCGCGTGAGGCACGCCCCGACAGCGGCCACCAGCAGGAGCCCGAGCCCACCGAGCGCGACGGTGCGCGGCCCGTGATCGGGGGCGGGAGCCGCTGCGACGGCGAGGCGGCCGGCAGCGGGGACGTCGGCGGGGAGTTCCGCGGTGACCGCCGCGACGGGGTCGACGATGCCCGCCCCGCCCATCCCTGCGGACCGCCGGGCCGTCGCGAGGATACGTGCACGGACCTGGGCCGCGGTGAGCTGCGGGAACCGCGATCGGACCAGCGCGGCCACACCCGCCACGTAGGGAGCGGCGAAGCTGGTGCCGGCGAGCGGACCGGTGCCCTCGCGGGTCGCCTGCGCATTCGCCAGGCCGGTTCCGCGCGGCTCGAGCGTGGTCACGTCCGTGCCCGGCGCGGCGACGGTGACCCACGGCCCCGCCAGCGAGAACGCCGCCGGCCGCCCGTCGGGCTCGGTGGCGCCGACGGCGAGCACCTGGTCGGCGAAGCGTGCGGGCGACGCGATCGTCGTGGGCGCCGCGGCATTCGTGTTCTGTTCCGCGCACGGCCCGCCGGACCCGACGTTGCCGGCCGACACGACCACGACCACGTTCCGCGCCGCAGCGAAGCGCACGGCGCGCCCCAGGGCGTCGTCCCCGAGTTCGGCGGCCGAGCGCCCGCACGCCACCTCGGAGATGTTGATGACGGTGGCACCGAGGTCGACGGCGCGGACCACCGCGTAGGCCATCGTGGTCACGTTGCCGTGGCTGTTGACGCCGCGCTGCTGCGGCTCGAACGCGGCGCTGGCCTGACGGATCGCGATGATCGACGCCGCGGGCGCCACGCCCGCGAAGGCGTCGCCGGGTGCGGGACGCGCGGCGATGATCCCGGCGACCGCGGTGCCGTGCGCGTCGCAGTCGTCGCGGCCGTCGCCGGAGGAGACGTAGTCCCCGCCCGCGATCACCTCCCCGAGGCGCGGGTGCGGTGTGACGCCGGTGTCGATCACCGCGACCTTCTGTCCCTCGCCGCGGGTGAACCGCCACGCCTCGTCGAAACGCAGCGCACGGAGGGCGTGATCGGCACGGCCGTAGTCGGTTCCGGACTGCGTACGCAGTGTGTTGCACTGCGTGCGTTGGACCGTGGGCGCGAGCGGGGCCACCGGCCCGCGCGGCGCACCGTCCGGCGCCGGCGGATCCGCGGCAGCCGGCACGACCGGCACCGCGAGAACGGCCGCCGCGGCGACGGTGACGGCCCGGATCCGCCGCCCCATCAGAGATTCCGGACTGTCGCGTACACGTCCCATACCCAGCCCAGCAGAGGGCCGGCGGCGGCGATCGTGAGGTACTCGCCGATCTCCGCCAGTCGGCGTTGGACCGGGCTGAAGGTGACGCGCGGAGCGACCGCGCCGCAGGCCAGAGCCAGGCCGGCGATCGCGGCGAGCGCGACGAGTCCGATCGTGGGCCAGGACCCGTAGCCCCAGGCCAGGCTCGTGGCGGTGCCGATCGCGATGACCGCGCCGCCGAGGACCCCGGCGCTCGCCTGGACCGGCTCCGCGTGGGTGCGGCCCCGGAGGCAGAACGCGATGGCGACGACGATCGCGAATGCCAGGTGATGGCCGGGCAGTTCTCGGGTGCCGGCGCCGACCGTCAGAGCGGCCACGGCGCCGGCTACCGCCGCGCCGACCGTGATTCCGGTGCAGACCAGTTGGGCGAAGCTCGAGCGCGGCGCCTCGGACTGCTCGTCCACGAGCCCGGATGCCACGGCACCGACACCGGCGACGGTGGGCGGCGGGTCGTCGTCGATCGGGTCGATCCGTTCCCCCGCGGCGGGCACGTGCGGCAACGGGATCCGGGCGGCGACGGCGGCGATCCGCGCCGCGAACACCAGCACCAGGTAGGCGATGATCGCGATGGTGGCCCCGATCGCGGCTCGGCGGCCGGGCAGCCACATCGCGGCGAACATCGCGGGGCCCGCGAGCGCGGCCGCCGTGAGCACCGCGGCGTGGACAGCGGTGCCGCGGCCGGTGAACCGCAGCGCGACGAGAGCCGTCACCGCAGCGGCGGCGGCGCCGAGCAGAGCGTGCGCCGCGCCGTACCGGCCGTCGGCGCCGAGCGGTACCGTGAGCACTCCGGTGACCGCCGCCAGCACGACGGCACACGCCGCGAGCACCGTGGGAACCGGCCCGGCCGAACGCATCCGCCGTGCGGTCAGCAGCGAGCCGGCGATCAACGCCGCGCCGGCCGCGCCGCACCACAGCTGGGCGAACACCCGGTCCGCGCCCGCTCCCGTGCCGTCGGCGCTGCGCGGCGCGAGCCCCAGACGCAGCGACACCGCGCCCGTCGCGACCACGGCGAGGGCCAGCACCATGAGGCCCACGATCATCGCGGCCCGCTCGTCCCACCGCCGGCCGGCCGTCAGATCCGCCGCGGTCCGATCGAAGACGTCGTCGAAGACGGGCGGCGGAGGCGGTGCGTCGGCCACGAACAGGACCAACAGCGCACCGTCGGTGATGCCGGTGTCGGCGGGGGTCTGCGGGCCGGGCAGGGGCTCCCCGCCGACCGGGGCCAGCCGCCACGGTCGCGACCATGCGGACTCCGCCGACTCGCCGATGCGATCGCCGAAGAGCCGCACCAGTTCCGGGATGAGCACCTCGGTGGGGGTGAGCAGCGGCAGCGAGACGTCCACCTGCGCACCACCGCACAGTACCGAGACCCGGCTCAGCCGGGCCACTTCCGCGGCCGTCTCCTCCGCGATGTCGATGTCGGTCATAGCGCTCCCCTCGCATGCCGTACGCCGGACCCGCACAGGGCCCGATATGAATTAGACGCACCGGCCCCACGATCGGTTCCCCTTCGGGCGATCTTCGTCGAACCCCTTCCGCCGACGGGCCGCGCGGTGCATGGTGGTGCCACGACGGCGCGTGGGGGCGCGCCGCACTCCGGGGGAGGCACGGGAAGTGGCCGACATGACGGACGTGGTCTTCGAGCCCGTCACAGAGGGTTTCGCGCGTAAGCAGCGCCTGGCGCCGCCGCGCACGCCGGGCGGTGAGGTGGCGCTGCAGGCGCCACCCGAGATCCCGCGCGCCGTGCCGGGCGGCCTGCTCGGCAAGTTGCTCCCCGTGGTGATGGTGGTCGCGGTGGTGGGCATGATCGCGCTGATGTTCACCTCGGGCAGCGCCATGATGCAGAGCCCCTACATGATGATGTTCCCGCTGATGATGCTCATGTCGATGTTCGGCATGTACGGCATGAACAACAGGGGCAACGGCGCGTCCGCGGCCGAACTCAACGAGGATCGCAAGGACTACCTGCGCTACCTGGGGCAGATCCGCGGCCAGGTGGACCGCACCCGCACCGAGCAGCGGGCGGCGCTGGAGTGGATCCATCCGGCCCCGGAGGCGCTACCGGGATGCGTCGGTACACGGCGCATGTGGGAACGGCGGCCGGCGGATCCGGACTTCCTGCACGTACGCGTCGGCGTCGGCGGACAGCGGCTCGCCACCCGGCTCGTGCCGCCCGAGACGGGGCCGCTCGAGGACCTCGAACCGGTGTCGACGGTGGCGCTGCGCCGGTTCGTCCGGCACGGCGCGTCCGTGCCGGGCCTGCCGGTGGCGGTCGCCCTGCGCGGGTTCCCCGCCGTCGGGCTCGACGGTCCGCGCGCCGAGGTCTTCGACACCGCCCGCGCGATGCTGTCGAGCCTGGCGGTGCTGCACGGGCCGGACCACGTGCGGATCGCCGTCGCCACGACCGAGGTCGACTCCGCCGAATGGGGCTGGCTCAAATGGTTGCCGCACCTCGCGCATCCGACGCAGTGCGACGCCCTCGGCCCGGTCCGGACGGTCTACGGTTCGGCCGCCGAGCTCGAGGAGGCGATCGCACCGGATCTCGCCGATCGCGGTGCCTTCGCCCGCGCGACCCCCGTCGACCCGGGCCGCCCCCACCACGTGATCCTGTTGGACCGGGGTATCGCAGTGACGCCCGGCGGCGTCCTCGACGCAGCCGTCGGCATCGACGGCGTCACGGTGATCGACCTGGCCCCGGAGCCCGACTCGCTCGCCGTTCGCTCCGGCCTGCAGCTGGTGCTCGACGACTCCCGTCGCCTCGGTGCGCGCAGTGCCGCGGGCGTCGAGTTCTTCGCCCGGCCCGACGCCGTCACCGCGGGTGCCGCACAGGTAACTGCGCGGCGCGTCGGGAGGTTCCGTCCGGCGTCGATGGCCGAGCTGCTCGACTTCGACGGTGACGGCGGACCGTCCGATCCCGGTCTACCGGCTCTGATCGGGATCGCCGACGCCGCGGCGATCACACCCGAGTCGGTGTGGCGCGAGCGCACGGCGCGCGAACGGCTGCGCGTCCCGATCGGAGTGGGGCCGCACGGCGAGCCGATCGAGCTCGACCTCAAGGAGGCCGCGGAGAGCGGCATGGGTCCGCACGGGCTGTGCATCGGCGCAACGGGTTCCGGAAAATCTGAGTTCCTGCGCACCCTGGTGCTGTCGATGGTCGCCACGCACCCGCCCGAGGCGCTGAACCTCGTTCTGGTCGACTTCAAGGGTGGCGCCACCTTCCTCGGCCTGGAGTCGCTCAATCACGTGGCCGCGGTCATCACGAACCTCGAGGAGGAGATCGCGATGGTCGACCGCATGCGCGACGCGCTCTCCGGCGAGATGAACCGGCGGCAGGAACTGCTGCGGCGGGCGGGCAACTTCGCCAACGTCGGCGAGTACGAGAAGGCGCGCCGTTCGGGCGCCCCGCTCGACCCGCTGCCGGCGCTGGTGGTCATCGTGGACGAGTTCTCCGAACTGCTCGCGCAGAAGCCCGATTTCGCGGAGCTGTTCGTCGCCATCGGACGGCTCGGCAGGTCGCTGCACATCCACCTGTTGCTCGCCTCGCAGCGCTTGGAGGAGGGCAAGCTCCGCGGACTGGACTCGCACCTGTCCTACCGGATCGGCCTGAAGACATTCTCCGCCAGCGAGTCCCGCGCGGTGTTGGGCGTTCCGGACGCCTACCACCTGCCGTCGACGCCGGGCGCCGGCTACCTCAAGTACGACGCCGACCCGCCGCGCCGCTTCCACGCCTGCTACGTCTCCGGCGAGTACGTGCCGCCCAGCGGGCCCGCGGCCGCCCGGCGCGCGACCGTCGGGAGTGCGACGGTGCGCGAGTACCGCAACGCGGCTTCCCCGATCGAGCGCCGCGCCTCGGGGCTCCCTGCGGGGCTGCAGCGGATTCCGGCGCAACCCGGAGATCCGGTGCGGCGGTCCGTCGTCGGGCAGGGCGTACCGAACCCTCCGGGCGGGACGGTGGGCGCACCGTCGCTCCTGCAGACGATGGTGGGCCGGTTGGCGGGGCACGGACTCCCCGCGCACGAGGTGTGGCTGCCGCCGCTCGACGAATCCGCGGCCGTCGGGGATCTGGCCGAACACCTCCGTCGCAACGACGCGACGCCGCTGCGGGTCGCGATCGGCGTGGTCGACCGTCCCTACGATCAGCGGCGGGACCTGTTGGTGGTGGACCTGTTCGGCGCGCAGGGCAATGTCGCGGTGGTCGGCGGTCCGCAATCCGGCAAGTCGACCACGCTGCGGACCCTCGTGGTGTCCGCGGCGCTCACGCACACGCCGCGGCAGATCCAGTTCTACGTCCTGGACTTCGGCGGCGGGTCGCTCGCCGGGCTGGCGGGCGTCCCGCACGTGGGCTCGGTGGCGGGCCGCCTGGATCCGGATCGGGTGCGGCGCACCGTCGCCGAGGTATCGGGGCTGATCCGACGGCGCGAGGCGGCGTTCCGGGAGCACGGGGTGCAGTCGATGGAGCAGTACCGCGCGCATCCGGCGGCCGCCGCGGACCCGTTCGGCGATGTCTTCCTCGTCATCGACGGCTGGCAGGTGCTGCGCACGGAGTTCGAGGTGTTGGAGCCGCAGGTGAACGCGATCGCGGCCCAGGGGCTCTCGTACGGCGTGCACCTGGCGGTCGCGGCGTCGCGGTGGGGCGAGATCCGGCCGGCGGTCAAGGACCAACTCGGCACCCGGATCGAGCTGCGGCTCGGCGACCCGATGGACTCGGAGATGGGCCGCCGCGTCGCGGGGCTCGTCCCGATGGGGCGGCCCGGTCGCGGAATCACGTCGGAGCAGCTGCACATGCTCGTCGCGCTGCCGAGCGGCGCACCGTCGGACGACGTGCCCGCCGCACAGGAGGCCGTCGTGGCCGACCTGGTGTCCCGCTACGCCGACGGTGCCCCGGAGGTGCGGATGCTGCCCGACCTGGTGCTGCGCGACCGCATCCCCGGGCGCCGCGATGCACCGCCCACGCACGCGGTGTTCGGCGTCGGTGAGTCCGAGTTGGCGGCGGCGACACTGCAGTTCGAGTCGCAGCCCTTCTTCCTGGTGCTCGGCGACAGCGAGTGCGGCAAGACCGAGACGCTGCGCACGCTGATCGCATCGCTCGTCGCGGGCGGCACGGCGCAGCAGACCAAGATCCTGCTCGTCGACTACCGCCGCACACTGCTCGGCGCGCTCGAGGGCGATCATCTCGCGGGGTACGCCTCGTCGTCGGACACGCTGACCCCGATGGTCGCGCACCTGGTGCAGATCCTCCGCGACCGCTGCCCGGGCTCCGATGTCACGCCGCAGCAGCTCAAGGAACGGTCGTGGTGGACGGGGCCGGACGTCTATCTGATCGTCGACGACTACGACCTGGTCGCGAGCGCCGCCGGGAACCCGCTCGCTCCGCTGCTGGACCTGCTGCCGCAGGCGCGGGACATCGGGCTCAAGGTGGTCATCGCCCGGCGCAGCGGCGGTCTGGCTCGCGGCCTGTACGAGACCTTCCTCGCCCGCATCCGCGACCTCGCCGCCGACGGCCTGGTGATGAGTGGCTCCCGTGAGGAGGGCACCGTCCTCGGTACGGTCAAGATGTGTCCGCAGCCGCCCGGCCGCGGTACGTGGGTCTCCCGCGCCCGCGGCGTCGAGCTGGTCCAGGTCGCGATGGTCGACGAGCCGGAGGAATGAGCGCGGTCTACGTACGATGAACCGGAGGTATCTGTACGAGGCCACGGGGTTCGGACCCGACGTGATCGACCTGTGGGGTCGGCTCGGGCCCCGGCGACTGACACATCCGTTCCTGACGCACCCGTGGTTGCCGGCCGTCATGAAGGCGGGCGACACTCGCGGGCACATCTTGGACGGAGAAGCGCTCTCGAGCAGGAAGGGCGGGCATCGTTGGAACTCACGACGGCCCGGGAAGACCACCTTTCCTCGTGAATGGTCGGACGACGATGTGATGGACGCGTGTGCGCGGGTGGTGCTCGATCCGTCTCACATCCGCGCGTACGAACGTTCTGGTGACGTGGCCTATCTCCGGGAGGTATCCGGCGTGATCATCATGGTCACGATTCGTGCCGGCGGCGCGTTCGACCGTGCCTTCCCTATCTCGGGGAATGGAGTCATGAGGAACTCTCCGTCCGACACTTCCCCGTCCCGCGCGCCGGTGCCGTTCGACCGTGGCCGTCTCGCAGAATTCACGCCCATCGGCGAGGTACCGGAATCGGATTGGCGGAGATAGCATGGTTGTCATGTCCGACACAGCACCGACGATCGAGGCGCTCGGCGAACTGTTCGTCGAGCGAGTAGCCGTGCTGTTCGACGATGTGCGCGACAGACAGTACGTGTCCGACCCGATGCGTCTCGGTGGTGAACATTTCTCCACCGTCGAACGCGGGCTGCGACTACTGACGATGACCGCCAGGTCCCTTCCCTTCGATGTTGCCGAAGCTGTCCGCGCAGTGGATGACCGCGAACTCAACGCCCTTCTCGCGGAAGTCCGCGTAACACCTGCCTCTGCGGCATGAGGTCCTGGTGAACCGCGGCTGCTGCAACGGCGCCGGGACGAGCACCGACGAGGTGCGTGCGCTCACTCTGCGGTTCGCTGAGGTCGTGCCTTCGGAGCTGTTGCCCGCAGGGACGTGGGACGACGGCGAATCCGTGGCGTAGCTCAGCGGTCGAGCGCCCTGGTGATCGTCCCGGTCAACACCGGCCACGGCGGCTGCCGCAGCACGGCGAGGGTGGCCAGGGTCGCGGCGACGAAGCCGGTGGCCACGCCGATGAGGGCGATCCGATCCGCGTCGACGGCGGGCGACCAGACGGCCTTGCCGTCCCGGATCGCGTAGACGCCGAGCGCGGAGGTGCGCAACTCGCCGCTGCGTCGGCGGCGCACCCGCGACACCTCGATCACGGTCGTGCCGTCGGGGGTCACGTGCGGATCGGCGAACACCACCCCGGTCGGGGCGGTACCGGGGACGGATCTCAGTTCGGGGCGCATGCCTCCATCATGCGCCGCGCGGGCCGGGAACGCCTGGACGGTCGGGGACGGGCACCGTCGGCGGGTCACGTGCCGGCCAGGCGCGAGACCACCGGGCGCATCGCCTCCAGGGTGTGCCCGCCGAGCGCGATGAGGGAGAAGCCGTACTGCTCGCGACGGCGGATCAGCGTGTCGCAGATCTCGTCGACCGAGCCGTCGACCAGCGCGGGGGAGTCCACGGCGCGGAGCGCGTCGAGATCGCTGCCGATGAAGGCGCTGACGTAGTCGGGGGCGAAGCCGTTGACCGCGAAGATCGAGCAGGCCAGCTCCACTCGGTCCCGCAGCGGCGCGGTGAGTTCCGCGAGCCGCTCCGCCGAGGTGGAGGGGGCCGTCGCCACGGCCACCGTGTCGGCCCGATCCCGTGCCACGGCAAGAGCCTTGGGCCCGCCGGCGGCCATGAGCACCGGGGTGTGGCCGGCACCGTCGAGCGCGGTGAGGGCGTCGAGGGTCTCGACGACCCGGGCCAGGCGCTGCGCCCCCGTGCCGTAGGGCACGCCGAGCGCCTCAGCATCGGCGGCCACGTCGGGCCTACCCGTGCCGATGCCGAACCGGAACCGCCCGCCGCTGATGGTCGCCAGCGAATGCGCCTGCCACGCCGCGTGCTTCGGGTCGTGCAGCGGCGCGGCGACCACGTAGTTCGCCACCTCCAGGGTCGACGTGGCGCCCAGCGCCACCGCCGCGGAGGTGAAACCGTCCGGGAGCGGGTAGTTCTCGGGGAGCGCGAGGACGTCGAAGCCGTCGGACTCGATCGACCGCGCATAGGTCGCCCAGTCGCCCAGCTGCGGCACGGGCAGCGCCGTGACCGCGAATCGGAATGGTCGGGTCATGTCAGGAACCTCCTTGTTCGGGGCTGGAACCGCCGTCGCCGTCGGGCTGGACGAGGCGGAAGTGCGAGCGATCGCGCTCCATGTACCGGCGCTCGTAGACGCCCTCGATCCGCTTGCCGTCGACGGTGGCGGACAGGTGCAACCGGCCACCGTCGAGCCGCGCCGTGACGAGCAGCGGAGCGTCGTCCTTGTGCTTGCGCATCTCGAGGACGTCGCCCTTCTTCTCGAGTTGCCACGCGACCGTCTTCCCCGACGGTTCCTGGGTCACGACGCTGTCGTAGCCCTCGCCCAGGGACTTGAGCACGGCGTTGCTCTCGCTGCCGCGCAGGGTGATCGCCACGTTGGACCAGGGCGCCGGATCGCGTTGCGTGAGTGTGGCCGGCGCGCCGTCGATCGTGAACGAGGTCGTGCGCCAGATCCCGTCGAGGTCCGAGCGCGGGGTGTGGATCACGTAGACCGTCATCGCCCCGGTGGAGGCCAGCGAGACGACCATCAGTGCCGCCGCCGCGAACTTGAGCACGACGCCGGTGATCCGCGACCAGGCCCGGCCCGCACCCGCCACGGGCAGCGGAGTCACCGGAGTCGGCGCGGGGCGATTGAACACGACGCGCAGCAGGTTCGGCAGGTACGGCACCGTGAGGGCGACGGCCACGACGAGCAGCTCTCCCGACACGATCTTCACGGGGACGTCGTAGAACAGGTTGAGCAGGAACACCTGGCCCATCGCCACGATCGCGAGCAGCGCACCGAGCAGCGCCGTGCGCCGCCACAGCAGCAGGATGCCGGCGACGAGCTCGACCAGGCCCGTGGCCACCATGTACGGGACGGATGCACCCATGAAGCCCCACAGTGTGGTGAACAGGCTGGTGTCGCCGGTGAGCTGCAACTGCTGCGAGGGCAGCGCCATGAAACCCATCTGCGTGGGGATCACCTTGGCGAGGCCGTAGATGATCATCGACAGTGCGAGACAGAACCGGGCGAGGACCCCGAGCAGTCCCAGCAGCGAGCGGTAGTCCGCGCGGTTCCGGTCCAGCAGGGTCCATACCGCCACGATCACGATGCCGACGATGATCCAGCCGAGGTGCATGCACCACTGCCACATGTTGTCGCCGCCGCCGGTGAGGACGATGTCCACGCCCCGCCCGCGTGCGACATAACTGCCGATCTGGGCGAACAGCCACCAGATCCCGCTGAACTTCCAGATGATCGCCAGTCCGACGTTGCCGTAGAGCGACAGCAGCAGGATGCCGCCGCCGATCACGAACAGGAACCGGAACGCCAGCTTCTGCGCGCCCGACCACTGCGCGCCCGGATCGGAGGCGCCCGGATCGGAGGCGCCCGGATCGGACGGCTGCGGTGCGGCCGGGGCGGGCGACGATTGCGTTCCGTGGCTCTGCGGTGCGCTCATGACCGAATCGTATGGCTCACTCACGAGTCCCTCCTAGTGACAGATGTAACCGGATGTCAGGGGAAATCGAGGCTCGGCGCGTCCTCGTCGGGTATCGGGTGGGTGAACCGCAGGTCCTCCGAGGCGCGTTTCATCGGGCGGCGCTCGAACGCCGCGGTGATCTCCCGGCCGTCGACGCGGCCGGCGAGGGTGAGGTGGTCGCGGTCGGGCTGGGTGTACCGCAGCACCGTCTCCGGGCCGGACTCGCGCGGCTTGATCGTGAGGGAGGCGTCGTCGACCTCGAGGACCCAGGGGGTCGCGCGGGCGGCGGAGTCCTGCGTGACGAACGACGTGTAGCCGTCGCCGGTGGACTCCCACATCCCGCGGCCGCGGTAGGTGATCGCGACGTTGACCCACAGCGGGTCCGCGGACAGCGTCGCCTCCGCGCCGTCGACCCGGAACGAGGTGGCGTGCCACACGCCGTCGATGTCGCTGCGGGTCTCGGCGAGCGCGGCCTTGGAGCTCACGCCCGACACCACGCCGAAGGCGGTGATCGTGACGATCGCCAGCACGGCGAGGGCCTTGCCGCAGCGTCGCAGCCAGGTCCGCTCGGCGCCCGCGGCACGCCAGATCGCCGGCATCGGCCCGGCGGCGCGGCCGAATCCGACGCGGATCAGGTTGATCCACTGGGGTGCGAGGAGGGTGATCGCGATGAGCAGGAACTCGACGCAGAGGAACTTCACCGGCACGTTGTAGAAGGTGTCCATCAGCACCACCTGAACCATCGAGATGATCGAGCCGAGGGCTCCCAGAATCCAGGTGCGCCGCGAGAGCAGCAGGAGTCCCGAGATCAGTTCGACGAGGCCGGTCACGATCGAGTAGCCGTCGGACGCGCCCATGAATCCCCAGAGCATGTTCATCCGGCTGATGTCGCCCGCGGGCTGCAGCGCGTAGGTCGGCAGCTCCATGAACGCCATCTGGGTGGGGATCGCCTTGCCCAGGCCGTAGAAGATCATGCCGCTCGCCAGCGCGATCCGCCCCACCTGCCAGAGCAGGCCGCCGAGGCCGCGGTAGTCGCGCCGGCCGCGGTCGAGCAGCGTCCACACCGCCGTGATCACGACGGCCGTCACCGCCCAGCCGATGTGGTACTGCCAGATGCCCAGCGAGTCGCCCGCGCCGCGCAGCGCCAGGAGCTGCACCTCCGTGCCCGTGACGAGCGCGCCGAGTCGCGCGAACGGGTCCTGCACCGCGGGCATGATCATTCCCAGCTGCAGGCTGCCGAACACGGCGAGCAGGGTCAGCCCGCCGCCGAGGGTGAACAGCAGCCGGAAGCCGATCTTCTGGGCGGTGGTCCAGGCGGGCACGGGCGCGTTCTCGGGCGCCGACGGTGCCGCCTCCACTGTCTGGGAGGTCATGGTCGGAAATCTATGTCCCGACGGTGCTCGGCCACATCCGGGACGTCCCTGGGCCGCACCCTGATTCCGGTTCGGGGGTGCGGCGGACCGTCGGGCGTTTTGACCTGCGCCCTTGTACCCGCGTACTCTGGTCCGCTGGTGTGTGACGCCGCGCCGCAGTTCCTGGCTGTGCGGAGTCGAGTCCCGGGTCTCCGTTGGTCGCCGGGGGTGCTCTCGTCGCGCATGGACCGGCACCGAACCATCGAGCAGAGGATCTCCTGTGCCTACTTACACCCCGAAGGCGGGTGACGTGACCCGGCAGTGGTACGTCATCGACGCTTCTGACGTGGTGCTCGGCCGTCTCGCTGTCGCAGCTGCAACCCTGCTGCGCGGCAAGCACAAGCCGACCTTCGCCCCCAACGTGGACGGCGGCGACTACGTCATCATCATCAACGCCGAGAAGGTCGCCCTCTCGGGCGCCAAGCTCACCGACAAGCGGCACTACCGCCACTCGGGCTTCCCGGGCGGTCTCAGCTCGCGCACGATGGCTGAGGTGCTCGGCTCCAAGAACCCGGAGCGCGTGGTGCAGAAGGCCGTTCTGGGGATGATCCCCAAGAACAAGCTGGGCAACGCCATCGGCGGCAAGCTGAAGGTCTACGCCGGCCCGAACCACCCCCACACCGCGCAGCAGCCGGTTCCCTACGAGATCAAGCAGGTGGCCCAGTGAGCGAGACCATCGAGAACGTCGAGGGCGACGCCGAGGTCGTACTGAACGAGTACACCTCCGAGACCCCCGAGGCCGCTGCCGAGACCCGCGCCCCCCGTGGCCCCGTGGTCGTCGAGCGTCCCATCCAGACCGTCGGCCGCCGCAAGGAGGCCGTCGTCCGCGTGCGCCTGACCGCCGGCACCGGCAACTTCGTGCTGAACGGCCGCACCATCGAGGACTACTTCCCCAACAAGCTGCACCAGCAGCTGGTGAAGTCGCCGCTGGTCACCGTCGAGCGCCTCGAGTCCTTCGACATCGCCGCGAACCTCACCGGTGGCGGCCCGTCGGGCCAGGCGGGCGCACTGCGCCTCGCCATCGCCCGCGCGCTGATCGAGGTCTCGCCCGAGGATCGCCCCGCGCTCAAGCGCGCCGGCTTCCTCACGCGTGACCCGCGTGCCGTCGAGCGCAAGAAGTACGGCCTGAAGAAGGCCCGCAAGGCTTCGCAGTACAGCAAGCGCTGATTGCAGGCTTTCACCAGGGCAGGCACCCGCATCCGTGCGGGCGCCTGCCCTGGTCTCGTTTCCACCCTTCTTCTCTACTTGTGAGGTGACCCATGGGGCGTCTGTTCGGGACCGACGGTGTGCGCGGCCTGGCCAACAAGGACCTGACCGCCGACCTGGCGCTGCGGCTGTCCGCGGCCGCGGCGGCGGTGCTGGGCGCGCCGTACGAGAGGTGGGGCACGGCTGAAGGTGAGCCGAACGGCCGTCGCGACCCGGCGAATGGCGGAAGGGGCGCAGCGCGGCCCTTCGCCGTGGTCGGCTGGGACCCGAGGGCATCGTCGGAGATGCTGTCCGCGGCGGTCTCCGCGGGCCTGACCAGCGCCGGCGTCGACGTCCTGCTCGTGGGCGTCCTGCCCACGCCCGCGGTCGCGCACCTGGTGGCCGAGTACGACGCCGCGCTCGGCGTGATGATCTCCGCCTCGCACAACCCCATGCCCGACAACGGCATCAAGTTCTTCGCGCGCGGCGGGCACAAGCTCGAGGACGCGCAGGAGGACGCCATCGAGGCGGCCCTCGACGATCCCGCGCCGCCCCGCCCCACGGGCGCCGCGATCGGCCGCGTCAAGCGCGCCTTCGACGCCGTCGACCGGTACGTCGCGCACCTCGAGTCGGCGGTGCACGTCTCGCTCGCCGGACTGAAGGTGGTCGTCGACGCGGCCAACGGCGCAGCCTCGACGGTGGCGGCCAAGGCCTACCGCGACGCGGGCGCCGAGGTGATCGCCATCCACGACGCTCCCGACGGGCTCAACATCAATCGGGACTGCGGCTCGACGCACCTGGAGGGCCTGCGTGCGGCGGTCCTCGCGCACGAGGCCGACCTGGGCCTCGGCCACGACGGCGACGCGGACCGCTGCCTCGCCATCGACGCCGCCGGCCGGACCATCGACGGCGACGCCATCATGGCGATCCTCGCCATCGCGATGGACGAGGCCGGCGAGCTCACCGACCACACGCTGGTCGCGACCGTGATGAGCAACCTCGGCCTGCACCTGGCGATGAAGGCCGCGGGCATCACCCTGCGGACGGCCGCCGTGGGCGACCGCTACGTGCTCGAGGAGCTGCGTACGGGCGGCTACGCCCTGGGTGGGGAGCAGTCGGGGCACGTCGTGCTTCCGGCGCTCGGCACCACGGGCGACGGTGTCCTCACCGGACTCAAGATCATGGAGCGGATGGCGCAGACCGGTGCGTCGCTGGCCGAGCTGGCGTCGGTGCTCACCGTCCTGCCGCAGGTACTGGTGAACGTGAAGGTGATCGACAAGGCCGCGGCGATGTCCTCGTCGGACCTGGTCGCGGCGCTCGCCGCGGAGGAGGCCGCGCTGGGCGAGGCCGGCCGTATCCTGCTGCGCCCGTCGGGCACGGAGCCGCTGGTCAGGGTCATGGTCGAGGCGCCGACCGAGGAGGTCGCGCGGGGCACCGCCGAGCGTCTCGCCGGTCTCATCTCCTGACGGGGCCTATCGAAACGTTTTCATAACCGGTACCGTGTGGGTATGACCGGTTATGAGGGTGTGCTGTTCGACTTCTCGGGAACCCTGTTCCGGCTGGAGCCGGACCCGCAGTGGTTCGCGGGCCTCGCCGCCGCCGACGGGCGCCCGCTCGACGACGCCGCCCAGCGCGAGCTCCTGCACCGGATGACGGTCCCCGTCGGGCTCCCGGTGCCGATGGAGGGCGAGGCGCTGCGCACCTGGCACGCCCGCGACCTCTCGACCGCGGACCATCGGGGCGCCTACCTGCACGTGCTCGAGCACTCCGGCGTCGCCGACGAGGCCGATCGCGAGCGCCTCTACGGCGAGTTCTCGAACCCGCTGAACTGGACGATCTACCCCGACACCGCCGATGTCCTGCGCGCGGTCCGGGACGCCGGCCTCCGGGTGGGCGTGCTGTCCAACATCGGCTACGACATCCGCCCGGCCTTCGAGCGGGAGGGGATCGACGGCCTCGTCGACGAGTTCGTCCTCTCCTTCGAGGCGGGGCACGCCAAGCCCGACCTCGAGGTCTTCCGCATCGCCGCCGAGGCGCTGGCGCTGGTGCCGGAGCGGGTCCTCATGGTCGGCGACAGCCACGAGGCCGACGGTGCCTCCCGCGCGATCGGGTGCGGCTTCGCGCAGGTGGATCCTCTGCCCGTGGATCGGCGTCCCTCCGGACTGCTCGACGCCGTGCGGCAGGCCGGCGTGATCTGAGGGGTCGCGCGGAACCGATCCGCCTGCTGGTGCGTCCAATGTATGACGGGGTTGTGCGGGCGATGGGGGATCGCGATGGGCACGAAGATCGATGCGGCGGCGATCCGCACCGCGGGCGGCAGGTACCAGGCGGTGGGTGAGACGCTCGGGACGATCGCCGGCAGGATCCGCGGGTTCACAGCGGAGGCCGGGGATTTCGGGCGGAACTACCACTCCGACGGCGCGGCCTACGCGGCGGCGCTGGGGACGGTCGCCACGGTGGCCGCCGCCTGGCAGGCGGGCGCCACGGCCTGCGGGACGGGCCTCACGAACTCCGCGAGCGCCCACGTCCGCACGGACGACGGTGCCGCCACCGCGGTCACGGGGGCCGGCGCCGGTGGCTGAGCAGACCGTCGACCAGATGCTCGACGCGGGTGCGGAGCCCCTCCAGTACTTCAAGCTGATGCTCGAGATCGCGCGGCGCATCTCCACCCGGCGCTGGCCGCACTGGATCCGCGACGTGTGCAGGACCTACGACCGCGAGCGCGGTATCGACCTCGCTGCCCTGCGCGGGGACGCTGTGATGCTCCGGGCGCAGGCCACGGCCGCCGCGCAGGCGATCACCGACCAGAGCGCCGCCAAGGACTCCGTGAACGCGGCCTGGCCCGACAACGCGGGCCGAGCCGCGGTCACCACCCTCGCCGCGCAGAACACCCGCAGCACGAGCGCGGCCGCGCTGATCGAGGCCACCGCGAAGGCCGCGGAGGCGATCCCGGGCGCCGTGGTCGCCGCGGTCGCGACCAAGATCAAAGCGCTCACCGAGTTCTCGGTATCGTCCGTCGACACGGCCGCGCTCACCCGGGGAGTGCTGGGCCGCGAGATCGTGCCCGGCGGAACGAACGACCTGGACCGCGCCGTCGTCGCCGCCTTCGAGCAGCAGCTGCAGGCGGACCTGACCAGGTTCTACGCGATCAACGACACGGCGGGCACGTCCATCCGGGCGGCGTACGCCGCGGTCCCGGCGGCGGCGAAAGGGGCCGACTCCTCGGCCTTCCCCGCGCCGGTCTTCACCGCGATCTCCGCGACGTCCACCCCGACGCCGGGCTCGCCCACCACTCCGGCCCCGGTGACCGGCACCGGCACCGGCACCGGAGGCGGTGGCGGAGGGGGAGGGGGAGGGGGAGGCGCCCCGTCGAGCTCGAGCCCGACCACCGCATCCCCGACGTCCACATCGCCCTCCTCGGCGGCTCCGTCGTCGGCCGGCCCGACCACGAGCTCGCCCACGACCGCGACGCCGACCGCCTCGAAGGCGACCCCGTCGTCCGGCAGCCCCTCGAACCCGACGACGAGCGGCGCGGGAACGCCGTCCGCCACCACGCCGTCGAGTGCGACGCCGAGCGGCGGCACGCCGTCGGCCGGCGACACGGGCATGCCCTCCTGGCTGTCGAAGCTCCTGCCCACGCTGACCGAGAAGCTGGGCCTCGACAAGGCCGACGGTGCCTCGAACGACAAGACCGGCGGCAAGGGGCAGGACGAGGACAAGGCCGGCAAGGGCACCGATGAGAAGGGCGGCGCGAAGGCGATCGGCACGGATGCGCTGGGCCGCACCGTGACCGCCACCCTGAGTCCGGACGGCAAGACCGTCGAGATCACTGCCAGGCGCCCGGACGGCACCGAGCAGAGGATCACGCTGAAGGTCGGAGAGGACGGCACGCTGACGCCGCTCGGGGATGGGACCGCGGCCAGGGCCGGCGCCGGCGAGTCGACTGCCGACAAGCCGGGTACGGCCGAGAAGCCCTCCGCGACACCGACACCGAACCCCGCGGCGACTCCCGCCGGAACGCCGTCCGCTCCGCCCACCGGCGCGACGGACGGCGGCGCACCGTCCAACCCGAATGCTGCGCCGAGCGCCGGAACCGGCACCGGGGAGGGCGCCGGCACGGGAGCGACCGCGTCGCCGACACCGAGTCCCGCTCCTGCCCCGGTGAATCCGAAGATCACCGCACAGCCGGATCCCGCGCGGCCGGACCCCGCACAGTCGGGCGCCGCCGAAGAGCCCTGCCCACCGGCCGAACAGCAGGGCAGCGGAGCCGAATTCGCCGTCACCGTCCCCTAGGAGGCCGTCGTGAGCACACCCGCGTGGAACGCCGAGGACCATGCCCGCGCGCAGCGGATCGCGGCGCGCGAGACCGTGTTGTCGGACCTGATGCGGGCCGTGGGCGTCGCGCCGGAACCGGCGGTGATCACCGAACCGATCGCGGTGGTCGCCCGGACGGACCGGCCCGCGTCCTGGCTCAGCGGCGGCTGATCCTCAGACCAGGCTGCGCAGCTGCTGCATGGCACTGGGCTTGGTGGGCTCCGCGTCGGGGTCCCACACGAACGAGGTGTCGCCGAGGTCCGCGCCGGGCTCGGCGAACGCCTTGAACTCCTTGACCTCGGCGAGGCCGCCGAGCAGGAACCCCGTGAGCAGGGCGCGCACGATCCGTTGGGTCGCCTTGTCGGACCCGCCCGCGCCCAGCGCTCCGCGCAGCGAGATGCCCTCGGCGAGGCCGCCGGCCTGCGCATCGGGGACGATGCGCAGCTCCGTCGGGCCCGCGTAGCGCAGGGACAGCACGCCGGCGTTGGAGGTCATCGAATGCTCGTCGCCGGCGGAGGCCAGGATCAGCGCGCTCGCGCTCGTGCCGACCGCGGCCTTCTCCGCCTGCGGCGAGGTGGGGGCCGGGAACAGGGCTGCCACCGACTCGACGCGGTTGTCCGCGGCGGCGGCGATGAGCGCGGCACCGGTGCCCCAGCCGTGGCCCACGACGCCCCGCTTGGTGCGGTTCACCGTGATGTCGCCGGTGCCCAGGCGCACCTCGGTGATCACGTCGAGCGCGGTGCCCAGGTCCAGCGCGAGCCGTCCGTCGGCGCCGAGCACGCCGCGCTCGGTGTCGGGGGCCGCGACCACGATGCCCCAGGAGGCCAGGTGCTCGAGCGTCTTGCGGTACCGCTTCGCCGGCGTCACCCAGTCGTGCGCGAACGCCACCGCCGGGAGGTTCGAGCCGCTCTCGGGCGTGTAGATCACGCCGGGGAGGCCCGCCACGCCGAGGTCGCCCTTGAGCACGCGGTGGGGGCCGCGGCGCTGCAACTGCTTCACCAGCTTGTTCGGATCCGTCACGGCCCTCACGTTAGTCGATCTGCCGTACCGTGGCGGCGTGCGGCACTATCACCTTCCCGACGCGGTCCGGGCCGCGGAGGCGCCCCTGCTCGCCTCGCTGCCCGACGGTGCGCTGATGCGGCGCGCCGCGTACGGCCTGGCGCGGGTCTGCGCGGCCGAGCTCGCGGCCCGCACCGGCGGTGTCGCGGGCCGGCGGGTGACCCTGCTCGTCGGCTCCGGCGACAACGGCGGTGACGCCCTGTTCGCGGGCGCCTACCTGCGGCGACGCAGCGTCGCCGTCGAGGCCGTCCTGCTCGCGCCGGACCGTGCGCACCCCGCCGGGCTGGCCGCTTTCCGACGTGCCGGTGGCCGCGTCGCGACGGCGCCGGACCGTCCGGACCTGGTGGTCGACGGCATCGTCGGGATCAGCGGCCGCGGGTCGCTCCGGCCGGACGCCGCGCGGATCGTGGACGCGATCGAGGCCCCGATCGTCGCGGCGGACACGCCGTCCGGCGTGGACGTGCGCACCGGGATCGTCCACGGCCCGGCCGTCACGGCGGCCGTCACCGTCGCCTTCGGTGCGCTCAAGCCCGTGCACGCGCTGGCGCCGGCGCGGTGCGGTCGGGTCGAGTCGATCGACATCGGCCTGAGCCTCGGCCCGGGTGACCTGCGGTCCCTCGACGATGCCGATGTCGCCGCGCTCTGGCCGGTGCCGGGCGCCGCCGACGACAAGTACAGCCTCGGCGTGCTCGGCGTCGTCGCCGGCGGCGCGACGTACCCGGGCGCCGCGGTGCTCGCGACGGGATCGGCGATCCGCGCCACGTCCGGCATGGTCCGGTACGCGGGCACTGCGCGGGATGCGGTGCTCGCCGCCTGGCCCGAGGCGGTCGCGAGCGACGACCTCGCCACCGCCGGGCGGGTGCAGGCCTGGGCGGTCGGTCCGGGGATGGGCGTCGACGGTGCCGCGGCGGACCGTCTGGCCCGGGGCCTGGACCTGGACCTCCCGACGGTGCTCGACGCCGACGCCCTGACCCTGCTCGCGGAGCATCCGGGGCTGCTCGCGGGCCGGACCGCGCCGACGGTGCTCACCCCGCACGCGGGGGAGTTCGCGCGGCTCGCCGGCCCGGTCGGCAACGACCGGGTCGCGGCGGCGCGCGAGGCGGCCCGGGAGTTCGATGCGACGGTGCTGCTCAAGGGGCACGTCACCGTGGTCGCGGGCCCCGACGGCCGGGTCGTCGTCGATACCGCGGGGTCGTCCTGGGCCGCGACGCCCGGCTCCGGTGACGTGCTCACGGGGATCATCGGCAAGCTCCTCGCGTCCGGCCTCGGGCCGCTCGATGCGGCCGCCTGCGCAGCGCGGGTGCACGGCCTCGCCGCCGCCCGCGCCGCCGACGGGGCCCCCACCCACGCGTCCGCCATCAGCGCCGCCGTGCCGGACGTGCTGTGCGAACTTCTGCGCCGCTAGGCTGACGACGCCATGAACACACAGATCCCGGCGTCCGGGCTGGACGGACTCACCGCACAGATCGACCTGGGCGCGCTCGCGCACAACACGCGGACCGTCGCCGCGTACGCGCCGGGAGCGGCGCTCATGGCCGTGCTCAAGGCCGACGCCTACGGTCACGGCGCGCTGCCCGTGGCGCGGGCGGCACTCGCGGGCGGGGCCGCGGAGCTGGGCGTGACCACCATCGACGAGGCCGTGGCACTGCGCGAGGGCGGCGTCACGGTGCCGCTGCTCAGCTGGCTCAGCACCAGCGGCTACGAGCGCGCGATCGACGCCGACGTGCGGCTGGGGGTGAGCTCGCCGCGGCAGCTGGCGAAGGTGGTCGAGGCCGCGCGCGCGGTGGGCCGCCCGGCGATGGTGCACGTCAAGGTCGATACGGGCCTGAACCGCAACGGCGTCGCCCCGGCCGAGTGGGCTGCCACCCGGGACGCCCTCGTCGACGCGGAGCGCGCGGGGCGCGTCCGGCTGCAGGGCGTGTTCACGCACCTCGCGCACGGCGACGAACCCGAGCATCCCTTCCTGGACGTGCAGCGCGACGCGCTGGCGGCCATCGTCGCCGATGCCCGCGCCCACGGCCTGACGCCCGACCTGGTGCACGCCGCGAACTCCGCGGCCGCCCTCACCCGTCCCGACCTCCACTTCGACCTGGTCCGCCCCGGCATCGCGCTGTACGGCGGGATCCCGGTGCCCGGCAGGGACTTCGGTCTGCGGCCGGTCATGACCTTCGCCGCGCCGGTGATCCTGATCAAGCGGATCCGCGCCGGGGAAGGGGTCAGCTACGGCCACAGCTGGATCGCGCCGCACGACACGGTGGTCGGCCTGATCCCGGCGGGCTACGCCGACGGCGTGTGGCGACCGCTGAGCGGCCGCATCGAGGTCGCGATCGGCGGCCGCCGCTTCCCGCAGGTGGGCCGGGTCTGCATGGACCAGTGCGTGATCGACCTCGGTCCCGACGGTGGCGGGGTCGCCGAGGGCGATACGGCGGTGCTGTTCGGTGACGCGCCGGGCGCCGACCGCGCCGCCGATTGGGCGGAGAAGCTGGGCACCATCGACTACGAGGTCCTCACCGGCGTGCGTGGGCGCGCCGTCCGGACGTACACGGGGGAGCTGTGAACGACGACGGCCGCGGGCGAGTACACATCCCCGAGCGCATCCACCTGCCCGGTCCCGCGCTGCTCGCGGGCCTGAGCACGGGCGTCGCGGTGGCCGCCCTCACCGGGATCGCCGCCGCTGCACGGGCACTCGGCGTGCGCGGTGGCGGCGAGGATCCGATCGCGCCCGACGATCTCGTGTTCCGGTCGGATCGGGAGTCGATCGTCATGAGCTCCGACGGTGTGCCGTTGCACGTTCGGGAGGTCGGCCCGCGGACCGCGTCGATGACGGTGGTGTTCGTGCACGGCTTCACGCTCCGCACCGGGTCGTGGGTGTTGGTGCGCAACGAACTCCAGTCCCGCTGGGGTGACGACGTCCGCATGGTCTTCCCCGACTGCCGCGGCCACGGCGACTCCGGGTCCTGCACGCCCGAGCAGAGCACCGTCGGGCTGTTGGGCGACGACATCGCCACCGTCATCAGGACTCTCGTCCCCGAGGGCCCGGTCGTGCTCGCCGGACACTCCATGGGTGGCATGGCGATCTGCGCGCTGGCCACCGGGCATCCCGAGTTGATCGGGTCGAGGGTGGTGGGCGCGTCCCTGCTGGGCACCGCGTCGCACGCGCTCACCGACGTGGGACTGGCCGCGGCGCTGCGCAATCCCGTGCTGGATGTGGTCCGCGCCGCGATCCGTTTCCTGCCCACCGTGGTCGGCCGGGGGCGCGAGGCGATCAAGCCCATCGCGACCCCCTTCGTCACGGCGGGGGCCTACGCCCCGGGCGACCGGAGCGCGACGATGACGGACTTCTCGTCGACGATGAGCCTGTCCGCGCCGCTCGGTACGTACGCGGGATTCATGCCGGCGCTGGAGGAGTACGACGAGCGCGGCGCCGTGCCCGTGCTGCGCCGGATCGAGACCTCCGTGGTGTGCGGCGACCACGACTGGATGACGCCGTTGCGCAAATCGAAGGCGCTCGCCGAGGAACTGGACTGCGAGCTCGTCGTGCTCGCCGACACCGGGCACATGCTGATCCTCGAATCCGCTCCGCGGGTCGCGCGCGCGATCGCGGAACTGGTTGCGCGGGTGAGTGGATCGTGAGTTCCTTCGAGCGGGTGCTGCCCGAGGTCGAGGACACCGAGGCGCTCGGCCGGGAACTGGCGGGGGAGCTCGCCGCCGGTGACCTCGTCATCCTCGACGGTCCGCTCGGGGTCGGCAAGACGGCGCTGACCCGCGGGATCGCCGCCGGCCTGGGCGTCGTCGGTCGCGTCTCCTCGCCCACGTTCATCATCGCCCGCGAGCACCGTCCCGGGGAGACCGGCGGCCCCGGCCTGGTCCACGTGGACGCCTATCGCCTCGGCGGGCTCGACGAACTGGACGCGCTCGACCTCGACACCGACCTCGAGGACTGCGTCGTCGTGGTGGAGTGGGGCGAGGGCGTGGCGGAGCGCCTCGCGGACCGGCACCTCATGGTCCGGCTGCGCCGGGCAGAGGGCACCGACGTCCGCACCGTGACCTGGGAATGGGTCGACGGGGCCTAGCTCTCGTCGGGCAGCGCCGACGCGATGCCCGTGCGGCCGAAGTCGTCCCCCTTCCAGAGCAGGGGTTAGCCGGAGTCGACGGCGAGCGCGTGGGCGAAGCAGTCGCCGAAGTTGAGTTTTGCGGGGTGACCGCTGCCACGCCCGAAGTCGCGGTAGGCCTGGCGGGCGAGGGTCGCGTGGAGCCGGGTAACCGGTTCGATCTCGATGTCGGACTCGGCGAGAACCTCGTCAAGGCGTCGTGCGACGACCGGATCGAGAATCGAGTCCGCGACTATTCCTGCTTCGAGGTGGTTGCCTGCGGACATTCGAGCCGGATGTAGTGCGACGGCCAGCGCATAGCGATGGGCGTCCGGCTCGTTCGCCAACATCGCGAGGACCGCGGAGGTGTCGACGATCATGTCGGCAGCCCCGTCTCCTCGTCGTAGAGTTCCGCGTCGAAATTCAGCATCCTGTCGCGTTCGACGGGTGTCATCCGGCTCGCTGCGTCGCGACCGGCGACGGGGTCTAACGCCCCGCCACGGTGCAGATGCAGGCGTGGTTGCCCTGGGTGTCGGCGAGCACCCAGAACGACGGTGCGCGTTCGTCGGACACCAGCCGGCCACCCGCCGCGAGCGCGGCGTCGATGCGGTCGCGGGCCTCGCGGGGGTCGACCCACACGTCGAGGTGGAAGCGCTGGCGCGGTACGTCGTGCGGCTCGGTGCGTTGGAACCACAGCACCGCGTCCGCGCCGTGGGCGCGGACCTCGAGATCGCCGTCGTCGTCCTGGATCTCGGCGCCCAGGAGCGCCGACCAGAACGGTGCGATCTCGGCGGCGTCCGCGGTGTCGAGGCAGAGCTCGACCACCGACAGCTCCCCGGGGCTCGCGCTGATCGAGCGATCGCGGGCGATCTCCGAGAATCGTGCGGCGAGCCGATGATCGCGATCGGTGACGCCGCCCGCGTCGTGGCTGTACAGCAGCACGTCGACGGTGCCGTACCGCAAGGTGAGGTCGGGGTGGTGATTGGCGGCCTCCGCCTCGGCGGCGAAGGCCGTGACCAACTCGAGGCCGGCGGCGAAGTCGCGGGTGCGGAACCGGGCGTGCAGGCCGCGGACGAGCGGCGCCCAGTCGGGAAGGGGATCGGTGTTCTCGCTCATGCCCTTCATAGTGCGCCGGACGTCCGACAGGTTCACGGAATCCGTCGAGCTCGACCGGCTCGGACTCAGCCGATGTCGGCGATGTCGACGATCGCGTCCACGACGGCCTGCGGGGCGTCGAGGGCGACGAAGGTGCGGGCACCGTCGACCTCGACGAAGCGGACGCCGCCCGGCCGGTCGTCGCCGAACGCGGCCGCGAGCCGCCGCCCCAGCGCGGGGGTGAAGGACCGGTCCGCCGTTCCCCACACGAGGGTGACGGGGCCGGGGAAGTCGCGCATCGTCGGTGTAATCCGGGCCAGCTCGGCCGGATCGATGGCTCGCAGCAGCGCCACGAGGTCCGCGCGGATCTTCGCCGCGACCTGTGCCGGACGGACCCATGACGCCGTGAGCTCCGGATCGGGTTCGGTGAGCAGCAGCCCGAATCCGAGCGGCGAGTGCCGGAGGGCGACAGCCCGCATCGTCGCCATCAGCGGCTGCAGCAGCGGGCGGCGGCGGAGCAGTGCGAAGAGGGCCGAGAAGGGTTGCGGCGGAAACACGTCGAAGGCGTCGCAGTCCGTGAGCACCACCCGGCTGACGAGCTCGGGACGTTCGTGCAGCAGGTACTGGCAGATCGCGCCGCCCGTGTCGTTGCCGACCAGCGTGCAGCCCTCGATGCCCCGGTCCTCGATGAAGTCGGCGACCATCCGGGCGACCCCGCGCGGACCGTCGGTGACGGCGTCCGGGCAGGCGATCCGGTGCGAGCCCAGTGGCCAGGTCGCCGACCAGCAGCGGTGCCCCGCTGCGCCGAGGGAGCCCGCCACCCGGTCCCACAACTGCATGTCGACGAGCACGCCGTGCACGAACAGGACGGGCGGTCGATCGGTGGTCTCGGGGCCGTACACCTGGAAGTCGACGGTGCCGGACGGGAGCGAGGCGAGGCTCATGCCGCCACCCCCGACGGTGCCGCAGAGGCGCGCCCGGCGAGTCCCTGACCGGCGCGGGTCTCCCGCAGGTAGAGGTACAGCGGCAGCGACAGGGACAACCCGACGAGGCACGTCGCCGGGACCACGAGCCACCAGCGGCGGACGCCGACCCGCTGTGCGTCGGTCGACGACCACACGAGGAACACGACGATCGAGAGCAGGACGTCGGCGGTGAAGCCGGCCGCAGCGCCGCCCCGGAACAGGCTCGTCACGAACAAGGGGAGGTCGAGGCCCTCGGCGGCGAAGAATCCGCCGAAGAAGACCCACGGCACCACGGTGCCGACGACCATCATGACCAGGTAGAACCACCGCATGGCACACCCTTCGGAAAGTCCGGCTAAGGTCTGAGCGTAGTTGCGAACACTCGGTGTGAAAGTTACGTGCACTCTGTATGGAAGTCAATGGTGGGGAACCGGCCGGTCGCCGGACGCAGGCCGAACGGACGGCCGCGACCCGGGCCGCGCTGATCACCGCCGCGCGCGACCTGTTCGCCGAGCACGGTTACGCGGGCGTGGGTACGCAGGCGATCGTCGACGGTGCCGGCGTGACCCGCGGCGCGCTGTACCACCAGTTCGGCGACAAGCGCGGACTGTTCGAGGCCGTCTTCGACGCGGTGGAGGAGGAGACGATCGGCGGGGCGGCGCGGGCGGTCCTCGAGGCGGGCGACCTGGATCCCGTCGAGACGATGCTGCTCGCGGTCGACACCTACATGGCGGCGATCGCGGCGCCCGGCATCACGCGGATCACGATGATCGACGCGCCCGCCGTGCTGGGGTGGGACGGCTGGCGCGCCCGCGGCGAGAAGTACGGGCTCGCGGTGATCGAGGCGCTCGTCGCGGACGCGATCGGGAAGGGGCACATGGCGCCGCAACCCACGCGTCCTCTCGCCCACGTGATCCTCGGCATGCTCGACGAATCCGCGCTGTACATCACCCGCGCCGACGAGCCGGACTCCGCGCTGGCCGAGATCCGCGCCGTGATCGCGCAGTTCGTCCGGTCGATGATGCTGCCCGCGGGGCGCGGCGGTACGCCCGATCCTGCGCCCGCTGATTCGAGTCCGACGCCATCGAGGCGGTAACCTGCAGGTATGCACGTGCTCGCCCTGGACACCGCCACGCCGGCGCTCACGGTGGGCATCGTCGACACCGATTCCGGCGTCGTCCTCGCCCGCCGCGATCGCGTGCACGCCCGCGGCCACGCCGAGGTCCTCGTGCCGTACCTGCTCGAATGTCTGGCGGAGGCGGGGCTCCGCCGGGAGGACCTGGGCGCGGTCGTCGTGGGCTGCGGTCCCGGCCCGTTCACCGGCCTGCGCGTGGGCATGGCCACCGGCGCCGCGTTCGGCGATGCCCTCGGCATCCCGGTGCACGGTGTCTGCAGCCTCGACGCGATCGCGCACGGCGAGGAGGGCGACGTGGTCGTCGTGACCGACGCTCGCCGCAAAGAGGTCTACTGGGCCCGGTACTCCGACGGTGCCCGCGTCGAGGGTCCCGGGGTCGTCAAGCCCGCCGAGCTGAACACCGACGGGGCCCGCATCGTCGAGGGATCGCCCGACCCGGCGAGCCTCGTCGCCGTCGCGGAGGCCCTGTTCGGTACCGATCCGCAGGCCCTCGTGCCGCTGTACCTGCGTCGCCCCGACGCCGTCGAAACGGCAGCGCGTGCCTGACATCGCGATCGGGTCCCTGCGTCCCGACGAGGCCGAGCGGTGCGCCGAACTGGAGACGATCCTGTTCGACGGCGACAGCCCGTGGCCCGCTTCGGCGTTCGTGCCCGAGCGGCACACCCGGTTGTTCGCCGCGCGGGACGACGGGCGTCTGGTCGGCTACGCCGGGATCGGGCTGCTGGGCAACAGTTTCTTCCCGGAGTCCGAGGTCCTCACCATCGGCGTCGACCCGGCGTACCAGGGGCGCGGGGTGGGCTACGCGCTGCTGTGCACCCTGCTCGACGAGGCCGACCGGCACGGCGGCGCGGTCTTCCTGGAGGTTCGCACCGACAACGATCCGGCCCGGACCCTGTACGAGCGCAACGGATTCGTCACCGTCGGGGTGCGGAAGAACTACTACCGTCCCTCCGGGGCGGATGCGTACACGATGAAGCGGGAAGCGCAGGAACAGCGATGATCGTCATGGGCATCGAGAGCTCGTGCGACGAGACGGGCGTCGGCATCGTCGACTGGGATCCGGAGTCGAAGACGGCGCGACTGCTCGCCGACGAGGTCGCATCCTCGCAGGACGAGCACGCCCGGTACGGGGGAGTGGTGCCCGAGGTCGCTTCCCGCGCCCACCTCGAGGCGGTCGTCCCGACGATGCGCCGTGCCCTGGCCGCCGCGAACATCGACCGTCCGGACGCCCTCGCCGTCACGATCGGCCCCGGCCTCGCCGGCGCGCTGCTCGTGGGCGTCGCCGCCGCGAAAGCCTATGCGGCGGCGTGGGACATCCCCTTCTACGGCCTCAACCACCTCGGCGGGCACGTGGCCGTCGACACCCTCGAACACGGCCCGATGCCGCCGTGCGTGGCGCTGCTCGTGTCGGGCGGCCACACCCACCTCCTGCACGTTACCGACCTGGGTGCCCCGATCGCCGAGCTGGGGACCACCGTCGACGATGCCGCGGGGGAGGCCTTCGACAAGGTCGCGCGGCTGTTGGGGCTCGGCTACCCGGGCGGGCCCGTCATCGACGAGCTCGCACGCCAGGGTGATCCGAAGGCCATCCGTTTCCCGCGCGCCATGACCCGGCAGCAGGACGCGCGGTACGACTTCTCGTTCAGCGGGCTCAAGACGGCCGTCGCGCGGCACGTCGAGGCGGAGAACGCCGCCGGCCGCGCGCTGAACGTGTCGGACATCGCCGCCTCCTTCCAAGAAGCGGTCGCGGACGTGTTGACCTTCAAGGCGATCCGCGCGGTGCAGGACACGGGCGTGGATACGATGGTGCTGGGCGGCGGCGCCACCGCGAACTCCCGCATCCGGTCGCTGGCTCAGGAGCGGTGCGACGCAGCGGGAATCGAGCTGCGCGTCCCGAAGCCGCGATTGTGCACCGATAACGGCGTGATGATCGCGACCCTCGGCGCACACGTCATCGACGCGGACCCGACGCCCACCGACCTCGGCGCCGCGACCGATCCGGGGCTGTCGGTCACCCGGACGAAGCTGTAGCGCGCGCCGCCAGCGCCGCGTTCAGGGCGGTCAGCCCGCCGATGAGGGCCTCGCGGTCGGCCTCGTCGAGGTCGCCGAGGATCTCGCCGATTCCGCGCAGCTTGATCTCCCGGTCGCGCAGGTACGCGGCCTGCCCCGCCGCCGTCGGGCGGATGCGTTTCGGACCGGAGACGGCGCCGTCGGCCTCGAGCAGCCCGTGCTCGATGGCCTTGTTGACCTGGCGGTTCACGGTCGACTGCTCGAGCTCGAGCTCGGTGGCGATCTCCTTGAGGGTGCGCGGGCCGGTGTAGTCGAGGAGGAGCAGCACGTGGTAGGCGGAGCGGTCCAGGTGCAGTTCCATCGACCGCGGTCGCGCGCGCATGTGCTGGCCGAGCGCGTTGATCTCGCGCTCGAGCCTGCGGGCCGCGTCGTCCATGGGTCCTCCCTCGGGTCTGCACCGGTGCGCTGATTCTGTCAGCACGGCGGAATGTCCGTGTTGCACCGCATGCTCACGGGGCATACAGTTGCAGTGTTCAACGATATGTATGTTACACACATTCGTTCAGTCTTCAGAGAGGCGGTCCTCGTGACCAGCACCGTTACTGCGCCGGGCGATTCCGGTGCGCTCGCACCCGGCGCCTCGCGCCGGAATCATCCCTTGGTGACCGTCGTCATCCTGTGCTTCGGCGGCATGGTCGCCGCGCTCATGCAGTCGCTGGTGATCCCGATCCAGCCCGAGCTGCCGCAGCTGCTCAACACCTCGTCGGCCAATGCCTCGTGGGTCATCACGGCCACGCTGCTCGCGGCCGCCGTCGCCATGCCGATCGGCGGACGCCTCGCCGACATGATCGGCAAGCGCCGTGTGCTGGTGCTCAGTGCCGTACTGCTCGTCGCCGGCTCGCTCGCCGCGGCGCTGTCCACCGGGCTCGTGCTCATGCTCGTCGGCCGCGTGCTGCAGGGCCTGGCGATGGCCTTCATCCCCGTCGGCATCTCGATGATGCGTGAGGTCACGCCGCCGTCGATGACCGCGACCGCGGTCGCCGCGATGAGCGCGACCCTCGGCGTCGGCGGCGCCATCGGCCTCCCGCTGTCCGCGTGGATCGCGCAGACCTACGACTGGCACATGCTGTTCTGGGTCTCGACGGTGCTCGCCGGGCTCATCCTCGCCGCCGTCCTGTTCGTCCTGCCCGACGGTGCCCCCGGTGTCGGTGGGCGCATCGACGTCATCGGCTCGATCGGTCTGGCCGTCGGCCTCGTCGCCACCCTCGTGGCCGTCACCAAGGGCAACGACTGGGGCTGGACCTCGGGCTCGACCCTCGGGCTGCTGATCGGCGGCCTCGCCGTGCTCGTCGCGTGGGGATTCTTCGAACTGCGCCACGCGGATCCGCTCGTCGACCTGCGTACGTCCGCGCGGCCGCGCGTGCTGATCACCAACATCGCGACCGTGACCATCGGCTTCGGCATGATGGCGATGATGCTGTGCGTGCCGCAGATCATGGAGTTCCCCACGGCCACCGGCTTCGGGCTCGGCAAGAGCATGCTCGAGGCGGGCCTCTGGATGATGCCCGGTGGCATCATGATGATGATCTTCGCGCCCGTGTCGAGCATCCTCATCAAGAAGGTCGGTCCCGCGGTCACCCTTGCGATCGGCGCCTTCGTCGTGGCCGCCGGCTACGTGCTCGCCTTCTTCTTGATGGACGCGGCCTGGAAGCTCTCGCTCGCGTCGATCGTCGGCACCGTCGGCGTCGCGATCGCCTACGCCGCCATGCCGACGATCATCATGACCTCGGTCCCGCAGAGCGAGACGGGCGCCGCGATCGGCCTGAACGCGTTGATGCGCTCGCTGGGCACCACGATCTGCTCCGCGGTCGCCGCCGCGATCATCTCGTCGAAGTCGGTGACGATGGCCGGGCACGTCATCCCCACGCAGGGCGCGTTCGAGACGATCTTCGTGGTCGCCGCGGTCGCTGCGCTGCTGGCCGGTGTCATCGCCCTGATGATCCCGAAGCCGAAGGTCGCCGAGGCCTCGGAGTAGCCGCCGACCCTTGCATCTGACGCGACGTCAGGTCCTACCGTCGGAGGTATGGACGACCATGCGGAATCCCACGGCGGCGGATGGAAGATCGGCGATCTCGCGGAGCGGACCGGCGTCACGGTCCGCACTCTGCGGTACTACGACCAGACCGGACTGCTGACCCCGGACGGACAGACGGGTGGCGGACATCGGGTGTACGGCGTCGAGAACATCGAGCGCCTCTACCGGATCCTCGCGCTTCGGCGCCTGGGCTTCCGGCTCGCCGAGATCGGCTCACTCCTCGACGCCCCCACCTGGGACCTCGGGGCCATGCTGACCCGGCACCTCGCGGACACCGATAGGACCGTCGCAGCCGCCACCCGGCTCGCGGCGGAGCTGCGGGCGATCACGGGGCAACTGGGACGCGGCGAGGTCCACCCGCAGGCACTGCTGGAGATCATGGAGGAGATGACCCTGATGGAACCGATCGCCCGGAACACCACGACGCTGCTGGTCTACGAGGACCTGGCCGCGGCGCACACATACCTCGCCGAGACCTTCGGGCTGACCCCGGGGCCGCTGGTCCGGCTGCCGGACGGCGTTGCGGTTCACGGCGAGCTCCTGGCCGGTGATCACGCGATCTGGCTGCACCCGACGGGGGAGGGGTACCGCTCACCCCGGCAACTCGGTGGCGTGAGCAGCATGACGGTGATCTCGGTGGACGACGCCGACGCGCACCACGCGCGTACGGTCGCGCGCGGCGCCGACATCGTCGAGGAACCCACGACGCAGCCCTACGGTGTGCGCGAGTACGGCGTGCGCGACCCCGAAGGGCACCTCTGGTACTTCCACGGTCCCGTCGCCTGATTGCCCGGGGCCGCTGGCATTCGGTGTCCGCCCCCTCACCCGACGGTGCCGCGCCAGCGCAGCGGTGGCGCCCCGAAGCGTCGGTGGAAGGCGCGGCTGAACCCGGCCTCGGAGGCGTAACCGACGGCGGCTCCGATCTCGCCCACCGGAGAATCGGTGTCGCGCAGTAGCTCCGCCGCTCGATCGAGCCGCTGCGCGGTGACGTACGCCGCCGGCGGCACGCCGAGCAAGCGGGTGAACCGCGCCGCCAACGCGGACCGGGACAGCGCGGCGACGCGCGCGAGTTCGTCGATGCTCCAGGGGTGTTCGGGATGATCGTGCACCGCCGTGAGCACGGGACCGA
This sequence comes from Tsukamurella pseudospumae, assembly GCF_001575205.1. Lineage (GTDB taxonomy): Bacteria > Actinomycetota > Actinomycetes > Mycobacteriales > Mycobacteriaceae > Tsukamurella > Tsukamurella pseudospumae. The sequence goes on from NZ_LSRE01000018.1 coordinate 109,901, forward strand.
GCCTCGGATCCATCGCCGCGGTGAGCCATCCGGGTGCGGCTTCGGCCTCGGCCGCCCATCGACGCAGGGCGTGGATGAACAGCAGGTCGAGGATCCGCGCCGCCATCACATCGCTCCCCGGGCTCGGTGAATCGGTCTCGCGGAGCAACAGTTCCAGGCTGGTGCGCAGCCACTGCGCGTCCGGTGCGGCGCCGGCGCAGTGGATGACGGGCGGGAGCACGGCGAGCACGGCGTCGGCGACGACATGGTCCGCCGTGAACTCGCCGGTCACCCATTCGGCGCCCGCCGGCCCGGACAGTACGTGCTCGTCGCCGCGCGGCAGGAGGGCCATGTCGGACGGGGCGAGCGGCACCGTCGTACCGCCGACGTGCACCGCCATGCCGGGGGAGACGGCGAGATGCGCGACCCGGCGGTCCGCGACGCGCAGCACGACCGGTACGGTCGCGCTCCCGCGCCGGACGCGACCGCCGCGCAGACGCACCGCGCGCAGGAGCACGCTCAGCGCGTCCGGCGGATCATCGGGACGATCGGCAAAGAAAGAGGGTGAATCAGGCATGGGAATTGACTCCGCATCCTTCTAGCGTGGACAGGGCAAGGATAGGTCACAGCACACGAAAGGTCACGAGCGATGACGGAGAAGCCCACGATCGTCCTGGTCCACGGATTCTGGGGCGGTGCGGCCCACTGGGGTGAGCTCATCGTCGAGTTGCGGCGGCGCGGCTACCCCGAGCTGCGAGCGGTGGAGAACCCGCTCACCTCACTCGCCGACGATGCGGAGCGCACTCGGCGGATGGTGGCCCAGGTGCGGGGGCCCGTCCTGCTCGTCGGACACTCCTACGGCGGCGCGGTGATCACCGAGGCCGGGAACCATCCCGATGTCGTGGGGCTGGTGTACATCGCCGCGTTCGCCCCCGACGCGGGCGAGAGCCCCGGCGCGATCACCGAGCAGCATCCGCCCGCGGCGTTCGACGCGATCGCACCCGACTCCGACGGCTACCTGTGGATCGCGCAGGACCGGTTCCGCGACAGCTTCGCCCAGGATCTCGACGAGGACGCCGCGTTGGTGATGGCCGTGACCCAGAAGGCGCCGCTGGGGTCGACCTTCGGTGACGCCGTCACGGATCCGGCCTGGCGGCACCGGCCCAGTTGGTATCAGGTGTCCACGCAGGACCGGATGATCCACCCGGACAACGAGCGCCGCATGGCCGAGCGCATGGGAGCGCGTGAGGTGATCGAGCTCGAGGCGAGTCACGCCTCCCTGGCCTCGCACCCGCGGGAGATCGCGGACCTCATCGATCGGGCGGTCGCCGCACTGGCCGGCTGATCAGGCCTCGTCGCCGCACAGGTACTCGCGCATCTCGCACTCGGCCGACTCGGCGCGCAGCACGGCGCGCTGCGTCGGCCGAGCCGCGTCGTAGCGCTCGCGGCCGCTGTCGGTGATCGTGGTGAAGACGGACCGCCGGTCGCTCTCGCACATGCTGCGCACGGCCAGCCCGTCCTTCTCCAGGCGCGCGACCAGCCGGGACAGTGCGGACTGCGACAGGTGCACGTGCTCGGCCAGATCCGACATGCGGACCTTGCCGCCATCGGCTGTGCGGGCGCGGACCAGCTGCTCGAGGACCTCGAACTCCGACGAGGTCAGCTCGTGTGCCCCCAGCGCGCGGTCCAGCGCGCAGGTCATGCGCGCGTAGTCGCGCATCAGCCGGTGCCACTGCTCCGCCAACGCGTCGTCCGCGGGGGTGCAGGTGTTCGCGTGGACGGTCACGACGTCGCCTTTGACGCTCATGTCCGCAGTCTACACCGGACGCCCGCAAAATATTCCCCCGAAATATATGTAGACACATTCAATGCATGCGCATAGAGTTCCTCGGGTGACCACGACACACGAACCCCCGACAGCACCGTCGAACCCGGAACCCGCACCCGCGCACCACGTCACCACCGCCGGCGGCTGGACCTCCAAGACCTGGCTCCTGCTGCTCGTGCTCTGCGGGGCGCTGTTCCTCGACTCCCTCGACATCTCGATGGTCGGCGTGGCACTGCCGTCCATCAAGGCCGCGCTCGGCATGGACCCGTCCTCGCTGCAGTGGATCGTCTCCGGCTACGTGCTCGGCTACGGCGGCCTGCTGCTCCTCGGCGGGCGCGCCGCCGACCTCATCGGCCGTCGGCCCGTCTTCCTCGGCGCCGTCGCGGTCTTCGGCGTCGCCTCCGTGGCGACGGCATTCATCGACCTCCCCGCGGCCCTCATCGCGCTGCGCTTCATCAAGGGCGTCGCCGCGGCGTTCACCGTCCCCGCCGGGCTGTCGATCATCACCACGACCTTCGCCGAGGGCCCCGCGCGCAACAAGGCCTTCTCGATCTACACCGTCTGCGGCGCTTCGGGCTTCTCACTGGGCCTCGTCTTCGGCGGCCTGCTCACCGAGGTCTCGTACCGCCTGACCCTGCTCTTCCCCGGCCCGATCGCCCTCGCGCTACTCGTCCTGGGCTGGAAGGTCATCCCGCACACGGCACCGTCGGAGACCTTCTCCCTCAAGCGGTTCGACGTGGCCGGTGCGCTGACCTCGACCGGAGCCCTGCTCATCCTCGTGTACACGGTGGTCCAGGCGCCCCACCTGGGCTGGGCCTCGCCGACCGTACTCATCCTGTTCGCCGTGTCCGCACTGCTCGCCGTGGCATTCGTCGTGACCGAGGTCAAGCACCCGCATCCGCTGGTGCGGCTCGCGATCCTCAAGTCGGTCCGGCTCGTGCACGCCAACCTCGCCGGTTTCGTCATGTTCGGCGGGTACGCCGCCTTCCAGTTCCTGGTCACGCTGTACGTCCAGGACTCGCTGGGCTGGAGCCCCGTCGCCATGTCGTTGGCGTTCCTTCCCGCGGGACTGCTCGTGGTCGCGTCGGCGACCAAGATCGACGCGGTGCTCGACCGCGTGAACAGCACCGTCCTCGTCGCCGTCGGCCTGACCGCGTTCCTCGGCGCGTACGTCTGGTTCCTCCGGGCCGAGGCGGGGGCCAGCTACTGGCTGTTCCTGTTCCCGACGATCCTGCTGCTCGGCGTGGGCTTCGCCCTCACCTTCCCGGCGGTGAACTCGCAAGCCACCGAGGGAGTCTCCGACGACGAGCAGGGCCTTGCGTCCGGCCTGCTCAACACCTTCATCCAGGTCGGCGGCGCCGTGATGATGGCCGTCGTCACCGCGATCACCACCAGCGCCGGGACCGAGGCGCTGCCCGGCCACCTGCTGCCGGGCATGACCACCGCGATCGCCGTCGTCGTCGGGCTCACGCTCGTCGGCCTCGCCGGCACGGTATCGGTCCTCGCCCTGGCCCGCCCGGGCAGGTCCGACGGTGCGCCGGTCCCCGGCCCGGAGGTCCCGGCCGACGTTCGAGGCCCCGAGGTGGGAAGTACCGCCCGGGACTGAGTAGTCCTACGCTGCCGCGCCGCATCCCGGCGCGGCAGCGTAGGGGTATGCCTCAGATCATCGCGCAGACAGATCCCCGGATCGTCCGGCTCGCCACCGAACTCGACATCACCGTCAAGCGGCTGCAGTGGATGCAGGGCCAGCTCGGCGCGCTGCAGCAGCCGTCCGTCGGGCCCGTGCTCATCTCACAGGCGCACCGCCCCGCCGCGCACCGTCCGGCTCCGCGGGTTCCCGCGCCGCACCCCCGGCCCGCGCCACCCGCCCCGACACCCTTCCATCCGGCGAACGTCCGGCGGGCCCCCTTCGCGCCCGCGTCCTTCAGCCCGGTGCCCGCGCCGAACCGCCCGGACCGGAAGGCCGCCTTCACAGTGGCCCGCGTGCTCGCCGGGGCCGGCGTGCTGGTCACCCTCATCGGCGTCGCTCTGCTCCTCGTGCTCGCCGCTCAGGCGGGGCTCCTCGGGCCCGCGGTCCGGGTCGGTCTCGGGACCGCGCTCGCAGGAGGACTGCTCGGGGCCGCCCTCTGGCTGCACGCGCGGCCCGGTGGGCGCCTCGGCGCCGCCGCGCTCGCCGCGACCGGCATCGCCGCCGCCTACCTCGACGTCGTCGCCGTCACGGGGATCTACCACTGGGTCCACCCGGTCGCCGGCCTCGCGGGCTCCGGCCTGATCGCGCTCGCCGGGCTCGCCCTGGCCTCGCGCTGGCGCAGTCAATGGCTCGGGATCGCGCTCTTCGCCCCGATCTACGTGCTCGCGCCGCCGCTCGCCGACAACGCCTACCTGCTCGGCGGATTCGTCCTCATCCTCGCCATCGCCTCGATCGGCGTCGCCCGACCCGCGGCGTGGCCGTGGCTGCACGTCGTGCGCTCGGTCGGCACGTCCGGCACCTTCGCGGTCCTCGCCCTCGCGGCCGGAACGGCCGACTCCCTGCCCGTCCTCGGCGGCGCGGTGCTCGCCGCGGTCGTCGGGCTGCTCGCCGCCGCGGACCCCGCCGCTCGGGCCGGACGGTGCTGGCCGCTCGTCTCCGCCGGCATCGTCGCGGCGCTGCCGGTGCTCTTCGCCGAGATCGGCGCGCCCGACTGGGCCGCGGCGGTCGCCGCCCTCGCGCTGGTCGCATCGACCGTCGCGCTCGGCCTCCTGCCCGGCACCGCACCGTCGGTGCGCGGCACGTGGTTCGGCGTCGCGGCGTTCTCCGCCCTCATCGGGTCCGTCGTCGCCGTGCCCGGTCCGTGGCTCGCCGCCGTCGTCCTGGGTCTCGGCGCCGGCGCGCTCGTGGCGGCCCGCCGCGAACCGTCGGCCTGCTGGGCGGGCGTCGGGCTCGGCGCAGTGGGGCTGCTCGTGGCGCTGGGCCGGTTCGGCTCGACGGTGACCCGCCTCGACCCCGTCGCGCCGGCGTCGGGGAGCGCGGCGGCGATCGCGACATCGGCCCTCGCGGTGGCCCTCGCCGTCTCGGCCGTGTGGCGCCTGCTGCCGCTGGTGCCCACGGAGGCCCGTGCGGTGATCGGCGTGACCGGCGGCGGGGCGGCCCTCGGAGCCGCGACCGCGCTGCTGGCCAATCTCGGCTCCGCGCTGGGCGGTACCGAGGGGATGCTGTGGGGCCACGGCATCGCGACCGTCGCGTGGATGGCGACCGGCGCCTACCTGCTGCTGCAGCGCCGCACGCCGCGAGGAACGGTGTCGACCGTGGCGGGGCCGACGATGATCGGCGGGGCCGTCGCCAAGCTCTTCCTCTTCGACCTGGCCGCCCTCGACGGCGCCGTCCGCGTCGCCGCGTTCCTCGTGGTCGGGGTGGGCCTCCTCGCGGTCGGTGCGGTCCATGCCGCGCGCAGTCAGTCCCGCCCTTGAAGTGCTAGCACTCCCATGGGTAGAGTGCTAAGTGGTTCGTGTGTGCGGGACACCCCGCGCACACAAGGTGACGCCGGCACCCGCGACGACGGCTGTGACTTTCGGGCCAGACAACATGACACCGAACATCCATACATGGAGGCGAACTGTGGCAAGCGTGAACATCAAGCCGCTTGACGACAAGATCCTGGTCAAGGCCACCGAGGCCGAGACCACCACCGCGTCGGGCCTGGTCATTCCGGACACCGCCAAGGAGAAGCCGCAGACCGGCACCGTCGTCGCCGTGGGCGAGGGCCGCGTGACCGAGCAGGGCAACCGGGTCCCGACCGGCATCAACGAGGGCGACACCGTGCTGTTCAGCAAGTACGGCGGCACCGAGTTCAACTACAACGGCGAGGAGTACCTCGTGCTCAGCTCGCGCGACGTCCTCGCCGTCATCGGCAAGTAGTCGGCCGCACACGTGCGAAGTCCGGACCGCCCCGCCCGAAGCTGAGGCGGGGCGGTCCGGCATTTCCACCAGAGCCTTAGGAGCTTTGAAACATGGCTAAGCAGATCGCATTCGACGAGAACGCACGCCGCAGCCTGGAAGCCGGCATCGATGAGCTCGCCGACGCCGTCAAGGTGACCCTCGGACCCCGCGGCCGGCACGTGGTGCTCGCCAAGGCCTTCGGCGGCCCCGTCGTCACCAACGACGGTGTGACCATCGCCAAGGAGATCGAGCTGGAGGACCCGGTCGAGAACCTGGGCGCCCAGCTGGTCAAGTCCGTCGCGACCAAGACCAACGACATCGCCGGCGACGGCACGACGACCGCCACCGTGCTCGCGCAGGCGATCGTCAAGGAGGGCCTGCGCAACGTCGCGGCCGGCGCCAACCCGATCGAGTTCGGCAAGGGCATCGGCGCGGCCGCGGACAAGGCGGCCGACATCCTCGTCTCGCAGGCCACTCCGGTGGACGGCGAGAAGGCGATCGCGCAGGTCGCGACCGTCAGCTCGCGCGACGAGGAGCTGGGCGCGATGATCGGCTCGGCGATGGGCAAGGTCGGCGCCGACGGCGTCGTCACCGTCGAGGAGAGCTCGGGCGTGGAGACCGACGTGGTCGTCACCGAGGGCGTGCAGTTCGACAAGGGCTACATCTCCCCGAACTTCGTCACGGACCTCGAGGAGCGCAAGGTCGTCTTCGACGACGCACTCGTGCTGCTCTACCGCGACAAGATCACGTCGCTGCCCGACTTCCTGCCGCTGCTCGAGAAGATCCTCGAGACCGGCAAGCCGGTGCTCATCGTCGCCGAGGACGTCGAGGGCGAGCCGCTCTCGACGCTGGTCCTCAACACCCTGCGCAAGACCATCCGCGCCGTCGCCGTGAAGGCGCCGTTCTTCGGTGATCGCCGCAAGGCCTTCCTCGAGGACCTCGCCATCGTCACGGGCGGCACCGTCATCAACACCGACCTGGGCCTCTCGCTGGCCACGGCCGGTGTCGACCTGCTGGGCAGCGCCCGGCGCGTCGAGGTGACCAAGGACTCCACCACCATCGTCGACGGTGCCGGGTCCAAGGAGGACGTGCAGCAGCGGACCGCGCAGATCAAGGCCGAGATCGAGAACAGCGACTCCGACTGGGACCGTGAGAAGCTCTCCGAGCGCCTCGCGAAGCTGGCCGGTGGCGTCGCGGTGATCCGCGTCGGCGCGCACACCGAGACCGAGCTCAAGGAGCGCAAGCACCGCGTCGAGGACGCCGTGTCCGCCGCTCGTGCCGCGGTCGAGGAGGGCATCGTGTCCGGCGGTGGCACCGCGCTGGTCAAGGTCAGCGCGCAGCTGGCCGACCTCGAGGACGGGAGCGAGGGCGACTTCAAGCTGGGCGTGCGTGCGTTCCGCCGCGCGCTGACGTCCCCGCTGTTCTGGATCGCCACCAACGCGGGCGAGGACGGTGCCGTCATCGTCAACCGGGTCACCGAGACGGGCGAGGGCTTCAACGCCGCCACCCTGCAGTTCGGCGACCTCATCGCCGACGGCGTCATCGACCCGGTGAAGGTCACCCGCAGCGCCGTGGTGAACGCCGCGTCGGTCGCCCGGATGATCCTCACCACCGAGGCCACCGTCGTCGACAAGCCGGCGGAGGAGCCCGAGGACGCGCACGCGGGACACTCCCACTAGGAGGATCCCCAGCGCGACCGGCACGAACGCGGAGCGCCCCCGACCGGAAGGTCGGGGGCGCTCCGTCGTCGGGGCTAGCCTGCGATGCGGCTCGTCTTGACGCGCGTCTTGGACGCCAGCGCGGCGCGCTCGGACTCGGACAGGCCGCCCCAGATGCCGTAGGGCTCCGCGACCGCGATCGCGTGCGCGCGGCACTGCGTCAGCACGGGACAGGTGCGGCACAGTTCCTTCGCGCGCCGTTCGCGCTGCGCGCGCGCCCGGCCCCGCTCGCCGTCGGGGTGGAAGAACACCGAGCTGTCGACGCCGCGGCACACGCCGTGCATCTGCCAGTCCCAGAAATCCGCGTTGGGACCGGGGAGCTCGTTGGGTTGAGGCATGCGCATTCTCCAAACACTCGGCGATCTCGCTGGCGTGGAAACGTCGTTGTTCCTCTCGCTCGTTCACCGTATGCAGTTCGCTAGACGAAGGTCAACCCGCTGCGGGCGATTGCGGGGCGGCTTCGGTCACCGTGAGAATTAACGTTGCGTTCATTCATTCCGGGGTATATGGACCAGTGTTGCGTCCGTGACCCCACGGAGTGCGGTGGCGGTCGTCGCAGGTGAACGTGCATTGTGCGGCCCAACGAGCCATGACCTGCGGTCGCGGCGACATGGAAGATGCCCGGCAAACGCTTTACAAGCCGGTAACATGAGCGCCCGTGTGCGACCGTTCGACACCATTGTCGCTGCTGCAAATTGTGGAAGGTTAAATCTTTGGAAACTGGACATGCGGATCCGGCGACCGTCTCTGCGGAGGGTCTGCTCGCGGCGGCGTTCGGGGCGACGGCGGGAGTGCCGGGTCCCGCGGACTCGGCCGGTGGTCGGGTCTGGTTGCGCGCCGTCGCGCTCGCCGGGACGGGGCGGTTCGCGGCCGCCCGGCTGCTGACCGCGGGCGTGACCGCGGGGCCGTTCGCCGCGGCGGCGCGCTGCCTGGAGGGTTCCATGCTCCGGCAGTCCGGCGCGCACCGGGCCGCCGCGCTGCCCGACGGTGCCGCACTGAGCCTTGCGAGCTCAATCGATGGACAACCAGGATATGGTTTGTCGGTGGCGCTGACGGTCGATGCGACGGTGGGACTCGCTGCGGACGCTCTGGGTACCGGCCGGCACGCATTGAGCGCCCGCCTGCTCGCGCGCGCGGACGAGCATCTCCGTGCGGCTGGAGCTGCGGGTCCGCAACGGTCCGGTGCCGCCTCGTCGCGCGATCTCCCGTGGTGGACGGTGCCGCGCGCCCGGCTGCGACGCGAGTGGGTCGCGGCGGAGCTCGCCGTGTACACCGGGGACGCAGCGGCAGCGGCCGCGGCGATAGATCCCCTGTTGTCGGCCGACCCGGGGCCGACCGTGCCGCGGCACCATGCGAAGACGCTGCTCATCGCGGGTTCTGCGGCGATGGCGTCGGACGACCCGGACCGGGCGCGGGAACTCACGACGGAGGCGTACGGCGTCGCCACCTCGGAGGGGCTCGATCCTCTAAGGTGGGCCGGAGCGAAGATGTTGGTCGCGTTGTCGGAGGTGGGGCATGGGGAGGCGTTCGCGCGCGAGGCTGCGGCCGTGGAGGCGGACTGGATTCGCCATGGCGCGGGATTGGCACGGTTGTAACGGCAGGATGCAGGCTGGCGATGAATCTGACAGGTGAGGAGCTCGACCGGGCCGTGCGCGAGGCAGCGCGCGGCGACAGGTCCGCGCTCGCAGATGTTCTCGACACCATCCGACCCCTCGTCGTGCGGTACTGCCGCGCGCGGGTCGGTGGTGGCGAGCGTCACTCGCTGTCCGCTGAAGACATCGCGCAGGAGGTGTGCATGGCTGTGATGACGGCTCTGCCCCGGTACGAGGACCAGGGACGCCCGTTCATGGCGTTCGTGTACGGCATCGCCGCGCACAAGGTCGCGGACGGCTTCCGTGGCGCAGCGCGTAACAAATCCGACCCCGTCAGCGAGATCCCAGAGAGAGCGTCGCTGGACGGCGGGCCCGAAGGTCAGGCGCTCGCCACGGAGGCGAGCCGCGACATGGCCCGCCTGCTCAGCACGCTCCCGGAGAAACAGCGCGAGATCCTGATCCTCCGTGTGGTCGTCGGCCTGTCGGCCGAGGAGACCGCGGAGGCGGTGGGCGGTACCGCAGGTGCCGTCCGCGTCGCTCAGCACCGAGCGCTGTCCAAGCTGAAGAACCAGATCGCGAAAGAAGGTGAGAACTGACATGGCCGACGACACGAACAAGCCCGGGAACAACCAGGGGCGTTTCGATCCCCAGGACCCCGAGCGCACGGCCACTCACCGTCTGGGTCCGCCGATGCGCCCGATGCGCCCCGGTGGTCCCCGCGACTTCCGCGACGGCGACACCGGCTTCGTCGACCGCGTCACGGACGACGGTGCTCCCGTCGACGTGGCCGCGGTCCGGCGGGACGACGACCTGATCGAGGCCCTCGCCGCCGGCGGCGCCGTCACCACCGCGGATCAGACCGAGTTCACACTCGCATCGCTGCTCGCCGACTGGCGCGACGAGATCGTCACGACGCCGGTGCCCTCGGGCCCGTCGATCGACGAGATCGTCGCCGCCACCGGTGGCGGCCGACGGGGCCGTGGCATGCGCTCCGCGCGGCCCACCCGCCCCGTGCCGCCGCCCCCGGCGCCGCTCGTGGGCGGAACGCCGGACGGCGCGCCGGAGGCACCGTCGGGCGACGGTGACGTGACCGACATCGCGAACGCGCCGTCGCGGCGGAACCGCCGGTTCGGCCTGATCGCCGGTTCGGCTGCGGCCGCCGTGGCGATCATCGGCGGCGGTGGCGTGCTCGTGAACTCCGCCGACCCGGGCGACGGTGCGCTGTGGAGCGTCAAGGAGGTCGTGTTCTCGGACGCCGCCTCGCAGACGGTCGCCACGTCGGAGGCTAAGGCGCAGATCGCGAAGGCCGACGAGGAGATCAGCGGGAGCAATCAGGCGGCGGCGCAGACGGCGCTGGTCAGCGCCCGGCAGCAGGCCGCGAAGGTGAAGAACGCGAAGGACCGCGCCGCGCTCGAGGAGCGGATCCGGGCCGCGGAGGCGCGCGCCGGGCTGCCGGTCGGGTCGACCGACCTGCCCACGTCCGCGCCGTCGACGCCCTCGGCACCGCCCACCTCGCCCTCGACGGTGCCGACCACGCCGCCGACGACGGTGCCGTACCCGACGATCCTCGATACGCCGGTGCCGACCACGCGTCCGACCACTCCGCGGCCGACACCGACGACGACGCGCCCGACGACGACCGAGCCGACGACCACCGAGCCGACGACCACGGAACCGACGACGACGGCCACGACGGTGACCACCACGACACCGCCGGCGACGACCACCACCACGCCGCCGCCCCGGACCACCAGCACGTCGAGGGCCGCGGCGACCGAGACGACCACGGTGCTCCCTCCGGAGCTGTTCCCGCGGTAGTCGTGACGACCACGAAGGCCCCCACCGTTCGGTGGGGGCCTTCGTCGGTTCGGGCGCCTACTCCTCGTTCGCGAGGTTCATCGCGGCGTCGGCGTAGCCGCGGCAGTAGTCCCAGGTGACGTACGCGTCGGGCGCCGGATCGTAGGCCGGCTCGTGGGGCCGGACGGTGCCGTCCACCAGCAGTTGCAGCAGGTTCGCGCGCAGCATGTCCCAGTCGTGGTAGTGATCCTCCTGGCAGTCGTCGCAGCAGATCACCAGGCCGCGGACACCGCGATGGGCCAGGAGCGCCTCGTAGACGGACAGGTCCGCCAGGTCCTCCTCGACGGCGAGGCGCTCGGCGGGATCGAGGGGCTGGCCGGGATCGAGCGAGTCCAGAGCGGCCGTGGGGTCGCTCGGATCGTCGGCGAACGGGTCCGGCGGAAGGCCGGGGGGAAGATGGTTGCGCACACCCCCACGGTACGCAGAAATGCCCTGTTCTGGCCAGTCACACGCGCTGCACGAGCGGAAGTATCCGCCGCGTACCATGGATACATGACGCGTTCCGCCTCTTCCGCGCCCGCTCCCGGCTCTGTTCGCATCGGTGGTGACGATCCGTCCAAGGTCGCCATGCTCGGCCTCACCTTCGACGATGTGCTCCTCGTTCCCGCGGCCTCCGATGTCATCCCGTCGGGGGTCGACATCTCCACCAGGCTCACCCGCGAGATCACCCTGCGGGTCCCGCTGATCAGTTCCGCGATGGACACCGTCACCGAGGCGCGGATGGCCATCGCGATGGCCCGCAACGGCGGCATGGGCGTGCTGCACCGCAACCTGTCGATCGCGGCGCAGGCCGGGCAGGTCGAGACCGTCAAGCGGTCCGAGGCCGGCATGGTCACCAACCCGGTCACCTGCAGCCCGTCGAACACGCTCCGCGAGGTCGACGAGATGTGCGCGCGGTTCCGCATCTCCGGCCTGCCGGTGACGGACGAGAAGGGCACGCTGGTCGGGATCATCACCAACCGCGACATGCGCTTCGAGGTCGACTTCGACCGTCCCGTCGCCGAGGTCATGACCAAGGCGCCGCTGATCACCGCGCAGGAGGGCGTCACCGCCGAGGCGGCGCTGGGACTGCTGCGTCGGCACAAGATCGAGAAGCTGCCGATCGTGGACGGAAGCGGCCGGCTCACCGGCCTGATCACCGTCAAGGACTTCGTCAAGACCGAGCAGCACCCGAACGCGACCAAGGACTCGGACGGTCGGCTGCTGGTCGGCGCGGCCGTCGGCGCGGGCGACGAGGCGTGGGAGCGGGCCATGGCGCTGCGCGACGCCGGTGTCGACGTGCTGGTGGTGGACTCGGCGCACGGTCACTCGAGCGGCGTGCTCAACATGATCGAGAAGCTCAAGCACGAGCTCGGTGACGACGTGCAGATCATCGGCGGCAACGTCGCCACCCGCAGCGGCGCCGCGGCGCTGGTCGCGGCCGGTGTCGACGGCGTGAAGGTCGGCGTGGGCCCCGGCTCGATCTGCACCACCCGCGTCGTCGCGGGCGTCGGTGCACCACAGATCACCGCGATCCTCGAGGCCAATGCCGCGTGCGCGCCCGCGGGCGTCCCCGTCATCGCCGACGGCGGCCTGCAGTTCTCCGGTGACGTGGCGAAGGCCCTCGCGGCCGGCGCGTCGACGGCGATGCTCGGCTCGCTGCTCGCGGGCACGGGGGAGTCGCCGGGCGAGCTGATCCTCGTGGGCGGCAAGCAGTTCAAGAGCTACCGCGGCATGGGCAGCCTCGGCGCCATGCAGGGCCGCGGCCAGGCCAAGTCCTACTCCAAGGACCGCTACTTCCAGGACGACGTGCTCTCCGAGGACAAGCTGGTGCCCGAGGGCATCGAGGGCCGGGTGCCCTTCCGCGGTCCGTTGAGCTCGGTGATCCACCAGCTCACCGGCGGCCTCCGCGCGGCGATGGGCTACACCGGCAGCCAGACCATCGAGGATCTGCAGCGCGCCCAGTTCGTGCAGATCACGGCGGCGGGTCTGAAAGAATCGCATCCGCACGACATCACGATGACGGTCGAGGCGCCGAACTACACCACGCGGTAGTCCGGCAGTCCTCACACGTTCCCCGGGGCCGACGATGCCCCGCTCCCGTCCGGAAAGGACTGAGCGCGTTGCGCGACATGGTTGAGATCGGCATGGGCCGCACGGCCCGACGCACCTACGAGCTGCAGGACGTGAACATCGTCCCGTCGCGCCGCACGCGTTCCTCGAAGGAGGTGTCCACCGCCTGGCAGCTCGACGCGTACCGCTTCGACACCCCGATCCTCTCGCATCCCACGGACGCGATCGGCTCGCCGGAGTTCGCGATCGAGCTCGGGAGGCTGGGCGGCCTGGGCGTGCTCAACGCCGAGGGCCTCTACTCGCGACACCGCGATGCCGAGGCGAAGCTCGAGGAGGTCGTGGCGCTCGCCGCGTCCGATATCACCGGCGTCACCGCGATCCGCCGCCTGCAGGAGCTGCACGCCGCGCCGCTGGATCCCGAGCTGCTCGCCGCGGCCGTCGGCCGGGTGCGTGACGCGGGGGTGACGGTGGCCGTGCGAGTCTCGCCGCAGCGCGCCCTGGAGCTGACCCCGGTCCTGGTCAAGGCCGGGATCGACCTGCTGGTCATCCACGGCACGATCATCTCGGCGGAGCACGTCTCGAACGAGGGCTCGGCACTGAATCTCAAGACCTTCATCGGCGATCTCGACGTGCCGGTGGTCGCGGGCGGCGTGAGCGATCACCGTACTGCGCTGCACCTGATGCGCACCGGCGCGGCCGGCGTCATCGTCGGGTACGGCTCGGCGGAGGGCGCGACCACGACCCGTGAGGTGCTGGGCATCGGCGTCCCGATGGCGACCGCCATCGCCGACGCCGCCGCGGCCCGCCGGGACTACCTGGACGAGACCGGCGGCCGGTACGTGCACGTGATCGCCGACGGTGACATCTACAGCGCCGGCGATGTCGCGCGGGCGATCGCCTGTGGCGCCGACGCCACCATGCTGGGCGCGCCGCTCGCGATCGCGGCCGAGGCACCGGGCAAGGGGTGGTACTGGCCGTCGGTGGCCGCCCACCCGTCGATCCCGCGCGGCGCGGTCGCGCCCGCGCAGCTGGGCGGACTGGACGCCGGCGACGACGCGGCGGTGGGTGGCGCGCCGTCGCTCGCGACGATCCTGAACGGCCCGTCGACGGAGCCGAACGGCCAGTTGAACCTGGTCGGTGGCCTGCGCCGGTCGATGGCCAAGTCCGGCTACAGCGAGCTGAAGGAGTTCCAGAAGGTCGGGCTCAACGTCGCGTACTGAGCGCGAACCACTGTTATTGAGTGGAGTTTAGTAGTACCGTTACCCGTCAGTAGGGCCGCTTCAGCCGTGGCCCGGTGACACATGTCCTTCCGCGGACGGGTGAGGGGTGCCAGATGGCCAAGGCAGTCAAGCAGAACACGGGCGACCACTTCGACGTGCTCGTGATCGGCTCGGGGTTCGGTGGCAGCGTCACGGCGCTGCGTCTGACCGAGAAGGGCTACCGCGTCGGTGTGCTCGAGGCCGGCCGGCGGTTCGAGGACGAGGACTTCGCCGAGAGCACCTGGAACCTCAAGAAGTTCGTGTGGGCGCCGGCGATGGGCCTGTACGGCATCCAGCGCATCCACCTGCTCAGCGACGCCGTGGTCCTGGCCGGCGCGGGCGTGGGCGGCGGCTCGCTGAACTACGCGAACACGCTGTACAAGCCTCCGGCGCCGTTCTTCAACGACCCGCAGTGGAAGCACATCACGGACTGGGACGACGAGCTGTCGCCGTTCTACGACCAGGCCCGGCGGATGCTGGGCGTGGTGAAGAACCCGCACGAGACCCCGTCGGACCGGGTCATCAAGCAGATCGCCGAGGAGATGGGCGTCGCGGACACGTACACCGAGACCCCGGTGGGCGTGTACTTCAACCAGCCGGGCCGCACCGACGCCGACCCGTTCTTCGGTGGCGCCGGCCCCGCGCGCACGGGCTGCACGGAGTGCGGCCAGTGCATGTCGGGCTGCCGGGTGGGCGCGAAGAACACGCTGATGAAGAACTACATCCACCTGGCCGAGGCCGGTGGGGCGCGGTTCATCCCGATGACGACGGTGACGGGGGTCCGGGAGGGACGCAAGGGCGTGTGGGAGGTGTACACCCGCCGCACGGGCGCGAAGGTGCGCAAGAACCGCACCGTCTACACCGCCGACAACGTGGTCTTCGCGGCCGGCACCTGGGGCACGCAGACGCTGCTGCACTCGCTCAAGGACACGGGCGCGCTGCCGAAGCTCTCGGAGCGTCTGGGCGTGCTCACCCGCACCAACTCCGAGTCGATCCTGGGCTCGGCGCGCACCGTCGTCGACCCCGTCGAGGACCTCTCCAAGGGTGTGGCGATCACCAGCTCCTTCTACCCGACGCCGGACACCCACATCGAGCCCGTCCGGTACGGGCCCGGCCGCAACGCGATGGGGATGCTGCAGTCGCTCCTGGTCGATGGCGGCCCCGGACGCACCCGCCTCAAGGGGTTCGTGCGCGACCTGGCGAAGAAGCCGAGCGACCTGAAACTGCTGCTCACGCAGAAGGACTGGGGCCAGCGCGTGCTGATCCTGCTGGTGATGCAGAGCCTGGACAACTCGATCACCACCTACACCAAGAAGATCCCGGGCAGCAGCAAGCGCCGCATGGTCTCCAAGCAGGGCCACGGCGCGCCGAACCCCACCTGGATCCCGAAGGGCAACGAGGCCGCACGGATCGGCGCCGAGAAGCTCAACGGCGTGGCCGGCGGCACCTGGGGCGACATCTTCAACGTCCCGATGACGGCCCACTTCCTCGGCGGCGCAGCCATCTCCGAGACGCCCGAGACGGGCGTCATCGACCCGTACCACCGGATCCACGGCTACCCCTCGCTGTTCGTCGTCGACGGTGCCGCCATCTCGGCGAACCTCGGCGTCAACCCGTCGCTGTCGATCGCCGCGCAGGCCGAGCGCGCCGCGTCGCTCTGGCCGAACAAGGGCGAGAAGGACCCGCGCCCCGCGCAGGGCGAGGGCTACCAGCGGATCGCGCCCACCGCGCCGCAGAAGCCCGCCGTCCCGGCCGGCGCCCCCGGGCAGCTGCTGCTCCCGCTGCCGAAGGTCCGGCCGGCGCAGGACACGCAGGCCTGACGGTCCGCCGTCAGGACACGCAGGCCTGACGGTCCGCCGTCGCTACGCTCGGTGCCATGACGCGCGTGGAGGACGTACTGGCCGAGTTGGCGGCGCTGGAGGATCCGAAGGCGCGGGCGGTCAACGAGCGGCACGGTGACCCGCACGGCGTGAACCTGACGAAGCTGCGGGCTGTGGCGAAGTCGCTCGGTACGGACCGGGAGTTGGCCGGCGAGCTGTGGGACTCGGGTGATGTCGCGGGGCAGCTCGTGGCGCTGCTGATCAGCCGGCCGAAGCAGTACACCGCGGACGAGCTGGACGCGATGCTCCGGTCCGCCCGCAGCGACAAGGCGCACGACTGGCTGCTGAACTACCTGGTGAAGAAGTCCCCGCATGCGGGTGCGCTCCGGACCCGGTGGTGGGGCGACGCCGACCCGCGTGTGCGGGCGGCGGGCTGGGCGCTCACGACGCACGCCGTGACCACGGCCGACCTCGATCGGGACGTGCTGCTCGACACCGTCGCGCGGGAGATGCGCGATGCCCCGTCGAAGCTGCAGTGGGCGATGAACGAGACCCTCGCGACCATCGGCATCGAGGATCCGTCCCGCCGGGCCCGCGCCCTGGCCATCGGGGAGGAGCTGCAGGTGCTGGCGGACTACCCGGTCTCGAAGGGCTGCGTCTCGCCCTTCGCCCCGATCTGGATCACCGAGATGGTTCGGCGCCGCGAAGGCTGACGCCGTTCCTTCCTCGTCTGCGGCAGGCGGGGGAATCGTGACCGCCCTGGTGTCCTGACCGGCGGCGGGCGGCAACTAGACTGTTGCGGGTGACGGACTCCTCACCCAACCCGGTTCTGGTCGTCGACTTCGGCGCGCAGTACGCGCAGCTCATCGCGCGCCGCGTCCGCGAGGCGCGGATCTACTCGGAGGTGGTGCCGCACACCATCACCGCCGAGGAGGTCCGGGCGAAGAACCCCGCCGCGATCGTGCTGTCGGGCGGTCCCGCGTCGGTGTACGCGGAGGACGCGCCGAACCTCGACCCCGCGGTCTTCGACCTCGGCGTCCCGGTGTTCGGCATCTGCTACGGCTTCCAGATGATGGCCCGGACCCTCGGCGGCACCGTCGCCAACACGGGCGGGCGCGAGTTCGGCCGGACCACCCTGACGCCCACGGGCGACGGTGTGCTGCACGTCGGGCTGCCCGCCGAGCAGCCGGTGTGGATGAGCCACAACGACGCCGTGCAGGTCGCCCCGGAGGGCTTTTCGACGGTGGCCTCCACGCCCGGCGCGCCCGTGGCGTCGTTCGAGAACGTCGAGAAGAGGATGGCCGGCGTCCAGTACCACCCCGAGGTGCTGCACAGCCCGCACGGCCAGGAGGTTCTCACGCGCTTCCTGTACGAGATCGCCGGGCTGAAGCCCACGTGGACCGCGGCGAACATCGCGGAGCAGCTGATCGAGGACGTGCGCGCACAGGTCGGGGAGAACGGTCTCGCGATCTGCGGCCTGTCCGGCGGTGTCGACTCGGCCGTCGCGGCGGCACTGGTGCAGAAGGCCATCGGTGATCGTCTGACCTGTGTTTTCGTCGACCACGGCCTGCTGCGGCAGGGCGAGCGCGAGCAGGTGCAGACGGACTTCGTCGCGGCCACGGGCGCGCGCCTGGTCACCGTCGACGCCGAGAAGACCTTCCTGGATCGCCTCGCCGGAGTCAGTGATCCGGAGACCAAGCGCAAGACCATCGGTGAGTTGTTCATCCGCTCGTTCGAGGGCGCGGTCAGCGAGGTCGTGGGGAACGCCGACACCACCGTCGACTTCCTCGTCCAGGGCACGCTGTACCCGGACGTCGTCGAGTCCGGCGGCGGCGCGGGTACCGCGAACATCAAGAGCCACCACAACGTGGGCGGCCTCCCGGAGGACCTGGAGTTCACCCTCGTCGAGCCGCTGCGCCTGCTGTTCAAGGACGAGGTCCGCGCCGTGGGCCGCGAACTGGGTCTGCCGGAGGAGATCGTCGGCCGGCAGCCCTTCCCCGGCCCGGGCCTGGCGATCCGCATCGTCGGCGAGGTCACGAAGGACCGGCTGGACCTGCTGCGCAAGGCCGACGCGATCGCCCGCGAGGAGCTCACCGCCGCGGGCCTGGACGGCACCATCTGGCAGTGCCCGGTCGTGCTGCTCGCGGACGTCCGCAGCGTGGGCGTGCAGGGCGACGGCCGCACCTACGGCCACCCGGTCGTGCTGCGGCCGGTCAGCTCCGAGGACGCGATGACCGCGGACTGGACGCGCGTGCCCTACGAGACGCTCGAGATCATCTCGACCCGCATCACCAACGAGGTGGAGGACGTCAACCGCGTGGTGCTCGACGTGACGAGCAAGCCGCCGGGGACCATCGAGTGGGAGTAGGGCGGGGGTGCTCGGGGGCGGAGCCCCGGGGGAATGACATAGCGGTCACGTTCTGACCGGAGCCGCCGGTACGGTCGATGCCATGACGATTCTGGTGACGGGTGCGACGGGCAACATCGGGCGGAAAGTGGTCGACGAGCTGGTGGCGAGGGGTGTCACCGACATCCGGGCGCTCACCACGAACCCCGCGAAGGCGGCGCTGCCGAGCCGGATCGAGGCCTTCAGCGGCTTCATCGGCAAGCCGGAGACGCTCGACGGTGCCTTCGACGGCGTGACCGCGATGTACCTCGCGCCGTACGAGCCCACGGCGGAGGAGGTGCTGCGGCGGGCGAAGGACGCGGGTGTCGAGTACGTGGTCGCGACCTCGGGCAGCGCGCACTGGCAGGCGCTCACGGACACCATCCTCGCGAGCGGCATCGACGTGACGGTTCTCGGCCCGGGCGAGTTCATGGAGAACTTCGCGGGCTGGGCGGGACAGGTGGCCGCGGGCGTGGTCCGCGAGCCCTACCCGGACGCGGGGAGTGCGCCGATCTCGATGGACGACATCGCCGCGGTCGCGGCCGCGCTGCTCGCGGCCGAGGACCGGTCGGCGCATGTCGGGGAGGTCTACGAGCTCACCGGCCCGAGCTTCCTGACCCGGGTCGAGATGGCCGCGCAGATCGGTGAGGGCATCGGCCGGGAGGTGCGGTTCGAACAGATCAGCCGCGAGGCCGCCGAAGCGGCTCTCGCGGCGGAGATGGGCGACATGGCCGGCTGGTACTTGGACCTGCAGGACGCCTCCCGCCGGTACCGGCAGGAGGCGAACTCGCTGGTCGAGGATCTCAGTGGTCGTCCGGCGACGAGCCTGGCGCAGTGGGCTTCGAAGAATCGGGCCGCGTTCGGGGCCTGATCAGCACCAGCCCGGCCGCGGCGACGGCGGCGATCGCGAGGCCGCCGAGGAGCGTTCCCGCGTTCACCAGTCCGGGGCCGCCGAGGATCGCCCACGCCGCGATCACGAGGGAGGCGAGGCCTGCGACGAGCAGGGCGGGGGACAGCCGATGGGACGTATCACCGGTCACGGTTCACCTCCACGTTGCCGATGTTGCCCTGGGCGTTGATCGTCAGGGTGGGGGCGTCGGGCTTCGCGTCCTTGCCGACGCTGAGTCCGTCGGGGCACTGAGCCTCGCCCACGGAGACGGAGCAGTTCACGCGGACGTTCATGCCGGCCGGCACGCGGATCTTGGTGTCGCCCACGCCCACCCGGGTCGATACCGTGCGGTCGTGGTCGAGTGTGAGCCCGGTCAGGTCGAGCTTCAGCGAGCCGACCTGCGTGGTGTAGCTCTCGCGCAGGTCGGTCGGCGTGGTCACCGTGAACCTCTGGTCGCCGCGCGGCGCATCGGCGAGGCCGGTGACCACGTTCTGCGCCATCGTGCCGACCACGACGACGCCCGCGAGGGGGATCGCCGCGAACAGGAGGCCGTATCCGGAGCGCCGGAACGCGCCGATGACGAGGCCGCCGCCCACCACGGCCAGCACGATCGCGGCGCCCACCACGGGCGAGATCGGCACGCCGAGAACGAGGTTCATGGTGGCGATCGCTGCGGCGGTCAACAGTGCGATGCCGAGGGTCACCGGGGTCACGCGGGTGCGCCGCTTCGGGACGACCGGGACCGGCGTCACCGCGGAGGCGGGCTCGGGCAGGTCCCAGGCGAAGGGAGCGGCGCCCAGCGGATCCCAGCGCGGCGGGTGGATCTCCTCCGTCGCCTGCGTCACGTCCCGGGTGCGGGGGCCCGCCTCGGGTGCCTTGCGCAGGTTCACGGGGTCCGACGGTGCCGCGCCCGACGGTGCTGCCTCCGACGACGCAGCTTCCGACGGTGCCGATTCCGGTGCGGCGCTGGGCGGCGCGGGCTCGGACGGGACGGTTCCCGCGGTCGGCGGCGTCCACACGGGCTGCCACGGGAACTGCGCGGCGGGCGGCTGCCAGGCGCCCACGGGGGCGGGGGCGAACCGGGTCGTGACGGCGGTGCCGGGCGGGGGGACGGGGAGGCGCTGGTGCAGCGCGTACCAGCCGGCCAACAGCAGGGCCAGGCTGATCAATCCGGCGCCCGGCCACGACGAGCTGAAGTTGCTGCCGAAGGTCACGGCGAGGACAGCCGCGATGATCAGGACGATGGTGGGCGGCCCGGAGCGCTGCACGGGCGTGCCGTACGCGTACTCGGATTCCTTGGGGAGGACGAAGATCCCGACGATGTAGGCGATGAAGCCGAGCCCGCCGAGCACCGTCGCACCGATGAAGGCGGCACGCACGAGCGCGACGTCCACCTGGTAGCGGCGGGCGAAACCCGTGCAGACGCCGGCGATCGGCGCTTGCCGGGCCCGGAGCGGCCTGGTCTCCCACATCTGCCGGAGCTGGCTGGAGAGGGTTGTCGTGTCCATGCCTTCGATCCTGCGGGGCGCGGCGGTCCCGGTCCATCGGGATCTACCCTGAAATCGTGGCGCCGCGCCTCGGGGTGAAGGGTGAACATTCAGGGGCTTCCCCGATACCCGAGGGCGACGATCCGTGCCACCATCGAGGGATCATGAGCAGACGAGCAGATCGCCGGTGGGCGCGGCACCAGGCTCGCCAGCAGGCGTGGCAGCAGGGCTGGCAGAACTGGCAGCAGGGGTGGCAGCAGGGCGCGGACCAGGCGCAGGCCGCCGGACTCCGCGCGCCCGCTCCGTCGCCTGCCGCGGCCCGGCCCGCGGTCGTGCCGCCGCCCGGGCAGCCGGCGCCGGCGCCGTCGTACCCCCGGATGCACCGTCGCAGCGGCGGCGCGGTGATCGGCGGAGTGTGCGGCGGCGTCGCCGATCACCTGGGCGTCGACGTAACCAAGGTCCGCATCGCCTTCACCCTGCTCGCACTCCTCGGTGCGGGCGTCGTGATGTACGCGCTGCTGTGGTTCATGTGCCGCCCCGGCACGGACACGGAGCGGCCGGATCCGGCCGAGCGCCGGCAGGGCCTGGCCCTGGCGGTACTCGGCGTGGTCGGCGCGGCGACCCTCGCGTCGGTGGCGAGCAGCACCAGCGCGGGATTCGTGGTGCCGGTGATCGTCATCGGCGTCGGCGCCGCGCTGGTCTGGCGCGAGGCCGATTCCGCGCGTACAACGTCGACCGCGCTCGGCGGCGGCTCCCGTCTGATCACCTGGCTGCGCATGTTGGGCGGAGTCACGCTGGTGATCGTCGGTCTCGCGGTGGTCTTCCTCGGCCGGGTGGACGTGGCGGCGATCCCGACGGCACTCGCCGCGGTCGTCCTGACGCTGGTGGGCGTGGCGCTGCTGACGGTGCCGATCTGGGTGCGCATGTGGCGCGATCTGGGCGCCGAGCGCGCCGCCCGGGTGCGCACCATCGAGCGTGAGGAGATCGCCTCGCACCTGCACGATTCGGTGCTGCAGACACTCGCTCTCATCCAGAAGCAGTCCGCCGACGGTGCCGCCGTCAAGCGTCTGGCCCGCAGCCAGGAGCGTGAGCTGCGCGAGTGGCTGTTCGGCGGGGCGGAGGCGCCGGCGCGGTCCCTCGCCGCGGCGCTCAAGGCTGCGGCCGCGGACGTCGAGGACGCGCACTCGGTGGCCGTGGACGTCATCACGGTCGGCGATGTCGAGGGACCGGAGCTGGGCGTCGATGACCGCTTCACCGCGCTGCTCGGGGCGGCGAGGGAGGCGATGGTCAACGCGGCCAAGCACTCCGGCTGCGAGAGCATCGACACGTACGCGGAGGTCGACGAGGACTCGGTGGCGGTGTTCGTGCGCGACCGCGGCGTGGGATTCGATCCGGAGGCGGTGCCGGCGGACAGGCAGGGCCTGGCGAAGTCGATCCGGTCGCGGGTGGAGCGTCGCGGCGGCGCCGTCGCGGTCCGGTCCGCCCCGGGGCGAGGTACCGAGGTCAGGATGTCGGTCCCCCGATGCGAGGCGGAGGCGTCCGCATCGTGAGCACCCGGCCGACGCGACGAGCACTTCCCCCACGGGTGCGCGGGGTCCCACTAGGCTTCGTCGCATGAACGGCACCGGTCCCACCCAAGCCCTGGTCTTCGCCGATCCGAAGGGGTTCATCCGGTACTGGAATGCGGATTCCGAGCGCGTCTCGGAGTCGCTTCCGCCGCTGCAGGAACTGTACTGATCACTACTGGATCGAGTGGAGGAGAACGCGTGAGCTACCGGGTGTTCCTGGTCGACGATCACGGGGTGTTCCGGTCCGGCGTGCGCGCCGAGCTGGCCCGCGAGGACGCCATCGAGGTGGTGGGGGAGGCGGGTACGGTCGCGGAGTCCGTGGCCGGGATCCTCTCCGTCGCACCGGACGTGGTGCTCCTCGACGTCCACATGCCCGACGGTGGCGGTGTCGCCGTCCTGCGCGGCGTGACCGACGGTGCCCCGCGTGCCAAGCTCGAGAAGATGCCGGTCTTCCTGGCGCTCAGCGTCTCCGACGCCGCGGAGGACGTGATCGCCACGATCCGCGCGGGCGCGCGCGGCTATGTCACGAAGACGATCTCGGGGCAGGAACTGGCCGACGCGGTGCGCCGGGTCGCCGAGGGCGACGCCGTGTTCTCGCCTCGGCTGGCCGGTTTCGTGCTCGACTCGTTCACCGGCCGCTCGCCGGTACCGGAGCCCGCGCTCGACCCGGAGCTGGACTCGCTCACCCCGCGCGAGCTCGAGGTGCTGCGCCTCTTGGCCCGCGGCTACACCTACAAGGAGATCGCCGAGGACCTGTTCATCTCGGTGAAGACGGTCGAGACCCACGCCTCGAATGTGCTCCGCAAGACCCAGCAGAGCAACCGCAACGCGCTCACCCGCTGGGCCCACACCCGCCACCTCGCGGACTGAGTTCCCGGCCGCTGAGGTTGTGGCCGCGCGCTGCTGACATTCGTGGGCGCTGCCGATTGCCGGCAGCGTTCAGAGCTACCGGCCGCGCGCTGCCGATATCGCGGGGCGCTTGCGCGCCGATAGCGGACACTCATGCTGTAATCAACTATGCGAAATTTTGCGGTGTCGCTTCTTGCGGCGCTGGCGATATCGGCCGCCAGTGGATGCACCGTCTCGGATCCTGTGGGACCGCAGATGGATTCCCGAACGGCGTCGGAAATTCAGGCAGCGGTGGATGGCCGGTTCACCAAGGTCGACCTGGACGATCTGGTCGGAATGACGGTCGCGGATGCCAAACGCTTGCTGGGATATCCGAGCAATCCGCCCACTGGGCTGCCATCACCTCCGATCTTGCTTGCCATCCCGACTGGCGAAGGCGTGACGGAGCTGCCCGAGTCGGACTTGACGGTAACAGCGGCGATCGGGGCAGCGGGAAGTGATCACTTCTACCTCGGTGTGATGCCCACGCGGCAACCGGACCTCGATGAGCTGCTGGCCAAGAGGGGGATTCGCCAACAACGCCTCAGTGAGCTGTTCGACGCCGCGAAGATGGGAGGAGTGAATCTCATCGTCGCGGTGTACGTGGAGAAGTGAGTTTTCCGGCTGTCTTCGGCCGCGCGCTGCCGATATCGCGTCAGCCCAGGGCGACGATGATCCCCGCGATGATCGCGGCCAGCACGATGAACCCACCGATGATCCACGCTGCCAGCATGGTGTTCGACATCTTCGTCGGCGGCGCCACGGGCGGCGGGACGTAGGCGCTCGGCCGCGGTGCGGGCGGGACGGGACGCTTGCGCTCGACGGGTCCGGACGCGCCCGGCCTGCCTGACGATGCCGGGCGCACCGTCGAACCGCGTTCCCCGGACGCTCCCGCTGAGCGTTCCCCGGCGGTGCGGCGCAGCCAGACCGCGGGCGCGCCCTCGGAGGCCTGCAGCGGGGCGGCCAGGATCGCGGCGGGGTTGCCGCCGGCGGCCGCGACCTCCGCGAGCCGGTCCCGTGCCTCAGCCAGCGACGGGCGCCGCTTGGGGCTCGGCTGCAGCATGTCGAGGATGACGTGGGTCAGTGCGCCGTCGTGCTTGGGTGGATCGATCTGCCCCAGAGCGACCTTGTGCAGCAACCGGATCGAGTCGTCGTCCACACCGAAGGGCGGCGTGCCCTCCAACGCGGTGTAGAGCGTGGCGCCCAGCGAGTAGAGGTCCGAGGCCTCGGACGGCTCGGTGCCGCGGGCCACCTCGGGGGCGAAGTAGGCGGGCGTGCCGGTGATGATCCCGGCCGGGCCGGCATCGTCGCCCTCGGCCCGCGCGATGCCGAAGTCCGAGAGTTTGACGGTGCCCGACGCGCGGCCCCGGTTCGCGATGAGGATGTTGCCGGGCTTGATGTCGCGGTGGATGATCCCCGACTCGTGCGCCTCGATCAGCGCGTCGGCCACCTGTGCGCCGATCTGCGCGACCTGCCGCTCGGGCATCGTCCCCGTCATGTGCAGCACCTGCGCGAGCGAACGCGACGGGAGGTATTCCATGACCAGCCAGGGCTCGCCGCGGTCCAGGGCCACGTCGTACATCGCGACGGCGTTGCGGTGCTGCAGCCGCGCCGCGAGCCGGCCCTCGTGCAGGGCCCGCTTGCGCAGCTCATCCGCCTGTTCCTCGGTGAGGCCCTCGGTGGAGATCACCTGCTTGGCGGCCACCTCGCGCTCGAGCCGCTCGTCCCGGGCCAGCCACACGGCGCCCATGCCGCCGCCGCCGATCTTCGAGGTCAGGCGGTACCGCCCGGCGACCAGGTGATCGGGCCCCGGAACGCCCCTGATCGCTCCGCCCGCACCCGTCGATTCCGCCACGCCGTTGATCCTAGAGGTCAGGCGCGGCGCGCGCGGTACGCGGCCACGTTGAGGCGGTTGTTGCAGCCGTCGTCGCAGAACCGGCGCGAGGAGTTGCGCGAGAAGTCCACGAGCACCCCGGCGCAGTCGGGAGCGGCGCAGTGCCGCAGGCGGTCCAGCGCGTCGGCGCGCACCACGTCGACCATGCCCATCGCGGGCTCGGCGAGGAAGCGCTCGGCGATCGGCGTCCCGTCGTTCCAACCGTGCAGGTGGTACGGCCAGTCGTCGTGCCGGACGAGCTGGGGCAGTACGGCCGCATCGCGCAGCATGCGGTTCACCAGGTCGACGGTGCCGGCCTCGTCGCCGGCGAGATCCCACAGGCCGCGCAGGACGCGGCGGACGGCGTGCACCCGGTCGAGCTCGTCCTCGCGCAGCGGGATGGGCCCCGTCCAGCCCCAGCGCTCGACGAAGGAGCGCAGTGCGGCGACGTCGGGGAGTCGTTCGTACCGGCCGGTGCGCGCGTCGGGGGCGGTGTTCACGAGGTCGGCGGCGCTGGCCAGAGCGGAACGGGTGTCGTACGAGAACATGTCGTAGCGAATGGTATCCGCAGCGGCGTCGCGGTCGCTACTCTCATCGGGTGTCGAGCCCCCTTGGAATCACCCCGGACGAGACCCTGCGCAAGGGCCTGCAGAGCCGCCACATCAGCATGCTCGCGCTCGGCGGTGCCATCGGCACGGGCCTGTTCGTGGCGTCCGGCGCCACGATCAGCCAGGCCGGCCCCGGCGGTGCCCTCACGGCTTACGCGCTCATGGGCGTCATGGTCTTCTTCCTCATGCAGAGCCTCGGCGAGATGTCGGCGTACCTGCCGTGCAGCAACCCGTTCGAGGAGTACGGTACCCGGTTCGTCAGCAAGTCCTTCGGCTTCGCCGCCGGGTGGAACTACTGGTTCAACTGGTCGATCACGCTGGCCGCGGAGGTGGTCGCAGGCGGGCTGATCATGAAGTTCTGGCTGCCCGACGTCCCCACCTGGGTCTGGTCGGTGATATTCCTCGTCGGACTGTTGGCCTTGAACCTGTTCGCGGTGAAGGCGTTCGGTGAGGCCGAGTTCTGGTTCGCGTCGATCAAGGTGATCGCCGTGGTGATCTTCCTGATCGTCGGCGTGCTCATGGTGGTGGGAGCGGTCGGTGACGGACCGGCTCCGGGTTTCCAGAACTGGACCGTCGGCGACGCGCCGTTCGTGGACTTCCCGCTCGGCATGCTCTCGGTGTTCCTCATTGCCGGCTTCGCCTTCCAGGGCACGGAGATGATCGCGGTCGCCGCGGGCGAGGCGATCGAACCCAAGAGCGCGATCCCGCGCGCGGTGCGGACCGTGTTCTTCCGGATCCTGGTCTTCTACATCGGCACGCTCACGATCATCGCCTTCCTCATCCCGTACACCAGCCCCGAGTTGCTCGACGCGTCCGCGGAGAACGTCGCGGTGGCGCCGTTCACCCTGGTGTTCAAGCTCGCGGGTATCGATGCCGCGGCGTCGATCATGAACGCGGTCATCCTCATCGCGATCCTCTCGGCCGGCAACGCCAGCCTGTTCGCCGCCACGCGCGCGCTGTACGGCCTGGGGGTGGACGGCAACGCCCCGAAGATCTTCGCTCGGGTGACGAAGGCCGGCGTTCCCATCGCGGCCACCGCGGCGACCACGCTGATCGGTTGCCTGTGCTTCCTCGCCGGCCCGAAGGGCGACGGTGCCGCGTACACGGTTCTGGTCGCCGCATCGTCGGTGGCCGGGTTCGTGACCTGGATCGGGATCGCGTGGGCGCACTACAAGTTCCGCAGGGCGTGGAACGCGCAGGGGCGCTCGCTCGACGAGCTGCCCTATAAGGCCTGGCTGTACCCCGCGGGGCCGATCGTGGCGCTCCTCATGTGCGTCGCGGTCGTCGCGGGCCAGTACTACGTCGCCGTCAACGATTCCGACACGGGCGGCAGTGTCAGTCTGTTGCTCACCACCTACGCCGCGCTGATCCTGTTCCTCGGGCTGTGGTGGGGGCACAAGCTGGTCACGAAGTCGCCGACCGTCGATCCCGCGGCCGCGGATCTGTCGCCGGTCGCCGCCGCCTCGGCGCACCACGATCCCGACCGGGTGGGCTGACCGACTCGTACCTCTTCGCGTACGGCCGACCGGGTTCCTCACCCGGTCGGCCGTCGTCCTCTGCGCCCGCTCCGTACGAACTGTGCCGTTCCGCTCGAAATCAAGGCCCTCGACCGCTAAAATCGCGTTAAGAGATGTAAGAGGCAAATGATCGGAACGGTTATGTCTGAAAATTCCGTGTTCCCGCGCGTGGTAGTCGAACAGGCCCGCAGCTGCGCCTGGGCGACCACCCTGGACCGCGCCCGCGAGCTGGTGCCCGTGAACCCCGGAGATGTCAGCCTCGCGCAGGCGGTGCAGGCCCTGCGCCGTCGCGGGATGTCCGTGGCGGACGGGCTGCTCCCGCAGGTCACCGTCGACGCGCTCCGTGAGACGGACGTGTACGTGATCCCGCACCTCGCCCGGCAGGGCGTCGAGCGGACCACCGGCGATCTGCCGCCCGTCTACGCCCCCGCCGAGCTCGACGCGATCGAGCAGTACGTGCGGGCCGGCGGCGGGCTCGTCGTGCTCGCGGAGTGCGACACCGCCACCTCCGGCAACAACCTCGACGAGCTGCTGGGCCGGTTCGGCGTGCACGTCGAGTCCGTGGTCGTCCAGGAGGCCGCGGGCGACCGGCGGCACGGCGGCAACGCCACTTGGGTGCGCTCGGACATCGCCCCCGAGCTGGGCGGGCAGGGCATCGTCGCCGCCGTCGAGGGCGCGGTCTTCTACCGCACCGGCGTGCTCGACGTTCCCGCCGACGCCGTCGTGCTCGCACGTACCAGCCCCACCGCCTCGCCCGCGGGTCGCCCCCTCGCGGCGGCGCTGCAGGTGGGCCGCGGCCGGGTCGTGGTGTTCTCGGACTCGGATCTCTTCGGCGACGACTGCATCGACGACCTCGATCAGCGCACGCTGTGGACCAACGCGGTGACCTGGGCCGCGGGTGCGCACCAGGACTCCGCGTCCGACGGTGCCTCCGCCGTGGCCCGCAGTGCCGACTGGGTGGCGCTCAAGTCCGCCGTCGAGGACCTGCGCGGACTCCAGGGCGCCGACGGTGCCGTCGCCGAGCCCGCCGATCACGCGCGGGCCGCGGAGCTGGTCGACGAGATCGTGGCCCGCATCGCCGCGCTCGCACCGCTGTTCGCGCACGACGCGGAGTACCTCGCCGCGCTGCCGCGCGACTTCCGGAGCTGGGTCGAGAGCGGCTTCGCCCGCCCCGAGTTCGACGAGTCCCTCGCCGCCTTCCGGCCCGACCTGGACCGCGCCGACGGCGCGGAGCACCTCGTGGTGTTCCCGATGTACACGCAGAACGGCAACGCCGGCAAGGTCTTCGAGGCCGTGCTGCTGCGCGTGGTGTGGCCCGAGTGGCTCGCCGATGTCGAGCGCCGCTACGGGAACGAGAAGTTCCTGTCCGTGGCCTTCGAGGACTTCACCCCGGGCTACGACACCCACTCCGCGGTCCTCTTCCCGGAGACCGTGACGGTGGCGCGGACGCCCGAGTTCCACTGGGGCGCCATCTTCTGCGACCGCGAGGCCGCCCGGTTCCGCCGGGTCACGGGCGCCGCGAGCGAGATCCTCTCGCTGCAGCTCCCGCCCGACGGTGAGCGTCTGGTCGCCTCGCAGTCGCTCGCCCAGTCCACCTTCGCCATGTGGGACCTGATCCACGACCGCACCCACAGCCGCGGTGACCTGCCCTTCGATCCGTTCATGATCAAGCAGCGGATGCCGTACTGGCAGTACGCCCTCGAGGAGCTGCGCTGCGACCTGACCACCTTCCGTGAGGCGTACCGCCTCGAGCAGGAGGGGCACCCCTACGGACTGCCGGTGCAGCTGGCGATCCTGTGCGACCGGCTCTTCCGGTTCCCGATCACGGGCGACCGGGTGCGCAACTACGACGGACTCGGCGGCCAGCTGCTGTTCGCCTACCTGCACCGCCACGGCGCGCTGCGCTGGCGCGACAATCGGCTCTCCTTCGACTGGAAGGAGCTGCCGCTCCAGGTGATCCGCCTCGGCGAGGAGATCGAGGAGCTCTACCGCACCGGCATCGATCGGTCCAAGGTGGGGCAGTGGCTGGCGAGTTATCAGTTCGTCTCGTCCTACGTGGCGCCCGGCCCGGGTTCCGTCTGGGCGAAGGGCACGGAGGCTCTGCCTCTCGACGGTGAGCCGCGCGGTCTGGTGGACCTGGTGCTGCCGGACGAGTTCCCGCTCAACGTGTTCTACGAGGCGCTGCGCCGTAAGATGAGCGCCGTGATCGAGAGCGCGCGGGGCATCACGGCATCGGCCCCGATCGAGGTGCCGGCATGAGTGGCGTGACGGGACGCACCGTCGTGGTGACGGGCGCGAACGGAGCGCTCGGCCAGGAGGTCGTGCGCAGGCTGGTAGCGGCGGGGGCGAAGGTCGCCGTCATCACCCGCGGCGCGCCCGCCGCGGAGATCGCCTCCCTGGAGGGTGTTTCCGCCTACCGTGCGGACCTCGCCGATCGGACGGCGGTCCGCGCTGCGGTGGAGGAGATCCGCGCGGCGCACGACGGTGTCGACGGGCTGCTGCACCTGGTGGGCGGTTGGCGCGGCGGTGTGCCGATCGACGAGGCCGATCCGGCGGACTGGGACTTCCTGGAGGCCGGGCTGATTCGGAGTCTGCAGAACGTCACGCAGGCGCTGTATCCGGCGCTGATCGCGAGTCCCGATGCGCGGGTGGCGATCATCTCGTCGACCTCGGTGGCGAAGCCGACTGCGAAGAACGCGGCGTACGCCGCCGCGAAGGCGGCGTCCGAGGCCTGGACCCTGGCACTCGCCGACGCCTTCACAGGCACCGGTGCCGCCGCGGTGATCGTGCGCGTCATGGCGTTGCTCACCCCGCAGATGAAGGCCGATGCGCCCGAGCGGAAGTTCCCGCGCTACACGCCGATCGGCGATGTCGCCGATGCCCTGGTGGCGCTGTGGGACGTCTCTCCGGCCGAGGCGAACGGCACCGTCGAAACCCTGGTTCCGGAGGCGAAGGCATGACGCCACTGCACGATCCCGCGAAGCGAGGCTTCGCGAGCGACAACTACGCCGGCGTGCTGCCGGAGGTGCTCGAGGCCGTGGCCGAGGCCAACCTGGGCCACCAGGGTGCCTACGGCGCCGACGTGTACACCGCGGCGCTGGGGGAGCGGATCGTCGAGCTGTTCGGCGCGGGCGCGCAGGCGTTCCCGGTGTTCAACGGCACCGGCGCGAATGTCGTCGCGCTGTCTGCGGTGAGCGATCGCTGGTCCGCCGTGGTGTGCGCAGATTCGGGGCACATCCACGTCGACGAGGGCGGTGCCCCGGAGAAGGTGGCGGGACTCAAGCTGTTCGTCGTGCCGACCGCCGGTGGGAAGCTGACGCCCGAGGCGATCACCGCCGCCGTCCCCGACCGCGCGGGCGATGTGCACTGGGCGCAGCCGCGGGTGCTGTCGGTGGCGCAGTCCACCGAGCTCGGCACGGTCTACACCCCCGACGAGCTGCGGGCCCTCGCCGAGTACGCGCACGAGCGCGACTGGCTGCTGCACATCGACGGCTCCCGTCTCGCCAATGCCGCTGCGAGCCTCGGTGTTCCGCTGCGCGCCATTACCACCGACATCGGTGCCGACATCGTGAGCGTCGGCGGTACCAAGAGCGGTCTTCTCGGCGCCGAGCTGGTGCTGGTCCTCAATGCCGAGCGGGCCGGCGGTGTGGAGTACGTGCGCAAGCTGTCGATGCAGCTCGCGTCGAAGCAGCGCTTCCTGGCCGCGCAGTTCCTGGCGCTGTTCGAGGACGACCGGTACCTGCGGGTGGCCGGGCACGCCAACGCGATGGCGCGGCTGCTGGCCGAGCTGGTGGGCGCGATCGACGGGGTGGAGCTCACCCAGCCGGTGCAGTCCAACGCCGTGTTCGCCGAGCTCCCGCACGCCGCCTCCGAGGCGCTGATGGAGCAGGTCCCGTTCTACTTCTGGGACGAGATCCGCGGCGAGGTGCGTTGGATGTGTGCCTGGGACACCACCGAGGACGACGTCCGCTCCTTCGCCGAGCTGGTCCGCGCCCAGCTGGCTTAGTTTTCGCAGCGGGCCAGGAGCTTCCCGACCTTTACGGCGCCCATCTCCTCTGCTGTCAGCTCGCGTCCGATAACGCTGTCGAGGAAGTTCGCGAACTCTGCAAAGGGAACTCGCTCCCAGCTCGAGGTGATTTCTGGTGTTCGTTTGTCGAGTTCGGCCATTCCATGGTCACTGGCTAAGTAGACTTTTCGTGCTTTGGGGGCGGCCTGTGCGTAGTGGTCCAGCTGGAATCTGTCGTCGCTTCTGCGGTTCAGGGCAGCGTATGCCTTGACCTCGATCACAACTACGGCTTCTGAAAATGGATCGTCGGGGCTCATCCATCCTGCGACATCCCCGTAGTTGACGTAGCCGGAGTAGTAGTGGACTGCCCCCTCACGGTTACTGAGTTCTTTCGAGACCGACTGGCTTTCTCGGACGCTCGCGAGGACCAGCATTTCAAGGGCGCGTTCGTCGCAAGGTGCGCCTGCGACAACAGCGCGGAGAACGGCACGAAGTGCGGCAGTCATCGGAAGGCTGGTCATGCCTCCGACTATCGCAGCCGGTCGCGTGCTGTTGTGTCGATGGTGCATCCGGGATATCCCGGGACAGATCGCTGAACCGCTCCAAAGATCTAGCCTCGATCTTTCGTGAGGTGGTCGTCCCCTCCTGATCGGTTTCGGATTGGTGTCCTCGAGTGAGGGTTTCGTTCGTGGGCATGGTGATGCGGCCCGGTGTTGCGTCGGGTGGCGTCGGGTTCCACTGTCCCGTGGGGGTGTTTCGTGATCGGATTGTCAAGGAAGTCGTGTCGGTCATGTGGGTGCTCGCATCCGGTTCAGGCGCTGTAGGCCGGCGATCAGCAGGCCGGTGTCGGGGGCTGTCGCGGCGAGGTGCAGGCGGGTGCGGCGGGCGTGCCGGGCGATGGATCCGGCGATGCAGAAGAGTCGGTGGCGCAGTCGTTTGGGTTCCCACCGGCGGGCATCATGGCTGGTCAGGGCGAGCATTTGGGTCCAGGCTATGAGGTCGGCAGCCAGCGCGGCGATCGCGGTCCAGATCCGGTTCTTCGCGAACCGGTGCAGGGGGA
>NZ_LSRE01000019.1 GCF_001575205.1 Tsukamurella pseudospumae
AAGATCCGCAAGGAGACCCGCGCCGCCGCCGAGGCCGCCGGCAACCCGCTGCCCGCGCACGGCAGCGACGCCGTCGTCGACGCGATGGTCGACGCGGGCCGCACCGGCCGCAAGGACGGCGCCGGCTTCTACGACTACGTGGACGGCAAGCGCACCGGTCTGTGGCCCGGCCTGAAGGACCTCCTGCCCGCCGGGCAGGACATCCCGCTGCAGGACATGATCGACCGGATGCTCTTCGCCGAGTCGCTCGAGACGGTGCGCTGCTTCGACGAGGGCGTCATGGACTCCGTCGCCGACGCCAACATCGGCTCGATCTTCGGCATCGGCTTCCCCGCCTGGACCGGCGGCGTGCTGCAGTTCATCAACGGCTACGAGGGCGCGAACGGAACCGTGGGCCCCAAGGCCTTCGTCGCCCGCGCGCAGGAGCTGACCAAGTACGGCGAGCAGTTCACCCCGCCCGCCTCCCTGGTCGCCAAGGCCGAGGCCGGCGAGACCTACGAGTAGGACTCACTGAGCCCCAGCAACACTGAGAGGTCCGGCATCACCCACGGGTGATGCCGGGCCTCTCGCCTTCCCGGGGTCGACGGTGCGCGCCGCAGAGCCACATCCCGGGTCGGACGGCCAGCGCCGTGGCGAGATCCAGGCGGTATTGGAGGTGGATTCACGAGATGGGTGGGCGACAGCGCGGGCATGTTGCTAGTAAATCCGGCGTGAAAGCTCGATCCGCTCGATGATGGTGACGTTGGCGGTGCCGCCGCCCTCGCATATCGTCTGGAGTCCGTAGCGGCCGCCGCGGCGCTCGAGCTCGTGGAGCAGGGTGGTCATGAGCTTGGCTCCGGTGGCGCCCAGCGGGTGCCCCAGGGCGATGCCGCCGCCGTTGACGTTGACCTTCTCGTGCGGGATTCCGAGCTCGTCCATCCATGCCAGCGGTACGGAGGCGAAGGCCTCGTTGCACTCGAAGAGGTCGATGTCGTCCACGGTGAGCCTGGTCTTCTGCAGTGCGTGCTGCGTGGCGGGGATCGGGCCGGTGAGCATCCAGACCGGGTCCGCGGCGCGGACCGAGATGTGGTGGATCCGCGCCCGGGGTCGTAGCCCGTGGCGCTGGACGAAGTCGGCGGAGGCCACCATGACGGCGGCGGTGCCGTCGGCGATCTGGCTGGCGACGGCGGCGGTGATGGCGGAGCCCTCGGCGAGCGGGGCGAGCTCGGCCATCTTCTCCAGTGTGGTTCCCCGACGGGGCGTCTCGTCCACCGCGAAGCCCTCGACCGGGGCGATCTCCGCGGCGAACCGGCCCTCGTCGATCGCGGCGATCGCCCGCTCGTGGCTGGCGAGCGCGAACTCCTCCGTGCGGGCGCGGGAGACGCCCCACTTGGTGGCGATCATGTCGGCGCTGGTGAACTGGGAGACCTCGACGTCGCCGTAGCGCTCGCGCCAGCCGATCGATCCGGAGAACGGGTCGTCGAAGCCGTACTCGCGGCCGGCGAGCATGGCGGCGCTGATGGGGATCGCGCTCATGTTCTGCACGCCGGCGGCGACCACCGCGTCGGCGGTACCGGAGAGGATCGCCTGCGCGGCGAAGTGGACCGATTGCTGGCTCGATCCGCACTGCCGGTCGACGGTGACCCCGGGGACGTGCTCGGGCAGGCCGGCGGCGAGCCAGGACGTGCGGGCGATGTTGCCGGACTGCGGGCCGATGGTGTCGCAGCAGCCCATGATGACGTCGTCGACGAGCTGCGGGTCGACGCCGGAGCGCAGGACCGAGGCGCGCAGGACGTGCGCGCCGAGGTCTGCGGAGTGCACCGTCGACAGGGAACCGCCGCGCTTGCCGGACGGGGTGCGCACCGCGTCCAGGATGTAGGCGCCGGGGGCGAGATCGGTCATGACTGCTCCTTCTCGGGGCTGGCGATCCCGAGTTCGAGGATCGCCACTGGCGCAGAAGCCGACCCATATGCCGTTCGTGGACGCGCAGTCAGCGCGGCGCGCATCGGCTCAGATCCGCTCGATGATGGTGCCGGTGGCCATGGCGCCGCCGCAGCACATCGCGATGAGGGCGGTCGAGGCGTCGCGCCGCTCCAGTTCGTGCAGCGCGGTGGTGATGAGGCGGGCGCCGGTGGAGCCGACGGGGTGGCCGAGCGCGATGGCGCCGCCGTTGACGTTGACCTTGTCCGGGTCGGGGCCGATCACCTGCTGCCAGGACAGGACGACGGAGGCGAAGGCCTCGTTGACCTCGAATAGGTCGATGTCGATCAGCGATCGGCCGGAGCGCTCGAGCACGCGCTCGGTGGCGCGGATGGGCCCGTCGAGGTGGTAGTAGGGTTCGCCGCCGACGAGGGCCTGCGAGACGATGCGGGCGCGCGGCGTGAGGCCGAGTGCGGCGGCGCGGTCGGAGTCCATGAGCAGGACGGCGGCGGCACCGTCGGACACCTGGGAGGAGGTCCCGGCGGTGTGTCGGCCCCCGTCGAGCATGGGCTTGAGCTTGGCGAGCCCCTCGGCGGTGCTCTCGCGCGGGCCCTGGTCGCGGGAGACCTCGATGGTCTCGCCGGTCGGCGCGCCGTCGGCCATGGCGGGCGCTTTGAGCGAGACGACCTCGCGGTCGAAGCGGCCTTCGGTCCAGGCCTGCAGGGCTTTGCGCTGGGAGGCGAGGCCGAAGGCGTCGATGTCCTCGCGGGTGAGGCCGCGGCGCTCGGCGATGCGCTCGGCGGCGAGGAACTGGTTGGGCATGTCGATGGTCCACGACGGGGGCCGGGAGTTGCCGAGGCCCTCCGGTCGGTTCGCGCCCAGGGGGATGCGGCTCATGGATTCGACGCCGCAGGAGACGCCGACCTCGATCGCGTCGGTGGCGATGAGGCCCGCGATCAGGCCTGTGGCCTGCTGTGCGGAGCCGCACTGCGCGTCGATGGTGGTGGCGCCGGTCAGCTCCGGCAGGCCGGCGTTGAGCCAGGCCGTGCGCGTGATGTTGCCGGCCTGCTCGCCGGCCTGGGTGACGTTGCCGCCGATGATCTGCTCGACCTGGGCGGGGTCGACGCCCGCGTGGTCGAGGAGTGCGGTGACGGTGCCGCCGAGGAGTTCGGCGGGGTGCAGTCCGCTCAGCCAGCCGCCCCGCTTGCCGATGGGGCTGCGGACGGCGTCGACGATGACGGGGATGCCCATATCGATCGTTCCTCACATTCTCGGCTCGCCCCGATTGGGTCGAGCACGTTCTCGATCGCGGTGCGCTAATCCGACGACAACTGACATGCCACAGAGTCACACTGACTCCTAGTCGCCGGAGCGCGACCACGTAAGGCAACGTACTAGAACATGTTCTAAACGGCAAGACGCAGGCTGGGTGAGGGAACGCCGCTTGACGCGAGGCGCGCCACCAGTGTCCGATCGAGCTGTCGAAGCGCCGGTTTGATAATTAGGTAACCGATTGGCGGATTTGCGACGCAGTAGGTAGCGAGAATGACGTGAACGCGCCCGCCATCTAACCTATTTGAGGCTCTGCCGAAAATGGCACAGTGTATTGTCGCAGCGGGCAAGCAAAGGGAGCCCATCTCGACCCGATGGTGGTGAAATGACGAGTTCGTGCGCTCGGAACGAGCCGACGTGCTAGCGGGAGAGGCGACCCACCTTCGGTGGCGAGAGTCATTAGCCTGCGCTGACGGACGAAGCCGGGCATTCATCGAACTTCGTGGTGGGGTGAAGAATTAGCTGAACGCGACGTGGTGGGCGTGTTTGGCTGCGGGCCAGCGGCGGTGGTCAGAGGGACTTCTTCACGATACTAGATTTTAGTTGCATTCGCCCGAAACCTGGGACAGTCGCATCAATATCGTGTTCGCCGACACCGTCTGTAATCAGCCGGATATTTCGGACCTTGGTGCCAGCCTTGATTGTGCCGCCACCACCGCCTTTGACCTTGATAGTCTTTACCACAGTGATCGCGTCTCCGTCATTCAGTACATTCCCAACGGAGTCCTTCACTTCGTCATTGTGGGGCGTTGTGCTGGGCGTGTCTCTATTCGCTGCCCATTCGTGACCACACATCGGGCAAACCAGTAGCCCTCCCTGCAAGTAGGTGTACATCTCGGCACACTCCGGACATGCAGGCAGCGACTGACTCATGGCTGAAGGATAACTGCTCCATTGTGACAAGTCGCGATCGACCCGCAGCAAGTCAGGACGAATGGCACTAAGGTGCCGCGGTATCGAATATGCCCCCGGCCGCCTCGTTTGCGGGCGATCCCCCGTCGGCACGATGAACGAGACCTGCGGGATGGGACCGCCACCGCTGGTGATCGGGTACAGATGCCGATACGACGACGACGAACCCATCGCCGCTCCCGCCGCACCGTTCGGGAAAGCGCGCGGTTCAGAGGCGACTGCGCGCACGTTGTCGGTGAACTCGTGACGAACATCCGAGCAACGACGCCTCGGCCAGCGATATCGGATGTAGATATCGGCTATCGTTCTCGGACGTACGGTCGTTGAGCGGAGGCGGGTGCGATGGCTACAGAGGCAGCGAACAGCGGGTTGGCGCGGCGACTCGGTCTGGGTGACGCGGTCGTGATCGGTCTCGGATCGATGATCGGCGCGGGGATCTTCGCCGCTCTCGGTCCCGCGGCAGCCACCGCAGGATCTGGCCTCCTGATAGGCCTGCTGGTTGCGGCGGTGGTGGCGTATTGCAATGCGGTCGCTTCAGCGCGGTTGGCGGCGCGGTATCCCCAGTCGGGCGGCACCTACGTCTACGGGCGTGAGCGCCTGGGGCCGTTCTGGGGTTACCTGGGTGGGTGGAGCTTCGTGGTCGGTAAGACGGCCTCGTGTGCGGCGATGGCGCTGACCGTCGGTGCGTACGCGTGGCCGGAGCACGCTCGCACTGTTGCGGTGGCCGCCGTTGTGGCGTTGACCGCGGTCAATTGCCGCGGGGTGCAGAAGTCGGCGATCCTGACCCGAGTGATCGTCGCCGTGGTGCTCGCTGTCCTCACCGCGGTGGTCGTCTCCGCAAACGGGGTCGGCGCCCTCGTCGCGGGCAAGTTGGCGATCGGTTCAGATGTGACCGTGTACGGGGTGTTGCAGGCTGCGGGGTTGTTGTTCTTCGCTTTCGCCGGGTACGCGCGGATCGCGACGCTCGGCGAAGAGGTCCGGGATCCGCAGCGCACGATCCCGCTGGCGATCCCGACAGCACTAGGCCTGGCGCTGCTGGTCTACGCGGCGGTCGCCACGACCGCGCTCGCGGTCCTCGGACCGGAGGTGATGGCCGCATCGATCGCGCCGCTCACCGATGTCGCCCGGGCGACCGAAGTGCCCGGGCTGGTCGTGGCCGTCGCGATCGGAGGTGCCGTTGCGGCGCTCGGGTCGCTGCTATCGCTGATCCTCGGCGTCTCGCGCACCGCCCTCGCGATGGCCCGCGACGGACACCTACCGGCCGCCTTGGCGGCGGTGCATCCGCGGTTCCAGGTGCCGCACCACGCCGAGTTCGCTGTCGGTGTCGTCGTCGCTGTGCTGGTGCTCGCGGTCGATGTGCGCGGGGCGATCGGCTTCTCCTCGTTCGGTGTCTTGCTCTATTACGCCATCGCCAACGCATCGGCGTGGACGCTCAGTCCCGATGAGGGGCGGCCCGCGCGACTGATACCTGTCGTCGGGGCCGGCGGGTGCGTGCTGCTCGCGTTCACGCTGCCCTGGCAATCGGTCGCGGCCGGAGCGGCGGTGGCAGGACTCGGTGGCGCCGTCTACGTGATCCGTCAGCGGCTCTCGGGCAGGCGAGGCGACGTTCGGTAGGGTGCCCGACATGGACTTGGTGCGCGAACTTCTGCGCGGCGCTGTGCCGGTCCATGTCCTGCACCATGCCGCCGAAGACGGCGGTGTCTACGGCGCGTGGATGGCCGAGGAACTCGCGCACCACGGCTACCGCATCTCACCCGGAACCCTCTATCCGCTGCTGCAACGCCTCGAAGACGGCGGACTCCTTCGCTCCTCAGAGCACCTCGTTGACGGCCGGGTGCGACGCGTCTACACAGCCACCTCGGCCGGTGTCGAGGAACTCGCCCGCCTCCGCGTGGTGATCAACGAACTGTCCGGGGAGATTCTCGACCGCTGAGCCCGTCGCGGCGGACCGCGACCATATTGCGTTCGAGATCGACGTCTGTCAATATTGATGTGTGTCGAATTCGCTTCCGTTGACCGACGTGACCGTGCGGTGCTCACCGCTGGTCCGCGAACCCTTATCGGAAGGGCAGTCCGTCGATCTGGCGGCGGTGTTCAAGGCTCTCGCCGACCCGATTCGGTTGCGGCTGTTCAGCTTGATCGCCAGCCACGAGAACGGCGAGGCGTGCGTGTGTGACATCTCGCCGGCTGTGGACGTCTCGCAGCCGACGATCTCGCATCACCTCAAGGTCCTCAAGACCGCGGGGCTGCTCGAGTCCGAGCGCCGCGCCTCGTGGGTGTACTACCGCGTCGTCCCCGACGTCCTGTCCTCGCTCGCCGGGATCCTGCAGTCCGGCGAACCCGCCACCTCGATGGAGGTTCTTTCGTGACCAGCCCCGCCCCGACCGCCGAGCATCAGCCGGTGGTCGGCAAACTCTCCACCCTCGACCGGTTCCTGCCGGTGTGGATCGGCGTCGCCATGGTCGCCGGCCTGCTGCTCGGCCGGATGATTCCGGGCCTGAACACCGCGCTGGAGAAGATCCAGGTCGACGGTGTCTCCCTGCCGATCGCGATCGGCCTGCTGATCATGATGTACCCGGTGCTGGCGAAGGTCCGCTACGACCGGCTCGACACCGTCACCGGCGACCGCAAGCTGCTCCTCGGCTCGCTGCTGCTGAACTGGGTGCTCGGCCCGGCGTTGATGTTCGCCCTGGCCTGGATATTCCTGCCCGACCTGCCCGAATACCGCACCGGCCTGATCATCGTCGGCCTCGCCCGCTGCATCGCCATGGTCATCATCTGGAACGACCTGGCCTGCGGCGACCGCGAAGCCGCCGCCGTCCTGGTCGCGCTGAACTCGGTGTTCCAGGTGATCATGTTCGCCGTCCTGGGGTGGTTCTACCTCTCGATCCTCCCCGGCTGGCTGGGCTTGCAGCAGACGACCATCAGCACCTCGCCGTGGCAGATCGCGAAGTCCGTGCTGATCTTCCTCGGCATCCCACTCCTCGCCGGATACCTCTCCCGCCGGATCGGCGAGAAGACCAAGGGCCGCGACTGGTACGAGTCGACGTTCCTCCCGAAGATCGGCCCGTGGGCCCTCTACGGTTTGCTGTTCACCATCGTCATCCTCTTCGCCCTCCAGGGCGAGCAGATCACCTCCCGCCCCTGGGACGTCGCCCGGATCGCAGTGCCGCTGCTGGTGTACTTCGCGATCATGTGGGGCGGCGGCTACCTGCTCGGCGCCGTCATGGGCCTGGGCTACGAGCGCACGACCACGCTGGCGTTCACCGCAGCGGGCAACAACTTCGAGCTCGCCATCGCCGTCGCGATCGCCACCTACGGCGCCACCTCCGGCCAAGCCCTCGCCGGAGTCGTCGGCCCGCTGATCGAGGTCCCAGTACTGGTAGCTCTCGTCTATGTCTCGCTGGCACTGCGTAAACGATTCCCTCTGTCCCTGTCCTCCACTGCTACCGCAGCTGATTCGTCCAGGAGCGTGAACTGATGCCCGACAACCAGACCATGCCTGATACCGCCGCCGGGACCGAGACCGGCACGCCGAGTGTGCTGTTCGTGTGCGTGAAGAACGGCGGCAAGTCGCAGATGGCTGCGGGCCTGATGCGCAAGGCCGCTGGCGACGCGGTCGCCGTGTACTCGGCCGGCACCAAGCCTGGGGCCGCGGTCAACGGCCTGTCCGCCGAGTCTCTCGCTGAGGTCGGCGTCGACATCACCGGTGAGACCCCGAAGCCGATCGACCCTGAGCTGCTTTCCCGGGTGGATCTGGTGGTCACCCTCGGCCGCGAAGCGGTCGTCGAGACGCCTGACGGTGTGGCGCTGGTGAACTGGGACACTGACGAGCCGTCGGATCGGGGCATCGACGGGATCGAGCGGATGCGTCTGGTCCGCGACGACATCGCCGCCCGCGTGACCGCGCTGGCCGCCGAACTCACCGCCCGGTAGCACCCCTGCAGGCCGGGATCGGACGAACGGGAGCATAGGAATGAACGCCACCACCGAACCGGCCCGCACACCGGAACTGCTGATGCCCCAGGCGCTTCTCGGCCGGACCGCGGAGCGGCTCGCGGTCCAGTACCGCGGGATCGTCTCCGAGCAGACCGTCGAACGGGTCGTCTTCGAGTCCTACACCGCGCTGCGGCGCACTGCCCGCATCCACACCCACCTGGTGACCCTGGCCGGCCGGTTCGCCGCCGAACGCCTCGCCGCACTCGCGCAGTCCACGGGTGCGACCAGCAAGACGGTGCCGGAGGTGCTGTTCGTCTGCGTGCACAACGCAGGCCGCTCGCAGATGGCCGCAGCCCTGCTCACCCACCACGGCGCAGGGCTTGTGCACGTCCGCTCCGCCGGCTCACTGCCAGCCGCGGCGATCAACCCGGTCGTCGAGCAAGCCATGTCCGAGGTCGGCCTCGACCTGGCCGCCGAGTTCCCCAAACCGCTCACCGACGACGTCGTCGCCGCCGCGGACGTGGTGATCTCGATGGGCTGCGGCGACGCCTGCCCGGTCTACCCGGGCAAGCAGTACCTGGACTGGCAGGTCACCGACCCCGACAACCACCCCATCGACACCGTCCGCCTGATCCGCGACGACCTCGACCGCCGCGTCCAGGCCCTGCTCACCGACCTCCTGCCGGCCACTACCTGACCCGCCCCGTCTCTGATCTGGCCGACGGCCCGTCTTCGCCGGGCTCTCGGCTGTGTTCCGCCTGCCCTGCTCATCTCGCTTGTGTTCTTGGAAGGGAACGAAATACCCATGTCTGCACGCAAGATCATCGCCATCGGCGGCTCGGACGCCGGGATCTCCGCTGCCCTGCGGGCCCGCGAACTCGACCCCACCACCGAGGTCACCGTGGTCGTCGCCGACGCCTACCCGAACTTCTCCATCTGCGGCATCCCGTACTACGTCTCCGGCGAGGTCACCCACTGGAGCAACCTCGCCCACCGCACCGCCGCCGACCTCGCCGCGACCGGCATGACCGTGCACACCGACACCAGAGCTACCGCGATCGACGCGGCCGGGCACCGCCTGACCGTCACCGGCCCCGACGGCGCCACCCGCGACCTCGACTACGACGCCCTCGTCATCGGCACCGGCGCCGTCTCCGTGCGGCCGCCGATCACCGGACTCGACCATCTCGGGCCCGACGACGGTGTGCACCTGCTGCACTCGATGGGCGACACCTTCGCCGTAATGAACACCCTCACCACCAAGGATCCGAAGACCGCGATCATCATCGGTGCCGGCTACATCGGCCTCGAGATGGCCGAAGGGCTCACCGCCCGCGGCATCCACGTGACCCAGATCGAAGCCCTCCCCGAAGTCCTGCCCACCGTCGAACCCGAACTCGGCGCCCTCGTCCACGACGAACTCGTCCGCAACGGGGTCGACGTCCGCACCAAGACCCTGGTCACCGCCGTCAACCGCACCGCCACCGGCGCACTGGCCGTGACCACCAGCCGCGACGGCGAGACCGACCAGGTCACCGCTGATTTGGTGCTCGTCGTCGTGGGTGTCCGCCCCGACACCGAGCTGGCTGCCGCAGCTGGCGTCGAGCTCGGGATCAAGGGCACGATCGCCGTTGACGAGCAGATGCGCACCAACCTGCCCGACGTCTTCGCCGCCGGCGATGCCGTGCACACCCACCACCGCCAGCTCGGCATCACCTGGCTGCCACTCGGCACCACCGCGCACAAGCAGGGCCGCGTCGCCGGTGAGAACGCCCTCGGCGGCACCGCCCGGGTCGCCGGCTCGCTGGGTACCCAGGTCGTGAAGATCTTCGACCTGGTCGCCGCCCGCACCGGTCTCAAAGAGACCGAAGCGCTAGCGGCCGGCCGGGGGTGGGTGCCGGTGTCGACGACGTCCACACCGGATGATCACAAGGCCTACTACCCGGGCGCCACCCCGATCAGCATCCGCATCACCGGCGACGAGAACACCGGCATCCTGCTCGGCGCCCAGCTCATCGGCCATCGCACGGCGGAGGTCTCCAAGCGCGTCGACACCTACGCCATCGCCCTGCATCACGGCATGAGCGTCGACGCCCTGTCCGAGCTGGACCTGTCCTACACACCGCCGCTCGGGTCCCCGTGGGACGCCGTGCAGGTCGCCGCCCAGAACTGGGTCCGCGAACACCAGCCGCATCACCAGCGTGCAGGGCTTGGCGTGTCCCGATAACCACCTGAGGGCTCGGTCGGTCGTCTACGCCGCGTGCGCAGCCACCGGCTCGGGCTTGGACGCCGGTGTCGACCGCAGGGCGGTCACGCGGCCCGCGCGGACCCCGTTGGCGATGACGACGATCTCTGCGAGTTCGTGGACGGCGACGACGGCGGCGAGACCGAGGATCCCGAACAACGCGAGGGGGATGAGGATCGCGATCAGCCCGAGGGATAGGCCGACGTTCTGCAGCATGATCGTGCGAGCCCGGCGGGCGTGGTCAAGTGCCTGGGGGAGGGTGCGGAGGTCTTCGCCCATCAGGGCGACGTCGGCGGTCTCGATCGCGACGTCGGATCCCATGGCGCCCATGGCGATGCCGAGGTCGGCGGTGGCCAGGGCGGGGGCGTCGTTGACGCCATCGCCGACCATCGCCGTGAACGCGCTCTGGCGGAGGTCGCCAATGATGCGGGCCTTGTCCTCGGGCCGCAGGTCGGCGTGCACGTCGTCGATGCCGGCGATGCGCGCCAGGGCGGTGGCGGCGGCGGTGTTGTCGCCGGTGAGCATCGCGACGGTGGCGCCGCTGCGGTGCAGATGGGCGATCACCTCGCCGGCTTCGGGGCGCAGCTCGTCGCGGACAGCGACCGCCCCGATG
Source organism: Tsukamurella pseudospumae (assembly GCF_001575205.1). Taxonomy (GTDB): domain Bacteria; phylum Actinomycetota; class Actinomycetes; order Mycobacteriales; family Mycobacteriaceae; genus Tsukamurella; species Tsukamurella pseudospumae. The sequence continues at coordinate 10,941 of NZ_LSRE01000019.1, forward strand.
ACTTGGCCGTCGTGTTCGACGAGGACGGCGGTGGCGCCGCCGGCCTGCATCGCCGCGATCCGCTCGGCGAGGGGGCCGGGTTCGATCCAGCCGGGACGCCCTAAGCGGGCGGGGCGGCCGTCGACGAGTCCGATCAGACCGGCCCCGGGAACGGCCTGCACATCGACCGCCGCGGTGGTCTGGCCGTGGGCGGCGAGGATCGAGCTGGCCAGCGGGTGTTCGCTGTGCGCTTCGAGCGCCGCTGCGACGGCGAGCACCCGCTCCTGCCCCGGAGAGCGGTCGCCGCTCAGGCTGTTCCCGGTGCTGGCAGGAGCGGTGTCGGCGGTGGCGATGTCGACGACGGTGGGCCGGTTCGCGGTCAGGGTGCCGGTCTTGTCGAGGGCGACGGTGCGGACTCGGCCGAGGGCTTCGAGGGCGGCTCCGCCTTTGACGAGGACGCCGATCGTGCTGGCGGCGCCGATCGCGGCGACCACGGTCACCGGCACGGAGATCGCCAGCGCGCACGGGGAGGCGGCGACGAGCACGACCAGGGCCCGCGCGATCCAGGTGGCCGGGTCCCCGAGCAGGGATCCGAGGATGGCGATGGCGGCGGCGAAGATCATGATCGCCGGCACCAGGGGTTTGGCGATCGTGTCGGCCAGGCGCTGCGCGTCGCCCTTGCGGGACTGCTCGGCCTCGACGATCTGCACGATCTTGGCCAGGGAGTTGTTCTCCGCGGTGGTGGTGACCTGAACGGTCAGGGCGCCGGTGCCGTTGATCGACCCGGCGAACACCTCGTCACCGGGACCGGCTTCGACAGGCACGGATTCGCCGGTGATCGCGGAAACATCCAGTGCGGTGCGGCCTTCGGTGATGGTGCCGTCGGTGGCGATCCGCTCGCCGGGTTTGACCAGCATCAGGTCCCCGACCGCCAGCTCCGACGGCGAAACGGTGACCGGACTCCCGTCACGGAGCACAGTCGCGGTGTCCGGGACCAGGTTCAGCAGGGCCCGCAGGCCGCGGCGGGTGCGGGAAACCGCGTACTCCTCGAGGCCCTCGCTGATGGAGAACAGCACGGCGAGCATCGCCGCTTCGCCGACCTCGCCGAGGATCACCGCGCCGACCGCGGCGATGGTCATCAGGGTGCCGACGCCGATCTTGCCCTTCGCCAACCGGCGCAGCGTGGAGGGGACGAACGTCCATCCCCCGATCAGCAGCGCCACCCACTCCAACACCAGCGTGAGGCGTTGGGGGCCGCCGGTCCAGCCGACGATGTACGCGGCGAGCAGGAACACTGCGGCCGCGGCGGCGGCCTGCAGCTCCCGCACCTGCCACCAGTGCTCCGGAGCCCGCTCGTCCTCACCGGCGGGTTCGTCGTGCCCGCAGCCGCATGCATCGCTCATCGCCGCACCGCCTTCGCCGCCGACGCCGAAGTTCCGTCGGTTCCGGCCGCGGTCGCGTCGTCGCTTCCGCAGCACGGTGCGGCGCTGTCCGTGACGTAGTTCGGGCACAACGCGACCGCGTTCCCGGTGGCCGCCAAGAGCTTTTCCGCGGCGGCGAGCAGGTCCATCAACTCCGGCCGGGCCAGGCTGTAGAACACCTGCCGGCCCTCCGGGCGGCCCTCGACGAGACCGCAGTCCCGCAGGCACGCCACGTGCGCGGACACGGTCGACTGCGCCAGCCCCAACTCGGCCATCAGGTCCGCCACCCGAGTTTCGCCGCCGTGGGCCAGGCGAGTCGCGATCGCCAGGCGGGTGCCGTCGGAGAGGCTGTGGAACAACGCCACCGCGGGATCGAGGCCAGCCCCGGCCGCCACCGAACACTCATTCATCGCCATACGGCGATGATAGCGGCCTTCTGTGGTGTAATCGAATCATCACGAAGAAACTCCCGGCCGCGGGCTCGCGGCCGGGCGAGCATGGTGGGAGCTGCTGGTATGCCGTCGATGTCGACGATCGAATCACTGTTCTGCCGCAGTGTTCCATGGGAGGCGGTCACCGGCAGGTGGGTGCTGCCGTGGGCGCTGCAGAACGTCCAGCCGCGGGGCAGGGTGCTAGAGATCGGCGGCGGGGGCGGTGCGATGGCTGCACAGATCCTCGCCACCAGCCCCGACGACGTGGAGGTGACAGTCACCGATTTCGACCCGGTGATGGTCGCGACCGCCGCTGATCGCCTGCGGCGGTTCGGTGACCGCGCCCACGCCCAGGTCGCCGACGCCACCGCCCTGCCGTTCGAGGACGGCGGCTTCGACACCGTCGTCACGTTCATCATGTTGCATCACGTCGTCGATTGGGAGCAGGCCCTGGGCGAAGCCGTGCGGGTGCTCGCTCCCGGTGGGATGTTGGTCGGGTACGACCTACTCGGCAGCGCACCGGCGCGGCTGCTGCACCACCTCGAAGGCGCTCCACACCGGTTCATCAACCGCGACGAGCTGCGCCCGCACCTGGCATCCCTGCCGCTCACCGACATCAAGGTCCGGGAGAATACTGTGCTCACACGGTTCCAGGCGCGCGCTGTGTCCACCCAGAGCAGTTACCAGACGATCATCTAGTTCTGCGCTGGCGGCGCGTCGATGTCGAGGCGCCAATTGGCGTATGGCCGACCACGGTCACTTGACACGATGGCTCGGCCGGGGCAGCACCCCCTAGGTGTATTTAAGGGTGGTCATCATGCCCATTTCCATGTGATAGATGTTGTGGCAGTGCAGGGCCCATGTTCCGGGGTTGTCGGCGTCGAGGTCCACCTCGACTGAGCCCATCGGTTTGATGAGCACAGTGTCCTTGCGCAGTCCGGCGCTGCCGGGCAGTGACCAGGTGTGGCCGTGGATGTGCATCGGGTGCAGCATCATCGTTTCGTTGGTGATCTGCATCCGCAGTCGTTGGCCCTTGCCGACCGTCAGCGGGTTGTCCTCGCCGTGCTTCTTGCCGTTGATGCCCCAGGCGTACGGGTCCATCTGACCGTTGAGCGCGACTTTGATCGTCGAGTCCGGTTCACGGTCGGGCAGGCGTGCGGAGTCGGCGGCGGCGAGCTCGGTGGCGCCGAGGAGCACAGGGCCGTCCAGTTCGGCGGGACGCACGTCCGGGGCGGGGGCAGCGCCGGAACCCGTGCGCAGGACGGCGAGTGCCTGGCCGTTCTTGCCTTCGGCGGCGGCGACGAGGGGGAACACGCCGTCGCCGACGGTGACGGTCACGTCGTAGCGTTCGCCCATCGCGACGAACAGGGCACGGGCCTGCTTGTCCTGCACTCGGTGGCCGTCGGTGTGGGTGACCCTCAGGGTGTGTCCGCCGAGGGCGACCCGGAAGACGGTGTCGGAGCCGGCATTGATGATCCGCAGGCGGATGCGTTGTCCGGGTTTGGCGCGGAACTCGGTGGGTGCGGCCGGGATCCGGCCGTTGATGAGGTAGTGCGGGTAGACCACGTCACCGGCATCGCCGAGCCGGGAACTGCTCATGCCGGGCATCGAGGAGTGGTCCATGCCGCCCATGTCCATGCCGGGTTTGATCGGGCCGGTCTTGGCCTGGAAGTCGGCGAGGATCTGGTCGGGGTTCTTACCGACGCCGTCGGTCCAGTCGTCGAGGACGACGATCCATTCGGCGTCGTAGGCGCCGGGTTCGTTGGGGTCGTCGATGATGATCGGCGCGTACAGCGCGCGGTCGAGTTGCGCGCCGACGTGCGGGTGGAAGAAGTGGGTACCGGCATCGGGGGCGGTGAACTCGTACACGAACCGCCCGCCGGGGCGAATCGGATCCTGGGTGACGCCGGGAACGCCGTCGGCCTGATTACGCAGCCGGATGCCGTGCCAGTGGATGCTGGTGTCGGCGGGGAGCCTGTTGTCGAGGGCCACGCGCAGGAAGTCGCCGGCGTTGGCGCGAATGACCTTGCCCGGCAGGGCGTCGTCGTAGGCCCACGTTCGAGCGGTGATGCCACCGAGGTCGACCGTGCTCTCCCGGGCGGTGAGTGTCGTTTCAACGACCTTCTGCCCGGGCTGGGGTGTTGCTTGCAGCGGGGGACCCTGCAGCGGACGGGAGGCGCCGCCGGGCGTGCTGGCGGTGTTGTCGCCGCACGCGGCGAGCGCTCCGACGCCGAGGGCGGCGAGGCCGCCGAACAGGGCTGTTCGTCTGGTCACCGGTGTCATGCGTGATCCCCTTGGGTCGAGTCGAGAGATGGAGGCAAGCAGCGGTGCCTACGGCGCGGCGGGGCTGGTGGAGGGGCTGCCGTGGTCCATCCCCGGCATGTTTGGCATCCCCGGCATGCTGGGGTGCGGTGCGGGGGGCGAACTCGGGGTGCTGCTCATCGAATGCCCGGCGGGCATCTGCGTTTGGGATGAGGCCGGTGTGCTGCTGGTGTCGTGATTCATCGACGACATACCGTCGCCGCAGGCGGTGGTGGCGAGGACGATGGTGGCGGTAACAGCTGCCGTGGTGAACAGTCGCTTGGGATTCATGGGTTCTTCCTTTTAGCCGGGATTCTCTGGGGGACTCTGCGGTGGGTTTGTCTGGGCGGTGAGTTCGGCACCTCGGTGGTGTCGGGGGTCGGCGCTGGGTAGCCACGCTTGGCGCTGCGGCACTGGTAGATCGGCAACGTTAGCGTGAACTGGGCGCCCCGGCCGGGCCCGCGGCTGGTGGCGGTAAGGGATCCGTCGTGGGCTTCGGCGAGCGCACGGGCGATGGTCAGTCCGATTCCGCTGCCGCCGGCGTCGCGATTGCGGGAGGTGTCGGTGCGGTAGAAGCGGTCGAAGACGTGTGGGAGGTGTTCGGGGGCGATGCCTTCGCCGGTGTCGTCGATGAGGATGTCGACGAGATTGTGGTCTCGGCGTCGGCTGCTGACGGTGACGCTACCGCCGGGTGGGGTGTGTCGGCGGGCGTTGCTGAGCAGGTTCGCCAGGGTCTGGCCGATGCGGGTGCGGTCCGCGGCGACCAGATCCGTGGTGGTCGGGCCGACGATCAGGTCGATACCTGCGTCGTCGTAGCCGGGTTGCGCTTCGCGGACCGCGGCGGTGGTGATGTCGTTGACCGCGGTCGGTTCGGGTTCGACACGCAGTTGGCGTTCGCCGGCGCGGGAGACCGAATCGATGTCGTCGGCGAGGCGTTTGAGCCTGCTGGTGGCGCTGCGGATGACGCCGTACATCTGCTCGCCGGGGGTGCGGATGCCGTCTTCGGCAGCTTCGATCTGCGCGGCGATCGTAGTGATCGGGGTGCGGAGTTCGTGGGCGAGGTCCGAGAGCATCTGCTGGCGGATCTCCTCGGTGGTATCGAGCTGCTCGGCCAGCCGGTTGACACTGCGGGTCAGGTCGCTGAATTCACGGCCCAGGCGGCTGGGCGGGACTCGGACGGCGTGGTTACCGGCGGCGATGTTCGCGGTCGAGGTGACCACGGCACTGATCGAGCGCTGCACCCGACGGGTGATCAGCCAGCTGACCACCAGTGCCAGCACCACCGAGCAGAGCAGGGCGACCGACACGGACACGATCAGCGAGGAGGCGAACGCCTCCTCGACGTGCTTGGCCTGCGGGGATGTGGTGGGCAGGCCGGCGTGGGCCATGTGGGTGTGGAACAGGTGCGGCGCGACCGTCCAGGCAACCAGAGCGGAGCTTGCAGCGCCGGCAGCGATCACGACGGTTTGGGCGATGAACAGGCGAGTGGTGAACCCCGAACGTTGCCGCCCGCCGGCCCGCCGCCCGGACAGCAGCGTGCTCATCGTTGCGACCGGCCGTCACCCATTCGGTACCCGATCCCGCGAATGGTGCGGATGTAGCGGCGCTCGGCCGCGGTGTCACCGAGCTTGCGACGCAGGCTCGCGATGTGGACGTCGACGACGTGGGCGTCGCCGACCCAACCGGGACCCCAGAGCTCGGAGAGGAGCTGATCGCGGCTGAACACCATCCCTGGTCGGCGGGAGAGCACATCGAGCAGGTCGAATTCAGTGCGGGTGAGCGCGATCGGTGTCCCCGCAAGGCTCACTTCCCGCCCCTGCGGGTCGATCACCAGCTCGTCGATCCGGCGTTCCCCGGGCAGCGGCATGCCAGAGGCGTTGACGGTTCCGGCGCGCGGCCTGCGGAGCATCGCTTCGATCCGGGCGATCAGCTCGCGGGGGCTGAACGGTTTGGTCAGGTAGTCGTCAGCTCCGACGGACAGGCCGACGAGGGTGTCGACCTCGTCGGCGCGGGCGGTGACCATCACCACGTAGGCATCGGAGAAGGTGCGCAGTTGCCGACAGACCTCGACGCCGTCCAGCGAGGGCAAGCCGAGGTCGAGGACGACGACGTCCGGGGGCAGGCGATGCGCGGCGGCCACCGCGGCGGCGCCGTCGCCGCTGATCTCGACGTCGAAGCCGCTGCGTTGGAGGTAGTCGGCGATGACCTCGGCGAGGTCGGGTTCGTCCTCGATGACCATCGCGCGCAGGCCCAGTTTCGGCCGCGGCTCAGTCACCGCCGCCGGCCTGGGCTCGGCAACAATCGCATCCATGCCTCCCATCGTGGCCTGACGGTATGCCGATGTTCGAGCCGAGACGGCGATCTTGAGCAAATCTTGATCTTGAGCATACGTAACCGCCCGGTTAGGGCACGCACAGTCGTAAGCGGTCAGACACCCCTCACCGGACTGATCACGATGTGGCGCGTTTTCACCAGGGCGCGCCCCAGGCGCGCCGCCCCCGCTGGCCCCTGCCGGTGCCGCAGCGGACCTCTGCTGTGGCCGGGCGGCGTCGCCGCACACCTGCGACATCCTGCTTCGCCCTCCGAAAGGAATACCCCGACGTGAGCCTCCACGCGACTACGGTTCCCGCCCAACAACCGCCGGTACCGCTGCATCATCCGGCGTTGCCGTACCGGCAGTTCGGCGAGCCCACGGCGTCCTCGGACCGGCCCGGCGCTTTGGTGGGCAACACCCCGGTGATGCGGATCGCAGAGCCGTTCACACCCGCCGGGCATGGTTTCTGGGCGAAACTGGAGGGCTTCAACCCCGGCGGGATGAAGGACCGGCCTGCCCTGCACATGGTCGAGCGGGCCAAGGCACGGGGCGATCTGGCGCCGGGAGCGCGGATCGTCGAATCCACCAGCGGCACCCTGGGGCTCGGCTTGGCGTTGGCGGGGATCGTGCACGATCATCCCGTGACGTTGGTGACCGACCCGGGACTGGAACCGATCCTCACCCAGATGCTCGCCGCGTACGGCGCCCGGGTGGACATGGTCACCGAACCGCACCCGAGCGGTGGGTGGCAGCAGGCCCGCCGGGACCGCGTCCAATCGCTCCTGGCCGCCGATCCGACGGCCTGGTGCCCGGATCAGTACACCAACCCGGACAACGTCAGCGCCTACCAGCCGCTCGCGCTCGAACTGCTCACCCAGCTCGGGCACATCGACGTCCTCGTCTGCTCGGTCGGCACCGGGGGCCACTCGGCGGGGATCAGCCGCACTCTGCGGCAGTTCCTGCCCGACGTCGAGCTCGTGGGCGTCGACACCATCGGATCGACCATCTTCGGCCAACCCGCGCACAAGCGGCTCATGCGCGGTCTCGGCTCGAGCATCTACCCGGGCAATGTCGACTACGCGGCGTTCTCCGAGGTGCATTGGGTCGCCCCCGAGGAATCGGTATGGGCGTGCCGGACCCTGGCATCGACGCACTACGCCACCGGCGGCTGGAGCGTCGGAGCGGTCGCACAGGTAGCCGGGTGGATCGCCGGTACCCGCTCCCCGGACACGGTCGTCGCCGCGATCTTCCCCGACGGCCCACAGCGGTACTACGGCACCGTGTACAGCGACGAGTACTGCCACGCCAACGGCATCGACCCGACCGTGGCGCCGCCATCGGCGCCCGTGACCATCGCCGACCCCACCGCGACCGTGGTGACCCGATGGTCTCGTTGCAGCGCCGTGCGCGACCCGCTCACTGCGCGATGACCGGTCCGATCGCCACGTTCCGCACCTTCGACCGGCCCAGCCAGGTGTTGATGGTCAACCAGTTCACCATCAACCTCGGCTTCTACATGCTCATGCCCTACCTCGCCGGATACCTGGCCGGGCCCGTCGGACTCGCCGGGTGGGCCATCGGTCTGGTGATGGGGATCCGCAATTTCTCACAGCAAGGCATGTTCCTCATCGGCGGCACACTCGCCGACCGGCTCGGATACAAACCGCTGATCGTCGCCGGGTGTCTGCTGCGGACCGTCGGATTCGGGCTGCTGGCCACCGTTGATTCCCTGCCCGCCCTGCTGGCCGCGTCCGCGGCCACCGGGTTCGCCGGCGCATTGTTCAACCCCGCTGTGCGGGCGTACCTCGCCGCTGACGCCGGGGACCGCCGCATCGAAGCGTTCGCGATCTTCAACATCTTCTACCAGGCGGGGATCCTCGTCGGCCCCCTGGTGGGGGTGTTGCTCATGGCGTTCGACTTCCGCGTGACCTCACTGGTGGCCGCGGTAGTGTTCGCCGCACTGACCGTCGCGCAGATCCTCGCGCTGCCCCGCGATCGCCGCGAAGGTGCACCTGCCGGCGAGCCGCGGCGCTCGGTGCTGGCGGACTGGCGGATCGTGGCCGGGAACCGCCGGTTCGTCCTGTTCGCCTGCGCGATGATCGGCTCTTATGTCCTCTCGTTCCAGGTGTACTTGGCGCTGCCGCTGCACGCGGCGGCGATCACCGGCAGTGAACCGTCGTCGACGTACCTGGTGGCGGCGGTGTTCGTGGTCACCGGAATCATCGCGGTCGCCGGGCAACTGCGGATCACCAGCTGGTTCCGCCGCCGATTCGGACCCACCCGCAGCCTGGGAGTGGGTATGGCGGTGATGACCAGCGCGTTCGTTCCCTTGTTCGTGGTACCGACCGCAACGCTAGCCGGAAAAGCCACCGCTGCCGGCGCGCTGCTGATCGCTGCCGCCGGCCTGGCAATCGCGACCGCGACCGTCTTTCCGTTCGAGATGGACACCGTGGTCAACCTCTCCGGCGACCGGCTGGTCGCCACCCACTACGGGCTGTACAACACAGTCGTCGGCGTCGGGATCCTCGCCGGCAACCTGGGGACCGGTGCGCTCCTTTCGCTGGGCATTCGCCTGGGATTCCCCGGGTTGATCTGGGCGGTACTGATCGCTATCGGCGCCGCGGCGACGATCGCGTTGGGCGCCCTGCACCGCACCGGCGCACTGACTAGACCCGAGCCGACAGGCGCCGCGGCCGCCGCATCCCCAGCCGCCCGGATCCGCGCCACGTCCCACCGAAGGCCTGCTGAGGCCGGCCGGCACCGGCGGTGGTAGGCGGATGCGGAGTCAGGGTCCGAAGGCCGCGCGGGTGCGTTCACACGCCGAACCCGGCGGGTTTGTTCCGCCGGGTTCGGATGGGGAGAACCTTGGTTCAGGTCGTAGTCACGTCTGTGTCCTTCGCCGGCTCAGCGGCTGGTGTGCGCCGCAGCGTGACCAGAGCTATGCCGGAGCCGACCAAAGCGATTGCGCCAGCGCCAAGGAAAGCGGCGGAGAATCCGTCAGTGAGTGCCTGCGCATTGCCGAGTTGATCGGCGCCGAACGCAGCGGCGATCGCGGTCATGGCGGCGAGCCCGAGCGCTGATCCGACCTGGTAACTGGTGTTGACGATGCCCGCGGCAAGACCGCCCTCCTCTGGGCGGGCAGACGAGATCGCGGTGCCCAGCGACGGGATGAAGGCCAATGACATGCCGAGTGCCGCGACCAGAGAGGCCGGCAGCACGTCGACCCAGAAGTTGCCGTCAGGACGGATCAGCGATAGCCATCCCATACCGATGGCGAGGATCAGCAGTCCGGCGACGATCGGGACCTTCGGCCCGAACGCACCCATGATCCGGGGCGCGAGCACGATCATGCCGAGCATGATCAGCGCGGTCATCGGCAGAAGCGCGGCGCCCGACGGGAACGCGGTGTAGTCGAGGACCTGCTGCAAGTAGAGGTTGAGGAAGAACCACATCGGGATCCACGCGCCGCCGAGCAGTATCTGGGCGAGGTTCGCCGCGCCCAGATTGGGAGTGCGGAAGATCGAGAGCCGCATGAGTGGTTCACGACTCACGGCCTGGGAGACCACGAACGCCACCAGCAGGGCCGCGGCTACGCCGAGAGCGATCCAGGTCTCGCCGGAGCCCCAGCCGACCTCGGGGGCACGGACGATGCCGTACACCGCGGCAGCGAGGCCGAGAGTGACGGTCAGCGCTCCGAAGATGTCTACTGAGCCACGGCCGCCCATCGCCCCGCCGGGCATCAGGGCCGGGGTGGCGATGAGAGCGACGGCGGCGATGGGGATGTTGATGAAGAAGACCCAGGGCCACGAGATGTACTCGGTGATCACGCCGCCCAGGAACACACCGGCGGTGCCACCGGCGGGGGCGGCTGCGCCGTAAAGCGCGAGAGCCTTGGTGAGTTCCTTCGGGTTCGCTCCGAAGATCATCATCAGCAATGTCAGCGCAGAGGGGGCGATCAATGCGGAGCCGGCGCCCTGGATGGCGCGGCCGGTCAGTTCGATGCCGACGTTGGTGGCGAGCCCGGCGACGAGTGAGCCGACGAGCAGGACGAGCCAACCGGTCGCGAACATCCGGCGGGCGCCGAACAGGTCGGACAACCTGCCGCCGAGCAGGAGTAGGCCGCCGAGGGCGATGACGTAGGCGTTGAACACCCACGACAGGTTGTGCTGGGTGAACCCGAGGTCGGCCTGCATCTGCGGCAGGGCCACGCCGATGATCGAGGTGTCCATGATGACCATGAACTGCGCGGTGGCGATCAAGGCGAGTGCCCACCAACGGGTGGTGCCTCCTCGTGTTGTGCTTTCGGTACTCATCATGTACTCCATTCCGGTAGGGGGTATGTGCCCGGCCGGAGGCCGGTGGCGGTTCTACTGTGTGTGGGATTCAGTCGGTGGAGATGCTGCGGAATCCGCGGAGCCGCAGGCTGTTTCCGACGACGAAGACGCTGGAGAGGGCCATCGCTGCGCCGGCGAGCATCGGGTTGAGCATGCCCGCCGCGGCGACAGGGATCGCTGCGGTGTTGTAGGCGAAGGCCCAGAACAGGTTGGTCTTGATCGTGCTCAGGGTCTTGCGGGACAGGCGGATCGCGTCGACTGCGCTGCGCAGGTCGCCGCGGACGAGGGTGATGTCGGATGCTTCGATCGCGACGTCGGTGCCGGTGCCCATGGCCAGGCCGAGGTCGGCCTGCGCGAGGGCCGGGGCGTCGTTGACGCCGTCGCCGACCATCGCCACGACCTTGCCCTGCTCCTGCAGCCGTGTGACGACAGCGACCTTGTCCTGTGGCATGACCTCGGCGATCACCTCGTCGATGCCGATCTCTGCCCCGATCTGCTGGGCGACGGCGGTGTTGTCGCCGGTGAGCAGCACGGGCGTCAGGCCCAGGGCTCGCAGTTCGTGGATGGCCTGTGCGCTGGTCGGTTTGACAGTGTCGGCCACCACGAGGACGCCCTTCGGGTGGCCGTCCCAGCTCACGGCGACGACGGTCTTTCCCTCCGCTTCCGCGCGGGCCTTACCCGCCGCGGTGTCCGCGCTCAGCGAGACCGCCCAGTCCGCCAGCAACGACTCGCGGCCGACGATCACGGCGTGGCCGTCGACGGCGCCCTGCACACCCTGACCCTCGATGTTCGCAAAGCCCTCCGGCGCCGGCAGTGCTCCGGTGGCTTCCGTCGCCGCGGTGGCAATGGCCTGCGCGATCGGGTGCTCAGAAGCGTTTTCCAGTGCGCCTGCCAGCCGCAGCAGTTCGTGCTCGTCCACGCCGTCCTCAGCGATCACCTCGACGAGCGTCATCTTGCCGGTGGTCACCGTCCCGGTCTTGTCCAGGACGATGGTGTCGACCTTGCGGGTGGACTCCAGCACCTCCGGCCCCTTGATCAGCACGCCCATCTGCGCGCCGCGGCCGGTGCCGACCAGCAGCGCGGTCGGGGTCGCCAGGCCCAGCGCGCACGGGCAGGCGATCACGAGGACCGCGACCGCCGCGGTGAATGCCGCCGCGATGGGGAAGCCGGCGCCGAGCCATCCGCCGAGGGTGATGATCGCGATCGCGATGACGATCGGCACGAACACCCCGGAGACGCGGTCGGCGAGGCGTTGGACCTCGGCCTTGCCGGTCTGCGCGTCCTCAACGAGTCGCGCCATCTGCGCCAGCTGGGTATCGGCGCCCACACGCGTGGCGCGCACCACCAGCCGGCCGCCCGAGTTCACTGTCGCTCCGGTGACCGTGTCACCGGCGGAGACTTCGACGGGCACCGATTCGCCGGTGAGCATCGAGGCGTCGATGGCTGAGGACCCGGCAGTCACGACGCCGTCAGTGGCGATCTTCTCGCCCGGGCGCACCACGAACTCGTCGCCGACCGCGAGGTCCGCGACGGGGATCCGCACCTCGGCTCCGTCGCGCATTACCGCCACGTCTTTGACGCCGAGTTCGAGCAGGGCGCGCAGCGCGGCGCCGGCCTGCCGCTTCGAGCGCTTCTCGAAGTACCGCCCGGCGAGGATGAACACCGTGACGCCCGCGCCCACCTCGAGGTAGATGTTCGCCGCACCGTCCGACGGTGCGATGGTGAACTCGAAGCCGTGCTTCATGCCGGGTGTGCCGGCGGTGCCGAGGAACAGTGCGTACAGCGACCACAGGAACGCTGTCAGGGTGCCCATCGAGATTAGCGTGTCCATCGTTGCGGTGCCGTGCTTGAGGTTCATCCACGCGGCGCGGTGGAACGGGAAGGCGCCCCACAGGATCACCGGCGCCGCCAGCACCAGGGATGCCCACTGCCAGTAGGTGAATTGCAGTGCAGGGGCCATCGCCATGGCGATCACCGGTACCGCCAGCACGGCCGAGCCAATCAGCCGCTGGCGCAGGGACGTCAGTTCCGGGTCCGATCCGCCGTCGCCGTCGGGATCGTCGCCGTTGCCCTCGCCCACCGTCCCAGCCCCGCCTGCGGGGGCCTGTGGCACGGTCGCCGAGTAGCCGGTCTGCTGCACCTCGTTGATTAGCTGCTGGGTGTCGTACGCCTCGGGCACATGGACTTTGGCCTTCTCGGTGGCGTAGTTGACCGTCGCCTCGACCCCGTCGAGACGATTGAGCTTGCGTTCGATCCGGTTGGCGCACGATGCGCAGGTCATCCCACCGATCGCCAGCTCGACGTCCTTACCGCCCGAAGGCGCTCTCACGCTCATATCTTTCCTCCGTGTGTCATTAGTGCTCTAGTGCCCGGATCCGTGCGACGGCGCAGCCCCCGCGTTGCCGCCCTGCTCATTCCGGCCCTGTCCGGCGTCGACGACGAACTGCGCGGTGCGCACTACGCCGTCGACCTGGAAGTCCAGGTAGAGCAGGTACCGGCCCACGGTGGGCACCTCGGCGGCGAACCCGATGTCCGGGCCGGATGTGGCGCCCGGGCGCGGCTCCTCGCCGGTGGCGTGCACGTGCAGGTAGGCGAGGTCGCCCTCGCGCAGCGCCACCAGGTGGCCGTACGCGCCGAGGTAGGGCTCGAGGCCCGTGACGGGTGCTCCGTTCCTGGTGATCGTCACCGTGAGGTCGCTCGATCCGCCGGAGGCGAGGTCGCCGCTCAGGGTGGCGGTGAACCCGTCCACCTGTGCGGTGCGGGTGGGCTCGCGCCGCTGGGCGACGGACGCGCCGTCGACCTGGACGGTCCGCGTCAGTGCGGTCGATCCCTTCGCGCCGGTTGCGGTGAAATCGGCGTAGACCCGATAGGTACCGGCCTCGGGCCAGGTGACGGGCACCGACCAGCGTCCGCTCGCGGCGTCGAGCGTGGGATGCAGGTGCTGATAGTGCGCGCCGTCGGCGCGCACGGCGATCAGATGCAGCTGCTTCTCATGCGCGACGTCGAACTCACGCACCGGCTCTCCCCGACGGTCGAGCACCGTGAAATCCACATTCCCGGCGACGTTCGGCACGGCCGGCGCCGTCACCGGCCCCAGGGTGTACCCGTCCGCGCTGAGCGAGACGCCCTTGATTGCGGCCGCGGCCGGGGCGGCGGTGTCGGCTGCGGTAGCGCTGCTGCCTGCTTGATGCTCCGACCCGGCGTGCGAGCTCGTGCTGCTTCGCTCCCAGCCGGCGACGACGGAATCGGGCACCACGGCGCCGGCGATGCCGTAGGCGCCGGCGAAAGCCACCACCAGCCCGGCCCCGTACGCGGCGAGCTTCTGCGCCGCGTTCATCGGTCACGCACCGCCGAATAGCCGGCCTCCTCGACCGCCGCGAGGACCCGGGCGTCGTCGATGTCCTGCGCCCCGGTCACCCGCAGCCGTCCGGTCTGCGCGCTCACCTCGATCGATTCGACACCGTCGATCAGGCTGACCTCCTCGCGGATCGACATCTCGCAGTGTCCGCACGTCATGCCGCTCACCTGGTACTCGTTCGTGGTCATGTCGGTCTCCCTTCCCTGATGCATACCCCTGTGGGGTATCTGGCCCTTTCAGGGATAGCATACCCATGGGGGGTATGTCTAGAGCGTCGGAGAGATCGGAGGGGAACCGCGCTCGGTCAGAACCAAGGGTTGACACCGATACCCCCAGGGGGTATATATCTAGGTACCCCGATGGGGTATCGGAATCCGGTTCGACCGTCGAACCCCGACCACGAGAGAAGTGAGGTTTCCCATGACCGAAAACGCACCGCGCCAGTCCTGCTGCGGCCACGCCGGCGACGCCGCTGAGCCGTTGGAGCTGTTGCAGAGCGCCCCTGCGGCCGGTAGCGAGGAGATGGCCGAATGCCCCGTGATGGCCGGTACCACCGTGCACAAGGCCACCGCGGTCAGCAAGGGCCTGTACCGGGACTTCGAGGGCACCCGCTACTACCTGTGCTGCGCCGGATGCGGTCCGCGATTTGACGCCGACCCCAACAAGTACGCCACGGCGGCGTCGGCATGAGCGCCGTGTCCGCAGACAACGTGCTCGTCCAGCCGGAGTGCGCAGCGGCCGGATCCGCGCTGGGCGCACCGGCGCCCGCGGCGTCGGAGGTCTGCTGCCAGTCGCAGCACGGGTATCTGACCGACAAGAGCCGATACCTGGCGCGAGCCAAACGGATCGAGGGTCAGGCCCGCGGAATCGGGCGCATGATCGACGAGGACCAGTACTGCATCGACATCCTCACCCAGATCAGCGCCGCGACCAGTGCCCTACAGGGGCTGGCGCTCGCGCTGCTCGATGACCACATCCGCCACTGCGTAGTGCAAGCCGCGCAGTCGGATCCAAACGAACTGACCACCAAACTCGACGAGGCGACCGCGGCGATCGCCCGCCTGGTCCGCACCTGACCAGACGAGCAGCGCCGGCCCGAACTCCCAAGGAGCACACCATGGACCACAGCGCACATGCAGGACACCCCGCCCCCGCGATCCCGCAAGGGTTGCAGGTGGCCGAGCAGGGCTACCGGATAACCCCGCCCTTCCACACCGCGGACGCGGGCACGAGCCGGATCGAATTCACCATCGTCGGCCCCGACGGGACGCCCGTGACCGACTTCGACGAGCGGCACGACAAGCGCCTGCACTTCATCGCAGCGCAGCGCGACACCAGCGTGTTCCACCACCTGCACCCGAGGATGGACGCGGCCGGCCTGTGGTCGGTAGAGGTGGACCTGACCCCGGGCGTATGGCGGCTGTCCGCGGACTTCGCGCCCACCGGCGCCGATACCGCGCTCACGCTCGGCGCCGACCTCGCGGTACCCGGCGACTTCCGCCCCCGTCCGCTTCCCGAGCCCAGCGCCACCTCGACGATCGACGACTACACGGTCACCCTCGCCGGGGACCTCGCGGCCGGCCGCGGCACCGAACTGCGCGCCACCGTCACCCGCGCCGGGGTGCCCGTCACCGACCTGCAGCCCTACCTCGCCGCCTACGGCCACCTCGTGGCGCTGCGCGCCGGCGACCTCGCGTACCTGCACATCCACCCCGAGGGCGACCCAGCCGACCCGACCACCCCGGCCGGGCCCGACATCCGCTTCCACGCTGTGGCTCCGTCGGCGGGAACATACCGATTGTTCCTCGACTTCCGGCACGGCGGGACGGTGCGCACCGCCGACTTCACCCTCACCGTCGACGACACGCCCACCGAGCACACCGCTGCGCCCCCCGCCCCGCACCACGCGGGACACGGCCACCACCACCACTGAGATCGAACGCGAATCCACTACCCGTCAGGAGCCATCGTGGGGCCCTTCTCCCATCGCGACTTCCGGCTGCTCTTCAGCGCGCAGATCGTCGCACTGCTCGGCACGGGACTGACCACCGTCGCACTCGGCCTGCTCGCCTACGACATCGCCGGCTCGTCGGCCGCGGTCGTTCTCGGCACCGCCCTGACCATCAAAATGGTGCTGTACGTGGTGATCGCACCGATCGCCGCCGCCTACGTGGACCGGTTGCCCCGCCGAGCGTTCCTGGTCTCGCTCGACATCCTGCGGGCGGCGATCGTGCTCGCGTTGCCGTTCGTGACGCAGGTGTGGCAGATCTACCTGCTCATCGGTGCCCTGCAGGCGGCTTCGGCGGCGTTCACGCCGACCTTCCAGGCGGTGATCCCCGACATCATCACCGACGAACGGCAGTACACCACCGCCCTGTCGGCGTCCCAGGTCGCATACACGATGGAGAGCCTGGCCAGCCCCGTCGTGGCCGCGCTCGCGCTCCTGGTGATCGAGTTCAACGTGCTCTTCCTCGGCACCGCCGCCGGATTCGTGATCTCAGCCGCGCTGGTGCTCCGCGCCGCCGTCCCCGACGCCCGCCGCGCGGCCACCGCCGGCGGCCCGGCTGAGCGGATCCTCGCCGGAGCCAGGATCTTCACCAGTACCCCCAGCCTGCGCGGGGTGCTGGCGGTGAACTTCGCCGTCGCCGCAACCGGTTCGATCGTCGTGGTCAACACCGTCAACTACGTCCGGGACCGGCTCGGCGGCACCGAATCGGATGTCGCCTGGATGCTCGCCGCCTCAGGCGGCGGCACCCTGGTAATGGCGCTCGCAGTTCCGCGGCTACTGGACCGATTCACCGAGCGGACGGTCATGCTCACCGGCGCAGCGCTTCTCACCGCCGCCGCCATCGGCGCGGTAGCCATGGCCTCAGCCGACCGCACCTCGTGGGCAGTGACCGCTACGGTGTGGCTGGCCAGCGGCGCCGGCTCGGCGATGGCCATCACACCGACCGGCAAAGTGCTCCGCGCGGCCGCAGCCCCCAGCGAGGTGGCCGCCGTGTTCGCCGCCCAATTCTCACTCTCGCACCTGGCCTGGCTACTGGCCTACCCGATCTCAGGCTGGGGCGCCAACCGCTTCGGGCTCGTCCCCGCCTGGGCGCTCCTGGCCTTGATCGCCGGTGCGGGGGCAGTCCTGGCCCCGCTACTGTGGCGGCGCACCCCGCCCACCGTTGCAGGCGACGACACTGCGGCAGGCACCGCGCCCAACCCACTCGAGCCCGGCAGCCCCGCCTGGCGGCACACCGCCGCCGCCGGCGGCACCCTCACCGAATGCCAATGCACCTGCACCCAGGCGGCGTGACCGCGCGGCGCCCGCGCCTGGGCGAACCGCATCGTCCACGCCACGGCAGTTGGCCGGGACGTGGTTCTTATCGACCACCGCCGGTGATCGATGAGCCACGGGTACCGTCTGCGCATTGCGGGCGGCTCGGCCCGGCACAAGGAGACGTGCGACGGACGGGCTGGCAGGCTCAAGAGCATGGCAGATGATCTGACGGACGACGCCCTCGCTGGTGTCCGTGCCCGCTTCTTTCCTGGGGCCTACCCGACGCTCGACATCAGGCCCGGCTGGTATTCGATCGTCATCGACCTCGACCAGGCGCTCGCGGCGATCGACCCCGATTACCAGCTGGTGCAGGTCAAGGAGAAATTCGGTGGCCTGCGGTACTACATCGAATTCGAGCCCGACAGGCCCCGGCCGGGTTTCGATGACCTCATCCGCGCGGCCGAACAGCGCTCGGAACGCACCTGCGAGGAATGCGGCAGCGATGGTGCCCTGGCGCACCGCGGCAGTTGGGCCCGGACACTGTGTGCCGCGGACGCCGCGGCGAGCGGTTTCGTTCCCGACGCATCCGAGTAGGGCGGCCGAACCCGTCATTTAGTGATCGGCGGCAATGATCCGCTCGAGAGGCAGCGTCATTTCGTGATCGCTGAACGTGAGCGTGATGCCGATGTCCCGGATCCCAGCGGCTGTCAGGTGTCGCTGTAGCGCCCGCAGAACCTCGGCGACGGCTGGCGTGCCCGCTGCGGCTGCTGCCGCGGCCGCGGCCCCGTCGAGCACCTGGGCCGCGTCGCGGTAGCGGCGGTCCATCTGATCCATCTCGGCGATGATGGCATCGGCCTGTTGCCGCCGGCCTGGATCGGGCAGGATCCGGGTCAGACGCTCATTGCCGGACACGAACTGCACCGCACCGTCCTGGTTCGCCATAGCTGCCAGTATCCCACTCCCAGGCCTGCCCGGTCCGGCCCGATTCCGGTGGTGGCTGCCTGGCCTCGTGAGTGGACAAGCCCGCCGCCGGCCACGGATCATCAGCACTGTGAACGACGCAGCCGATGCCGAGGACGCGGAGTCCGTGCTCGATGATGTGGTCGGGCCCTTCTATGACGCCGAGGGCGTCGTGCGGTATCTGGCGCTGTGCGAAGGCGAACTCGCTGAGCGGATCGCGACGAATGGGGTCATCTGGGCAGCGCTCGCGAACGGCACGCCCGTGTTTCCCGCCTGGCAGTTCGACGATGACGAGCGTGTCCGCAGTGGGCTGTTGCGGGTGTGGCAGACCCTGCGGAGAGGGGCTGATCCCTGGACTGCGGCGCTCTGGATGTGCGTGCCGGCACCCGATCTCGGCGGACTGACGGCGGCCGGGTACCTCGCCGAGGATGCCTCGGACGTTCGGCTGGAATACGTGACGATGCTCGCTGACCTCGATAGCGAGCGGTGGCTGCAGTAGGCCACGACCAGCGCACCGGGCGCCGCGATCGAGTGGCCCGGCCGCGAATCAGTCAGCCTTTGCTGCCCGGGGGCTGGGTGAGGCCTTCTTCATGGGCGCGTCGCCACGCTTCCGCCAAGTTCTTGGCGCGGGATCGCTCGCGGACTTCGCCGAGGAAGGCGCTTCTGGTCTCGCGGCCGGGTTCGCTTGCTTGCCACCGTAGCTCGGCATAGATGCGCCGGTAGCGGGGCTGCAGAGCGACCCGGCCGAGGGCACCGTTGGCGCCGTCGACGATGACGACGCGGCGTTCACGGCCACCGGCTGCGTGGTCCTGATCGATGGTGTGCGCCGGCTTCTTCGATCCCGGCGGTGTGCGCCACTGCTCGTCGCGGACCGTGGTCGGATTGCGCTTGGTCCCCATCTGCGCCCCAGAGGATCAGGTCCGTAGCGATTCGGGTCAGACCATGCTCAGGTGGCGTGGTGCCCGTGTCGGATCCGCAGTGCCGAAGAGCGCGGCACGCTGCGCCCCAGTCAGAAGCGTGATGTCGTCGAGCTCGGCGGTGGGGTAGCCGGCCTCATCGAGCTGCTCGAGGATATCTGCGACCAGGCGGGGCTTGTCGGCGTCGACGCCGGCGCGGTGCCCGTGGACGCGGCCGGTCTCATTGAGGAACCGGAACATCGACCGGTACTGGTAGTCGGTGAAGACGCCGCGGTCGCGGGCCCGCACCACCAGGGAGGATTCACTGACGCCCCAGGTCATGCGGAGCTCGTCCAGCTCGTGCACGGTCCGCACTGACACTCGGTCAAGGGCCGGGCCGATGTCGTCGATCGGTGCTAGGAACTCCGCGGCGAAGGCCGTCGCGCGGCGTTCGACCTCGACGGGGCTGACCAAGGTCATCGCGTCCATCACCAGGTGCCCCAGTTCGTGTGCGAGGGTCATCCGCATCCGGTCCGCCGGCAGCGCCGCGTTGACGTACACCACATGCGGATGGTGCTCGGTGGCACGCAGAGTGACCGCGTCGACCTCCCGGTCGGCGAAGTCCTCGGCGACGACGAATACGCCCGCGGCCTCGAGGACCTCGCTCATCGATTCGATGGGGCCCGCCAGCCGCCACAGCCGCCGCACCACCTGTGCCACGGTGATCTCACCGTCCTCAGCGGCGTAGTCTGACGGATCGAGCTGCGGCAAAGGGTATTTCGGGTTGACATCGGTGTACTTAGCCAGGCGGCCGATCCGCAGCGCCACCACGTTCGCCCGCGCCCAGATCCGGTCGCGCTTCCACTCGGCCGCGCTGGCGTTGGCCCGGAAATGAGTGCCCTCCGCAGGAGTGCGGCTAAACGGCACACACAACAGCTCCGTAGGGCAGGACAGCGCTGCGGCGTAGTCAGCCAGGGCCTTGCCGGCCAATGGAATCCGGCTGGCCTCGACCCGGCTGACGTGCGAGGAATGCACCCCGGCTTCTTCGGCGAGGCGCTTCTTCGACCAGCCGCACGAGAGCCGGACCAGTTCCACCATCACACTGTTCGCC
Source organism: Tsukamurella pseudospumae (assembly GCF_001575205.1). Lineage (GTDB taxonomy): Bacteria > Actinomycetota > Actinomycetes > Mycobacteriales > Mycobacteriaceae > Tsukamurella > Tsukamurella pseudospumae. Next base: position 31,311 of record NZ_LSRE01000019.1, read on the forward strand.
TCGGCATACGGGTTCGGTGCCACCACAGATTCGCCTCCACATCCGTTCCCGGTGCTCCTGGTCTCCGACCCTAACTCCGACCGGCGACAAAACCGCGCAGAAACACCGTGTGATCTGCGTCTTCCTGCTCAGCCGCACTCCCACGCTCTGCGACGGATGAGGCTGATGTGACGAAAGCCGCAGCGTACACACCGAAACGCCAGGCAAATCGGCGTGCCGAACTCCGGCGTGTCGCGCCGGGCATACCTTACCACGGTCTGCACGATTCTGTGCAGATATTTCGGAGCGAATGGAGGAGGTAGCGATGAGCGAGATGATGGATGATCCCGAGCCGCTGGCGGTTCCGCTGACCCGCAAGCAGGCGCGTCGGATGCTGGGGCAGGTCAGCGTCGGGGTGGGCGCGATGCTGCTGTCGGCGGTCGATCACTGGAACACGCTCTCCGAGCTCAACTCCGCGCATCTGCGGACCGTGCTGCAGGTGCTGGGGCGCGGCTCGTACGTGGCGGCCCTTACGGCCGCCGGCACGGAGGTGTGGTTGAGCACCCACGGCGTGCACCCTCCGGGGCATACGGTGTGCAAGCAGCAGTCGGTCTGGCCGGCGGTCGCCGCGCTCGGCAAGGCCTACATGGAGATTCACCACAATGAGGCCCAGCCGACCAACGAACGGCGGCAGGCGTTCTGTGCGCAGGACTCCGGCGCCCTGGGGTTGCCCGGCAACCCGACGCACTGCGAGCTGACGTGGGAGTACGACCTGCGGACGGACAAGTACGTCAAGCACATCTGGGTGAGCGCACCCAGGGTGGACTGGGAGCGTTTCGAGGTGCCGATGGCCGCGGTGCAGGCCCAGTACGCGACCTGGAGTAAGCGCAACATGGTGTGGCTGCCGGGGGCGCTCCCAGTGGCTGCAGATGTAGCGGCAGAAGCGTTTCCCGCACGCGATGGTGCAGTGCGTCCCGACATCGTGGTGCGGCCCCGCCCGGGCGAGCAGACCGGGGACGCCAAGTGAGGGCGGTCCCGGTGACCGTGCACGGGCAGCCCTCCTGGACGGTCGTCGACACCACGGGCCTGCCGGTGACCGAGATCGAGCAGTTCCTGCACTGGCAGCGGGCGATCGACCGCTCCGCGAACACCGTGCGCTCGTACGCTCGGCACCTGAGCCTGTACTATCGCTGGCTCGCCGCGCGGGTGATCGACTGGGACGCGGTCACTTTTGACGGTCTCTGCGACTTCGTCGGCGTCCTGTCAGCGGGTCTGCCGCCGCTGGTTCCCCGCGACGGCGGAGGCCGCGCGCCGTCGACGGTCAAGGCGGTCAACGCCGCGGTCCGCGAGTTCTACGAGTTCCACCGCGTGGAGGGCCGCGGCCCCACCGATCTGGTGTTGACCCGCAATCCGTCGCGGCTGCCGCGCCGCTCGCACAGCTTCCTCGCGCACATCGAAGCGCGGCAGCCCTCGGACGTGCCGCGGCTCGCTCGCGCTGGTCGCCCGGCGGCGGAGACGGTGCACGTGATCGACTTCGATACCGCGTTTTGCCGGCTTCTCGACGCGGCGTCGACCGACCGCGACCGGCTTCTGCTGTCGGCGATGTACGACCTGGGCCTACGGATTGGGCAAGCGCTGGGCCTACGCCACGGCGACCTCGACCCTATGCGCCGGCGCGTGCGGATCGTCCGGCGCGAGGACAACCTCAACGGTGCCCTGTCGAAACAGCGGGCCCAGTTCACCGTCGACGCGCCACGCCGCTTCTTCGACCTGTACGCCAGCTACCTCCTCGGTGAGATCGCCGACCTCGACAGCGATTACGTCTTCGTCAACCTCTCCCGGCACCCGATCGGCGCGCCATTGACGTACTCGAACGCCTACCAGCTCATCGAGCACATCGGTGCGAGCGCCGGAATCGACGATCTGCACCCGCACATGCTGCGCCACACCCACGCGACCGCCCTCGCCAAGGCGGGGTGGACAGCGCCCGAGATCGCCGGCCGCCTCGGCCAATCCCACCCCTCCAGCGCCGATGTCTACATCCACCTCGCCAGCGACGACCTCACCGACAAACTCCGCCGCACCGAGCACCTCGTCTGGCCCGACCGGCAGGACAACACCCCTTGCGGCAGACCGCACGGACGAGCGCCCCGCGACGGGAGGGCCCGGCGATGAACCGACGTGAACCCCACCGCTCCCCAGCCCCCGCGGCGCGGCCGGCGCTGGTCATCCCGGAGGGCCCGTGGTGCGCGAGCACTTGGCAGGTCATCGAACCTGCCGGAGACCGCCGCCGGGCCGCCGCACCCGCCGACCTGTGCTCGGTCGACGCGTGTGACGGGGAGCGCTACTGGCTCGGCGGCCCCGTCGTGGGAACCGCTGTGCGGCGGGGACTGTGCTACGCCCACTACTTCCAATGGTTCCGCGCCGGCCAGCCGACCGACTTCACCGCCTGGGCCGCCGTCGACGCCAAACCCGTCGGTCGGCCCCGCGGCCGCACCCGCACCCTCACCGTCGACTTCCGCACGCTCCCAGCGACCGCCGCCGACGAGATCCGGTTCGTCGTCGCCACAAAGATTCGCCGCGGCGACTGGACCCCCAACGCCAGCCTGCGGCGCTTCCTGATCGTGCTGATCGACACCGCCGCAACCCGCATCACGGGCTCGCTGACCGAACGCACCGCAGACGACTGGGTCCTGCTGTGCCGGCAGAGCTGGCCCCACACCGGCTGCTACGAGACCCTCTGCGCGTCGTACGTGCGCCGCTTCTTCCGGCTGCGGGAAGGTGCCACGGACCCGGACCCGTGGAGCGCGGATCACTGGCGCTGGCGCGACGGCTTCGAGTTCGTCCTCGACGCCACCCAGTCCGGCTCGACCCACACCGCCGTCGACTGGGCGACCGTGCCGGTCCCGTGGCTGCGGGCGGCCGTCAAAGACCTCGCCCGACGACAACTGACCACCGCGCACCTGTCCTGGGGCACCCTGACCCAATGGGTCCGCGCGATCCGCCAGCTCGGCCAGTACCTGACCCTCAACGGCGAGATCCCCGATCCAGCGGCGGTGACCCGGCCGGTGTTCCTCGACTACCTCGCCTGGGCCCGCAGGCCCGACACCCCCGCCGATCCTCGGCTCGCGAACACCGCCGCCTACCTCCTGGAAACCCTGCACGACACCCAGATCGTTCCCGACCTCGGATCCGCCGTGTTCCTGCGACGCGGTGAGAACACCCACCGCAAGTCCCGCCGACCGCGGCCCTTCCCACCGGACGTCATCGAACGCGTCGACACCCTCATCGTCGACAACCCCGCCACCGACCCGACCCTGCGCGCCATGATCGCCACCACCCGATGGGCCGGCTGCCGGATCTCCGAGCTCGTCGCCCTGCCGATCGACTGCGTGCACCACAGCGACGCCGGCCACTGGATCGAATACTGGATGCCGAAAACCCGCTCCTGGCGCAGATTCCCCATCCCCGACAGCCTCGCCACGGTCATCCTCGACCAACAGGCCCGAGTGCGCGAAATCTACGGCACCGACGCCGAGCACCTGTTCCCCGGCGCCCGCTCGAGCGCCACAGCCGGCCGCACCCAGCCCTGGTCCGCCAGCGGCCTGCGGCACCGTCTGGCGAATCTGTTCACCGAACACGGCATCACCATCTCGACGACCACCGGGGAACCGATTTCCGGTGGCGATGTCCACCGCTTCCGGCACACCATCGCGACCACTCTGCTCAACAACGGATGGACCCAGCAAGAGGTCCGGGACTTCCTCGGCCACCAGAGCGACACCATGACTTCCACCTACGCCCGCATCACCGACGACACCCTCGCACGCAAGGCCCGCGAATTCTGGGACGCCGCAAGCAGTGGTGCCGATAGCCACCCCGATGTCGAACGGCTTCGCGCTCGCCTGGTCGCCGCCTTGCCCAACGGCTTCTGCACCCTCCCCGCCGCACAGCGCTGCGAATTCCGCCCCAACCCTTGCCTGGATTGCTCCTTCCACGAACCCGGCGGACCAACCTACCTCGGCAGCCACATCGCCCACCGCGACCAACTCCGACGCCTCACCGACGCCGCCACCGAGCGCGGCGACACCGAGGTCGCCGAGCTCAACGCGACCATGCTCGACAAGGTCACCAAGCTCATCGACGAGATCGGCCCCACCGAGCAGGATCAGCTGTGACCGCCACCGACCGTGCTGCCCGCACCGCCCGGCTCACCGCGGCCGCACGGGTCCGCAGCGCCGACACTGAAGCCCGAGCCCGGCGTGCGATCGCGCGCCTACACAACAGCGGGCGGCCCATCACCTTCACTGCGATCGCGCAGGCCGCCGGTGTCTCCACGAGCTTCCTCTACCAACATCGCGAGCTCCGCGCAGACATCATCGGCCGCAGAAACAGCCACGCGCCGAACACGAAGGCCCAGACCGTCTCTCCGGCGACGATGGACTCCCTGCGCGCCAAGCTCACCGCCGCGACCGCGCGCAATCGTCAACTGGCAGAACACGTCGGGCAACTCACCGCAGAGAATCAGGCCCTGCGCAGCCGCCTGCTTGAGCCCCATACCCCGCGGCCCCATGCCCACCGGCCAGCGGAGCCGCCCTAGCATCTGACCGCGCAACAACCCATCGCTATTTCCCAGTACCCCAACATGATTTACCCGAAAGGATCCCACCACTATGGCCAAGAATCCATCGCAAGAGCGACCGACGCAGGCCCAGACGCCGCGCACCATCGTCTACCAGAACGCCGATTTCGTCTCGGCGATGCTGCAAGAGATGTACCAGGCCGGTCTCCTCCAGTCCGCGGAGAGCGATACTGCCGGGAAGAAGACGACGACCGGGAACAAACAGAAGAAGGCCAGCGCCGGGGCTGGCGCCGAAGGGTCCGCGCCGCTCCTCGCCAAGGCCACCGGCAGGCTCGACGGCGAATGGGTCCGCCAGCAGACCGAGGCCGACGAACGGTCGAGCGCCCAACGACAGAAGTTCGTGTACTCACAAGCGCACTACCTCGACGCCGTGCGACGCGGACTCGCCGAACGCGGACAGCTCTCCACCGATGCGTTCGCCGCCTCAGCCGGCGACATCGCGGAGTTCACCGCCGTCACGGTGCGCCCGAACGAGGTCAACGCCCTGCTCGACATCGCAACCCCAACGCTGGTCAGAGAGGTCACCCGCTTCGCCATCCGACACAGTAAACGCGCCGAGATCCAGGAAGCGTTCGATCAAGCCGAAGCCGCAGGCGTCGACATCGACGCAGGGAAGATCGCCGCGCAGCGCGCCATCCACGAACTCACTGCCTCCGACGCGGCCACCGTCGCCGAGGCAATTGCCGAAGCACTCCACGTCGACGCACGACGCACCGCCACCCGCGAGTACCACGCCACTGTCACCGACGACCGCAACGCCGTCCTCATATGCGACGCCGCACATTTCGTGACCGCAGACCCCGATCGGCTCCTCGACGGCCAATTCACCGTCCTCGGCAAGGTCATCAAGCCCTTGACTCCCAGCACACCGATCCTCGCCAACAACAAGCTACTGCGACGATTCCAACCAGAGGCAGTAGCCGACCTCCTCGGTACGTTCGGCGCCGACGAGGCCGCAGCCGAGTACTTCGATCTTTCCTTCGACACAGAGATCACGAACGCGATCACCGTCATGCCCATCGCGATCTACATCTGAACCGTCGGTCCTGTCGTGGAGTAGGTGCAGATAACCGCTCCACGACAGAGGGCACTCTGAGCAATTAGCACTGTCGCCCACGTCGTGGACAGCCAGTAGTCACCTAGAGATATCGAATCTCCTAGGCTCCACAACAGAACAACGTCGTCAGAGCCGGTATCCGATCCGTTCGGGTACCGGCTCTGATGCGTTTCCCGGTCGCCGGCGGGCCCCGACCGTTCGCGTGACATTCGACGCAATGATTAGGGTTGCTTTACCTATATTGCGGCGCTAGCGTAGGCCTTCGAAACTCATGAAGGAGACGCCCCATGCGTAAGTCATTCACGGCAGTCCTCGCCGGCACGGCCATCGCCGCAGCCGCTGCGACCACGGTCGTCGCGCCCGCCTCGGCCGACACCGGCGTCCGCGACACCTCCGCCGCGGACCTGTACGTGCGCGCGGACAAGCCCACCGCCGCGCAGTTCGAACGCCAGGCGGCCGCGTTCTGGAACCCCAACATCTCGATGGACCAGAAGGTCGCCGTCTCCGTGAACGGCGCGAAGGCGCGGCCCGAGCTCGAGAAGGTCATGGCCTACAACAAGGTCTACGACTTCCTCGGCGCCTCGGCCCGCACCACCGGACCGGCGAACGTCAACGGTTCCAAGGCCACCGTCGGGCTCAGTGCGATCGTGGTCGGCTTCCCCGCCAACGGCTACAAGTATTACTACACCCGCGAGGGCGGCCTGTGGAAGTTCGACTGGAAGGCCAACTGCGCGTCGATGGGCTGCACGGGCAACCCGAACTTCGGCTACTGACACCCCGCGGCATCGGATGATCCGACTGAACGGCGTCGCCAAACGACTGGGCGGCGCCGTCGCCGTGGACGGGCTGAGTTTCGAGGCCCCGAGCGGGGCCATCACCTACCTGCTCGGCCCCAACGGAGCAGGCAAATCCACGGTGATGCGCATGATCGCGGGTCTGGTCCGCCCCGACTCCGGCGAGATCCTCGTCGACGGTGCGAAGGCGGGCCGGCAGCGGCCGGGCGACCTCGGTATCGGGCTCGGTCCGTTCGCCCGGAACCCCGCCCATACCGCGCTCGGCCACCTGCGGTGGCAGGCCCGGCTGGGCGGACTCCCCGACGCCGCGGCGCAGCACGCCCTCGAACGCGTGGGGCTGGCCTCGGCGTCCCGACAGCGGGTCGGGGGATTCTCGCTGGGCATGGCGCAGCGGCTGTCGATCGCGTCCGCACTCCTGGGTGATCCGCCGACCCTGCTGCTCGATGAGCCGGCGACAGGCCTCGACGTGGACGGACTGCTCTGGCTGCGTCGTCTCCTCGAGGAGCTGAAGGCCGACGGTCGCACCGTTCTGATCGCCTCGCACGATCTGGCGGAGGTCGAGGAGACGGCGTCGAGGATCGTGATCCTCGGTCGCGGCCGGGTGCTGGCCGATGCGACCCGTGACGAAATCCTCTCGCGCGCCTCGGGCCCGCGGCCGCTCGAGTCCGTCTACCTCGAGTGCACCCGGGGCAGTGTCGAGTACTCCGTCGAGGAGGCGTCGTGACCGCCGGTTCCCCGTCGCTGAGCGGTCTCGTGCCCGGGTTGGTCGCGGCGGTGCGCAGCGAAGCGGCGAAGCTCAGCGGGCGGAGCCCGGCGATCGCCGCCGGGGTGCCGCTCGCGATCGCCGTCCCGCTCCTCGTGAACTACGTCATCGCGGAGGCGGTCGAGCGCAACAAGATCAACGGCGCCGGCGGGATGGACACCAGCAACGCCGCCTACTGGGTACTGGTGTTCTCCACGTACATCCTCGTGTCCGGCGTCGTCTACTCCACCGCGGGCGAGTTCGGCAACGGGACGATCGACCTGGTCTTCGCGCGCCAACCCCGGCGATGGTTCCTGCCCACCGCCAAGGTCGCGGTCTTCGGTGCTGTCGCGGCGGGGACGAGCGCCGTCACCGTCGCCGTGCTCATGGTCGGGTTCCCGCGCCTGTACCCCGATACCTGGGGGCGAGTGGAGCTGTTCTCCGGAGCGGGGATCCGGCTCTGGTGCGGCATCCCGCTGTACATGGTGCTGGTGACCATGCTCGGTGTAGGGCTGGCGACCCTGCTGCCCAAGCCGGGTCTTGTGCTGACGCTCCTGTTGCTCTGGCGATTCGGCGTCGAGACCTTCGTGACGTTCATCCGCGGCGACCTCGGACTCGTCGTGCAGCGCTGGTCGCCGTTCCGCAACGCCGACCTCGGCGTCGGGCAGCTGAGCACGATCACCAGCCCGTTCGGTGGTCCGAACGGATCGCTGGCGTACTTCGGGCTGGTCTGCGTCGTCGTTTTCGCGGCGGGGGTCTGGAAGATGGTGCGGGCGGACATCACCCGCTGATCGTCGACCCCCGAGCGGCGACATGACGACGCTCGGACGCCCCTCCGGACCCGCCCGACCTGCGACGATGCCGGATCATCGGTTTTGACTTACTCTTTACTCCATGGCGGGACGGACCCGCTGCCCCGACGCAGAGAGAATCGATGAGACGCGCCTCGCGCAAACGCCGAAGACTCCGCCCTGAGCCGCTGGACCGTCGGAGGTGTTGCAGGTGATCACGGTCCTGACGATCCTCGCGGGCGTCCTGGTGGTCCTGCTGATCACCGCGTTCACCGGCTACTTCGTGGCTCAGGAGTTCGCCTACATGGCCGTGGACCGGTCGCGGCTCAAGGCCCGCGCCGCGGCGGGTGACGAGGCCTCGGCCCGCGCCCTGCAGGTCACCAAGCGCACCTCGTTCATGCTCTCCGGAGCCCAGTTGGGTATCACCGTGACGGGCCTGCTGGTCGGCTACGTCGCGGAACCCCTCATCGGTCGCGGGCTCGGCACGCTGCTCGGCGGCGTCGGCGTCCCGACCGCGGTCGGCATCGCGATCGGCGCCCTGCTGGCGGTGGCCTTCTCCACCATCGTGCAGATGGTCTTCGGCGAGCTCTTCCCCAAGAACCTGGCCATCGCCCGGCCGGAGCCCGTGGCCCGCGCGCTCGCGCTGTCGACGACGCTGTACCTGACGGTGTTCGGTCGGCTCATCCGGTTCTTCGACCAGTCCTCGAACCTGCTGCTGCGCGCCGTGAGGATCGAGCCGGTGCACGACGTCGAGCACTCGGCCACCCCGCGCGACCTCGAGCACATCGTCGCCGCATCCCGCGACGCCGGCGACCTGCCGCGCGAGCTGTCGACGCTGCTCGATCGCATCCTCGACTTCCCCACGCACACGGCCGAGCACGCGATGATCCCCCGCGCGCTGGTCGGCACCGTGTCCGCGGACGAAACCGCGGCCGCAGTCCTCGACCGCATGGCCGACGGCCACACCCGCTACCCGGTGGTGGGTGCGAGCGCCGACGACCTCATCGGTGTCATCACCCTCCACGACCTGCTCGCCGACACCTCGGGCGACGCCCGTACGCGGTGCCGGCCCGCGGTGATCGTGCCGGGTTCGATGCCGCTGCCGGCGGTCGTCGCCCAGCTCGCGGCGGCGGGCCAGGAGATGGCGCTGGTCATCGACGAGTACGGCGGATTCGACGGTGTCGTCACCGTCGAGGACATCGCGGAGGAACTCGTCGGCGAGATCGACGACGAGCACGACGGCACCGACGCCGAGCCCCTCGCGGCCGACGGCGAGGGCTGGATCGCTCGCGGAGACCTGCACCTCGACGAGGTCGAACGCCTCCTCGAGGTGGAGCTCGAGTCCGGCGACCACGAGACCCTGGGCGGCGCCGTGACCGCCCGAATCGGGGCACTGCCCCGCGTCGGCGACATCGCGGACCTGCCTCTCGTCCCGGACCCCGCGGCAGTGCCGGGCTCCGGCCCGCGCCGTCGGCTCCGGGCGGAGGTGCGCACCGTCGAACGACGGGTGCCCGCCTCCGTGCACCTGACGATCCACGAGGAAGACGCGGCGGAGGTCGGACATGAGTAGCCCCTGGGTGATCGTGGCCGTCACGGTCGCGCTGATCGCGGCCAGTGCCTTCTTCGTGGCTGTCGAGTTCGCGCTGATCGCTGCGCGGCGCTACCGCCTCGAGGAGGAGGCACAGCACAGCGCGTCGGCCCGCGCGGCTCTGCGCAGCGCTTCCGAGCTGTCGGTGCTGCTGGCCGGCTCGCAGCTGGGCATCACGGTCTGCACGCTGGCGCTCGGCGCCATCACCAAGCCCGCCGTGGACGGCTGGCTCAAGGCCCCCCTCGCGGCGACGGGCATGCCCGCGGTGGTCGCGAGCGTGACCTCCTTCGTGCTCGCGCTGATCGTCGTGACCTTCCTGCACCTGGTGGTGGGTGAGATGGCCCCCAAGTCGTGGGCCATCGCGCACCCGGAACGGTCCGCGATCCTCCTGGCCCTGCCGATGCGGGCCTTCATGGTGGTGACGCGGCCGCTCCTGCTCGTGCTCAACGAGGCCGCCAACCGATGCCTGCGCCTCGTGGGTGTGACCCCGGTCAACGAGGTGGAGTCCGGGCAGGACCCCACCGCGCTGCGCCAGCTCGTCGAGCACTCGGCGGTCGTGGGCTCACTCGACGAGCGCTACTCCGGCCAGCTGACCAGCGCGCTGGAGCTCGAATCGCTGACCGTCGGCGACATCGCCGACTGGGGCGTCGCACCGTCGACGGTCCCGGGCGCCGCGACGCCCGCCCAGGTCCGGGCGGTCGCGGACGAGACCGGGCACCTGCGGCTCCTCGTGACCGACGGTGCCGACCTGGTCGGGGTCGTGCACGTCCGGGACTGCCTCAAGGCGGAAGCCGGCGCGACCGCCGAGTCGCTCCGGCGACCGGTCCTCGTGCTCGGGGGCGCGGAGCCCGCGTACGCCGCGCTCGCGACCATGCGCGAGTCGCGCACGCACCTCGCCGTCGTCGAGGACGACGGTGGGCGGGCCGTCGTCACGCTGTCCGATCTGCTGGGCCGGCTCATGCCGGCCTGAGCGGCCGGGTGAGCGGCGAGGGGTGAAGGGCGGCGCCGGGGTGGGCGCGGGGTTACACTGCGCGAGCCGGATGCGGAATCCCCGTCGGGAGCGGTCGCGCCACTGTGAAGCCAGACCCGCGCCGGTGACGGACCCGGAACGCCGGGCACCGTCGAACCGCCTAACCCGGGCGCGAAGCCCCCGGAAGAAGGAGTGCGCTCATGGCGAACGCATCCACGACCACCGCGCACGCCGGTGATCTTTCCCTGCACATCTCCCGCCGCGCGGTGTGGCTGTCGGCCACGCTGATCCTGGCCGTGCTCGTGTACTACTTCATCGGCATCGACCAGGGCGCCGTCTCGGTGTTCGGGAGCGACATGCACGTGCACGAGTTCTTCCACGACGCCCGGCATTTCCTGGGCTTCCCCTGCCACTGATCGGGGACCGACAAGTGGAGAAGCAGGTCATCGCCCGCGGCGCACTCGCCGGGGCGATCGCAGGGCTGTTCGCGTTCGCCTTCGCCCGGATCATGGTCGAGCCGATCATCGGCCGGGCCATCGATTTCGAAGAGGCCCGCAACGCCGCGGAGCACGCCGCGCACCCGGGGATGGCGATGGACGAGCCGGAACTGTTCACCCGCGCGATGCAGCAGAACGTGGGGCTCGGGGCGGGCCTGATCCTGTTCGGTCTCGCGATGGGCGCCCTCTTCGCGGTCGCCTACTGCGTCGCGGCGCCGAAGCTCGCGCAGTGGACCCCGCGGTCGGTGGCGCTCGCGGTGGCGGGCTCGCTGTTCGCCGGGGTCTACGCCCTGCCCTACCTGAAGTACCCGCCGAACCCGCCCGTCGTGGGCGATCCCGACACGATCCGCGAGCGGACCGGCGCGTACCTGCTCATGGTCGCGATCTGCGTCGCGCTCGTCGCCGCCGCGTGGGTCATCGGCCTGGCCGTGGTCCCGCGCCTCGGTACGTACGGCGCGGCGCTGGCCGGCGGGGCCGTCGTGATCGGCGGGCTGATCCTGGCCTGCCTGCTCCTGCCGGCGAACGCCCCGACGACGAAGGGTTTCGACCCCGACGACCTGTACTGGTTCCGGACCTACTCGTTCCTCGCGCAGGCCCTGCTGTGGGGCGCGATCGGGCTGATCGGCGGGGAACTACTGCATCGCCTGACGGTGCGCAGCGCTTCCCGGGCGGTGCCCGCCGCCGCCTGAACGATCGTCGGTGGAACTCTGCGACGACGCCTCGGCGTGTCGTCGCCGACACGCACCGAGGAACGGGGTGCGGCACGACGCAGCGGCGGCATACCCTGAGGGTATGAACCGCCGCTGCGCTCTGTGCTGGGTGGCCGCGTTGATCTCGGTCGTCGTGGCCGCCACCGCTCACTACCGCGGGGGCTGGGGCGGCCTCGACGGCCTGTTCTTCGTCATCGCACTGGCCTGGGCGCTGGTCGCGATCCAGGCGCACCAGCCCGCGGGGTGGCGCGGTTAGGTCGTGCGCGCCGGTCCGCCTGCCCGACGGTGCGCCGCCGGACCCGGTGGCTACTCGCCCTTCTTGCGCGGATCCTCGTCGGCCGCCGACTCGACCGCGACGACGACCTCCTCCTCGAGCTCCTCGACGGGGGCCGGTGCGCTGTCCGCGGTGGCGCCGGTGGCGGGCCGCACACGCGGCGGCTCCGGTGCGATCGGCGGGACCTTCGGGGTGCGCAGGACCTTGAAGGCGACGCCACCGAGGGCGAGCACGAGGGCGATGATCGCGCCGATGACCAGCGGCTTCCGCAGGGCCGGGCGGGCCGGCGCACCGTCGGACAGGGTGATCGCCTGCTCGGGATCGACGTCCGCAGGAGCGAGCCACGACCGCACCAGGCGGTAGAGCGCGGCCAGGGTGCGCCCGGTGAGCGAGAGCCCGAGGCCGGTCAGGGCGCGCGCGATGTTCGCCGGACCGACGATGCTCTGGCCGAGTCCGGAGACCAGGCGTTGGGTGTTCGTGGGGCGGTTCGCGGCGGCCGACGGGGCGTCGGCGGCGGGTGCATCCTCGAGCAGAGGGGTGGTGGCCATCGGAGGCGTGATCCTTTCAGCGGACGAGTATGAGTGCATCCACCGCCGGATTCTTACGATCTCTACCGGTTCGCACCTGCGGAGAATGGCAGAATGGCGGTGTGACCAACTCCAACGCTACCGCCCACGCGACCCTGCACACCTCTGAAGGCGACATCCGTATCGCGCTGTTCGGCAATCACGCTCCCGTGACCGTGGCGAACTTCCTCGGACTCGCGCAGGGCACCAAGGAATACACCACGACGAACGCGGCCGGTGAAGCCGCGGGTCCGTTCTACGACGGGTCGATCTTCCACCGCATCATCGACGGCTTCATGATCCAGGGCGGTGACCCCACCGGTACCGGCACGGGCGGCCCGGGTTACGACTTCGTCGACGAGTTCCATCCGGAGCTGCGCTTCGATCACCCGTACATCCTCGCGATGGCCAACATCGGCCGCCCGGCGACGAACGGCTCGCAGTTCTTCATCACTGTCGGCAAGACCCCGCACCTCAACAACCGGCACACCATCTTCGGTGAGGTCGAGGACGAGGCCAGCCGCAAGGTCGTCGACGCCATCGGCAGCGCGCAGACCGACCGCGCCGATCGTCCGCTCAAGGACATCACGATCAACTCGATCACCGTCGAGCAGTAGTCCGCTCCATCGTCGAAGAACGCCCGGTCTCCCGCGGGGAGGCCGGGCGTTTCTCATGCCCTCAGGGCGACGGTGCCGCGCGAGCGGCGGAGAGCCCCGGCAGATTCATTACTTAGCGCAGCACATTCACGATGTCGGAGTCTGTTCGCGCGGAAATTGTCGGACGGGCAAGGATTCCTGTGACTCCGGTCTCGATCGGCCCAGCTCGGTGAGCATGTTCACCCCGCAACGGGCCGTCTGAGATGGACACCCGAAGTCCGCGCTTCGTAACGTTGCCGTGATCTTGTGGAGACCGAGGCGTGATCGACACGCCGCTCCACCGGAGTCGGGAGTTCGACGAAAGTGTCCAGCGACAGTACGAAGACCATGACCGGCCGCACCACCCGCGGCACGATGCGCGCAGCCCTCGGGGCCGCAGTCGCAGTGATCGGAATCGTCGCAGCACCCGCCGTGGCCCAGGCCGCGCCGCTCCCGGCGTCCCAGGCGCCCGCTCCCCAGGCCCCCGCCGCCCGCGTCCCCGCGCCGCAGGCCCCGGCTCCGCAGGCTCCTGCCGCCCGCGCGGCGCAGGCCGCCGGCCCCGACCGTTCCGCGGTCGTCCAGGCCGCGCTCACGCGCCTCGGCATGCCCTACTCGTACGGCGCCGCTGGCCCCAGCTCGTTCGACTGCTCCGGCCTCGTCACCTGGGCGATGAACCAGGCGGGCGTGAGCGTGCCGCGCAGCAGCTACTCGCTGATGAGCGCCGGCACCCCGGTCTCGCAGGCCGAGCTGCGCCCCGGCGATGTCGTGATCACGAACGGCGGCGGCCACGCCGCGCTCTACGTGGGCAATGGCCAGGTCGTGGAGGCCGTCACCTCCGGCGTGCCGGTGCGCGTGGCGGGGATCCGCGGCTTCGTCACCGCGCGCCGCTACTGAGCCTCACGCCGGACGCAGGGCCTCGAGCTGCTGGAGCACGAGCGTGGGCGCTTCGCCCAGCTCCCAGCGGCCGAGGAACAGCAGGTCATCGCCGCGGGTGAGCTCGAGCAGCACCGACTCGCGGCCCCAGTGCCGCGTGGTCGTGCGCTTGATCTCGAGGCCGTCCCACGCGAACGTCTTACGGCCGAGCACACCGCGGTAGGTGACGCCCGCACCGTCGGCCTGCAGGCGGGGACGGAGCACCAGGACGGACACCCCGAGGAACACGAGCGCGAGGGCTCCGGCACCGATGAGCACGATCCCGACGGGGTCGGCGATGGCGTCCGTCAGTGTCGCGACGATGAGCAGCGCGAGCGCCGCCACCAGCATCACGACGCCGACACCGCGCGGCGGGCTCCAGTTATCCACAGGTTTATCCACAGCTGGGGATGAATGACATCGATGTGATTCCGCTGGTCAGAGCTACTTCCACCACATGGTCATCAACAGGCCGGTGATCATCAGGCCGAAACCGATGGCGAAGTTCCACGCCTCGAGGTTGGCCATCCACTCCAGCGGCTTGCCCGGCGCGCCCAGACCCTGCGGGTCGGCGCCGACGTAGTAGACGAGCAGCCAGGCCAGACCGGCCAGCATGAATCCGAGGAACAGCACCACGAACCAGCGGCCCGAGGGGGCGCCCACCTTGACCGGCGTCCGCGAATCGGCGGCGGCGTTGATCGTGTAATCGGTCTTCTTCCGGACCTTCGACTTCGGCATGGCTTCCTTCTACCTGGGTGCTTTTCACCTGCCAGGTTATCGGATGTACCACCGCGACCCCACCCGGCTACGCTGGAGCACGTGCGGATCCTCGTCGTCGACAACTATGACAGCTTCGTGTTCAACCTGGTCCAGTACCTCGGCCAGCTGGGCGTGGAGGCGGACGTGTGGCGCAACGACGATCCGCGACTGGACGATCCGGCCGCGGCGGCCGCTCAGTACGACGGTGTGCTGCTGAGTCCCGGTCCCGGCACGCCGCAGCGCGCGGGACGGACGATGCCCATGGTCGAGGCTGCGCGCGCCGCCGGCTCCCCGCTGCTCGGCGTGTGCCTGGGGCACCAGGCCATCGGCGCGGTCTTCGGCGCGACGGTGGACCGCGCGCCCGAGCTGCTGCACGGCAAGACCTCGCTCGTGCACCACAACGGCCACGGGGTCCTGCAGGGCCTGCCCGACCCGTTCACGGCCACCCGCTACCACTCGCTGACCGTGCTCGAGCCGACGATCCCCGACGAGCTCGAGATCACCGGCCGCACCGACTCGGGTGTGGTCATGGGCTTCCAGCACCGCGAACTGCCCATCCACGGCGTGCAGTTCCACCCCGAATCCGTGCTCACGCAGGGCGGTCACCGCATGCTCGCGAACTGGCTGGCCGTGTGCGGCTTCCAGGTCGCCGAGGCGCGTGTCGCCGAGCTCGAGCAGGAGGTCGCCGCGGCGCTCGCCTGAGCGCGGCACCGACCGGACCCGCGAGCGTGGTCGTTCTCCCCACCGATAGCGCGGGAAACCGACCGCACTCGACGGCACCGTCGGGCGGCAGGGGGACCGCCGCCCGTGCGCCGTGGGCTAGCCGCGCCGCACGTGCAGCGTGATGGTGGCCGACGAGTCCACCGGCGTGCCCGGCTTGGGATCGGTGTTCCAGACCTGCCCGCGGTCGAACAGGCCCGATGCGGCGTCCACGACGACCGTGATGTTGCTCGACGAGAAGCCCGCCTGGATGAGGGCCGCGCGCGCGGCGTTCTGATCCTGGTTGATCACGTTCGGCATGACGATCGGCTTGGCCTTCGACACCTGCAGGGTGACAGAGCTGCCCTTGTCGGCGGTCGATCCCGCGGTCGGGTTCTGGCGCACGACGGTGCCTGCCGGGGCGCTGTCGTCGACCTGGGTGACGGTCACCTTGAAGCCCGCGCCCTCGAGGTTCGAGGTCGCCTGCGAGACCTGCGTGTTGGTCACGTCGGGCACGCGCACCTGCTCCTTGCCGGAGCTGATCGTGAGCTGGATCGGCGTGTTCTGCTGCGTGTTCGTGCCGATCGCGGGGTTCGTGGAGATCACGTTGCCCTTGGCCACGGTCGGCGACGGATCGTTCTTGACGTCCTTGGCCACGGTGAAGCCCGCCTTCTCGAGGATCTCGCGGGCCTCCTTCTCGGGCTTGTTCGCGACGTCCGGCACGCCGGCGATCTTCGGCCCCGTCGAGACCTGCATGACCACGGTCGAGCCCTTCGCGACGCTCGCGTTGGGCCCCGGCAGGGTCGAGATGACGTGCTCCGCGGGAACGGCGTTGTCCGGGATGCGCTGTACCTCGACGGTGAAGCCCAGCTTCTGCAGCGCGACCTGGGCGTCGGCCGCGGGCTCGCCGATCTGCGAGGTGACGGTGGCCGTCTGGTCGCCGTTGTTGGAACTGAGCAGGTACCAGGTGGTGCCGCCGATGAGCACCAGCGCGATCACCGCGGCCGAGAGCAGCATCACAAGGCGGGAGCGGCTGCCGGACGGCGCCGGGGCGGTGTGCCTGCGCCGCGGGGCGTCGGGGGTCGCGCTGACGACCTCGGTCGGCGGATCGTCGTCCGACGGTGCGCCGTCCTCGGCGGTGGCCACCGCCGAGGCCGCCGCGGGTGCGGTCTTGGCGGCCTCGCGCCGCCGGGGCTTCGCGGGCTCGGTGAGCAGCGCGTCGCGCTCCTCGTCGG
The DNA here is from genome assembly GCF_001575205.1 of Tsukamurella pseudospumae. GTDB lineage: Bacteria > Actinomycetota > Actinomycetes > Mycobacteriales > Mycobacteriaceae > Tsukamurella > Tsukamurella pseudospumae. Next base: position 48,161 of record NZ_LSRE01000019.1, read on the forward strand.
ACAGCACCATCGGTGCCTCGGGCTTGCGACCCGCGAGCACCCGGATGAGGTCCTGCCGCATCTCGCCGGCGGTCTGGTAGCGGTTCGCCGGGTTCTTCGACAGCGCCTTGAGCGTGATCGAGTCCAGTTCCGGCGGGATGGTGTCGAGGATCGCCGACGGCGTGGGCGGGTCCTCGCGGACGTGCTGGTAGGCGACGGACACGGGCGAGTCACCCGTGAACGGCGGCTGGCCGGTGAGCAGCTCGAAGATCACGCAGCCGGCGGCGTAGACATCGGAGCGGGCGTCCACGGAGTCGCCGCGGGCCTGTTCCGGCGAGAGGTACTGCGCGGTGCCGATCACCGCGGCCGTCTGGGTCATGCCCGCCGACGGGTCGCTCATCGCGCGCGCGATGCCGAAGTCCATCACCTTGATCTCGCCGGCGCGGGTGAGCATCACGTTGGCGGGCTTCATGTCGCGGTGCACGATGCCGTTGCGGTGACTGAAGTCCAGGGCCGCGCAGACATCGGCCATCCAGGTCATCGCGGCCTGCGGCGCGATGGTGCCGTCGCGGCGCAGCACGTCGCGCAGGGTCTCCCCGTCGACGTACTCCATGACGATGTAGGGCAGCGGTCCGGACGAGGTCTGGGCCTCACCCGTGTCGTAGACCTGCACGATCGTCGGGTGGTTGAGCGACGCGGCGTTCTGCGCCTCCCGCCGGAAGCGCTCGTAGAAGCTCGGATCCCGAGCCAGGTCGGCGCGCAGGATCTTGATCGCGACGTCCCGGGACAGCCGGGTGTCGCGGGCCAGATGCACCTCGGACATGCCACCGAACCCGAGCGTCTCACCCAGGTCGTAGCGGTCGTTGATGCGCCGTGGCGGGGTCGTCATCGATCGTCGCTTCCGTGCAGGATCGCGCCGGGGATGGGCAGGCCGAAGATGCCGCGCGGCGGCGGCGTCGTCGTCGGCTCAGGACCGGTGGGCGGCGGCTCCGTCGTCGTGGTGGGCGGCGGCGTGGTCGTCGTCGGTGCCGGAGTCGTGGTGGTCGGCTTCGGCGGCGGCGGGGGCGGCGTGGTGGTCGTCTGCTGCGCCGTCGAGGTCTCCGTCACCGTCCGGGTGGGCGGCGGCGTCGTGGGTACGGTCCGGGCCGTGGTGCCGGCCCCGGTCGGCGGAGGTGCGACGGTGCCCGCGTCGGTCGTGGTGCTCGGCGTCGTCGGGGTGCCGTTCCCGGTGTCGTTGAAGAGCAGGTAGCCGCCGACGATCGCCGCCGCGAGCAGCAGCAGCGCGACGGAGGCGCCGAGGATCGTCTTCTGGGTCCGGGTCCAGCCGCTCTCGTCCGAGTAGGTCGACGATGCCGCGGCCCGCGGCGTGGGGTTCGAGTTGCGGACCACGGGTTGCGGGCCCGGGCGTGCGGGCGGCGGCACGATCGCCGTGGCGGCGGTCTCCGGCGCGCGCGAGGCCCCGGTGGAGCCACCGGTCCACCCCCGCGGCATCGGCGGGCGCTGGCCCGCCTTCACCGCGGCGACGGCGTCGGCGAACTCGCCACCGTTGGCGTACCGCTGCCGGGGGTCCTTGCCGAGGGTCAGCGTGATCAGCTCGCGGACCGGCGCGGGCAGGTCGGTGGGCAGCGGCTCGGGCTGGTCCCGGATGTGCTTCATGGCGACGGTGATCGCACCGTCGCCGGAGAACGGGCGCTTGCCCGCGAGGCACTCGTACCCGACCACGCCGAGGGAGTACACGTCGGAGGCGGCCGTGGCGTCCTCGCCCGAGGCCTGCTCCGGTGAGATGTACTGCGCCGTGCCCATGACCATGCCGGTCTTGGTGACCGGCGCCGCGTCGACGGCCTTGGCGATGCCGAAGTCGGTGATCTTCACCTGGCCCGTGGGCGTGATGAGGATGTTGCCGGGCTTGACGTCGCGGTGCACGAGGCCCGCGGTGTGCGCGACCTGCAGGGCGCGGGCCGTCTGCTCCAGCAGGTCCAGGGCCTGCGCCTGGCTGAGGTGGCCGAGGCGGGAGAGCACGGCGTTGAGCGGCTCGCCGTTGACGAGCTCCATCACCAGGTACGCGAGCGGCGCGCCGCCGGCCTGGTCCTCGGTCTCGCCGTAGTCGTACACGCCGGCGATGCCCGGGTGGTTCAGTGCGGCGGTGGTGCGGGCCTCGTTGCGGAAGCGGGCCAGGAACTCCTGGTCCTCCGAGAACTCGGCCTTGAGCACCTTGACGGCCACGCGCCGGTCGAGGCGGGTGTCCATCGCCTCCCACACCTGGCCCATGCCGCCGGTGGCGATCAGCCGGAGGAGTTCGTAGCGGTCGGCGATCACCGAGCCGGTCTGCAGACTCATCAGTTCCCCTGCCCGTTCACCGCGGCGCTGATCACCGCTCGTCCGATCGGCGCTGCGAGCGACCCACCGGTCGCCGCCTCGCCCTGGTTTCCACCGTTCTCAATGATGACCGCCACCGCTACCTTCGGGTCGTTCACCGGGCCGTACCCGATGTACCAGGCGTGCGGCGCTTCGCCGCCGCGCTGGCCCTGTGAGTGTTCCGCCGTGCCGGTCTTGGAGGCGATCGACACCTTGCCGCCGGCACCCTTCGTGTGCTGTTCCGATGCGACCATCAGCTCGCGCAGCTGCGCCGCGACCTGCGGTGAGATCGCCTGGCCCACGCGCTTGGGCGAGGTGCTGCCGAAGGTCGTGAGGTCCGGTGCCTGGAAGGAGTCGACCAGATAGGGCTGCATGCGGACGCCGCCGTTGGCGAGCGTCGCCGCGATCACCGCGTTCTGCAGCGGCGTCAGCGCGACGTCGAGCTGCCCGATCGCCGACTGGCCCGTCTGGGCACCGTCGGACAGGGGGCCGGTCACGGACTGCGCGACGCGCAGCGGGATGGGGTCGGGCGTCGAATTGACGCCGAAGTTGTTCGCCATCGCCTTGATCGCCTCTCCTCCGTCCTGCATCTTCGCCGTGGCCAGGTCCACGAACGCGGTGTTGCACGAGTACTGGAACGCCTGCAACAGGCTGACGGTACCGCCCGACGATTCCGGGCACGTCATCCCCGCATAGTTCTGCAGCGTCGTCCCGCCGCCGCCCGGCAGGGTGATCTGCTTGTCGGCGGTGAGCCGCGTGTTCAGATCGATCCCCTTGTTCTCGGAGAGCGCCGCCGCGGTGGTGATCACCTTGAACGTCGATCCCGGGGGGTAGGTCCAGCCGGTGGCCCGGTTGTCCATGGGCTTATCGGGATCGTCCTTGAGTTCGTTCCAGGTCTTGTTCACCGCGTCCGTGTCGTGCGAGGACAGCGGGTTCGGGTCGTAGCTGGGGGTCGAGACCATCGCCAGGATCTTGCCGGTGGACGGCTCGATCGCGACGGCCGCGCCGTGGCACGGGCCGTTCGACCCGCAGGCCGTGGACAACTTCTCGTAGGCGATCCGCTGCATCGTCGGGTTGATCGTGGTGATCACGTTGCCGCCGCTCGGGTCGCGACCGGACAGCAGGTCGACGACGCGTCGGCCGAAGAGCCGGTCGTCGCTGCCGTTGAGTATCGACTCCTCGGCGTGCTCGAGCCCGCTCGAGCTGAAGATCATCGAGTAGTAGCCCGTCAGGGGCGCGTAGGCGCGCGCCATCTGCTCGGGATAGGTGCGCAGGTACTTGTACCGGTCGTCGGTCTTGACCGACTGGGCCATCACCTGGCCGCCGGCGAGGATCGAACCTCGCTGCCGCGCGTACTCGTCGAGGAGGACGCGCTCGTTGCGGGTGTCGGAGCGCAGTTCGGACGCGCGGAAGACCTGCACCCAGGTGGCGTTCGCGAGGAGCGCCGCCACCAGCAGGATCACGACGAACGAGATGCGGCGGATCGGTGCGTTCATACGCGCTTCACGATCTCGGTCGGCCGGTCGGGGACCGGCGCGCCGGGCTTGCGGGCGACCTTGGGCTCGCGCGCCGCGTTGGAGATGCGGAGCAGGATCGCGATGAGGGCGTAGTTGGTGAGCAGCGAGGATCCGCCGTAGCTCATGAAGGGCGTGGTGAGGCCGGTCAGCGGGATCAGCTTGGTGACGCCGCCGACCACGACGAACAGCTGGATCGCCATGGTCGAGGCCAGGCCTGCGGCCAGCAGCTTGCCGAAGCTGTCGCGCACCGTCAGGCTCGCGCGGAAGCCGCGGAAGATCAGCACCAGGAACAGCATCAGCACGGCGGCCAGGCCGATGAGGCCCAGTTCCTCACCGATCGCGGCGATGATGAAGTCGGTGGACGCGAAGGGCACCATCGTGGGCCGGCCGGAGCCGAGGCCGGTGCCGGCGAGACCGCCCGTGGCCAGGGAGAACAGCGCCTGCGCGGGCTGGTAGCCGATGGTGTCGTACTTGGCGAACGGGTCCTGCCACACCTCGACGCGCACCCGCAGGTGGGGGAAGAGCTGGTACGCCGCGACGGCGCCGACGACCGCGAGGCTCAGGCCCACCACGATCCAGCCGATGCGCTCGGTGGCGATGTACACCATGGCCAGGACGGTGAAGAAGATGAGCATCGGCGTGCCGAGGTCGTTCTCGATGCCGAGCACCGCGATCGCGAGCAGCCAGACGAGCAGCAGCGGCGCGAGGTCGCGCGCGCGGGGAAGGTCGACGCCGAGCACGCGCCGGCCCGCCGACGTGAACAGGTCGCGCTTCGACACCAGGAACGCCGCGGTGAAGATGATCAGCAGGATCTTGCTGACCTCGTTGGGCTGGATGTTGAACAGCGGCGTCTTGATCCAGTTCTTGGAGCCGTTGATCTCCGACAGGCTCGACGGCAGCAGCGCCGGCAGCGCGAGGAAGATCACGCCGCCCAGGCCGATCGTGTACGCGTACTTCGACAGCGTCCGGTGATCGCGCAACAGCGCGAGCACACCGACCATGACCGCGAGGCCGAGCAGCGTCCACAGGACCTGCTGGTTGGCCTCCTGCGTCTGGCTGACGCGCCCGCTCTCGGCGTGGGCGTTGCCCAGGTCGAGTCGGTGGATCAGCACCAGGCCCAGGCCGTTGAGCATGGCCACCACCGGCAGGATGACCGGGTCGGCGTAGGGCGCGAACCGCCGCACTGCGTAGTGCGCCGCGCCGTAGAGCACGACGAACGCCGCGACGTACTTCGCGAGGTCGAGAGTGACGCGCTGTTCCTGCGCCCATTCGACGAGCGCGAGCGAGGTCCCCGTCACCACCGTGGCGGCGCCGAGGAGTACCAGCTCATGGGTTCGGGAGCGGCGGTTCGGGTCGAGCGCGATGCCCGCGCCGGGGGTGCTGACGCCGGACGTCACGAGGGCCCTCCGCGGCACGGGCGTTCGGGCGTCGAGGTCTGGGTGACGACCCGGGTGACGGGTGCGGGCGGCGGCGCGAGGGTCTCGCCCGTGGGGGGCGCGACCGTCGGGGCCGTCGTCGGCGACGGTGCCGGGGCGTTCGGGTCGGTCGGGTGCGGCGCGGGCGAGGGGTCGACCTCGGTGGTGATCGCGCACCGTTCGATGAGGTTGACCCGTTCGATGAGGTTCTTGGCCTGCTCGCGGGCGTCGTCGAGCGAGCTCGCGTAGGGCAGGCCGGCCAGGTTGGCCCGTCCGCGCGGGGTCAGGTCGTCGACGGTGAGCGGTGTGCAGCCCTGCGGCGCGCGCCCGTCGGCGGGGGCGTCCGCGATGCAGACGACCTCCTGCTGCGTGTTCAGCGCGCGACCGAACAGGGAGACCTTCACGCCGTGCGAGATCACGATGGTGCCCTTGTCGGTCGAGGCCACGAAGTAGCTCGAGTTCACGACGGACCGGGTCACGAGCAGGCCGATGCCGCCGGCGACGAGCAGCACGAGGACCGCGGCGAGCGCGATCCACTTGCGGCGGGAGCGGCGCGCGGGCTCGTCCGCGTCGTCGACCTCCGTCGCCACGACCCGACGGGGCGCCTTGCGCGGGGGCCGGAGCGCGGCGGCGCGGCCGGCGGCGGTGTTGGCCGGGGGGACGTAGTCCTCGTCGTCGTCGTTCGCGGCGCCGCCGACGATGGGGCGGCTCTGGCCGAAGCTGCTGTCCTCGACCCGCGCGACGACGACGGTGACGTTGTCCGGGCCGCCGGAGCGGAGCGCGAGCTCGATCAGACGGTCCGCGGCGGCCCCGACGTCCTCGCTGGCCAGGGCCAGGGTCTCGCCGATGGTCTCGTCGCTGACGACGTCCGAGAGGCCGTCGGAGCAGAGCATGTAGACGTCGCCGTCCTTGGCCTCGCGCAGGGTGAGCGTGGGCTCGACCTCGTGGCCGGTGAGCGCCTTCATGATCAGCGAGCGCTGCGGGTGGGTGTGCGCCTGCTCGGCCGTGATCCGGCCCTCGTCGACGAGGGTCTGGACGAAGGTGTCGTCCTTGGTGATGCGGGTGAGCTGGCCGTCGCGCCGCAGGTAGCCGCGGGAGTCGCCGACGTGGATCAGTCCCAGCTTGGACCCGGCGAACAGGATCGCGGTCAGGGTGGTGCCCATGCCGTCGAGCTCGGGGTCCTCGGCGACCTGCTCGGCGATGGTCTCGTTGCCGGCGACCATGGCGTCCTCGAGCGTGCCCAGGAGGTCGCCGCCGGGCTCGTCGTCGTCGAGCGGCTCGAGTGCGGCGATCATCAGCTGCGAGGCGACCTCGCCGGCGGCGTGGCCGCCCATGCCGTCGGCCAGGGCGAGCAGCCGGGCGCCCGCGTACACGGAGTCCTCGTTGTTGCTACGGACGAGGCCCCGGTCGGAGCGCGCTGCATATCGAAGGACGAGGCTCACGGGCGCAACTCGATCACTGTCTTGCCCACGCGCACCGGGGTGCCCAATGGGACGCGGGTGGGAGTGGTGACCTTGTTGCGGGCCAGATAGGTGCCGTTCGTGGACCCGAGGTCCTCGACGTACCAGTCGTCACCGTCGCGGGCGAGGCGTGCGTGCCTGGTCGAGGCGTAGTCGTCGTTGAGGACGAGGGTGGAGTCGTCGGCGCGGCCGATGAGCACCGGTTGTTGGCCGAGGGTGATCCGCGTGTTCGCGAGGGGGCCGTGGGTGACCACGAGGTACTTCGCGACCTTGCTGGTGCGGGAGAACAGGGCCCGACGGGGCGCCTTGGCCTCCTTCTGCCGCGGGCGCAGGCCCGAGGCGAGGCGGGCGTCCGTGCGGAGCGCGCTGATGACGAGCCAGACGCAGAGCCAGAGCAGCAGGAGGAAACCCGCCCGGGTCAGCTGCAGCACGAGTCCCTGCACGGTGTCTCCCTCCTGGTCCTGTCGACGCACACGCGCTCGGCGCCCGGTGGCCGGGCGCTTGTTGCGGGCGTACTTCCGCCGCCCCCACGTGAAATCTACTGGAAGCGGACCACGATGTCGGAGTGGCCGACGCGGATGCGGTCACCGTCGGCGAGCTCCCAGTTGGAGACGGGCACGTCGTTGACCGAGGTCCCGTTGGTGGAGCCGAGGTCGTTGAGGACGGCGGCGTAGCCGTCCCAGCGGATCTCGACGTGCCGCCGGGAGACGCCCGTGTCGGGGAGACGGAACTGGGCGTCCTGGCCGCGGCCGATGACGTTCGTGCCCTCGCGGAGTGCGAAGGTGCGGTTGGAGCCGTCCTCGAGGTACAGCGTCACGGCCTGCGCCTGGTAGCCGCCCTGCGGCTGCGCGTAGCCCTGGTCGTAGGCGGGCTGCTGGCCGTAGTTCTGGTCGTACCCCGGCTGGGCCGGCTGGGCGTAGCCCTGGTCGTAGCCCTGCTGCTGGTAGCCCTGGTCGTAGGCCGGCTGCTGGTAGTTCTGCTGGCCGTAGTTCTGGTCGTAGGCGGGCTGCTGGGCGTAGTTCTGGTCGTAGCCACCCTGCTGCTGGTAGCCGCCCTGGTCGTAGCCCTGCTGGCCCTGCTGCTGGTAGCCCTGGTCGTAGGCCGGCTGCTGGTAGTTCTGCTGGCCGTAGTTCTGGTCGTAGCCACCCTGCTGCTGGTAGCCGCCCTGGTCGTAGCCCTGCTGGCCCTGCTGCTGGTAGCCCTGGTCGTACGCGGGCTGCTGGTAGTTCTGCTGGCCGTAGTTCTGGTCGTACCCGGGCTGCTGGCCGTAGCCCTGCTGCTGGTCGTACCCCGGCTGTTGCTGCTGCTGCTGGTAGCCGCCCTGGTCGTACTGGCCGCCGTGCCGTCCCTGGTCGTATCCGGGGTTGTTGCTCATCGAATCGGCTCCTGATTCTGCAGGTGGTCGCTGGGGTACAAGGTTCTGGGGAACTGCGTCCGGGTCCACGGTGCCGCGGGCCCGGAACTGGCCGGTGTGCAGACCAGGTGACTGTTCGAAATGGACGACCACGTCACCATAAGTCTGCCAGCCGTTGTCATGGATGTATTCGTCGAGGTGCTTCGAGAAGGCACGGATCGCGAGTTCGCGGTCCGCCTCGAAGGTCTCCTGGTCGGTGGGGGAGACGGCGATGACGTACTTATTGGGTACCAGGTACGCCCCGTCTCCCAGTGTCTGCAGCTGATCCTCAGCCTCGCGCTGGAGTGCGGCCTCCACTTCCTGGGGGACCACCTTGCCGCCGAACACGCGGGCGAAGCCGTCACCGACCGCTCCCTCGAGCTTGCGCTCGAACCGTTGCAGGATTCCCATGGAACGACTTCCCCCTTCCTCAGCGTGTCGAGATGCATGTCCTGACCAATGATGATAGCCGCGATCGAGGCACGACGAGGTCAGCGTAACCCCATTCGTCTCAACTGTCCCTTTGGTAGCACGTACGACGGTGCCCGGGCAAGGTCCGCGCCCAGGTAGCGGTCCGATTTCGCGGAGTCCGGCGGATCGTGTTAATGTTCTCGGGTCGCTCGGGCGAGTGGCGGAATGGCAGACGCGCTGGCTTCAGGTGCCAGTGTCCTTAGGGACGTGGGGGTTCAAGTCCCCCTTCGCCCACAATGAGCAGTTCTATGAACTGCAGCACCCGGGGTCACGAACTCGAAAGAGCTCGTGACCCCGGGTTTTGTAGTTTCTGAGGTGGTGTGACGAGCTTGGATGTCGCATGGCGTCGGAATTGGTCTACTCGCCGGCTACTTGCTGCGACGCCAAGTGCGCCAGCATCGCCTTCGACACGATCTGCGCCCAGCGACTCAAGTGGGGAATCTCCGCCGGGTTGGTCTGCTCCATAGTTGATCGCCGCGAGCATCCGTATCAGCGTCACCACCGGAGGCGACCAGGTTGGTTTGACCACGCGCGAGGTGGGTCCACTGAGGGTCGCGCTCAGGCGACGTGTGCGAATGGCGAGACAAGATGTATCCCTTGGTGGACCGCTCGCGTCGCGCTGGCGTGTTCCCGGTAGATCGGTCCATCCCTGACTGGAGTCCGTGATCGCCCCGAGGTGAGGCAGGTAGGACACTGATTGGTATGGCTGGTCGGAAGAGGCATTCGGCGGAGGAGATCGTCCGGAAGCTGCGGCGCGCTGATGAGCTCGCTGCGGCGGGGTCAACGGGTGAGCAGATCGCGGCGGAGTTGGAGGTGTCGGCGGCGACGTTGTACAACTGGCGCCGCAGTCACGGCGGTATGGATGTCGATGCCGCGCGCGAGCTTAACCTCGGTCTTTCGTGGGTGAGGTCGTGTCGGATATGAAGAAAGGTGCTCTGAGCGGGAAGAATAGGGGTTACCACACACCGTATTCACCGCACTCGAAGGAGCACCTTTCCGGTGAGCAAGTCTACGTCCTGTTACCCGGCTCTTGTCGCTTGCCAGGGTGATGGGACCACCTGGTTGCCGCGAGCATGGGACCACCTTGGAGTGCGCTTGTGAGGATGCATCGTGGTGGCGGTCGGCGTCAAGCGCTCCGGTCTGGGCGGGTGCGTTGGCGGTAGGACGGGCCTTCGATGACGAGGGTGTGCGCGTTGCTGGTGAGCCTGTCGATCGCTGACTGGGCCAGGAGGGTGTCGGCGGTCATCGTGAGCCATTCGGAGGGCTCGCGGTTGCTGGTGACGATGGTGCTGCGGGCCTGGTGCCGTTCGACGACGAGCTCGTAGAAGTCGTTGGTCTCGGTGGCGTCGAGGGGCCGCAACGCGAAGTCGTCGATGATCAGCACGTCGACGCTGCTCAGTCGGCGGAGTTCGGCGTCGACGGTGTTGTCGAGGCGGGCGGCGCGGAGGCGGGTGAACAGTTTGTCGGCGCGGGCGAACAGCACGGTGTTGCGGTGTCGGCCGATCACCATGTGCCCCAGTCCTGTTGCGAGGTGGGTCTTGCCGACTCCGACCGGGCCGAGGATGATCGCGGACTGACCGGCGTCGACGAACCGCAGCGAGGTGAGGTCACTGAGCAGGGTGCGGTCGTAGCGCAGGTCGGGGGCGGCGTTCCAGCCTTCGATGCGCATGCTCTGGTCGAGCCCTGCCTTCGTTGCTCGTAGTGTCGCCGAACGGGATTGGCGTCGTGACACTTCATCGGCGAGCAGCGCTTGGAGGAATCCGATGTGGGACAGGTCGTGCTGTCGGGCGAGGGCGGCTCGTTCGGGCAGGGTGTCGGCGAGCGCGCCGAGCTTGAGAGCCTTGAGGAGGGCGAGCATATCGGCGCCGATGGGTTCGGTCGGGCCTGCTACGCGGGGCGTGCGGGTGGTGGTCATCGGTTGCTCTCCTGGTCAGGATCGGCGTCTTCCGGCAGGGGTGGGACTGCTGTGATATGGCGTGTGGGAACGGTGAATTCGGATGGGTCGCGGGCGAACCGGGTATGTCCGGCGCCGGCCGCGGCGGGCAGCTGCGGGGTGGCGGTCTCGGTGCCGGCGGCGAGCATTGAGCTGATCTTGCTCACCGAGATCACATCCATGACCAGCGCGGTCTCGCAGGCCGCGTCGACCGGGCTGGGGCCGTAGCGTTTGACCAGCCCGATCAAGGCATAGACGGACCGCATCCGCGTCCATGGCAGCGGATGGTCGAGGATCCGCTCGGCGTAGATCCCGACGTGATAGCCGTGACCGGCGCAGGTAGCGACGAGTGTGGTGAGATCACGCATCGCGTAGCCGACGTTGTCCTCGGGCAGGTCAGCCCGATCGGTATGGCGGGCGCCGGGCCGTTGCCGGGGATGCACCTTGACCAGCTGTCCGCGGTGGTAGAACTTCACCAGCTCACTGTCGGCGCGGGCATCGAGCGTGACGCCGATCCACTGCCCGGGCAGTGAGTACAACGCCTTACCGATCTCGGCATGGAAGTCCTTGTGCACCTTCACCTGCTTGAGGATCGGCTGATCGTATCGGGCGGGGACTGGCAGCAGCTGAGGCTGCTCGGCTGCGGTGAACACCTCCAGCGGACGAGCGCACGTGGTGCCGTGCACCCGCATGCCGGCGACCTCCCGGCACCACCGCTCCGCCCGGGCCTGCGCGTCGTCAAGATCAGTGAAATGCTCACCAGCCCAGAAGTTGCCGCGCACATACTGCACGGCACGTTCGACCCGAGGCTTGTCCTTCGGGGACCGCACCCTTGCCGGGTCGGTGCCGAACCCGACGTGCTGCGCGTAATCCAACCACCCGTCGCCGAGCGTCGGAGTGAGCTGATCAGCATGATTGACAACAGGTTTGAGATTGTCAGGCACGATCACCGCGAACACACCGCCGAAGAACTCCCACGCCGCCTCACAGCCCGCGATCACCGCCGACAGCGTCTGCGAGTACGTCAGCCACACGAACTGATGCCGCGAGTAGACCGCGCTGAAGATCAACGCGTGCACCTTCCGCCGCCGACCGGTGTGCGGGTCATCAAGCATCCCCATGTAGGCGAAGTCGAGCTGGCACTCGACCCCGGGGTCGCCGTCCGCGACCCGCACCGTGCTCTCACGACGACCAAAACCGCAATGCTCCGAAGCGAATCGATGCAACGTCCGATACGGCACATCGCAGCCCTGCCGGGCGAGCAGAGTATGGATCTTCGTCACCGACAGTGGCCGGTCACCACCCTCACCGGCCACCCAGGCTGTGATCTGCTCCTGATGCGGCGCCAACGCATCCCACGCCGCACCATGCCCGGACGTACGTACCGGCCGGACCGCTGCGACCACTGCCGCGACCAGCTCATCATCGATCCGCTCCGGGCTGACTGCGCTCTTTGATTCTCCCCAGTTCTGCTAACTGAATCTCCTCACTTGTGTGCATCCGTCAAGTAAATGGGCGGGCCTTCTCCGATGCTGGTGGTCTCTAACACGCACCAGCTCGAGGAAGGCCCGCTCGTTCATGCTCACACAAGGAGAGACCGTGGAAGCACATGCCCTGCGCAAGCAGGGGTGGACGATCTCAGCGATCGCCCGTCATCTTGGTCGGGACCGGAAGACGGTCCGAAACTATCTGAACGGGGTAACCGAACCCGGTGTCCGGCAACGGGAGGCTGATCCGTTCGAGCCGTTCATCGAGTACGTCACCTCTCGGCTGCTGGAGGACCCACATCTGTGGGCGCAGACCTTGTTCGACGAGCTCGTCGGCCTGAACTTCGATCAGTCGTATTCGTCGCTGACGCGGCAGATCCGGGCCCGTGGACTGCGGCCGGTATGCCCGCAGTGCACGACCGCGACGAACCGGCCGAACGCGGTGATCGAGCACCCGCCAGGGGAAGAGACGCAATGGGATTGGCTGGATCTGCCGGATCCGCCCGCGTCGTGGGGGTGGGGCAAGACCGCGCACCTGCTGGTCGGCACCTTCTCGTGCTCGGGCCGGTGGCTCGGCTACCTGGCACCGAATATGACCCGCCCGCAGCTGATCGCCGGCCTGGACCGGATCACCCGCCAGCTCGGTGGGGTGACCCGGCGGTGGCGGTTCGACCGGATGGCGACGGTCTGCTACCCGTCATCCGGTGACCTGACAGCTGAATTCGCCTCGGTGGCCAAGTATTACGGCGTCAGCGTCGATATCTGCCCACCGCGCAGCGGTCACCGCAAAGGTGTCGTGGAGGGCGAGAACCGGAGCATCGCGCAACGGTGGTGGCGGACCCTGCCGGACAAGATGACCGCGGAGCGGGCCCAAGCGTCCCTCGATGAGCACTGCCGGGTCCGCGCCGATACCCGGATGCGGGCCACCCGCGATGGCCGCAGCTCGGTACTGACCGTCGCTGCCAGCGAGCCGCTCACACCGCCACCGCCGACGCCGTATCCCGCGGTTCCGTGTGAGCCGAGGAAGGCCTCAAGGCAGGCGCTGGTGGCCTGGCGCGGCAATCAGTACTCGGTGCCGCCGGAGTTGGCGATGGGCGAGGTCACCATCACCCAGCGGCTCGGCGACCAGCACATCGATATCGCCACCACTGGCGGGATTGTCATCGCCCGGCACCGGCTCGCCGCCCCCGGCACCGGGACGCAGGTCCGCGACACAGGTCACGTGCACGCCTTGAACACGGCAGCGATGGCGGCAGCCTCGGCCACCGACGGACGCCCGCATCGCCGAAAAGAGCGGATCCCGCCCGGCGAACGCTCACAGCAGGCTGCGCAAGCCCTGCGCGAGAACACCTCTCCCATTCCCAGCCGACCCGCTGACCGACCGGCACCCACCACGGCATCGGATGCCGTAGTGATCGACCTCACCGCCTACGAGGCGGCCGCACAGAACAGGAACACCCTCCTATGACCAGCACCAGCACCAGCACCAGCAGCAGCACCAGCGGCAGCGGCAGCGGGGTTTCCACGGCGTCGTTGTATCAACAACTGCGCAGTCATCTCGCTGTCCTCAAACTCGATGCCGCCGCAGCGGCGCTACCCAGCGTCCTGGAGACCGCGACGAAGCAAAAGTGGACTATGACAGCGACATTGGAGCACCTGCTGGCCGTGGAGGTCGACGCCACCGAAGCCCGGCGGCTGGCCGGCCGGATGCGCTTCGCGTGCCTGCCCACGGGGGCAACGCTCGCCGACTTCGACTTCGACGCCGCACCAGGCGTTGATCAGGCGTTGATCCGTGAGCTCGGGACCTGCGCCTACCTCGAATCCGCGACGAATGTGATGCTCGTCGGGCCGGCCGGCACCGGCAAGACCCACCTCGCCGTCGGTCTCGCCCACGCAGCGGTGCACGCCGGGTACCGCACCTACGTCACCACCGCCGCAGACCTTGCTGCCCGCCGCCACAAAGCAGCGATCGAAGGCCGCTGGTCGACGACCATGCGGTTCTTCGCCGGCCCGACACTGCTCGTCATCGATGAACTCGGCTACCTACCTCTACCCGCTGAGGCCGCATCCGCATTGTTTCAGGTTGTCGCACAACGGTATCTGAAGACCTCGATCCTCATCACCACCAACCGATCCGTCTCCGAGTGGGGTGAAGTCCTCGGCGACACCACCGTCGCCGCCGCGATGCTCGACCGGCTCCTGCACCGCTCCGTCGTCCTCAAGCTCGACGGCGACAGCTACCGCCTCCGAGACCACCACGCCCGCAACGAAACCCACCGGACAGCCATCGCACCCACCCGCCGACCGCTACAATAGCCCCGCACCCAGGTGGGGAATTTCAATGAGCATCACTGGGGAATTTCGATGAGCCTCGTCACCCGCCGGATCCGACCGGGCCAGCCCCACCGCCTCAGCTGCCTCAACATACCGGCGGACTGTCTTACGATCCACCCCGCACCGCTCGGCGACCTTCCGATACCCCGGCGCAGGACCGGCGCCGCCCGCCCCGAGCCACACCCGGAGCACCTCACGAACCTCGTACACACTGACCTCCCGAAACGCCATGCCCGTCATCGAACGGGCAAACCAGGGGACCACCCGACGCGACGCGCCGGGTGGTCCCATAACTGGCAATCCAGGTGGGCCCATGCACCTGGCAGAAATCAGCTCAGGGTGGTCCCATTCTCATGGCAGACGACACGACTCAGGGTGGACCATTCGAGATATCCCCCGGAGATCACAACGAGGTCCGCCGGGCGATCCAATGGACGCCGGGCGGGCATCGTTGCCTGCCGTCAGTTGAGATCCGTCTGCCCGGGCTCCGGTGGGCTGTCATCGTTCGCGCCGGGGCCATTGAAGGTCGTCTGCCCGGGTTCCGGCGGACCTTGAGGTGGTGTCGTTGTAGTAGCACCAGGCCCCGTGAATGTGGTCTGGCCGGGCTCGGGCACTCCCTGCGGTGCTGTGGTCACACCACCGGGTCGTGGCACGGTGGTCGTATTCGTGGTGTGCGGAGTCGGTTTGGCGGCGGGAGCCGACGTGGTGGGGTGTGCAGGCGTTCCACCGCTGTGCGGTGCTGTCGTGCCCGCGTGCTCCGGTGCTTCGTGACCGACGGTGGGGGCTCCCGCGACCGATGCGGTGCTGGAGCTCGGGGATGCCGGTACCGAGGGGCTCGTGGTCGTACCGGGCGTGTCGGAATCCCCGCAGCCGGAGAGGACGAGCGTCAAGCCGGCTGCCGCGGCGATGGCCATGTGTGGAGTTCGCATGCGATTACTTCCTGTGTGGTCGAGCGGTTGCGCGAATCGCTACGGGTCGATCAATCGTGCTCGAAGGTGTGCATATCCAGGTGCTCGTGCGAGACGGTCTTGCCGTCCGGGGCGTCGATCTCGAGGGTTCCCCAGCGCACCACGTAGGTGAACTTCTCGTGTGTGGCGATATAGGTGTCGCCTCCGTCGAGACGGACGTCGTCGATCCAGAGCCAGTTCTGCGTGCGGAGACCTTGGCCGATGTACTGCAGGTCGGTGCCGTTGCGGCAGATCACAACTTTGGAGAGAGCGGACTCGGCGACCACCGCTGCTACCCCCCTGTCGCAACTGGGCCCGCCATCTGTGAACCCCTTGGGGCCGTACGGGGATGCTGCGGCGGCTCCGGATCCGAGCGTGCTGCCCAGCAAAGATGCAGCGACGACGGCGAGTGAACTTGTCAGTGCGAAACGCGATTTCATGTGGATTCGTTTCTTCATGATCTTTGCGACGCGTCGGCTTCATCTGCGGATAACACTCGTCACGGCGTCTGGTCGAGACGAGGCGATGGCGCAGTATCTCTTGAGGTGGGTACGGTGCGGAGTCTCGAGCTGAGTGCGGTGATACTCAATCGAGCTCGTCGAGCGCGTCGAGGACCAGTGCCGCGGTGATCCCACTGCTGTACTGCTGTTGGCCGGTGATGAGATTGCCATCGCGAATGGCGAAGGGCTCGTTCACATCGAGGTGGCGGAACTCGGTGTTCGGGTTCTTGGCGGCTTCGGACTCGATGGTGTAGTCGTTGAGAATCATGCCGAAGGCCTCGTTCACGGCGTTCTCCTCGCCGTCGGTGAATCCTGTCCAGCGCTTGCCGTCCGCGAGGAGTTCGCCGTTGGAGAGGCGGGCCCACAGTAGGATCGATGATCCGTGGCAGATCAGCGTGGTGACCTTGCCCGCCTCATAGAAGTCGGCGATCAGCTTGTGCAGCGCAGGATTGTCCTTGAAAGTCAGCAAGGGCCCGCCGCCACCTGCCACCCACACGGCGTCGTAGTCCGCGACCGAGACGGATCCGAGGGGGATCGTCGCGTCCAGGAGCGCGCCGAACTTCTCGTGCGTGACGAAGCCGAGGCTGATCAGGTCGTCCACGTACTGGCCGCCTGGCGTTCGTGGGTCGCTGTGCGTGTCGTACATGACCTTGCCCCCGTCGGGGGATGCGAGGTCCACAGTGTGTCCGGCTTCGATGAATGTCAGGAATGCGCGCGTCATCTCTTCGGCGAAGAATCCCACGGGGAACCCGCGGAGTTCCGCGGTGTTCGACACGATGGACAGGATCCGGCGAGGCTTATGCGTTTGAGCAGAGCGGGTTTCGAACCGATCGATGTCGACGGGCATTGTGCTTCTCCTTTGGTTGAGGTTGATCTGAATCTACCTTCACTGCGGCAAAGCATCGAGATGCTGATGGCATGGTTCGGAAGGTTCTGTGGGCTCACAGCCATTGGTTGTCAATGGCTCTTGCTAATGATCGTGGGGGTGGACTCCTGGTCAGCCGATTTGGCAGACCCAACTGCTGGTGTCGTCCGAGTAGACGTACGTTCCGGCGACTCCCATTCCGGTGGTGCAGGGCTTGCCCCCCGGGTCGTCATCGCGAACCTTCGGAGAAGTGGTGGGCCCCGTCCCGTTCTCCGACGGGTTGTCGCCTCCGCCGTGATTCGGATTGGTGCAGACAGTGCCTTGGTCGGGGCCTGTGCAGGGCACATCGATTGTCCCGCCACTATTGGGTGCCTGGGGCGTAGCGGGCACAGTCCTGGTCACCGTGTGTGTCGGCCCGGAGGGCACGGTCGTTGTCGGGCCGACGTTCCCGCTGTTACCCGATGTCGGCTCGCTGGGCCGGGTGGGGACGGCTTCCTGGGAGTGCGGCGTGGCGACGGAAGTCGGTGCAGCGGCCGACGAGCTCGGGACGGGCTTCGAGTCCTCCGAGCAACCGGCGCTGAGTAGTGCGAGCGCGGCGACGCTCACGATGATCGCAACGGTGTGCTTGCGCACCATGGTGTTCCCTTCATGTCCGGTTTGCTGTGCTCTCGTCGGGCACTGCTTCTCGTCGGACTCACGCACCGGTTCCGGCGGGTGCTGCTCGCGAGCTGCTCCGCCACGTTGCCGATCGCGCTTGTGATCGTGTGCCACCACTTGTCCTGACAGTTGGCGTCACGACGTGACCGCGCGCTACGCGCTGTGCGCGATGTGGCGGAATGATCAGGAAGCTGTCTCATCGTTCACCGTTGTCGGGCGGGGCAATAAGGCTATCGGCCGAGGAGATGGTCGGAGATCAGTTTGAGCTGGATCTCGGATGTCCCTTCGAAGATCTTGGTCAGACGTGCATCGCGCCAGTACCGTTCGGCGGCGTATTCGCTTGTGTAGCCGGCGCCGCCGTGGATCTGGAGTCCTTCGCTGGTCACCTTCTCCGACATCTCACTCGCGGAGTACTTGACCATCGAAGCTTCGAGGTCGGCGCGGCCACCTGCGTCGATCGTGGTGCAGACGTGGTACATCATCTGGCGATTCGTCTCGATCTGTGTGGCCATGTCTGCGAGCTTGAAACGGATCGCCTGGAGGTCGCTGATCGGCCGGCCGAACTGTTGCCGGTTGAGCGCGTACTCGGTGGCATCCTCGAGGGCCCCGCGGGCGAGCCCAATGCTGCGCGCTGCTGTGTGCGCGCGCGCGGTCTCGAGCTTGTGCATCGCCGCATAGAAGCCGCGCCCCTCCTCACCGATGAGGGCGTGCGCCGGGAGACGGAAGCGATCGAAGGAGAGCTCCCAGGTCTTCCAACCGCGGTAGCCGACCTTGCGGATCGGTGTGCCGCTGATGCCCTCAGGGAAGCTGCCACGCTCCTTGTCGATTAAGAAGACGCTGATCCCGCGGTGCCGCTTCGTCGGGTCCGGATCGGTGGAGGTACGCGCGAAGAGCATAATGAAGTCGGCCTGGTCGGCGTAGGTGCACCACATCTTGCTGCCGGTGATCACCCAGTCATCGCCGTCGCGCCGGGCGCGGCAGCTGATGTTCGCGACATCAGATCCGGCCTCGTTCTCGGACAGGGCGAAGGCGCAGAGGTATTCACCGCGGGCCATCCGGGGCAGGATGTCTCGCTGCTGCTCTTCAGTGAACCCCGGTAGCAGAGAGTTGCCACGAGCCATGAGGCTGCCGACGCTCATCCAGGCGCGCGAGAGCTCCTCGGCGATCATGCAGTACTCGAAAGCACCCAGTCCGAGTCCGCCGTATTCCTCTGGGATGAGGATTCCGAAGAAGCCGATGTCGGCCATCTTCTGGCGCAGTTCGTCCGGGATCAGGCCGTTGACCGGATCCAACCCGTTCGCCACAGGGAGGACCTCCTCCATGGCGAACTGCCGTGCGAGCTGCTGCAGCTCACGGCGCTCTTCGGTCATCATAGGGCGCTCGCCTCGGCGAGAATCGGCGCTACGTACTCCTTGAACTTGATCGGGTCCTCCGACATAGGAAAGTGGCCCATGCCGGTCATCTCGACGAAGTGACAGCCGGGGACCTTGTCGGCCAGCTCGCGGCCGGCGGACGGGGGCGCGGACCAGTCGTATTCGCCGCTGAGGACCCACATGCCGACCTTGGTGGTGTCGATCAGGGGCGCGGAATCGGTGAGGTCGTGTCCGATCATGTAGTACGCGAGGTCGCCCTTGAAGACGGGCGGCGCGCCCTGGCTGTAGACCCAGACGGTTTCCCGGACGTACTTCTCGGGGCTGGTGGGTGAGCAGAGGGTCTGCATCAGTGCCGGCTTGGTGTCGTTGCTGATCTGGGGGTGGTAGAGCCACGGGAGGATGCGCTCCATGCCGTGCGAGTGCAGCGCCGCTTCGATGCCGACGACCGCACGGTAGTTGTCCGGACAGGCGAGGGCGAGGTCTGCTGCGAGGTGACCACCCATTGAGCAGCCCATGAAGATGGGGCGGTCCAGGTCGAGCTGCTCGGCGAGCTGGTTGTGGAACTCGATGAAGAACTCCTTGGACAGCGAGTACTCGGTCTTCCACCACTCGATGCCTTCGGGCGGCAGCGATCGGCCGTGGTACGGAGCGTCAGCGGCGATCAGGCGGTACTTGGAGGTGAAGTCGGGGTCCTCGAGGAGGTGGCGCCACTGTCGGCTGTCACAGCCTGCGGTGTGTTGGAGGACGACGGGGATCCCCGTGCCGGCCTCCTCGAAGTAGATCCGGTAGTCGACGCCCTGGACGGTGAGCGTGACATAGCGACCGACAGCGGTCGAGAGCTGGGCGGTCATGCGGAGACCTCCTGGTTGGCGAGCGCGCGGATGACGTCCAGCGAGCGCCGGATAGCGGGGTAGTAGGCCATGATCTGCTGCATGTCGCCTTCGATTGCGAAGCCGTGGTAGAGCATCGCGGCGTAGTAGTTGTCAACGGCGGGTGAAATCTGATCAGCAGACGACGGCTGAAAGTTGAGCAGCTGTCGGGTGTTTAGTCGCGATCCTTGCCGAGGAGTTCTCGGCGGGATCTGGTGCGGTAGCTATCGCCCGAGAGGGTGAGAACCTCCGCGTGGTGGACCAGTCGGTCGATCATCGCGGCTGCGACGATGTCGTCGGAGAACGTCTCGCCCCAGCGGCCGAACGGCAGGTTGCTGGTGACCATGATCGAGCCCTGCTCGTAACGGGTGCTCACGAGCTGGAAGAACAGGTTCGCCGCGTCCGGGTCGAACGGGATGTAACCGATCTCGTCCACGATGATCAGCTTGTAGCGTTTGATCTTCTTCAGCTCGGCCTCGAGTCGGCCGGCCTGGTGCGCGGCGGTCAGGCGGGCGATCCAGTTCGTCGCGGTGTCGAAGAGCACGGAGTAGCCGTTCTGCGCGGCCTTCACTCCGAGCCCGATCGCCAAATGGGTCTTCCCGATTCCAGGCGGCCCGAGCAGGATCACGTTCT
>NZ_LSRE01000020.1 GCF_001575205.1 Tsukamurella pseudospumae
CGGCGGCGGGCGTCGATCTCGGTGACCTTCTGCGGAATGACTGCCTTGATACCCCGGCCGGCGAGCATCCGCCGGTTCACGCCACTGGTGTAGGCCCGGTCGGCGACGACCGCGTCCGGGCGAGTGCGGGGACGCCCAGCCCCGCATCTCGGTACCCGAATATCGGCGAGGACCTCGGTGAGCATGGCGCCGTCGTTGCGCTGTCCGCCGGTGACGACCACCGCGAGCGGACGCCCCTGACCGTCGACTGCTGCGTGGATCTTGGTGGTCAGGCCTCCCCGCGAACGGCCGATCCCGTGGCCGGCCGGTTCACGATCACCGCCGAGCGGACTCGCGACGAACCCGGGTGGAGGATTTGTGTAATTCGACCGGGCCCCCTGTGTCCTGATCAGGGCGAACAGTGTTCGTCGCGTGCTGATGCGCACGGTTGATCGTGGCGTCCACCGACACCGCCGTCCAATCGATCTTGCCCGCCGCATCGGCGTCGGCGAGGAGCGCAGCCAGAACCTTGTCCCAGGTTCCGTCCTGGGCGTAACGCCGGTGACGCTTCCAGGCCGTCTTCCACGAACCGAATGCCTCGACCGGCAGATCCCGCCACGGAATCCCGGTTCGATACCGGTAGATGATCGCCTCGACCACTCGCCGGTTGTTCTCGAACCGACGCCCAGGCCGACCAACACTCGAAGGCAACAACGGCTCGATCCGAGCCCACTGCTCATCCGAAATCGCTTCGTACCGAGATGAACTCACGGAACGATTATCCCCGATCAGCAGTCCATGATTGGGAGACACGCCCTAGTTTCGCGATCTGCGGTGCCACCACGAACGGCCTACTGCAGACGCACTTCATCCCCGCCGCCGGTGACCACGGGATGCCCGCCACTGCGGCCGCCTCGCTGCTCGCGATCATCGGCGTCTTCGATGTGGTGGGCACCATCGCGTCCGGTTGGCTCACCGACCGCGTCGACTCGCGGATCCTGCTGGTGGTCTACTACCTCGGCCGCGGGCTCGCGCTGGCGCTGCTGCCCTCGCTACTGTCTCCCCACGTCGCGCCGGGACTGCTCGTGTTCATCCTGTTCTACGGCCTCGACTGGGTCGCGACCGTTCCGCCGACGATGGCGCTCGCCCGCGAGCACTTCGGCGAGTCGACGCCAGTGGTGTTCGGGTGGATCTTCGCCGCGCACCAGCTGGGCGCCGCGGTCGCGGCCTTCGGCGCCGGCTACATCCGCGACGCGTCCGGCGGCTACGACCCCGCGTTCTACGTGGCGGGCGCGCTCTGCGTCGGAGCCGCTGCGATGTGCTGGGCGGTCCCGCGGGCGCGTGCCGCTGCCGCGACGCCGGAACCCGTCACCGTCTGACCGGTCGGCCCACGGCCTCGGCGAAGAGGCGACGGCCCTCCGCCCTCGCGTCGGCGAGCCGCACCCCGGCGATCACGCCGGCGGCCGCGGGCCCGCCGGCCTCGGGGCGGTCCTCGGGCCAGACGGTGGCCTCGCGCACCTCCCGGTACTCGACGGTGCCGGGGTCGATGTCCAGCTCGCCGGTGCGCTCGCGGACGTAGACGCCCGTCTCCTCGAGCAGCATCTCGACGGTGCCGGTCACCGTGGGCGCGGGCCCGGCGTCGTGCCAGCCCAGGCTCACGATGAGATCCGTGCGGTACGGGTCCGTCACGGAGAAACCCAGCTGCGCGTACATGTCACCCACGAGGACCAGCCCCGAATCGGGCTCCCAGTCCAGCACCTCGGGCGCCGGGTAGCCCGGCCGCCGGCTGGGATGCAGCGTGAGCGAGCCGCGCACCGTCGAACCGACCCGTGGCACCGGCCCGCAGCACTGGTACTCCCAGTTGGAGATGTGCACGTACAACAGCGAGACATCCAGCGACAACGGAGAATTCACGATTCTGCACCAGGCTTTCGACAACCTCGAGGAGTGGTTCCGCGGGGCCCCGGCGTACCTCCGCGGCTATCGTAGCCAGGCCTCCGGGCAGTTGTTGCGACTGCATCCGCGGACACACCGCTTCCTGGTGCGCACGGCGCCCGCCGGGCCTGGTGCCGAGGAGCAACTACTCGGTCGGATCCGTGATGAGATCGATCGAGTAGTTCGCGATCTCGTCGATGATGATCGGCGTGACCGTGACCCAGCCCGCGCTCTCCGGGATCGCCGGCAGCGGATGGACCGACGTGATCTCTCCGCACACGAGCGGCGCCTCCGACCTCTGCCCCGGCGGCCTGATCCTCTCGTCCGAGAGGTCGATCTCGAGCCGATCGCCCGTCGCCGGCGGATCCGCCGGGAACATCGAGGCGGGAGCGATGAAGCGCACCGTGCGGCGCGCACGATCCTCGCTCGCGAGTCGGTCCTCGATCTCCGCGTCGGTGGGGACCCGCAGATCGATGACCCGCAGCCCGACGACGACGCCGATCGTCGCCGCACCACCGCTCTCCAACTGCTCCTCCGGCCAGCGCGTCGCCTCGGCGACCTCATGGAACTCCCGAGACTCGGGGTCTACGCGCAGGGTCCGGTCCGCACCGATCGGCAGGAAGCGCCCCGTCTCCTCGATGACCTGCTCAACGACACCCGTCAATCGTGGTTTCGCGGTGTGGTCGTGCCAACTGAGCACCAGAGCCGTGTCACCGGCCGGCTCGGACAGCCCGGACCCGAGCTGCGCGACGATCGACCCGAACCGCACCAGCCCGGTCCGCGGGTCGAAGCCGGTGACCGCGGGCGCGCGATACCCGGGGCTCTCGCTCTCGTAGACGGTGAGGGTGCCGCTGAGCTCGGCCCCGACGCGGGGAACCGTGCCGCAGCACTGGTACTCCCAGTTGTCGATGTGGACGTACAGGAGGGAATCGCCCGACGGCGACGGAGTGTTCACAGCTTTCACCGGACGTTAGGCGAACCGCGGCGCGAAGACCCCGGAGCCCGGTGTACCTGCCTTCAGCCTACCGAAGACCCCACGCGAGATTCAGCAGAAGCCGCACTCGCCGTTTGCGGCGAGCTGGGTGAAACAGTTGGGGCACAACTTGGCCGGACGGGGCTCGGGCTTGGCCGCCGCCTTGGTGGGGCGGGCCGACGGTGCCCGCGTCGCGCGGGGTGCCTCGGCTGTGCGGGCCTTGACCACGCGGCCCTTCGAGACGGCCTTGGTGGGGCGCACGCGGGCGGCCTTCGCCGCGGCGGCGCGGCGGGCCTCCTCGAGCTTGGGAGTCAGCTGCGGGCCGGCGCCGGCGGGCACCGTCGCCCCGAAGTGGAGGTAGCAGGCGAACCGGGCCGCGGCGGCGTGCTGGTCCAGGTTCTCCGGGACCGGGAGGTCCGCGACGGCGACCGCGTAGGCGTAGCCCTCGCCGACGGTCTGGTCGTGGGCCACCATCAGCGCCACGAGCGGCGGCTCGCCGGCGGCCTGGCAGCGGTCGGTGACGCGGCGCTGCAGCGCGGCGATCCAGAGCCGGACGGGCGCGCGAGTGGCGATGCCGACATCGGCCTGCGCCCGCGCCGCGAGTTCCGCGTAGCTGATGTACGAGCCGTACCGCCCGGCGAGTTCGACGAGGGCTGCGTGGGCGGCATCGGCCCACTGGTCGAGCGCCTCGGAGAAGGGCACGGACAGTTCGTTGGCGCTGCGCCAGGCTTCGAGGTCGATCGGGTCTTCGGGGGCCACGGCGGCTTCACTCACCCGACCATTTTACGGCGAGCCATGGGGTACAACGCAAACCGTTCAGCCGCGCGTGAACTGGGTCACGACGTCGTACCCGATCTTGCAGATGAACGCGGAGACCACGACCAGGAAGACGACCTTGACGAAGTCGCTCCCCTTGGCCACTGCGGTCCGCGCCCCGAGGTAGCCGCCCGCGACGTTGGCGCAGGCCATCGCGACGCCGAGTTTCCAGTAGCCCGCGCCCTGCGGCAGGAACACCACGAGCGAGGCGAGGTTCGTCGCGAAGTTCGCGACCTTGGCCTTCGCCGAGGCCTCGAGGAAGGAGTAGCCCATGAGCCCGACCATCGCGAACACGAGGAAGGAGCCGGTGCCGGGGCCCAGCGCACCGTCGTACACGCCGATCGCGAACCCGGCGAGCCCGGCCGTCAGGAGATGACGGTGCCCGCGGTACCGCAGGTTCGTCTCGTCGCCGAGGTCCGGCTGGCGCAGCGTGTAGGCGAAGACGGCGATCAGCGCGGCCAGGATGATCGGGTTGAACGCGGAGCGCGGGATGTGCGAGGCGATGATCGAGCCGCCGATCGCGCCCGCGAACGCCGGGACGGCCAGAGCCACGGCGGTCCGCGGGTCCGGGCGCACGCGCCGCCAGTAGGTGATGCTGCTGGTGGTCGTCCCCGCGATCGAGGCCATCTTGTTGGTCGCGAGCAGGTGGATGGGCGCGGCCGCCGGGAAGGCGATGAGCAGTGCGGGGAGCTGGATGAGCCCACCGCCGCCCACCACGGAGTCCACCCAGCCCGCGGCGAGCGCGGCGATCAGCAGGAGGAGCAGCGTCGTCGTGGTGATATCGGGCACCGCTCGATCGTGCTGTAATGGCCTTGTGCATATCAACCCTTACGGCGAGGGTCCGGTCCTGCTGGCCGAGGATCTGGCGAACGATCCGCCCGTCGACCTCCGCGACCTGGTCCGACGGTGCGCCGCCCACGACGTCCTCGTCGAATCCGTCGGCCCGGAGGACTACGCGGGGTGCCGGGAACTGATCGCGGCGTGGCTCACCGTCGTCGACGCGGAGGAGGTCGCGGACCGGGTGCAGCGACTCAACGCGCTGCTCGCGGCCCACGCCTCGCATCCGCGGGTCACCGACCACGCCGGGACCGGCTGGCACCTGCACTACCGCGAGTCGGGGGCGACGCTGACCGGGCAGCTCGCCGTGCTGATCCTCACCGGGACGGCCCTGCACCTGACCACGCGGGGCATGAACCGGCTGGGTCGCTGCGCCTCGTCGGACTGCGATCGTGTGTTCGCGGACGTCTCCCGCAACGGCCGACAGCGGTACTGCTCGCCGCGGTGCGGAAGCCGCGAGGCGGTCCGGCGCCATCGCGCGGGGTGAGCACCCCACAACACGACGGCCCGAGCGTTGGACACCTGGACAGCCCCGGGCGGACCGTCGACCCCGTAGATTGGAATCCCGTGCCTATCGATGCGAGCGTGACGGACCTGACCGCCGACGAGAAGAGCCGGCGGGCCGCCGACGCCGTCGGATACCACCGGGTGCACCCCGATACCTACCTGGTGGGGCGCGAGAAGGTGCGCGAGTACGCCATCGCCTCCCAGTTCACGGACCCGCGCTTCTTCGACCTCGAGGCCGCGCGCGCCGCCGGCTACGCCGACCTGGTGGCGCCGCCCATGCTGGTCAGCGTCGCCGGCGTGGTGGCGAACCGCCACCTGTTCGACGACGGCGTGGTCGGCTACGGCGCGAGCCAGCTGATCCAGGCCGACGAGTCGATGACCTACCACCAGCCCGTCGTCGCGGGCCACGAGCTCACCGTCCACGTCCACGTGGACAAGTACCGCCAGGTGGGCGGGTTCGACATGGTCACGATCCGCAACGAGATCTATTCGCAGGACGACGAGCACCTGGTCACGTTCTCGACCACGCTGATCGGCGGCACGCCCGACGACACCGTCGACATCGGCGAGGTCGCGGCGAACGTGGTCATGCACGGCGTGATGGCGTCCTGACGGCGCGGCGCGCGGCGCAGCGCCCATCGCGGCGCGATCAGTCGCGAATCGGCCTGCGTGCGAGCCACGCAGCGACGATCGCTCCGGACACGTTGTGCCACAGCGAGAAGACCGCCGACGGCAGCGCAGCCAGCGGCGAGAAGTGCGCAGTGGCCAGGGTCGCGGCGAGCCCGGAGTTCTGCATACCGACCTCGAACGCGAGGGCCCGGCGCGCCCGGTCGTCGAGCCGCCCCACCTTGCCGGCGAGGTAGCCGAGCGCGAGCCCGAAGCCGTTGTGCAACACCACGGCGAGGAAGACGATGCCGCCCGCGGCGGCGAGCTTGCTCGCGCTGCCCGCCACCACGATCGCGACGATCAGCGCGATGACGATCGCGGACGCCCACGGGAGGACCGGAAGCGCCTTCGCGACAAGACTCTTCGCGAACTTCCGCGCCATGACGCCGAGGATCACGGGCAGCAGAACGGTTTTGACGATGTCGAGCACCATCCCGCCGGCATCGATCGGGAGGTACGAACCGGCGAGGAAGAGCACCAGCAGGGGCGTCACGATCGGGGCGATGAGGGTGGAGACACTCGCGACGGCGACCGACAGCGCCACATCGCCCTTGGCCAGGAACGCCATCACGTTCGACGCCGTCCCCGACGGGGCGCACCCCACCAGGATCACGCCCACCGCCAGCTCGGGTTCGAGCCCCAGCGCGTGCGCGATCACCCACCCCGCGCCGGGCATGATCACGTAGTGCGCGACGATGCCGAGCACCACCGCCCACGGGCGCTTCGCCACCGACGCCAGGTCCGGCGGGGTCAGCGTGAGGCCCATGCAGAACATGATCACGCCCAGCAGGTACGGCACCGACGGCGCGAGCGGCTTGAACGTCCCGGGCGCGAGGTAGCCGACCACGCCCGCCACCAGCACGAGGAGCGGGAAGACGGTGACCGCAGTCCGCGCGATCCGCGCCTCCGCGGCCAGTGCCGGATTCGACGGTGTTTCCGCAGGACGCTGCTCAGACATGCTTCGATACTCTCACTTCGTTCATCGGCGGGAATTCCGAACCCGCATGTCGAATCCGCGTCGCCCCGTTCGACGAAGGAGTGGACCGGGCCCGACGGCGGCGCGGCACGAGACGACGGAGATCGCCATGACACGAGAAGTACGAGTACGGGTCGACCTGATGAACGTGTCGATCGACGGTTACGCCGCCGGCGGGACGATCACAGTCGACGAGCCGATCGGTGGCGCGGGCGAGTTGTTCGCCCGCTTCGACGGACGAGTTATCGCCGGTGTCGACCGGGCCGATGCTCCGATCACCTCCGACCGCCTGTTCACCAGCGTCTGGGGCCAGGGAGTCGGCGCGGAGATCATGGGGCGCGGCAAGTTCGGTCCGCAGCGGGGTCCGTGGGGCGATGACGGCTGGCGCGGCTGGTGGGGCGAGGACCCCCCGTTCCGGACCCCGGTGATCGTGCTCAGCCATCACCCGCACCCGCCGATCGAGTTCGCGAACGGGACCGTCTTCCACTTCCGCGACGCCTCCCCCGCCGACGCCCTCGCCGAGGCGAAGGAACTCGCCAGGGGCGGGGACGTCCGCATCGGCGGAGGCCCGTCGACGGTGCGCGACTACCTCCGGGAGGACCTCGTCGATTTCGTGCACCTCGCGATCCAGCCGATCGTCCTGGGCCGTGGGGTGTCGTTGTGGGAGGGTCTGTCCGGCGTGCACGACCGGTTCGACATCGAGTCGATGGCCACGCCGAACGGTGTGGTCCACCAGTTCTGGAACCGGCACTGACGGGTTCGCATCCGTCAGCGGTCGCGCACCGTCGTCACCGCGCGCGACGATCCGTGCGCGCACCGCTCGCGCCGGCGTCGTGTTCCTGCCCCCGGAGCCCCGGGAGGACCAGGTCGACGATGGTGCGGCTCGAGAGGTCGGTGAGCTCGCTGCCGAGGAGCAGCTGCCGGCTGAGGATCGGCCCGAGGATCATCTCGAAGATCAGCCTGCGGTCGCTGGTCGGCGGCACCTCACCGCGATCCACCGCGCGGTCGATGATCGCCGACAGCGCCTCCAGGCGCAGATCCCAGTAGGCGCTGCGGAAGTCCACCAGCGCTTCCTCCGCCGACCGCGTGGTCGACAGCAGGATCCGCCCCACCGGTGTCTGATAGAGGTCCAGTACACCGTCGGTCAGCTCGAGAAGGTCCGCCTCGAGGTCGCCCGTGTCCGGCACCGGCGCGACGCCTGCGACGAGGTCGAGCAGCGCATCGCGCAGCAGAACACCGCGGTCGGTCCAGTTGCGGTAGATGGAGCTGTAGTGGACGCCCGCGCGGGCGGCCACCTCGGGAATCGTCACCGATTCCAGATCGCACTCGATCAGGAGCTCGCGAGTCGCGTCGAGGACCTGCCGCCGGACGCGCGCGCTTCGCCCTCCGGGCCGTCTCACCACCTCGTTCACGACGTCATCGTATCGGGCTCGCATCGTTAATCGCAAAGCCCATTGCATTTAAGGATCGCCGTGAGTAGGGTCACATCTCGAAATCAAAGAGATGTGCGTTAGCGGTCGGCGGCGTCTCCCGGACGTCGAGCGACCGCACGGACAAGGAGCCCCCAGTGCAGTACTTCGTCATCGGAGGAAGCGGATACATCGGCAGCGCCGTCTGCGCACGGCTGATGGCCGACGGTCACGAGCTCGTCGGGCTCGCCCGCAGTGAGACCAGCGCCGCCCGGCTCGCGGAGGCGGGAGTCCGGCCCGTCCGCGGCTCACTGGCGGACACCGGCCTCCTCGCCGAACAGGCCGCGGCCACGGACGGGGTGATCCAGATCTCGACCGGCGGATTCCTCACGCAGGCCCTGGAGACCGTCGACCAGTCGATCAACGCCACCCGCACGCTCATCGACGCTCTGGACGACGGGAAGCTCTACCTGTGGACCTCCGGCGTCGGCGCCTGGATGGACACGGGCTCGCTCCAGCCCGATCGCGTCGTCACCGAAGCGGACCCGATGACACCGGCGTACTACTACGCGCACCTGCGGGACGTCCAACTGAGCGTCCTCGGCGAGAGCCGGCTGCGCGGTGTCGTCATCGCACCGGGTCAGGTGTACGGCCGCGACGGCGGGTACATCGGGCCGATCGCCCGGCAGTTCAACGGCGTTCGCGCACACGGGGTGGCGTACGCGGTCGCTCCGGGCGACAACGCCTGCACCTTCGTCCACGTCGACGACCTCGCCGATCTGTACGCCCTCGCGGTCGGTGATCCCGAGGCCCGTGGGCTGTACTTCGGCGCCGTCGACACGGTGACGGCGATGGACATCGCGCACGCGGTCAGCCGCGCGTCGGGTCTCGGTGGCGAGGTGGTGCTGGTGAACCACGGGGAGATGCGCGAACTCAACGGCCGGGCGAACGAGTTCGACTTCTTCGTCAACGCCCGCGCCTCCAGCGCGCACGCGATGACCGCGCTCGGCTGGAACCCGCACCGCCCCGGCGTCATCGAGGAACTCGGCGCGCTCCCGCAGCCGCTGGACCTGCAGACCGTGTATCCCTCGCCCACGCATCACGCGTCCGCGGCGCGGGTCAAGCTCTGACCCTCCGACATTCGAAAAAGGCATCCGACGATGACCACACTGATCGACCTCTCCCGCACGCTGGACCCCGCCAACCGCGACCTCGTGCCCGAGGCCTACAAGGCCCTGGAATCCGTTCTCGCCCCGAGGATCCACTACCTGCACCCGAGCGGCGAGGGCCGCGACCGCATGGTGGACATCTTCGGCTGTGCGGGCCATGAACTCCCCAACGGCGAGGGCTGGGGCGAGGACTGGATGACCGAGATGAACACCCACTGCGGAACGCACGTGGACGCGCCGCTGCACAGCGGCAGCCTCATCGAGGGGAAGCAGGCGCGCACCATCAGTGACATCGACCTGGCCGAGCTCTACCGCCCCGGCATGGTCCTCGACGTACGCGAATGGGTGCGACCGGGCGAGGGCATCCCCGTCGAGGCGGCACGCCCGTGACAGCCAGCAGAACCCGCAACCACAGGAACGCAACCCCCTCCTGCAGCAGCGTCTACAGGGCGCGTTCCTCACCATCATCGGTCTCGCCGGACTGTTCGGCGGTGTCCTGTTCTCCATCGAAGCACCGAGGTTCACTCCGGTGCCAGTGGTGTTCCTGACCTTCTGGCTCGTCATGGTGATCGTCGGCAAGATTCTCTTCGCCGGCCTGGGCAAGCTCCGCGATGCCGGGGTCGGTGCACCGGCGCCGCAGCAAGTGCGCGCCGCCGCTGCGGTCGCCGGGATCATGGTCGCGGTCGGGATGATGGGCTTCGCCGCGACCAGCGCCGGCAGTGGTGTCGCTGCGGCGGCGCCGTGCCCCGGCGGCGGCCCCGCCACGTGTGGGCCGACCGGACCCGAGCTGACGTTCACTCCGCTTCCGGCTCAGACCGGCGCACCCGGCGGACAACAGGGCGGCCAGCAGGGCGGGCAGGACAACAACGGGATCGCCACCTCCCCCGCGGGGAGCGGCGGTGACAACGGTCCCGGCATCCAAGCCCAAACCCCCCAGTTCGGCACTCCCGGCCAGCAGGCCCCGAACATCCCCGGCAACGAACAACCCGGCCAAGGCAGCGGCCAACAGCCGCAGGGGAACGGACAGGGACAGCAGAACCAGAACCCGACGGTGCAGACCACCGCACCCGGCGGACCCCGCCAGAGCGACGGCCAGCAGCCCGAGCAGTCCCCGTCGGGGCAGCCGAGCAGCCCCACGGTGACGGTGACCAAAACGGAGTCGCAGTGCGCGGTCCCCGGCGCCGCCAACGGCGCGGGCGCCACCGGCGGCCCCGGTGGCGGCGACGCGAGTAACAACGGCGGCGGAACCGGCCCCGACAACGGTGGCGACGGCGAGAACAAGGACGGCGCACCGTCGTGGGCGTACCTCGTCGGCGAAGTGTCGGCGTTGATGACGGGGCGCCGCGGACGGAAGGCTGGCCCGCTCAATCCGGACGGCTCTGCTCCGACCAACGACATGATCCCGAACGATCAGGTCGACGGCGAGAACTACAAGGAGTGGACCACCCCCGACGGGAAGCGGACGTTCATCCTGTCCGAGAACGCGGATGCCCCGTCGCAGTACCGGTTCAACATCAACGAAGTGGACCGCCCCGACGGCGGCAGCGTCGACGTCAACGACGACGGCACCCTCTCCACCTACGACCGTGACGGCAATGAAGTTGACCGGTTCACCCCCTGGGCCTACGACACCAAGACAGGGGAGAAGATCCCCACCAGCTACACCCGCAGCGGCGACGACCTCATCCAAACCATCAACCGCCCGGAAGGCAACAACAACCCCATCCTGGCTGACCCTCCCGGTGACGGTGCTGCGGCAGGTGCCGGTGCCGGTGCACAGGTTGGTTCTGTTGGGAATGCACCTCCGACGGAGCAGCAGGCAGCTCAGACGGCGGGATCGATGCTGCCGGCGATTTCGGGAGTGGTGCCGCAGGCTCCGGATCCCGGGAGCCCTGCGGTGTCGGTGGAGGTGTCCCCGCAGGTCGCGCAGAATCCCCTGGTGCAGGCGGTCCAAGGTACTGTGCCGACGCAAGTGAAGACCCCGGCGCCGGGAACGCCGCAGGACAACGGTCTGAGTTCCGTCTCGGTAGGTGATCCGTCCGGTCAGGTAGATACCACCGTGGTCAGCGACGATGGCAATGCCAGCCGTTCGCAATCCACTCGGGACGGCGCAGGAAACGTCGACACAGTGACCCAGACCTTCGATGGATCACGCATCGACGGCCACACCCAGGTTGACTCGAACGGCAATCCGGTCACCTCGAGCTGGACCGACACACCTGGCAATCGAGGAACCGTCGACAACACCAGCCCCGAACAGCGCACTCATGTCGATGTTGCGGACCAGTATGGCGGCGGGTACACCGAGACGATCACCACGGGCGAGAACGGCAACGTCTACCGCACGACCGGCGTAAACGCCAACGGCGATGTCATAGAAACCACCATCACGAACATGGGACAGCAAGGCCTCGCCAAGCACTATCGGATCAACGGCGTAGACGAAGAGGTCCTCGCTGCGAGCCGCATCAACGAGCTCGGCGATCCGGCACGCCTGAAGATCTTCAACGAAAAGGTCAAGCCCGCCCAAGAAGCCTACGAACGAGCGGTCCGGGACCTGTACACAAGCTCGGGCGACAGGGTGACGATCACCGCCGCCCAAGGCCAGGTGAAAAGGACCTACGCTGCGCTGCTCGAGGCACTGGGCGAGTACGGCCTCGTCCCCAAGTTCGACCCCAGCCAGATAACTCAGACCGGCAACGGCACGTTGACTGCGCTCGTTGATTCTCCCCAGTTCTGCTAACTGAATCTCCCCACTTGTGTGCACCCGCCAAGTAATGGGCGGGGCCTCCCCGTGATGCTGGTGGTCTCTGACCACGCACCAGCCCTTCGAGGGAGGCCCCGCTCGTTCATGCTCACACAAGGAGAGACCGTGGAAGCACATGCTCTGCGCAAGCAGGGGTGGACGATCTCAGCGATCGCCCGTCATCTGGGACGGGACCGTAAGACCGTCCGCAACTATCTCAACGGGGTCACCGAGCCGGGTGTCCGCCACCGGGACGAGGACCCGTTCGAGCCGTTCGCCGAGTACGTCACCAGCCGCTTGCTCGAGGACCCGCATCTGTGGGCGCAGACCCTGTTCGACGAACTCGTCGAGATGCGGTTCAAGCAGTCGTATTCGTCGCTGACCCGGCAGATCCGGGACCGTGGC
>NZ_LSRE01000021.1 GCF_001575205.1 Tsukamurella pseudospumae
ACCGCCTCCTTGAGCCACCGGTAGTAGGGCTGTCTGGCGAGCTTGAGTACCCGGCACGTCACCGCCACGGGGATTCCGTCGGCGGCGAGCTCCTTCACGAGCGGGTAGAACCTTTTCCCGGCAGGTTCGCCTGCGACAGATACGCCGCCGCCCGTCGCAGGACCTCATTCTCCTGCTCCAACAACCGGATTCGCTTGTTGGCCTCCCGCAACTCCGCCGACTGCCCGCTCGTCATTCCGGGCTTGTTGCCGTCATCGACGTCGGCGCGACGCAACCACTTCTGCAACGTCATCTCATGGATCCCGAAGTCCTTCGCGATCTGCGCGAGCGTCACACCGCTCTCACGATCCCGGGCAACCCGGACCACATCGTCACGGAACTCCTGCGGATAAGGCTTAGGCACGATGGCCATCCTTCCAGGCCCACCCTCCCGGGCAAGCCAGATCAGATGTCACCTACCCGTGCACCAGTCCCGTGCGTGTTCGAACTGACGGGTTTGTAGCGTTCCGTAGGAGATCGTCGGGGATGGCTCGGCATGGCTTCCTGCCGCTGGCGGCCGACGTGCTGGCTTGAAGAGGGTTATGTCCTCCTCGGCGGTCTCCGATCACCTACTTGGCTCAACACAGGAACGTCTTCATCGTCGTATCGGATGCCGGTGCGGTGGTGGTGGGCTGGAAGTCGGAATGCCGGTGGTGGTTACCCCAATAGTGTTGTCCGCGTGAGTATGGCGGTCGTCGGCCGGGCCGCTGGGAGAGGCTTGGTGTTTGATGATCGTCATTGGTGTGGATCCGCATAAGTCGACGCATACGGCGACAGCGGTCGATTCGGGAACGAACAAGGATCTGGGGTCGTTGCGGATCTCCGCCGATCTGAACTCCTATCGCGAGTTGGTCAAGTGGGCGGGGCAATGGCCGGAGCGGATCTGGGCGGTGGAGAACGCTTCCGGGTTGGGGCATCACCTGACGCAGTGGCTCGTGAGCCAAGCGGAGGCGGTGGTGGATGTGCCGGCGACCGCGACGGCGCGGGTGCGGGAGCTCTCCCGAGGTGGGCGCCGAATCGACCTGGTCCGGCACAAGGGCCGGCTGACGAACCAGCTGCACGCACTCCTGCGCGAGCTGCTGCCAGGCGGCCTCGATCGCGCGTTCACGACGGAGGAGGCCTCGGATGCGCTCCGCAGGCTGACGCCGGCGTCCGGCGCGGATGCAATGCGCAAGGAGGTGGGGCTAGCAATCATCGGAGATCTGCGCAGGCTGCGCTTTCAGATCGATGACATCACCACCCGCATCGAGGTTGAGCTGAAGGCCTCGGGGACGAGCCTGTTGGAGATCGAGGGCGTCGGGACGATCACAGCGTGCCGGATCCTCTCCCGCACAGGCGACCCGGCCCGATTTCGGGATCAGTCCGCATTCGCCTCCTACGCCGGGACCGCGCCGATCGAGGTGGCCAGCGCCGACAAGCAACGACACCGCCTCTCCCGCGAGGGCGACAGGTCCTTGAACGCGGCCATCTACATCGTCGCCGTCACGCAAGCCCGCATGGCGGGCAGCGCCGGCAATGTCTACTATCGGCGGAAGCTAGACGAAGGTAAGACTTCCCGCGAGGCGATCCGATGCTTGAAGCGACAGATCGCGAAACGCTTGTGGCGCAAAATGATCAGCGATGCGGGAGAGGCCGCAGATGGATCTCGTAGCGTGTGCGTGCTGGTCGGTGCGGCCGGTGAGATCGCCAGCTTGAGCGACCGAGCGGCGCAGCGTTCGGAGATCGACCTGCGATCGACAACGTTTGTTCGCGACTAAACGGGACTCTACGACTTGTTCGATTTGGCCGCGCAGTCCGCTGTCATTCCCAGTAGGCGCGCCAGTCGAGTTCTTCGCGAATCTTTTCTTGGTGCAGCTGGTGAGATGCGGGTGTGAGCGCGACGTCGGGGTGTGGTTCGGCGAAGAAGTTGCCCTGGCCCCGGGCTGATTCGTGGGATCCGGTATCGATGTAGCAGTAGCCTTGCCCTGATAGAGACGCTGGGGATTCGGCGAGCCCGAGGTAGTGCAGTACGTTTCGGGCCACGGCGGCGGCGCCGTTCTTGGCGAAGATGGCGGCCTTGGGGAGGGGCCTGTTCGTGGGGGAGGTGACTGCGGAGAGGTCGCCGATCGCCCATACGCCGCGGTGTTCGGTGAGCACTGAAGCCCGGTCGACCGGAATCCATCCCGGTGTGTCCAGGGTCAGCGCGGGTTCGTGCGGCGGGACGAAGATCAGCAGGTCGAAGGTGACTTGCTCGCCGTTGGTGAAGTGCACGGTCTTGGTCTGATGATCTACTCGCTCGACCTGGTATCGCGGATGCAGGTCGATTCCCGAGGCTCTGACGCGCTCTGCGAGCTCCAATCCGACGTCGGGTCCGGCGGAGGGCATTGGCTGCGGTTCCGGGGTGTACACAGCGATATCTGTCTTGTCCCGCACGCCGCGTTCGGCCAGGAGATCTGCCGCGAGAAAGGCGCCCTCGTAGGGGGCGACGGGGCAGCGGAATGGCATCGATGCGACGAGGAAGACCAGTCGGCCGCCCGGGAACGCGGTCAGAGCGCGGTGGGCACGTGCGGCATCGGCGGTGGCGTAATAGTGCACGGCGACGCCTGCGTCGGCCGCCGCTAGGAGACCGGGCACTCGATGCGTCGCATTGCGGGCACCCAGCGCGAGTACGAGCGCATCGAAGTCCACGCGCTCGCCGTCGTCGAGGATGACGGTGCTGTTGGCGGCGTCGACACTGGAGATAGTGCTGCGCACCGTGCGAATTCCGGCGAGGTTCTTCTCAGACGGTCGGATGGGAACGCTCGCTGGCGTGCGCCAGCCTCGCATCACCCACGGCAGGGTGAAGCCAAGGTAGTGCTCGAAGTTCTCGTCGATCAAGGTGATGTCTGTGTTGTCGAGGGGAGTGCCGGATTCGCGCAACTCTTTGATCACGCTGAGTCCGCCGATTCCGGCGCCGGCGATGACGATCTTTTTGGCAGTCATGGTCTCGATTTGCTCCGTTCTCAGAGGTGGCTGTTACTGGGGTGTGGAAACCGTTGTATGGATGCGAAGGTCTTGACGGTGGAGAGTGTTTCGAGAGCGGTGAGAAGATCGTGTGCGTTGGTGGGGGCAGGTATCGCGGTGAGCACGGGGCCGTGGAAGACGGTCTCGCCGATCCCGATTAGGGGGCTTCCTGCGCTTTCGCCCGCGGCTTCTTGACTGAGCGTATGTGCATCGCGCACCGCGGCGTCGAGGGTCGGGTCGTCGATGCTCGAGATGTGGTGTGCGGGCAGTTCGAGCTCGAGTAGCATTTCGCACACTGACTGACCGTCGATCGTGGCGCCGTCTCGGTGGTACTGGTCGCTGAATGTTCGCAGGGCTTGCCACATCCGCTCGCTGTCTAGTGCGCGCTCCAGCGAGGCGAACAGTCTGCCCGCCGCTCGGGAATCCTGCATCCGCTTGCGGGCACGTTCGGGCAGTTCGCGTCCCTCGTTGAGGAGCGCCAAACTCATCAGCTTCCACTGCAGTTCGTTGGGATTGTCGACAGTGGCTAGCAGCCACTGTGCGGTGGTCCACGAATACGGGCACACCGGGTCCAGCCAGATCGTGAATGCGCGCCGTTGGTTCACTTGGTTCACTCGTAGATCCTTGAGTCGTTTTCCACTGGATTGATCGCTGATCGCATCAAGTCCGCCCGTAGCGGCTTACCTAGAACGCCCTTCCCGATTGCAGTCCCATCTTCTTGAGCAGTTCGGCGGCGGGGCAAAGTCCGGTGATGCTTGATTGGATCAGGTTTAGTGACACGAACCCCGGAAGGAGGAGCCACCAAGGTGAGACAGTGATGCTGAGGGCCACTCCGGTGAGGTTCAGTGTTCCGGCGAGGAGCAGGACTGCTTGGTCGATGTTGGGTTTGTGCATGCGGTGGGATCGTTTCGTGTCGTCGATGTGGTTGGGCGCGTGAACTAGAACCAGCGGCGTTTCGGGCGCGTGGTTGCGGGGTCGGAGTGGCCGGGGCACCAGT
The DNA here is from genome assembly GCF_001575205.1 of Tsukamurella pseudospumae. Classification (GTDB taxonomy): domain Bacteria; phylum Actinomycetota; class Actinomycetes; order Mycobacteriales; family Mycobacteriaceae; genus Tsukamurella; species Tsukamurella pseudospumae. The sequence goes on from NZ_LSRE01000021.1 coordinate 4,019, forward strand.
TTTCGGGTGGGACAGTGCGTCGGACGGCTTCGATGTGGCTGCCGCAGCCGGCCCAGGTGGTTTTGTCGCAGGTGCGGCAGCGGGTGGCGTGGCACATGGTGGTGTCGCTCCTAGCGGGGTGCGTTGTCGGGGTTGGTGAATCCGCGGAAGACGTCGTAGGCGCGGGCTCCGTGGATAGTGGCGGGGCCGCCGTGCATGAGGAAGGTCACGCCGATCGCTTCGGCGGCTTCTTGGTTCGTTGCGCCGGCGCGGGCTGCGGCTTGGCCGTGCGATGCGATGCAGCCGTCGCATCCTTCGACGACTCCGATGGCGAAGGCGATGAGTTCTTTGGTCTTGCGGTCGAGTGCGCCGTCCGCGAACGCCGCTGTACTCAGTTCGCCGAAGCCGGCGTAGACGTCGGGGATCGCTTTGCGCAGGTCCCGATGCTGCGGTTGTAGTCGCCGCAGGGTGGCCGCTCCTGATTCGGTGGAGTGATCGAGTGCTGTGGTTTCGGACTTGTCGGTCATGTTGGTGCTCCTGTTTCAGGGGTTAGTTGTTTCGGGGGTTAGTCGTGGGCGAAGCTGATGTTCGGCAGTATCCGGGCGAGCCATGTGGGGCAGGCCCATGCTGCGCGTCCTGCCAGGCGTAGTGCGACGGGGAGCAGGATCAGCCGGATGAGGAAGGTGTCGAGGAGAACGGCGACGCCGAGGATGACGCCCATCTCCTTCGGGGGCAGTGGGCCGGACAGGGCGAAGGTGAAGAAGACGGCGACCATGACGCCGCCGGCGGCGAAGATGACGCGACCGGAGTGGGCGACGGCTCCGATCATCGCTTCTTTCGGGTCACCGGAGCGTTCCCAGTGCTCCTTGGCGGACGAGAGCAGGAACACGGTGTAGTCCATAGCGATCGCGAAGATCATCGCGAAGAAGAACACCGGCGCCCATGCATCGAGGAAGCCCTGCGGTTCGAAGCCGAACAGGTTCGCGCCGATACCGTCCTGGAACACCAGGCGGGCCACACCGAACGCCGCTGCGGTGGACAGCAAGCTCACCACGGTGCCGATCAGGGCGATCAACGGTGCACGCAGCGCGACCAGCAGCAGCGCGAAGCCCAATAGGAGGACCACAGCGATCACTATCGGGGTGGAGGTGTCGAGTTGCGTCTTCAGGTCGAGATTCTCCACAGCGGCGCCGCCGACCAGGGTGCCGTCTGGAAGGTCGGAGCGGAGCCGGTCGACTGTCGCGCTCAGGCTTGGGTCGGAGGGGTCGAGCTTCGGGATCGCGGCGATCAGCGACAAGCCGCTGTCGTCGGTTGCGGCGACGGGCGGCATCGCGCCGGCGATTCCCGCATCAGCGGCCAGCACCTGCTGCGCCTGCGAGGCGGCGGAGGACGGGGTGATGATCTGCAGTGTTCCCGGAGCGCCGGGGCCGAAGGCCTGCTTGACCTGGTCGTAGCCGACTCGCGCGTTGGCATCGGACGGTAGCACTGCGATCGATGGCATCGCGGTCTTCAGTCCCGCCAGGGGGATCGACAGCGCGATCAGGATCGCCAACGCAGCGGCGCCCCACGCGAACGGGCGCTTCCACAAACGCTGCCCCCATCGCTCGAAGGCTGGTGAGCGGTGCTCACCGACTCGGGCCCACGGCAACGCCAGCGCGTTGATCCGTTTGTCGAGCTTGACTAGCACCAGCGGCAGCAGTGTCAGCGTTGCGGCGAGGACGAACACGACAGAGAGCATGATCCCGCCAGCCATTGACCGGAAGGACGGTGACGGCACGAGCATCACTGCGGACAGGGATATCAGTACGGTCGCCCCGGACAGCAGCACCGCCTTACCGGCGGTGTCCATGGTCTGCGCGATCGCCTCCCGTGGCGACACACCGTGCCCGAAGCGTGCCGCCCGGTACCGCACCACAAGGAACAACGCGTAGTCGATCCCCAGCGCGAGGGAGAACATCATCGCGAAGTTCATCGCCCAGATCGACACGGGCACGATCTCATTGATCAGGACCAGCGCACCGGCCGAGGCAACCAGCCCGGCTAACGTGAGCAGCAGCGGCAGGCCTGCGGCGACCAGGGTGCCGAAGGCGATCACCAGGATTGCGAGGGTCACGGGCCACGACAGCATCTCCGAGGTGAGCATCGCCTCCAGGTTCGCCGCGTTGAAGTCCGACCACAGCACCGACGAGCCGGTCGGATTCACCGACACCGCATCCGTCGAGAGCGCACTGAGCGGTCCCTTGAGATCGGTCGCCGCCCGGACCATCTCGTTCGTATCGGCTCCGGCGCTGGCGAGGACGATCGCCGTCTTACCATCGGCGCTCAAAGTTGCGCCCGGCTGTGGCGCCACAACCTGCGCGATCCGCGGATCCGCCTTCAGCTCCGAGGCCACCCGCTCGAGGATCTGAGGTCCTTGACCTTCGGTCAATGGTGCGGTGTCGCTGTGCACGACCACCTGGATTGCGTGACTGGCGTTGCCACCGAAATGTTGCTGCGCCAGCTCCCGCACCTGCACCGACTGCGAACCGTCGGCCTGCCAGCCCGCGCCGGAGAGATTCTTCTCCACAAACGGCGCGAAGATCCCCAGCCCCACCACCAACAGCACCCATACCGCCGTGATGCCCCGGCCATGCTCGCTGACCCATACGCCAACGCGTCCCAGCGCGCCGGTCGATTGCGACCTCGTCGCACCGGGCGCCAATTTCGGCGCATCTCCGACTGTCTCTGCCATGCCACAACTCCTCGGATAACCCCCTAGGGGGATGATGGTTGCACCGAAGCTAACATCCCCCTGGGGGGTTATGCAATACTAGGTGTGCTGGCCCCTCAGGTACTCGAGAAAGATGAGCCCATGAACGAATTCACGATGACCCGGTCACTCCCGACGCCGTACGCGCAGGCCGTGGCGCAGGTGCGGGAAGGGTTGGCGCGCGTCGGATTCGGGATCCTCACCGAGATCGACATCGCCGCCACCCTCAAGACGAAGCTCGGCGTCGACGTGCCGGCGAAATTGATCCTCGGCGCATGCCGGCCGCAGCTCGCGCATCAAGCGCTACAGGCAGATCCACGGGTCGCCACCCTGCTGCCCTGCAATGTCGTCGTCAGCGCAGACGGTGAAGGCTCCGTCGTTGAGATCATGAACCCCGACGTGATGCCGGGATTCACCGGTACCCCCGCTCTCAAGGCTGTCGCTACAGAAGCCCGGGAGCTCCTCACCGCCATGCTCGACGCACTCACCGACGGCGGTGCCCAGTGAAAATCCCAGAGCAAGCCGCCAAGCCGATCCTCACCAGACTCAAGCGCGCACACGGCCACCTCGCCACCGTCATCAGAATGCTCGAAGACGGCCAAGACTGCGAAGACGTCCTTACCCAACTCGCCGCCGTCAACAAAGCCCTCGGACGCAGCGGCTACGCCCTCGTCGCCACCGGCCTTCAGCACTGCATGAGCACCGAAGGGCCTGACAACGTCGACCAACAGAAGCTAGAAAAACTCTTCCTAGCCCTTGCCTAGGCTGCGCGGACGCCTTGTCGGTTCCTGAGGGTCTGCTGAAGTCAGCAGAAGCGTCGAGACGTCCCAGACTCTATTTTCGAGTTCTGCGGGCTGTTGACAAACACACAGGAACCCTCGCTAGTCGCTCGGGTTCAGCTGACGAACTGCAGCGATCACCCTTCGCCCGTGCGTGGTCAGCTTCATGGGGCGGTTGCGCTCCGCGCGCTCGAACAACGCGCCGCCAGTTTCGCGTTCGAGCCTGAGGAACTGGCTGGTGAGAGTGGCTTGGCTGGTCCCCAGAGCGCGTGCTGCTTCGGTCAGTGTCGGAAACGTCGACGCTGCTTCTGCGCGCGCCAGCCGATCGCGGCCCCCCTGCGCTGCAGCCGCTGTGCGCAGGATCGGTGGGACTGCTTCCGCGGAGGCTGCGGCGGCGAGAGCTGAGCTGTGGCTTGGGCCGCCGCGCGGTCGCATCGGGATCTCGTACTTCGTGGCCCACCGCGCCAGGTTCGGTGTGCTCATGCCAAGCTGGCGGGCCAGGTCAGGGAGGGCCCGCCTGTTTGTGACGTACTCCTGGTAGAGCCAGTCGCGGTCAACGTGGATCTTCGTGCGCTGGGTTGCTGGAATAGTGGAGATCTCATAGTCCGCGAGGAGCCGACTGACGGTCTGGCGACTGACGCCCACTTGGCCGGCGATCTGACGAAGCGTCAGCCGGTCGCGGTGATAGAGCTTGCTAAGAGTTTCGGGGGGTAGTTGTGCCCGAGCGTGAGCGTACTGCCGCCGTCCGGTGTCCATCGGCAGCGGATTGGTGATCAGTTCGAGGCGAACGGCCTCGCCTGTGGTGCCGAGTTCACGTGCAGCGGCGCCCAGCGGTAGGTCACGTTCCCGGATCAGACTTCGGAGGCGATGGCGATCGATCTCACCTGGACGAGCGCCGGGCAGGTCGAGGTCGGCGAGGAGCTGATCAGGGGGTTCCCAACTTAGCGGCTCATTGTCGATACCTGCGGCGCAGAGGAATCGGCGTCCGTAGTCCAGTAACTCGTCTCGGAGTTCAGGGGTGAGGTATCGGGGGAAGGCTGCGATCCTTGCCAGCAGATCAGGCGACCCTTCCACCGTTGGGACACAGGAGAGTTCCTCGCGGAGGAACGCTCGCGCAGCCGATGAGCTTTGGGGTAGCGTCCCTGTGCACTTGGCGATTCGCCTCCATTCATGCTCTGGGAGCAATTCGGAGTAGTCGATTGAGCGACGGCGCCGATAGTCGATCGGCGTGCCTTGCTCGACCACGTAGTCCGCGATGCGGATCAGGCCTGTGCACACATCACCCCAGTTCGGATCTGCGTGCAGAATCTGGAGAAACCGCGATAGAGCGTGCCCTCGTATGTGTGCTCCGGCCTGTTGCCCCGCAGCGGTGAGATTCATTCGGGTACCCACCAATTGAATCGCCGCAGACAGCGCCAGGCGCATCATCGTGCGCCTGGTGGCGGGCGCTGTGAACGGCAAGCTGGTTGAGGCCCAGAACTGGGTCGGAGTGTGACGCGCGAGCAAGTCCCCGCGCTCGTGGCCAGTGATCAAGGTAGGAAGGGCACTGCGCGTGCGGTAGCGGAGCTGATCGGACGGGTCCAGCATCGGGGCTAGGGCAGCGAGTTGGATGCCGGTCAGGACTGGAGATATTCGCGTTCCCCAGCCGATGTTCGTCGGTTGAACAGTGAGGCCAGCATCTCGCGCCGATATTACCAACCACCGCAGGTAGTCAGCTGCGGTTGCAATGTCCGGGCGATTCAGGACAGCTATTGCCGTACTCGCGGCTATCGCTGCGGTGACCGCTCTAGCCGGCGCTTCAAGAGCTGGCTTCGTCCGACTCGCTCTGACCTGTTCGGATCGTTCCCCTCTCGGTTCAGCGGATTCCGTACGATACGCGGCAGCCAGGTCAGAACCGACTCGCATGGTGATTTCTTCATCGGTGGCGTAGGACAGCACGCGACCACCGACGGCGCGGATATCGGCAAGTGCGGAACCGACGGACTGAGGATGCTGTCTGTAGACCCCGAACCGTGCGATGCCGTCATCGATGATGCGGTCGATGACCGCCTGTGCTCCAAGCGCTGGGTGTGCGGCAGGAAGGCTGACCACTTCGGCGGTCGTGAGATCGGCTCCGCACCTCTGGGATTCGCGCCCTATCCCGCCTTCTTGCGCCGGGGCCGCGCATCGCCCGATGGCGGGGATGCAGTGGCCAGGAAGTGGGCTATGTCTCGGGGTGCGACGGCAGCGTGGACACTCGTCGGCGAGCAAGCAACTGTGCTCGATGCAGGCGAAAGACCACCCTAGGCGCCATTCGAGCTTCCACCTGCCACCATTGCTGCTGAGGCAGTGGGGGCAGAAGCGGGATCCGGTCCGCCGGGTCCACGCAACGTCGCGGCGGAGGCGTCGAGAGTCCTGGTCAATGCACAGTGCAGTCCCGTTGAACCGGGTGAGTGTCATCTGCGGGTGGTCGGCCTCGCTGCCGGTCGCGGCGCGTAGGTTGGTCGCCTCCGTATCAGTGAGTGCGATCGTCCACGACGGGTACCCACCACCTGCAGGAGCGGGGAGGCCGACCGCGTCGAGAAGGTCTCCCCACGCCGTATTGGTGCGGGCAGCGATCGCTTCGAGCCACGAGTCGATCGCTTCGCCGGGCATCGGTTGAAGCCGGATGGGAAGCGATCGGACGGTTGTCATCCTGCCTTGCCGATGCGAGTTCGTAGACGCCCGTTCTCGAATGCCTGGCGCAGTTCCTCGCGGGCCCTTTCCGAGGCCTCGTCGATCCTGACGCGGTCGAGCAGTTCCTCGTCGAGGCACTCATGTCCCGTCCGCACCGCCCGTTGGCAGCCTCGGTTGATCAGAGTCATCAGTGAGCCGATCTGGCCGGTGCAGCGGGCGTACAGGTAGTCGGAGAGGTCATCGGCGATCATGCCCGGGTACTTGTCTGTGAGGACCACCCGTTGTTCGATCGCTTTGAGCGTCTGGCGCCACGCTCTGCGACCGGTGTCGTTGGTGACGCTGAACGGATCCATTGTCAGCCGGGTTGTGCGCCTTCCGGTCTGCGCGAGGAGGGCATCGCGGTCACTGCTGCCTTCTGAGAACAGCCCCCGCGCTTCGAGACCGACGCCAGCGAAGGTCACCGTCAACGGGAACTCGTTGGCGATGTACTTGAAGTGGTTGCTTACTTCCACACCAGAGGTGGATTGCAGCCGTAGAAAGTGCAGGTCGTCGACGATGAGGATCTTCGTCTCGCACGCAAGTACGCAGTCCAGGGCTCGGTGGGCAAATTCGGCTGCATTGCCTCGGCGACTGCCCGGGTGGGCGTAGAAGGCGAGCATGGCCCGGTTGAATTCTCGTAGTCCAGTGTTGCCGGTCAACCCGACCCGGCACACCGGCCAGCGCTCATGGCCGTCCTCAGTCCTGGTGCCGTTCTCGGCTACTTCGCGGCGGTGGAATGCACGGGCGAAGCTCAGCACTGCGGTGGTCTTGCCAAGTCCGGGTACTGCATCGATCGCGACGGCACCTTTGGGTTTGTCCCCATCCTGGGCATTGGAGTCGATGACATCCCAGAGGTTTTCGTGCACATCTACCAGTTGTCGCGTTTTCAGTGGCCCGAGATTCGCGTGCCATTCGCGGCGCTCACGGTCGTAGTCCGTGCGTTCTCTATCGGTCAGCGCTTCAAGCTCGTCGCGAGTCAATACCTGTGGCGGAACACGGGCTGGAGTGTTGACGAAGTGCAGCCATCCCTCCTTCCGCGCGAGCGTCAGGTTATCCAGTGTCGGCGCAGTCTCGGTCACACATCCTCCAAAGCATCGGAGTAGAAGTCGTCAGTGTCTTCCTGGTCGAACCGGTCGTCGTCGCCCTCCTCTCCCGCATAGTCCAGACTGCGATCGGGTGGGGTGGCTTCGGCTTCCGGATCTGATTCGTCTTGGCCGGGAGTGGTCGCGAGGACGCGGGCGACTGATGGCAGCTCACTCACGCCGGGTTCGCCCGGTTGCTGTTGCGACAGTTCACTTTCTCGTGCCATCCTCAATGCGATGCGGCGCTCAACCCGAGTGGATCCCAGGCCGACGTTCCATCGCTCCAGAAGGTCGGCTACTGCCAGGCGGTCATTCGGGAATCGGTACTTCGATGCCGCGAGCTTCCTGGCGTAGAGCAGGGCATCCTCGCTGAACGGCATGTCGATCGCTGGGGCGTGCTCCCACACCAGTGGGTGCCAGATCCGATCATCCGGGCGCCGGAAGTAAACCTTGGTGATGTCGTCCGGATCGCAGTGGATCGGCCACCGCCCTCTGGCCTCACCGGTTAAGCCGCTTGCGAGATTGCGGTACCCGTTGAGTCCCTCTCCGTTGTAGCGTCGGCCGCCGATCTCGACACCGTAGTGAAGGATCTTCCGCCACGCGGGCTTGAGGAACTCGAAGGCAAGGTCTGGATCGCGGGGTGCTTCGATGTACCCGGCGCGCGCGACACCGTGCTCGAACATCGCGGCCGGCGACATGCGCAGGCCCGGGACCTGTGGGTCGAGCAGGCTCGAGTGCTGTCGGTGGTGGTAGACCTGCGCGATCCATTCTCGGATGATGCGCTCGAGTTCGTCGATGTAGAAGAACGCCTCGCCCTCGGGATTCTCTCCGCGGGAGTGGACATCCGGTCCCTTGTATCCCGGCAGTGCTTGCAGCAGATCTTCGCGGATGGTGCGAAAGAACCGCTCAACCGGCCCTTTATCGCGGCCAGTCCGCAGCCGGGCAGGCTGCACCGAGATTCCGAAGCGTTGGCACACACTCATCATGTGATGCGACAGATAGACCTTGCCGTGATCGACCACCAAGGTCTCAGGGACAATTGCTGGTCCCGCCGCCGCGTCGGTCGGTCTTTCCGCGGACACATCGACCAGCACCGACCGTGGAACTCCGTGGGCCGGCCACACCGCATAATCCGGCCAGTCCTCCCCGGCCGGACGGGGGCAGAAGACCTCATACATCACGGACGCAACATCAACAGACTTGGTAGAAACCGGAGTAAGGCGGAGACCGGTGATACAGCGGGTGTACCAATCCATCGCAACAGTCAGCTCAACCTGCACCCACCGCAACGTCAGTGGGTCGAGGCCAAAGACATCCAGCCTGGTGGTGTCCATCAACATGTACTCACCCGGCCTGGTCGGACGAAGCTTGCCGTACACACCATCCGGACGCTCAGCGATGTCGCGGTTTCTCTTAGCCGACAGACGGAACGTAGGGTAACGCTTGTCGAGCTCCTTCACGACGCGGAATGCATTGGTACGAGATGGGATCGCGACAACACCGTCCCCGTACCGCGCCTGCACCCGTGCATCAGTGCGGTCTATCACCATCGTTCGGGAGGGCTTCGATTCCGTGGCATGCTCGACCATGACCTCGACCGCGGTTTCCGTCCACCGCTTATCGACTGACGGAAATGGATCCTCCTCTTTGCTTCGCCGGGCATCGACCAGTCCCGCTGGCCCAAGTGTGCGGAATTTCGACACCCACCGCTCCACGGAACGCACACTCACGTCAAGTTCTCGGGCCTTCGATGCGTAGCGGTCTGTAAGTGGACGGTCGGGCGAGAACTCTGCCCTGGGTTCTCCCTTGGCTGCCGTCTCCTCGTTGCCAGATCTGTATCCGGTCAGTACTTCTCGTACGTGACCCGCGCGGTCCGTTACCTGCTGCAGTTCGGCCGCCGACAGCACGCTGAGAATGACACCGGCAGACTCACGCAAGTCGCTACTCGCAACGCCCGCGTCGGTCGGGATGATTCGGCCACGGGCTGACGCCAGCAGTTCCACGAGAGCGATTCGCATGTATTGGCCCGCCGCGCCTCTCCCCAATACCTCGACGTTACCCCTAGGCGCGGCGAGTTCCACGATCTCGAACACTTCGCCGTCGTACACGTACCGGCTGCCGACCCCAACTCGCTCCGAGCTGCTCACGACACGCTCCCGATCTGAGTTCTATTGGTCATCACAGTGTCAACATCGATGTGCAAGCGATGTCGCCATATCAGGTGCAGGGTCGCCGCCCGCACTAGCGCACTAGGCCGATCTGGAAACTGATCGATCAGGTTCCCGATCGTCATTCCCTCATGTGCAGCCCGGTGTACCGCGTCGCAATACTCAGAGGAGATACCTTCTTCACGGCGGTAGCCAGCGAGGAACCTGATATTGGCGGCCCGCGGCAACGGCGGTTCCGAAGCGACGTCATACCGCCATCCGCGCGATTCCACAACCTCGCGGGTCCACTCCAAAACCTCAGCAACGCCACGATTCTGAAGACGCTGTGCTGGCTTCACGTCGACGACGACTGGGCCGGAATCAGTATCAAGAAGGAAATCAGGAACGTGACGCCGCTCGGTACCGTTGACCTCCGCCACGAGAAGAAAGGGCTGCGCGACGATGCCACGGACTCGTTCATCGAAGTCCGCAAGCATCAAATTGGCGAGTTCTAAGCGGGACTCATAAATCACCAAGTCGCGCACTGTAGCCGACCAGTACCAACCCGAGTAGTGCTTTTGTCCTCTGTACCAGCGGAAGGTTCGCCACGGTGCAGCAGCACGAAGATCCTCCACCGCAGCTGACGACCACGCAACACTCCGCTCAGAGAGGTCACCGCCGCGGCGGAACGAGACGTTTACCGCGGCCCCCGTGAGTTGGTCGGGCGACATGCCCTGACGGTGCCACCTCAGACTTCAGATCCAGGGAGTTCGCTCGGCGTGTCCCAAACAGGTGGCGGATCCGACAACCGTCCGACATGTAGCGTGGGATTCCGACACGCAATCTGGGATCCTACACAGCGACGATCAGCCCTTGGCCATGTCCACGAAGCGGGAGTAGTGCAGCTGGTGGGCCACGGTGATGGTGGCGGTGGGGCCGGCGCGGTGCTTGCCGAGGATGAAGTCGGCCTCACCGGCGCGGGGATCGTCGCGCTCGTATGCGTCGGGACGGTGGACCAGGACGACCATGTCGGCGTCCTGCTCGAGCGAGCCGGACTCGCGGAGGTCGGCCACCTGGGGCTTCTTGTCGGTGCGCTGCTCGGGACCACGGTTGAGCTGTGCGACGGCGATGAGCGGGACCTCGAGCTCCTTCGCGAGCAGCTTGAGCTGCCGGGAGAACTCGGAGACCTCCTGCTGGCGGGACTCGACCTTCTTGCCCGAGGTCATCAGCTGCAGGTAGTCGATGACGATGAGCTTGAGGTCGTGCCGCTGCTTGAGCCGGCGGGCCTTGGCCCGGATCTCCATCATCGTGAGGTTCGGCGAATCGTCCACGAACAGCGGCGCCTCGGAGATCTCCGACATGCGGCGCGCCAGGCGGGTCCAGTCGTCGTCGGACATCTTGCCCGAGCGCATGTCGGCGAGCTTGATCCGCGCCTCCGCGGAGAGCAGACGCATGACGACCTCGGTCTTGCTCATCTCGAGGCTGAACAGCACGCCGGGCATGTGGTGCTCGACGGTGCAGGAGCGCAGAACATCCAGGGCCATCGTCGACTTACCGGCACCGGGGCGCCCGGCCACGATGATCATCTGCCCCGCGTGCAGGCCGTTGGTCAGCGCGTCGAAGTCGGTGAACCCCGTGGGCACGCCCATGCTGACGCCGCCGCGCGAGGCGATCGCGTCGATCTCGTCCATCGTGGGCTGCAGCAGCTCCTCGAGGATCACGTAGTCCTCGGAGGCCTTGCGCTCGGTGACGTCGTAGACGGCCGCCTGCGCGCGGTCGACCACCTCGGCGACATCGGCACCGTCGGACCCCGAGTAGCCGTACTGGACGATCCTGGTCCCGGCCTCGACGAGCCGCCGCAGGATGGCCTTCTCCGCGACGATCTCGGCGTAGTACCCCGCGTTCGCGGCGGTCGGCACCGTGGAGATCAGGGTGTGCAGGTACGGGGCGCCGCCGACGCGCTTGAGTTCGCCCTTGCGGTCGAGCGTGGCGGAGACGGTGACCGCATCGGCGGGCTCACCGGCGCCGTAGAGGTCCAGGATCGCGTCGTACACCGACTGGTGCGCGGGCCGGTAGAAGTCACCCGGACTGAGCACCTCGAGCACATCGGCGATGGCGTCCTTGGACAGCATCATGGCGCCCAGTACGGACTGCTCGGCGGCGATGTCCTGCGGGGGCTGGCGGCCGAAGTCCTCGGGCGGCGGACCGTCGGGAGTGGGCTCCGAGCGCTTCGCGGGCCCCGGAGTGAACTCCTGCTCGTCCGTGACCGACACCGCGCACCCGCCTCTCCTCGCACCCGCACCCGCCCGAGGGCGGCGGCGGACTCACCAATGCTCACTACAGGTCTAGCGCGGACCACTGACAGGTTCCTGGAGGACTCCCGCACGGGCGCGCGACCGACGCACGTGAACGCTAAGCCCTCCGGTCACCGTCGCAAACTCCACCTGTGGACGAACCTGTGCACTTCCTGTGCACGGCGCGCGTTCAGGGTGGGGACATCGGTGTGGACCGATGGGGAAAACTTGTGGAAACCCGTGACGACGGATCGGGCCACCGCAGGTCAGGTCGGGTACACCCGCGTCCCCACCCTGTGGATCGAAGTTCCCCCGCGTGTCGCACTGAACTCACATTCGGGCGTGTCGTCAGTACACCCGTCATCGGCAGGCAGGCAAAACCACCCCTCGTTGTTACCCGCCGGTCACCCACCGCGCCCCCTACCTGCACGAACACGTCACCGGGCTCGCACGCACCTTCTCCGGGTCACCCGCGACGCGTACTCTTGTCCGAGCATTGACGACTGCGGAAGGACACACCGATGAACACCTCCACGATCTCGACGCGCACAGCCGGCGTCGCGGTCGCGCTCGCGGCTGCCGCCACGTTCGCCATCGGACCCGCCACGGCCGCGCCCGCGCCCGCACCCAAGCCGAAGCCGAAGCCCGCCTCGGTGACGGCCACCTGCTCGAGCGCGAACCCGATGTTCACCCTCGGGGGCGATCAGCTCGCGTGGAAGGTCACGGTCACCGTCGGCGGCCCCGGGCAGATCCTGGTCTCCGCGACGGGCAGCGCGGGCTACCGCGACTTCGTCCTCAGCCAGTTCGCGTCGAACGGCTCGCTGTCCTGGAACAACACCTCGACCGGCAAGTTCGGCACCGCCAAGGTGAGCGGCGTCGGCGCGTCCCCCACACTGAACAAGACGCCCGTGACGACCGGCAAGGGCTCCGTCACCTTCAACATGGTGATCAAGGCGGGCGCCGGCTCGGAGTGGATCGGCACCCAGACCAGCACGCCGTGCGTGGGCACGATCACCGTCTGATCGCCCCGTAGACGCGAAAGAACCCCACTGCCCGAGGGCGGTGGGGTTCTCTCGTACGTGGAGCTACTGCGCCGCGACGGTGAGCGCGAACTTCGCGCGGACATCGGGGTGCAGGGCGACGACCACCGGGAACGAACCCGTGGACTTGATGTGGCCCTCGGGCAGCTCGATGCTGCGCTTGTCGACGACGGGGCCGCCGGCGGCCTTGAGCGCGGCGGCGACGTCGGCGGCGGTGACCGAGCCGAACAGCTTGCCCGACTCCGCGGTCTTCACGGTCAGCGAGACGGCGGCGAGGCCCTCGATGGCCTGCTTGAGCTCGTTGGCGTGATCGAGGCCGCGCACGCGCTTGGCCTCCTGGCTGCGGCGGATGCCCTCGACCTGCTTCTCGGCACCACGGGTGGCGACGATGGCCAGGCCGCGGGGCAGCAGGTAGTTACGGCCGTAGCCGTCCTTGACCTCGACGGTGTCGCCGGGGGCGCCCAGGTTGTCGACGTCGGCGGTGAGGATGAGCTTCATTTCTTCATCCCTCCTTAGCGGGTCGTCGACGTGAACGGCAGCAGGGCCACCTCACGCGCGTTCTTGACGGCGATCGCGATGTCGCGCTGGTGCTGGACGCAGTTGCCCGTCACGCGACGGCTGCGGATCTTGCCCCGCTCCGACAGGAACCGACGCAGCAGCGTGGTGTCCTTGTAGTCGATCTTGGTGTTCTTCTCCTTGCAGAACGTGCACGCCTTGGCCTTGACGGCCTTCTCGACGCGCGCCTTCCGGCCATTGCCCTTACCGGCCATGGTGTTGGTACTCCTTGATGAGGTCTACTTCGGCTCCCGGCGGACCGGGGATGCCTTCACAGTGTTCGATCCCGGGATCAGAACGGCGGATCGTCGTTGCCGCCGCCGAAGCTGCTCCCGGCCGCGGGGGCACTGCCCCACGGATCATCTGCGGGCTGGTTCTGGCGCGGAGCCTGCTGGGCCGGCTGCTGGCTGTAACCGCCACCGCCGCCCTGACCGCCGCCACCGAAACCGCCGCCGCCACCGCCGCGCTGCGTGCGCGTCGGCTTCGCCGTCGCGTACTTGAGGGAGGGGCCGATCTCGTCGACCTCGAGTTCCACCACCGTGCGCTTGTTGCCCTCACGATCGTCGTAGGACCGCTGCTTGAGCCGGCCCGAGACGATGACGCGAGTGCCCTTCGTGAGCGACTCGGCGACGTTCTCCGCCGCCTCGCGCCAGATGTTGCAGCGCATGAACAGTGCCTCGCCGTCCTTCCACTCATTGGAATTCCGGTCGAAGGTCCTGGGCGTGGACGCGACGGTGAAGTTGGCCACCGCTGCACCCGACGGGGTGAAGCGCAGCTCCGGGTCCGCCGTGAGGTTTCCGATGACCGTGATGACCGTCTCGCCTGCCATGGTGTTTCTCCCTGCTTGTAGTACGGCTAGTTCTGCCGCAGCACCTTAGTGCGAAGCACCGACTCGTTCAGCTTGAGCTGACGATCGAGCTCGTTCACGGTGGCGGGCTCGGCGGTCAGATCGATCACCGCGTAGATGCCCTCGGCGTTCTTGGAGATCTCGTAAGCAAGACGGCGCTTGCCCCAGATGTCGACGTTCCCGATCGATCCGCCGTCCTTGCGGATCACGTTCAGGAAAGTCTCCAGCGAGGGCGCGACGGTGCGCTCATCCAGGCTCGGATCCAGGATCACCATCAGTTCGTAATTACGCATGGGCTTTTCGCCTCCTCCTATGGACTATGCGGCCGTGGACTCTCCACGGCAGGAGTGTTGCCGTGACGGCAACCGCACCAGGCTACCCCAACCCGTCGCCACCTGCGAAATCAGCGCCCTGACACAGCGTTCGTGAATATGTGCGCGAAACCGCACGCAGATAGAGAATGTTCCTTAACATATGACGCGGAAGGAGGCGCCCATGCCGAAACAGGCACCCCAGGACGCTCCGGTCGCCCGGCCCGGAGCCATCGCGGCCCTGCGCGCGAACCTCGACGCGAACGCGCTCGGGCCCGTCCGCACGCTCGGGCGGACCGTCGAACTCGTGCTCAACGCGACGGTGTCGATGGTGGCCGACGTGCTCCGGGCCAAGGTGCCGGTTCGCGAGGTCGTGGTCCAGGCCTGGTTCCTGGTCAGCGTCACCGCCGTGCCCGCCTTCCTCATGGCCGTCCCCTTCGGCGTCATCGTGACGATCCAGGTCGGCAGCATCGTCAACCAGATCGGTGCGGGTTCCCTGATGGGCGCCGCGAGCGGCCTGACCGTGATCCAGCAGGCCGCGCCGCTCGCCGCCGGTCTGCTCCTCGGCGGCGCCGGCGCGTCGGCGATCGCCGCCGACCTGGGATCGCGCACCATCCGCGAGGAGGTCGACGCGATGCGCGTCATGGGCATCGACCCGGTACGCCGGCTCGTCGTCCCCCGGATGGTCGCCGCCGCCCTCGTCGCGCCCCTGCTCTGCGTGTTCATCACCGTCGTCGGCATCGGCGCCGCGTACTACCTCGCGGTGTTCGGGCAGAACGTCACGTCCGGGAGCTACTGGCTCAGCTTCGGCGCCTACGCCACCACCCGCGACTTCGGCTTCTCCCTGCTCAAGGCCGCGATCTTCGGGCTGATCATCGCGGTGCTCGGCTGCCAGCACGGTCTCGAGGCGAAAGGCGGGGCGCGCGGCGTCGCCGACTCGGTGAACACCACGGTGGTCGTGTCCACCGTCGGCATCATCGTCCTCAACTTCGCGCTGACGCAGATCTACACGAGCTACTTCCCCATGCGGGTGGGCTAATGACTATCGCCCGCTACCGCCCGAAGGGCTTCCGGACCCTCGGCACGGTCTACGACACCCTGCGTGTCCTGATCGCACGCCTGGGCCACATGCTCTCCTTCACGGTGTCGTCGATCGCGCTGATCCCGCACGCGATCCGCAGCTACCCGAAGCAGACGATCCGCACCGTCACCGACCTCACCTGGGGCCGCGGCGCGGTCATCGTCGGCGGCGGCACCTCGCTGATGATGGTGGTCCTAGGGCTCGCCGTCGGCGGCACCGTCGCCGTGCAGGCCTTCTCGACCCTCGACCTGCTCGGCATGGGCCCGCTCACCGGCGTGATCGCCGCCCTGGCCAACACCCGCGAGTTCGCCCCGATCCTCGCCGCCGCGGGCTTCGCCGTCCAGGCCGGCTGCCGGATGACGGCGGAGATCGGCGCCATGCGGATCACCGAGGAGATCGACGCCCTCGAGGCCCTCGGCCTGCGCTCGATCTCCTTCGTGGTGAGCACCCGCATGATCGCGGGCATCGTGGCGATCGTGCCGGTGTTCCTCATCGCGATCATCGTGAGCTTCTTCGCCTCGAGCACCATCGTCACGCTCGCGCAGGGCGACGCCGCCGGCACCTACGAGCACTACTTCGAGCAGTTCCTCTCGCCCGCAGACCTCGTCGCATCGATCGCCAAGGTGGTGGTGTTCATCTGCGCCGTCATCCTCATCCACTGCTACCAGGGCTTCTTCGCCTCGGGCGGCCCCGAGGGCGTCGGCGTGGCGTCCGGCCGGGCCGTACGCGCGTCGATGGTCGCGATCGTCGTCCTCGACATGCTGATGACCCTCGCCATCTGGGGCATCAACAGCGACCTGGTGTTCAAGGGGTGAGGGCGTGACGACGAATCTGGTCTCCCCGGTCACGGGGATGATGACGCCCGGGCCGGTGCTGCTGCGCCGCGGCCTCGCGGCGATCCTGGCGACGGTGCTCCTCGTGACCGGCTTCTGGCTGGTCCGGTCGATCGTCTCCACGCCTCCGAAGACCCTCACGCTCGTGGTCCGCGATGTGGCTCCGGGGGTGGGGCCAGGCACCGCCGTCGAGATGGACGGGCTGCGGATCGGCGAGGTCACCGACGTCACCGACCACGGGTCGGGCCGGCTCGGCGTGGACATGCGGCTCAACGGCGCGGCCGACGACCTGGTGACGGACGCGGTGAAGGTCGCGTTCGCGCCCGGGAACACCTTCGGCATCACCGTCGTCGCTCTCACGCCGGGCCGTGGCGGACGGGTCCTGGCGCGGGGCGCGTCGTGGGAGCCCCTCGGCACCCCCGACGACGGGACGATGGCATCCCTGCTCCGTTCCCTGAGCACGATGGAGCGCGAGAGCTTCCGCCCGCACATGGCGCAGCTGATCGCCCAGGCGGACACCACGACCCGGCAGTTCCTGCCCTTCCTCGGCGCGATCGGCGCCATCGCCGAGGCCAACGCCGACACCCAGCGGATCGCCACCGCGCAGACCCTGCCGACCATCGCCGCGACCCTCGGCTCGCTCGACACGTCGATGAAGCGCATGCTCCCGGGCCTGCGCACCCTGTGGGAGTGGACCGGGCCGGACACCCCCGGCTACCCGAAGCGGCAGCACGACACCATCCAGGCCTTCGCCTACGACTTCGCACCGGCCCTCGCCGCGCTGCTCAGCGCACCGAACGTCGCGGCCCTCACCGAGGTCCTCGTGCCGATCCGCGAGCTCGCCACCCGGGCCACCACGAGCTTTCCCGACGCAGCGCGCAACGGCCGGCAGATCGAGGAACTCATCGAGCGGATCCGGAGGTCGATGCCGGACAACGGATCCGGCCCCGTCCTCAACCTGGACGTCACCTTCCAGCAGTTCCCGGCCATCTCCTCGCTGCTGCCCCCGGCACCGTCGTTCTCGGTGACCCCGCCGGGCGCGCCCGCGCCGGCCACGCCCCCGTCGACGGCGCCGACCACCGCCCGGCCCGCGGGCGGGACCCCGGCACCGTCGTCCACCGCAGCCGCGCCGACCACGACGAGGGGCCGCTGACATGCGCACCGCCAAGAACCCCGGAACCCTGCTGCTGATCTTCGTCGTCCTCGTGGCCGTCGGTGCGGCGTTCACCGTGCGCGCCCTCACCCGGCCCGCGCAGGCGGCCCAATCCCCGTACACGGCACTGTTCACCAACGCGTCGGGGCTGCGCCCCGGCGACGACGTCCGGCTGCTCGGCGTGCAGGTGGGCAAGGTCGAGGAGGTCGCGCTCGACCAGGAGGACACGGCCCGCGGCACGCTCGCGCGGGTCGCGTTCACCGTCGACCGGGCCCAGCGCCTCACGACGGCCACGACGCTCTCGATCCGCTTCCAGAACCTCACGGGGCTCCGGTATCTCGATCTCTCGCCCAGTGACGCGAGGGCCGCGGCGATCGCCCCGAAATCCACGATCGGCACGGGCCGGACGGTGCCCTCCTTCGACGTCACCACGATCTTCAACGGGCTCCAACCCGTGCTGGCCGCGATGCAGCCGGAGCAGATCAACCACCTCGCGCAGTCGATCGCCGCCGTCGTGGAGGGCGACGGTTCCGGGCTCGGTCCGCTGCTCGACGCGCTGCAGACGCTGAGTCGCTTCACGAACGACCGCTCGGCGCTGCTGCAGACGCTGGTGCGCAACCTCAAGACGATCAACGACAGCCTCGGCGGCAAGTCCACCGCCCTGCCGACGGTGATCGGCTACCTACAGGGCATCGGCGAGGTGATGCGGAACGCCGCACCGTCCACCACGATCCTCTCCGATCAGGGTGCAGAGCTCATGACCGCCGCCGACGCCCTGCTGCGCGGCGCCGGCCTGCAGCCGGCCGGCACGTCCCTCATCGAGCTGGCGCGGCCCGAACTCCCGCGCCTGCAGAGCCTCGTCGACCTCGCGGCGCTCCTGCCCGGCCTGTTCGCGAACCTGACGCAGCAACGGATTCCCGCAGCCGGCGGCGATACGGGCTGCAGCCGCGGCGAAGCACAACTACCTGCGGGCCTTCAGGTCTTCCTCCGCGGATCGAAGGTGACACTGTGTCGGCGCTGAACCTCCCCATGACCCTGCTCCGCGACGGCTACCGAGTGGCCCTGAACCTCGCGTCCGGCCTCGAGGAGGCATGGGCGCTACCCAGTTCGCGTGCGCGCCAACTCTTCTTCGGTGCGCTCGGGGTCGGGCTCACGCTGGTGGTGATGATCGCCAGCTCGGTCCTGGCGGTCCGCCCCGTCGGCACCACCACCTACTCCGCGGACTTCCCCGAGGCCGGGATGGTCCGCTCGGGCGACGACGTCCGCGTCGCCGGTGTCTCGGTCGGCTCCGTCGCGCGCGTCGAGCTGGCGGGCGATCACGTCTCCGTCGGGCTGCGGATCAAGAACAAGGTGCACATCGGCGATCAGTCCCGGATCGCCGTGAAGATGCTGACGGGCGTCGGCGGGTACTTCGTCGACATCGACTCGATCGGCACGAAGTCCCTGGGCTCGTCGGTGATTCCGGCCGGGCGCGTCACGATCCCGTACAGCCTCGTCGAGACCTTCCAGCAGGCCGAGCCGAAGATCCGGGCGATCGACCCCGCGCCGCTGCGCGAGTCCCTCGCACAGATCCAGCGCGCGACGAGCGGGCGGCCCGGGCAGATGAAGGAACTGCTCTCGACGCTCGACGGCGTCGTGAAGAGCATCTCGACGCAGAAGGAGGAGGTCGGCGGCTTCGTCCAGACCCTCTCCGAGTACAGCACCGCGATCAACCGCAACGGTGACGCGCTCACCCAGGTGATGCGCGACATGAACATCTACTTCTCGACGGCGCGCCTCAACGTGGCCGGGTACAAGCGCTTCATGAGCGCCTTCGACTCCGTCCTCAAGCGGATCATCCCCCCGGCGAACTTCTACCAGAACGACCTCGCGTCCATGGAGGCGCAGTTCAACCTCATGTCCGGCCAGATCGGCGGGTTGCTCGCCAAGTACCAGACGATGATCGACGACGCGATGAACCTGCTGCGCCGCCTGCAGTCGTCGGTCAAACCCGACGGGACGATCGTCCTCGACGGATCCGTGCCCACGATCTCGTCCCAGTACTGCATCCCACTGGAAGGAGCTCCCTGCTGATGCTCGCCAGGATCCTGGGTTCGAAATGGCTCGTCACCGCGATCGCGATCGGCACGATCGGCTCGCTGATCGCCGGCGCGCTGTACGTCGCGAGCACGCCGGGCAAGGCGCAGGCCCGCTACTGCGCTCTCATGCCCGACGCGATCGGGCTCTACGTCGGCAACCCCGTCACCCGGCTCGGCGTCCCGATCGGCAAGGTCACCGCGATCCGACCCGAGAACGCCGCCGCGCGCGTCGAGTTCGACATCGATGACGATCAGGCGCTCACCGGCGACGCCGGCGCGGTCACCGTCTCCGCCTCCCTCATCGCCTCGCGCCAGCTCGCGCTGGTCGACGGTGCCGGCAAGGGACCGGCACTGCGCTCCGGTTCGTGCCTGACGAAGACGAAGACGCCGCAGTCCCTGAGCCACAGCCTGAGCTCGCTCGGTGACGCCGCCACGAAGCTCACCACCGGCGGCGGCCCCGAACAGGCCAAGCAGGTGGAGGACTCGATCAAATCCCTCGCCGCCGCCACGGACGGCACCGGCCCCGATGTCAACGGTGTCATCGGCAGCCTCGCAGCACTGCTCGACGATCCGGGGCCCGGCATCGGCGATGTCGGGCAGACGATCGACGCCCTCTCCTCGCTCACGCACGGCATGACCTCCAACTGGGCACCGCTCAAGCAGCTCCTGCTCACGACGCCCGACGGCCTCGCCGACGTCATCGTGCCGACCGCCCGCACCACCGAGACGCTGGCCGTCGCCCTGATCCCGCTCGGGAAGATGCTGCGCGATCTGATCTCCCACTACGGCCACAACCTGTGGCCGATCCTCGACACGGTGATCCCCGCATCGCGTCTGGTGAGCGCCGGCGTGAAGAACTGGGGCGATCTCCTGGGCTTCCTGCCGCCGCTGATCGACGCCTTCAACGTGTCCTTCGACCAGCGCACCCTCGGCCTGAAGGTGGTCTACACGCCGCCGTCGACGAAGATGGTCGCCCGCAATCCCGATCTGACGTGCGCGAACATCAACCGGCTGGCGCCGGGGCAGTGCCGGGTCATCGATCCCGGGCACATCGAGGTCGACCTGATCTCCGCCATCCTCCGTGGGACGGGAGCCGCGCGATGAACCGACCGACCCTGCGGCGCAGAATCATCCGCGCCCTGCTGCTCCTCGTCGTACTCGGCCTCGGTGCAGTCGGCGTGCTCCGCGCGAGTCCCGCGACCCTGCCCACCCCGTCCACCTGGTCGTCGGGATGGCCCCTGCGGGTGGAGTTCTCGAACGCCCTCAACCTCCCCGACCAGGCGCAGGTGCGATTCAACGGCCGATCCATCGGGACGATGAAGTCCGTCCGCCTCGACGGCGACCGCGCCGTCGCGACCCTGACCATCACGCAGCCCGCGACGATCCCCGCCGACAGCACCGCCGAACTCCGCCAGGACACGCTGCTCGGCGACGTGTACATCGCCCTCGCGTCGTCCCCCACCTCGAAGGCGCAGACACTGCGCGCGGGTGGGCTCATCCCGCTGGCGCAGAGCCGGCCTCCGGATCACATAGAGGACCTCATGACGAGCCTGTCCGGCTTCCTCGGGAGCGGCGGAGTCGCCCAGCTGGGCAACACCGTTCAGCGGATCGACGGTGCCTTCCCGGACGACCCGGCGCGCACGCGCAAGATCACCGACAACCTCGCCACGACGGTGCGGGCGTGGGCCGACGACACCCGCTCCCTCGACGCGGCGCTGCGGTCCGTGGTCGGCGTCACGGGCACCGTCGCCGCCGAGCACCAGCGGTTGAGCGACTACCTGTCCCCGACCGGGCTCACCCGGTGGGCCACGATCGCCGAGACCGCCCGCGTCGTCGAGGTGTTCGCATCGCTCGCGCCCCTCATGCGGAACACCGCCCCGCTGGTCCCCGGCGTCCGCGACCTCGCCGCGCTGTTCACCCAGGTGGTCGGGCCGCTGCTCCTGCTGGACCGACCCGTCGGCGGGACTCGGCCCGACAACCTGATCAACCTCCGGAACCTGTTTCGCGACACCATCATCCCGTGGGTGGAGCACGGCCCCAAGATCAACGTGGCGAGGGTGTCCGACGGGCCGGCCGTCCCCACCGCGGAGAAGGCCGAGCAGGCCGTCCGGGCGATGCGGATGATCGGAGCCGTCCGATGAGGAAGGAACTGGTGGCGAACGCGATCACGTTCACGGCGGTGCTCGTGGTCGGTCTCTTCATCCTGCTGTACGGCTACATGGGAATCCGGCCCGGCGTGCAGTACACGACGCTGTCGCTCAAACTCGCGCACACCGGCCAGCTGACCACCGGTTCGCCCATCCTCCTGCGCGGCGTACGGATCGGCGACGTCACGTCCGTCGAGCCGTCGACGGAGGGCGTCCGGATCGGCCTGCGCTACCCGTCGGAGTACCGGATCCCCGTGGACTCCGCGCTGTCGATCGAGCAGCTCAGCGCTTTGAGCGAGCCCTACGTCGAGATCGCGCCCCGTTCCTCGGGTGGTGCCGTGTTCTCCTCGGGGAGCGTCGTTCCCGCGACCGCGGTCTCGCAGTCCCGATCGGTGAGCGAGGTCTTCCAGGCCCTCGCCGCGCTGAACCGCACCGCGGACACGGGCGCCCTCGGCAAGATCGTGCAGACCGCCTGGCAGGCCACCTCCGGACGCGACGACCAGTTGGCGACGCTCAGCAGAGCGGGCCAACTGCTCAGCTCGACGGTGCTGACCCGCATGCCCGCCATCCGGAAGATGTTCTCCGACACCCAGATCTACTCCGCCGATCTCGGCTGGACGCCCGACGCGATACGGCGCCTCGGCGTCGAGTTCGACAACACCACCGGCGTGGTGCGCAGCGCCGTCGAGGCCGTGCAGAAGATGGTGATGACGCTCGACGCGCCGGACCCCTTCCTGAACACCATCGATCCGTTCTTCAAGCGCCTCAAGCCGTACCTGGACGAGCTCCTACCGGCGCTGGCCACGACCGGCGGGCCGTTCATCTCCATCTTCTCCGCCCTCAACCGCACCGTCCCCCAGATCGACCTCAGCACCCTGCTGTCGAACGCACTGCAGGTCGCCGGTACCGACGGCGCCGCGCGCGTCACCCTGACCATCCCCCGCCCGTGACCGGACCCCACCGAGAGGTAGACATGCCGCAGGAGCACGACGACGTTCGGGACGAACCCGATATCGAGACCGACGAGAAGCGGACCGTCCTCACCAAGGGCCGCCGCCCGTGCCGCGCTGCGACGGCGGACGGGAAGAGCATCCCGGCCGCGTCCCGCACGGACGTTCCGGGCCCCCAGGGCCGACGGGGCCCGGCCGGCACCGTCAAGACCGTGCTCGCGACGGTGCTCGTCATCGCGCTGATCGTCGTATCGGTCCTGCTGGTCCTGCAGACCCGCACCCTGGGCTCCGAGCGGGAGGCCACCGCCGACCGGGCCCGCGCCGAGCAGATCGCCTCCGACTACGCGGTCAAGGCGGCGACCATGGACTACCGCGACCTCACGCCGTGGCTCAACGGTGTGAAGGCGGGGACCACGCCCGAGCTGTCGAAGAAGTTCGACGCGATCGTCGATCTCATGCGCGAGGTGCTCACGCCCCTGCGCCTGACGTCCACCGGCAAGGCCTCGTTCGCGAAGACCACGTCCGAGGTGAACGGCATCTACCAGGTGAAGGTCGCCGTCGACGTGTCCTCGCAGAACGTGCAGGCACCGCAGGGCACCGTCACGACGAGCACCTACTCCGTCACGCTGGACCGGAACCGATCCTGGGTGATCACCGAAGCCGGCGACCCCGCCAACCCGTCGGCCGTGCTCAGCGGAATCGGCGGCGCCTCGCCGTCGAGCTCGGCGGCACCGTCGGCCTCCCCGTCCGTTCCCGCGGCGCCGGCACCGTCGGGCACCCCCAACTGACCCCGAAGGGCGAGAGATGTTGCAACGCTTCCTCGACTACGAGATGAAGGTCTCCGAGTTCATCGGTTTCCTCATCCTGATCGGCATCCCGTACGGGTTGATCGGCCTGGTGTGGTCGCTCACGCACATGGACCATCTGGGGAACCTCAGTGGCCTGGACCGGATCGTCTCCTTCCTCGGGGCGATCGTCTGCTGGCCCGTCCTCCTGTTCACGAATGTGACGATGCAGTGATGGCGCTGGTGTGGATCATCGACGTGGTGGTCCAGTACGTGAAGATCCTCGGCGGTCGCCAGCAGGTGCCGGCCGTGGTCCGGCTGGCCGCGTGGCTGTTCCTCATCGCTCTGGTGATCGTCGGAATCGGGCTCGTGGCAACGGGGCTCGTGCTGCTCGACGACCACCTCGCCACCCTCCCCCCGACCCGCTAGGAGCCCGCGATGGTCCTCACCGTCGAGCAGACCCGCATCCCCGTCACCGGCGTCCACCGCCGGTACACCAAGCGCCGCCTCGCCGTGACCGACGCGCTCGACTTCTGGTCGTTCGCCGGAGCAGCCGCCAATGTCGCCATGCAGATGATGAACCCCGGTGTGGGACACGGGGTCGTGGAGTCGAAGGTCGACAGCGGGGCGCTCATGAAGCGTCCCTGGAAGCGGGCACGCACCACCACGCAGTACCTGGCCGTCGCGATCCTGGGGAACGAGAAGGAGATCGACGCCTTCCGGGAGGCGGTGAACGTCGCTCACCGCCAGGTGCATTCGGCGCCGGGCGCGGCGGTGAAGTACAACGCCTTCGACCGGAATCTGCAGATGTGGGTGGCCGCGTGCCTGTTCATCGGCTTCGAGGACTCCTACCAGCTGTTGCACGGCAGGCTGTCCGAGGAGCACGCGGAGAGCTTCTACCAGTCGGCCGCCGTCCTCGCGACCTCGCTGCAGGTGCCGCGCGACATGTGGCCGGCCACCCGAGGCGATTTCGACGACTACTGGGTCCGCGCGTGCGCCGAGACCCGCCTGGACGAGCCCGTCGCCGCCTACGTCGACGACCTGTTGCATCTGCGCATGATCAACCTCCCGATGCGACTGGTGTTCGGCTCGCTCCTGCGGTTCCTCACGATCGGTTTCCTCGCGCCGTACTTCCGCGAGCAGATGGGGGTGCGATGGTCCGCCGCGGACCAGCGCCGGTTCGAGAACCTCTTCGTCTTCGTGGGTTTCGTCAACCGGTTCATCCCACGGTTCCTGCGATTCGGCGGCAGCTACTCGCTGATGATGGACCTGCGGCACCGGATCAGCGCGGGCAAGCCGATCATCTGACTGCGCGGCCCGCCGGGAGCGCCGCTCAGTGGGCCCGGCGGGCCGCCGTGTAGAGCTGCCACGCGGCGCGTTCGGCGGACGAAAGATGGACGCCGAGAAGCTCCTTGGCCCGCGAGTGCTGGACTGCCCGGGCTGCGAACCGCGGGACGTGGCCTATGGACCACCGTGGGGGCCGCAGGACCTCACGACCGAACCGTTCGCCCGCGGCGGTGACGGCGAGCCCTGCGCAGGCCTCGGAGAAGTACGCGACGAACGACTCCCACGTCTCGGGGACCGGGCGAGTCGAGATGCCGTACCCCGCGTACCACTGACAGCACTCCGCGTACAACTGATCCCGCTGGTCGTCGCGCAGACCCGGCCCGTAGACCCCGATCGCGGTGAACAGCGCATCGACGTAGGTCGCGTGCTGGAAGTGGAACAGCTCGGGATCCAGGGCGTGGTACCGATCGCCGTTCGCGTCGATGCCTTTGACGTGCTCGTGCGCGTATCGGATGGTCCACATCGCATGCCCCGGGTCGTACGCCAATCGGATGAGCGCCTCCACACTCCGGGTCTTGTGCCCCCAGACACTGGTGTGCACGTGATCGTCGAACGATGCGGCGATGGCCGGGTGCAGGACCTGCAGCCCCACGGCCCGCGGTAGCGTCGCGCGGAACGCGCCGGTGTCCAAGTACGTCAACAGGATCGACTGATCGACACGGGTGCTGCGCGCCACGATCACACCTCGAAGAGCACCGCGCAGACCATCGCGTACACCTCGGCCTGGAAGGCGGGGTCCTGGTCGAAGCGGCGGGTACGCCCCACGTCGAAGACCACGGCGAAGGCCGCGTGCACGAGGAAGGTGGCCTCGGCCGCGCTCAGCTCCGGGCGGACGGCGACCACCGCGTCGGCGAAGGCGGCGATGTTCGCGCGTTGCAGGCTCGCGAGGCGGCTGCGATCCGCGTCCGGGACGTTGCCGATCTCCCGGAAGTACACCGTCATCAGTCGCGAGGTGCGGAAGGACAACTGCACGTACGCCTCGGCCAGAGCAGCGAGCCGTTCCGGCGGTTCGGGATTCGCCGCGGACACCTCGTCGATCACGTGCGCCGTCGCGTCGGCGGCACGCTCGAGCGCGCTGACCAGGATTCCCGCCTTGTTCGGGAAGTAGCGGTACATTCCGGACGGCACGATGCCGGCGGCCCGGCCGATCTGCCCCATGCTCACGTTGTGGAAGCCGTGCTCGAAGATCTGGCCGATCGCCTCGTCGAGCACCTGCCCCTGCCGACCCGCATCGGGCTCCGGCTCCGGCGGCGGCGCGAGCCGGTACGGCGCCGGCGGATCCGGCAGCGCCAACACGGCGCGCCCGGCGGCGGCGAGCACCGCCTCCGCGCGCTTCTGGGCGAGGACCGTGCGGTGCGCGGTCACGCTGCCCGTCACGCTGATCGCGCCCACGCACCGCAGCTCGACGTCGCGGCGCGCCGCGCCGGGGAGACCCGCCTCCGCCGCATCCGCGAAGGTCTCGACCATTCCGGTCAGCTGGTGGCGGATCCGCGCACGATCGTCGCGCTCCAGAAGCCGCTGCTCCCAGCGGAACAGGCCACCCGTGTTGCGCCGCTCGAAGGAGACGCCCAGCGCGGCGTCGAGGATCGCCTCGACCCGCACCTCGGGCGGCTCAGCGGCAGTCTTCTCCGCCGCATCCGCGACGGCCGTGGTCAACGCGTCCGAGGCGGAGGTGATCGCGTGCTCGAGCAGGGCGTACTTGTTGGGGAAGTGGCGGTAGACCGCGGGGCCGCTGATGTCGAGCGACGCGGCGATCTGCTCGATGCCGACGCCGTGATAGCCCCGCCGGGAGAAATCCTCCGCAGCGACCCGCGCGATCTGTTCGCGCCGGTCCTTGGGGCGCTTCCGTTTCGCCTGCGTCACCTGCCACTCCTCCTTGCTCCGCATCGAGCCTACTCGGTGACGAACGCTCGCCCGCGGTGTACCGTCGAGCCTACTAAGTAAATGAATGTTCACACACCGTTTCGGTACGGAACTTCCGGAGGAACCCGGCATGACCACCACTGCACCCCTCGCCCCGGCGAACGTCCCGACGGAGGTCGGGCGCACCGTCGACCCCGTCGCGACCGGACACCGGATCGCCCTGGCGGTCCCCGAACGACGCGCGGACGTACTGACCGTCCTGGCCGACTCCATGGATGCGCCCTCCGCCGCAGCGGGCCCCGCGAACGTGGTGATGCAGCTGCTCAACCCTCCCGTGGCCTACGGCGTGATGGAGTCACGAGTGGAATCCGGTGCGCTGTACAAGCATCCGATCAAACGCAGCCGCACCACCTTCACCTATCTCGCCGTCGCCATCCTCGGGAACGCGGGTGACCGGGTCCGGTACCGCAAGGCCGTCGACGGCGCCCACCGGCAGGTGCAGCCCACCTCGGAGAGCCCGGTCAAGTACAACGGCATGGACCGCAACCTGCAGCTGTGGGTGGCGATGTGCCTGTACGTGGGATTCGAGGACACCCACCAGCTGCTGCGCGGGCGGATGAGCCGCGAGCAGCGCGCCCTGTTCTACCGCGACTCCGCGCCGCTCGGCACCACACTGCAGGTGCACCCGGACATGTGGCCCGCCACCCCCGAGGATTTCGATGCGCTGTGGATCGAGCTGTGCGAGCAGAAGATCCGGCCCACCACCGAGACGCGCGACTACCTGCGTCAGCTCGTCGACCTCACCTTCGTCGGCGCGGTTCCCGGCCCGCTCAAGGGCTTCTCCCGATTCCAGACGGCCGGCTTCCTCGCGCCGCGGTTCCGCGAGGCGATGGAGATCGAGTGGACCGCCGCCGATCAGCGCCGCTTCGACCTGTTCTGGCGCATTCTCGCGGGCGTGAACCGGCTCGTCCCGCTCGCGCTGCGGCGCCTGCCCTACCGCCTGCTCCTCGCGGACATGCGACTGCGCGCGAAGCTCCGCCGCCCCCTCATCTGACCCGGTCGTGCGGTGGATTGCATCGCACGACCGGCACCAGCCGCTAGCGCTCGACCCTCACGTAGGGCTCATCCGGATGCAGTTCCATGACGTCAACGAGCCACTCCTCGTCGAATGCCGCGGTAGGGGCGGTCCCGCCCAACAGTCCCATAAGGTAGCTGAGCATGCCGTCACCGTCGTAGTCGATTCCCGAGCCGTTGGTCGCGATGACGGGCCATCGGTCGGGGTTCTCACCGCTCGTCCGCCACAGCAGCGTCTGGCCGCACCCTGAGACTCCGAAGACGAGGTACTCGTCCGTCGGCGTTCCGTAGATCTCGTCGAGGGAGCCGTGTCCCACGACGTCCACGTCGTCGGAGCGGTGCGCCGCCTCGCTGCGGAGGAATCCGATCGTCCCGCGTGGCGATTCGTCGCGGGTCGACGCTATCCATTCCGGAGGCGCGATACCGAGTTCGCCACCCCAGAAGCGTCCCGCACCGTACACGTCGATGAACAGCTTGTAGTCGGCCGGAAGCCGTCCGAGACGCGCTTCAATCGTCGCCCAGTCGCGGATCACCTGCGGCGAGCCGGAGGGCGGTGGGGCCACCCGCGCCAGGTCCGTCAGCTGCACTTTCACACGATCGAGCGTAGGTCAGGCGTGCAGGCGGCATCCGCCACCGGATGGTTCAGCGCCGCCGTGTGTGCGATCGACCCCGCTGAGCGGGGTCGATCGCACACAGGACGCGGACGCGTCAGCCGAACTGCTGGCGCAGGGCGGGCTTGGTGATCTTGCCGGCGGGGTTGCGAGGCAGCTCGGGGACCACCACCAGGTCACGCGGGTGCTTGTAGCGGGCGATGTGGTCGTTGAGGAACTCCGAGAGCGACTCCACCGACAGCTCCTCGCCGTCGCGCACGCTGACCACGGCCACGACGGCCTCGCCCCACTTCTCGTCGGGCCGGCCGATGACGGCCACCTCGACCACGGCCGGGTGGGCCGCGACGGCGTTCTCGACCTCCACCGAGTAGATGTTCTCGCCGCCCGAGATGATCATGTCCTTCGCGCGGTCGGTGATGTAGACGAAGCCCTCGTCGTCCATCCGCACCAGGTCGCCCGAGTGGAACCAGCCACCGTCGAAGGCGGCTCGCGTGGCGTCGACGTTGTTCCAGTATCCGGCCATCATGTTGGGTCCGCGGTAGACGATCTCCCCGACCTCGCCGCGCGGCACGTCCTTGCCCTCGGGATCGACGACGCGAGCGGCGACGGTGCGCACCACCTTTCCGACGGAGCCGAGCTTGCGCAGCGTGTCCTCTCCGGAGAGGGCGCAGGTCACCGGGGACATTTCGGTCTGACCGAAGACGGCGCAGATGGTGGCGTCGGGGAAGGTGTCGACCAGGGCGCGCAGCAGTGTCTCGCTGGCGGGCGCGGCGCCCCACCAGACGTACTTGAGCTTCAAGTCGCGCGGGCGGGCCTGTTGCTCCGCCACCGCGAGCTGCCACTGCACCGGCACCATGAACATCGTCGTGATGCCCTCGCGCTCGAGGACGTCCAGCGTGTGCGCGGGATCGAACGCGCCCAGCGGGAAGATCACCGACGTGGTCCCGGCGATGAAGGCGGTGGCCAGCACGCCGAACCCCGCGATGTGGAACAGCGGCACCGCGACGGCGCCCACGGCCTCGGTGTCCACCGTGCCGGGCGCGATGAGGTTGTTGAAGCCCTGCGCCGTCATGTTCACGTGGGTGAGCACCGCTCCCTTGGGGCGGCCCGTCGTACCCGAGGTGTACATGATCAGGGCCGGGGAGTCCTCCGGCACGTCGACGACGGGGGCCGTGCGCCCCTCCGCAACGAGGTCCTCGTAGGCCAGGGCGCCCGCGGCCTCGTCGGCACCGTCGAACCGGATGCGCAGGCCGAACTCGGCGCCCGCGGCGGACGCGGCCGCGACGAGCGGGTCGAACGGCGCCTCGTAGACGATGGCGCTGCAGCCCGTGTCCTGCGCCAGGTAGGCCACCTCGGGCGGCGCCATCCGGAAGTTGACGGGGACGGCGATGCCGCCGAGGGCCGTCACGGCGAGGACGGCCTCGATGTACTCCAGCCGGTTGAGACCGAGCACGAGCACGCGGTCGCCGAACGAGACGCCGCGTTCGGACAGCGCGCCCGCGACCGCGCTCACCCGGTCTGCGAGCCGGGCCCACGTGAGGGTGTTGTCCAGGTACTTCAGGGCCACCTGATCGCCGCGCATGACGGCGTGATTGCGGACCTGGTTGTTCCAGGTGTTGCGCTGTGAGCTGCGGGGCTCCTCCGTGCGCGGGAACCAGGCGATGTTCTCAAGAGCGGTCATGTATGGGATTGTGTTCTAGAACATGTTCGACGGGGAGCCGAATCGCACAAAGTTAAAGAATAGTGATTCACTTGTGACCTACCCGACGACAGTCACCCATGGAAGGAACACCGTGCCCGAAGCATTCATCTACGAGGCCATCCGCACTCCGCGCGGTAAGCAGCGCGGCGGCGCGCTGCACGCCACCAAGCCGCTGGACCTGGTGGTCGGCCTGATCGACGAGCTCAAGGACCGCTACCCCACGATGGATCCGTCCGCGATCGACGACATCGTGCTCGGCGTGGTCTCCCCCGTGGGCGAGCAGGGCGGCGACATCGCCCGCACCGCCGCCACCGTCGCGGGCCTGCCCGAGACCGTGGCCGGCGTGCAGATCAACCGGTTCTGCGCCTCGGGCCTGGAGGCCACCAACATGGCGGCGCAGAAGGTCGCCGCCGGACTGGGCGACGACCTGGTGCTCGCGGGCGGCGTCGAGTCGATGTCGCGCGTGCCGCTCGGCTCCGACGGCGGCGCGATGCACCAGGACGTGACGACCAACTACGACACCTACTTCGTGCCGCAGGGCATCGGCGCCGACCTCATCGCGTCGATCGACGGCTACACCCGCGAGGACGTTGACACCTACGCCGCGCAGTCGCAGGCCAACGCCGCGGCCGCGTGGGACAACGGCTGGTTCGCCAAGTCGGTCGTGCCCGTCAAGGACATCAACGGCCTGACGGTGCTCGACAACGACGAGCACCGTCGCCCCGGGACCACCGTCGAGGGCCTCGGCAAGCTGCGCCCCGCCTTCGACGGCATCGGCGAGATGGGCGGCTTCGACGCCGTCGCGCTGCAGAAGTACTACACCGTCCCGAAGATCAACCACGTCCACACGGGCGGCAACAGCTCGGGCATCGTCGACGGTGCCGCCCTCCTGCTGATCGGCAACGAGGCCGGCGGCAAGAAGGCGGGCCTGACCCCGCGCGGCCGCATCGTGGCCACCGCGGTCACGGGCTCGGAGCCGACCATCATGCTCACCGGCCCCACCCCGGCCACCGAGAAGGTCCTCGCCAAGGCGGGCCTGTCGAAGGAGCAGATCGACCACTGGGAGCTCAACGAGGCCTTCGCGTCCGTCGTGCTGCGGTGGATGAAGGACATGAAGCTCGAGCGCGAGCAGGTGAACCCGCTCGGCGGCGCCATCGCGCTCGGCCACCCGCTCGGCGCGACCGGCGCGATGCTGGTCTCGACGGTGCTCGACAACCTCGAGCGCACGGGCGGCCGCTACGGCCTCATGACCCTCTGCGTCGGCGGTGGCATGGGCATCGCCACCATCATCGAGCGCCTCTGACCGGCCGAAGACTACGGAGACAAACAATCACATGGCTGAGAACATGATCCGCTGGGAGCAGGACGCCGACGGCATCGTCACCCTGACGATGGACGACCCCACCAGCTCCGCGAACACCATGAACGACCTGTATCGCGAGTCGATGGCGGCGACCATCGACCGCCTGGAGGCCGAGAAGGACTCCATCACGGGCGTCGTGCTGACCTCCGCGAAGAAGACCTTCTTCGCCGGCGGCAACCTGGGCCTCATCCGCCAGGCCACCAAGGCCGACGCGCAGCAGGTCTTCGACAACGTCGAGTCGATGAAGGCGGCGCTGCGCCGCCTCGAGACCTTCGGCAAGCCCGTCGTCTCCGCGATCAACGGTGCCGCCCTCGGCGGCGGCCTGGAGATCGCCCTGGCGACCCACCACCGCATCGCCGCCGACGTGCGCGGCTCGCAGATCGGCCTGCCCGAGGTCACCCTCGGCCTGCTCCCCGGCGGCGGCGGCGTCACCCGCACCGTCCGGCTGCTCGGCCTGCAGGGCGCCCTGATGGGCGTGCTGCTGCAGGGCCCGCGGATGAAGCCCGCGAAGGCGCAGCAGGTGGGCCTCGTGCACGAGGTCGTGGGTACCGTCGAGGAGCTCGTCCCCGCCGCGAAGGCGTGGATCAAGGCGAACCCCGAGGGCGGCGTGCAGCCCTGGGACGTCAAGGGCTTTCGTATCCCCGGGGGGTCGCCGAGCTCCCCGTCGATCGCCGCGAACATCCCCGCGTTCCCCGCGAACCTGCGCAAGCAGCTCAAGGGCGCCCCGATGCCCGCGCCGCGGGCCATCATGGCAGCCGCGGTCGAGGGTGCGATGGTCGACTTCGACACCGCGTCGGTGATCGAGGGTCGCTACTTCGTCTCGCTGGCCACCGGTCAGGTGTCGAAGAACATGATCAAGGCGTTCTTCTTCGACCTGCAGCACATCAACGGCGGCGGCTCGCGGCCCGAGGGCTACGACAAGTACCAGGCCAAGAAGGTCGGCGTCATCGGCGCCGGCATGATGGGTGCCGCGATCGCGTACGTCTCCGCGAAGGCCGGCATCGAGGTCGTCATCAAGGACATCTCGCTGGAAGCCGCGCAGAAGGGCAAGGCCTACTCCGAGAAGCTCGAGGAGAAGGCTCTGGCCAAGGGCCGCACCACCGCCGAGAAGTCGGCGGAGCTGCTCGCCCGGATCACGCCCACCGTCGACGCCGCCGATTTCGCCGGCGTGGACCTGGTCATCGAGGCGGCGTTCGAGTCGGTCGAGGTCAAGCACAAGGTGTTCCAGGAGATCGAGGACATCGTCGAGCCCGACGCCATCCTCGGCTCGAACACCTCGACGCTGCCGATCACCATCCTCGCCGAGGGCGTCAAGCGCTCCGAGGACTTCATCGGCATCCACTTCTTCTCCCCCGTCGACAAGATGCCGCTGGTCGAGATCATCCGCGGCGCCAAGACCTCGGATGCGGTGCTGGCCAAGGTCAT
>NZ_LSRE01000022.1 GCF_001575205.1 Tsukamurella pseudospumae
TCACCAGTACCGGTAGAACGCGGTCCTGACCAGGTCCGACCGGGATCCTCGCATCCGGGAACCACAGATCGCACTGCGCGATCTTCCCCGGTTCATACGAGATCCGATCGGCCGGATCCACGCCCTGAAACTCCGGCCGGATCTCCCGCAGCCGATCCTTGAGCGTGGTCAACGAATACGGCCAACCGATCCGCTGCGCGATCACCGTCGCCGGCATCGTCGGCCACTGCGACAGCAACACCCGGATCTGCGGCTCGAACGCATCGACCACCGAGCCGACCCGTGCCCTCTTATACTTCGGTGGCCGATCCGACGCTAACGCCGCCCGAACCGTGTTCCTCGCGATGCCCAGCTGCCGAGCGACCTCCGCCTTCGGCAGCCCTTCCGAATAGTGCAACCGGCGGATCTCCGCCCAGTCCTCCACAGTGATCACCCCTCAACAGGTAACCGGGCTGCTCAACTTTCGCCCGTCGATCACTGCTCAGTATTCAGCCGTCGTCGACAGTAGTCCTGGAAGAACGCGGCGGGCACCGGCGCGAGTAGCTGCGCCCAGTGCTCGGAGGTCCCGGAGAGCTGGAAGTCCCAGGCGTCGAAGGGGGTTGCGGCCGTGTCGACATCGGTGACGATTCCATCGATGATGCGGACGAGCCAATTGCGCCCATCTGCACCGATGCGGACGGTGCTGTTCCAGTGCCGGGCCTGGAGGCTGAATTCGGGATCGTCGTTGAGTGCCGTGCGCAATTCGACTGGATCGAGGGTGAGGGGTGTTGTGGCGGTCATACCTACTCCTACTGTGCCGACAGTCAGCACGTCGTGCTGTGTAACGGTACATTGAAGTGTGTGTTGGATCACGCCGGTTTGTCAAGCGGCAGGGGCGGGCGTCGCAAAGGGCCCAGGCGGTTGCCTGGGCCCTTTTGGCTGGTGATGGGGTGTGAAAGGTGTCAGATGGCGTAGTCGTTGGTGATCGCCTGTGCGGTTTCGCGCACCATTGCTCCCCACTCGGGCACTCTTGATTCCTCGAATCGCGAGTCGGGCATGCTGATCGAGACCGTCGCGATTGGCTGCCCTTCCGCGTTGACCACAGCGGAGCCGATCGCTCGCACGCCGGCCCGGTTCTCGGCTAGGTTGATCGCGTAGCCGTTGGCGCGCGCTTGGTGGACCTGTTGAGCTATCGCCGCTGGGTCTGTGATCGTGTTCGGTGTTGTGTGGTCGAGTGGTGTAGCGAGGAACTGCGTGAACTCGGATTCGGGTAGTGCGGCGAGCCAGGCCTTTCCGGCCGCGCTGTTGTGAAATCCCGTACCTGCACCGATCGGATTGAACGTCCGCACGGGGTGTACCGAGTCGACCCGCTCGATGAGCACAAGTTGCTGGGTGCCGTCCGGAAGACAGAAGTGGATCGTTTCCCCTGTCACCCTGCCGAGCTCGGTGATGTGGGGCAGTGCAACGTCGCGAATTCCTCGTGAAGGAACACCGTGGCGGGCGATCGACAGCAGGCGCGGGGTCAGTTGCCAACGTGTGATGGGCTCCGACGAGGTCTCTGCCCATCCTTCGAGTTCGAGCGTCCGGAGTAAGCGCTGAACCGTTGACTTCGGTAGCTGCAGCGTGCGCGAGAGCTCGCCGACTCCGACTGACGGCGTTGACGATGCGATCGCCTCGACCACTCTCAAGCCGCGAATGAGGCTCTGTGTGCCGCCCAGTGAGCCATTCTGCTCGTTGTCGGCGGTCGTGTTCTCGCTGTTGGGGGGCATTGTGGGCTGTTCTCCGGTGATCTAGCTGGCTGGCCTCGGTTGGCGGAGGTCGTTCCAGCATACGGCACGGCAAGACGGTCAGCTGCTTGATGCGCGCGTACTCGACGGTCTACGACCTTGACACGCTGTGACAGCGGTTACATACTGAGCGTTCCAATGAGTAGCACGACGTTCCGAGCAACGGAACGAAGGGGAGAAGATGTCGAAGATCGATCTGACTGCCTGGCCTCTTCGAGAGAGGGGAACCTACTTCGAAGATCATGTGATCGGGCGCTCCTTCGACCACCACTGGGGTCGGACGATTCACGCGAGCGACAACATCGAGTTCAGCACACAGATGCTGGCTTTCAACCCGGAGTACTTCAACAGGGAGGTGGCACTCGAGCGTGGGCATCGCGACGAGGTGGTCAACCCGCTGCTCGTCTTCGGTGTGGTGTTCGGTCTCAGCGTCGAGGACCTGAGCGAAGCGGGTGGGCCCTTCCTCGGGGGCACTGACGTCACGTACCACCGCTCAGTCTACCCTGGTGAAACACTCTACGCGCGAAGCACCGTCGTCGACGCCCGCACTTCGACTTCCCGTCCTGGCGCCGGAATCGTCACCTGGCATACCGAGGGCAGAACCGCGGACGGCGAAGTGGTCATCGACTTCCACCGCACGAACCTGGTACGCCGCCGGCCCGCCGAACAGAACCTCGCGCCCGAGTTCGAGGGCTACGCCGAGGATTTCATCCCCGGCGCCAAGTTCCGCCACGCGCGCACCCGTACCGTCACCGACCTCGACCTCAACGGTTTCACCCTGCTGGTGATGAACAGTGCCGTGGGCCACTTCAGCGACGGCGCGATGGCGGACAGCGAGTTCGGCGAGCGGATCAACTTCGGCGGCATGTCGCTTTCGCTCACCATCGGCCTGGCGACGCAGGACACTAGCGGCCAGGCCATTCGCGAGGTGGGCATGACCGACATCAAGTTCCCCGCCCCAGTCAAGCGCGGTGACACCATCGGCGCCGCCACAGAGGTGCTCGACGTCGCCGCGGATGGCGTCGTCACCTTCCGGCACATCGGCGTCAATCAGCGCGGCGATCTGGTCGTCCAGGTCACGCGCCGCGTGCAACTCAAGCACCGCCCCTGATCTCAGAGCTCGGCCAACCGGGCCGAAGCCAGATTCAACACTTCACACCCAACGGAATTGAGATATAGATGACCGGCACTCGCCCCCTGCGTCCCCGTCGCTCCTGCATGGCCGTCCCTGGGAGCAGCGAGAAGATGATCACCAAGGCGCAGACCCTGCCCGCCGACCAGATCTTCCTCGACCTCGAGGACTCGGTCGCGCCCGTCGCCAAGCCCGCCGCACGCGCCACCATCGTCGACGCCCTCAACCACGGCGACTGGTCGGGCAAGACCCGCGTCGTACGCGTCAATGACGCGGATACCGAGTGGGCCCACGAGGATGTCCTCACCATCGTCCGTGGCGCCGGCCGCAATCTCGACTGCATCATGCTCCCGAAGGTCGAGAACGTCGCACACATCAACTGGCTCGACATCCTCCTCTCGCAGCTCGAGCGCGAGCTCGGCATCGAGGAGGGCACCATCGGCATCGAGGCCCAGATCGAAGGCCCCGCAGGCCTGAGCGAGATCGATGCGATCGCCGCAGCGACCGCGCGCACCGAGACCCTCATCTTCGGCCCGGGTGACTTCATGGCCGCCATGAAGATGCCGGCGCTGACCATCGGCGCCCCCGGCGCCACCGGCTTCGACCCGTTCGACACCGTCCTCATGACGATCGCGATGACCGCCCGCAAGTACGGTCTCCAGGCGATCGACGGCCCCTACGCCATCATCAAGGACACCGAGGGCTACCGCGCCGCCGCCGAGCGCGCCGCCGCGTACGGCTACGACGGCAAGTGGGTCCTGCACCCAGCCCAGCTGGAGACCGCCAACGAGGTCTTCGCCCCGGCCCAGGCAGACTACGACAAGGCCGAGCTGATCCTCGAGGCATACGCGCACTACACCTCCGCCGACGGCGGCGGCCGCGGCGCCGTCATGCTCGGCGACGAAATGATCGACGAGGCCAGCCGCAAGCTCGCGTTGGTGACCGCGGAGCGCGGCCGCACGCTCAACATGGCGCGGACTACGAAGTTCGTCCCCGAGGCCTGATCGCTCATCCGAGCGACTGGAACACTCCATAGGAGCCAATCATGGTGTTACAGCTTGAACATTGGATCTCGGGACGCAGCACGCCCCCGTCCGGCGGCGAGTACTTGACGGTGGACAGCCCGCTCGACGGGCAACCCACCACGAAGGTCGCGGCGGGTAACGCCGCCGACGCGGAAGCCGCCGTCGCCGCCGCCGTCGCTGCCCAGTCCGCGTGGCGTCGTCAGAAGCCGATCGAGCGGGGGCGGCTGCTCCTGCGCCTCGCGCAGGCGATCCTCGACGACCAGGTCGAGCTCGTGAACCGCGAGCGCTCCGAAACCGGCAAGCCCACCTGGCAAGCTCCTATGGAGATTCAGGGCGCCGCGGGCTACTTCGAGTTCTACGGCGGGCTGGTGAACCTGTTCGAGGGCGAGACGATCGACCTCGGCCCGGACCATCACTGCTTCACCCGCCGCGAGCCCTTCGGTGTGGTCGGCGTCATCACCCCGTGGAACGCGCCGCTCAACCAGGCGGCCCGAGGCGTGGCCCCTGCGCTCGCGGCCGGCAACACCGTCGTGCTCAAGCCGTCCGAGTTCACCTCGAGCTCGGCGATCCGCCTTGCCGAACTGGCCACCCAAGTGGGCTTCCCGGACGGTGTCTTCAACGTGATCACCGGCACCGGCCTCGACATTGGCGCGCCGATGCTCAAGAACGCGGCCGTGCGCAAGGTGGCCTTCACCGGTTCGGTGCGCGCGGGCCGCGAGATCGGCCACATCGCCGCCGATCGGATTATCCCGCTGACCCTCGAACTCGGCGGCAAGTCCGCGAACGTGGTCTTCGCCGACGCCGACCTCGACAAGGCGGTTGCAGGCTCGCTCAACGCCTTCGCCCTCAACACCGGGCAGGTCTGCTCCGCCGGGACGCGTTTGCTCGTCGAGCGCTCCATCCACGACGAACTCGTGCAGCGCCTTGTCCTCGCGTGCCGCGAGCTGACCGAAAGCGGACGGCTCGGCCCCGTCACGACCGCAGCCCAGTACGACAAAGTCATGGAGTACTTCGACGTTGCCAAGGACGACGGTGCTGTCGCGGCCATCGGTGGCGAACCCGTCTCCTCCGGCAGCGGCGGGTACTACGTCGCACCGACCATCTACACCGGCGTCGACAACTCCATGCGCATCGCACAGGAGGAGGTCTTCGGACCTGTTCTCGCCGTCATCCCGTTCGACACGGAGGAGGAGGCCATCGCCATCGCCAACGACTCCGACTACGGCCTCGCGTCCGGCGTGTGGACGCAGAACGTCTCCCGTGCGCTGCGCATGGCCGACCAGCTCGATGCCGGCCAGGTGTACGTGAACACCTGGATGGCCGCCGCCATCGA
Source organism: Tsukamurella pseudospumae (assembly GCF_001575205.1). Classification (GTDB taxonomy): domain Bacteria; phylum Actinomycetota; class Actinomycetes; order Mycobacteriales; family Mycobacteriaceae; genus Tsukamurella; species Tsukamurella pseudospumae. The sequence continues at coordinate 5,257 of NZ_LSRE01000022.1, forward strand.
AACGCCCTTCGGCGGCAACAAGAACAGCGGCTACGGCCGCGAAAAGGGCATCGAAGCTCTCCGCCACTACACGGAGACCAAGTGCGTGGTGGTGCAGCTATGAGTGGGCCGCTGGCCGGAGTGAAAGTGCTCGACATGACGCACGCGCTCGCAGGGCCGTACTGCACGATGTTGCTCGCCGACCTGGGGGCGGACGTCCTCAAGGTCGAGTCACCGTCGGGCGATCTGTCCCGCACGTCGGGCCCGTACCTGCCAGACGACGAGGCCAAGGACTTCGGCGGCTACTTCCAGAGCGTCAACCGAGGTAAGCGCAGCATCGTGCTCAACCTCAAGGACCCCGCCGATATCGCCGTGTTCACGAAGCTGGTGGTCGAGTCCGATGTGCTGGTGGAGAACTTCACGCCAGGCGTCATGGACAGGCTGGGCTTGTCGTACGAGACGCTGGCGGAGATCAACCCGAAGCTGGTATATGCAGCGTTGCGAGGGTTCGGTGACGCGCGCAGCGGCACCAGCCCGTACCAGGAGTGGCCAGCCTTCGACATCGTTGTACAAGCGATGGCGGGCCTCATGGGGATCACCGGCCTGCCCGATGGCACACCGATCAAGGTCGGGCCGGGAGTGGGCGACATCTTCCCCGGCACGCTGCTCTCCCTCGGTGTGGTCTCCGCGCTGTACGAGACGCGCGGCAGCGGAGTCGGCCAGTTCGTCGACGTAGCGATGTACGACGCTGTGCTCTCCCTCTGCGAGCGCATCGTCTACCAGTACTCCTACGACGGCACGATCCCACGCCCCGAAGGGAACCGCCATCCACTCCTGAGCCCCTTCGACATCGTGCCGGCAGTTGATGGTTGGGTCGCGATCGCGGCCCCGAACAACAACCGGTGGAAGCTCCTGTGCGAGTTGATCGGTCGCGACGACTTGGCAGCCGACCCAGGGTTGCAGACCAATGAGTCCCGGGTCGCCCGCCGCGAAGAAGTCTTCGGTGCGCTCGCGGAGTGGACGTCCACGCGGACCACCGACGAGATCCTGGACGTACTCGGTGGCAAGGTGCCAGTCGGTGCTGTCCGCGATGCGAAGGAGATCCTCGAAGATCCGCACGTCGAAGCGCGCGGCATGGCCGTGCGACTGGAACACCCGGGTAGCAGCAAGGTGGTCACCGTCGCCGGCCAACCGATCAAGTTCTCACGCACGCCGGCGGTGCCGACCAAGCGAGCCCCCCTGCTCAACGAGCACGGTCCGCAGATCCGGGAGCACCTGGCCGAATGATCACAGGCTGGCGCCGATCGCCTCGAGCGAGTCCAGTTCTGTAGTCGCACCACGAAATAGACAGGCGCCGAACCGAAAGATCGGTTCGGCGCCTGGTCGAGAAGGACGCGAGCGCGCGTTCGACCCCCACGTCACAGTCCTGCTCTGCAGCCGTAGTTGTGCGCAGCGCCCACCAAGGAGACAGTCATGCGTCGTACCGTCTACACCGCCGATCACGAGGCCTTCCGCGAGACCCTTCGCTCCTTCATCGACGCGGAGGTCGTTCCCCACTTCGAGGAGTGGTACGCCAACGGGATCGTGCCGAAGGACTTCTACCTCAAGCTCGGCGAGCTGGGCGTCTTCGGTATCGAGGTGCCCGAGGAGTTCGGCGGCGCCGGCGAGAACTCCTTCAAGTACTCCGCCATCCTCCAGGAGGAGACCGCCCGGGCCGGCGTCACGTTCGGCGGCTCCAGCGTGCATGTGGACCTGTGCCTGCCCTACCTGATGAAGTACTGCACCGACGAGCAGAAGAAGCGCTGGCTCCCCGGTTTCGTCGACGGCACGAACATGTTCGCCATCGCCATGACCGAGCCCGGCACCGGCTCCGACCTCGCGGGCATGAAGACGACGGCCAAGCTGTCCGAGGACGGCACCCACTACGTGCTCAACGGCTCCAAGACCTTCATCACCGGCGGCGTCAACGCCGACCGCGTGATCGTCTGCGCGCGCACCGCGCCGGCGACCCCCGAGGACCGGCGCCACGGCATCTCCCTGTTCGTCGTGGATACCTCGCTCGGGGGCTACGCGGTCGGCCGCAAGCTCGACAAGATCGGCCTGCGCACCTCCGACACCGCCGAGCTCTCGTTCACCGACGTCAAGGTCCCCGTCGAGGACCTGCTCGGCGAGGAGAACAAGGGCTTCGGCTACCTCGGCCAGAACCTCCCGCAGGAGCGCCTGACCATCGCGGTCGGGTCCTACGCGCAAGCGGCGGCCGCGATTCGGTTCGCGCAGGCATATACGCAGGACCGCAACATCTTCGGCAAGCCGGTCGCCTCGTTCCAGAACACCAAGTTCGAGCTCGCTGCGTGCAAGGCCAAGCTCGACGCCATGGAGTCCAATGTGGACCGCGGACTCGAGCTGCACGACGCCGGCGAGCTCACTGCTGCCGATGCCGCTTCGCTCAAGCTGTTCTGCACGGAGGCCGCCTCCGACGTGATCGACCGCTGTCTGCAGCTGCACGGCGGCTACGGCTACATCAATGAGTACCCCATCGCCCGGCTGTACGCCGACAACCGCGTCAACCGCATCTACGGCGGCACGTCCGAGGTCCTCAAGAGCATCATCGCCAAGAACATGGGGCTCTGACGGTCCGAATCGGTCTGTGGTCTGGCCGTGGAGCGTGGCGAGACGACGCCTTCGAGTCAAGCGCGCTGAGCGGGCGTTGTGCGGTGGGACCGTGACCGCGCCGGCTCGATGACCTCGCCTGGCGTTGTCACGTGGACGGCCCGTCGAGGGTGAGCACCCGGGCCAGGTCGGAGACCGAGCGATCGGTGAGCAGCCCCTCGATCTCCGCGAGAATTTCCCGGGCTCGGGATTGCCCCAACCCGGCCGACGCGAGAGTTGTGAGCTTGTGGCGAGCCACCTGCCGCCGGTGCAGTGCGGTCATCGGGCGGGCCGAGTCGTGTTCGGCCTGAAAGACCTGTCCATCGTCGAGCGTTACCTGCACTCGTGCCCACTGTGGTGGCACGTCGTCATCGAAATGCAGGCGTACCTTCCGGCTCACTTCACCCAGCTCCGGCGCCCGGACTGCCTCGTTCGTGAAGTCCGCAACGTGGCAGTGCCCGCGGACAACTGCGAGTGCGGTTGTGAACGCCAGGCTGAACTTCCCCTCGAGCGCAGTCATCGGGACGGGAATTGCGCACACTGTACGCATGACCTCGGAGACGGTGACATCGATAGCGGTGATCCGATCGATCGGAAGATGCTCGCGGAGGGACAGAACTGCATCGATCGGTGCGTGAGTTCCGAAACAGGAAGCATGCTCCTTCACCGCGACTTCGTTCAGATACCAATGCGATTCGAACGGCTCCGTCGCGATCGAGTGGTCGACGGCATGCCCATGACTCGCGGCGAACCCACGGTCATCGAGAACGGGGATAGGCATTGGCGAAAGTCCAGCACAGGCCAGTCGCGCGGCGACAACGCCGTTCCGAGCGGCGTTCCCGACCTGGATCGACTTTCCAGCGGTGCCGAAGGCAGCTCGAAGCCCCGCCGCACTCGTGGCTGCGAGTCCCAACGCGTCGGCCATCGCCACCGCTGAAGCGCCGGAGACATGAGCGGCCGCAGCAGCCGCACCGAAAACACCGATCGTCGCTGTCGGGTGGAATCCCGCTTCGTAGTGAGAGGGGCCGAGTGCGGCACCGATCCGCGCTTGAACCTCAAATCCCGCAACGTACGCCGCGACCAATCGCCGTCCCGATACCGGTCCTGGCTGCCCCTGGGCAGAGGCGAGTACGGCCGCGGTGAGGGAGGCGGACGGGTGTATGCGCGCCGCGGGAAGCCAATCGTCGAAGTCGAGGACATGCGCGGCGATCCCGTTGACCAGCGCGGAGTCCGGTGGGTTCGCGGTCGTGGCTGTGCCGATCATCACGGCGCTTCCCGTGGATCCCGATGCTGCCGCAACAGCTCGGGCGACAGGATCGCCGGCTCCCGCGAGGGTTACGGCGACCGTGTCGACGATGCAGTCGATCGCTGCCTGCTGAACATCGTGCGGAACCTGTTCCAGACGCAGGTCGGCCGCTGCTCCTGCGAGCTGAACATCAATAGACTTGTCCGACAGTGTCATTGCGAAAACCTCGTGGATTCATACCGGGGACTTGACGCCCGCGCTCCGATGCGATGTGATTGGCGCCACACCACTAAACGGTACAGCGTGCCGAGTAGTGAAACAAGAGGAGAAACAGTGAACATCGAAACCCACCTCGGTCCTGAGCTGATCAGCGGCAGACTCAACCGGATACCCGCCATGACCCGAACTCACCGGAGATGGCTCGCTGTGCTCGCCGCGCTGCTCGTGGTGGACATGGCAGACCTCAACACCTTCGCCTACGCGGCACCCGGAATCCGGAAGGACTGGGGTCTCTCGGTAGGAAACATCGGAACCATCACCGCTGCTTCGTTCCTCGGAATGTTCGTCGGATCGGTGATCGGCGGCCGCGTCGCAGACCGGGTCGGCCGGAAGCGGGCGATCATGGGCGCGACGGCGATCTTCTCCGTGTTCTCCCTGCTGTCGGCATTCTCCTTCGGACCTACAGATCTCGCGATCTATCGCGTGCTGACCGGAGTCGGGCTCGCCGCTCTCACCGTGATCGTGCTGACCTACGTCTCCGAGATGTTCCCGCAGACCTATCGGGGCAGGGCGCAGACGTGGATCGTCGTCATCAGCCTGATCGGCATTCCGATCATGGCCTGGGCGGCGCGATCGATCGTTCCGCTGGGGCCCGGCATGTGGCGATGGATCTTCGTCCTCGGTTCGGCGGGAATCCCGCTGATTCTCGTCGTCGCCCGCTACCTCCCCGAGTCTGCTCGCTGGCTTGCGGAGAACGGCGATATCACGACTGCCGATGCGATCGTCACAGGTCTCGAGCGTGAGGCGAAAGATAAGCTCGGCGGCGAGCTGCCGGCCCCCGAGGCGCTGCCGATCGTGGTTACCGGACACGTTCGCGACCTCTTCCGCGGCGCATACCGACGGCGCACCGTCGTGCTCGCGGCAGCCATGGCGCTGGCCTTGTCGGGCTTTTACGGTTACAACTCCTGGGTCCCCACTCTGCTCACCGAGCACGGATTCACCACGAAGGAGAGTCTGACCTACACGTCCGTCATGTCGCTCGCCACCGTTCCGGGGGCGATGCTCACGGTGTTGTTCATCGATCGCATCGAGCGACGTACAGCCGTGTTCCTCGTTTACTCAGCAGTTGCGGTCCTTATGCTCGTCTTCGGGTTCACCGGGAGCAATCTGATCCTCGTTGCCAGCGGCACGCTCGTGACCATGCTCCTGCAGAGCGCGACGCCGATCATGTACACGTACCTCCCTGAGATCTTTCCCACGGGCCTGCGTGGTCTCGGCGCCGGCCTGTGCAACGGAATCGGCCGTCTCGCGGTATTCGGAACCAGCTTCCTCATCGCGGCGATCTTGTCGAGCTTCGGCTTCACGGCCGTGTTCCTGTATCTGGCCGGCGCGGTGTTCTGCGCGGGTCTGGTGATGCAGTTGTTCGGAGAACGAACCCTCGGTAGAACGCTTAGTGACATCAATTCCACCGTCAGCACGTCAGGCCGGCAGTAGCACCACGACTGAACAGAGGGATTCATGACAGTCCAGAGTTGGATGGACCGGGTACGCCTGACCGTCGAGGACTCGGTCGCCAGGATCACACTGGTCCGTGGAGCGGGAAACGGGCTCGACTCGGATATGGCTACCGCGTTCGCGGCCGCAGCGGTAGCCGCGGTAGAGGACTCGTCTGTGCGGGTCGTGGTGCTCGACGCAGAGGGAAAGGCGTTCTGTGTCGGAGGGGATCTGCACGCCTTCGCCGACTCGGATGACCGCGGCACCTTGGTGGCCGAGATCGCGGGAGGGATGCACTGCGGCATTCTGACACTGGTCAGGTCGTCGATCCCGGTGGTATCGGTCGTGCACGGCACGATCGCCGGCGGCGGCATCGGCGTGGCGTTGTGCGCGGACATTGTGCTGATGGCCTCGGATGCCGTGCTGAAGTCCGCGTACACCGCGGCGGGCCTCAGTCCCGATTGTGGAGCGACGTGGTTCTTGACTGCTCGCGCCGGCGCCGCGATCGCCCTCGACCTCACACTGACCAACCGCTCGATGTCGGGCGCCGATGCCGCACGGTGCGGTCTCGTCAGCCGGGCTGTTCCCGCGGAGCAGCTCGCAGCGGAGGCGGACGCCGTGATCGACGTGTTGCGCCACGGATCGCCGGCCGGACTGGGTCGGACCAAGCGTCTGATCACAGGAGCGGACGTCGACGCCCTCGCTCGGCGTCTCGACGACGAGGCGAAGAACATTGCGGCAGCGATCGTGGAGCCGGACGGGGCCGAGGGGATCGCAGCATTCCTCGAGAAGCGGCGACCGCGATTCCCCTCCTCAGCGTCGTGACGATCGCCGTGGCGACGGGCAAGAGAGCACGTGCTCAGGACGACGTTGCAGGAGCACATGCCGAGACAGCGTTTTGGTGGTACCGACTAGTGGCACGACGTGCTGTCTAAAGAAACGACCTGTCGCCGTGCCCGGGGGGAGACCAACTCCGCAAGAGGCCCGTCGACGGCGACTAGCCACAACCACATGAATGGAGCAAGTCAGATGTCGGATACCACCGGAAAGCGCAAGGCCCTGATCATCCTCTCGTCGGCGCGTGAACTGCCGCTGAGCGCGCCGGCCTCGGTGCCGTCGATTCCGATCGGGTTCTTCCACGTCGAGCTCGGCCAGATCCTCGCCGAGTTCCAGGACGACTTCGATTACACTCTCGCCACCCCCAACGGTGAGAAGCCATAGATCGACACCAACGGCTGGTCGCTGCCGCGGCACGCCACCAGCCAGATGACCTGGGTGTACGGCAACGCCGTCGCCGACTTCGCCGACCCCGAGTTCACCGTCGAGGGTTACCGGGCCAAGCACCCCGACCTCGTCGCGCGCCGCGAGCGCGAGCTGGAGCTCATGGAGCGCCACCTGGGCCGCCTGCCCGTCACGGCGCCGCTGCCCAACACGGACGTCGAGAACCTCGCCTACCGCGAGGAGGTGCTCCCCAAGATCGCCGGGTGGGAGGACAAGAAGTACTTCTCTCTCGCCGAGCTGATTGCCAAGCACCGTGCCGCGGACGACGATTTCAGTTTCGCCGACTTCGACTTCATCCATGCTCCCGGTGGGCACGCGCCGATGGTCGACTTCCACAACAACCCGCAGCTGGGTGAGGTCCTGTACCTCGCCCGGGAGAACGATGTCTACATCTCGCTGATCTGCCATGCCCCGATCGGCTTGACCTCGACCAACTACCGCGTCGACGAGAAGGGTGAGTCGTACGAGGTCGAGGACGATCCGTTCCTCGCGTCCGAGGCGACCACCGTCGGCCGTAGCGGCGAGACCGGCATGCTCGACTACGGGTACGTCAACATCCCGGCGAGGTCACTTGTCTGGAGTACTTCGTCGACGAGGGACTGCGCGAGGCCGGCTTCACCGTGCCCACCGCGAGTGTTCCGACCTCCCTGATGCTGCTGCCGAACCCCGAGCTGGGGCTCGTCACCGGCAATGGCCCGCAGACCGTCGACATCCAGGCCGAGGACATTCGCGGGCGGGTCGGTCGCAAGTAGCGCGAGCGAGCAGACGGGCGGCGAGATCCGCTCGATAGTTCTTAGCAATCAGGTGATTTCATGTCCAAGGGTTTGGTTCATCACGGGTACGTCGCGGGGGTTCGGAAGGAGCTTCGCAGAGGCCGCGCTGTCGCGCGGCGACAAGGTGGCCGCGACGGCCCCGCAACCTCGATTCGCTCAGTGATCTGGTCGATAGGTTCGGCGATGCGGTTCTGCCGCTTCAGCTCGACGTCACCGACCGGGAAGCGGCCTTCGCCGCAGTCAAGTCGGCGCGCGAGCATTCGGCCGGCTCGATGTCGTCGTCAACAACGCAGGGTGCGGGCTATTCGGCACCGTCGAAGAGCTGAGTGAGACCGAGATCAGGGATCAGGTCGAGACCAACCTCTTCGGTGTGCTGTGGATTACGCAGGCTGCGCTGCCGATCATGCGCGCTCAGCATAGCGGGCACATCGTCCAGGTCTCCACGATCGGTGGCCTGGTCACGTTCCCGACTCGGTATCAAGGTCACGCTCGTCGAGCCTGCACTGTTCGCCACTGACTGGGCCGGCAGCTCCGCGGTGCAGTCGTCCCCGATCGACCCGTATGACGGCGTGCTCGCAGTGTTCGCTGAGGCGTCGGCGAACACGGTCCCGGGAAACCCCGCAGCCGGAGGCGGTGCCCTGCTCAAGATCGTTGACGCCGAGAACCCGCCACCGCGCGTCTTCTTCGGCTCCGACCGCTGCAGATTGTGCCGGCCGCGTATGCGGACCGGATCAACACGTGGCAGAAGTGGGCCGAGGTGTCGGCAGAAGCGCAGGGCTGACGCGCCCAGCGAACTAATGAAGGGGGCGTCGCCATCGGGATCACGATGGCGGCGCCCCTTGTTGTTGCTCCCGCGGGACCCGGGCTCCCTCACCGAACCCGGCTCTCGCGCGAGAACGCGCGTACCGTCAGGCTTCGAGGCCCGACGAGTCGAAGATGTACCCGCCGGTTCCGTCGGAGACGATGCGCCCCATCGACGGCTGCGCGAAGTGATTGCCCAACACGATCGTCGGGGTGTCAGCGAGCTCGGCGAGGATCCGCCGACGTGTCGCGGTGCTCTGGTCGCCGTCGACGTCGCTGAGCGCGGCCCATTCGGGATGCGCGACCTGGCCAGGGTGGTGGAAGGCATCGCCGGTGAGGAAGAGGTGGTCGTCGCCGGAGCGGATACTGACGCTCGTGTGCGCCGGGGTGTGTCCCGGGGTTGAGACCAGGGTGACGCCGGGTGCGATCTCGCCGTACTCGTCGATCAGGTCGATCTGGCCGGCCTCTTGCACTGGGCGCACCGACTGCTCGAATGTGCTGATCTGCGTCTCCTGGAACAACGCCAGCACGTGGTCGAGCTCGGGCGCGTCCGCCGCGGGGTGAACCACCGTCTGCTTGCTCTCGTTCGCCCAGTGTCGGAACTCGACGCCCATGAAGAGATACCGGGCGTTCGGAAACGTCGGCTTCCAACCGTGCTCCGTCAGCTGGGTGGCCCATCCGACGTGGTCGAGGTGCAGGTGGGTGGACACGACGATGTCGATATCCTCAGGTTGGACGCCCGCGCCGGCGAGGCGGTCGAGGAATCCGGTGGTGTTGTGGTTCCACTCGGGAACCACGGAGATGTCCTTGTCGTCGCCTACAGCGGGATCGATCAGGACGACTGTGTCTCCGGTGCGTACGAGGAACGACTGAACGACTCCTTGGGGGTTGCCCTCGGCGTCGATGAACGGTGGCGCCAGCCACGGAATCTGCTTGAGGGCTGCGGCCTGGGCATCCGGTACGACGACGGCGACGGCGTCCAGAGGCTGCTCGTAGATGGGGTCGACGGTGATGGATCCAACAGTGATGGTCATGGAGTCTTCCTCGTGTTCAGGAGTTGTCGTTACGCGCCGGCGGCCTCGGCGCTGCGGGGGTCGTGCTGGCCGTCGAGTAGCATCGCCGCGCCCTTCTCAGCGATGAGGTAGGTCGGGGCGTTCGTGTTGCCGGAGGTGATGGTGGGCATGATCGACGCATCGATCACGCGCAGGCCGCGGACACCGCGCACGCGCAGCTGCGCGTCGACGACGGCGTCGTCACCGGTGCCCATGCGGCACGTTCCCACCGGGTGGTACACGGTGGACACCGTGCGCCGGAGGTAGTCGGTCATCTGCTCGCGGGTGGCGACGTCGGGGCCGGGCTCGAGCTCCGTGTCGATGTGCCCGGCGAGAGCCGGCTGCGCCGCGATCGAGCGGACCTTGGCGATACCCGCAGACAGGAGGTCGATGTCGCGCTCGTCGGTGAGGTAGCCGGGGTCGATCAGGGGGCGCACCGTCGGATCGGTGGAGACGATGCGCGTGACGCCCCGGCTGAACGGGCGCGCTGCGATGGACGAGATCATCATGCCCGGGTAGGGGTCGATGCCGAGCACGCCCTCCTTGGAGATGCCGAACGAGTACGGGCGCATCGCCAGCTGGACGTCGGGGTTCGTCTGGTCAGGGTCGGCGGCGAAGAAGATGAGCGACTGCGACGAGGTGCTGCTCAGGGCGCCGGTGCCGTGCTCGCGCCACTCCTCGAGGGCCACGGCGAGCCGGGCCGCGTCGCCCAGCGTCTCGTTGATGCTGTCGTCGTCGTTGCGCAGCTTGAACTTGACGTGTCCAAAAAGGTGATCCTGCAGGTTCTTCCCGACGCCGGGTACGTCGGCCACCACGGGGATGCCGAGTGATCCGAGGTGCTCCGCGTCGCCGATCCCCGACAACTGCAGGATCGTCGCGCTGCCGATCGCGCCGGCGGAGAGCACGACCTCCTTGGCCGCGCGGATCTCGCGCTTGGCTCCGTCCTCGATCACCGCGACGCCCACCGCGATGCCGTCCTCGATGATCACGCGGGAGACGGTGACGTTCGTCAGCACGTTGAGTGAGTCGCGGTCGCGGATGGGATCGATGAAGGCAACCGCCGACGACTGGCGGCGGCCGTTGTAGATGTTGCCCATCACCACCGCGACGCCCACCTGATCACCGCTGTTCTGGTTCTTGTTGAGGGGGAACCCGGCCTCCTGGGCCGCCTCGATGTAGGCGCCCGTGGTGGGGTGCATTGTGGTCAGCGAGGTCAGCTTGAGCTCACCGTCGGTGCCGAAGTACGTGGGATCGCCGTCGACGTACGCGGTCTGCTTGCGGAAGTACGGAAGCACCTCGTCCCAGGTCCAGCTGGAATCGCCGGCGGCCTCGGCCCAACCGTTGTAGTCCTCACGCTGGCCGCGAACGTACATCATGCCGTTCACGGAACTCGAGCCGCCCATGATCCGGCCCTGCACCAGGGGGATCGAGCGGCCGGCGATCTCCTCGGCGGGCTTCGTGCGGTCGGGCCACACGGCCTCGGGGTCGCCGACGAGACGCTGCATCCCCAAGGGGATCTCCACCCACTGGTTGTCATCGGGACCGCCGGCCTCGATCAGCAGGACCCGGTGCTTCTCGCTGAGCCGGTTGGCGACAAGGCAGCCAGCTGAGCCCGCTCCGGCAACGATGTAGTCGTACATACTCGAAACTTCCTCTCACGGTGAATCTGTTCTGGGGCATGAAAGCTAAGGGCCGCGTGGCCGTCCGCTGTCAACGAAAGCCGGGCCAAGGCGAGCTAGCCGAAGGTCAGCACTGGCTTGATCACGTCGCCCGCCCTCATGGCAGCGACGGCATCGCCGATCCGGTTGATCGGGAATTCCGTGACCAGGCGGTCAACGGGGAACCGGCCGTCGGCGACGTAGGAGATGAGCTCGGGGATGAACTCCTGGGGAAGCGAATCGCCCTCCAACACCCCCTGCAGGGTGATCCCGCGCAGCAGCACATCCGTCAGGTCGATCTCGACGGGATTCGGACCCCAGCCCTGGCTCATGCCGATCGTTGCGCACGCGCCACGCACCGCGAGACTCTCGAGCGCACTGGTGAGGACGGCCTGGTGGCCGACGCAGTCCACGGCGTAGTCAACGCCGTCGGCCACGATCTCGCGGATCGCGGCGGCCACGCCGGGCCCGGAGTCGAGGGTGTGCGTCGCGCCCAGCTCGAGCGCCAGCTCCCGGCGCCCGGGGAGCGGGTCGATGGCGATAATGGTGCGTGCCTGGGCGATCCGGGCAGCGAGGAGCGCGCTCGCCCCGACGGTGCCGACCCCGAACACCGCCACGGTGCTGGCCGAGCGTACCCGCAGCGCCCGCAGCACGGTGCCCGCGCCGGTCTGGAAACCGCAACCCATCGCCGCGGCGGTGGCGAAGGCCACCGAGTCGCCGATCGGTACGCAGTTGCGCTCGTAGGTGACGGTGTACTCGCTGAACGACGACTGGCCGAAGAAGAACGATTGCACGGGCGTGCCGTCGGCGTCGGCGACCGATGTGCTGCGGTCCGGGCGGCCGCCGGACAGGTTCAGCGGTGCCAGTTGTACGCAGTAGCTCGGCTCTCCCGCGTCGCAGTATCGGCAGCGCCCGCAGCTGGCGAAACTGAGCGCCACGCGATCCCCGACCCGCACGCGGCGCACGTCGGCGCCGACGGCCTCGACGACGCCGGCGCCCTCGTGGCCGAGCACCGACGGCAACTGCTCGTCGGCGGCGGTGGCCGCGGTGGTCAGGTCGGTGTGGCAGATGCCGGCCGCGTGGACGCGCACCAACACCTCGTCCGGCCGCAGTTCGTCATCGATCCGCACCCGCTCGACCGTGAACGTCGTCCCGGCCTCGCGGACGACGGCGGCGACCGACTCCCTCACAGGTCGCCCCCGAACAGCAGCCCGTAGGGGCTCGTTTCCTCACGCCGCCCGAGCGCGTAGGTGACCTGCTTGGTCTCGGTGTACTCATCGAGCGCATCCGGGCCGAGCTCGCGACCCAGGCCGCTCTGCTTCATGCCACCGAACGGGTACCGGCTGTCGAGCACATGGAAGTCGTTGATCCACACCATGCCGGCATCGATCCGCTCCGCGACGCTCACCGCCCGGTCGGTGTTGCTGCTCCACACGCCCGCGGACAGGCCGTAGATCGTGTCGTTGGCGATGGCCACGGCCTCGTCGACCGTGTCGTACTTGATCACCGCCACCACCGGCCCGAAGATCTCCTCCCGGGCGATACACATGTCGTTGGTGACATCGGTGAAAATCGTCGGCTCGACCCAGTAACCCTTGTCGAAGCCCTCGGGCGAGCTTCCGCCGCAGGCCAGCGTCGCGCCCTCAGCCCGGCCCGATTCGACGTACCCGAGGATGCGGTCGCGCTGCGCCCGGGAGAACACCGGACCGAGGTCGGTGTCATCGGAATCGGGAAGTCCGATGCGCAGATCAGCGATCCGCGCGATCATCCGCTCGACGAAATCATCGTGCAGCGCGGCAGGCAGCAAGAGCCGCGTGCCTGATTCGCAGCCCTGGCCCGAGAAGGTCAGGAAGGCGAACAAGCAGCCATCGACGACCCGATTCAGGTCGGCCTCGGCGATGTCGTCGAGCACGATGTTCGGGCCTTTGCCGCCGAGCTCGAGGGTGACCCGTTTGACCGTCTCCGATGCCCGCGACATGATCTCGCGGCCCACCGCGGTCGAGCCAGTGAAGGCGATCTTGCGCACGTCCGGGTGCTCGGCCAGGCGGACCCCGACCTCCTCGCCATCGCCAGTCACGACGTTGAAGACGCCCGCGGGCAGACCCGCGCGATCGAGCTCGGCTGCGAGCTCAAGCACCATCAGCGGCGCGTGCTCGTCGGGCTTGATGACCACGCTGTTGCCCGCAGCGAGCGCAGGACCGATCTTGTTGACGGCCAACTGCAGAGGCACGTTCCACGGCACGATCGCGGCGACGACCCCCACCGGCTCGTGCCGCACCATGCCGCCGGTGCCCATTCCCGCCAGTGCCGGCGCAGGTCTAACCCACTGGTGCGTGCGTGCGAGCTCGGCGAAGTAGCGGAGTTCCTGGGCGGGAAGCCCCACATGAACCCATCGCGCGATCCGGACCGGCGCGCCGTTCTCCTTCGACTGGAGTTTCGCGAGTTCCTCGTTCCTTGCATCGATCCGCGCTGCGACCCGGTCGAGCACCTCTGCGCGTTCGGCGGGAGTCTTCTCGCGCCAAACTCCTGACTCGAAGCTGGCCCTGGCTGCGGCAACAGCATCGTCGGCGTGCCCCGCGTTGCCCTTCGCGACGGTGGCAACCAGCTCCTCCGTCGCCGGGCTACGGATCTCGAATCGCTCATCGGAGTCGACGGCTACGCCGCCGATCCACATCGGATGGTGCAGGACGCCGGCCGACGTGGTCGTGTCCTGGGCTGCTGTGGTCACTTGGCAGTTGCCTTTCTGAGCCATAACTACTCTCCGGACCGCATAACGGCATGACATGCCAGTCAGCGGTACGACGAAGTGTGTCGCGTGCCACGTTTGATGTCAAGGTCTGATGATCGTGAGGTGCGAGGAGGAGGCCTGAAACCAAATCCGGACAGGGGGAGGTCCCTCCGGTTACCGCGTACCCGGCAGGGCCCGCTTCGAGCCGTAGGGCGTAGCGACGTTCGTGGGACTATCTCGCTGGAAGACGCAGCGGCCCTCGCGTTCGACGAGTTCACTTGCACGGATGCACGACGTAGAGGGATGCAGCTCGGCGCTCCAAGCAGCGGCGACCAATCAACAGCGCCGAGCTGACATCCCTGCGTTCGCGCCGGTGTCCCCGGCATCTCCCGATGAGGGCGAACATCCCCCGAATGACAGTCTGCGCAGCTTGGGCTCGCTGCTCGACGGATTGGGACTGAGGCGCGAGGCCGGTGGACTTGGACGTGGGGATAGCCCATTGGGCGGCCAGTGAGCGAGGCCCATGTCGGTGCGCACAGGGATCAGCGGTCCCTGGACGCGGCGGTCCGGACCAGCCGCGTCACATTGGCCTGGCAGGGTGTCGCCCGCAGCGGCTGCCGGGGGTCGGTGTGGGGCCGCCGCAGAACGTGCACCTGTTCTCGGATTCCTCTTCCGCCCAATCGATACGCGCGTATGCCGCGTCGGCGACTGAGTCGGGCGTGTGGTCTGGCAGGATGATGTAGAGGCGGAGCCCTTGGCGCTTTTCCTTGATCGTGGTGACTGTGTAGTGCGGTTCGAGTTCAACGAGGTCCTGATGAAGCTGCATGACGAGCGCGCACCAACCGGAGGGAATTCGAACTCGTGGGCGCCCGGGGAGGGTGTCGGCGAGTTCATCGGTGGCGGGTTGTGCCGCCGAGATCTGCGTGATGGGTGCCGACCGCACCACGTGACGGCGCTGCCAAGGGTCTGAACGCAAAGAGCATTGGAGTACGAACTGATCACCTACGCGGGGCCACTCAATGACCTCGGTGATCAAGTAGTGGGTCGGGTGGTCGTCGAAACCGTGGTGGGTGTCCGGCCACGGCAGGGGCCGGCGTTCGTGTGTTCGCGCGTCCAGATCGAGGATGTGGATTGAGTTCTCGGTGTCGATCTTCCAGCGGCCCGTGCTTGAAGGGACGAGTTCGTTCATGTGCTGAGCCCCTCTCGGTGGAGACAACGTGCGATCTGCGAGGATCCTCAGATCCTCATGTGTTCGCCTGAGCGTGGCAGACCGGGCGGGATTGGTCGACATGCGGGGATCGAGTCGGGCTACGCGAGTCGGGCTACGCTTCTGGATCGATTCGGCGGCCGATCGCGTCGGAGAGAAGTTCGAGCTCGTTCATCACGTCCACTGCTGCCCACACGCGGTCGCGCTTGGATTCGGAGATCACTTCGAGGATCCCGGCGTCGGTGAGCTTGTTCAGGGCACGGTAGGTGGCTGTGTCCGACGAGCCGGTGATCTCTTGCGCCGTATCCGCGTTGAGTACTGGGCGCGCGAGCAGTGCGTCGATGATCGACTCCTCGGAGGAACCGGATCGTGGGTTCGCGAGAGTCCTCCAGAATGCGGGCATCTGCTCGAGCTGGTCGGCGGATTCGTCGGCTGCGTCGCAGGCGAGCGTCGCAGCGTCTGCTACGTAGGTGACGAACGCTGCAGCATTGCCTCGGCGGTACGCGCCGAGTGTGGCGAAGTAGGTGTCGGTGTCGGAGAGCATCACGGAGGCGAGCGGGACGGTGATCTTTCGGGTGAGGCCGCGCCGTCGAAGGATTGCGCTGATCAGAGCTCGGCCGATGCGCCCGTTGCCGTCGGTGTGGGGGTGGATGCTCTCGAACTGTGCGTGAGCGATCGCCGCCTGTGCGACGACGGGTAGGTCGGTTCGCTCGACGAAGGTGATCAGGTCATCGATGAGGCCGAGCACCAGCTCCGGAGGTGGTGGCACGAACAGTGCGCCGCGCGGTGTGTAGTCGGATCCGCCGATCCAGTTCTGGACCGTGCGGAAGGTTCCGGCGGTGCGTGCCTCGGCGACGTTGCCTTCCATCAGCTGGCGGTGAGCGCTGAGCAGGTCGGCGGCCGTGATCGTTCCGGCGTCCGCTGCAGCGATCATCGTTGTGAGTGCCTGCACGGCTGCGAGCTGTGACCGCGCCTCGCTACCTGCTTTGACGCCGGCGATGGCGCGCCCGAACTGTCGCCAGCCGGCGTTGACGTGCTCGATCTTGGAGGAGGCCACGGATTCGCTCCGCAGGAGGAAGTCACCGAGCGGAGCGAGCGCCACTCCTCGGCCGACATCGAGCCGCGTAATCGCAATGGTCGCGTTTTCGCAGGCCAGCAATACGGCGGAGTCTGCCGCGAAGGTCTCAGCGGCGATGAGCGGAGGTATCGCGGTGGTGACCTGCGTGAACAGGCGATCCTCACGATTGCCTGCGCGGTTCGCTGAGACCCATGGGCGAACCTCGAAGCTGTGTGCCGGCCACATGGGCGCCCTCCTCTCGTGTGTCTTCAGTTAGGCAAGGTTGACTACGGCCAACTGTGTCGAATGTTAGCACGATGAAGCTGGATTAATGCAGGTCAGGGTCGCAAACTGGGCCGCGCGCGGCGGACGGCGGGACCGTGAGGGCGGTTCTAAGGTTGACGTGACCGAGTCGTGGCGAACTTTGAGGAGGCCAAGTGGGGCTACGGGGTTTCTTGCTCCCAGATGTGGTCACCTCGATGGTTTGCGTCGAGTTTGACGACACGCCCTAGGCTCGCACGCGACTTATGTCATGCCTATCACAAGATCTGTTGTGGGGCCGATTGCGAATCATCCCATCGGCACTCATGCCGCCTGGCCTGCCGACATGAAACTTGTGTGACTGCAGTTGTTACCACCCATGACAAGGATTTCTGAAAAGTCGATCTTCGCGGTCAGAAGTGCTGTGATTGGCAGGTCAGTTTAGGTGCGGAGCTCGAAGTACTGTTTGTTCCGCGCGCCCGGGGAGATCCGGGAGCACCCGGGAGAAGGTTTGTATGGCTATCCAGCGCGAGAAGGCCAAGCGTGTCCGGGTGGAACTGCAGCTGGACCCCGATGTCGCTGAGCGGCTTCGGTCGATTGCTGCAGATGAGCAACGGAATGTCTCGGTCGTGGCGCAGCGGCTACTAGTGGCGGCCATCGATGCCGATGAGCGGGAGAAGGAGTGATCAGCAGGAAGAGATAGTGCGGTAGAGAAGTGCGCCATAGGCGCTGATATGCCGGAAGCCCCGGGCTGGTACCCCAGGGCCTCCGGAGCGGACTGGATCCGCAGATGATCACATTTTCGATCCTCATAAGGAGGACCATGTCTATTTCAACGTACCCAGGTACGGCTGTCAAGCGCTGCGCGCGGTGTGTCGGGTGGGTGATGCCCTGATGGTTCGCTACAAGGCGCACCGCGCGCAGCTGGCGCTGCCCGGTATTGCACCGGAGCCGGACGACCTGCCCGATTCGGTAGTCGGACCGCGCACCATCGGTCGATTCACCGGAGACCCGCGGGGATGGGTGCCCGCCGGACAGGAGGAGAGGTTCGAGCGGCTGTCGAAGGCGACGAGCACGGTGGGGAACCCGGATCTCCGGGAGTCGGCAGCGAGGATTGGCGCTGCCCTGGTGTGTCGGCTCAAGGAGGGGACTGAGGCGAACGATATGTCGCATGTCCAGCACGTCATCAGGTTCATCGCTGGGTATGTCGAGCCGCCTCTGCCGATCGACGTCCAGTCAGTGTTCCGTCGGTCAGTGGTGGACGGATATATCAATCACCTGATCGCAACGGGACGCGAGCGGGGCGCCCGGCAGAACCAGTATCTCTACTACGCAGTCGGCCGGCTGGTCCATCCCCGTGAGTACCCGTTGTCAAGGGCGGCGAGCAAGAAGCCGAAACGCCGTACTGCGGCACCGGCGAGCGACACGTTGATCGCGGACTGGTATCGCACCGCCGCATCCCTGTCGGGCGAACAACAGCGGCGCGCGTACGTGAGCCTGGATCTGGCCCTTGGTGCGGGGGTTCGTCAGGGTGAGCTGTCGCGAGTTCGGGGCACGTCGATTTCGTCGACGACCTACTTCGGCCGTGAGCATGCTGTGGTGACCCTTCCCAACCGTGCGGGCGGAGTGCGCCATGTACCTGTGGTTGACGTCGCGCGTTCGGAACGAATCTTGCAGCGTGCCAAAGAGGTGGGTGACGCAAGCATGATGACTCCCGGCATCGGTCCCACGGACCGCAACTTCGGCAATCGTCTCAACGAGTACCTTCGCAGGCACGGGCACACGTCGATCGACTTGCTCGCTGCACGGGAGCGATGGATACACGACCTCGCGAAGACGGTCCCAGCGTGCCTCATGGTCCAACTCGCCGACGTGAGCACGTTCGCATCGATCAAGGACCACCGGCCGTCGTTTCCGATCTACGGTGTCCGCGCCACGTTGGTCGCTCTCGATGGGCGGGGGGTGCCAGCGTGATCAGCACCTTCCGTCCTACGCTCACGGTGTCGGAGTCGCTGTTCGCCGAGGCGGTCGGAGTGATCGATCGATCCGGCGCTGACCGGCTGATCGATGAGATCCATCAGCAGTCGGTTGGGCCCGGAGGTCGACGAGCTGCTGGGGTCCGGTACACGATTCGAGCGGTGTTGGTATCGGCACTGCTATGCGTGATGCTCAAACGTCCTCCCACGGTTGCCGGCATTCTCCAATTGATCAGTGACTTCACCCCGAAGCAGCTGGCTGAAGTCGGCATGGACGGGCAGGATCTCGATCCTGTTCGGACCAGTTCGCGTGCCGAGTACGCCCGGCTCCATGCATTCCTCGCCAGGAGGCTGGCGCCGATCGACCCCGACCCGGACTTGCCAGCACGGCGCATCACCAACGAAGAGCATCAGCAGATCGTCCGTAGGCGGAGTCGCGAACAGAAACAGGCATCGCACCACGCGGCCGAGCTGCTCTCGAAGGTGGCCAACAGCCTGGTGGCTGGCTCAGTCCTGGACCGCGCACCCGAGGGATGCGCAGGCGATCTCGTCGTGGACGAGTCGATCTTCGACCTCGCCACGAACATGACAGGCCTGGGCGTCGCGAGCGATAAGCGGCGTGGTGCCACCCCTTTCGCCAAGCCGTATGGGCGTGACCGCAGTAACAAGGTCCGCACCGACGGTCAGAAGGCTGCTCTCACGAAGAGCGGAGTAGGTATTGGCCTCACAGCGCTCACGCGGATCGGTGAACCCAACCGTATGCACGGCGTAGCTCCCGTCATCATCGGCATCGACGTACACCCCCCGACATCCGGGGACGCTGGCGCGGTCCTCCGGGCGCTGGCACATGCGAAGGCGAACGGACTGACTGCGCGCAAGGACGGCACCCGAACGCGCTGGCCCTATCTCACCGTCGACATGGGATACAACTCCAAGCGAGGCTTCGCCGACTCGATGGTGCGCGAACAGTACGCATACGTGGGGCGGTACCCAAAGCACTGGATCATGATTCATGACAGCCTGCCCGCCACTGAAGGCGGCCGGAAACCCGGGCCAATCATGGTCGCAGGGGACTTTTACTGCCCTGCGATAACCGACATTTCAGAGAAGGTCACGGTGCCGCCAGGGCGAGAGATGTTGGCGTCGAAGCCGCCCGGATTCGCAGACCACGACCGCCGCCTGCAACGGACTCTTCCGCTTCTCATGGGAAGGAACTCGCGGCCAGTTCACGGTGTGATGCAGCGGGGCCAGCCGTCCGACATTCGCCCGAAAGCGCCCGAGCTCGTCAAGACGCAGCTCGTTTGCCCGGCGGCGTTCGGCCGCGTTCGTTGTCCGCTCCGACCGGAGTCGATGGATATCCACGGAGATGTTCCCACGCTCGAACCAACGTGGACAGCGGACCAGTACTCGTGCTGCGACAGCCCAGCAATAACCGTCGGGCTGTCTCCGGATCAGCTCAGGATGGCCCAGTTCGGGCTAACACCAGGTTCGTGGGAACACATGGTCTACTTCGAGGCCGCTCGAGCGCTCACCGAGCAAAGGTTCAGCATCCTCAAGTCGAGATCGGTAACCGGACTCTCAGACCTGACGTCGGGGCCGCGACGACAACCGATGATCGCGATCACACTCGCACTCGCAGTCGTAGTGGCCAACCTCTCGGCGCAGCGAAGCCACGCTGAGAGACGGCCGCGCGGCGAGTCCATCAACCGCCGGATGCGACAACTCCAGGCAGACCTCGGATACCCACCGACCAGAACACCACCGCGCACGTAGATAGTTACCTGAGTGGCCGGCCCAACTAAGTTGGGCCGGCCACTCGTCGTATGACCGTAGACAAAGTAATCGTGGGAAATCTGCCCCCCACCAGAAGGCAAGGAGCCGGCTCGCCCGCTCCCGCGCGAAGGGCCAACCGCACCACCGCGACCGCGGTTCGAACTCGCGGCCCCCAAGATGCCCCACAGCTCCCGCTATAGGTACTCCAGGTCGGAGTCCGGCGGCGAAGTAATCGTTGGAATTTCGGCACTTAATCGTTGGAATTCCATCTCGGAATGTGCGATTCACCTGCATTCGAGAACCGCTCACAATGTGCAGTTCTACGAACTGCAGCACCCGGGGTCACGAACTCGAAAGAGCTTGTGACCTTGGGTTTTTCGTCTCCGAGGAGCTGTGCGCTACGAGCGCCGCCGCGTGGAGGCCTCGATGAGGTAGATCTGCTCGGTGGGAGGATCGGCGAGGGGAAGCCAGCTCACGCCTTCTCCGTGCATCTCGTCCGCGGGCCGTAGCGCGACCAGGTCGGGGTGCCGGCGGAGGGCGTCGTCGTGCAGGCCGGCACCGCCGGGATCCATGACCACGAGCGCCGGCTGCCAGCCGTGCCGGCCGCACCATCGTTCGATGCTCTCGGCGTAGAGCGGGGCGCGACGTTCGTCGAACCAGCACAGTCGATGGCCGGCGAGATCGCGCGCGGTCACGGCAGTCCGACTCGCCAAGGGACTGTTCGACCCGACGAGCACGCCGAGTGGGACCTCGTCGAGGAGGCTGACGCGCAGTCCCGCGTCGTCGTCTCCGTGATCGGCCACGGGGCCGCGCACCGCCGCGGCATGCACGTCACCGTGGCGGAGCGCGGCGAACGACTTCGCCGTATCCAGTTGGACGAATTCGACGTCCGCGCCGAACTTGCTGAGCAGCGTCGTGAGGACCGTGGATCGGGTACCCCGTGGCACGCCCAGCTGTATGTGGGGCCGTGGTGTACCGAGCCGCCCGAGGGCACGGATCGTCTCGTCGGCGATGTCGGCGAGTTCGAGGCCCGCCGGGGTGGGGATCACACCGGTGTGTGAGCGCCGGAGCAGTGATGTGCCCACATGCTTCTCGAGGCGACTGAGCTGTTGGCTCAGGCTCGGCTGGCTGATCCCGATCCGAGCGGCCGCTGCCCGTATCGTGCCTTCTTCAACGACCGCGAGGTAGTAGCGAAGGTGCAGTACGGAGATCTGGTCCAGGCGAGCGCTTGCCATAGGCCCCAGCCTATGCCCGGCTAGGTGATCCGGGACTTCCCAGCGGTTCGCCGCCGCGATTGGATCGCACCATGGTGATTGTCATTCTCGAGTACCTCGTGCCCCTGGACCGGATCGAGGCGGCGTTGGACGACCATCGCGAATGGCTCGGTCGTCACTACGATGCGGGCGACTTCGTGGCATCGGGTCCGCGTACGCCGCGCACCGGCGGAGTCATCATCGCCGAGTGTTCCGCGGAGAAGGCGCTCGAGGCAGTGGCATCCGATCCGTTCGCGCTGCAGGGGCTCGCGAAGCACCAGGTTCTCGAGTTCGTGCCGTCGCGGGTCAGTCCCGAGAACTGGGCACACGTCTGAGCAGGTCGCGCATGAGGCGGTCCGTGGCGACCGGGCGGCGATCGCCCGCGTGCTCGCGGCTGTTCGGCCCGTCGTCCTGCGGTATTGCCGCGCGCGGATCGGTCGTGGGGTGTGGAGCGTTCCTTCGCCCGACGTGCTGGCGCAGGAGATCTGCACGACCGTCGTTCAGCTGGTGCCCCACTTTCCGAGCATCGTGCGCTGGAGGCGCTGCGGGGTGTCAGTCCCGCGCAGCGAGATGACTCTCGGTGGAACTGATCGCGGACCGGAGGAAGGCACGCATCGACGCGGCGCGGGCGGCGGCGAGATCGGCAGCGTGGTACATCCCGGGCTCGACGAGGAGCTCCACCGGCACGCGCGCGGCTTCCAGTCGCCGGGCGTAGTCGACGTCCTCGTCATGGAACAGATCGAGCTCGCCGACGCCGATCCACGCGGGCGGCAGCCCGGAGAGGTCGGCCCGGCGGGCGGGCGCGGCGTAGGCGGGGACTTCGCGTTCCGCGTGCCCGGCGCCGAGGTAGGCGTCCCAGGCGAAGGCATTGGAGCGTCGGGTCCACACCAGTGCGCCGCGGTGATCGGCGGGGCGCGTCGTGGTGCGATCGTCGAGCATCGGATAGACCAGGAGCTGGAAGGCCACGGGCAGGGCCTCGTCGACGGCGCGCTGCACGACGCCGGCGGTGAGTCCGCCGCCGGCGCTGGCGCCCCCGACGCCGATCCGCGCCGGGTCGATACCGCGTTCCGGGGCCACGCGATGCAGCCACCGCAGCGCGGCGTAGCAGTCGTCGTGCCCCGCGGGGAACGGATGCTCGGGCGCCAGCCGGTACCGCGCGCTCACGACGACCGCGCCCGTGTCCCGCGCGATCCGGATGCACCTGCGGTGGTCGATTTCGGGAGAGCCGATGATGGTGCCGCCCCCGTGGATCCACAGCAGGGCAGCGCCGTTCGGCACCGCCGGCGTGTACACGTAGACGTCCTGCCCGCCGGGGACGTCCTCGCGGCGGACGTCGACGCCGCCTTCCGCGCCGAGCGCGACAGGGGGCGCCGGCAGCAAACGCGCGACCCGCAGCGGGATCGGCCCCATCGACGGCAGCAGCGCCGCGGCGGGATTGCTGAGTTCGGGAGCCACACCGCGGAGTCGGCGCATCCGCGCGGCGACGGTGGCGCTCACGCCGAGCACGGGGATCAGGATCCAGCGGGCCTTCATCGGAGCTCTCCCTCAGCCGAGTGCGGTGTGCGCACACTCAAACACGGGTCGGTACCGGGCACAAGCCCCGTCGCTCACGGGACCAGGATCGCCCGCCCCGCCACTCGCCCGGCCTCGAGATCGTCGAAGGCCTGCTGGAACTGCTCCAGGGAGTAGGTCACCGTCTCGATGGAGATCCGCCCGCGCTGTGCCAGGGCGATGACATCGACGAGGTCCTGTCGGGTGCCGCCGTACGAGCGCTGCACGTTGACGCCCCAGGGCAGGGATTCGCCTTCCACGCCGGCGTTCACGGGCAGCGAGCCGCCGCCCAGTCCGATCAGCCGGATCGCGCCCTCGGCGGCGACGACCCGTCGGGCGAGGTCGACGGTGGGCTGTACACCCACGAGATCGAGCACCACGTCGGCGTCCACACCGTCGGTCTCGGTGAGGATCCGCTCGACCGCATGCTCGTTGCTGTCGAGGACCAGGTCGGCGCCGTGCTCGGCGGCGGAGGCCCGTTTGGCGGGATCGGTGTCGAGCGCGATGACGCGCGCCGCGCTGACCGCGGCCAGGATCTGCAGGGCGACGTGGCCGAGTCCCCCGAGGCCGATGACCACGACGGTCGCCGCCGGCGTCAGCCGATCGAGCACGGTGTTGATGGCGTGCATCGGGGTGACCCCCGCATCGGTCAACGGAGCGGCGGTCGCGGGGTCCAGTGCGCCGATCGGCACCGCATGCCGCGCGGGCACGATGATGTACTCGGCCATGGAACCGTCGGGCCCGAGACCGGGGGTGAGCGGCAGGCCGGTCCGCGTCCCGGCGACCGTGCACGCGTTGTCGCGCCCCTCGATGCAGGCGCGGCAGGAGCCGCAACTCCAGATCACGCTGACGACAACGGCATCGCCCTCCGTAAGGCCGGTGACATCGTCGCCCAGCGCATCGATCCACCCTCCGCCCTCATGCCCGACGGTGCCGCCGAACACCGGCCAGGCATCGCCCAGGTGCAGGACGTGGAGGTCCGAGTGGCACAGGCCCGCCCCGGCCACCCGGACGCGGACCTGCCCCGGTCCGGGTTCGGGCGTGGCGACTTCCTCCAGTCCGAGAGTGCCGGGGCCGGTGAGCTTGACTGCGCGCACGGTGTCGTTCCTCGCTGTGGTCGGGAGCTGTCACCTGGAACGGTAGGACGCTGTGACCGGCAGCACATCGGCCCCGGCGGACGAACTGTGTGGCGGGGGTTGTCGCCCAGCGACAATCGATGTCAGCGCACACGCGCCCGGACTTCGTGGGTGACGCCCCGAACCAGCTCGCTAGGCTGCCTAGTACGAGTGATTGTCACTGTGAGCTGTTTGTCTCGTCGATAGCGCCGCGCGGTGTCTGCTCAGTTTGCGGTTGCTCCCAGATTGTGATGAGCCTGAGCGCATTACGCGCTTCCTCGGTTGTCGGGTAGAGAGTCAGAAGGCGCTGCCCGATCTGGCGCACATCGTCGACCTGGCCGCAAGGAAGCTCGAAGGTGTCGAAGGACAGGGTGACCTCGCCGACTGTCGGATGCCTGAAGGACTTCGAACCATGGGTGCGCAGATCGACATCGCCCGAGTTCCAGTGTGTCTGGAAGTTCGTGCTCGCGAGCATCAGCTCGCCGATGAGGTGAGCGAGCTCTTGGTCGTTGGGATGCTGGGCCGCTGCGAGTCGAAGTTGTCCAGCTGTTGCGCGACAGACATCCTCCCAATGGAGAAGCCGCTGGCGACTCTCGGGGAACAGGAAATCGAACCTTGCGATGTTGCGGTCGCGTTCGGGAACAGTGGCGACGTCGAAGCACAGAGCGCTGAATAGGCTGTTCCAGGCGAGGATGTCCATTCGGTGGTTGTAGATGACGCCGACGATGTCGGGCATCGAATCGAGCAGGGCTTGCAACTCAGGGCGGACCGAGCGCCCAGGGGGCGGGAATCGAGTATTGGATGTCAGCCCAAGAATGTATCGGGTCTGCGGGTCAGTCAGCTTCAGCGCGCGAGCGATAGCGTGCAGAACCTCGGGCGACGGGTTCCGGGCCTTACCTTGTTCGAGACGCATGTAGTACTCGATGCTCAGGCCGGCTCGGGTAGCCACTTCCTCGCGCCTGAGTCCCTTGACTCGCCGGCGCGGCTCTACTGGCAGCCCTACGTCAGCCGGGCTGAGCTCGGCGCGGCGGGCCGCAAGAAACTCGCCCAGTTCTGTTCTGCTCACTGCTCGACAGTAGGTCGATGTGATCGGCTTAGCCAGGCACTGCGGTACCCAGGCTATGAGGGCCTGGTGGCGCGCATACCGAACAGCGACGCTCAGTGATGTGCGAAGAACCTGGGCAATGAGCGGGTCGCCGCACTCGTACACCTCGATACACCCAAGACGAAAGGTAGCCCTCGCATGTGCCATGAAACTGACAGTCGCCCACCAAAGTTGGAGAATCCCAGCGACGTCGCTCGCAGGGGCGAGATCGTCTTGACGACCGCGGGAGGCGTGTACTTCTCGGCGCTGGAAGCGATTCCCGTCGAACGAACTGGTGCGAACATCGTCATTCTGCCAGACATTCGTGGGACCCATCCCTACTACGCCGCCCTGGCCGAGCGGTTCGCCCAGGTAGGGCACGCGGCCATCGTGATCGACTACTACGGTCGCACGGCTGGCCCTGGCACCCGCGGTAGTGACTTCGTGTGGAAGCCGCATTTCGAGCAGGTGAACCAGGACGACGTCGCGGACGACGTCGCCGCCGCCATCGATCACCTTGACAGCGAGGAGCCCGGACCCACGTTTGTCGTGGGCTTCTGCTTCGGGGGCGGACAGGCGTGGCGTCTCGCGGCGAGCGATCTCGCACTGTCGGGCGTCGTCGGATTCTACGGCCTTCCCGGGCCGGCGAGAGCAGTCGTCGACGAGATCCGGCTACCGATGCTCCTGCTTCTCGCAGGCGAAGATGTCGCGACCACCACGGAACAGTTCGCAGACCTCACCGCCGCACTCGATGCGGCGGGCGTCGACTTCGAAGAACACACCTACGACGGTGCGCCGCACTCGTTCTTCGACAGCAAGTACGAGCAGTGGCGCGACGCGTGCGAGGACGCATGGACGCGCACGATGAGCTTCCTCGAGCGACACAGCCATGTACGAGCAAGCGCATGATCGCTCAGCGTCGCGGTGCGTCCGAGCGGTATGAGCGCGGAGCGCAGACACTAGCCGAGATGGGAGGCGACATCGCCTCCATCGAAGACCCTCTGTCCGATGTCGCCCCGGAACTCGCACGATACGTCGGAGAGTTCGCCTTTGGCGACCTGTATCACCGGCCAGGACTAAGCCTTCGAGACAAGCAACTAGGGCGTGTCTCCCAATCATGGACTGCTGATCGGGGATAATCGTTCCGTGAGTTCATCTCGGTACGAAGCGATTTCGGATGAGCAGTGGGCTCGGATCGAGCCGTTGTTGCCTTCGAGTGTTGGTCGGCCTGGGCGTCGGTTCGAGAACAACCGGCGAGTGGTCGAGGCGATCATCTACCGGTATCGAACCGGGATTCCGTGGCGGGATCTGCCGGTCGAGGCATTCGGTTCGTGGAAGACGGCCTGGAAGCGTCACCGGCGTTACGCCCAGGACGGAACCTGGGACAAGGTTCTGGCCGCGCTCCTCGCCGACGCCGATGCGGCGGGCAAGATC
>NZ_LSRE01000023.1 GCF_001575205.1 Tsukamurella pseudospumae
CTGGTTGGCAATCAGGTGTTGAGTGCAAGTGCACAAGGGAGCTTGACTGTGAGACTGACAGGTCGAGCAGGGACGAAAGTCGGGACTAGTGATCCGGCACCGGCAAGTGGAAGCGGTGTCGCTCAACGGATAAAAGGTACCCCGGGGATAACAGGCTGATCTTCCCCAAGAGTCCATATCGACGGGATGGTTTGGCACCTCGATGTCGGCTCGTCGCATCCTGGGGCTGGAGTAGGTCCCAAGGGTTGGGCTGTTCGCCCATTAAAGCGGCACGCGAGCTGGGTTTAGAACGTCGTGAGACAGTTCGGTCTCTATCCGCCGCGCGCGTTAGAATCTTGAGGAAGGCTGTCCCTAGTACGAGAGGACCGGGACGGACGAACCTCTGGTGTGCCAGTTGTTCCACCAGGAGCACGGCTGGTTGGCTACGTTCGGAAGGGATAACCGCTGAAAGCATCTAAGCGGGAAGCCTGTTCCAAGATTAGGATTCTCACCACCTTGAGTGGGTAAGACCCCCTACAGACTATGGGGTTGATAGGCCAGAACTGGAAGCGCAGTAATGCGTGCAGGTGACTGGTACTAATCGGTCGAGGACTTACCACACACATAACATTCGCCAAAACGAGCACTGATGGCTCACAGAAGATTATGCGTGTAACAATTCACAGAAATCCGGCCCGTGAGGGTTGGTTCGCGTCCACTATGCAATGTCTGAGACAACACATGTGTTGTTTCGCAGTGTTACGGCGGCCATAGCGAAGGGGAAACGCCCGGCTCCATTCCGAACCCGGAAGCTAAGCCCTTCAGCGCCGATGGTACTGCACTCGTGAGGGTGTGGGAGAGTAGGACACCGCCGGACTAAAATTAGATACAGGATGAAGGCCCTTGGGGATCGTGTCGAACGCTCAGTGAGTGTTCCACTCCCCAGGGGCCTTCGTCATGTCCAAGTACAGTAATAGCGTGAGTCGCCGCGGAGGCGACGGGAAGTGGGTGCACCGTGGCCGATTCGAACGGCGACCGCCGGCAGCGTGCCGGATTCACCAATCCCGCCGATCGGGCGGACCGAGGCAACGGCGGAGATTCGTCACGTGGCACCGGGCGGAGCAACGATCGGGGCGCCGGCCGTGGCTCGAACGATGACCGTCGCGCAAGCGGCGAGCGTTCGGGCGGCCAGCGCGGCGGGTACCAGGGCCGAGGCGGGGACTCCCGTGGCGGCGACCGCCGCGACAACCGGAGCGGCGACTCGCGTGGAGGCCGTGACTTCGGTGGCAACCGCGGCGGTGACTCGCGCGGTGGTGAGCGTCGCGACTTCGGTGGGAACCGCGGCGGTGATTCCCGTGGCGGCGAGCGTCGTGAGTTCGGCGGCAACCGTGGTGGAGACTCCCGTGGTGGTGACCGTCGTGAGTTCGGCGGCAACCGTGGTGGAGACTCCCGCGGTGGCGATCGGCGCAGCTTCGGCGCGAACCGTAGTGGTGATTCCCGTGGTGGTGACCGTCGTGAGTTCGGTGGCAACCGTGGTGGAGGCTCCCGCGGTGGCGATCGGCGCAGCTTCGGCGCGAACCGTAGTGGTGATTCCCGTGGCGGCGAGCGCCGTGAGTTCGGTGGCAACCGTGGGGGTGACTCCCGCGGTGGAGACTCCCGCGGCGGTCGGAGCTTCGGCGGCGACCGGCGCTCGGGCGGATCGGGCCCCCGCAACGGCTCGCGCCCCGGTGGCCAGGGCGGTCGCCCGGGCGGCGGCTTCCAGCGCGACGACCAGCGGTCCGAGCGGCCCCGGACACGCGCGGGCGAGCCGTCGATCCCGAACGACGTCGATCCGAGGGAGCTCGATCCGGCGATCCGCCGTGACATGCTCAGCCTCGACAAGAACAACGCACAGCTCGTGTCCTCGCACCTCGTGATGGCCGGCCGTCTGCTCGATTCCGATCCTGCCGCGGCGTTGGCACACGCGCGGGCGGCAAGGGAGCGTGCGGGCCGGATCGCGGCGGTCCGTGAGGCCTGCGGCATCGCGGCCTACATGAACGGCGAGTGGTCCGAGGCGCTCAGCGAGCTGCGAGCGGCCAAGCGGATGGGCGGGACGCTCAACCTGCTGCCGATGATCGCCGACAGCGAGCGCGGCCTCGGCCGTCCCGAGAAGGCCATCGAGACGGCGCGCGGTGATGAGGCGGCCACGCTCACGGGCGACGACCGGACCGAGCTGCGGATCGTCGAGGCCGGCGCGCGGATGGACATGGGGGACTACGACAAGGCCGTCGTGACCCTGCAGGCCGAGGACCTCGACCCGTCCCGGCGCGGCTTCCACGCCGCCCGCCTGTTCTACGCCTACGCCGACGCTCTGCTCAACGCGGATCGTCGTGCCGACGCGTTGACCTGGTTCCTGAACGCGGCGGCCGCCGACGAGGATGAGTTCACCGACGCCGAGGAGCGGGTCGCCGAGCTGTCCTCCGAGGATCCCCACGATTTCGCTGAGACCGACGAGAACATCGAGACCGACGAGATCATCGAAGCTGCGGAGAACGTCGGGACCGCGGACGACGCCGCTGACCTCGAGGCCGCCGACAGCACCGACGACGCGCGCGAATGACCGCCGGTCTGGTCTCCGCGTACGACCGCCTGCTCGTCGACCTCGACGGCACCGTCTACGCGGGGGCCGTGGCGATCCCCGGCGCCGCGGAGGCGCTCGAAGGCCTACCGGTCACCTACGTGACCAACAATGCCAGCCGCGCACCGTCGGACGTGGCACAGCACCTGCGGGACCTGGGCTTCCAGGCCCCCGACGATGCCGTCGTGACCAGCGCCCAGGCGGGCGCGGGTCTGCTCGCGTTCCTGGTCCCCGCGGGCACGCCCGTGCTCGTCGTGGGTGCGCAGGCGCTTCGCGAGGAGGTCACGGCGCGTGGCCTGATCCTGGTGGACCGCGCTGAGGAGGCGCGCGCCGTGATCCAGGGGCACAACCCGGAGACGGGATGGGCGCTGCTGTCCGAGGCGGCGCTGGCGATCCGCGCCGGCGCGGTCTGGGTCGCCACCAACACCGACGCGACGCTCCCCACCGAACGCGGACTCCTCGTGGGCAACGGCTCGATGGTCGCCGCCGTCATGAACGCCACCGACCGCGCCCCGCAGGTCGCGGGCAAGCCCGGCACGCGCATCCTCACGGACGCCGTCGAGGCGACCGGCGCACGGACGCCGCTCGTCGTCGGCGACCGCCTCGACACCGACATCGAGGGCGGCAACGCGCTCGGCGTCGACACCTACCTCGTGCTCACCGGCGTGAACGGCGTGGCGGACGTCGTCGCCGCGCCGGACGTGCACCAGCCCACCTACCTGGCCGCTACCCTCGCGGGGCTCCGCGCTCCGCGCGCGGAATCCGTGCCCGGGCCGCGTGCCGGGTGGACCGCCACCGTCGAGGGCGACGAACTGATCCTGACCGGCGCTCCCGGTGCCGATCCCGCGCAGTCCGCGTACCCCGCGGTCGCGGCGGCGCGGGAGCTTCCGGAGGAGCGCCGCGCGGGGCTGCGTCTGGTCATCCGATAGCGTGGTGACCGTGGACGCAGCTGTGTTTCGCGGGGACGAGCCCGCCGATGTGCGCATCGCCGTCGAGGACCTCATGCACCGCGTCGACGAACTCGACGCGGCCCCGGTCGTCGACCCCGGAGCGGTCGCGGGTGTCGGCGAACTGGCGACCCTCGGGCGGCAGGCCGCGCTGTTCGAACAGGCACACCACCTACTGGTCGACGCCCTGGACACCGTGGATCGGGCCTGACGCGATGGCGCGCAGAGTACGGCTCGACGCCGAGCTGGTCCGCCGCGGCATGGCCCGGTCCCGCGAGCACGCCCGCGAGCTGATCGAGGCCGGTCGCGTCACCGTCAACAAGCAGGTCGCCCGCAAGGCCGCGAACCAGATCGACCCCGCCGACCCGGTGCACGTGACCGCCGTCGCCGGCGAGATCGAATGGGCCTCGCGCGGGGCGCACAAGCTCCTCGGGGCGCTCGCCGCCTTCCCCGACATCCCGGTCGAGGGCCGACGGTGCCTCGACGCCGGCGCGTCGACCGGCGGCTTCACCGACGTGCTCCTGCACCGCGGCGCGGAACGCGTCTACGCCGTCGACGTCGGCTACGGCGAGCTCGTGTGGCGGCTCCGCGACGACGCGCGGGTCACCGTCCTCGACCGCACCAACGTCCGGTTCCTCGAGCCCGAGCAGGTGGGCGGCCCCGTCGACCTCGTGGTAGGCGACCTGTCGTTCATCTCGCTCGGCCTGGTACTGCCCGCACTCGCGCGCTGCACCGCCGTCGGGGGCGACCTGCTGCCCATGGTCAAGCCGCAGTTCGAGGTGGGCAAGGGGAACCTGGGAACCGGTGGGGTAGTGCGGGATCCGCAGCTCCGTGCGAGCGCCGTCCGCGGCGTCGCAGAGGCCGCAGCGGCGTCCGGACTGGCCACGCGAGCCGTCACCTTCAGCCCGTTGCCCGGACCGTCCGGCAACGTTGAGTACTTCCTGCACCTGCGGCGCGAAAGCGACGAGGCCGCCCCCACTCTGCTTTCCAACGACCTGGACGAGATGATCGAGACGGCAGTGACGGAGGGACCGCAATGAGCGACCGCACGTTCCTGGTGGTGGTGCACACGTTGCGCCACGACGTGGACCGCACCGTCGATGACATCCGCC
Organism: Tsukamurella pseudospumae; assembly: GCF_001575205.1. Lineage (GTDB taxonomy): Bacteria > Actinomycetota > Actinomycetes > Mycobacteriales > Mycobacteriaceae > Tsukamurella > Tsukamurella pseudospumae. Next base: position 4,656 of record NZ_LSRE01000023.1, read on the forward strand.
GCCGCCTGGATGCGGCCGGCGTGCGCATGAAGCTCGAGAGTGACGTGCAGGAGGCCGCGGACGACGCCGCGGTCGGCTGCGAGGTCGTGGTCGTGCTCGGCGGCGACGGCGGATTCCTCCGGGGCGCCGAGCTCGCGCGCCGCGCGGACGTCCCCATCATCGGCATCAACCTGGGCCACGTCGGCTTCCTCGCCGAGTCCGAGCTCGACACCGTGCCGGAGACCATCGACGACCTCCTGCACCGCCGGTACACCGTGCACCCCCGGATGACGCTGGACATCGCGATCCACGACGGCGACGAACTGGTCACGCAGGGCTGGGCGCTCAACGAGGTCTCCGTCGAGAACCGTTCGCGGCAGGGCCTTCTGGAACTGGTCACTGAGGTCGACGGGCGCCCCGTCTCGCGCTTCGCCTGCGACGGGCTGCTCGTGGCGACCCCCACGGGATCCACGGCCTACGCCTTCTCCGCGGGCGGCCCCGTGATGTGGCCCGACCTGGAGGCCCTGCTCATCGTGCCGAGCAACGCGCACGCCCTGTTCGCGCGGCCCATGGTCACGAGCCCACGGTCCACCGTCGCCGTCGAGGTCGAGGGCAGCCGGTCGGAGGCGATCGCCTTCTGCGACGGACGCCGCACGCTGGAGATTCCCGAGCGCGGGCGCATCGAGATCCGTCGCGGCGCGGAGCCGGTGCGGTTCATCAAGCTGGGGGCGGGTCCGTTCACGGACCGCCTGGTGACGAAATTCCAACTGCCGATCAGCGGCTGGCGCGGCCGCCGCGAGGGCACTGACGGCACGGGGCGTCGGCACGACGCCGGAATCGGGGGATAGGGACGTGCTCGAGGAGATCCGGATCAACTCGCTCGGCGTCATCGAGCAGGCGGCCGCGGAGTTCGCGTCGGGACTGACGGTGCTGACGGGCGAGACCGGTGCCGGCAAGACCATGGTGGTCACCAGCCTGCACCTGCTGGCCGGAGCGCGCGCCGACCCCGGCCGCATCCGCGCCGGGGCCGACAAGGCCGTGGTCGAGGGGCGCTTCTCCCTGTCCGGGGCCAGCTCCGCCGGCGCCGTGCGGGAGGTCGTCGACGGTGCCGGGGGCGAGCTCGACGACGACGCCGTGATCGCGGTGCGCAGCGTCGCGGCCGACGGCAGATCCCGTGCGTACCTCGGCGGCCGGAGCGTCCCGGTGGGGACACTGTCCGAGTTCGCCGGGCCCCTGCTGACCGTGCACGGCCAGAACGACCAGCTGCGGCTGCTGCGCCCCGAGCGACAGCGCGACCTGCTCGACGCCTTCGCGGGCGCGCCCGCGGGCAAGGCGCTGCGGAAGTACCAGGGGGTGCGCGAGGAGTGGCTCGCCGCGCGCGCCGAGCTCGCCGACCGGACCACCCGATCCCGGGAGCTCGCGCTGGAGCAGGACCATCTCACCGCGTCGCTCGCCGAGATCGACGGTGTCGAGCCGGTCCCCGGCGAGGACGTGGACACCGTCGAGAAGATCAAGCGGCTGTCCGATCTGGACAGCCTCCGCGAGGCCGCGGACACCTCGTACGCCGCGCTGACGGGCGCCGGGTACGGCGCCGACGGCGAGGGCGCCGGGTCGGTGCTCGACCTGCTCGGCACCGTCCGCGCGGCGCTGTCGGGGTCCGACGACGCCGCGCTCCGCGCGCTCGCCGAGCGCGTGGAGGAGGCCGCGACCGTCGCCGGCGACGTGGCCACCGAGCTCGGCGGGTACCTCTCCGACCTGCCCAGCGACCCGTCGGAGCTCGAGTCGCTGCTGCTGCGCCAGTCCGAGCTCAAGACCCTGACCCGCAAGTACGCGCCCGACATCGACGGCGTCATCGCCTGGGCCGACCAGGCCCGCGAGCGGCTCGAGGGGATCGACACGTCCGCGGAAGGCCTGGCGGCGCTGCAGACCCGCGTCACCGCGCTCGAGTCCTCACTCGCGGAGGCGGCGGTCGCGCTCACCGCGGCCCGCGTCAAGGCCGCGGGGTCGCTCGGCAAGAAGGTCACCGGCGAGCTGCGCAAGCTCGCCATGGGCGGCGCGTCGATCACCGTCGACGTGGCGCCCGACGCGCTCTCGCCCGAGGCCGACGGCACCGGCGTCGTGGTCGACGGTGCGCCGCGCCGCGCGGGTGCGCACGGCACGGACGTCGTCGAGTTCCGGCTCGTCGCGCACGACGGCGCGAACCCGCTGCCGATCGGCAAGTCCGCGTCGGGCGGCGAGCTCTCCCGCGTCATGCTGGCCCTCGAGGTCGTGCTCGCGGCCACCGAGCAGGGCCTGACCATGGTCTTCGACGAGGTCGACGCCGGCGTCGGCGGCAAGGCCGCGGTCGAGATCGGCCGCCGGCTCGCGGCACTCGCGCAGCGGCACCAGGTGATCGTCGTGACCCACCTGCCGCAGGTCGCCGCCTTCGCGGACACGCACCTGACCGTCGGGAAGCAGACGGGCAAGGGATCCGTCACGTCCACCCTGACCGCGCTGTCGCGCGACGAGCGGATCGCCGAGCTGGCCCGGATGCTCGCCGGGCTGGGCGATTCCGATACGGGTCGCGCGCACGCGGAGGAGCTGCTCGAGGCGGCGGACTCGGACAAGGTCGCGCAGAGCGGAGAACACGCCGGAGACCGGTGACGGCCCGACCAACTCCGCGGTCCCTGGGATCGCGGGGCGCACGCGACGGAGTGACACCCGTGTGATTCAAGTTTCGTGTGTTGTCGGCGCGCCTCCCGTGACTTCTGTGACTCACGGGGCAATATGTGCGACATGAAGCTCACTGGCCTGCTGTCCCGCAACACGTCGAACCTGCCCGGCGTCACCGGCACCGCCCGGGTCGACAAGGACACCACGCGTCTGCTCGGCCGGATCGGCCGCGGCGACATCGTGGTGTGCGACGAGCTGGACCTCGACCGCACCACCGCCGATCTCATGGTCGAAGCCGGGGTCGCGGCGGTGGTCAACGCGTCGCCGTTCATCTCCGGTCGGTACCCGAACCTCGGACCCGAGGTGCTGGCCGCCGCCGGGATCGAGCTGGTCGACGACGCCGGCAAGGAGGTGTTCTCCCGCATCAAGGACGGCGCCAAGGTCCGCGTGCACGAGGGCCGCGTGTACGCGGGCGAGCGCGAGCTGGCCGAGGGCGAGGAGCTCACCGACACGGACGTCACCTCGCGGATGCTCGCGGCGCGCTCCGGCGTGGTCGATCACCTCGAGGCCTTCGCCGGCAACACGGTCGAGTTCATCCGCGTCGAGTCGCCGCTGCTCATCGACGGCGTCGGCATCCCCGACGTCGAGGTCAACCTCAGCGACCGTCACGTGCTGGTCGTCTCCGACGGCGCCGACCACGTCGAGGACCTCAAGCGCCTCAAGCCCTTCATCAAGGAGTACGCGCCGGTGCTGATCGGCGTGAACCGCGGCGCCGACGCCCTCGTCAAGGCCGGCTACCGGCCGGACCTCATCGTCGGCGACCCCGAGATGATCACCACGAACACGCTGCGCTCCGGCGCGCAGGTCGTGCTGCCCGCCGCGCCCGACGGCCACGCGCCCGGCCTCGAGCGGATCCAGGACCTCGGCATCGGCGCGATGACCTTCCCGGCCACCTGCTCCGCGGCCGACCTCGCGCTGATCATCGCCGACCACCACGGCGCGTCGCTCATCGTCTCCGTCGGTCACTCCGCATCGCTGGAGGAGTTCTTCGACGCCGGCCGACGCGAGTCGAACCCGTCGACCTTCCTCACCCGCCTCAAGGTGGGCACCAAGCTCGTCGACGGCAAGGCCGTCGCGACCCTCTACCGCAGCCGCGGGCACGGCGGCGCGATCGCGCTGTTCATCCTCGCCGCGCTGGTCGCCGTGGTCGTCGCGGTGCTGGTCTCCAACCAGGGCCACGACCTGCTGCAGTGGGTCATCGACCAGTGGAACCGTTTCGCGCTCTGGGTCCAGGGCCAGTTCCGGGCCCTCTAGGTGCCGGGCCCGTCGCGCCGACTCCGTTCGCCCGGCGCTCGCCGCCCGGCCCTGGTCTGGGCGGCGGTGCTGCTGGCCTTCGCCGTCGGCGTCGCGCTGGGCGGGGGAGTCCTCGCCCGGTTCACCACTGACGGTGACCTCAAGGACCTGCGCGCGCAGGTCGAGGGTCTCGAGCGGCAGAACACGGAGCTCACCGACCGAGCCCGCGCGGCCGACTCCTTCGCGGACGCCGCGGCACCGTCGGCTCTGGGACGGGGGCTGAACGGCATCCCGGTCCTGCTCGTGACCGCACCCGCGGCCGACGCCGGGGATCTGGCGCAGATCACCCGTCGGATCACGCAGGCCGGCGGCACCGTCGCCGGCACCCTGAAGCTGACCGACGACCTCTACGCCGAGGACAAGGCCGAGCGGCTCCGGGGCGTCGTCGACAACGCGGCCCCGAACGGCGTCACCGTCGACGCCTCCCTCGTCGACCCCCGCGCCCGCGCCGGCGATCTACTGGGCGCCGTGCTGCTGTCGCAGGGGAGCGTCCGGCCCCCGTCGAACGGGCGGGCCGACGCGCTGGCCGCCCTCAAGCAGGCCGGATTCGTCGACTTCTCCGGCCCGACGGTGCCCGGCGCGCGCGCCGTGGTGATCGTCACGGGCGGAACGGTGCCCGGCGATCGGGCCGGGCAGGGGCAGGGCATCGGGCGGCTCGCCGCCGGGCTGTCCCGGCACGGCGACGGTGCTGTGCTCGCCGGCCGGACCGGATCGTCGCAGGGTGCGGGCCCGATCGTGGTCGTGCGCCAGGACAAGGAACTGAGCTCGCGGCTCGCCACCGTCGACGACGCCGACACCGTCGTCGGGCAGGTGTCGACGGTGCTCGCGCTCGTGCAGGCGACGCGCGGCGATGTCCGCGCCTACGGATCGGGTGTTCGCTGACGGCAGGTGATAGATTGGAGTCCCGTAGATGAAGCAGGTCCATCCGCTCGAATACGGGAGTCTCGTTGCCCTCTCCTCGCGTTGGCGCGCGTGTCGCCACCAAGCACATTTTCGTCTCCGGGGGCGTTGCGTCCTCGCTGGGTAAGGGCCTGACGGCCTCCAGTCTGGGACAGCTCCTCACCGCACGTGGTCTGCGTGTGACCATGCAGAAGCTCGATCCCTACCTCAATGTCGATCCGGGCACCATGAACCCGTTCCAGCACGGTGAGGTCTTCGTCACCGAGGACGGTGCCGAGACGGACCTCGATGTGGGCCACTACGAACGGTTCCTCGACCGGAACCTCTCCGGCATCGCGAACGTCACCACCGGCCAGGTGTACTCGACGGTGATCGCCAAGGAGCGCCGCGGCGAGTACCTGGGCGACACGGTCCAGGTCATCCCGCACATCACCGACGAGATCAAGGCCCGCATCCTCGCGATGCAGGCCCCCGACGCCGAGGGCATCGTCCCCGATGTCGTGATCACCGAGATCGGCGGCACCGTCGGCGACATCGAGTCGCAGCCCTTCCTCGAGGCCGCGCGCCAGGTGCGGCACGACGTCGGCCGCGACAACGTCTTCTTCCTGCACGTGTCGCTGGTGCCGTACCTCGCCGCGTCCGGCGAGCTCAAGACCAAGCCCACCCAGCACTCCGTCGCGGCGCTGCGCAGCATCGGCATCACGCCCGACGCGCTGATCCTGCGCTGTGACCGCGACGTGCCCGAGGGACAGCGCAACAAGATCGCGCTGATGTGCGACGTCGACATCGACGGCGTCATCTCCTGCCCCGACGCGGGCTCGATCTACGACGTGCCGAAGGTGCTGCACCGCAACCAGCTCGACGCCTACGTCGTGCGCAAGCTGGGCCTGCCGTTCCGGGACGTCGACTGGTCCGTGTGGGGCGATCTGCTCAAGCGGGTCCACGAGCCCCGCGAGACCGTCAACATCGCGCTGGTCGGCAAGTACATCGACCTGCCCGACGCCTACCTGTCGGTGACCGAGGCGCTGCGCGCCGGCGGCTTCGCCAACTGGGCGAAGGTCCAGATCTCCTGGGTGCCCTCCGACGACTGCGAGACCGAGGCCGGCGCGTCCGCGGCGCTGCGCGACATGGACGGCATCCTCATCCCCGGCGGCTTCGGCATCCGCGGGATCGAGGGCAAGCTCGGCGCCATCCGCTACGCCCGCAAGCGCGGCGTGCCGCTGCTCGGCCTGTGCCTGGGCCTGCAGTGCATCGTCATCGAGGCCGCCCGGTCGGTGGGCCTCGACGGTGCCAGCTCCACCGAGTTCGACGACGACACGCAGTACCCGGTCATCTCGACGATGGCCGACCAGGAGCAGGCCGTCGCCGGCGAGGCCGACCTCGGCGGCACCATGCGCCTCGGTGCCTACCCGGCGACGCTCGAGCGCGGCTCGATCGTGGCTCAGGCCTACGGTTCGACCGAGGTCTCGGAGCGGCACCGTCATCGCTTCGAGGTCAACAACGCTTACCGCGACAAGGTCGCCGAGTCGGGCCTGACGTTCTCCGGCGTCTCGCCCGACGGGCACCTCGTCGAGTTCGTCGAGTACCCGAAGGACGTGCACCCGTTCCTCGTCGGGACGCAGGCGCATCCTGAACTGAAGTCGCGTCCGACCAGGCCGCATCCGCTGTTCGCGGCCTTCGTCGGTGCGGCTCTGAAGTACCGGTCCGAGCTCGAACTGCCGGTCGGCGTCCGCACCGCGGCGGAAGAGGTACCGTCGGAGGATGACCACGCAGATGACTGAGCAGCTCGAATCGCTCGGTTCCGTGCAGACGCACGATTTCCGGGCGCTCAGCAGCGACACCGTCTACGAGGGGCCGATCTTCGCGGTCCGCCGGGACGAGGTGACGATGCCGGGCGGTGGCATTGCCATGCGTGACGTCGTGGAGCACGACGGTGCCGTGGCCGTCGTCGCCATGAACGCCGACGGCGCCATCGCCATGGTCAACCAGTACCGCCACCCCATGGGTCGGCGGATGCTGGAGATCCCCGCGGGCCTACTCGACCACACCGGCGAGGAGGAGCCCGTCTGCGCCGCGCAGCGCGAGCTGGCGGAGGAGACGGGGCTCGGCGCCCGCGAGTGGCACGTCCTCGTCGACCTCGCGCCGTCGCCCGGGTTCACCGACGAGATGGTGCGCGTCTATCTCGCCACCGATCTGCGGTACTGCGAGATGGCCGAGCAGGAGGACGAGGAGCTCGACATGACGGTCGAGTGGATCGCCATGCCCGACGCCGTCCGGATGGTGCTGTCCGGTGAGATCGTCAACTCCACGTCGGTGAGCGCGATCCTGGCCGCCACCATGGTCACGGACGACGACACGCCGCTGCGCTGCTCCGACGCGCCCTGGCCCGGACGCCCGACGGCCCTCGCGGCCCGCAAGGGCCGGCCCGTGGAGGGCGAGGCGTAGCGGTGGCGGACGCGCTGCTCGCCGGTCCGTTGGAGGGCCAGCTGCGCGCGTACGTCGACCACCTCACCGTCGAGCGCGGCGCCGCCGCGAACACGCTCAGCAGCTACCGCCGGGATCTCGAGCGGTACCGCGAGTACCTGTTCGGGCTCAATGTCGACGACCTCGGTGCGGTGACCGAGGCGCAGGTCAGCGGGTTCCTCGTGGCGCTGCGCTCCGGTTCCGCGGACCATCCGCCGCTGGCGGCGAGTTCGGCCGCCCGGTCGCTGATCGCCGTGCGGGGGCTGCATCGGTTCGCGGCCGCCGAGGGCATGGCCGCGGCCGACGTGGCCCGCGAGGTGCGGCCGCCCGCGCCTGCGAAGCGGCTGCCGAAGGCGCTCCCGGTGGAGCAGGTGATCGCGCTGCTCGAGGCGGCGGGCGGCGACGCCGAGTCCGACACCCCGTCGAGGTTGCGGGACCGGGCGATGCTGGAGCTGCTGTACTCGTGCGGGGCGCGGATCTCCGAGGTCACGGCGCTCGACGTCGACGACATCGACGCGGAATCCCGGTCCGTGGTGCTGCTCGGCAAGGGCGGCAAGCAGCGGGTGGTGCCGATCGGCCGGCCGGCCCTGGCCGCGCTGGACGCCTACCTGGTGCGGGGGCGGCCGTCGCTGGTGAAGCGCTCGAATCCCGCGCTGTTCCTCAACGTGCGCGGCGGGCGACTCTCGCGGCAGTCGGCGTGGCAGGTGCTGTCCGCGGCGGCGGAGCGGGCGGGGATCGATACGTCGACGGTGCACGTCTCCCCGCACACCCTGCGCCACTCGTTCGCCACGCATCTGCTGGAGGGCGGCGCCGACGTGCGCGTGGTGCAGGAGCTTCTCGGTCACGCTTCGGTGACGACGACGCAGGTGTACACGCTGGTGACGGTGCAGGCGCTGCGCGAGGTGTACGTCTCCGCGCACCCGCGGGCGCTCGGCTGAACGCCGGGGCGGGCGCGGGCTGCCGCGGGGCGGGCGTGGGCCGGCCGCGGGGCGGGTGCGGGGCGGGCGCGGGCGAGGTGGGATCGATCGCGGAGTGATGCGTCCGACGCATCTCCTCTGACCTGCGGTGATGTGCTGAGGCTATGCGATTCGTGCATACCCCCGGTCGTGGTCATCGCTCGCGCACTGTTCGAGCCACTGTGCGAGCGGGCAGAACGGGTGCGGGAACCCATCCGCACCCGTTTCGCGCGACCGCACCCGGCACGCCGGGTGCGACTGGGCGCTCCGGGTGCGGCAGGCCATCCGCACCCGAAATGCGCGCTAGGGTTTCACCACACAACGGGGGAGGTTGCTGTGATCGAACCGGGGACGACGTTCGCGGGATATGTCATCGAGCGGACGCTCGGTGCCGGCGGTATGGGTGAGGTGTACGTCGGGCGGCATCCGCGGTTGCCACGCTCGGATGCGATCAAGGTACTGGGCGCGCAGGTCAGCGGGGATGAGCAGTTCCAGGCGAGGTTCCATCGCGAGGCGGAGTTGGCGGCGGGGCTGTCGCATCCGGCGATCGTGCAGGTCTACGACCAGGGCGAGGACGACGGTCGGCTGTGGATCAGCATGCAGCTCATCGATGGCAGGGATGTCGGGAAACTCGCTGCGGCGGGGCCGATTCCGGTGCCGGAGGTCGCGCGGATCATCTCGACGGTGGCCGACGCGCTGGACTTCGCCGGTGCTCGCGGGCTGGTGCACCGGGATGTGAAGCCGGCGAACATCCTGGTCAGCGAGGCGGGGCATGTGATGCTCACCGATTTCGGGATTGCCCGGATGGGTGCGGAGGCCTCGGACCTCACCGGGACGGGGATGACTGTCGGGACGCTGAACTACGCGTCGCCGGAACAGTTGCAGGGCGAGACCGTGGACACCCGGTCGGATCAGTATTCGCTGGCCGCGACCGCGTATCACCTGCTCGCGGGCACCCCGCCGTTCGCGGACTCCAACGCGGTGAAGGTGATCACCGGCCACCTCGGATCGCCGGTGCCGTCGCTCGCGACTCGCCGTCCGGGCTTCTCATCGGAGGTCGACGCTGTGCTCGGCCGGGGCCTGGCGAAAGATCCGACGCACAGGTTCGCGTCGAGCCGCGAGTTCGCCGCCGCCCTGCAGTCGGCCCTGTTATCGGGTCACTCCGACGTCACCCTGCACGCCCCGCACGCGAGTGCCGGGTTCGCTCCGCTGATGGCGCCGCCCGCCGGGGTGGTGCCCTCGCCACCGCCCATCCCACGCCCGACGGTGCCTCCTGCTCGCGGGAGCTGGTTGGTCAGTGCCGCAGTGATCATGGTCGCTGCGCTGATCTTGGGGATCGGAAGGCAGCTTGCGTGGACGCAGTCCACGTGGTTCTTCGTGGCCTCGGCGTTCGCGTGCCTTGGGGTGGCGGGATACGTGGGGTCCACAGGACTGAGTCTCGGCCGGCGGTACATCGCTGCTTCGATGTTCGTGCTCCTTGGGATCGGCTGGGCGCTTCAGGTAAGTCTGCCGAGCAACGTCATTGCGGTCGTCGCTGCGCTCTTGGCCCCGACTGCCTGGGGAGTGGCGCGGCGACGAGGCGGCCGGTGGGCGTGGTCGCTTCTGGCGACGCCACTGTTGTTCGTCGGTGGTTTCGCGGCAATGACCGTCTTGGACCGCTCGATCGGGCTGTCCTTCGGTTCGTGGCTCGCGGTGTGGTTCGTTCTGGTCTTCACACTGCCGCTTGTACTTGTCGGCCTACTGGGGTGGCTGATCGACTGGCTGCAGCACCGTCGGGAATCGAGCCCGAGCGCACTGTCGAACCCGGGGAACGGGACATTCGATCCGACCGGACCGACGCAGCTGCGCGGATGACCCGCGTGCCGATGCGGCACGCATTTCGACACGCGCATTAGGGTGGTGGGGAAGCACGAAGGAGGTGGGCTAGTGGCGGCAGCGCCCGACGCGGAGAACCCGGGCCTGGACCTGGGGGAGCTGGATCATCACCACGCACCGAAGCCCACGGCCGAGGACGGTCTGGACGCCACAGGTCGGCCGCACGTCGAGTTCCCGGAGCCCACGCCGAAGACGAGCCACGGCCCCGCGCGCGTCATCGCGGTGTGCAACCAGAAGGGCGGCGTCGGCAAGACCACGACCACGATCAACCTCGGCGCCTCGCTCGCGGCGTACGGCCGGCGGGTGCTGCTCGTCGACCTCGACCCGCAGGGGGCGCTGTCCGCGGGCCTCGGCGTCGCGCACCACGAGCTGGAGCTCACGGTGCACAACCTGCTCATGGAGTCGCGTGTCTCCGCCGACGACGTGCTGCTGCGCACCCGGGTCGACGGCCTCGACCTGCTGCCGTCGAACATCGACCTCTCCGCTGCCGAGATCCAGCTGGTCAACGAGGTGGGTCGCGAGCAGACGCTCGGCCGGGCGCTCTACCCGGTGCTGGATCGCTACGACTACATCCTCATCGACTGTCAGCCGTCTCTCGGCCTGCTCACGGTGAACGCGCTGGCCTGCGCCGATCAGGTGCTCATTCCGATGGAGTGCGAGTACTTCGCGTTGCGTGGCCTGGCTCTGCTCACCGACACCGTCGACAAGGTGAAGGATCGCCTGAACCCGCGGCTGGGCATGGCGGGGATCGTGGTCACGATGTTCGATTCCCGGACGCTGCACTCGCGCGACGTGATGGCGCGCGTCGTCGAGGTGTTCGGCGACGCGGTGTACCACTCGGTGATCTCGCGCACCGTCCGCTTCCCGGAGACCTCCGTCGCGGGGGAGCCGATCACCTCCTGGGCGCCGAAGTCGTCCGGCGCCAACGCCTATCGCGCCCTCGCGCGCGAGGTGATCGCGCAGGAGAAGTGAGTCCCACCGATACGCAGCCGGTCGACGCCGAGCCGATCGAGGCCCTCGCCGGCACTGTGGACCAGGTGCCCGGGCCGGCCGCGCCCGACGCCCCCGGACCCGTCCCCGACGGTGCCGCCCAGGCGGACGGGGAGCCGGAGGCACCGTCGGGCTTCACGGTGAAGCTCGCGAACTTCGAGGGACCGTTCGACCTGCTGCTGCAGCTGATCGGTGGGCACCGCTTGGATGTCACCGAGGTGGCGCTGCACGTGGTCACGGACGAGTTCATCGCGTACACGAAGCAGCTCGGCGCGGACGCGGACCTGGACCAGACCACCGAGTTCCTCGTCGTCGCGGCGACGCTGCTCGACCTGAAGGCCGCTCGTCTGCTGCCGTCCGGCGAGGTGGAGGACGCGGAGGACCTGGCTCTGCTCGAGGCGCGCGATCTGCTGTTCGCGCGGCTGCTGCAGTACCGCGCGTACAAGCAGGTCGCCGAGCTGATGGCCCAGCTGGAGGCGAAGGCGAACCGTCGGTATCCCCGGGCCGTGGGCCTGGAACCCCGGTTCGAGGAGCTCGTGCCCCCGGTCCGACTGGGCGTCACGCCGGAGCAGTTCGCGCTGGTCGCGGCGTCGGCGTTCACGCCCAAGGTGAAGCCGACGGTGGGCCTAGGGCACCTGCACGTGCCGAAGGTCTCCGTTCCCGAGCAGGCCAAGCTCATCGCGGCGCGGCTGCGGGAGCGGCCGGACCACTGGTCGGGCTTCGCGGAGCTCGTCGCCGATTGCGACTCGGGCATCGCCGTCATCGCCCGGTTCCTCGCGCTGCTCGAGCTGTACCGCGAGCGGGCGGTGCTGTTCGACCAGCCCGAGGCCCTCGGCGACCTGAAGGTCCGCTGGTCCGGCGAGAACGATGGCACGGTGGTCGGTGGCACCGTCGACGAATACGACGAGACACCCGAGGAGGACGAATGAGCGAGCAGGCCGAGGACTTCGCCCTGGTCGAGGGCATGGAACCCGACGAGCTGCGGTCCGCGCTCGAAGCGCTCCTGCTGGTGGTGGACGCCCCCGCGACCGCGGAGCAACTGGGCGCCGCGCTGGAGGAGCCGGAGGAACGGATCACCGCCGACCTGCGCACGTGGGCCGGCGAGCTCGCCGAGCGCCGTTCCGGGCTGGAACTGCGCGAGTCAGCGGAGGGCTGGCGCCTCTACAGCCGGGCGGAGTACGCGCCCTACGTCGAGCGCCTGCTGCTCGACGGCGTGCGCTCCAAGCTCACCCGCGCGGCGCTGGAGACCCTCGCGGTCATCGCCTACAAGCAACCCGTGACCCGCTCCCAGGTCGGCGCGGTGCGAGGCGTCAACGTCGACGGCGTCATGCGCACCCTCGCGGCCCGCGGCCTCATCACCGAGGCCGGAGCGATCGCCGGCGCCACGACCTACGCGACCACCGAGATGTTCCTCGAGCGGCTCGGTCTGACCTCGCTCGACGAGCTGCCGCCGCTCGCGCCCCTGCTGCCCGAGGTCGACGTGATCGAGGACCTCAGCTCCACGCTCGACGAGGAGCCCAGGTTCGCGAGACTCGGCCGCAAGAGCGCCGACGTGATCGGATTCGATCCCGATGCCTGATCTCTCCGTCGTCCTCCGGGAGGCCTTCCCGCTCGGCGCCGCAGGTCCGACGGTCCGCCGCTGGTGGCCGCTCGTCCTCACCGCGCTCGTGGCCGGGTTCACCGTCTGGGCCGCGACGGTGCCGTGGTTCGGGCTCACCGTCGGCCGGGTGGGTGTGCCGGTCGGGTTCACGGGCACCGGCCGGACCGTGGACACCGGCGATCACGGCATCGGTGCGAGCACCGACGGCGTGCTCCCGTGGGGATACGCCACGGCCGGGCTCGCGGTCGTCGCGCTGATCCTGGTGGTCGTCGCGTCGGTGCGGCCGACCTTCGCCGCCCGCGGCCGTGCGATCGCGAGCGGCCTGTTCGGGCTCGCCGCCGTGCTGTCGATCCTGCTCTGGATCTTCCCCGCGATGATGCTGAGCGGTCTCGACGACCTGACCGGCGGGAAGGAGGGCGGCGACCCGCTGTTCTTCCCACCGAGGGCTGGTCTGGTGTGGACCATCGTGCTCACCTCCGTGGCTGCGACGCTGCTGTTCATGGGGCGCCGCAACCGCCCGCTGAGCGAGGCGCGCACCGCGCCGCGCTGACGAATACCGATTTCGGCCGCGACCTGCGATCATGGAGGGATCATGAACAGACCCGCTCGCCGTGATGGCACACCGGACAGAAACCGAACCAACGCACCGAAACAGGGTGCCAAGAAGACCCAGAGGCAGGCCGGGCGCCAGGGTGGCGTACCCCGCCTCTCCAACGCGAAACCCGCACGCACGCAGAACGTCCCCGCGCCGGACCCGACGGATTTCGCACCGTCGGACCAGGGGACCGCGCTTGCGGGCCCGGGTGAGCAGATCCGCCTGCAGAAGGTGCTCGCGCAGGCCGGCGTCGCCTCGCGGCGCGTGGCCGAGGACATGATCGCCGACGGTCGCGTCGAGGTCGACGGCGAGATCGTCATCGAACAGGGGCGTCGCGTGGACCCGAACGTCGCGGTCGTCCGCGTCGACGGGGTGCGCGTGCTGGTGAATGAGAACCTCGTGCACCTCGTGCTCAACAAGCCGCGCGGCTGGCAGTCGACGATGAGCGACGACATGGGCCGCCCCTGCGTGGGCGACATCGTCGCCGAACGCGTCGCCGCGGGGCAGCGCCTCTTCCACGTCGGCCGGCTCGACGCCGATACCGAGGGCCTGCTGCTGGTCACCAACGACGGAGAGCTGGCGCACCGCCTCATGCACCCGTCGTACGAGGTGCCCAAGACCTACCTCGCGTGGGTGCACGGCGAGGTGCCGCGCAGCCTCGGGAGCAAGCTGCGGAGCGGCATCGAGCTCGAGGACGGCCCCGTGAAGGCCGACAAGTTCTCCGTGCTCGAGGCGTCCGAGGGCCGGTCGATGGTGCGCATCGTGCTGCACGAGGGCCGCAAGCACATCGTCCGGCGGCTGCTCGCCGAGGTGGGGCACCCCGTCGAGCGGCTCGTCCGCACGCACGTGGGCTCCGTGGCACTGGGTGACCAGCGCCCGGGCACGCTGCGTGTCCTGGGGCGCGACGAGGTCGGCTCCCTGTACAAGGCGGTGGGACTGTGACCCTCGTGATCGCCATGGACGGCCCGTCCGGGACGGGTAAGTCGACGGTGGCCCGCCGTATCGCCGAGAACCTCGGCGCGCGGTACCTGGACACCGGCGCGATGTACCGCGCCGCGACCGTGTGGGCCCTGGACCAGGAGCTCGATCTGGCCGATCCGGCGGCCATCGCCGCCGGCACCGCCGACCTGCCGCTGGCGATGGGCTGCGACCCGCTGGCCGAGCAGGTCGAGCTCGACGAGATCTCGGTGACCCGCCGGATCCGCGAGGACGACGTGACCGCGGCGGTCTCCGCCGTCTCCGCCGTCCCCGAGGTGCGGGAGCAGCTGGTGGACTACCAGCGCGCGATCGCGGCCGACGACGAGACGCCGATCGTGGTGGAGGGCCGGGACATCGGCACCGTCGTGTTCCCCGATGCACCGGTGAAGATCTACCTGACCGCATCCGCGGAGGCGCGGGCGCAGCGCCGCCACGCGCAGAACACCGAGCTGGGCCTGCCCAGCGACTACGAGACCGTGCTGGCCTCGGTGCAGCGCCGCGACGGTCTGGACTCGACGCGGAAGGTCTCGCCCCTGCGGCCGGCCGAGGACGCGATCGAACTGGACTCGTCGGACATGAACCTGGAGGAGACCGTCGCGGCGGTGGCCGAGTTGGCCGAGCGCGCACTGGCGGCCTCCCGCGACAAGGAGGTCACGCGATGAGTGACAACGAGTTCGAGTACGCCGGCTCGGATGCCGCGGACGGCACCTGGGACGACGAGGGCGACTTCGCCGACTACGAGGGCGATTTCGCCGATCTCGAGGCGGAGGCCGCCGAGGCCGCGGCGAAGCTGCCGACGGTCGCGATCGTGGGCCGCCCGAACGTCGGCAAGTCGACACTGGTCAACCGCATCCTGGGCCGCCGCGAGGCGGTGGTCGAGGACATCCCCGGCGTCACCCGCGACCGGATCAGTTACGAGGCCAACTGGGCCGGCCGCCGGTTCCTCGTGCAGGACACCGGCGGGTGGGAGCCCGACGCCAAGGGCATGCAGCAGTCGATCGCCCAGCAGGCCGAGGTCGCCATGCGCACCGCAGACGCGGTGGTCGTGGTCGTGGACGCCACCGTCGGCGCCACCGCGACCGACGAGGCCGTCGCCCGCGTGCTGCGCCGGTCGAAGACCCCCGTCATCCTCGCGGCGAACAAGGTCGACGATCAGCGCACCGAGGCCGAGGCCGCGTCGCTGTGGTCCATGGGTCTCGGTGAGCCGCACACGATCTCCGCGGCGCACGGCCGCGGCACCGGTGACCTGCTCGACGTGATCCTGGAGGCCCTGCCCGAGACGCCCCGCGAGGGCACCGGCGGCACCGGACCGCGCCGCATCGCGTTGATCGGCAAGCCGAACGTGGGCAAGAGCTCGCTGCTCAACAAGCTCACGGGCGAGAACCGCTCGGTCGTCGACAACGTCGCGGGCACCACCGTCGACCCCGTGGACTCGCTCGTCGAGCTCGGCGGCAAGACGTGGAAGGTCATCGACACCGCGGGCCTGCGCAAGAAGGTCAACCAGGCCAGCGGCCACGAGTTCTACGCGTCGCTGCGCACCAAGGGCGCGATCGAGGCCGCCGAGGTCGCGATCGTGCTCATCGACGCCTCGCAGCCGATCACCGAGCAGGACCTGCGGGTGCTGTCGATGGTGATCGAGTCCGGCCGCGCGCTGGTGATCGCCTACAACAAGTGGGACCTCGTCGACGAGGACCGGCGCTACCAGCTGGAGAAGGAGATCGACCGGGAGCTCGTGCAGATCCCGTGGGCGCTGCGCGTGAACATCTCCGCGCAGACCGGCCGCGCTCTGCAGAAGCTGGTCCCGGCGATCGAGACCTCGCTGGAGTCGTGGGACAAGCGCATCCCGACGGGCCGCCTGAACAACTGGCTGCGCGAGGTCATGGCCGCGACCCCGCCGCCCCTGCGCGGCGGCAAGCTGCCCAAGGTGCTGTTCGCGACGCAGGCCGCCACCCGCCCGCCGACCTTCGTGCTGTTCAGCTCGGGCTTCCTCGAGGCGGGATACCGCCGCTTCCTCGAGCGTCGCCTCCGCGAGGAGTTCGGTTTCGACGGTTCGCCGGTGCGGGTGAACGTCCGGGTCCGCGAGAAGCGCGCGAAGAAGTAGCGTGAGCTCTCCGGCCGCCGGTGCGGCGGGTCCGACGGTGCCGGGTACGGTTCCGCGCCGCCAGGTCGTGGCGTGGTGCACCTGGGATTGGGGAAGCGCCGCGTTCAACGCGGTGATGACCACGTTCATCTTCACCGTGTACCTCACCGGCGCCGTCGGGAAGGACCTGCCGGGGTCGATCAGCGCGACCAGCTGGTTGTCGTGGGCGATGGCCGCGGCCGGCCTCGTCGTGGCGGTGCTCGCGCCGGTGCTCGGCGGTCGGTCGGATGCCGCAGGACGGCGGAGGTTCTCGCTCGCGGTGTGGAGCGCCGTGGTCACGGTGTGCACCGCGGGCTGCTTCTTCGTGCGCGACGAGTACCAGTACCTCTGGCTCGGCCTGTTGCTGCTGGCCGTCGGTACCGTCGCCTTCGAGCTGGCGAACGTGCCCTACTACGCGATGCTGCGGCAGGTCTCGACCCCCGAGACCATCGGGCGCGTGTCCGGAATCGGCTGGGCCTGCGGGTACTTCGGCGGCATCGTCCTGCTGCTGCTGTGCAACTTCGGCTTCATCGCCGGTGACGGCCCGACGCGGGGCTTCCTCGACGTTCCCACCGAGGGTGGGCTGAACATCCGGTTGGTGGCGGTGTTCGCGGCGGTCTGGTTCGGCGTGTGCGCGCTGCCGGTGCTGTTCGTGGTCCCCGAGCTCCCGCCCGACGGGACGGCGCACCGTCGGGGGATCGTGGGCGCGTACCGAGAGCTGTTCGCGACCATCGGATCGCTGTGGCGCGAGGACCGCAACGTCGTGTGGTTCCTGGTCTCGTCGGCGGTGTTCCGCGACGGTCTCGCTGCGACCTTCACCTTCGGCGCGGTGCTGGCGCATTCCGTGTACGGGATGAGCGAGTCGACGGTGTTGTTGTTCGGTGTGGCGGCGAACGTGGTGGCCGCGCTGGGCGCGGTGATCGCCGGGCGGTTCGACGACCGGATCGGCCCGAAGCCGGTGATCGTGACGTGTCTCGTCGGAATGCTGTTCGCGGGGACGGTGCTGCTGTTCGTCCGCGGTGAGGCGATGTTCTGGATCTTCGGACTGATGCTCACGGTGTTCGTGGGCCCGGCGCAGTCCTCCGCCCGCTCGATGCTGGCGCGGATGACGGTGCCCGGGCGGGAGGGGCAGATGTTCGGGCTCTACCAGACCACGGGGCGCGCCGCGTCGTTCCTCGGCCCGGCACTGTTCGGCCTTTTCGTGTGGGCGTTCGGCACCGATCGCGCCGGCATCGGCGGGATCATCGTGGTGCTGGCACTGGGGCTGTTGCTGCTCACGCGGGTCCGGCCGGCCCGCGACCGCGCGTTGGCGTGAGCAGCCTTTCCGCTCGCACTCGGATTCTGGCCGATTCGGACAGGCCGGTCAGCGGTGCACCGCGTCGATCGCCTGTTGCTGCGTGAAGCCCAGCTCCATCGCGGCGGCGAGGTAGTCCCGGGCCAGGCGCTCCAGAGACTCCGTCGGCGGCGCGACGGTGGCCGTGGGCGGCGTGAGCACATGTGTCCCGCGCCCGCGCCGGGACTCCACCCACCCCTGCGCCTCCAGGTCGCGGTACGCCCGCCCGACGGTGCCCACCGCCACGTCCAGATCGCGCGCCAGCTGCCGGAGCGGAGGGAGCCTGTCCCCGGGCTTGAGGCCGCCCGACGCGATCACCCCGGCGATCTGCCGACGGATCTGCTCGTACGGGGGCAGCGGATCGTCCGCGCGCACCACGATCGCGGGTCCGGTCATGCTCGGACTTCCCGGAGGGCAGCAGCGGACGCTCCGGTCTTGCGGGGCCGGTTGGGAACGAGGAAGGCGAGGAACCCCCAGACTCCGAGTGCGAAGCCGAATGCGGCGCCGGCGGGGAATGCGTATTGCCCGATGGTCCACAACGTTGAATCCGCAGTCGAATGCGCGACCTGCAGTGCGGCGACCATGAGCGACCAACCGAGAACGACGAGCAGGATGCCGCTGGACACCGCGGTCGCCGCGATCGTGCGGGTGCTGACGCCGACACGGAGCATGATGTCGAGCTCTGCTTGATCGAGAGCACCCCATCGGCGCGCGCCGACAATGGTCGCGATCGCGAGGGCGGTCGAGGCCAGCACGACGATCATCACGGGAACCGCGTAGTAGGCGCCGGTGAACGGAGTCGTGATCTCGACGCCGCCGTACTCGCCGGGCGAGCTGAAGGCACGGGAGCGCCCGGCATCGTCGTCCGAGGCGACCGCGCAGCCGATCCCGGCGAAGGTGAGAGCGATGACGGCGCCGACCAGTGTCGCGGTGAGGAGCTTGCGGGGCGCGGTGTCGCTGACGCGGCGGGTCGTGAGCGACGCCGCACGGGCCGTCCCCCGTGATCTGACTGCGGAACCGATGATCGCCGTCGCGACGGCGAGCCCGACCTGCAGCACGAACAGCGCCACGGGGAAGGCGAGGAGCAGGCCGCGGCCGAGCTCGTCGGTCGCGATGAGCGCGGTTGCTGCTGCGATCGCCAGCGCGCTCGATACGCCGAGAGCGACCGCCACGGAGCGGGATGCGCGGCGCGCTTCGGGGGTGCGTGGAGCCGTTGTGTCGGTCGTGACCAGGACGTAGATCAGTCGGGCGATCACCGCGAGCACAGCGAGCGGGATGAGAGGAAGCAGGAAGATGAGTGTGAGCACGTCAGTTCTCCTTGGGGCTGTCGCGCCACAGTGCGCGTAGGTCGGTGAGCGGGGCGTCCGATCCGAAGCGTTGCGCATCGAAAGGGGACGCGACGATCCGGATTCCCTTGTCGCTGTTGATGATGAGTAGGCTGCCCAACTTGTCCTTCAGTCCCTCGGTACGGGCGAAGGTACGTGCCAGCGTGGAGGCTCCATCGCGGGTCGCATCCTGGTCTGCGCCTGGGCCGCACATCTCGATGGTGAGGCCGAGCCGTCCGGTGGCTGACTCCTCGGCGCTGAACGCCCCGCTGAAATTCACCGGTCGTGCGAGTTCGGCAAGGCTCTGGCCGGCGCGCTTGATCGCTGGTCCGACGCCGTCGTTGAAGACGATGAAGTCGTCACCAGCACATTGTGGAAGTGCCACGAGAGTGCCGGAGACTGGGTACTTCGTCACCGTTGTGCCTGTCCCGCACGCGGTGATGCCGAGGCCTGCGACGGCCACCGCTGCGGCGGCGATCAGGGAGCGACGCATTTTGACTCCTTGTGTCGTGTGTTTGATACAAGGAGTTGATCATGAAGCTCTGCAATGTGTCAACTGTTTGAAACAAGTGTCGGAACCGCGGTGGCGTCAGGTGGGGGAGTCGGCGCCGCGTGGGGGACGACGGTGTCGCGTGGGGGACGGTTGAACCCACACGAGAAGCGCGGCGTCTGATGGGGGAGCGAACGTCAGAGCCGCGGGGTGGTGTCGCGCGGGGGACGACGGCGCCACGTGGGGGACGACGGTGGCCCGCCGCTGAACCGCGACCATCAGCGGTCACCGAGTGCAGCTCATCACCGGCCGCAGCCCGCCGGCGCCGGAGCGCAGCCGCCGACGGAACGCCGCCGTCGCAGCGGGGAGAGGCGGCGACGGTCGGCGGTGCCCCGGGTTAGCGGGGAGTGGCGGAGGCCGGCGTCGACGGGGTGGCGGGCTTCGCCGGTGCGGCGGGCTTGGGCGATGCGGGCTTGGCGGCCGCGGGTGGGAAGTCGGTGCCGGGAGGGAGCACAGCGGCGATCGCCGGGTAGTCCACGGACAGGCGCAGGTTGAGCACGGGCCCGTTCGGGGTGTTCGGCATCGCCTTGCGGACGTTGTCCATGAGCTGCGACAGCTGGATGCCCACGCCGGTGGCGCTGCCGCCCGGGAACGCCGCCAGGATCGGCTGCATCAGGCTCACCAGCATCGGCGAGGCGGTTTTGAGGCCCTCGATGGCGTCGGGGGTGAGAATCGCCTCGAGTGCGGCGCTGAAGCCGTACTGCTTGTTGTTGATCTGGTCGAGCATCGCGATGACGCGCTTCGAGTCGCCGTTGTGCAGCGGCTTGAAATCGAGCGCCGAGCGGAACGCGGGGATCATCGCGCCGATGGCGGGGTCCGCGGCCTTGATCGATGCCACCACGGTGGGGAAGGTCGTCGCGGTCGAGAGCCGCTGCGTGTCCTGCATCGCCTGCGCCACGCTTCCCAGCGCGGTGAGCAGCGGCAGCATCGCCTTCGAGGACGCGTCGACGTTCATCAGGACCTGGCTCATCCGCGGTCGCAGCGCGTCGTTGTTGACATCGCCGATCGTGGCGATCATGTTCGAGACGGTGCTGTCCTTGATCTGCCTGGTCGGGGCCAGCTCGGCGCCGTCGCGCAGGGCGCCGCCGCCGTCGTGCGGGGTGAGGATCACCTCGGAGACGCCGAACAGGTTGCCGGCCGAGAAGGCCGCCTCGACGTTGTTGGTCAGGCTGCGGCCCTGAGGCCCGTCGAGCCGCAGGGTGACGCCCTGCTGCGCGTTGCCGAGCGCGGCGATGGAGGCGACGGTGCCGACCTCGACGCCCTGGATGCGGACCTTCGCGCCCTCGGTGATTCCGGCGGCCACCGTCGGCGTGCGGAGGGTGAAGGTGAACACGTCCTGCGGGCGGAGGGCTTGCACGCCCCACACCGCGAGCGCGATGAGAGCGACGCACGCCATGAACGCGACGCCGCGTCGCCGGAGCTGGGCGGAGGACGGGGAGAAGCCCGGCACCGGATTGAGATCCACGAATAGACAAATTATCCGGTGTTGTCTGAAATCCCCGCTCCACGAGGTGCATTTGTGCTGACTGTCACCTGTGTGTCGTCGGTGTGACGGCGCACACTCCACACGCCGGCGGCGAGGACGGCGACGGTGAACAGCACGTACGAGCTGCCGATGATCTGCTGCCACCACGCCCACGCCAACTCGCGGTCGGAGCGGCTCGGCAGCAGCCAGTGCGGCCCGATGTAGAACAGCACCGTCGCGAACGCGACCGTCCGGCGGAACGCGGCACCACGCGCATCGTCGGCGATGGCGAGGACGCCGAGGAGTAGTGCCGGTGCCACCCAGACCCAGTGGTGCGACCAGCTCACCGGCGAGATCAGCAGCACCGCGGCGGCGTTGACCATCAGGGCGACCGGGAGCGCGCCGTCGGCGAGCAGGCGGCGCATCCACACGGCGGCCAGCGCCACGGCGACCAGCGACAGTGCCAGCCACAGCGCGGTCGAGATCCCCTTGTCGAATCCGAGGCGGAACACCAGGCCCTTGATCGACTGGTTGCCGGCGAAGTACGGCGGTCCGATCCGGCTCGTCTCCTTGAGAGTGTGGAACCAGTACTGGCGCGACTCGTCGGGCATCACGGCCCACGCCAGCGCGACCGAACCGGCGGCCCCGGCGATGCTGGTCGCGAGGGCGCGCCAGTCGCGGTGCAACAGGAACAGGAGCAGGAAGCCCGCCGGGGTCAGCTTGATGGAGATCGCGATGCCGATCAGCAGTCCACGCGGCCAGCGCGGGTTCCGGGCCAGTACGTCGGCCGCGATCGCTGCCATGAGCAGTGCGTTGACCTGACCGAAACCGAGGGTCTGCCGGACGGGTTCCAGGTACTCGGCCAGTGCCGTGCAGGCGAGCACGATCGCGAACCGGGTGCCCCGGTCCATCGAGGGCCGCACCCGGGCGAGGACCAGCCACAGCGTGAGTCCGATCGCACCCAGCGACAGCGCGAACATCACCGCCCCGGCGGCTCCCTCCGGGAGCATCGCGAGCGGGGCGAAGGCGATCGCGGCGAGCGGCGGGTAGGTGAACGGGAGTGCGATGTCGCCGATGGGCGGCAGCTGCCCGTACAGCGCGCCGCCGTCCAGCCAGGTGCGCGCGCCGAGCCGGTAGACGAGCAGGTCGAGGAACCCGTGCCAGGTGTTCAGTAGCAGTCCGATGACCGTCGCGGCCACGAGGAGGGCCGCCGCTGCGGCGACCCGGCGACGCGGGGTGGATATCGCGGATGACAGATGATGCATCGGGCTCGGCACCGAGCCAGGGTAGCCCGCGGATCAGTCGATCTGGCCGATGGGCTGGCGCTTCTCCGCCTGGAAGGCGTCCTCTGCGCGGCCGCGGGCCCAGTAGCCCGAGATGGAGATCCGCTCACGCGGCACCTCCAGCTCACGCAGGACCTTGCGGATCGCCTTGATCGACTCGCGCTCGCCGTGCGCGAAGACCTGCGCGCTCGTCCGGTCCGCCGGCCAGTGTGCGACGGCGATCTGCCGCGCCAGGAACTCGGTGTCGGTCACGTCCGGATTGACCGCCCATCGCACGTCCACGCCCGCGGGCGGGCGCAGATCGACGCGGTCGTCGTCGGTCTCGACCTCGATGATCGCCGCGCCGCGGGCGTCGCCCGGCAGGGCCTCCAGCGCGGTGGTGATCGCCGGCACGGCCGACAGGTCGCCGGTGAGCAGGTGCCAGGCGGCGCCGTGGTCGGGGGAGTAGGCGCCGCCGGGTCCCATTAGGCGCATCGTGTCGCCGGGCTGCGCGCGCTGCGC
This sequence comes from Tsukamurella pseudospumae, assembly GCF_001575205.1. GTDB lineage: Bacteria > Actinomycetota > Actinomycetes > Mycobacteriales > Mycobacteriaceae > Tsukamurella > Tsukamurella pseudospumae. The sequence continues at coordinate 27,573 of NZ_LSRE01000023.1, forward strand.
CCACGGCCCGGCCAGCCCCTCGTCGCCGTGCACCACGAAGTCGATCGCGATCCGCCGCGCGGCGCGGTCGAAGGAGCGGACGGTGTACGTGCGGGTGGCGTCGCCGAACTGGAGCTTGACGTAGGAGTCGGTGGCGGCCAGGCCGGGCAGGTCCGGGTCGCCGAAGGTCGCGAGGGACTCGCCCTCCGCGGTCACGCGGACGAGGTGACGCCCGATGGGTTCGGTGCGCACGACCGTCAGCTCGTGGACGGGGCGCTGGCGGCGGGAGGGTGCGGTGCGGTTATCGGTTTCAGTATTAGTCACGTCTCCACCGTACGCCCCGATTCTTAGGGTGTCCTAATTCGACGGTGCGCCGACGGCGCGGACCACACCCTCGACGGGGCGTCGCGCGACTACGATCGTTGACCATGACGGCACGTGCTGCGAGTGGCAAGGATCTGCGCAAGACGGTCTCCCGAGCGTCGCAGGCGGTGTTCACCCCGGACGGTCGCGATCCGGTCGCGATCATCAGGGAGCAGAACAGCACGCGGATCCAGGAACTGGTCCCGGTGCGGATCGCGCGGATGCTGCACTCGCCCTTCGCCTTCTACCGCGGCGGCGCCGCGCTCATGGCGCACGACCTCTCCGATCAGCCGAACACCGGGGTCACCGTGATGAGCTGCGGCGATGCGCACATCGCCAACTTCGGCCTGTTCGCCTCGCCGGAGCGGAGGCAACTGTTCGACGTCAACGACTTCGACGAGGCGGGCAACGCACCGTGGGAGTGGGACGTCAAGCGCCTCGCGGGCAGCGTCATGATCTCGGCGCGCGACAACGGGCAGACCGAGGCGCAGGGACACGACGCGGTCGTGGGCGCCGTCGGCGCCTACCGTGCGACGCTCACCCGGATGACGGCGATGACCGCGCTCGACCGCTACTACGCGTCGGTCGACGTCGACGAACTCACCGCCCGAGCGGCGGGCGACAAGCCCCTCAAGGAACTCATCGAGCAGACGGCGAAGAAGGCCCGTAAGCGCACCTCGGCCCGCATGGTGGAGAAGATCACGGCCACCCGGGAGGACGGCGAGCCGCACATCGTCGCCGACCCTCCCACGCTGGTCCCCGCTCCGGCCAAGCTCGTCGAGGGCTTCGACGGCGTGTTCGGCCGCTACCTCGATACCCTGCGTCCGGACGCCGCCGCGCTACTCGGCCAGTTCCGGGTGCTCGACTGGGCGCTGCGGGTGGTCGGCGTGGGCAGCGTCGGCACCCGCTGCTTCATCGTTCTCCTCGGCCGGGACAACCCGGACGGCACCACCGAGAGCCTGTTCCTCCAGGTCAAGGAGGCGAGTCAGTCGGTCCTGCAGACCTACGGCAAGCTCGGGCCCGCGGTGATGCCGCCCCGGGCACCGTCGAGCGGGGCCCAGGCCTGGCGCGTCGTCGCCGGGCAGCAGACGCTCCAGGCCCAGTCCGACTCCTTCCTCGGCTACACGCCGACGATCAGCGGCTACGACTTCTACTGGCGCCAGTTCCGCGACATGAAGGGGTCGATCGCGCCGGAGCTGCTCACCGTCGACCAGTTCGCGCAGTACGGCCGGGCGTGCGCGGTGGTGCTCGCCCGGGCTCATGCGCAGTCGCCCGGCGCGGCGGCGGCCTCGGCGTACCTCGGCAAGTCCACGGAGTTCGACGAGGCCGTCGCGCGGTTCGCGGGCGCCTACGCCGACCAGAACGAGAAGGACTACGCCGCAGTCAAGGCCGCGGTCAAGGCGGGCGTCCTGCCGTGCGCCGACGAGGGCGTGTGAACTCTTAGCGCGACCTTGACGGCGCCGGACCTTCCGCCCGTGCCGCGGCCCGCGTAGACCGGTAGGCGTGACTCTGATGGAGGTTCTGCCCTCACTCGCCCGCGCCGGCATCGCCCGGTCCTTCGACCCCACGATCTGGCCCGACGGCACCGCGATGGACGGCGACGAGGTGCTCATAGCCGGCACCCCGGCGACCCTGCTGGCGGGCGGCGGACCGTCGGGCCACCCCGTGGTGGTCGTGCGGATCGCGCGCCTGGTGCGCTCGGGCCCGGTCGTCCTGTGCGAGATCGACGGTGCCGTCCCCGCGCACGCCGAGCTCGCCGACGTCGCATGGCCCGGGGCCCGGCTCGCCGGCGCGCGGATGCGCCAACTGCTGGTCCGCGGGGCCGACGGTGCCCGGCTCGCCGCCCGCGTCGAGGTGCCGGTCGAGGTGCCGGTCGATGCGCTCATCGCGCTCGCGCTGCGGATGCCGCGGGGCGTCCGGACGCCAGATCTTCGCGCAGGGTGCGTGCAATGCGATGGAGGCGTCGGCCACGAGAGTTGGACCCAGGGGAAGTTCAACGATCCGAGGAGCAACGATGACCGCCGCTACCGCGACACCGGAGTACACCGAAGCCTGGAACGACTGGCATGAGCAGCGCGAGCGCGAGCTCGCGGCGCCGAACGGCTGGCTGTCGATCACACGGCTCGAACGACTCGGCTCGGAACCGGAGCAGTTCGACGGGATCCCGGGCCGATGGCACCACGACGGGGTTGCCGCGTACGTGACCGCCGAGCCCGGCGACGACATCGCGGTCCAGGGCACCCGCCGATTCGAATCGGGCCCTGTCGCCGCCGGTGAGCTCGTCGCCGCCGGCGACGTCGAGATCGAGGTGGTGCACCGCGGCCACGGGTACCTGATCCGCGTGCACGACCCGAGCGCCTCGACGGTGCGCGACTTCCGCGGGGTGCCCGCGTTCGCGCCGGACCCCGCGTGGGTACTGACCGGACGGTTCGAGCCCTACGCCGCGCCGCGGTCGGTCACCGTCGGGGCGGTCGCCGAGGGGCTCGAGCACGTCTACCTCACCCCGGGCGAGATCGTGGTCGAGCGCGACGGGGCCGAGCACCGCCTGATCGCCTTCAACGGCAAGGCGGGCGGGCTGCAGGTGTTGTTCACCGACGAGACCTCGGGGGTGTCGACCTACGCCGCGAACCGCAGCGTGTCGGTCCCGCTGGACGCCCGCGCACTCGTCGAGGGCGGACCCGTGACCGTCGATCTGAATCGCGCGGTGAACCTGCCATGCGCGTTCATCGACTTCGCGACCTGCCCGTTGCCGCCCGCCGCGAACCGTCTGCCCTTCGCTGTGACGGCGGGGGAGAAGATCCCCCACGAGCGGCGCTGACGGGTCGGCCGGCGCGGTCGATTACGCTCGGTGCGTGGACAATTTCCGCGATGTGGCAGGGCCGGACGGATACGCGGCCGAGGGTGGGCGCATGCGGCGCGGGGTGCTCTATCGCTCCAACGCCCTCGACGCCGCGTCGATCGATGCCGAGCGGCTCGCGGCGGCGGGCCTGACGGGCGTGTTCGACCTGCGGATGACGGTCGAGGTCACGCCGAAGCCCGACGTGGTGCCCGACGGTGCGCGGTACGTCCGGTTCAACGTGATCGGCGACGAGGTCGAGCTCGGTGCCCTGGACCCGAAGTCGCTCAAGGACGCCGACGGTGCCCGAGGCATGCTCACCGACGTCTATCGGATGTTCGTCACCGAGGACAACGCCCGCGAGCAGTTCTCCGGCCTGGTGCGGGCGATCGCGGAGGATCCCGGCGCGCAGGTCTTCCACTGCAGCGCGGGAAAGGACCGGACGGGATGGGCCGCGGCGATCGCGCAGCGCCTGGTCGGGGTGTCGGCGGACGACGTGATGGCCGACTACCTGCTCACGAACGAGTACTCGGCGGCGACGATCGAGAAGATCGCCGCGGGCGCCACCGCGGAGCGCGGCGCGGCGGTGGGCGAGGCGGCGCGGGTGCTGGCAGGTGTGTTCCCCGAGGCTCTCGAGGCGGCCTTCGCCGAGGCGGACGCGCGGTACGGCGGGTTCGACGGCTACGTGCGCGACGGCCTGGGGCTGGACGGCGGCGTCATCGAGCGGCTGCGCGCGAAGCTGGTGGTTTAGCCCGTCTTCGTGCCCTGCGTCGAGAACCGGCCGTCGTCCTGCTTGAAGCCGACGGAGTCGATGGAGCACTCGAGGCCGCCGTCGCGGATCGAGGTGCAGGACGCGCCGTGCACCGACAGGCGTGCACCCTCGGGCAACATGCGGGGGCGATCCTGTGAGGTCATCCGGTCCAGATAGCGCCAGCCGCGGGCGGTGATCTCGATGGCCTCGGGTCGCACACTGCGCCCCTTGACGGTGATCCGGGTGCCTGCGGGGGCGGAGATTCCGCACCGCACGGTGGTGGGATCGGCGGAGACGGTGCACATGCGCTTGCCGCCGTCGTAGCGGTAGACGAAGGCGTAGTCGCCGCCGTCGGTGCGGTACCGATCCGCGTCGACCGCCGGTTCGGCGAGAGCGGGCGTCGCGACGGCGACCGACCCCACGACGGCCGCCAGCACGAGTAGTCCACGCCTCATGCGGTCGACTGTAGCGCGGATTCACCGGCCGTCGGGGGCGCGGTGCTGGCGATTTCTTGTCCGAGTGACGCATGGGGTACTCTCTGACAGCACGCAAGAGCGGGCCACGGGCTGTGGCGCAGCTTGGTAGCGCACTTGACTGGGGGTCAAGTGGTCGCAGGTTCAAATCCTGTCAGCCCGACCGAGAAGTCCCGAGACACACGATGTCTCGGGACTTCTTGCGTTCCCGAGGTGGATGGAATCGGTCGGCGATCCGCATGGTTGCTTCGGACATGGGCGATGACGCGCACAAGCACGCACACTGGGTCTACGCGCATCCGCGGGCGGGGTCGCTGAACGCGGCACTGCGGGATGCCGGCGTCGAGCGGCTGCGGCGGGACGGCTGGACCGTCGACGTCGCGGACCTCTACGCCGAGCGGTTCGATCCGATCCTGGTCGAGGAGGGTGGTGCCGACGTCTGCTCCGCTCAGCGGCGGCTTGTCTCCGCCGACCTGGTCGTGCTGCAGTTCCCGCTCTGGTGGTACGGCCCGCCGGCGATGCTCAAGGGATGGATCGACCGGGTCTTCGAGCGCGGATTCGCCTACGACGTGCCCGATCCGACCACGGGACGGAACCGCAAGTACGGTGACGGCGGCCTCGCCGGGCGCCGTGCTCTAGCCGTCGTCACCGCCGGCGACAGGCCCGGCTCGATCTCGCCGCGTGGGATCAGTGGCGACGTCGAGGACGTCCTTTGGCCGCTGCTGCACGGCACCTTCTGGTACTCGGGTATGGAAGCCCTGGAGCCGCACCTGGTCACGAACGTGCACGGCATCGACGCCGGCGGTGTCCGGCGGCTCGGCGAAGATCTGGCGGAACGGCTCGGCACCGTCGGGACCGAGAACCCGATACCGTACCTGCCCATGACCGACGAGTACTACGACCACTCGATCGCCCTGCGCCGCACGTCTCGCCGGGGCTGACGGGCGGTGCAGCTCATCGTCGGCGGCAGGCATGATGATTCGCCGGAGGGTGGCGACGAGGAGGGGAGTCCGATGCGTGAGAAGGGTCTGATTCGCCGGGGCACGCCCGCGTCGCGGGCGGTCACCGAGCGGACGCAGGTGGTCATGGAGCTCACCTCCGAGCTCAATCGCCTCCGGCACGGCGACCTCGAGGCGCGGCGGGAGTTGCTCAGTCGGATACTCGGGCGTCCCGCGCCCGCGACGCTCACCGTGTACCCGCCGTTCTACTGCGACCACGGGCTCGGACTGGAGTTCGGCGAGCGCGTCTTCGTGAACCAGAACTGCTCGTTCTACGACATCGGCGGCATCCGCATCGGCGACCGCACCATGATCGGCCCCGGCGTCACGCTGACGACTGCGGGACACCCCGTCGACCCCACCGGCAGGTTCGACGGGATCACGACCGCACCGATCGACATCGGGCCGAACGTCTGGATCGGCGCGAACGCGACGGTGGTGCCGGGGGTGCGGATCGGTGAGGGGTCCGTCGTGGCTGCGGGCGCGCTCGTGACGAGGGACGTTCCGGCCAATTGTGTTGTCAGTAGCGCCGGTCACGTCGAACGCCGGACGCTTGCCCCCGCAGCGCCCCCTCCAGGGCCGAACGGGCCGAGGAGCTGACCGACGGCGCGGTGACCAGGAAGATCCGGCGCTCGAAGGTGTTGTCCTCCAGATCGATCGCCGAAATCTCATCGAGGTGGCCCGGAAGCGCGAGTTCCGGCACCAGAGCGACGCCGAATCCGGCGGCGACGTAGGCCGCGACCACGGCGTAGTCGTCGCTGCGGATGGCGATCCGGGGCTCGAACCCCGCCGCCGCCGCGGCGCGGGCCAGTGCGGCATCCACGGGGTCGGTGGCTGCTGCGCCCGCGACCCAATTCTCCTGGGCGAGCTCTTCGAGTCGGACTCCGCTGCGGCCGGCGAGGGGGTGCGCGGAGGGCGCGATCACCGAGAGTCGTTCGCTCAGAACCGGGGTCATCAGGAAACCGTGAGGCAGGCTCGTCGGGTGTACGGGCGAGGCGTACACGATCGCCGCGTCCAGCCGGAGGGCGACGACGGCGTCCAGGAGCGGATCGAGCTCGGCCTCCATCACGGCGGGCTCGTAACCCGCTCCCTGCAGCGCGCGCACCACCCGGGGGAGCAGGCGGGCGCCCGCGGACGGGAAGACGCCGATCGCGATGCGGCGGCGGTCGGTGGCGATCAGCTCGCTCACCTCCTGAACCGCACGGTCGGACCGGTCGAGGATGGCGATCGCATGCGGGAGCATCGCCGCGCCGACCGCGGTGAGCCGCGTCCCGTCGGTTCCGCTCGTGACGACCTCGGCGTTCAGGAGGCGGCCGAGGGCGCGCAGGTGATGAGTCACAGTGGGCTGGCTCCACTGCAGCGCGGCCGCAGCGCGGAGCACGGATCCGTGCTCCGCGACCGCGCGTAGAGCGCGGAGTTGTCGGAGATCGAGCATGGTGGCTCCATATCCAGTCTTGAGCAATGAAGAAATGTCTCTATTCCGTATGATAGGGGTCACTACCAGTATCGACGTATGACCTCGACCACTCCGTATGCCGACGCGGTCCGCCGGTTCGCCGAGCGCGACCTCCAGCGGCTCAACGTCCCGGGCCACAGCGCCGATCCCGCTGCGGCGCCCCTGCTCGTCGAGTACTTCGGCGCCGATGTGCTGCGCCGCGACATCGAGCCCCTCCTCGACGGCATCGACAAGGGCGAGACGAACCCGCTCGAGGCGGCGCGGGCGGCCGCGGCCCGCGCCTGGGGTGCCCGACGGACCTGGTTCCTCACGAACGGCGCGTCCGAGGCCAACCGCATGGCGGCCCTCGCGCTCTCCGCCTTCCGCACTCCCGACGGCGTGGTGGTGGCGCAACGCAGCGCGCACTCCAGCTTCTTCGACGGCATCATCCTCGGCGGGCTCGATCCCCGGTTCGTCCATCCGACGATCGACGAGCAGCACGGCATCAACCACGGCGTCACCCCGGAGAGTGTGCAAGAGGCGCTGCGTGCCGGGGATGCGAAGGCCGCGTACATCATCAGCCCCAGCTACTTCGGCGCCGTCGCGGACGTCGAGGGTATAGCGGCGGTGTGTCACGAGGCCGGCGTCCCGCTCGTGGTGGACGCGGCCTGGGCGGCGCACTTCGGCTTCCACCCCGACCTGCCGGCCAACCCGCTGGCGCTCGGCGCCGACCTCGTCGTGTCGTCGACGCACAAGATGGGCGGCAGCCTCACCCAGTCGGCGATGCTCCACCTCGGCGACGGGGAGTTCGCGGACGAACTCGATCCGCTGATCGACCGAGCGTTCATGTTCACCCAGTCCACGAGTGCCAGCTCGTTGCTGCTGGCGTCGCTGGACCTCGCCCGCGCCACACTCGAGGACGGCCACGAGCGGATCTCCGCATCGCTCGCCGCGGCGGAGGAGCTCCGATCGGCGGTCCGGGCCACCGGTCGCTTCCCGATCGTCAGCGACGGCTTCGGCGCCTTCCCGGACATCGTCGGCCACGACCCGCTGCGCGTCTCGATCGACGTGGGCGCGGCGGGGCTCGACGGGCACGCGGTCCGGGAGGAGCTCCTTCGGAGCTACGGCATCATGACGGAGATCTCCACCGGCTCGTGCATCGTGGTCTTCGTCGGACCGGGCACGACCCCGGACACGGCTCGGTTCGTGGCGGCTCTGCAGGCGCTGCGGCCGGTCGGCGACCTCGCCGCGCGCGAGCAGGGCGGCCCCGTCGCACTGCCCAAGCCGGGCGACGCGGTGATGCGGCCGCGCGACGCGGCCTTCGCCCACACCGAGATCGTGTCCGCCGCCGAGGCCGCCGGCCGCGTGTCCGCGGACTCGTTGGCCGCCTACCCGCCCGGCATCCCGAACGTCCTCCCCGGCGAGGTCCTCACGGCCGAGACGATCTCCTTTCTCCGCGGCATCGCGGCGATGCCCGGCGGCTACGTCCGCGGCGCGGTCGACGGCGCGGTGGACGGCGTCCGCGTCGTGGTCGAAGGGGCGGACCGGGCACCGTCGGGAACGACGGAGGTGATTCCGTCCTGAGAACACCGCGTCCGGGGGTAGCTTGTGTGCACCCGACGACGCGAAGAGCGTGCCGGATCACCGGTCCGGTTGCAGTCCCCAGGCGATACGCCGCAGGCCGTCGCCCACTGAAGAACGGGTAGCACATTGACAACCATCACCCAGCAAATCTTGCGGCGCAAGCCGATCGCACCCGATGGCGGCGGCTCGCCGCTGCAGCGGACCATCGGGCTCTTCCCGCTCATGGCGATCGGCATCAGCTGCACGATCGGCACCGGAATCTTCTTCATCATGTCCGAGGCCGTGCCCCTGGCCGGCCCCGCGGTGGTCTGGTCGTTCGTGATCGCCGGCGCCGTCGCGGGTCTGACCGCGCTCTGTTACGCCGAGCTGGCCGGCGCCGTGCCGGTGTCGGGTTCGACCTACTCCTACGCCTACGTGACGATGGGCGAGGGCACGGCCATGCTCGTGGGTGCCTGCCTGCTGCTGGAGTACGCCGTGTCCGCGGGCGCGGTCGCCGTCGGCTGGTCGCAGTACCTGAACGAGCTCCTGGGCAATCTGTTCTCCGTGCAACTGCCGCACGCGCTGGTCAACGCGCCGGAGGAGGGTGGCGTCGTCAATCTCCCGGCGGTGGTGCTGATCGCGCTGTGCGCGGTGCTGCTCGTCCGCGGAACCAAGGAGTCCGTGGTCACGAACGCGATCATGGTGTGCATCAAGCTCGCCGTGCTGCTGTTCTTCATCGCGGTCGGCATCACCGGATGGAACTCCGATCACTTCGCGAACTTCGCGCCGTACGGGATCAGCGGCATCGCGGCCGGAGCCGGCGTCATCTTCTTCTCCTTCATCGGCCTCGACGCGGTGTCGACGGCGGGCGAGGAGGCGAAGAACCCGAAGCGCAACCTGCCGTTGGCGATTCTGCTGGCGCTGGCCGTCGTGATCACTCTCTACGTCGGCGTCGCGCTGGTCGCCATCGGGGCGCAGTCGCCCGAGAAGTTCGACGGGCAGGAGGCGGGGCTCTCCGCGATCCTCGAGCAGGTGGTGGGTGCGTCCTGGCCCGCGACCGTGCTCGCGATCGGCGCGGTGATCTCGATCTTCAGCGTCACCCTGGTCACTCTCTACGGCCAGACCCGCATCCTGTTCGCGATGTCGCGCGACGGCATGATCCCGAAGGTCTTCGCCAGGGTCAACGAGCGCACCCGTACGCCCGTGCACAACACGCTGATCGTGGCGGGCGTCGTCGCCGTGCTCGCCGGCGTGATCCCCATCAACTTCCTCGCCGAGATGACCAGCATCGGCACGCTGGCGGCCTTCCTCGTGGTCTCCATCGGCCTCATCCTGCTGCGCCGGCGTGAGCCGAACCTGGAGCGCGGCTTCACGGTGCCGCTCTACCCGCTCACGCCGATCCTGTCGATCCTGGGCTGTCTCTGGATCATCAGCCAGCTCCGCCCGATCACGATCGTGGTCTTCCTGGTCTGGGGCGCCGCGTTCCTGACCTTCTACTTCCTGTACGGGAGGCGGCGATCGGCGCTGGAGCCCGGCAACGCCGAACCGGGGCCAGATGTGCCGCTCACGACGGCCATCCGGATCGAGAAGGACGACGAGCTATGAGTCTTCTGGTCGGCGTGGACACCGGACGCCGCTCCGCATCGGGGCTGGCGCTCGCAGCGCAGCTCGCGACCTCCCTCGACACGGATCTGATCGTCGCGACCGTCATCGCCTCGGCGTGGCCGCCCCTGCGCGGCAACGTCGATCACGAGTGGCGCGAACACAACCGCGAGGCCGCGAAGGTCGTGCTCGACCACGCGGCGAGCGTGCTCGGCGACCACGTGCAGGCACGGTACCTCGTGCACGAGGCGGCCTCCTCGCGCCGGGGGTTGCTCGAGCTGGCCGAGTCGGAGCAGCCCGCGTGCCTCGTGCTGGGATCGGCCGGGCGGGGCGAGCACGGCCGGATCGCGCTCGGCGGGGTGTCCGAGGCTCTGCTGCGTGCGAGCTCGGTCCCCGTCGCGATCGCGCCGGTCGGCTATCGGGGGCGTCTGGCATCCCGGATCACCCGGCTGACGGCCGCCTACGGCGGATCGGCGGCGGCCCGGGACCTGGTGCTCGGAGCGGCGCCCGTGGCGGCCCGCGCAGGGGGCAGCCTCCGGCTCGCGTCCTTCGCCGTGCGCCCGGACTCCGAGATCGGCATCCTCTCCCGCGCGGGTGGCGCGGCGGAGGACCCGGTGCTCAGTGAGTGGGCCTCACGCATCCGCACGCACGCCTCCGAGATCCTCGACGAGATCGAGGATCTCGCTGCGCGCCCCGCGCTGGAGGAGGTCGCGATCGGCATCGGGGAGTCCTGGGCGGCCGCCATCGACGACATCGGGTGGCGCGACGGGGACCTGCTCATGGTCGGTTCGAGCGGCCTCGGCCCGATCGCGAGGGTCTTCCTCGGCTCGCACGGGATGAAGATCGTGCGCAACGCCGAGGTCCCCGTGATCGTCGTGCCCCAGGGGGTCTCCTGGCCGTTATGACCGGCTCGGCTCGGACCGCACATCGTGCCGGCGAACGTCTACCGGCATGATGTGCGCATGAGTCTTTCCGACAAGGTCACAGAGATGGGCGCGTGGGGACTGGAGAACGGGCACCGCGCACTGCTCGCCGTCACCGGCGGGCGGTTCCCGAAGCGCGTGCTGGGCATGCAGACGCTGGAGCTGCACACGATCGGCCGCACGTCCGGGCAGCGTCGCTCGACGATGCTCACGGCTCCGATCTACGGGCCGGACCGCGTGGTCGTCGTGGCGTCCAAGGGCGGGCACTCCGACAACCCCGACTGGTTCAAGAACCTCGCCGCGAACCCCGATGTCGAGATCACCGTCGACGAGGTGACCACGCCGTGGACGGCGAGGGCGGCCACCGCGGAGGAGAAGGCGGCCCTGTGGCCGCAGATCGTCAAGGCCTACAGCGGTTACGAGGGCTACCAGAAGCGCACCGATCGCGACATTCCCGTCGTGATCTGCACGCCGCGCTGAGGTGATCGCTGCCCGGCGACCGGCGCCGAACGAGCGATATTGATCATCGCAAAGCGGGGTGTTACCGTCCGTATATGACTGATCTGAATGCTCGCTTCAAGACCGCGACGATCGCCGGTGCGGTGGGCCTCGCGCTCACGGTGAGCGCGACGGCCGGCACGCTGCTCGCTCCTGCGGCCTCGGCGGCGCCGGGCTGTGCGGCGAGCACCGCGCAGCTCGTCACCGTGCCCTCCCGCGCGGCGACGGAGCCGATCGTTCAGCTGCCCAAGCCCGCCGGGTGGGAGCGCTTCGACACCGCCGGCCGCGCCGTTCGGCTCGCGCTCGTCAACCGTTCGCTCATCGCTGATGAGTTCGCGCCCGTCGCCGTCGTCACCGTCGACAAGAGCGACAGCGCGAACGCGAAGGCGGCGGTCGACCGTGAGGTCGGGGCGATCCGGTCCTCCTTCGGGACGAAGTCGGTACGCACCGGCACGGTGTGCGGTTTCCCCAGCGCCACTGTCGATTACGACTTCACCAGCAGTGCGGAGCCGAAGCCGCACCCCGCGACCCTCGTCGCGGTCGGCGTCCCCTCCAGCGGGGGCGTGCACACGGTGACCCTGACGCTGATGACCTCGCGCGGCGACGCACCCGCGTACCGTGCCGCCCGGAGCACGATGGTGTCCGGCCTGCAGATCCAGGCGCGCTGATCACGCGCCGAAGTCCGGGGCCCGGCCGATGAAGGCCATGAGGGCGGTCACCTCGTCGGTGCCGTCCGGTACCGGGATCGGTGCGCCGAACTGACCCGACTGCTGCAGCATCGGGCCCATCGCCTCGAGGCCGCCGTGCAGGGTCCTCGCGAACACGGGGTCCAGGTCGGGGGTGATCCCGTTGGAGCGGGCCAGGTCCCACGTGTGCATGAACACGTCCGCGGTGTAGAACTGGTCGATCAGCCCGTCCACCGGCTTGTCGCCGAACATCTGCGTGGACACGATCCGCGAGGCGTCCGGTGCGTCGAGCAGGGCCTGCACCGCCTCCGTCAGCTGACCGAACGCCGCGGCGGGCTCGGCCGCGTCGGACGGGGCGCCCGGCAGCTCCACCCCGGTCATGCCCAGGAAGCCGGGAAGCCACTCGACGAGGTGGCCGACCACCTCGCGCGCCTTCCACTCGGGGACGGGGGTCTGCGCGTCCCAGTCGGTGATCGCCGCGGCGACGCCGGCGAAGGTGGCGGCCGCGGCGCGGTGCCGCTCGGCGGGGGACAGGGTGCTGAGTTCGGTCATGGCGTCACTGTCGCACGACCCACCGACACGCGCGTGGCCTAGCGTGAGATCCGTGACCGAACATCTGAGCATCCCCACCGCCGCGGGCTCCTTCGACGCCATCGCCGCCGGGCCCGAGGACGGCCGACCCGTGCTCCTGCTGCACGGATTCCCCGAGGCGTCGATCGAATGGCGCTTCTCGGTGGCGGTGTTGGGGGAGCGCGGATTCCGCGCCGTCGCGCCCGATCAGCGCGGCTACTCGCCGGATGTGCGGCCCGAGCGTCCCGCGGAGTACGGCATCACCTCGCTCATCGAGGACGTGATCGCGATCGCCGACGCGCTGGGCTGGGCACGGTTCGACCTGGTGGGCCACGACTGGGGCGGCGCCGTGGCCTGGTGGACCGCGGCCGAGCATCCGGACCGGCTGCGGTCGCTCACCGTCGTCTCCACGCCGCACCCGGCCGCCCTGGCGGCGGCCATGCGGACCGACGAGGACCAGGCGAACCGGTCGCGGTACATGACCGAGTGGCGCACCACGCCCGCGACCGAGAAGGCCATGCTCGCCGACGACGCCCGCGCGCTCCGGCAGGTGTTCGGGCGCGACGTGCCCCGCGACGCCGTCGACGAGTACGTGCAGCGCCTCCAGGAACCGGGCGCGATGACGGCCGCGCTCAACTGGTACCGGGCCGGGCGCCCGCCCGCGGCGATCGGCACCGTCGAGACCCCCGCGCTCTACGTCTGGTCCACCGAGGACGCGGCGTTCGGCGATGTCGCGGCCTTCGGGACGCGCGAGCACTGCACCGGTCCGTACCGGTTCGAGATGCTCGAGGACGTCTCGCACTGGGCGCCCGAGCAGGCGCCCGAGGCGATCACGACGCTGATCCTCGAGCACCTCGACGCGACCTGACCGCGGGCGGGCCCGGATCGAGCAGTTCCGCGAGGTGCGAGCCCGGACCCGACAGTCCGAGCTGCGTCACCTGCATGGCGCAGGAGAAGCCGTCGGTGACGACGGCGGCACCGTCGGGCGCGACCCGCAGAGCCGGAGCGAGCGCCTGCTCCGCCACCTGCATGCTGACGGTGAAATGCTCGCGTTCGAACCCGAAGTTGCCTGCGACGCCGCAGCATCCGGTCGCGTCGCGCGGTGTCGTGCCCGCGGCGGCGAGCACCCGGCGATGGGCACCGGCGCCGAAGAGGGCGTACTCGTGGCAGTGCGTCTGCAGCACCACCTCGTCCGGCAGCGGCACCGCGGGCGCGGGGCGCCATCCGGCGCGCAGCATCGCGTCGGTGTACGTGGCGACGGTGTGCACGCGTGCCGCGACCCGGCGGGCCCGGTCGGTGGGAACGAGCTCCGGCAGGTCCTTGCGCAGCGCGGCGGCACAACTGGGCTCGACGACCACGATCGGGTCGTCGGTGCCGTCGTCGAGCGCGTCCACCGCGCGGCGCAGGAGCGTGCGCGCGGTATCCAGCTGGCCGGTGGAGATCCAGGTCAGGCCGCAGCACGCGTCGGCCGTGCAGTCCACACGCCGGCCCGCGCCGGCCAGGAGCCGCGCAGTCGCGCCCGCGGCCCCGGGACGCAGGCCCCGGGTGAAGGTGTCGGCGAACAGGACCACGCGCGGACCGTCGGGCGGTACGGGCCGGGCGGAGAGCGCATCCCGCACCGCGCGCCGCCACTCCCGGCGGGAGGCGAACCGGGGCAGCGCCCGGTCCGGGGCGACGCCGCCGAGCCGCCGGGCGACCCCGGCCAGGGGAGTGCGCAGCGACGCGTTGACCACGGGCGCAAGCCATCCCGTGAACCTCAGCCACAACGGAAGCCGCCCCATCGAATAGTGCGAGAGCGGCCGCAGCTTGCCCTCGTAGTAGTGGGAGAGGAACTCCGACTTGTAGGTCGCCATGTCCACGCCCGTCGGGCAGTCCGTCGAGCACGCCTTGCAGGACAGGCACAGGTCCAGGGCCTCGCGCGCCTCCTCCGACCGCCAGCCCCGATCGACCGACGGTGCGCCGCGCACCATCTCCTGCAACACCCGCGCGCGCCCGCGGGTGGAGTCGGTCTCGTCGCCGGTGGCCCGGTAGCTGGGGCACATCACCCCGCCGACGTCCGAGCGGCACGTGCCGACGCCGATGCACCGCTGCAGGCTCGCCACCCACGGGTCGGGCAGCGCGAATCGGGTGGGCCAGTTGCGTTCCGGTACGCCGGCGAGTGCGAGGTCCGCGTCGATCGGCGCCGGATCGGTGATCGACGAGGGGTTGAGGAGGCCGGTGGGGTCGAAGATCCGGCGGAAGGCGGTGAACGCCGCGAGCATCGCCGGCGAGTACATGACCGGGAGGAACTCGGACCGCGCGCGACCGTCGCCGTGCTCGCCGGACAGCGAACCGCCGTGCCGCACCACGAGTTCCGCCGCGGCTGCGGTGAACCGGCGAAACACCGCCCGGCCCTCCTCCGTGCGGAGGTCGTAGGTGATGCGGATGTGCATGCACCCCGCGCCGAAGTGCCCGTACATCACGCCGTCGAGGCCGTGCTCGGCGAGCAGATCGCGGAAGTCGGCGAGGTAGTCGGCGAGCCGCTCGGGGGCCACCGCGGAGTCCTCCCACCCCGGCCACGACTCCTGCCCGGACGCGAGGCGCGAGGACAGCCCGGCGCCCTCCTCCCGGACCCGCCACAGCGATGCCCGCTCGGCCGGGTCGGGCACCGTGCGGCCGTCCACCAGTCGCCCGGCGGCGCGCAACTCCGCCAGCAGTTCCTGCGCCCGCTCGGCGACGGTGTCCGGGGCGTCACCGTCGAGATCCACGTACAGCCAGGCGGCGCCCTCGGGCAGAGCCGCCACGGAGTCGGCGCCGCGGCGGGCGCGCATCGTGGTGACGATGGCGTCGTCGACGCCCTCCACCGCGGCGGGGGAGAAGGCGAGGATCGTCTCGATGTCGCGCGCCGCCTCCACGACGTCCCGGTAGCCCAGGCACACCAGGAGCGCGCTCGCCGGTCGCGGCACGAGGCGCACCCGCGCGCGGACGACGATCGCACAGGTGCCCTCCGAGCCGACCAGGGCGCGCGCGACGTCGAAGCCGCGCTCCGGCAGCAGGTGGTCGAGGTGGTACCCGGACACCTGGCGGGGAATCGTGCTCAGCTCCAGCCGGAACCGGGCGAGGTTCTCGGCCGCGAGGTCCCGGAGTCGTTGGTTCAGCTCCTCGGCGCGGCGCGCTGCGTCCACGTCCGTGGGGTCGGTCGCGCGCAGTCCGCCGGGGCAGGCGGTGAGCCGCGCACCGTCGGCGGTGACCAGGTCGAGCTCGAGCACGTGATCGGACATCCGCCCGTACCGCACGGAGTGATTGCCGCAGGCGTCGTTGCCGGCCGCGCCGCCCACCGTCGCCCGGGTCCGCGACGAGGGGTCCGGGGCGAAGGTCATCGCCCCCGCGGTCCGCTCTTCGACGGTGCGCGTCAGGACGGAGAGCACGACGCCGGGGTCGACGTCGGCGCTGCCGGACGCCCCGTCGATCGTGTGGATCCGGTTCATGTGCCGGGAGAAGTCGAGCACGAGACCGGGGCCGATCGCGTTGCCCGCCATCGACGTTCCGCCGCCGCGCCCGATGACGGGGACCCGGAGCTCCGCGCACACGCGGACCGCGGCGACCACGTCGTCGGCGGTGCGCGGGAACGCCACCGCGACGGGTTCGACCCGGTAGTTCGAGGCGTCGTACGCGTACTGCGCGCGGCGCAGCGCCGAGGTCTCGACGGCGATCCCTGCGGCGGCGAGGCGGCGCGCGAGTTCCGCGTCGGCGGTGTCGGCGGCAGTGGATCGTCTCTCGGCCATACCGGGACGGTATCGCTACGCGGTCATGATCTGCGGGGAGTGGGTCACGGGGCAGCTCAGGCTGGCGGCGATGTAGCACTGCTCGCCCGCGTCGTGGTGCAGCGCGAGCGCCAGGTCCGCATCGGCGCCGGGCGCCAGCACGACGCGAGGGGAGAGCAGGATCTCGGTGAAACGGCCTCCGGCGCCGGAGTTCTCGATCATCGTGCCGACCGCGGTATCGGTGTACTCGAGCACCGTGACGCCCCGGAGCGCGCACAGTGCGAGGTAGGAGAGCATGTGGCAGTTCGCCGCCGCCGCCACGAGCAACTGCTCCGGGTTCCACAGCGACGGGTCCCCGAGGAAGTGCGGGTCGGCGGACGCGGTGATCGACTGCGCGGCCGCGGAGCTGAGCAGGTGCTCGCGCGGATAGGTGCGGTAGTCGTCGGTGCCGCCCGGCGCCGACCACTCGACCTCGACCGGGTAAGTGTGCGTGTTCACCCCGCAATCCTCCTCCCATGTGTGTCTAATGGGGTCATGTTGCAGAGGCGAAGGAAATCCACCACTGTCCGGGTCGTGTCCGCACTGGCCGCCGTGAGTCTCGTCGCGGCGGGCTGCGGTACCTCCGGCGACGATGCCGCATCGTCCAGCACGCCGGGGGCGTCCTCGTCGTCGGCGGGTGCCGAGAGCTCCGCCCGGCCCGCCCCCGCGGGTGCGGCCGACGACGCCGGCGCCACGGAGAAGGCCAAGGTCCTCGCGGACGCCGTGAGCCTCGACGGTGCGGTCAAGCACCTGGAGGCCTTCCAGGACATCGCGAACCGCAACGGCGGCAACCGCGCGCTGGGCACGCCCGGCTACGAACAGAGCGTCGAGTACGCCGAGAAGGTGCTCCGGGACGCCGGCTACAACCCGGTCCGGCAGGAGTTCACGCAGGCCAGCTGGAACGCCACCAAGGTCGAGCTGCAGTCCGCGGGCGCGCCGGTGAAGGCCGCGGCGCTGCAGTACTCGGGCGGCACGGAGGGCACCCTCACCGCCAAGGCCGTCGTCACCGGCAACCTCGGGTGCACCGCGGAGGACCTGCAGAAGGTCACGCCGGGGTCCATCGCGGTGGTGCAGCGCGGGAAGTGCCAGTTCGGCGAGAAGTACAAGGCCGCGGCGGCCAAGGGCGCCAAGGCCCTCATCATCACGAACA
This sequence comes from Tsukamurella pseudospumae, assembly GCF_001575205.1. Taxonomy (GTDB): domain Bacteria; phylum Actinomycetota; class Actinomycetes; order Mycobacteriales; family Mycobacteriaceae; genus Tsukamurella; species Tsukamurella pseudospumae. The sequence continues at coordinate 45,182 of NZ_LSRE01000023.1, forward strand.
ACGCCGACGGGGACTGGAAGGGCGGCACGCTCGGCCTGGACGACGGCGCCTCCATCCCCGTCGTGGGGGTGGCGCAGAACGCGGTGGTCACCGACGGGCAGGACCTGGTGCTCACGGTCGACGCGAAGACGGAGAAGGCCAGGACCTGGAACATCCTCGCGGAGACCGCGAAGGGCGACGACGCCAACGTCCAGATGGTCGGTGCGCACCTCGACGGCGTCACCGAGGGGCCCGGCATCAACGACAACGGCTCCGGCTCGGCCGCCGTGCTCGAGACCGCCGTCAAGCTCGGGGTGAACGCCGACGTCAAGAACAAGGTCCGCTTCGCCCTGTGGGGCGCGGAGGAGGAGGGCCTCGTCGGCTCGGAGCACTACGTGACCTCGCTGAGCGCGGAGGAGTCGTCGAAGATCAAGCGCTACCTCAACTTCGACATGCTCGGCTCGCCCAACGGCGGGTACTTCACCTTCGACGGTGACGGTTCCTCCAAGCTCGAGGGCGGCGCGGGCCCGGCCGGCTCCGGCGTCATCGAGCAGGTCTTCCGGAACTACTTCGCGTGGCGGAACGTCCACGTCGAGGCCTCGGCCTTCGACGGTCGCTCGGACTACGGGCCCTTCAAGGAGGTCGGTATCGCGTCCGGCGGCATGGACACCGGCGCCGACGGCAAGAAGACCGAGGACCAGCAGCGGCAGTGGGGCGGCACCGTCGGGCAGATCTACGACCCGAACTACCACAGCCCCGGCGACACCCTGCAGAACGTGAACCGCGACATGTACCGCGTGTCCCTCGGATCGGTGGCGTTCTCCACTGCGTACTTCGCGGCGCTCTGAACCGGACGGACCGGCACCGGTAGTCTCGACTGCGCAAGCGGTCGAGCGTCGAGTGCGGAGGTCACGTGGGCAGGTTCAGCAGCAAGGTGTGGAAGGTGCTCGGCGCGCAGAGCACGCGGAACCAGTCCCGGTCCGTCGCGTTGATCGAGCGGTCCGCGGACTTCGACGAGTGGGCGCAGGGCCTGTCCGACGAGGAGTTCCCGGACGCCGCCCTCGCGCTGGACGTCTACAACGAGAAGTCCGAGGACCGCGCGAAGTTCATCGCGATCGCGCGGGAGGGGGCCGACCGTGCCCTCGGCCTGCGGCCCTTCGACGTCCAGCTGCAGGGCGCCGACCGGCTCCTCGAGGGCGACGTGATCGAGATGGCGACCGGTGAGGGCAAGACCCTCGCCGGCGCCGTCGCGGCCGCCGGCATGGCGCTCGCCGGTCGCAGCGTCCACGTCATCTCCCCGAACGACTACCTCGCTCGGCGCGACGCGGAGTGGATGAAGCCCTTCTTCGACCTGCTCGACGTCACGGTCGGCTATGTGGCGGAATCGTCCACCCGTGCCGAGCGGCGCGAGGCCTACGCGAAGGACGTCGTCTACGGCTCGGTCAACGAGATCGGCTTCGACGTGCTGCGTGATCAGCTCGCGACCCGCGCCGAGGACCTCCTCTCGCCGAAGCCGGACGTGGCGATCGTCGATGAGGCGGACTCCGTACTCGTGGACGAGGCGCTCATCCCGCTGGTCCTGGCCGGTTCGGTGAAGGGCGATGTGCCGCAGGCCGCGATCATGGAGGTCGTGGCGCGGCTGCGTCAGGGCAAGCACTACGAGATCGACTCGGACGGCAAGTCGGCCTTCCTCACAGAGGAGGGGGCGCAGCTGGTCGAGGCGGAGCTGGGCGGCATCGACCTCTACTCCGACGCGCACGTGGCGTCGACCCTCCCGCAGGTGAACATCGCGCTGCACGCCTACTCCCTCGTCGAGCGCGATGTGCACTACATCGTGCGCGACGGCCAGGTGAAGCTCATCAACTCCTCGCGCGGCCGTGTCGCCGAGCTGCAGCGTTGGCCCGACGGTCTGCAGGCCGCGGTCGAGGCGAAGGAGGGGCTCTCGCAGACCGACTCCGGCGAGGTGATCGACACGATCACCGTGCAGGCGCTGCTGCAGCGCTATGCGCTGGTGTGCGGCATGACCGGCACCGCGATCGCCGCGGGTGAGCAGCTGCGCCAGTTCTACGATCTGGGCGTCTCGCAGATTCCGCCGAACACGCCGAACGTGCGCGTGGATCAGCCGATGCGCGTCTTCGACAACAAGGGCAACAAGGTCGCGGGCATCGTCGACTACGTCCGTGAGGTGCATGAGACCGGACAGCCGGTGCTCATCGGTACGCACGACGTGGCCGAGTCCGAGGAGCTCGCGCACATGCTCAAGATCTCGGGCGTCATCGCGACGGTGCTCAACGCCAAGAACGACGCCGACGAGGCCCGGATCATCGCCGACGCCGGTACCAAGGGCGCCGTGACCGTGTCCACCCAGATGGCGGGGCGCGGTACCGACATCAAGCTCGGCGGCCACGACGCGGGCGACGAGAGCGCCGAGCACGACGAGGTCGCGGAGCTGGGCGGCCTCGCCGTCGTCGGCACCGGCCTGCACGACACCGAGCGCCTGGACCAGCAGCTGCGCGGACGCGCCGGCCGGCAGGGCGATCCGGGCACCTCGGTGATCTTCGCGTCCGTCGAGGACCCGATCGTCGAGCGGCACCTGCCGCTCAAGCGTTCCCCCGGTGGCGCCGACCCGGACACCGGGGAGTTCCCCCGCGGCAAGGCCGCCGACATGCTCGACTCGGCGCAGCGGGTCGCCGAGGGCGGGATGCTGGAGACGCATGCCAACACCTGGCGGTACAACCAGCTGGTCAACCAGCAGCGCGACCTCGTGATGGCCCGCCGCCACACCCTGCTGACCACCGATCGCCCGCTGGCCGATTTCGCGGAGCTGGAGCCGGAGCGGCTCGAGGAACTGCGCGAGGCCGGGGTGTCCGACGAGGTGCTCGAGCAGGCCGCCCGCGAGTCCTTCCTGTTCCACCTCGATCGCACGTGGGCCGAGCACCTGGCCTTCGTCTCCGAGGTCCAGACCACGATCCACCTGCGCGCGCTGGGTCGGCAGTCGCCGCTCGACGAGTTCCATCGGCTCGTGATCGAGGAGTTCCGCAAGCTGCCCGACGAGGCCCTGGGCCGCGCCCGGGAGACGCTGCGGGAGGCCGGGATCACCGCCGACGGCATGGATCTCGTCGGCGCCGATCTGGACCGGAACACGCTCACCTGGACCTACATGGTCCACGACAACCCGTTCGCCACGAAGGGCATGGCGAACATGTTCGGGATGATCTGAGCCGCACGTGAACACGTCCGGGAGCACCGAACCCGGGGGCGAGGGCGCACCGTCGGACCGGGGGAGCGCGAGCAGCCCCTTCAACGTCCCCAACGCGCTCAGTCTGCTGCGCCTGCTGGGCGTGCCGCTGTTCCTGTGGCTGCTGCTGGTGCAGCACAGCGACGCGTGGGCGTTGGTCGTGCTCATGGTGTCGGGATTCACCGACTGGCTCGACGGCAAGCTGGCGCGGCTGCTGAACCAGCAGACGCGGCTCGGCGAGCTGCTCGATCCCGCCGCCGACCGGATGTACATGATCGCGATCCCCATCGCCTTCGGCGTGCGGGAGATCCTGCCCTGGTGGGTGATCGGGCTGGTGATCGGCAGAGAGGTGATCCTGGCAGGAACCGTTCCGCTGCTGCGCAGTCGGGGCCTGACCGCGCTGCCCACTCTCTACCTGGGCAAGGCCGCCACGATGGCGCTGATGTACGCGCTGCCGATGCTGTTGGCGGGTACCTTCGACAACCGGCTCGGCGCCGTCATGCACCCGCTCGGTTGGGCGTTCCTGATCTGGGGGCTGGGCATGTACTGGTGGACCCTGGTGCTCTACTGGTGGCAGACGGTGCTGGTGGTGAAACGGCTGCCGCCCCAAGCCAGGTAGCCGGGGTGTGTTGCTCGATCCCACGCTCGCCCACTAAGTTGTAAACGCTGCGCAGCCCGCGCCGCCCTCGCGAAAGGATTCTCACGTTGAGTGCCAGCTTTCCCGGAGAACTGCTGTACACCCCCGATCACGAGTGGCTGTTGAAGAAGAGCGACACCGTGGTGCGGATCGGGATCACCGACTTCGCGCAGGATCAGCTGGGTGATGTGGTGTTCGTGCAGCTGCCGGAGGACGACGCGGAGGTCGCCTCGGGTGACTCGTTCGCCGAGGTGGAGTCGACCAAGAGCGTCTCCGACATCTACGCGCCGCTGGCCGGCACCGTCGTCGCGATCAACGGCGAGCTCGACTCCAGCCCGGACCTGATCAACTCGGATCCGTACGGCGAGGGTTGGATCGTCGAGATCGAGGCCGCGTCCCCCGAGGACCTCGAGGCCGCGCTCGGCGAGCTGCTCGACGCGGACGCCTACAAGGCGCTCACGGCCGAGGCCTGACACACCCGCGGGACGGTTGTCCCGCGACCGACGTTTTTCCTTAGAGCGGCTTTAGAGCCGATGAATCCGGCCGCCTTTCGGGCGCCGGGCGCGGTACCGTGGACGGTAGGTCCACCAGGTTCCGTGCACGACAAGACCTGTGCAGTAATCACTGACGAAGGAGCGATGTGAGCGAGAACGACCAGGGCAACGACTCGGCCCCCGTTGAGACCACTTCGGTGTTCCGCGCCGACATCATCCGCGAGATGGACGCGAACGGCGGCCCCGAGAGCGATGCGCCCGTCTCGGGCCTCGAGAACCTCCCGGCCGGCGCGGCGCTGCTCGTGGTCAAGCGCGGCCCGAACGCGGGTTCCCGCTTCCTGCTGGACCAGGAGACCACCTCGGCCGGTCGCCACCCCGACAGCGACATCTTCCTGGACGACGTGACCGTGTCGCGCCGCCATGCGGAGTTCCGTTCCGTCGAGGGCGGCTTCACCGTCGTCGACGTGGGCAGCCTCAACGGCACGTACGTCAACCGCGAGCCGGTGGACGCCTCGCCCCTGGCGAACGGCGACGAGGTCCAGATCGGCAAGTTCCGTCTGGTGTTCTTCGTCCCGGCGGCCGGCTGAACTCTGTGACGGCACCACGTCAGGAAACCGCCCCGAGCGCAATGTCGATCGGGGCGGTCCTCGAACGTCTTCGTGACGAGTTCCCGGACGTGACCATCTCCAAGATCCGATTCCTCGAGTCGGAGGGGCTGGTCACGCCGGACCGGTCTCCGTCGGGGTACCGGCGGTTCTCGCCGAAGGACTGCGAGCGGCTCAAGTACGTGCTCACGGCGCAGCGCGACTACTACCTGCCGCTGAAGATCATCAAGGAGCAGCTGGACGCGCACGATCGGGGCGAGGCCGTCGACGGTCCCGCTCCGCGTGCGCCCCGCGTGCTCGCGGCGGTGTCGTCGAAGACGGCCCCCGCCACCGACTTCTCCGCGCGCCGGCAGACCCGGATCAGCCGCGCCGACCTGCTCGCGCGGTCCGGCGCCGACGAGGCCTTCCTCCGTGAGCTGGAGCGCTCCGCGCTCCTCACCTCCGGCAAGGCCGGGTTCTTCGACGAGGACGCGGTCGCGCTCGTGCAGGCCGCCAAGGCCCTCGCCGAGTACGGGCTCGAGGCACGGCATCTGCGCGCCTTCAAGACCTCCGCCGACCGCGAGGCGGGCCTCATCGCGCAGATCGCCAACCCGATCGCCCGGGGCGGCGATGCGGGGGCGGCGGAACGCGCCGCCGAGCTGGTGCGCGAGCTGGCCGCACTGTCGGTCACCTTCCACACGCAGTTGGTCAAGGCCGCGGTCAAGGACGCCGTCCGCTGACGACCGGTGCGCCGGTAAGCTGACAGCATGATCGAGATGACCGTCGCGGGCATCCGGATGGACCCGCCGCAGAACGATCCGGTGCTGCTCCTGCGTGAGGTCTCCGGCCCCCGGTACTTGCCCATCTGGATCGGGCAGGGTGAGGCCACGGCGATCGCGATCAAGCTGCAGGGCGTCGAACCGCGGCGCCCGCTGACGCACGATCTCATCGTCGACCTGCTCGAGACCCTGGGACGTTCCGTCACCGAGGTGCGCATCACGGGCCTCCAGGAGGGCACATTCTTCGCGGACCTCGTGCTCGACGGTGACCAGACCGTCTCCGCCCGGCCGTCGGATTCCGTCGCCATGGCGGTCCGTCTCGAGGTGCCGATCTTCGCCGAGGAGGAGGTGCTCGCCGAGGCGGGGCTCCTGCTGCCCGATGAGGAGACCGCCTCGGAGACAGGCGAATCCGAGGAGGAGGCGCCGGCCGACCAGGAGGTCGAGGCGTTCAAGGAGTTCCTCGATTCGATCTCCGCGGACGACTTCAAGGCGCCGGGGGAGTCCTGACCGGCTTGGTCACGATTCGGTCTCGACCTAAAGTTCAACTTGAGGTTGTGGGTGTGTCGCGTTGATTCGGCGCCCTTCGCGCCATAGCGTTCACGCCGAACACCGCGAATGGCACCGAGGGAATTACACCGACGGCCTGCACGCGGCAGGCGTACTCTCAGGAGTGCGCACGGACCTCATGAGGGAGACGGCAGTGACCGATCAGGACGGCACCGGGCAGAACGCGCCGCAGGCGGATTCCGCCGTGGGCACCCAGGGCTCGCTGGACGACATCGCGCCCGGCCTGTTCCCCAACGACACCATCCCCGATGAGCTTCTCGGCTACCGCGGTCCCAGCGCCTGCCAGATCGCCGGCATCACCTACCGCCAGCTGGACTACTGGGCCCGTACCTCGCTGGTCGTGCCCTCCATCCGCAGTGCGGGCGGCTCGGGCACGCAGCGCCTGTACTCCTTCAAGGACGTCCTGGTCCTCAAGATCGTCAAGCGTCTCCTCGACACCGGCATCTCCCTGCAGAACATCCGCGTCGCCGTCGATCACCTCCGCCAGCGCGGCGTCGAGGACCTGGCCCGGATCACCCTCTTCTCCGACGGCACCACCGTGTACGAGTGCACGAGCGCCGAGGAGGTCGTGGATCTGCTGCAGCACGGCCAGGGCGTGTTCGGCATCGCGGTCTCCGGCGCCATGCGCGAGCTCACCGGCACCATCGCCGACTTCCCGGGTGAGCGTGCCGACGGCGTGGCCGCCGAGGCGGCCCCCGAGGACGAGCTGGCATCGCGCCGCCGCAACCGCGCCCGCGCCACCGGGTAGTTCCCGGAAATCCGGTCGACGGGCCATCGGTCCGTCGCCTAGTTTGGGCGATATGGCCCACATCGCGATGTTCTCGATTCCCGCTCCCGGGCATGTGCTTCCGGCGCTCGACGTACTCGCCGAGCTCGTCCGGCGGGGCCATCGCGTCACCTGTGCCAACGACGAGTCGATGCGGGCCGCGATCGAGGCCGCGGGCGCGGAACTCAAGGTCTACCGCTCGGTCATCCCGGCCCTCGGCGAAGCGGCCTCCGCGCAGGACGGCGAGGCCTTCTCCGGTGACGTGATCGATCAGCTCACCGTCTTCGCCGACGAGTACGAGAACCAGCTGCCCCAGTGGTTCGCCCTGTACGAGGACGACCGTCCCGATCTGATCCTCTACGACATCGCCGGTGCGATGGGCGTCGTCCTGGCCCGCACGTGGGGGATCCCGACGCTCCAGGTCTCACCGACGTACGTGGCGTGGGAGGGCTACGACGAGGACATGGCGGACTTCCACGCGATGCTCCGGACCGACCCGCGCGGCGTCGCGATGCTCGAGCGGCAGGACGCGCTGCTCGCGCGCCACGGGATCGACGAGGACTCGCTGCACTTCCTGGGACGCCCGGAACGCTCCCTCGTCCTCATCGCGCCCTCGATGCAGCCGAACGCCGACCGCGTGGACCGTCGGGTCTACACCTTCACCGGTCCCGCGCGTCGACTGCCGGACGTGCGGGCGGCACCGTCGGGCGGCGCGGACCGCCCGACGACGCTCCTGGTCTCCTTCGGCTCCGCCTTCACGGATCAACCCGAGACCTACCGCGCGGCGTGCGACCTGGCGGCCCTGCGGCCCGACTGGCGGGTGATCCTGCAGGTCGGCGGACGTACGGACCCGTCGACGGTGACCGCCTCCGACGGTGCGGTGCCGCCGAACGTCGAGGTGCACCCGTGGATCGACCAGGTGGCCGTCCTGCAGGAGACCGACATCTTCCTCACCCACGCGGGCATGGGTGGGTCGAGCGAGGCGATGCTGACGGGCACGCCGGTCGTGACCGCGCCGCAGGCGGCCGACCAGTTCGAGAACGCGACGATGCTCGCCGCCGCGGGGATCGGAGTACCCGCGCCGGAGGAGCTGTCCGGCGGGTCGCTGGGCGAGGCGTGCGACGCTGCGCTGGCCCTGTCGCCCCGCGCCCGGGAACTCGCGCACGAACTCGCTGAGCTGGGCGGATTGACCCGCGCGGTCGAGGTGGTCGAGTCCCGACTGCCGGGGTGAGTCACCGTACGGGCGTCTTGCTGAAATGGGTTAGAATCGGCGTGCGCCGCAACACCGCGTGGGAGAGCCCAGCGGGCACCGTCGAGCACGGGGTCCACGGGCGCCGAAGGAGCAGCACCTCTCCGTCAATCTCTCAGGCACCAGGACCACGCGGGTTGGGCGCCTCTGGAGCCGCCGGCGACTGAGGGAGAGGGCACACCGCCCCGGAGGTCCCCAGTGTCCGAGAACTCGTCCGCGAGCAACTTCCCCGCGCGCCACATCGGCCCCGACGCGGGCGAGCTCGAGCAGATCCTGCGCGTCATCGGTGTCGACAGCCTCGACGACCTGGCCCGCGCCGCCGTCCCGTCGGCGATTCTCGACCCGGAGGGCGACAACGGCCTCGGTGCACTGCCCGCCGCGATCGACGAGCACGAGACACTCGCCGAGCTGCGCGCGCTCGCGGACCGCAACACCGTGGACCGCACCATGATCGGCCTCGGCTACTACGACACGCTGACCCCGCCGGTGCTGCTGCGCAACATCATCGAGAACCCGGCCTGGTACACCGCCTACACGCCGTACCAGCCCGAGATCAGCCAGGGCCGCCTCGAGGCGCTGCTCAACTTCCAGACCATGGTCTCCGACCTCACCGGCATGGAGATCGCCAACAGCTCCATGCTCGACGAGGCCACCGCCGCCGCCGAGGCCATGACGCTGCTGCGCCGCGCCGGCAAGTCGAAGAGCCCGCGGCTCATCGTGGACCTGGACGTCTTCCCACAGACGCTCGCGGTGATCTCCACCCGCGCGGAGCCGCTGGGCATCGAGGTCGTGTCGGCGGACCTGTCGGCGGGCCTGCCCGAGGGCGAGTTCTTCGGCGTCATCCTGCAGACCCCCGGCGCCTCCGGCCGCATCCCCGACGTGAAGGCCCTGATCGACGCCGCCCACGAGCGCGACGCGCTGGTCGCCGTCGGTGCCGACCTGCTGGCCATGACTCTGCTGACGCCGCCCGGCGAGCAGGGCGCCGACGCCTGCTTCGGCACCACGCAGCGCTTCGGCGTGCCGCTGGGCTTCGGCGGCCCGCACGCCGGGTACCTCGCCGTCCACGAGAAGCACGCCCGCCAGATCCCCGGCCGGCTCGTCGGTGTGTCCGTCGACGCCGACGGCAACCTCGCCTACCGCCTGGCCCTGCAGACCCGTGAGCAGCACATCCGCCGCGAGAAGGCCACGTCCAACATCTGTACCGCGCAGGTGCTGCTCGCCGTCCTCGCGGCGATGTACGCCTCGTACCACGGCCCAGACGGGCTGAAGGCCATCGCGCTGCGGGTGCACGGTCGTGCCTCGGCGCTGGCCGCAGCGCTGGGCTCGGCCGTGGTCCACGCGGACTTCTTCGACACCGTGCTCGTGAACGTGCCCGGCCGCGCCGACGACGTGCTCGCCGCTGCCAAGGCCGCCGGCTACAACCTGTGGCGCGTCGACGACGACCACGTCTCCGTCGCCTTCGACGAGACCTCGACCGAGGCCGATGTGGCCGCCGTGATCGCGGCCTTCGACGTGCAGCCGGTCGACGGCGCACCGTCGGACATCGAGAACCGCACCTCCGAGTACCTGACGCACCCGGCGTTCCATGCCTACCGCACCGAGACGGCGATGCTGCGCTACCTGCGCAAGCTGTCCGACAAGGACATCGCGCTGGACCGCTCGATGATCCCGCTGGGCTCCTGCACCATGAAGCTCAACGCCACCGCCGAGATGGAATCCATCACCTGGCCGGAGTTCTCGCGGCTGCACCCGTTCGCGCCCGCCGCGGACACCGAGGGCATCCGCGCGCTCATCGCGCAGCTCGAGGAGTGGCTCGTCGCGATCACCGGCTACGACAACGTCTCGCTGCAGCCGAACGCCGGCTCGCAGGGCGAATACGCGGGCCTGCTGGCGATCCGCAACTACCACCTCTCGCGCGGCGACGCACACCGCACCGTCTGCCTGATCCCGTCGTCCGCGCACGGGACGAACGCGGCGTCGGCCGTGATGGCGGGGCTGCGCGTGGTGGTCGTCGCGTCGCGCGACACGGGCGACGTCGACACCGCGGACCTCAAGGAGAAGATCGCCAAGCACGCCGACGAGCTGGCCGCGATCATGATCACCTACCCGTCCACGCACGGCGTGTACGAGCACGAGGTGCGGGAGATCTGCGCGGCCGTGCACGAGGCCGGCGGTCAGGTCTACGTCGACGGTGCCAACATGAACGCGCTGGTCGGGCTGGCCCGGCCGGGCAAGTTCGGCGGCGACGTCTCGCACCTGAACCTGCACAAGACCTTCTGCATCCCGCACGGCGGCGGCGGCCCCGGCGTCGGCCCGATCGGCGTCCGCAGCCACCTCGCGCCCTTCCTGCCCGGGCACCCGCTCGAGCCCTCGCTGGGCTCCGGCCCGACGATCTCTGCCGCGCCCTACGGCAGCGCCTCGATCCTCCCGATCACGTGGGCGTACATCCGGATGATGGGCGCGTCCGGGCTGCGGAGCGCGACGCTGACCGCGATCGCCTCGGCGAACTACATCGCCGCGCGGCTCAACGACTCGTTCCCCGTGCTGTACACGGGCGAGAACGGCCGGGTGGCGCACGAGTGCATCCTCGACGTGCGGGGCATCACGAAGGAGACCGGCGTCTCCATCGACGATGTCGCGAAGCGCCTCGCGGATTACGGTTTCCACGCCCCGACGATGAGCTTCCCCGTCGCGGGAACGCTCATGGTCGAGCCGACGGAGAGCGAGTCGCTCGGCGAGATCGACGAGTTCTGCGACGCGATGATCGCGATCCGCGCGGAGATCTCGCGGGTCGCGTCGGGGGAGTGGCCGGTGGACGACAACCCGCTGCGCGGCGCCCCGCACACCGCGGAGTGCCTCGTGACCGAGTGGGACCACCCGTACTCGCGGGAGGTCGCGGTGTACCCGCAGGGCCTGCCGTCCGGTGGCGCGCGCGCCAAGGTGTGGCCGTCCGTCCGCCGCATCGACGGTGTGTACGGCGACCGCAACCTCGTCTGCTCCTGCCCGCCGATCGAGGCGTTCGCGGAGTAGGTACCCGCGTTCGGCGCGCCGTGCCGCCGGCTGCGAGCGCGGCAGGCCGACGGGTCGGGCGGTTCTGCGCGTCCGAACGGAGGGGGTCGACGATTGTCGCCCTCTCCGATTCCGTCCACATCGGACGTGCTGTCCGGCCCGGACGGAATCCGAGAGACGGCGGTCAGGCGTGCAATGCCGTTGCAGCGAGTGTTTGTTGATCTAAACTCATGATCATGGATCGATCAGGATGGTGGGACTCCTACCTCGCGGGAACGCTGGTCGTCATCGTCCCGGCGCTGCTCGTGTGCGGAGCCTTCGCCTGGTGGAAGCGGGGCGAACGCCTGCAGTTCAAGCCCCTCGACGTCGTTGGCGGATACGGAGCCGGGATGGTCGTGAGTCTCGTGGTCGTGTTCGCCGTCGATCCGCAGACGACGCCCTTCGGCCACGCGGCCTGCAACATGCTGGTCGTCGTGGTCGCCATGGGGATCATGGTGCCGTTGAGCTACTTCCGCATGCGCCGGTGGCGGCGCGACGACGCCGCCGGCCGCCGCGCGGCGCGCGCCGCGATCCCCGCGCCCGCACGCGCACATTTCACGAGCGCGGCGTTCCAGGACCAGCTGGCGGGCATCACCGAGGCGCATCCGCCGACGCCGGAGACGGCATCGGACGTGATCGCGTACTGGGTGTTCCGCGCGCTCGACTCCGGCGATTACGTGGACTCGTCGCGGTTGATCCACTACGCCACCGCGATCAAGGGCTGGCGGATGGACAGTCCGGAGTTCGCCGCAACGATCCCGTGGCTCACCGCGCCCTTCCTGTCCAGCGGCGACAAGCGGTGGGATCCCGCCGTGGACCGCGATTTCCGCGAACACGGCAGCGCCATGCTCACAGCACGGTGCCGGCCAGCGGTTTCCGCATGACGCACGTCGGCGGACTCGCGGTCGGATTCGCCGTGGTGTTCACGGTCCTGATCCCGGTGACGACACGCCTGAACCGGCGGTATCCCGGGCGCACTCGATGGACCGATTGGGCGCTCGGCGTCGCCATCACCGGCCTGTGGACGGTCGCAGTCATCACCTTCAGCGAAGCATGGTGGCCCGAGGCGCCGACGTTCGTCGACGCCGCTGTCTCCGGGGTCGGTGTGGCTCCTATCGTGTTCGTGCCGGACATCGTCGCGGCCCTCCGGCGGCGACGGCACCCGGGGCCCGTGCGCGTACTGCCAGAGCGGCTCGCCGCCGTGCGGAGGTCGATCGCGCCGGTGGCGTTCGTACCGGACGTGCACCGTCACTTCGCCGAACCCGAGGCGCGCGCTCGTTACGTGGTGGCGGCGTACCGTCGGGGCGTGATTCCGGCGGAGTCCGTCCCGGGCCTCGCCGCCGATCTCGCGCACCTCCTGCCCGACGGTGTGCCCGCCTGGGCCGAGCTCGCCGCACACGACGGCGGGACCGGGCTGGGCGGAGTCGTCGACCGCGCGGCCCACGAGCTCGGGTACGCGCCGAGCCCGGAGCAGGAACGGGCGGATGCCGTCGAACGGTTGGTGTACGCGGCCCTGTCCAGCACGGACCCGATGGTCCGCTTGGCCACGGTGGAACTCCTCGCGCCCGGGGAGGGACTCGGGCTTCCGCGGGTCTCGAACCCTCCCGCGACGATGAGCGTCACGCGCGCCACGATCGAGGGGTACTTCGATGGTGCGCACGGGGTGGCACTGGACGAGGGGGTGGATCGCCATTTCGCCGATCCGACGGTACGTGCGCGTCGCATGATCGCCGCGTATCGCAGGCACGAGATCCCGTCCCGCGATGTGGGGACGACCGCCGCGGAGCTCGTCGCGGACCTGCCGGGTGCCGGCCCGGCGTGGACCGAGCTCGCAATGGCCGGCCCGACGGCGTGGAGGTCCGACCTGGACGGACTCGTGGACCGAGCCGCTGCCGAGATCGGTCACACGGACGCGGACGAGCCGGAAATCCTGATCGAGTACGACCTCTACTGCGGGCTCGTCGATGGCGATGTTCTCGATCGATCGCGGCTCATCTGGATCAGGGACGAGCGGTCACCGTTCGCCGTTCCGTTCATCCTCGCAGGGCATCTCGGAGACATCGGCATTGCGACCTTCTTCACCGACGGGGCCGAACATCTCAATGGAAAGTACTCGACTCCCGATGTGGTCGGTCTCCCACGGAATCCGTAGGAAACCGACCGCACTCGCGGTGGTCGGAGGACTGGGCTTGCCGGGCGACCGGGCTCAGGGCAGTTTCTCGAAGACCATCGTCGCCTGGATCCGGTCTCCGCCGGCGAAGCCCTTGCTGCCGGACGACGAGGTCGTGATCGTGTGCAGTCGGTAACCGAGTGCCGCCTGACGATTGATCGCGCCTTCGAGCTCGGTGAGGTTGCCGGACCCGGTACCCAGGAACTTCTCCTTGAGCACCACCTGCAGGACGACGTAGCTCATGCCGTTCTGCGCCGGACGGGGCTGCGCGCCGGCGTTCGCCTCGGCTTCGATCCGGTTCACCATCCCGCTGAGCCCACGCTGTTGCGGGGGCTGCTGGGTCTTCTCGGTCCACCGTTGGCCGTCCCACCATCGCTGGGTGCCCGCACCGTCGTCGTACCAACCGGGATTCGTCATGTTCCTGAGCGTAGGCACGGTGCCTCCGTCGCCCCGGCCAACGATCGGGAATCATCTGAACGGACGACATCGAGAAGCGCCCGCCCCGATGTCTCGGGACGGGCGCTCGGTTCCGCGGGTTCCAGCTGTGGTGGCGGCTCTGCACGGCTCAGTTCTACGAGGGATTCGGCGGCGGGGTGCCGGGCGTCGGCTCGCCGCCTGCGGGCGGCGTGCTGCCGCCGGCGACGTCCTTGATCTTGTTCGTGGCCATGTCGATCTGGGCGTCGTGCCCGGCGAACTTGCCCTTCGCCGCGCTGCCTGCCTTGTCGATCACCTTGTTGACCTGATCGGGGTTCTTGCCGAGAAGTTCTTTGATCTTGTCGAGAAGTGCCATGATGCAACCTTCCGATGGATTCTTCCGCGGACCGTCCTCGCCGCCTGTTTCACCGCGACGCCCTGCGCCTGTGTCCTCGTTCACGGTAGCGACATCGGTCGCGCTGCGGCGTGATGGTGCGGTCGGATTGGTACACGTCGGGCGAAATAGGGCGGAGATTCCGGATGCGACCGATCCGGGCAGCCGGCATCGAATGGTTCGATCGGACCGTTCGCCGCCCGACCGGGCATTCCTCAGCCGACCATCGAGTCCGCACCCACGACCACCACGATCGCCGCGAGGGTACGGGTATCGAGCCGTGGATCATCGGATTCGAGGACGAAACCGATCGGCAGGACCCGCCGCGACCGTATCCGGGCGACCACCGCGCCGGCGTCGTCGGTCAGATCGATCCTGGTCGCGTGCAGGAGGTGGAACGGGATCGCCGAGAAGGCCGCGCCCACTTGTCGGAGGGCCGAGCGACCCGTGCCGCGCTCCGACGCGCTACCCGCGAACGCATCGCTGCGTAAGGTCCACACCCGGCGGACGTTGTCGCCGGCCGGCTTCGACCGGATCTCGAAGTCTTCGGCCGTCCAGATGCGATCCCGATACGCCAGGCGGAAGCCGTGCTCACTGCTCGCGACGTCGAGCCCGCAGCTGCCGTCGCGCGACACGCGGTAGACGACCGTCCCGTCGGTACCGGTGTCGACCAAGACCCGCCACTGCCCGCGGAGGCGGGCTGAGGCGATCGCGCGGGGCACGCCGCTACTTGCGGGTCAGGGCGTCGGCGAGGGCGATCGTCGCGGCGTTCGATGCGGAGGCGAGGGGCTCGACGGTGCCGAACGCGACCGCTGCGGTCTTCGCCGGGGTGGGCTGTCCGGGCACGCGGAAGCCGGCCTCCGCGAGGGGCTTCGCGTGATCGCCCTCGGTCAGATAGGCGACGAAGTCCGCGGCCGCGCGGTCGTGCGCGTCGGTGGTGTCCTCGCGGTCGAGTACCGCGGCCGGGTAGGTGGCCGACGCCGTCGGGCCGGTCGGGTACACGGCGACGGGCGCGGCCTCGCCCCGACCGCGAGCGAAGGCGGCGAGCTGCTGCTCCGTGACGGGCACGGCGCGGATCCCGTCGCCGGGCTTGGTCAGCGCCTCGAGCGCGGCGACCGCACTGGTGGACTTCGGGGCGTCCGCGGCCCACCGCGACAGCGACCCGGTCACCACCGGGCTTGTGGCGGCATCGTCGGACAGCGCGGCGCCACCCGTGCGGCCCACCGCCGCGGCCACGGACTGGGCCGCGAGATAAGTGCCGTCCGAATCGGCCTCGGTGGGCAGCGCGACCCGCAGGTCGCGCTGCTTGCCCGGGAGGTCGAGCCAGCGCACGTCGGCGAAGGCAGGGCGTGCCGAGTCCCGCACCGCGAGGACCACCGGCGACGACGCGATCGACGTCGGCTGCCCCGACACCTCAGCCGGCTTGGCCGCCGCGAGGCGGGCCGTCCAGACCGTGCTCTCCGGGATCCACACCGACGGTGCCGCCCCCAGCTTCGGGTCCCACGTGCCGGACAGCGCGGCGAGGGCGACGGGTGAGTCGACCCCGACGACGTCGATCTTCGCGCAGTAGTCGGCCGACACCTTCCCGGAGTCGTTGAAGGCGTCAGCCACGCGGCGCAGAGACTCGACCAGCGCGGGCGCGGCGGCGACGTGCACGGGCAGGTCACCGCGCACGCAGGTGGACGCGGCGTTGCGGCCCTCCTGCTCCGAACGACCGGACAGCCAGACCATCGCCCCGGCGATCGCGGCCACGACGACGACCGCGACGACCGCCGCGATCAACCAGCGCGCGATGCCGCGGGAGCCTCCTCCAGAACGATGTGATCCCATCGAGAGCAACCTACCCGAAGACGCCGCGCGGCGGCATCGGGGACTCCTGTGCGTTCGCGCTGGTGAAGGGCTTCGCGCCGCCCGCGAACCGGGTCGTCTCGGCGCCGCTGACGAGCGAGCCCGGGAACGGGTCGCCGGCCAGGCGACGCGCCAGTCCGTCCGGCACCCGCCCGGTCACGAGAACCAGGTTGCCGAACCGGCGCCCCTTGAGCACGCCGGGCTCGGCGGCGATCGCGACCTCGCCGAACACCCCCGCCACCGTCGCCGCCACGGACCGGGCGAAGGGGAGGGGCGGACCGTCGGCGATGTTGATCGCGACGGTGCCGCCGGGCGCGAGCAGGGGTGTCAGGGACGCGAAGAACTCCCTGGTGGTGAGTGCTGCCGGGGTGCGGGCCCCGGCGAAGACGTCCAGGACCAGCAGGTCGACGGTGCCGAGCATGCCCGGGGGCAGGACCGTCGCGGCGAGCGCGGCGTCGGCGCAGCGGATCTTGATCTGCTCGCGCTTGGGCAGAGGCGCAGCGGCGCGCACGGCGTCGATCAGCGCGCGGTCGATCTCGAGTACCTGCTGCCGCGAGCCGGGCCGTGTCGCGGCGATGTAGCGGGGGAGCGTGAAACCCCCTCCGCCGAGGTGCACGGCGGTGATCGGCTCACCGGAGGGCCGCACCAGGTCCGCGACGTGCCCGATCCGCCGGACGTACTCGAAGACGAGGTTCGTCGGGTCGCCGGTGTCGATGTAGCTCTGCGGCGTCCCGTCGAGCAGCACCGTGAACGCGCCGGGCCGGTCGCGATCGGCTTCGATCACGACCGGCCCGGTGCCGGAATGCTCCGTGCTCAGCTGTTCGCGGCCTTGAACTCGCGGCGACGCGCGTGCAGGATCGGCTCGGTGTAGCCGTTCGGCTGCGTGCCGCCCAGCAGGACCAGATCCTTCGCCGCCTGGAAGGCGATGTTGGTGTCGAAGTCGGGGGCCAGCGGGCGGTAGGTCGGATCGCCCGCGTTCTGCTGGTCGACGACCGGCGCCATGCGCTTGAGCGCGTCGACGACCTCGGCCTCGGTGACCACGCCGTGGCGCAGCCAGTTCGCGAGCAGTTGCGAGGAGATGCGCAGCGTGGCGCGGTCCTCCATGAGGGCGACGTCGTGAATGTCCGGCACCTTCGAGCAGCCGACGCCCGCGTCGATCCAGCGGACCACGTAGCCGAGGATCGACTGCGCGCTCTCGTCGAGCTCCTCGCGCTTCTCCTCCTCCGACCAGTTCGCATTCTTCGCGAGCGGGATGGTGAGGATGTCGTCCACGGACGCCGGGTCGCGCTTGGCGATCTCGTTCTGCACCTCGAACACGTCCACCAGGTGGTAGTGCAGGGCGTGCAGCGTGGCGGCGGTGGGCGAGGGCACCCACGCGGTGGTGGCGCCGGCCTTGGGCTGCGCGATCTTCTGCTCGAGCATCGCGGCCATCAGGTCGGGCATGGCCCACATGCCCTTGCCGACCTGCGCCTTGTGCTGCAGGCCCGCGTGCAGGCCGATGTCGACGTTGCTGTCCTCGTACGCGGGGTACCAGGTCTGCGCTTTGAGCTGGCCCTTGCGGACGATGGGGCCCGCGACCATGGACGTGTGGATCTCGTCGCCGGTGCGGTCGAGGAAGCCGGTGTTGATGAACACCAGGCGGTCGTTGGCGGCGGCGATCGCGGCCTTGAGGTTCACCGAGGTACGGCGCTCCTCGTCCATGATCCCGACCTTGAGCGTGAGCGCGGGCAGGCCCAGGATCTGCTCGACGCGGCTGAAGATCTCCGCGGCGAAGGCCACCTCCTCGGGGCCGTGCATCTTCGGCTTGACGATGTACACCGAGCCGGTGCGGGAGTTGCGGATCTCGCCGGACAGGCCGTGGATCGCGATGAGCGAGGTGACGATGCCGTCGAGGATGCCCTCGCCGATCTCCTTGCCGTCCAGCAGGATCGCGTCGGTGGTCATCAGGTGGCCGACGTTGCGCACGAACAGCAGCGAGCGGCCGTGCAGCACCAGCTCGGAGCCGTCGGCGGCGGTGTACTTCCGGTCCGGGTTCAGGGTGCGCGTGAAGGTCTTGCCGCCCTTGCTGACCTCTTCGGCGAGATCGCCCTTGTTCAGGCCCAGCCAGTTGCGGTACCCGACGACCTTGTCGTCCGCGTCGACGGCCGCGACCGAGTCCTCGAAGTCCATGATCGTGGTGACCGCGGACTCGACGAGGACGTCCTTGATACCGGCCGGGTCGGTCTGCCCGATCGGCGACGACGCGTCGACCTGGATCTCCAGGTGCAGGCCGTTGTGGCGCAGCAGCACGCCGGTGGGCGCCGCGGCGTCGCCGGTGTAGCCGGCGAACACCGTCGGGTCCGCGAGCGCGAGGGCACCGTCGTTCAGGACCAGGGCACCGTCGGCGACGGAGAGCGAGGTGACGGCGGTCCAGGAGCCCGACTCGAGCGGCACGGCCTGGTCGAGGAAGTCCTTCGCGAAGGCGATGACCTTGTCGCCGCGGACCTTGTTGTAGCCCTTCGTCTTCTCCGCGCCGTCGGCCTCGGAGATGGCGTCGGTGCCGTAGAGCGCGTCGTACAGCGAGCCCCAGCGGGCGTTCGCGGCGTTGATCGCGAAGCGGGCGTTGAGGATCGGCACCACGAGCTGCGGGCCGGCGGTGGAGGTGATCTCGGTGTCCACGTTCGCCGTGGTGATCTCGCGGTCCTCGGGGACCGGCACGAGGTAGCCGATGTCGGTGAGGAACTGCTTGTACTTCGGGAAGTCGACCTCACCCGGCGCGGCGGCGTGGAACTCGTCGATCTTCGCCTGCAGTTCGTCGCGCTTGGCGAGCAGCGCCCGGTTCTTCGGAACCAGATCGCCGATGACCTTCGCCGCACCGTCCCAGAAGGCCGCCTGGTCGACGCCCGTGCCCGGAAGCGCCTCGTTGTTGATGAAATCGTAGAGAACCGTTGCGACCTCGAGGCCTGCGACGGATGTCCGGGCGGTGTCAACCATGAAGTACTTCAACCCCTTCGTAGCACGTGATTACGTGCTCATCAGGTTACTCCGCGCGAGATCGCCGCCGACGCCGGGACCACCTGGCCGAAGTCCAGTTTGACCAGCTGATCCGCCCGGTCGAAGTAGCGGTCGTCGTGGGTGATCACGACCACCGTCTTCCCTCGCGCCCTCAGGTCGCCGATGATCCGGTCGTAGAACACGGCGCGGAACCGGGGGTCCTGATCCGCGGCCCATTCGTCGAACAGGTACACCGGCCGGTCCTCGAGCAGCGCGGTCAGCAGCGCGAGCCGCTTGCGCTGCCCCGTCGACAGCGCGAGCGTCGAGAGCTTCCCGTCCTGCACGGTCACGGCGTGCGCCAGTTCCAGGTCGTGCAGCAGCCCGCGGACGCGGTCGTCCAGATCGTCCGCGGCGAGGCCCAGGTAGTCGTCGAACAGGTGGAAGTCGGAGAAGACCGCGGTGGTGTGCTGCCGGAACCACTCGGTGTTCTGCGGACCGACCACCTCGCCGCCGATCCGGAGCTCGCCGATCCGTGGCGCGTACAGCCCCGACAGCAGCTTGGCGAGCGTCGATTTGCCGCTGCCATTGCCGCCGACCACGAAGGTCACCTCGCCGGGGCGCAGCGTCAGGTCGATGGGGCCGAGGCGGAAGCCGTGCGGGACGCCGGGCGGCGGTCCCGGCGGGAGGCCGGGGCCCGGGTGGGGAGGCGGACCGCCGGGCCCGCCCGGCCCGGGCCGGCCCGGAGGGCCATGACCCGGTGGGGGCTCGGGCAGGTACTCGTAGCCCACGCCCCGCAGTTCGACGGTGCCGTCCGACAGCGGGCGGTCGTCGTACGGGAGGGCCGACTCGTCGCGCGCGGTCTCCAGGGACAGGTCGAGGCCACGGATCTTGGCCAGCGCGACGTCACCGCGGAGCAGGTCGGGGATCCGGTGCATGAGACTCTGCATCGGCATCGACAGGAAGGTCGTGACCAGCACGTAGCCGATCATCGTCTCCCGCGGCAGCTCCAGCGCCCGGGCGAGCACGAACAGGATCAGCACCATGGTGCCCAGCTGCAGCACCTGACCGAGCGCCTGGCCGCCGGCGAAGCGCGTGCCGGCGGCGACGTGCTTGCCGCGCAGGTCCTCGGCGGTGCCCAGCAGCTTGTGGTCGAGGAAGTCGGCGCGGCGGCCGCGGTGCAGCTTGAGCTCCTTGATCCCGTGCGTGACCTCCTGGAACGAGCCGATGAGGGCGTCGTCGAGCTCGCGGGCCCGGCGATAGGTCTCCCGGACCCTGCGCAGCACCGTCTCCACGCACGCGATGCCGATGAGCGTGCCCGCGACGGACACCGCGAACAGGGCGCCCGACACGGTGGCCAGGTAGGTGAGCGCGCCGATGATCGTCGCGAGGTCGATGCACAGCCCGGGGATGCCGGACACGGCCATCGACAGTGACCGCACGTCCTCGGTGAGCGTCGCCAGCAGGCGGTGATCGCCGAGCCGTTCGATGTGCTCGAGCGGGGCCGCGAGCACGCGCTGCGAGAGCCGCGCCCGCAGCCGGTAGACGGCGGCCTGCGCCAGGTGCAGCAGGATCAGCTGCGAGGCCACGCCCGCGACCACCACGACGACGGCGGTCACCACGAACTGGGTGACCGTCACCGTCGGCATCGGTCCCGGGGCGACCAGCCCGTTGATGAGGGTCAACAGGTAGGCGTTGGCCGCGCCGGCGACGAGGCCCGCGGCCACCGCCGCGGCGATCGCCGCCGGGGAGATCGAGATGAGGAATTTCAGGAGCTTCACGGCGCGCTCATTCGCCCGTGGTCACGACGTCGAACAGGAAACCCTCCACGGTCACGCCCGGCGCGAAGGAGAAGGCCATGCCCGTCGACGGTGCGCCGTCGGCACCGTCGGACGACACCTGCGCGAGCAGGCGCTCCAGGACGAACAACAGCGAAACGCTGAGCATGTTCCCGTGGCCGGCGAGCACGTCCCAGCTCAGGCGCGAGGCCTCGTCGGGCAGGCCCAGGGCGGTCGCGGCGGACTCGATGATCTTCGGGCCGCCCGGGTGGATCGCCCAGTGCGCGACGGCCTCCCGGGCGAGGCCGTTGCGCTGCAGCACCCCGTCGATCACCGGGGCGACCCCGTCGACGATGTACTGGGGCAGCGACTCCGCCAGCTCGCAGGTGATGCCGTCCGCGTTGACCCCGAGCACGATCCCGTCCTCGGCACCGTCGAGCAGGTGGCTGAAGGTGTCGCGCACGACGATGTTCCCGGCGGGCAGCGGATGCCCGACCTCGCTCGCGCCGATCAGCGCTGCGCCGCAGCCGTCGGCGAAGAGACTGGAGATCACCACGTCGTTGGGGTCGCCGGAGAAGACGGCGTTGACCGAGCTGAGCTCGAGGCAGATCATCAGCGACTTGCGGTCGGGGTGCGCGCGGACGTAGTCGGTGGAGACGCGCAGCGCGTTCATCGCCGCGGCGCAGCCCATGAAGTTGATGACCACGCGGCTCGTACCCGGGGACAGGCCGAGCGCGCGGATCACGGCGACGTCGACGCCGGGGGCGAGGAAGCCGGTGCTCGTGACGAACACCAGTTGGCCGACGTCCGCCGGGTCGACGGTGCCCAGGGCGCGGCGGGCGGTGTCGATCGCGAGCGGCGCGGCGTGCTCGAAGAACAGGTCCATCCGCTCGCGGATCGTGTCGGGGCGCGCGCTGAACTCGGCGAACTCCGGCGTCAGCGGGTCGATCGCGAGGTGCCGCTCGGCGACCTGCGTCTTCGCGTACACGCGGCGGATGCGCTCCGCCTGCCGCGGGTCGTCGAACCGGGACGCGACGCGGTCCGCGGACTCGGCCTGGTCGTAGGTCTGCGAGGGAGAGCCCGTCGCGAGGGACTCGATCACCGCGACCGAGGTGGGCGGCGCCGGCGGGGCGCCGCGCCAGACACTGGTCCCCGGGAGTTCCGGGGCGGCGATGCGCTGTTCCTGCGTGTTCATGGTGATCTCCTTTGGGGCTGGAAGATGTGGGGCGGCGGGGGGGAGCCGGATCAGACGGTGCCGATACCGGTGAAGCCCGCGACGACGTACGAACCCGAGGTCTTGAGGGCCTGCGGCGAGAAGTGCTCCTTGAAGAAGCCCTGGCCCTGCTCCTGGGCGGGGCGCGACTTCTGGCCCAGGAAGGTGTTGACCTGGTCGGGCAGGCGGTCGAAGAAGAAGCTGCGGCGGGGGAGCCACTCGACGCCGAACTTCTCCGCCTCCTCGGCCATGAGCTCCTCGGTGGCGATGTTCGCGTAGCCGCTGCGCTGGTAGGGCAGTACGTGGTGGACGCGGTGGCTGGACAGCCCGGCCGAGAGGAAGCAGTCCACGTACCGGTTGCCCGAGATCTTGAGGTCGTAGGCCTGGTTGAGCTGGTTGACCGCCCAGTCCTCGGTCTCGACCTCGGGCAGGTCGTCGACGTCGGTCTCGAAGTCGTGGCTCGCGACCACCAGGAAGGTGCTGACCCACAGCACGGCGACGAACTGCGCGACCCACGCCCAGATGTCGCCCAGGAACAGGAACAGCAGGAACTCGCCGATGAGCAGTGCGCGCATCGCGAAGGCGCCGATGAAGTGCGGCAATGCGCCGCGCAGCGAGCCGTACATGTCCGCCACGCCGACCTGCCGGGTGAGCTTGACGATCTCGAAGAGCCGCATCGTCATGCCCGTGGCGGTGTGGCCGAACTTGTGCAGCGTGTGGATGGGTATCCGGTACCAGCGCGGAATGTCCATCATCATGGTGAACACGTTCTTCTTGATGTCCACCTCGCTCTGCGTGTGCGGGTGGTGCAGCAGAGCGTGCCCGTCGGCGGTGACGAAGGACAGCGCGACGTAGTTGATGTCGAACGCGTTGACCAGGACCTTCGTCGCACCCTTCTGTGCGCGGTGGATCGCGTAGTGGCCGAACCCGGCGAGCGAGCTCCGCAGCATCACCATGAGCAGCACGAACAGCCAGATCGGCATCCAGGCCGGCACGCTGAGCCGGGCCGCGATGACGGCCACGTAGGCGACGGCCAGGACCGCGGCGGTGATGTTGAACCAGCGGTCCATGCGCTTCACGCGCGCCTTCATCGCCGGGTCCCGCAGGCGCGCCTTCACCGCGTGCAGCAGGTCCTTCGGATCGTCGAACCGGTAGCGCGGCGTATCCCGCCAGCTGTCGAAGCCGTCTTTGAACAGGAATGCGGGGGCGTTGTTCTTCGGGTGCACGTCCACGACCTCGGCGTCGCGATCGAGCGCGAACCGCTGCAGCATCTTCTCGATCTTCTCGGGATTGGCGTGATACGACCCGATGATCGACGTGATGTCGCGATTCTTGGAACGGCCGATGAAGAATTCCCCGCCGGGATGCTTGTTGATCCATTCCGTCAGGTCGTACGCGCGGCCCTTGTAGACCCACACGTTCGACAGCTGCGGGCCACCGCCGGGGCCGGGCATGCGGCCGAGGTCGCGCGGCCCGGGGTCGCCGGGCCCGCCGGGATCCTCGTCGCCGACGAAATCCCGGCCCCGCGGTCCCGCCGGCCGCCGGCCCGGATCGCGCTCTTCGGTCGCCGAAGCGCCGTCGCGACCTGCGCCGCCGCCGCGCCCGGGGTTCGTTCCGCGGGTGAGATCGCGGGGGCCGGGATCGTCGCTCGTGCGGTCGGCGTGCTCCGCCGGCGGATCGATATTGGTGGACACTTGTCGTTGCCTCCTGAGCCAGTACCGGTTTCCCGGTCCCGTACACCATCTCCAGGTACGCTAATGGATCGCTGAAGGCGGGCTTGCCGCTACCATCCACTGTCCGGTTCGCCGGGAAGCGGGGCGCGCGAAAGCTTCGATCGGGTCCCGAATTCATGCATACTTCTTCCGTGAGGCGGGACTTCCGCTTTTCATTCACGCCGGGCGCGATGTCGCCCGGTCAGAT
This sequence comes from Tsukamurella pseudospumae, assembly GCF_001575205.1. Classification (GTDB taxonomy): domain Bacteria; phylum Actinomycetota; class Actinomycetes; order Mycobacteriales; family Mycobacteriaceae; genus Tsukamurella; species Tsukamurella pseudospumae. The sequence continues at coordinate 69,230 of NZ_LSRE01000023.1, forward strand.
TTCAAAGGGGGGAACCCATGAAGTTCACGGCATCGCGCACGGCCCTCGCGCTGCTCGCCGCCGGTGCGCTGGTACTCACCGGTTGCGCGGACAAGAAGACCGACGACACCACGTCGGGCGGCACCACCACCGCCGCGGCGACGCAGAGCGGGGCCTCCGGCGCCCCGTCCGCGGCACCGTCGGTGGACGCGAACGGCCTGCCGACCGTCCAGATCGTCAAGGACGCGGCCCTCGCCACGCGCGAGACCTACTCCGAGCACCTGACGCTCGCCGTCGACAAGGGCATCCAGGGACTGCCCGTCACCAGCGTCACCGGCGACATCATCTCGTTCAAGGACACCAAGCGCGTCGCCGCGCAGGGTGAGGCGAACGTCCGCGTCAAGGAGAGCTACGTCCAGACGAAGTTCGTCGTCATCGACGGTGTGCTCTACGCGAACCTCGGTGGCGCGAAGTACCAGCCCATGGGTAAGACGGGCGAGAAGGGTGTCTACGACCCCGCCGTCATCCTGGATCAGGAGAAGGGGCTCGCGACGATCCTCGACTCGCTGCAGAACCCGAAGGTCGAGGGCAAGGACACCGTCAACGGCGTCAAGACCGTGAAGGTCTCGGGCACCGTCGACACCAAGATCCTCGACCCGCTGCTGCCGCAGATCACCGACATCGCCCAGCGCGGCAATGCGGGCACCGCGCTGCCCATCACGCTGTGGATCGTCTTCGACGCCTCCGCGAACCCGATGCCCAAGCCGAACGTGACGCGCATGGAGGTCAAGCTCAAGGAGCTCCCGATCACCCTGAACCTCACCGAGTTCGGTAAGGACGTCAAGATCGAGAAGCCGGCCACCTAGGCCGGAACAGCGGGTGCACGGGGCCCGGCGGACTTCGGGGGGAGTCCGCCGGGCCCCGTCGTATCCGGGGACGGTCAGTCGCCCACGGCGGCGGGCCACGCGCGGACCACCGCGAGCAGGCGCTCGCGGATCGGGGCGGCTCGCTCGGCGAGCGCGACCTGCTGCCGCACGTACTCGCGCCGCCCCTCGGGCGTCTCGATCGCGATGGGGGAGAAGCCGTGCTCCGCGAGGTCGTAGGGGCTGGCGCGCATGTCCAGTTCCCGGGCGTCGCGGGCCAGGTCGAAGGCGTCCGCCACCAGGTCCGACGGTGCCCCCGGCGCCAGTTTGAAGGCCCACTTGTAGAGGTCCATGCCCGCGTGCAGGCAGCCGGGCTGCTCGCTCGCGACCTGCGTCTCACGGGAGAGCTCGACGAGGTTCCGCGGTGCGGCGTCGGGGGTGAAGAACCGGAACGCGTCGTAGTGGGTGCACCGCAGGCTCCCCGCGCGCACCACCTCGTCGGTGCCCGCCGGCCCGAGGCGCAGCGGCACCGGGTGCCGCGCCTGGTCTGCCTCGCGGAAGACCATCGCCCACTCGTGCAGCCCGAAGCAGCCGAAGACCGGCGCGCGGGAGGCGGTGGCCTCGAGCAGTCGCGCCATGTACTCCGCGGTGCCGGCGCGCTTGGCGAGCACGGCCGGATCCTGCGTCACGAGCGTCCCGGAGACCTCGTAGCCCCGGAGTCCGCCGAATTCTTCAGCGGCGAGCGGCCCGTCGAGTTCCGTTCCGATGCCGGGATGCCAGCGCAGCAGGTGCGCGGGGCGGTGCCCGTAGTAGGTGAACAGGAAGTCCCAGACGGGGTGCTTCTCGCCGCGGGCGGCTCGCCGCCGGTGCGCGTCCACGAAGGGCTCCAGTCGAGCGCGGTGGGCCTCCGCCCGCGCCTGCCACTGCGCGTCGGTCAGGACAACCGCGCTGTTCACACCCGGTGCGTCCCGTCCCGGACGGTGCCGACGAACTCTTCCACCACGTCCTCCAGGGCGACGATGCCGATGGTCCGGCCGTGGTCGTCGGAGACGGCGGCCAGGTGCCCACCGAGGCGACGCAGGTGCGAGGTCGCCTGGTCCAGCGACAGCGCACCGTCGACCACGGGGAGCGGGCGGATGCGACCCGCGCCGATCACCGTGTCCGGTCCGACGGCGGCGTCCATGATGTCCGGCAGCACGTCCTTGACGTGCAGGTACCCGGTGAACGCGCCGTCGCGGCTGCGCACGGGGTAGCGGGAGTAGCCGGTCTCCGCGACGGCGGACTCGATGTCCCCGAGCGTGGGTCCCCACGTGCCGCTCGTGCCCTGTACGGCCTGCAGTCCGCGGATCTCGGTCAGCGGGATCGCGACGTCGGCGACGGTCCGGCGCGAGGTCTGCAGTGCGCGGGTGAGCCGGACGCGCTCCTCGGCGTCGATGAGGCCCTCGTCGTGCGATTCTGCGATGAGCTCGGGCAGCTCGCCGGCGGACACGGTGCCCTCGAGCTCGTCGCGGGGCTGCACGCCCAGCGCCCGGAGCACCAGCATCGCGAGCCAGTTGTACAGGGCGATGAGGGGGCGGGCGATCCGGACGAACCACAGCAGCGGCGGCACCAGCAGCATGGCCGCGGCCTCGGGGCCCGCGAGTGCGATGTTCTTGGGCACCATCTCGCCGAGCAGGATGTGCATGACCACGACCAGCGACATCGACACCGCGAACGAGATCGGGTGCAGCAGCGCGTGGGGCACGTGCGCCCACCCGAGCGGGACCTCGAGCATCCGGGCGATGGCCGGCTCGCCGACCTTACCCAGCAGGATCGAGCAGATCGTGATGCCCAGCTGGCACGCCGCCAGCATGAGCGAGAGCCGCTCCGAGGCCCTGATCACGGCGCGCGCCGAGCCTCGACCCTGCTCGACCAGCGTCTCGAGGCGGTCCTTGCGGGCCGCGATGAGCGCGAATTCGGAGCCGACGAAGAAGGCGTTGGCGGCGAGCAGCAACACCGTCAGGAAGATGTACAGAACGTCAGTCATGGCTCAGCTCCACCAGGTCGACGCGGCGGCCGTCCATCCGCGCGACGCGCGCCGTCCACACCGGTGCGGTGGCGGCACCGTCGTCCTCGAGCAGCGAGGGGTGCTGGGGGAGCTCGACGACATCGCCCACGGCCGGGATGCGTCCGAGGAGGAACATCACCAGACCGCCGAGGGTGTCGTAGTCGCCGTCGGGCGCGTGGTAGTCGGTGTCGCGCTCCACCTCGTCGATGCGCAACAGGCCCGAGCACAGGAAGCCGCTGTCGGTGCGTTGCACGTCGACGGGCTCGTTCGCGTCGTGTTCGTCGCGGACGTCGCCGACGATCTCCTCGATGAGGTCCTCGACGGTCACGATGCCGGCGGTGCCGCCGTACTCGTCGACGACGAGCGCCATCTGCAGGCCGTTCGCCCGCAACTGCTCCATCAGCGCGTCGCCGTCGAGCGTCGCGGGCACGACGGGCGGCGTGGTCGCGATCGTGGCGACGGGCACCGTCGAGCGGCGGTCCGCGGGCACCGTCAGCGCCTGCTTGACGTGCACGAGCCCGACGGTGTCGTCCAGGTCGCCCCGGACCACGGGGAACCGGGAGCGGCCCGATTCGATCGACAGGGCCACGAGATCGGCGACGGTGGCGTCGGCCTCCAGGGAGTCGACTCGCTGACGCGGCGTCATGAGGTCCTCCGCGGTGAGCTCGCCGAACTCGAGGGACCGGCCCACGAGCTCCGCGGTCATCTCGTCGATCGCGCCCGACGCCGCCGAATTGCGCACCAGCGCACTGAGTTCCTGCGCGGATCGGGCCGAGCTCAGCTCCTCCGCGGGCTCGATGCCGAGCCGGCGGACCAGCCCGTTCGCCGACGAGTTGAGGAAGGTGATCGCCCAGCGGAAGACCGCGGAGAACGCGGCCTGCGGGCCGGCGCTCCAGCGCGCGGTCTGCAGCGGGCGGGCGATGGCGAGGTTCTTCGGTGCCAGCTCGCCCAGCACCATCGACAGTGAGGTCGCGAGGACCAGCGCCAGCACCAGGGTCAGGGCGGCGACCACGGCCTCGGGGGCGCCGGTCCACTCCAGCGCGGGGCGCAGGAGCTTCGAGAGCACCGGCTCCGCGAGGTAACCGGTGACCAGCGTGGTGATCGTGATGCCGAGCTGGGCGCCCGACAGCTGGAAGGTCAGGGTCCGGTGGGCGCCCTGCACCTGCTTGGAACGGCGGTCGCCGCGCTCACGGACGTCGGCGTCGACGGTCGACTTCTCGAGCGCCGTGAGCGAGAACTCGGCCGCGACGAACAGCGCCGTGCCCAGGGTCAGGGCGAGGAAGCCGACGATGGCGCCGACGGTGATCAGGGCGCTAGCCATCGGAGCACCCCGGAGTCGCGGTGGCTCGTCGTCGGCGCTTGCGCGGTCTTCGGACCGTCATGTTCCTTCCCAGGATTGCGAGGAGATGTTGAGGAGCATCCTACCGGCGCGGCCGGCAGGCGCTCACCAACCGCCGGGCAGGGGCCGACCCTCGGCGAACCCGGCCGCGCTCTGCACACCGACGGTGGCCTTCGCGTGGAACTCCGGGACGGACCGGGCGCCCGCGTAGGTGAACGAGCTGCGCACGCCCGACGTGATGCGGTCCAGCAGGTCCTCGACGCTCGGGGCCTCCGGGTCGACGCGGATGCGCGAGCTGGAGATGCCCTCCTCGAACAGCGACTTGCGGGCGCGGTCGAAGGCGCCCTCGCCGGCGGTACGGGCGGCGACGGCGCGCTTGGACGCCATGCCGAAGCTCTCCTTGTACGCGGAACCGTCGGTCGCGTACTTCATGTCGCCGGGGGACTCGTAGGTGCCCGCGAACCACGACCCGACCATGACGTTCGACGCGCCGGCGGCGAGTGCGAGCGCGACATCGCGGGGGTGCCGCACGCCGCCGTCGGCCCAGACGTGCGCGCCCAGCTCGCGAGCCGCAGCGGCGCAGTCGAGGACGGCGCTGAACTGCGGCCGCCCGACGCCGGTCATCATGCGGGTGGTGCACATCGCGCCGGGGCCCACGCCGACCTTGACGATCGTCGCGCCGGCGTTGACCAGGTCACGGGCGCCGGCCGCGGCGACCACGTTGCCCGCGGCCAGCGGCAGTCCGAGGTCGAGCGCCGCGACGGCCTCGAGGGCGTCGAACATCTTGGCCTGGTGGCCGTGCGCGGTGTCGACGACCAGCACGTCGGCGCCGGCCTCGGCGAGTGCGCGGGCCTTGGCGGCCACGTCACCGTTGATGCCGACGGCGGCGGCGATGCGGAGCTTGCCGGCACCGTCGACGGCGGGGCTGTAGATGCCCGCCCGGACGGTGCCCGTGCGGGTGAGGACGCCGTGCAGGCGGTCGTCGCCGTCGACGAGGACGGCCAGGTCGGAGTGGTCCTTGGCCAGCAGGTCGAAGATCGCCTCGGGCGCGGTACCCGCGGCGGCGCAGACGAAGGACGTGGACATCACGTCGCGCAGGCGCGCGAACCGGTCGACGCCCTCGCACGCGGCGGTGGTGACGAGGCCGATCGGGCGGTTCTCGCCGTCGATGACGACGACCGCGCCGTGCGCGCGCTTGGGCAGCAGCGCGGCCGCGTCGCTCACGGAGTCCTCGGCGGTGAGGGTGAGCGGGGTGTCGGCGACGAGGTCGCGGCTCTTGACGTAGGAGATCGTGTCGGCCGCAGCCTGCAGCGGAAGGTCCTGGGGGAGGACGACGATGCCGCCCCGCCGGGCCACCGTCTCCGCCATCCGGCGACCGGCGACCGCCGTCATGTTCGCGACGACGAGTGGAACGGTGGTGCCCGTGCCGTCGACCGAGGCGAGATCCACGTCGAACCGGGAGGTCACGTCCGACCGGTTCGGGACGAGGAAGACGTCGTCGTAGGTCAGGTCGTACTGCGGGCGGCTATCAGGAAGGAACTGCACGTGTGGTCATCCTACTCGACGACGCCGTGGCGCGGCTCACGGCCGGGATCAGTGCATGAGAAGCCGGTAGAGCTCGGTGAGCCACGGGACGGCGACGGCCACCGTGGGCACCACCAGGATCAGGCCCGCGAGCAGGTAGACCGCGCCGTTGAACATCGTGCTCGCCGGGGGCATCGACAGCCGCTCGACCCGCACGACGGTACCCGTCGACCCGACCGCGAGAGCGCCGCGCGGGGCGGGGCTCTTCGCGCAGGTGACCAGCGCGTTGGCCAGGGGGAGCGGACCCGCGGCCGCGACGGCCTCGTCGTCGGCGAGGAGCTCGACCAGCAGCTTGACGGAGTCCAGCGCCGCCGAGGAGCGGACCAGGCGCGGGAACGCGTGGTGCACCGCGGTGAAGGCCTCGAGCACCAGGTCGTGCCGGGAGCGCAGGTGGGCGCGCTCGTGCGCCAGCACCGCGGTCAACTCCTCGTGGCTGAGCTGGGTGAGCGTGCCGACACTGAGCACCACGCGATGCCGCAGCCCGGGCAGACAGTAGGCGAGCGGCTCGTCGACGCCGAGCACCCGCAGGTCCGCGGCGGAGACGGGGTGGTCACCGTCGACCGCCTGGGACAGGATGTCGACGACGGTGCGGTGCCGGGCCCGGCGCCACCGCGTGCGGACGGCGAGCCGGACGGTGGAGGTGATCAGGCGCGCGCCGATGACCAGGGTGAACGCGAAGGCGATGACCGACACCGTCCACGGCACGACCCCGAGCTGGCGGATCTCGTCGATGGGGTTGGTGGTGGGGCGGCCGTCGGCACCGGGGACGAGGAGGCGGCTCGCGATGACCAGACCCGCACTGAACGCCGAGAGCACGGCGGCGAGCGCGATGGCCTGCCAGAGCACGAGGGCGGCGCGAGGGGCGCGGATCGGCCAGGCGGCCCCGGAGAGCCAGGTAGGAACCGGTCCCGCGAGCAGCAGGGCCAGCACTCCGAAGATCAGGGCCGCCATGGGCTTGAGCCTACTGGTTCAGGACGACCGCGTGGGACGCTCGGCGGCGGGGTCGACCCCGGCCTCCAGCTTGGCGAGCGCGCGGCGCAGCGCCTCGGCCTCGTCGGCACCGACGCGCTCGACGAAGTGGACGAGAGCCGCCTCGCGGGAGCTCTCCGCCTGCGCGAGTGCGTCGAACATGAGGTCCGCGACGAGTTCCTCGCGGCCGAAGGTCGCGGCGTAACGATGCGCCCGATCGGTGCGGATCTGCGTGACCAACTTCTTCTTCGCCAACCGCTGCAGCACCGTCATCACGGTCGTGTACGCGAGTTCACGGTCAGCGGAGAGCGATTCGTGCACCTGTCGCACGGTTTGCGGTTCGGTGGACGCCCACAGGTGGTCCATGACCGCGCGCTCGAGATCTCCCAATGCCGCCATTGCTCCGATTCTACCCGGGATGGTCCACGCCGCTACGACAGGCTGTCGTAATCCACGCCACATCAATGAGGGCTTGCTAAGTTAGGGGAGGCTGTCCTAGAGTGAGTCACGTCGCCGAGAGCGACACGAGATCCACATCGGACCGGTTCGCGAACTGAGGGCTGCAGTAATCCGCCCGGTCTGTGCCAAGGCGGGTCCGGGGATGGCTGAGCCCCGGGCCCGCCGCTCTCGTTTTCAGCGGCGATCGCTCCGCGGGGCGGTCAGTCCTTCGGCATCACGAGCCAGAGCAGCAGGTAGAGCAGGAACTGCGGACCCGGCAGGAGGCAGGACACCACGAACAGCACGCGCACGAGGGTGGCGTCGATCCCGAAGTAGCGGGCGATGCCGGCGCACACGCCGCCGATCCAGTTGTTCTGCAAGTCGCGGGCGAAGCGCTTCTGAGGTGCCGGGGTGTAGGGGGACTGGGTGAAGGGCGTGTTCTCGGTCATGACTCCACGATGCCGTCCGCCGGGCCCGTCCCGCATCGGGGTCTTCCCGGAATCCGGCCCGGAGATCGACACGGCGGTGCGTCGCCCTAGGGTGGGTTCATGACGCAACCGACCCCCGGACAGCAGCAGGTCATCGACGGGATCCAGGCCCAGGGCACAGCCGGCTTCGACTCGCTCCTCGGCCTCGAGTACACCGCGCTCACGCCCGACGGCGTCCGGGCGACGCTCACCCTGCGCCCCGAGCTGCACCAGCCCTTCGGAATCACCCACGGCGGCGTGTACTGCGCGATCGTGGAGTCGGTCGCCAGCGTGTCGGGCGTGATCTGGCTCGGCGGCAGCGGTCACGTCGTCGGCGTGAACAACAACACCGACTTCCTCCGCGCCCTCTCCAGCGGCGTGCTGTCGATTCGCAGCACCCCCATCCACCGGGGCCGCCGGCAGCAGCTGTGGCTCGTCGAGATCGACTCCGAGGACGGCAAGGCCGTCGCGCGCGGGCAGGTCCGGCTGCAGAACATCGAGGCGTAGCAGCTAGCGGTTGGACCACGCGGCCACCGTGTCGCCCGCGGCATCCCGTCGTACCAGCGCGATGTCCGAGCGGCCCGACTGGTTCGCGGCCCAGTGCAGCGCGGACCAGTCGAACGCCGATGCGGGCAGGATGACGCGGTAGGGCAGGTCGGCCAGGACCTCCCCGTCCTTGGTCGGCATCGCGTCCGCGGGCGCGTCGGCACGCGTTCGGACACCGATCTCGACGGTGTCGCCGCGCTCGGCGACCACGAACGCGTCGACGTTCCCCCACGGGACGACCGAGCGGCGCACCCGCACGTCCTCGGCGGACGCCTGGAACAGCGTGGCGGACGCCACGTGCTGGCCGATCACTGCCACCATCCCGGCGATGAACAGCGGCCGGGCGGCGACGCCGAGGCCGGCCTTGTCCAGCAGGTACGCGGCACCCGCGAACACGACGGTGCCCGCGACGAGCTTCGCAGCCAGCCGCAGCGGCGCGTAGGAGACCGTGACGTGGTAGCGGGCCCGCGCCAGCAGGGTGCGGGAGCCGAAACCTGCGGCGACGCAGACCGCCGCAGCGATCACCGCGAGCGACCACGCGCCCGGGCCGCCCTCGTCGAGCGCGAACAGGAGCGTCACGACGGCGACGATCCCGGCGAGGATCGAGACCAGTTGCACGGGCTTGCCCACACCGGCGGCCTTGCGCATGCTGCGGACCGCCGCGTCGTGCGAGACGGGAGCTGTGGAGTCGGGCACGGTGCCTCCTGGGAGTCGGAATCTCTTCGAGCACCGTAGGACCGTGCGCTTGCGCCGGAGTTGCGGCTCGCTAGCCCCGGGCTCGTCGACGACGATCGATCACGGCCGCTCCGCCGACCAGGAACGCGATGCCCGCCAGGGCGCCGACCGCCGTGAGCATCGTGGTGAGGGCGGTCCGGCCGTCCGCGACGTATTCGACGTCCACGCGCTGGTAGGGCTCGTCGGTGGCCGCCCGGCTGAAGCGGAAGTCGGTGGTGATGGACTCGGGGGCCGCTTCGGTGGTGATCCGGGTGAGGTAGTCGCCCACGCCGGCGGACAGCTCCGTCAGACGCGGGTCATGGGTCGCAGCTCCGATCCGGCCGGCGAACTCGAGCGTCGTATCCTGGCGGCCGCGGTCGGCGTCGGTGCGCTCCACTCTGTGGTGCCCCAACGCGTAGACGGTGACGCGCTGGCTCTGGCGGGCCGCCCGGGACATGCGCATGGGGTAGACGAGCTCGGTGCTCGGGAAGGTGAGCCGGACCGGCTTGAGCCCGCCGCGCAGGTCGTCGCCGACGAGGCGCAGTGCCACGAAGGACCATCCGTCGGCCACGTATCCGGTCAGGGTGGCCGCAACCTCGGCGCGCAGCGCGAAGCCGTTGTCGGAGAGCCAGCGCTGCAGCCCCGGGGCGTCGCCGCCGCGGAGCGTCACCGCCTCGATCGGGCCTATCCGGACCCGGCCGAGCACCTCGGGGGCGCCGGGGTTACCGGCCCCCATGAGCGGGATGAGGTTCGGGAAGCCGAACAGCCTGCGCCGCGTGTCGACGCGGGGTTTGGTGATCCACCCCAGCTCGGTGAACGTCTCCGCCGTGCCGCCGCTGACGGTGGCCGGGGCGGGCGTCGGTACGACCAACGCGCCGCGGTCGCCGGCGGACTGAAGCGCGAGGCGCATCTCGATGGTTTCGGTCCGGCCGTCTCCGCTCACCAGCGCGATCTCCTGCGTGGCGGTGGCGTCCACCCCGTCGGGCATCGCCGGTGCGCCGCACGCGCACGCGGACGCGGTCGGTGCGGAGACGAGGCAGGTGGCCGCGAGGAGGGCGACGAGCGCCGTTCGGCAGAGCCGCGACCACGGCGATGTCGAATACTGTGCCATCGATGCAGTGTAGCGTCGATATCGATCGAGTCGCCGGAAACGGGACGAGCGCGCTCCCGATCGGGAGCGCGCTCGTTCATCCTGTGCGGGGCCGGTGTCAGCCGGCCTTCTCGGCCTTCTCGGCCTCGGCCGACGGTGCGCCCGGGGCCTCCACCTGGATGTCCGCCTTGGGTGCGGACTTCGGGAGCGCCTTGGTGGGCGAGCTGGTGTGCACCGGCGGGATCGCCGGCTTGGCACCGGTCTGCAGCGCGTCGAGCGCCGTGCGCGCGTACACCTGCTGCTCGGTGATCGTCATCTGGCCGCGCTTGTTGGTCAGGAAGGTGATGGCCCACGAGGTCAGCGTGATGACGCGGTTCTGGTAGCCGACGATGTACCAGAGGTGGAGCGCGAGCCAGCCGAGCCAGGCGAGGAAGCCACCGAACTCGAGCTTGCCGACCTTCGCCACGGCGCTCGCGCGCGAGACGGTGGCCATCGAGCCCTTGTCGAAGTACTTGAAGGGCTTGCGCTCGGCCGGGGTCTGGCCCTTGAGGCCGGCTTCGATCGCCTTGGCCGCGTAGGTAGCGCCCTGGATGGCGCCCTGCGCCATGCCCGGCACACCGTCGACCAGCATCATGTCGCCGACGACGAAGACATTCGGGTTGCCGGGGATCGTGAGGTCCGGCAGGACCTTGACGCGGCCCGCGCGGTCGGTCTCGGCGCCGGACTGGTCCGCGAGGACCTTGCCCAGCTTGCTCGCGGCGACGCCGGCCGACCACACCTTGCACTGCGCCTCGATGCGCCGCTGGGTGCCGTCCTTCTCCTTGACGACGAGGCCGTCCGCGTCGACGTCGACGACCATCGCGTTGAGCTGGATCTCGACGCCCATCTTCTCGAGCCGCTTGGCCGCCATGGTGCCGAGCTTCTCGCCCATCGGGGGGAGCACGGCCGGCGCGGCGTCCAGCAGGATCACGCGCGCCTCGGTGGGGTCGATGTTGCGGAACGCCCCCTTGAGCGTGTTGTCCGACATCTCCGCGATCTGCCCGGCCAGCTCGACCCCGGTGGGGCCGGCGCCGATCACCACGAAGGTGAGCAGGCGCATGCGCTCCTCGTGGTCGTTGGACAGTTCGGCCTGCTCGAAGGCGCCGAGGATGCGGCCGCGCAGCTCGAGCGCGTCGTCGATGGTCTTCATGCCCGGCGCGAACTCGGCGAACTGGTCGTTGCCGAAGTAGGACTGGTCGGCGCCCGCCGCGACGATGAGGCTGTCGAACGGGGTGATCGTCTCGCGCTCGAGCAGGTGGCTCGTGACGGTGCGGTTCTCGAGGTCGATGTCGGAGACCTCGCCCAGCAGCACCTCGGCGTTGCGCTGCTTGCGCAGGATCATCCGGGTCGCGGGAGCGATCTCACCCTCGGAGAGGATGCCGGTCGCGACCTGGTAGAGCAGCGGCTGGAACAGGTGGTGAGTGGTCTTCGCGATCATCGTCACGTCGACGTCCGCGCGCTTGAGGGCCCGGGTGCCGAACAGGCCGCCGAAGCCCGAACCGATGACGACCACCCTGTGGCGGTGCGTTCCGTCGCTCATTACTCTCGTTGCTCCTGGTATCGCGTCGTAGCCGGGGTCCCCGGCATGTGCAGTCCTACCGTAGTCCCCTGCTCAACTCTCGTCGCGACGCCCGCCCGAACCCGTGGCGCGGCGCTCCCGATAGGCGGCCACGTGCGTCCGGTTCCCGCAGTTCCCCTCGGTGCAGAAGCGCCGGGAACGGTTCTTCGACAGGTCGACGAGAACTCTGTCACAGTCGTCGGCCGCGCAGGTCTTGAGGCGGTCCACGCTGCCGCTGCGGACCAGGTCGACGAGGGCCATCGCGAACTCGGCGCGCATCCGGACCGGGAGCGGGGCGTCGTCGGGGGTGAAGTGCAGGTGCCAGTCCCAGGCGCCGTGCCGGGTGAGGCGCGGTTGCTGCGGCGTGGCGGCCAGCATCTCGTTGACCAGCCGGGCGACCTCGTCGGGGTGGCCGGCGGCCCACGCGTCCGCCAGCTCGGCGCGCAGCTCGTGGATGGGTGCCAGGTCCTTCGTCTCCGCGGAGCTCCAGCCGGTGAACTCGTGCTGCCGCAGGTACTCCTTCAGCGCCGTGGCGGTGCCGAGCCTTTCCTCCTGTCCGTAGTCGGTGTTCACGAGGTCGGCGGCCATGATCAACGAGGGCTCGGTGTCATGTGCGAATTTCATTTGACTCCTTACGGCCGGTGCCGCTACTGTCACTAGCGTACTTCATTTGACTCCTTACTGATGGCTCGAACACGGAGGTGACGCATGGGTCGGGGTATCGCTATTGCACTGGTGTCGGGCTTCGCGTTCGCGATGTCCGGCCCATTCGGCAAGCCGCTGCTCGCCGCCGGTTGGAGCCCGGCCGGCGTGGTGCTCGTGCGCATCTGGATCGCGGCGATCGTCACGCTGGTCCCGATGCTGATCTTCGCCCGCGCGCGGCTCGCCACGCTGCGGCACGCGCCCTTCACGGTCCTCGCGTACGGCCTGCTCGCGGTGCTCGGCGTGCAGCTCGCGTACTTCAACGCGATCGCGCACATGTCGGTGACGGTCGCCCTGCTCATCGAGTTCTCCGCACCGCTACTGGTGCTGTTGTACCTGTGGGCCCGGTTCGGGAAGCGCCCGACGGTGCGCACCGCTCTCGGTGCGGCCCTGGCGGTCGCGGGGTTGATCGCGGTCGTGGGTGCGGCATCGGGCGGTGCGGTCGTCTCGCCGATCGGCCTGGCCTGGGCGTTCGTGTCGCTGGTGGGCCTCGCGGCGTACTTCCTTCTGGCCGAGGACGGTACTCGTGCCGACGACCTCGAGGTCGAGGGCGCGGACGGTGCGAAGCCCGCCGTGGACCAACTCGCCCTCGCGGCCGGCGGCCTGCTCGTGGGTGCGGTCGTGCTGTCGCTGACCTCGCTGGCCGGACTCACTCCGGTGCGGATCTCGACCCAACCCGTGGTCCTGGGCGGCCTCGGCACGACGCCGTGGTGGGTGCCCGCCGTCGTCATCGGCGCGGTCGCCACGGGCCTGGCGTACGTCGCCGGCATCGTCGCGATCAACCTGGTCGGCCCGACGCTCGCGTCCTTCCTCGGGTTCTCCGAGGTCATCGCGTCCGGCGTGGTGGCCTGGCTGATGCTGGGGGAGGCGCTCACGCCCCTGCAGATCGTGGGCGCCGTGGCGATCGTCGCCGGCGTGATCGCCGTCAAGCGGGGCGAGCGTCGCGATCCGGACGAGTCCGGGCGGCCCGTCGCTCCAGCCAGTCCGCACGATGGATCTCGTACTCGACCCGTGCGTACGGCGTGAGGTCCGCATCGCCCTCGTCGCCGAGGTCGACCTCGCCCTGCAGCGACTCCCAGTCGAGCATCGCGATGTCCAGTTGGGACATCCCCAGCCCGGCGAGCACGCGCCGTGACGCGAGGTTCGACCATGCCGTGGAGGCGTAGACGCGACCGGTGAGGCCGCGCGCGAAGGCGTGGTCCACCAGGGCGTGCGCCGCCTCGGCGCAGAACCCCCGTCGACGGTGCGCCTCCGCCACCGAGTAGCTCAACTCCAGGCCGCGCGCGCTGCTGTGCCGGGAGGCGCGCAGCGCGATGCGGCCGAGCGTGCGGCGGGTGTGCCGGTCGACGATGTGGAACCGGCCGTCGAAGACGGCGGAGCCGGGGGTGCCGGCGGCAGGGGCGAGGTGGAGACGAGCCGTCTCGATGTGCGCCTGCAAATCACCCCTCACGGTGCACAGCGTATCCGCTCGGGCCCCGCGGGAGGCGCAGTTCCCGCGGGTGTCGCGACGGCGGAACGCCGATGGCTGCCATACTGTCCGGCGTGACGTACCGAATCGCTCTAGCCACCTCCGCGGCGCAGCCGGACCTCGACGACCGCGGCCAGGAGATCCTCGCCGCCCTGCGCGCTGCAGGCCATGAGGCCGAGGCCGCCGTGTGGACCGACTCGAGCGTCGACTGGGAGCAGTTCGACGCCGTCGTGATCACGGGTGTGTGGGACTACGCGCAGCGCTACGACGACTTCCTCGGCTGGGCCTGGCGCGCCGCGGCGCAGTCGCTCGTGCTCAATCCCGAGCCGCTCGTCCGCTGGTACGCCGATAAGCGTTACCTCGCCGACTACGCGTCCGAGGGTCTGCCGATGGTTCCCGCGCAGTTCATCACCGTGCACGACGCCACGCTCGATCACGACTACCTCGGTGTCGACCACGTCGTCCGGCCCACGATCAGTGGCGGCCTCGCCGAGGCCTTCCGGTTCGGCCCGGAGGACGGCGCCGCGAGCCGCGCGAAGCTCGAGGAGATCAAGGCGGCGGGTACGTCGGTCATGGTCTTCCCGTACGTCGGCGAGGTCGGCAGCGTCTCGCTGGTCTACATCGGCGGCGAGTACAGCCACGCCTTCGGTCGTGACCTGGCCGCCGAGGTGAACGCGGAGCCGGCCGAGGGGCGCCCCGTCGAGGTGCTGTCCGATGTCGAGCCGACGGCGGCCGAGCGCGAGATCGCCGACGCCGCGCTCAAGCCCATCGACCCCGCCAACCCGCCGCTGTACGTGCGCGTCGATCTCGTCCGTACCCCGGAGGGTGACCCGCTGATCCTCGAGGTCCAGGTCGTCCAGCCCGACCTGCACCTCGAGCGCGTCGAGAATGGTGCGGTGAAGTTCGCCGATGCGGTCGTCGCCCGGATCGCCTCGACGAAGGCCTGACCGGCACCGTCGCACCACGTCAGAAGCCTCCGCCCGGATACCGGGCGGGGGCTTCTTCCGTTGAGGGGTTGCCAATCGAACTATCGCGATATATCGTGAACGCATCGGGTCGCGAAACATGTGGCCCCCTACCGAAAGGAGTGCCACCATGCGTAGGCACACTCACGATGAGCGCTTCGATGCGCGATTCCGCAACAGCGGCTTCCCGTCCGAGTGCGGCCCCGGAGAGGGTCGTGGAGAGGGCCGCGGCCGCGGGCGTGGCCGTGGATTCGGCCCGGGCGGGCCGGGTTTCGGTCCCGAGGCCTTCGGACCCGGCGGCCCCGGTTTCGGGCCCGGTGGGCCCGGACCGTTCGGCCCGGGCGGCCCCGGAGGTCACCGCGGTCGCGGGCGGGGCCGCGGTCGCCGCGGCGTCCAGCGCGGCGACGTCCGGATCGCAGTGCTCCGGCTCCTGGAGACCGAGCCGATGCACGGCTACCAGATCGTCTCCTCCATCGAGGAGCGCACGGCGGGGGCCTGGAAGCCCAGCCCCGGCGCCATCTATCCGACGCTCAGCCAGCTCGAGGACGAGGGGCTGATCACCATCGAGCGCGAGAACGGCCGCAAGGTCGCCACGCTCACCACCACCGGCCGCGAGTACATCGAGACCGCACTCGCGGATGCGCCGGATCCGTTCGCGGGCTTCGACGGCGGCTCGGCCGAGCGCGGCCATCTCCGCGAAACGCTGCGCGAGCTGCACGAGGTCACGCGGCGGGTCGCCCGCACCGGTGATCCCGAGCAGACCGCCGCGGTCGACACCATCCTCGGCGACGCGATCAAGCAGGTCTACCTGCTCCTCGCCGGCGTGGACCGCACGCCCCCGGCGGCGGCCGACACGGTCACCGAGTCGGCCGATCCGGACGACGAGCAGTAGTCACCCGGTGCGCGCGGGTCAGATCCGGCACCAACCGGACGGGGGCACCGGGATGAATCTCCCGGTGCCGCTCGGCCGGTAGCTCGGCCACCAGGTCGACGGTGCCGTCCGCCCCCGCGGGGGCGACGCTGCTGGTCACCCGGCAGCGCCCGCCCGCCACACTCACCTCGACGACGGTGCCGGACAGTCCGGTACCGTCGTCGTTCGTGGCGATGAGGTCGAGGTCCGCCGGCCCGAACACCCACGCCCCGTCGCCGTCCGGCAGCAGGTTCATCCCCGCCAGCCGGGCGGCGAACGGCGTCGCGGGGGAGAGCAGGAGATCGGCGGCGGGACGCTGATCGGCGATGCGGCCGTCCTCGAGCACGGCCGCCTGGTCGGCGAGGGCCACGACATCGGCCGCATCGTGGGTGATGAGCACACAGGTGCGCCCCTCGAGCAGGGAGCGCAGAACCGACCGGACCTCCGCCCGGGCGCCCACGTCGAGCGCGGAGAGGGGCTCGTCGAGCAGGAGGACCTTCGGCTCGGCCGCGAGGGCACGGGCGAGCGCGACCCGCTGCGCCTGGCCGCCGCTGAGCTCGTGCGGGCGCCGGTCCCGCAGGTGCGCCGCGCCGACGGCCTCGAGCCAGTGGTCCGCCGCGGCCGCCGCGGCCCGGCGGTCCGCGCCCGCGCTGCGCGGCGCGAAGGCCACGTTGGCGTGCACACGCAGGTGCGGGAACAGTCGTGCGGTCTGGCCCAGCAGCGCCACTTTCCGACGGTGCGCCGGAACCCACCGCCCGGCACCGCCGAAGACGGTCTCCCCGGCGACGACGACGCGGCCGGAGTCCGGCCGGACCAGCCCCGCCACGGCGTCGGCGACGGTCGACTTCCCGGTCCCGTTGGGGCCGAGGAGGGCGAGGGTCTCGCCGTCGGGCACCGTGAACCGGGCGTCGACGCCGCGCTCGCGCACCTCGACGTCGAGGTGCAGGCCAGGGGTCACGTCCGCCATGCGCGCACCCCGTACACCGCCGAGACGATCACCGCGGCTGCGGCCAGCAGGACCAGCGACAGCGCCACCGCCGCCTGCGGATCGGTCTCGTTGCGCAGGTAGATCTCGAGCGGCAGCGTGCGGGTGGTGCCCGCGAGCGAGCCGGCGAAGGTGAGGGTCGCGCCGAACTCGCCGAGCGCCCGCGCGAAGGTCAGCACCACGCCGGAGGCGATGGACGGCAGCACCAGGGGGAGGGTGATGCGGCGCAGCACGATCGACGGCGAGGCGCCCAGGGTCGCGGCGGTCCGCTCGTAGTCCGTGCCGAGGGTGCGCAGCGCGCCCTCCACGGCGAGCACGAGGAACGGCAGTGCGACGAAGGCCTGCGCCAGGACCACGGCCACCGTCGTGAATGCGATGTGCCCGCCGATCCCGCCGTACTGGCCCACCAGGCCCCGCCGGCCGAAGGCGTAGAGCAGCGCGATGCCGCCGACCACCGGGGGCAGCACCAGCGGCAGCAGCACCAGCGGTCGCAGGACCCCGACGAACCGGGATCGGCTGCGCGCGAGGATCACCCCGAGCGGGACGCCCAGCACGATGCACAGCAGCGTCGCCGCGAACGAGGTCTGCAGGGACAGGACCAGCGCGGTCCGGGAATCCTCCGAGGTGACGAGGTCCCCGAACCGCGGCCAGTCGACCTTCGCCACGATGCCGATCAGGGGCACGAGGACGAAAGCCGCGCCGAGCGCGGCGGGGACGACGATCCAGCGGGGGAACGCCCTGTCGGCGCCGGGGGCGGAGCGAGCGGGCCGGTTCAGCTGGGCGCCCCGAAGCCGGCCGCCGTCAGGGCCGCCCGGCCCTCGGGGCCACGGACGAACTCGACGAACTCCTTCGCGCCCGCGGTGTTCTTGGCGGCCGTCAGCGGCGCGATCGGATAGACGTTGACGGCACCGTCGGCCTGCGGGAAGTCGACGGACCCGACGGCGCCGTTGGTCCCCTTGACGTCCGTCTTGTAGACCAGGCCCGCGTCGGCCTGGCCGTGCCGGACCTTGGCGAGCACGCTCGAGACGGAGTCCTCCTCGCTGACGGGATGCAGGGTCACGTCGGCGGCCTTGGTCACCTTGGCGGTGGCCGTGCCGCACGGCACGGGCTGCGCGCACACCACGACGCTGACGTCGGGCTTGGCGAGGTCGGCGAGCGCGGTGATGCGCTTCGGGTTGCCGGGGGCGGTGGCGATGGTGAGGACGTTGGTGGCGAAGGGCTGCGGGTCGGTGACCAGCGACGCCGTCTTGGCCTTGTCCATGGTGGGGGTGTCGGCCGTGGCGAAGACATCGGCGGGCGCGCCCTGCGTGAGCTGCGCGAGCAGCCCCGACGAGCCGCCGAAGGAGAACTTGACCGTGGTCCCGGGGTGCTTCGCGCCGAACTCGGAGCCCAGCTTCTCGAAGGTGACCTGCAGGCTGGCTGCGGCGTAGACGATCACGGTGCCGCCCGACCCGGCCGCGGCGGACGAGGGAGAGGAGGCGCCGTCGCCCGATGTCGAGCAGGCGGCGAGGCTCGCGGCGAGCACCGCGGCGGTCAGAAGTCGTGTGGCGCGCATCGCGTCTCCCGGTGACAGGGGTTCAGTGGGTCGTGGTCGACAATAGCCCCATGAACAATCACGAGGTACTGGTCCCGATGCGGTGGTCGGACATGGATGCGTTGCAGCACATCAACAACGTGTCGATGCTGCGACTGCTGGAGGAGGCGCGCATCCGGTTCATGATGCGATTCGGCTCCGGACCGGACTCGGGTCGGGTCACGATGTTCGTCGCGCACCAGGAGATCGACTACGTCCGCCCGCTGCTGTACTCGCAGGAGCCCGTGCGGATCCTCATGCGCGTCACCAGGATCGGCGGGTCGGGCTTCGACATCGGCTACGAGGTGCTCGGTGCGGACGGCGAGACCGCCGCGTTGTCGGAGGCGTCCATGGTCGTGGTCGACGGTGCCGCGTCCGGCCGCCCCGCCCCGATCCCGGACGCGCTGCGCGCGCAGCTCGAGGAGCTCCTCGGCGAGCCCGTGCCCTTCCGCCGGCGCCGCGAGAGCGTGTAGCCGCCGCGTTACCCGGTGCGTTCCGGCCGGACCATCGCCGCGAGGTAGCGGCGCGTCATGACCGCCTGCAGGAGGCGGCCGACGGGCGCGCCCAGCCGGGTGTACCAACGCCCGGGGCGGGAGAATGCGCTCACGACGGCGACCACGGCACCGTCGGGCCGCAGTTCGACGGAGAAGAGCTCCTCGCCGCTCTCGGGGTGCCCCGGCAGCGTGCCGTAGGCGAAGCCGGCCCGGCCGGGCTCGTCGACGACGTAGATCACGCGGCAGGGGATGCGGATGGGGCCGAACAGCGGCGTGGTCATCACCATGACGGTGTCCGCCTCGGCGCGCGGCGTGCTCGCCCGGACCCGCAGCCCGGCTCCGCGCTGCATGCCGTAGGCGAGGATCGACTCCTGCACCCCGGCGAAGTCCTCGGGACCGTGGCCCACGATGCGTTCCGCGCGGAAGGCGTGCGCGTCGCCGGGCGGGGTGCCCCGCGTCGCCCCCACCTCGGGGTAGGTGAACGGGGCCCGCGCCAGTGCCTCCAGGTCCGTCATACCGCCCGACGGTACGCCGTCGTCCCGGGCCGGACGGGCGGTCACCGTCGGGCCAGGCGGGCCGCGGCGACGGCCCCGACGACCCCGGACGCGATCACCGCGATGCCGTGCCAGCCCGTGAGCGTGACGGACTCCTGCAGCACGACCGCGCCGAGGACGGCGGCGCAGACCGGCTCGGCGAGGGTGATCGCGGGCAGCGACGCCGAGATCGGCGCGGGCTGGAAGGCCCGCTGCTGCAGGTACATCGCGCCGATCCCGCACAGCACCAGCACGTAGAGCCGCCAGTCGGTGAGCAGCCGGACGGTGTTCGCGAGGAACTCCGCGTGCTCGTAGGACGTGAGCACCGGCTTGGTGAGCACCGTCGCGACGCCGAACAGCGCGCCGGCGGCGACGCCGAAGGACAGAGCCCGCGCCGACCCGGGCAGCGTTCGGACCAGCCCGACCCCCGTCGTGGCCACCGCGACGACTCCCACCACGACGAGCGCGGGCAGCCACGTGGCGCCCGGGGCGTCGGGGACGCCGTCGGTGGGGCGGCCCGCGACGAGGAACGCCGCCAGCGCCACCGCGAGGACTGCGGCCCACGTCCATTCCCGGACCGTGACCCGGGTGTGGTTGAGCAGCGCCGAGATCGGCAGCGCGAACAGCAGCGCCGCCACGATGAGCGGCTGCACCACCAGCACCGGGCCCAGCGCCAGCGCCCAGGCCTGGAAGGCGTAGCCGCCGAGGTCGCCCACGAGGCCCAGCCACCAGCGGGGCCGGCGGATCAGCTCCGCGATGAGCGATGCGTCCTCGTGGACCCCGGCCGCCTCGACCTGCTGGGCGGCGGATCCGCACGCGAACAGGAAGGCGGCGACGAGGGCGAGCAGGATCGAGGCGGCGGTGGCGGACACGCGTGAAATCTACGCTCGTCGTGGGGTGCGACCGCACACGCGCTAAGTTCGGATTCAACATCTGCGGCTGAAGGAGTGAGTGTGGCGAAGGTCGAGAGCCGGATCGAGATTCCGCTTCCCCCGGACACGGCGTGGGAGAAGGCTGCGGACCTCGAGACGCTCCCGCAGTGGGTGACCCTGCACGACGGCTGGCGCGGCCCGCTGCCCGAGCTCGCGCAGGGGGCGCGCATCGCCTGCGTGCTCAAGGCGAAGAACTTCCGCAACCGCGTCGAGTGGGTCATCACCGAGTACGACCCGCCGCGGCGGCTGGTGCTCGACGGCAAGGGCGTGGCGGGTACGAAGTACAAGCTCACCGTGAGCATCGCGCCGTCCGGCGCTGGGTCGACGGTGGCCCTGCGCGCCGACCTCGGCGGCGCGCCCCTGTTCGGGCCGATCGGGGCGACGGTGGCGCGGGCACTCAAGGGAGACATCGAGGAATCGCTGCAGCGGTTCCAGCGGATGTTCGCCGAGTAGTAGGCGGAGCGAGGGCGACGGAGAGGACGAGCGCGTGGAGCTCACGGACCTGGTCGGTGCCGCAGTCCGCGGCGGCCTGAGCTGGGGTTCCGACACGCTCGCCCGGCTGCGGCAGCGTGCGGGCATGGACGGTCCGCGCCCGTGCGACGCCCTGATCCTCGACGTCGACGACACGCTGGTCGACACGTCCGCGGCGATGCGTGCGGCTGCCCGTGCCGCCGCGCTGGAGGTGTGGCCCGAGTCGGGCGCCGCGGCGCGAGAGGCCTTCGCGGAGCATTTCCTCAGCGACCCGCGCGGCATCTTCGACCGGTACACCGCCGGGGAACTGCGGTTCCACGAGATGCGCAAGGCCCGGATCGAGGCCGCGGCGCAGGACCTCGGGCTGCTGTGGGAGCCACGGCGCTACCGCCGGTACTGCAGCGGTTTCGATCCGGCGTTCGCGGCGGCGCAGCGGCTCTTCCCGGACGCGATGCCGGCGGTGCAGGCCGCGGAGCGGTGGGGGATCACCGTGGTGCTCCTCACGAACTCGTCGACGGCCGCCACCCGGATGAAGCTCCAGGTACTGGGCGTATCCGATCGATTCCCGCACGTCGTCACCACCGACACCCTGGGGATCGGCAAACCCGACCCCGCGGTGTTCCTGCACGCGTGCGAGCTCGCGGGTGCGGCGCCCGAGGACTGCATCGCCGTGGGTGACAGCTACGCGAACGACGTGGCCGCCGCGCGGGACGCGGGGCTGCGGGCGCTGTGGCTCGACAGGACCGGCACAGGCGTCGGCGGCGAGCCGCCCGCGATTCGGTCCCTGGCCGAGCTACCTGCGGCGTTGACCCGGGCGGTCTGATCCCGAGAGTTCGCGCGGGCGTCGAGGACGGTTACCGAAGCGTCGAAGGCGTTTGCGGCGTCTACTTCCGTGGTGAGTCGTCCTTGAGGACGCGGTACACGGCGTAGCCGGCGAACCACAGTGTGGCCACGACGCAGAGGCCGAACAAGACGTCGAAGAAGATCACCATCGTCGATTCACCGTCACTCTCCACATGGAGAGGAAGGTAGCACGATAGCCTCTCCATGTGGAGAACTCGTCGCGCGAGGTGTTGTTGATCGCCGGTCTGGACCTGCTCGGCGAGTGTGGGTTCACAGGGTGGTCGATGCGCAGGGTCGAGGATGCCGCCGGCGTGCCCCACGGGACCGCGAGGCACCACTTCTCGAATCAGCGCGGCCTCATCTTCGCGATGGTGCGCCACCTCCTGAGCGTCGATCAGCCCGCAGAGAACGAGACTCCACACCAGCAGATCACGCGGTGGCTGGGTGTCGAATCAGGGTGGACCAGAGCCAGGTACGAGCTGATCGTCGCTTCGTTCCATGACGAGGAACTGGCGCGCGAGCTTGTCGGCGCTCGAGATCGGCTGGTGAGTGTCCTCGTGAGCCGTGGAATGGCCCGCGACGACGCTGCCTGTGTGGCAGCCTCGCTGGACGGTCTCGTGCTCGATGCGGTCCTGCGTCGCAGCCCGGCCGAGTCGGTGGACGCGGAGGCACTGATCGCGAAGTGGCAGCCGGCGCAGTAGCGGCGCGCCATGCGTCAGATGCCCCGATCGCAGCCGGTCGTCCGACTTGTCGGACGCTCGTGTTAGAACTGCGCACATGCTCACCGTGCACCGTTCCGAACGTGGCGACGTCCTCGTGGACGCGCTGGCGGACGTGCTCGCGGTGCCCGCAGCCGACCCGTTCCGCCCGGAACTGATCGCCGTCCCGGCGCGCGGCGTGGAGCGCTGGATAGTCCAGGGCATCGCGTCCCGGCTGGGCATCGCCGCGAACATCGAGTTCCCCACGCCCGCCGCGCTGGTCGCCGAGTCGGTGGCCGCGGCCTCGGGCATCGCGCCCGACGACGACCCGTGGCGCGGGGAGCGGCTCGTGTGGCTCGTGCTCGCGGCGATCGACGAGATGGCCTTCGAGCCGGCCGGGTCGGTCCTGGCCCGGCACCTCGGGGTGGTCCGTCCCGGGGGCTGGGCCGCGCAGCCCGGGCACCGTCCCCGGCGGCGGTACCCCACCGCGGAGCTGCTCGCGGGTCTGCTGCGCTCCTACGGCGCGAACCGGCCCGGCATGCTGGTGGACTGGGCGGCCGGCCGCGACACCGACGGCGTCGGCGGGGCGTTGCCCGAGGATCTGCGCTGGCAGGCCGAGCTCGTCCGCCGCGTCCGCGGTCTCGCCGGGGTCCCCAGCCCCGCCGAGCGGCTCGACGTCGCGTGCGCGCGGCTGCGGGCGGAGCCCGACATCGTCGACCTGCCGGAGCGGTTGTCGGTCTACGGCCCCACTCGCCTCCCCGCCGACCAGGCGGCCGTCCTCGCGGCGCTCGCCGCGGGACGCGAGGTGCACCTGTGGCTCCCGCACCCGAGCCCGGCGCTCTGGGCGGAGCTGTCCGAGGATGCCGCCCCGCCCGCCGGGCCCGTGCCCCGTACCGTCGGCGGCCCGACCGCGACGAATCCGCTGCTCGCGTCCCTCGGGCGGGAGGCGCGGGAGCTGCAGGCGCGCGTCGCGCCCCTCGCGGGCGCCGATGTGCACCATCCGACGCCGGCCCGTCCCGCCACCCTCCTCGGCAGCGTGCAGTCGGGTATCGCCGACGATGCACCGCTCGCCGCGGGACTCACCGCGGACGGCTCGATCGAGTTCCACGCGTGCCACGGTCCGGCACGGATGATCGAGGTGCTCCGGGAGCGGCTGGTCCGGCTGTTCGAGGACGATCCGACACTGCAGCCGCGCGAGGTCCTCGTCACCTGCCCGGACATCGAGACCTACGCGCCGCTCATCCGCTCCGCATTCGGCCAGGCCGTGGTGGACTCCGGCGGTCCCGGCCCGGCGGGGGAGGCGATGCACCCGGCTCAGCGGCTCCGGGTGCGCCTGGCGGACCGGGCGCTGCGGTTCACCAACCCTCTGCTCGACGCGCTGGTCACGGTCCTCGAGCTCGCCGACGGTCGCGCGACCGTCGCCGAGGTGCTCGACCTGGCCGCCACCGAGCCGGTGCGGCGCCGATTCCGGTTCAGCGACTCGGACATCGAGCGTCTCCGCGAGTGGGCCGGTCCGTCCGGCGCACGCTGGGGCCTCGACGAGGCGGCGCGCGAGCGCTACGGGCTGCGCGGCTTCCCGCAGAACACGCTCGCCACCGCGCTGGACCGGATCGTGCTGGGCGTCGTCGCGGACGAGACCGACGGCCAATGGCTGGGCCTGGGCCTGCCGCTGGACGATGTGGACTCCACCGACATCGACCTCGTCGGCCGGTTCGCCGAGTACCTCGACGTGCTCACCCGCGCGACCGCGGAGAGCCGCGGCCGCCGGCCGGCCCGGGACTGGGCGGAGTCGCTGCAGCGGCTGGTCGGCGAGATCGGGGCGGTACCCGCCGCGGACGCGTGGCAGGTCACCCAGGCCGGCCGCGAGCTGACGGCGGCCCTGCGCGACGGCTCGGACCGTGACCTCACGCTCACCGAGGTGCGCGCCATGCTGGGCTCGCGCCTGGGCGCCAAGCCCACGCGCGCCAACTTCCGCACGGGTGAGCTCACGGTCTGCACACTGGTGCCGATGCGGTCGGTGCCGCACCGCGTGGTGGTGCTGCTGGGCCTGGACGACGAGGTGTTCCCGCGGTCCACGCGGTACTCCGGCGATGACGTCCTGGGGCGCACGCCGTGCGTCGGCGAGCGGGATCCGCGCGCGGAGGACCGGGAGCTCTTCCTCGACGCGGTCACCAGCGCCACCGATCGGCTGCTGGTCTTCTACACGGGTGCGGATCCGGTCAAGGGCACGCGGCGCCCGCCGGCGGTCCCCGTCGCCGAGCTCCGCGATGCGGCGCGGGCCCTCCTCGCCGACGCGGGGGCCGCGGACGGCGAGGACGCGGAGATCCCGGGGCTGGAGTTCCGGCATCCGTTGCAGCCCTTCGATCCCGGCAACTTCGACCCGGCCCGGTTCGGACTGGGCGCGCCCTTCTCGTACGACCCCTCGGCCTACGCGGGGGCCAGGGCTGCGGCATCGACACCGGAGCCGGTGCCGCCCTTCCTCGCCGCGCCGCTGGCCGCGTCCGCCGTTGAGGACGTCGATCTCGATGCGCTGGTGCGGTTCTGCGAGCACCCCGTCAAGGCCTTCCTGCGGCAGCGGCTCGGCTTCACCGTGCCCGATCAGGACGACGAGCTGGCCGAGGCGCTGACGATCGCGCCGGACGGCCTGCAGCAGTGGGAGATCGGCGAACGCATGCTCACCTCCGCACTGGCGGGCACGCCGCCCGAGCGGTTCGCGGCGGCCGAGATGCGGCGCGGCACGCTGCCGCCCTTCGCCCTCGGCTCGGCCGTCCTCGATCGGGTCGCGGCCGACGTCGCCGACCTCGCCCGCGTCGCCGGCCCGCACCTCGTGGGCGCCGCCGCGACCATCGACATCGGTGTGGACCTGGGGGACGGGCGCAGGCTGGTCGGATCCGTCCCGGCCGTGCGGCCCGACGGGGTGGTGCGCGCCTCGTTCAGCAAACTCGCGGCGAAGCACCGGGTCTCGGCGTGGGTGTCGTTGCTCGCGCTCGCCGCCGGGGGGTACGAGGAGCGCTCGGCCCTGATCCTGGGGCGCGGGTACCGGGGCGTGTCGGCGTCGCGGCTCAAGGCCCCCTCGGATCCGATCGCGGAGCTGCGTGCGTTGGTCGACCTCCGGGACCGCGGGCTCGCCGAGCCACTGCCGCTGTTCCCGAAGTCCTCGCCGGCGTACATCGCGACCGCGCTCGGCGGCAAGAGCACGAAGATCTCGCTGGAGGCCGCCCGCGCCGAGTTCGACGGGAAGTTCGGCGACGGGACGGATCGATCCATCCGGTACGCGCTGGGCGAGTCCGCCTTCGACGACGCGCTCGGCCCGCCGGAGGGCACCGAGGCGGAGTTCTCCCGTGCGGGAACGCGGTTCGGCGCGCTCGCCGCGCGGCTGTGGGTGCCGATGCTGACGCACGAGGAGCTGTCATGACAGCCCGTGAATCGGTGCTCGGGGTGACCCCGTTCGAGCTCACCGGACCGCTGCCCACCGGCGGCGCCACCACCGTGCTCGAGGCGAGCGCCGGCACCGGCAAGACCTACGCGATCGTCGGGCTGCTCACTCGGTACGTCGCCGAGGGCGTCGCCGAGCTGGGGGAGATGCTGCTCATCACCTTCTCCCGGGCCGCCACCCAGGAACTGCGGGAACGCGCCCGTGCGCGGCTGCTCTCCGCCGAACGCGCCCTGCGCGCCCCGGAGTCCGCCCGCACCGCCGACGACGAGCTGATCCGGCACCTCGCCGCCGGGGACCCGGACGAGGTCGCGCTGCGGCACCGCAGGCTGGTCGCGGCCCTGTCCGACTTCGACGCGGCCACCATCACCACCACCCACGGCTTCTGCCAGCGGATGCTCGACGCGCTCGGCCTCGCGGGCGACCTGGAGCCCGGGGTCACGTTCGTCGAGGACATCGGCGATCTCGTCCAGGAGGTCGCGGAGGACGCCTATCTGGCGATGTTCGCGGGGCGGCCGCGGCCGCCCTTTCCGCTGCCGATCGCGCTCCAGTTCGCGCGCACCGTCGTCGCGAACCCCCGCGCGGCGATCACGCCGCGCGACGCCGCCGAGGGCTCCGATGTCGCGTTGCGCGTCCAGTACGCCGCCGCGGTACGACAGGAGGTCGAGCGCCGTAAACGGGCCGGCAGGCTCCGCGACTTCGACGACCTGCAAGGACTGCTCCGCGACGCGCTGACCGACCCGAATCACGGGGAGCGGGCGTGCGCGCGGCTGCGGGAGGCGTACTCGGTGGTGCTCGTCGACGAGTTCCAGGACACCGACCCCGTCCAGTGGGACATCCTGCACGCCGCCTTCCACGGCAGCCGCACGCTCGTGCTCGTGGGTGACCCGAAGCAGGCCATCTACGCCTTCCGCGGTGCGGAGGTCTACAGCTACCTCGAGGCGTCGAAGGCCGCCACCACGCATCAGGCGCTGGATGTGAACCGCCGTTCCGACGGCCCGCTCGTCGACGCGCTGCAGCACCTGTACGGCGATGTCGCGCTGGGGGATTCGCAGATCGTGGTGGGCCGGGTCAGCGCGCACCACCCGGAGTCCCGGCTCGACGGTCCGCCGCTGCGGCTCCGGTACCTCGGGTCGACCGGGGTGGGACCCAAGACCCAGTACGGGATCCCGCGCGTGCCCGGCGTCCGCGCGGCGGTACTGCGCGATGTCGCCGCCGACATCGTCCGGACCCTGGTCGCCGAGGAGCGCTACGACGACGGTGACGACGCCGGGCCCCGGGTGCTGCAGCCGCGCGACATCGCCGTGCTGGTGCGCAAGAACGAGCACATCGCCGAGCTGCAGGTGCTGCTGCAGGGCCTCGGCGTCGCGGCGGTCGCCGCGGGCGGCGCCAGCGTGTTCACCACCGCGGCCGCCGTCGACTGGCTGCGGCTACTGCAGGCCCTGGAGAACCCCGGCCGCGGCGACCGGGCCCGCCTGGCCGCGCTCACGCCCCTGTTCGAGTTCACGGCCCGCGACCTCGACGAGCGCGGCGACGAGCTGGTCTCCGAGATCAGCGGCCGCCTGCGGACGCTCGCGGGGATCTTCGCCCGCTCGGGCTTCGCGGCGATGTTCGACGCGCTCGCCACGCGCTCGCGGTTCGACGAGCGGATGCTCGGCCGGATCGGCGGCGAGCGCACGCTCACCGACCTGCGGCACGTCGCGGAGCTGGTGCAGCACGCCACCGTCACCCAGGGCCTCGGACTGGGCGCCGCGACCCGCTGGCTGGCAGAGCGGATCGCCGACCCGGGCCGCGGCGGCACCGCCGATCCCGCGCGTCGCCTCGCGACCGACACCGAGGCCGTGCAGCTCATGACGGTCCACGCCAGCAAGGGCCTGCAGTTCCCCGTGGTGTACCTGCCCTTCGCGTGGGACTCCTTCGGCGGCTTCGGCGATCGTGACACCTTCACCTTCCACGACGCGGGGGAGCGGCTGGTCGATGTGGGCGGCAAGGACGCGCCGGGCTACGGCCAGCGGCTCGGGGTCTCGCGCGAGGAGGAGGCGGCCGAGGAGCTGCGCCTGCTGTACGTGGGCGCCACGCGGGCGCAGTCGAGGTTGGTCCTCTGGTGGGCACCGAGCACCACCACGAAGGGCTCACCGCTGCACCGGCTGCTGTTCTCCGAGGTGGGTGGGGGCCGAGTGCCGGCGGAGCAGGCGCCCATCCCGAACGACGACGAGACCGGCGCGCGGTTGCGGGAATGGGCGGCGCCCGTCGAGGCGGCGGTGTCGATCGAGGCCGTGGACCTGTCCGCCCCCAAGCCCCCGCAGTGGCGGCCGCCCTTCGCCGGCTTCCCGGAGCTGGTGCTCGGCCGTGCCGAGCGCCGGATCGACCCGACCTGGCGGCGCACGAGCTACTCGGCGCTCACCGCGGATGCCGCGCACGGCCCCGCGGAGGCCGCCCCGGACACCGGCAGCGAGCCGGACGAGCCCGGCATCGCCGACGAGCCCCTGGACGAGCCCATGACCGAGGCCGCCGTGGCGGCCGGCGCGGGCGCCGCACCGTCGTCGTTGATGAACGGGCTGTCGGGCGGTGCCGTGTTCGGCACCCTCGTGCACGAGATCCTCGAGCACGTCGACACGGGCGCCCCCGATCTGGAGGCCGAGGTGCTCACGCGGTGCCGCGAGGCGGCCGAGTTCGGCGCGGTGCCCGACGATCCCGCGGAGCTGGCGACGGCGCTGGTCGCGGTGCTGCGCACGCCGCTGGGATCCGGAGACTTGGCGGGGCTGACCCTCGCCGGGGTCGCGCCGGCGGACCACCTCGCCGAGCTCGACTTCGAGCTCCCGCTGGGCGCGGACGGCGGCGCGGCGGCCACGCTGGGGCAGATAGCGGATCTCCTCGACGAGCACGTGCCCCCCGACGATCCGCTGGCGCCCTACGCGGAGCGGCTGCGCGAGGTGCCGGGCGCCGCGCTGCGCGGCTATCTCACCGGCAGCATCGACTCGGTGCTGCGGGTCACGGGCCGCGACGGCGCCGTCCGGTACACGGTGGTCGACTACAAGACCAACCGGCTCGCGCGGGGCGATCTCACCACCGCCGACTACACCCCCGAGGCGATGGCCCGCGAGATGATCTCGTCGCACTACGTGCTGCAAGCCCTGCTGTACTCCGTTGCGCTGCATCGGTTCCTGCAGTGGCGGGTCCCCGGGTACCGGCCGCAGACGCACCTCGGGGTCGTGCAGTACCACTTCGTGCGCGCGATGATCGGTCCCGATACCCCGCCCGGCGCGGGTGTCTTCGAGTGGCACCCGCCCGCGGCGCTCGTCGCCGCGGTCTCCGACGCACTGGCGGGAGGCGCCTCATGACCACCGTCGAGAAGAGCCTGCTGCGGACCTTCGCCGACGCGGGCGTCCTGGGCCCGGCCGACGTGCACGTCGCCGCCGCGCTCGGCCGCCTCGGCGGCGAGACGGACGAGTCGGTGCTGCTGGCCGCCGCGCTCGCCACGCGCGCCGTGCGGCTCGGTTCGGTGTGCCTCGAGCTCTCCCGCCTGCGGGACGTCGCGGTCGACGGTGACGGCGAGGTCGACGTGGACGCCCTGCCGTGGCCGGAGTCCGCAGCTGTCCGCGATGCGCTGCGCCGCAGCCCACTCGTGGTGGGCGGCGCGGCCGGCCCGCTGCGGCCGCTGCGGCTGGTGCGCGACGAGCTCCTCTACCTGGACCGGTACCACCGCCAGGAGGAGACGGTGCGCGCGGTCCTCGATGCCCGCGGCGGTGCCGCGCCGGGCGTGGACGTCGCGCGTCTGCGCGAGGGACTGCGAGAGCGGTTCCCCGAGCCGGGCCCGGATCGGCAGCGGCTCGCGGCCGCCGCGTCGGTGCTCGGTCAGACGACGGTGCTCGCCGGCGGGCCCGGCACGGGCAAGACCTACACGGTGGCGCGGATCCTCGCGCTGCTCTTCGACCAGCACGGCCCGGACCTGCGGGTCGGGCTCGCCGCACCCACGGGGCGGGCGGCCGCGCAGCTCGCCGGCGAGGTCCGCACCCAGGGCGCCGCGCTGGGCCTGCCGCGGGAGATCCCGGCGCAGACGATCCATCGCATGCTCGGCTTCAAACCGGGCAACGCCAGCCGGTTCCGGCACGACGCGAGCAATCACCTGCCCTACGACGTGGTGGTCGTCGACGAGACCTCGATGGTCTCGCTGACCATCATGTGTCGATTGCTGGAGGCGCTGCGGCCCGAGGCCAGGCTCATCCTGGTGGGCGACCCCGACCAGCTGGCGTCGGTCGACGCCGGCGCCGTCCTCGGCGACCTGGTGGCGCGCGGGGTGACCACGGCACCGTCGCCGGAGCTGGAGGCGCTGCTGGCCGACGAGCGGGCGCGTACGGGCGGCGACGAGGAGGGCCTCGACGAGGCTGAGCTGCGCGAGGCGCGCCGGGGCGTGGTCCGGCTCCGCCGCGGCCGCCGGTTCACCGGCGCGCTCGGCGAACTCGCCGACGCGGTCCGGCGCGGCGACGCCGACCGGGTGATCGAGCTGGCTCGCGACGGTGGCGACGGCGCGATCGAGTGGTGCGAGCCGGACGACGTCGAGGGCTTGCGCGCCGACGTGCGGGCGGCGAGCGCCGCCACCGTCGCCGCCGCACAGCAGGGGCTCGCGGCGGACGCGGCCACCGGGGTGCAGCAGCACCGGGTCCTCTGCGCGCACTCGGAGGGTCCGTCCGGCGTCACGCGGTGGGCGCAGCTGGCCGAGGAGTGGGCGGGCGCGCGCAGCGGAGGGGCCGGCTGGTACGCCGGACAACCTCTGCTCGTGACCGCGAACGACTACGACACCAAGGTCTACAACGGCGACGTCGGCGTGGTGATCGCCCACGACGGCGACCCGGCGGACCTGCGGGCCGCGTTCGCGCGCGGCTCCGACGTGGCGCTGCTGTACCCGAACCAACTGGTCGCGGTCCGCACGGTCTACGCCATGACGATCCACCGCAGCCAGGGCAGCCAGTACGACGCGGTGTCCGTGGTGATCCCGCCGGCCGATTCGCGGTTGCTCACCCGCGAGCTGCTCTACACCGCCATCACCCGCGCCCGGCGCAAGGTCCGGCTGCTCGGCGGGGAGGACGCGCTCCGCGCCGGCGTGCAGCGACAGGTGTTGCGCGCGAGCGGCCTCCGGGGCGAGGGTGGGGCATGACCGAACGCAGGCGCGTGCTCATCCAGGGTGCCGGGGCGGTCGCCGCCGCCGGTGGCGCCCTGCTCGCCGGGACCGGCGCCGAGGTCCGGGCGGCCTCGCGGCGCGATGGGGTGATCCTCACGGCCGTCGCGCCGGACGGTGCCGTCACCCACGTGCCGGTGCTGCTGTACGCGCAGGTGGAGCCCGGCACCGTCGACCTGCTTCTGCTGACCGCCGCGCCGGGCGAGCTTTCGCCGGACGTCGTGGCTGCGTTGGTGGCCGCGGAGCCGCGCACGGTGGCGGTGACCAGCCCGGTGATCGGCGATGCCGCGATCGCGCAGCGGATGTTCCCCGGCGCCGAGGTGGCGACGCTCGCGCCCGGGCTGCTCTCGTTCGCGACCAGCCGCGGCACCGAGACGCGGGCGGAGTACTGGGTGCCGCCGCTCGCCCCGGCATTCGCCGCCGTCGCGGTCGACGGTGCGCCGGACCTGCCGCGTCGGCTCGCCGCGGACTATCCGAAGGTGGTCGGCCGGACGCCGGCGAAGGCCGCCGACGCCGTCGGCGTGCTGATGGTGCCCTACGCGGCCGAGCTGGCGGTCGTCGGCGGCGACTGGCCCACGTTCGTGCGCCGGCTGCGGCGTCCGGGTCGCGCGATGGCCGAGGCGATGCGCGCCGACATCGGGCTGCCGATGTTCGCGCCGCCGCCGATCGTGGTGCGGGCCGTGCTCCGGCAGCTGGACCGGACGGTGCCCTTCGACCTCCCCAAATTCGCCGGCAACCACTTCGTCCGGCACGCCGAGCAGAGCCTGCGCATCCTCGACGCCTGGCGGGCCATGACGCCGCGCGCCACTCCCGCGCTGGATGCGCTCCGCGCGGACCTCGCGGCGGCGCTGTAGCCGCGCGCGGGGAGCGGCGTCACGGCTGCACGAGCAGCCTGATCGGGTTGCCCTCGTGGCGTTCGAGCTGATCAATGCCCTTCGCGATGTCCTCCAGCGGCACGATCCCGCTGATCGACCGGGACAGGTCGAGCCGGCCGAGCGAGACGAGCGTCGCGAGGGTCTCGATGTCGACGTTCTTGTAGCCGAGGTGACCGAGCACCTGCTTCTTGGTCAGCCCCAGCATCGTCGTCGACCCGACGGTCGGCTCCTGGTCGCTCATCCCGACGGAGATCAGGCGCCCGCCGACGGTGAGGTGGCTCAGCGCCTGTTCGAAGGTCGCCTTGAGGCCCACGGCGTCGAACGCGACGTCGAGGCCCCGGCCGCCGGTGACCTCGGCGATCTTCGCGCCGAGCTGCTCGTCGCGCGAGTCGAAGGCGTGGTCGGCGCCGAGCTCGAGGGCGCGCTCGAGCACCTCGGGGTTGATGTCCACAGCGACAATCGGTGCCGCCCCGACGAGGCGCGCCAGCTGCACGACGTGCGTACCGACCCCGCCCAGACCCCACACGCCGACGGACTCGCCGATACCGACCTTCCCGGTCCGGACGACGGCGCCGTAGGGAGTGGACACTGCGTCGGCGAGGATCGCCGCCTGTTCGAGGGGGACGTTGTCCGGGACCCGCGTCAGGCCCGCCGCCTGGGCGACGGTGTACTCCGCCCAGGCACCGTCGTAGGCGAACGCCATGATCTTGACCTGTGTGCAGTCGGCGAAGTTCCCGCGCCGGCAGTTCGGGCAGGTCGTGCACGGCCGGCCTGCGGCGACGATCACGCGGTCGCCCTCGGACCAACCGGTCACCCCGGGCCCCAGCTTCGCGATGGTCCCCGACGCCTCGTGGCCCTGAGTGACCTCCGGGAGCATCGCCGGGAACGTGCCGTTGATGAGGCTGAGGTCGGAATGGCAGATGCCGCAGAACGCGACCTTCACCAGCACCTCGCCGGGACCGGGCTCGGGAACGGGTACGTCCTCGACGGTGATCGTCCGGCTATCGGCATGGAAGCGCTGTGCGCGCATGGTGGCGGTCATTCCTCCATCATCGGCCATCGGAACGCATCGAGGTTGCGTTCCGCCCACTGTTCGTAGGTGTGCGCCGGCCTGCCGGTGATCCGCTCGACCGCCCCTGAGACCCTGACCGGCCGCTCCGCGGCCAGGCTGAACGAGCGGAGCAGTGATTCCACCGCCGCAGACGGAATCCCGACCGCGCTGAGGCGGCTGTGCACGTCCTCGGGCGTGATCTCGCGTACGGCGATGGGCGTGCCGAGGAGCCGTGCGAGGACGCCGATCTGGGCACGCGAACTCAGCGTCTGCGGGCCCGTGAGGTCGACGATCCCGGACGGCTCGTCGCGGGACAGCAGGAGCCGCGCCGCGACGTCGGCGACATCGACCTCATCGATCGGCGTCATCGGGACGTCGATGTACGGTCCCTCGGCGAACCCGGCGGCGCGGATCGTGGGACTCCACCAGTGGATCGTGTTGAGCGCGAAAGGTACCGGCCGCAGAAGATGCAAGGCTCCCGCGAACTCCGCCGCGGTCTCCTCGAGGACGCGGTGATGCGCTCCGGTGGGACTCAGCGGATCGCTCGCTGATGCGGTCGAGAGGAGCACCACCCGCTCGACGGTGCCCTCGTTCGCCGCGCCGACGAGTTCCCGGAGCCGCTCGGCGGGCGCCGGCCCGAGGGCGGGGGTCACCACGAAGGCCGCGATGCATCCGGCGAGCAGGTCGTCCGCAGGTGCCGCAGCGAGGATCGTCCCGGTGCCGGGCAACGGATTCGAGGTGCTGCGGCTGGTCGCCCGCACCTGTGCACCCGCGCGAATTAGCTGCTCGACGACCCGTCGCCCGACCGTGCCGGTGGCTCCGGTCACGAGGATCGTCCCTGTCATGCGCATTCACCCCGTTCCCCATTCTGCAAGGCCGCCGCGAAGTCTTCCGGCCGATCGATCCCGTCCCCGACGATCTCGTCGTGGATCATGTCGTCACTCATGCGTCGAACGTCGCACGGTTCGTCCTTGCCCGCAGGAGATCGGTCCGGCGTCTGGACGGTCAGCCGGTGTAGGCGGGCGTCGCGAAGACGAACAGCGCCATGAACGCGAGGTTGATGAAGTAGGCGGCCTCCACGAGGCTCACGGTGATGAAGAAGGGGGTGAGGAGGCGGGACTGGGCCTTCGGTGGAACAGGTCGGTGATCGCCGCGGCGGCGCGCCCGGCACCGTCCTCGGCGCGGAGCTTCTCGCCGAGGCCCGCGGCCGCGACCCGGTGCTCGCCGACGGTGCGCAGCGCGGCGGTCAGATCGTCGACGGTGAGCGCGTGCCGGGGGAGCGGTGCGGTGGCCGCCCCTAACAGGTGCAGGCGCCGCGCCCAGAAGGGCTGGTCCATGATCCCGGGCACGGGAACCGACGGTGCCCCTGCGTGCAGCGCCGCGGCGGTGGTACCGGCGCCGCAGTGGTGGACGACGGCCGCGCACCGCGGGAACAGCAGGGCGTGCGGCACCTCGTCGACGACGAAGACGTGCTCGCCCTCCGGCTCGAGCCCGGCCCAGCCGCGCTGCACGACGGCCCGCACGTCGGCTGCCGCGGTCGCCTCAGCGATGATCGACGACAGGGCGGCGCCGTTCGCCGTCGCGGTGCTGCCGAGCGTCACGGCGGCGGGCGGCGGACCGTCGGACAGGAAGTCCTCGAGGTCCGGCCCGAGCGTTCCCACGGGTTCCGGGCGAAGGTAGCCGGTGACGCGCAGGTGCGGGGCCCAGTCGGCGGGCCGGGGAAGGACGTGCTCGCTGAAGGGGTACACCACGGGCCAGGCCCGGGCGCGTTCGGCGCGTGCGGGTTTCGCGGGCAGCCGGCGCGTAGACGCGCTCCGCGAAACCGCCCGCCCACCAGACGAACCGGTTCCCGAGCCGCCCGTACGAGCGCACGCCGAGCGCCGGCGGGCTGAAATCGCCGGTGGGGGAGGCGGGCTGGAATATCACGCCGGCACTCGGAACACCCAGCGCCGCGGCGACGTGCCGGCCGAGCAGAGCCCCGACGGGGCCCTCGAGCAGGAGTAGGTCGGCACCGTCGGCGGCTGCGGCCATCGCCTGGCCGACACCGCGCAGTCCCTCGCGCATGTCCTCGAGCGCCTCCTTCGACGGCCGTGGCCGCGCGCCGTCGACGAGGGCCTGGGCGGCGGGGGAGGCGAGGGTCTCGGCCCGGGTGTCCTTGGGTAGCGGCGCGTAGGCGACGCCCGCGCCGACGACCTCGTCGCGATACGGTGCCTGCGCGGCGAGGACGACCTCGGCCCCGTCGGACTGCAGGCGCCGGGCGAGGCCCGTGAGCGGAACGACGTCCCCGCGGGTGCCGAAGGCCAGGATCGCGGTCCTCATGCGAGCACTCCGCGGGTGAAGATCTCGACGAGCGTCTCGCCGTACGCGATCGGGTCGTACGTGACGCCGATCGCGGTGAGCCGGGCCAGGTCGGTCGCGGCACCGTCGAGGGCGCCCCGTAGGGCGGAGCCGGCGCGGACGGGGTCGAGGTCGGCACGGAACTCCCCGGTCTCGATGCCGAGGGCGAAGATCGCGGCGGGGTCGAGCAGCGCGAGATCGCCCTCCGGCGGGTTCGCCGCCGTGTCCTCAGTGACGGCCTCGTCGAACCGGCGGCCCTCGGCGGACCGGTAGCCGGTGGCGATCTCGCGGAGGGCGACGGTCTCGGCGCGGTGCTCGGCGAGGAAGGCGGCGTTGCTGCGGATGTACGCGGCGAGCTTGCCGGCGGCGGTCTCCGCCGCGGCGAGGGCGGGGACGATGTATTCCGCGGCCGCCGCGAAGACCACGACGGTGACGGCCGCGACCAACTCGTCCTTCGTTCGGAAGTGGTACAGCGCCACGGATTTCGCGATCCCGACACGGTCGGCGATCTTGGCGACGGACGCCGCCGGGTAACCGTGCTCGGCGATGACGGCGATCGCCGCGTCGACGAGTTGGGCACGGCGCTGCTCGGACGTGAACGTATCTCTAGACCGCATGGTCTAAACATAGACCATGCGGTCTAGAAAGGGAATGTTCAGCCCACGCTGCGCAGCGGATCGTGCTCCGCCATGAGCTTGTCGAGCCGGGCCTCGTCCACCCGCACGCGGATGCTGTTCGCCTCCTGCTGATCGCGGATGACCTTGGCGAGGTTGAACGTGCTGGTGATGAGGAAGAGGGCGCCCACGATCAGGAAGCCGCGCTGCCACGGGTCCACGGGCAGGTAGAAGGCGCCCACGAGCAGGGAACCCGCCGAGACGCCGAAGGCGATGGCGGACTGGATGAAGAAGGCGGCGGTGGGCTTCGGGGCCGTTGCTGTACTGGTCATGGACATCAGCCTGCCGCGCGCCGCGCGTCCGCGGATGCGTAGAAGTACTCGGATCGTCCAGGTACTTCGCGCTGTGAAAGCGGCCACACGATTGGGCGTGAGCGGCTCCGGGCTGCGATGGTTTCTGAGAGAAGATCGGCGGAGTTCTATCGCGGCGAAGGAGGCGGCATGTCGACGGTCCTGGTCCTCGCGGTTCTCGCGGCGCTGGTCGGCGGCGCGATCTGCCTCGTGCTGGCCGCCCCCGGCCGCCGCGCCGCGCTGCCCAGCCGGTTCCTCGTGGCGGTCCTGATCGGGCTGGTCATGGGCGAGACGGTCTCGATGCTCGCACTGAACGGTGCGATCGAGGACCGGTTGCGGGCCGACGCCGTGTCCGCAGCATCCGCCGAGCCCGCCGTCCGTGCTGCGCAGGCCGACCTCGACGCCGCGCGCGCCGATCGGGCCGCGCTCGACACCGCCGTCACGGAGGCGTCCACCCGGCGCGACCAGGCGCTCGTCGTGGCCCGCTGCGAGTACCGGCCGGGGCCCGCCTGCCCGCAGACGTCGATCACCGGCGTGCCCGGACAGGGGCCCGAGACCCGCACCGCCAACCAGCGGCTCGCAGCCGCGCAGACCGATCTCGACCGGGCGACCGCCGCCCGTGCGGCCCGGTCGCCGGCCCTCGACGCGCGGGTCGAGCGCGCGCGGTCCGACGCGCAGTCCGCGCGGGACGCCGCGGTCGCCGACGAAGACGACGGGATCGGTGCCCGGTGGGTCGCGCTGAACGGCGTGACGACCCACTCGCTGTCCGCGGCGGCCCTGCGGATCGCGATCGACCTCGTGTGCGCCGTGCTGGCACTGGTACCGCTGCTCCTGCGGCTGTGGCGCGGCGACACCACCCGCGACATCCGGCACCGGCAGGAACTCGAGAGCGAGCGCCTCGCCGCCGCGGCGCAACTCGCGATCGACCGCGGCCACCAGGAGCGGCGGGTCGAACTCGCGCTGGCACAGGATCAGCCGACGCAGGTGCTGCCGGCTCTCGGGGTCCCCGGCGGAGTCGCACACAACGCTGCGGCGCTGGAGGCGGCGGGCTTCGAGCCCGTGGCCGTGACGGCCCGCCGGTACGTGCGGGAGGCACCGTCGGGCCCCGTGACGACGAGCCGCGCACCGGAGGACGACTTCCTCCCGATCGCCGCCGCCGCGGAGGCGGCGAGCCTCGCCGCGCTCCTGCCGGACCAGCCCGTCGCGGACGAGACGCCCACCGGCCCGATCCCCGTGATCACCAGCGCCACTGACGATCCCGAGCCCGCCCAGGAGGCGACCGTGCCCGACGAGACGAACCTGCCCGTGCCCGCCCCCGCCACGGAGGCGGCCGCGCCCGCGGTCCCCCAGCGGGAGGTCGCGCGCACGCCGAACCCGTTCGTGCCGCCGGTGCTCGACGATGCCGCGCGCACCATCGCCGGGTTCGTGCGCCCGCTCGTGCCGCCCTTCGTGGCCCGCGTGCTGCCCGGGGCGCAGCAGACGCGGACGGTCCAGCAGTCCTACGAGGAGGTCGAGGAGGTGACCTTCTCGATGCGGCGCACCCGGAAGGTCACCGTCGGGACCGTCGAGCAGAGCGCGGTGGCACCGTCGGCCGACGGTGCCGCGGGTCCCGTCGTGACGGTCGACGCGCGCGTGGGCGATCCCGTGGCGCGAGCCGAGGAGCCCCTCGACGTGGCGCACGAGGTCGTCGACGAGCTATCCGGCCAGCGCCCGCGCGAGCTCGGCCAGCCGCGCGAGCTCCCCGGGAGCTAGCGACCGGATCGCGGGCGGAGCCGGGTCCTCGACCGCCGACATCTGATCGACGACGGCGCGCCCGGTGTCGGTGATGGTGACGACCTTCGCGCGCCGGTCCTCGGCGGAGACGGTCCGCTCGACGTGCCCGCGCGCCTGGAGATCGTTGACGGCGACGGTGGCTGCCGGGGCGTCCATGTCGGCGAGCGCGGCGAGTTCCTTGAGGGTGAGCGGCCCGTAGCGGTGCAGCCGCTTGAGCACCCGCAGCCGACTGAAGGGCAGACCGGTGCGCTCCGTGACGGCGCGCCGCCAGTCCGAGCGGCTGTCGATGACGGCGTGGACGAGGAGGCTCCAGACCTCGTCGGGGCTCTCAGTGGACATCCGCGGCCTCCTTCGGCGCGAGCAGGGGAGCGATCCGCTCGCGGGAGCGCTCGGCGCGGGCGCCGGTGGACACCAGTGCGAGGATCACCACGATCGCCGCGAATCCCGCGGCCGCCCACCACAGCGACGCCCCTGCGAGCAGCCCCGACATCGCCACCCCGAGGCTGACGCCGAGCTGGCGGCTGGTGCTGGCCACGGCGGCCGCGGCTCCGGCGCGATCGAGCGGCATGCCGCTCACGGCGGAGTTGGTGATCGGCGCGTTGACGAGCCCGAAGCCCGTGCCGAAGACGGCGAAGACGATGCCCAGGTACAGCAGGGAGGTCGTCGGCCCGACCGCGGTCAGCGCGACCGTCGCGCAGGTCATCAATACGCCCGCACCGAGCAGCGAGGGGCGCGGGCCGAACCGGGCGACGAGGCGCCCGGACACGGGGGAGGCGACGAACACGCACAGTGCCATGGGCAGGAACATCAGCCCGGTCTGCACGGCGGAGAAGTGGCGGGTGTTCTGCAGGTACAGCGACATCGTGAAGAGGAACGCGCCGAAGCCCGCGAACGCGCAGACCGCGGTGAGCGTGGCCGCCGAGAACGGGATGCTGCGGAAGAAGCGCAGGTCGATGAACGGCGACGGATGCCGCCGTTCGTGGGCGATGAAGCCGGCGAGCGCGACGGCGGTCAGGAGCAGGACCAGCGGCTCGCGTTCGATGAGCCCGAACACCGCGGTGAACATGACCGCGATGGCCAGCAGCTGACCGAGTGGATCGATGCTGCGCGGCGTCGCGGCCTTGGACTCGGGCACCACCGCGTAGGTGAGGGCGATCGCCACGGCGCAGATCGGGAGGTTCACCCAGAACACCGACTGCCATCCGAGTGCGTCGATGAGCACGCCGCCCACCAGTGGCCCGACCGCCGTCGAGACACCGACGACCGCGCCCCACAGGCCGATCGCGCGGGCGCGCTCGCCGGGCTCGGTGAAGACGGCCGTGACGATCGAGAGGGCGACCGGCGACAGCATCGAGCCGCCGACCGCCTGGATCCCGCGGGCCGCGATCAGGATCTCGACGGTGGGCGCGAGGCTGCACAGCAGCGATCCCACGGCGAACACCGTGAGCCCGAGGCGGAAGATCCGTCGGCGACCGAACCGGTCCGCCGTGGCACCGGACAGGACCAGCAGGCTCGCGAGCGTGAGCGTGTAGATGTCGACCACCCATTGCAGGTGGGTGACG
Source organism: Tsukamurella pseudospumae (assembly GCF_001575205.1). Taxonomy (GTDB): domain Bacteria; phylum Actinomycetota; class Actinomycetes; order Mycobacteriales; family Mycobacteriaceae; genus Tsukamurella; species Tsukamurella pseudospumae. The sequence goes on from NZ_LSRE01000023.1 coordinate 108,608, forward strand.
GACGCGGTCATGTCGCGGCCGATCGCGGGGAGCGCGACGTTGACGATGGTCGCGTCCATCGACGAGATGAGCAGGCTGAGGCTGCACGCGACGAGGATCAGTGCTCGTCGCCGCGGCCCGAGGTGCGGAATGCTTGTAGGCATACAAGGATTGTATGACCACAACTAATAAGATGGAAACAGATTTCCGTGGCGCACACCTTGTACGCATTGTTCGCTATACTGCAATCAGGAGATCCGAGCGCAGAGGAGGCGCCCGTGGTTACCGTTTTCGCAGTCTGTGCCGTGGTGGGCGTGCTCGTCCTCGTCGCGTCGATCGTCCTGGGGCACATCGACATCGGCGGTGCCGATATCGGGGGCCCGCACGCCGATGCCGGCCTGCCGTGGCTCAGCGCTCCCGCCCTCGCGGCGGCCGTCGGGGTGTTCGGCGTCGTCGGTTGGCCGTTGTCCGCCGGAACCTCGGTGCCGTTGGCCGCCGTGGTGATCGTCGCCGCAGCCTCGGGCATCGTCGCCTACGGTGTGCTGATGCTCGTGCTCCGGGCCATGCGCCGCTCCCAGACCGGCACCGTGGCCGGGCTCCGCGCGGCGATCGGCACCATCGGCGAGCTCAGCATGGAGATCCCCGCGGGCGGCTGGGGACAGGTGCGCTACCTGGACTCGGAGTCCGTGCGCGCCGTCACGAACGCGGTTCTCGTCGACCCGGGGGCGTCCGCGCGGCCGGGCGAATCGGTGCTCATCGTCGATGTCGACGGTGACCGGCTCGTGGTGCAGCCGCTCAACACGCAGGACTGACGCGTCGCCGCTCGCCGGCACGTCGCACGAACGAACGTAGAACGAAACAGGGAGGGAACGTCATGATCATGGCTCTGATCGCGGCCGGTGCCGCGGTGATAGTGATCCTGCTGGCGATGTGGATCTTCTTCCACAACTACATCAAGTCCCCGCCGGACCAGGTGGCCATCTTCACCGGCCGCGGGGAGATGAAGGTCGTCCGCGGCGGGGCGCGGTTCAAGATGCCCGGACTCGAGCGCGTGGACTACATGCCCCTGCGCCCGTTCGAGGTGCGCATCGCGCTCAGCAACGCCCGGAGCATCGACGGTGTGCCCGTCGAACTGCAGGCCGTGGGCCTCGTCCGCATCGGCACCACCGATGAGATGACGCGCACCGCCGCGCAGCGCTTCCTCACCGCGAACATGGCGGAGCTGGAGAACCAGATCAACGAGATCCTGGCCGGCAGCCTGCGTGGCATCGCGGCCACGATGACCGTCGAGCACCTCAACAGCAACCGTGAGGCCCTGGCGCGCGGCGTGGTGGAGGAGGCCGGCGGCGACCTCGCCCGCATCGGCATGGAGGTCGACATCCTCAAGATCGCCGGCATCGAGGACCGCAACGGTTACCTCGAGTCGCTCGGCCAGAAGCGGATCGCCGAGGTCAAGCGCGACGCCGACATCGGCAAGGCCGAGGCCGAGCGCGACTCGCTGATCCGCTCCGCCGACGCCCGCCGGGCCGGGGAGATCGCGCAGACCGAGGCGGAGACCGCGATCGCGGAGGCCCAGCAGAGCCGGGACGTGCGCATCGCCCAGCTGCGCGCCCAGACCGAGGCGCAGAACGCCGAGGCCGACCAGGCCGGTCCGCTCGCGAAGGCCAAGGCGGAGAAGAACGTCGGCATCGCGCTCGAGGAGGCCGAGGCGGCCCGCATCGAGGCCCGCACCGAGGTGGAGCGCAAGCGTCGCGCGCAGGCCGAGGCCGCGCTCGAGGCCGATGTCATCGCGCCCGCCGAGGCGCAGCGCCAGGCCGCGATCACCCGGGCCGAGGGCGAGCGCCAGTCCGCGATCCTCACCGCCGAGGCCCGCGCCAACTCGACCCGGCTCGACGGCGAGTCCGCCGCCGACGCCCGCAAGTCGGCCGCGGCCGCCGTCGAGGCCGAGCTGCGCGCCGACGCGGCCGGCAAGCTCGCGCAGGCCGAGGTGCACGCCGAGTCGATCCGGCTCGAGGGCGAGTCGAAGGCGACGGCCCGCAAGTCCGCGGCCGAAGCGCTCGAGGCCGAGCTGCGCGCCGACGCCGCGGGCAAGCAGGCCCAGGCCGAGGCGTTCAACCAGTACAACGCGGACGCCGCCCGACTGCTGCTCGTGCCGCAGGTCCTGGCCACGATCGAGGGCTCCGTCCGCGCCCAGTCGGAGGCCACGGCCGCGATCGACAGCATCAACATCATCGGCGGCGGGAGCAGCGACGCCACCGGGGGACTGCTCGGCCTCTCCGCGCAGTCCATCGCGTCGATCGTCGCGGCCCTGCGCGCGCAGGGGATCGACCTCTCGAAGCTGCTCGACGGCGCGGCGCCGGCACCGGTCGAACCGGCCGAGTCGGTGGCGGGCACCGTCGACGACGAGTAGCGCGCCGTGAAGCCCGGCGACGCCGAGGCCCTGCGCCTCGCGGTGGGCCTGCTGGAGGAACGACTCCGGCGGCTGCCCGCCGCGGGGCTGCGCGGCTCCGAGCTGTTCGTCCTCGCCACCGTCGAGGCGCTGGGGCCCGAGGCCTTCCCGACGGCGATCGGCGACCGCCTGGACATGAAGCGCTCGAACGTGTCCGCCGCGATCACGGACCTGCGGCGGCGGGGCTTCCTGCAGGGCGACGCCGACGGTTCCGACGGCCGACGGCGGCCCGTCGCCCTCACCGATCGCGGGCGCGCCGTGCTCCACGCCCGTGACGCCGTGCAGGACGCGTGGCTCGTGGACACCGGCGGCAAGCACCTCACCGCGGACGAGGCCGCACAGCTGCGCGGCTCCATCCCGCTGCTCCTGCGGCTGGCCGGCGGATGAGAATCATCGCGAGCGCAACTCTGGGCGGCGCCCCGGTCCGGCGATAATCTCGGCGGCGTGAGTGGTCTCTTCTCCTTCCCGAACCCCGTCAACGAGTACGCGGCCCGTGCGACCGCGGCCCTCGTCGTCGTCCTCGCGGTGGTCACGATCGTCGCCGGACAGTGGTGGCTGTACGCCGCGCTGGCCGTCGGCTTCGCGCTGCGCGTCGCGGGCGGACCCCGGTACTCGCCGTTCGGCCGGCTCTCCGTGCACGTCATCGCCCCGCGCCTCGGCCCGGCCAAGCTCGTGCCCGGCCCGCCGAAGCGGTTCGCGCAGACCATCGGCCTCGTCTTCTCGACGGTGGCGCTGGTGCTCTTCCTCACCGGGAACCACCTCGCGGCGCAGATCGTGCTCGGCCTGCTGGTCGTCGCCGCGCTGCTCGAGTCGGCGCTCGGTCTGTGCCTGGGCTGCATCGTGTTCGGGTGGCTGCAGCGGCGGGGTGTGATCCCGGCGTCCGTCTGTGAGGCGTGCGCCGGCGTGAACACGACCCCGCCGACCCTGACCGTGCCCCGGTAGCAGGGACCGACGAAAGAACGCCGCCGCGGATTTCTCCGCGGCGGCGTTCGACTGTCAGGGGTGGCTCAGATCTGGCCGACGATCTCCTCGGCCCACTCGACGGCCTTCTCGTCCACGTCGTCGGTGCCGGAGTTGTCGTGCTCGAAGCGGTCGCCCACCTGGGTGGCGCCCAGGCCGGTCAGGTGCTTGACGATGGTCTTGCCACCGGCGTTGTAGGTGTCGACGTAGATCGTGTCGCCCAGGCCGAACACGGCGAAGCGCAGGCCCGTGAGGTCGGGAGCGGCCTCGAGCAGCTCCTCGAAGAACTCGGTCGAACCGGCGGGCAGCTCGCCCTCGCCGTAGGTGGCGCACGAGAACACGTGGAAGTCCGCGGGATCCAGCGCGTCGATCTCGCCGTCCATCATGTCGTGCAGCTCGACGGAGCCGGCCTTGGCGAACACGTCGAACATGGCGTTCGCGGCGCCCTCGGCGGTGCCGGTCGAGGAACCGTAGAAGATGTGAACAGACATGGGATGTGATTCTAGGCGATCGCGGGGCGGCACCGTGAGCGGCGTCGCTGCGATGTGACGTCCTAGTCTTGGCCGCATGCCTCACGCCACCCTGTCCGACGGTGCCCGGCTCGCCTACACCGTCCGCCCCGCGGCGCCGGGCGCGACGGGGCCCGGAGTGCTCCTGTTCGCGGGTCAGGCGCTCGCGGGATCGTCGTGGGATCCGGTGGTCGACGAGTTCCGGGCCGCCGGGCCGGTCGTCACCTTCGACCACCGTGGCATCGGCGACAGCGACGACGCGTTCCCGCGCCGCTGGAGTACCCGGGACTGCGCGGAGGACGCTCTCGCGGTGCTCGACGCGGCCCGGGCCGCCGGCGCGATCGGCGACCGGGTGGACGTCTACGGCTTCTCCATGGGCGGCCGGGCGGGGCAGTGGCTCGCCGCGGACCACCCCGACCGGGTGCGCCGGCTGATCCTCGGCGCCACCACCGTCGGCGACGCCCACGGGGTGGCGCGTCCCAGCGAGGTGCTCCGCATCCTGGTCCGCTCCGACCGGCGCGCCCTGCTCGAGCTGTTCTTCACCCCCGACTGGCTCGACGGACATCCCGAGGCCGCCGAGGCGATCCTCGCCCGGCCCCGGTCGCTGCCCGCGCAGCGCGCCCACTTCGCGGCCAGCACCGACCACGACGCCGCGAAGGCCCTCCCGTGGATCGAGGCGCCCACGCTGATCCTGCACGGCGCCGAGGACCGGATGTGCCTGGCCGAGAACGCAACGATCCTGCGGGACGGGATCGACGGTGCGCGGCTGCGCGTCTACCCGGGCATGCGGCACGGCTACCACGTGCAGGAGCCGAAGGCCACCGTCGACGCCCTGGACTTCCTGACCGCGCCCTGACCGGCACTGCTACGGTCCCTCCATGGCGGACTTCGGCAGCTTCCAGGACGGCATCTACGCGGAGGGGCTGCTCGCGAAGCACCGCCGCTTCCCCTACACCTTCGACGACCTCGAGGCCCGCGCGCAGCAGGTCCTCGACCCCGCCACCTTCGACTACGTGCGCGGCGGCGCCGGTGACGAGACCACGCAGGACGTCAACGTCACCGAGTTGCGGCGCTACGGCTTCGTCCCGCGGATGCTCCGCGACCGCAGCGTGCGCGACCTCTCGACGACCTTCCTCGGCGCAGAGCTCGAGGCCCCCGTCGTGCTCTGCCCCGTCGGCGTGAACGGACTGGTGCACGAGGGCGGCGATCTCGCCGTGGCTCGCGCCGCCGACGCCCTCGGCGTGGCCGCGATGTACTCCACCCTCGCCGAGGCGACGCTCGAGGAGGTCGCGGACGCGCGCGGCGACTCCTTCGCGGCGTTCCAGCTGTACCCGACCAAGGACGATCAGCTCACCGACAGCCTGGTGCGCCGCGCCGACAAGGCCGGGTTCGACGCGCTGACCATCACCCTGGACACCGGCAGCCTCGGCTGGCGCCCCCGCGATCTCCGCAACGGCTACATCCCGTTCCTGCGCGGACGGTGCCTCGCCAACTACCTCAGCGACCCCCGGTTCATCGAGCTCTGCGGGGTGGAGAACCCGCCGCCGCTGCACGCCGGGATCGTGTGGTCGTCGCTGTTCAGCAAGCCCACCTTCTCCTGGGACGACGTGGCCCGGATCCGCAGGACCACCGACCTGCCGATCATCCTCAAGGGCATCTGCCACGCCGAGGACGCCCGCCGGGCGGCCGCCGAGGGCGTCGACGCGATCGCCTGCTCCAACCACGGCGGCCGGCAGGCGAACGGCGGGCTGCCCGCGATCGGCCACCTCGAGGGCGTGCTCGAGACCGGGCTGCCGACCACCTTCGACAGCGGCATCCGTGACGGCGTCGACGTCCTGCGCGCCGTCGGCCTCGGCGCGACCCTGGCCGGTATCGGGCGCCCGTACGTCTACGGCCTGTCGATCGGCGGCCAGGAGGGTGTCGAGCACGTCGTCCGGTCGATGCTCGCCGAGGCCGACCTGACCATGGCCGCGGACTGCCTCACCACGCTCGCCGACCTGCACGTCGTGCGGCGGTGACCGGCGCCGGGCTCGGACCGAAGCAGTGACCGACGCCGCCTTCGACTGGTTCGGCTTCGAGGACGCGATCTGCGCGGAACTGCGCACCGTGGCGCGGGCGCTGGTCTACCAGGCAGACGGTGAGCTGCCCTACGCCTACGTCCTGACCATCTTCTACGCGGAGTGCACCGGACCGATCCTGCTGCCGTACCCGGCGCTGGGCACCGTCGAATCCGTTCCCCCGCGCGAGCTCTGGGACCCGCCCGCGTGGCCCCGATCCGACGACGGCTGGGCACGGCGGGCGCCGCTGGACGCGTGGCAGGACCGGCTCAACGAGCTCGCCGAGGGCCTCGACGAGCAGGACTGGGACGTCGCGCACGCCCGCTACGGGTACGCGCTGCTCGGCGCGATGCGGCGGGCGAAGGCCGAACTGGTCGCCGACGGCACCTTTCCGTCGGGCATCGTCTGCGTGCTCGACGACGAGGAAGAGGACCTTCTTCGGAAATCGGCCACGCCCCGTGAGCTGCGAGCGTTCCTGGCGGTACGCCAGGAGTAGCTTCCTCCCATGACCTTCACCTTCTCGACGCTCGCGCTGGTCACCGCGCTGGGGCTGCTGGGACCCGTGCTCGCGCTGCGGAAGTCGTGGCACATCCCCGCGATCGTCGGGCCGCTCGTGGCGGGCGTCGCGTTCGGGGCCACCGGATTCCGCGTTCTGGACGCCTCGGAGCCGACCTTCACCTTCCTCGCCGACATCGGCTTCGCCCTCGTGATGTTCGTGGCGGGCACGCACGTACCGGTACGGGATCCGGCGGTGCGGTCCGCGCTCGGGGCCGGCACGCTGCGGGCGGTGATCGTCGGCGTCGTCGCGGCGGTGTTCGGGACCGGGCTCGCCACCGCGTTCGGGACGGGCCACGCACCGCTGTACGCCGTGCTCATGGCCTCGTCGTCGGCGGCCGTGGTGTTGCCGATCATCGACTCCGCCGGGCTCACCGGGAAGCCGATCCTGGCGCTCACCGCGCAGGTGGCGATCGCCGACACCGTCTGCGTCGTGGCACTGCCCCTGGTGATCGACCCGTCGACGGCCGGTCGCGCGGCGGTCGGCGCGCTCGCGGTCGGTGCTGCGGCCGTGGTGCTCTACCTGCTGATGCGCCTCGCCGAGGAGCGCGGGTGGCGCAAGCGGGTGCACGAGGTCTCGGAGGAACGACGGTTCGCCGTCGAGCTCCGGGTGAGCCTCGTGGGGCTGTTCCTGCTCGCGGCCGTCGCGACGAGGATGCACGTCTCCGTGATGCTCGCCGGATTCGCGATGGGGCTCGCCGTGGCCGCGGTGGGCGAGCCCCGCCGCGTTGCCAAGCAGCTGTTCGCGATCGAAGAGGGCTTCTTCGCGCCGCTCTTCTTCGTCTGGCTGGGCGCCCGCATCGACCTGCGGGACCTCGTCGCGCACCCGAAGTTCATCGCGGTCGGACTGGCCCTGGGGCTCGGAGCGATCGTCGCGCACGTCGTGATGCGGGCGATCGGGCAGCCCGTGCCGCTCGGCGTGCTCGCCGCGGCCCAGATCGGCGTCCCGGTCGCGGCGGTCACCGTCGGCGAACAACTGCACGTGCTCGCCCCGGGCGAGGGGTCGGCACTGATCCTGGGCGCGTTGCTGACGATCACCGGTGCCGCGCTGGCGGCGGGGAGGGCCGGTACGGCCGGCGGGAGTCAGGGGAAGGCGTACTCCACGACGACGGGTGCGTGATCGGACAGGCGCTGATCCGGCGAGGGTTCCTTGTCGACGACGACCGACAGCGCCGCCCGTGCGAGCTTCGGCGTCGCGAGGTGGTGATCGATCCGCCAGCCGACGTCCTTGGTGAAGGACTCACCGGCCCAGCTCCACCACGACAGCGGGCCCGGCCGGTCGCCGTGCAGGGCACGGACCACGTCGACCAGCGTCCGTGGGCCGAGCTGCGCGTCGAGCCACGCGCGCTCCTCAGGGAGGAAGCCCTCCATCTTCTGGGCGGGGCGCCAGTTCGTCACGTCGTGGGGCAGGTGCGCGAGGTTGAGGTCGCCGAGCAGGAGGAACTCGCGACCCGCGGCGAGCGCGGCGCGACGGCCTCGGCCCAGCTCCCGCGCGAAGGCGCCGAGGAACCGCATCTTGCGGTCGAACTTCGCGCCCCCGTCGGGCTTGTCGCGCATGTTGCCCGGCCGCTGCAGATGGGCGGGCACGCCGCCCTTGGGCAGGTACAGGCAGGCCACCGTCAGACCCGGCAGATCGACCTCCACGTACCTGCCCTCGTGGGCGAACTCACGCAGCCCGCGGGCGCGCGGCGGATGCGACGCCCAGGTCCGCACGGCCGACGGTGCCTCCCGCGTCAGGATCGCGACGCCGTTGCGCCCGGGGACCGAGCCGCAGTCCACGGCCGCGTGGTAGCCGGGGAAGTCGCCCACCTCGTCGGGCGGGCAGCGCAGCTCCTGCAGCGCGACGACGTCGAGCCCGCGGCCCGCGAGCCACGCGTCGAAGCCGCGCCGCCGGGACGCCCGGATCCCGTTGACGTTGAACGCCGCGACCCGCAGCGGAGCGCGGGTCAGGGCGCCGCGACCGTGCTCGACGGGTCGATGAGGATCTTCGCGTGGACCTCGGGATCACCCAGCGCACTGAAGGCGGCCTCCACGCCCTCGAGGCCGACGGTGCCGGTGACCAGCGGCTTCACGTTCACCTTGCCCTCGGCCATCATGTGGAGCGTGTCGTGGAACTCGCCCGGGTCGTAGCCGAAGGCGAACCGCAGCTCGATCTCCTTGTTCCCGGCCAGGGCGGGCATGATCTGGTCGGGCTCCATGCACACGCCCACGACGACCACGCGGGTGCGCAGCGGCGCGGCCTCGATGATCGAGTTGATCATGCCGGGCACACCGACGCACTCGAAGACCACGGGACCCGACGGGGTCTCGCCGATCCGGTCCGCCAGGCGGAAGACGTGCCACCACGGCACCGGGCCGGGGACGAGCGTCAGCTTGTCCATGGTGCTCACGCCCAGCTTGAACAGGTCGCTCGCCCTGCGGATCTCGTTGCGGGGCTGCTTGTAGGCCTCCCACGGCTGCTGTTCGCGGGGATCGACCACCACGTGGGCGCCCATCTGCTTCGCGAGGGCGCGCCGGCCGGGGGAGAAGTCGCTCGCGATGATCTTCTTCACGCCCGACGCGCGGAGCATGGAGATCACGGCCAGTCCGATGGGCCCGCAGCCGATCACGATCGCGGTCCGGCCACGGCCGACCTCGGCGCGGCGCACCGCGTGCCAGGCCACGGCCATCGGCTCGGTGAGTGCGGCCTCCTCGTCGGACAGCTTGTCCGGCACGGGCATCGTCATCGACTCCTGGACCAGCACCTGCTCCGCGTACGAGCCGGGGGCGCGCTCCGAGAGCCCGACGAGCTGCGGTTCGCTGCCCACCATGACGGTCGGGAGGGACACCACGCGCGTGCCCACGGGCCAGCGTTTGCGGCAGCCGGGGCCGTACTCGGCGACGGTGCCGACGAACTCGTGCCCCATGACGATGCGCTGGTCCGTGCGCATGCAATCGTCGTACCCGGCCTTGGCGGCGAGGTCGGCGACGAGGTCGGCATGGTGACGGGCGTGCAGGTCGGATCCGCAGATCCCGGTCCGGGTGACGTCGAGCAGCACCTGGCCGCGGGCGGGGCTGGGCGAGGGGACGTCCTCGACGGTGAGGTTGCCTTCGTTGACCACGACAGCTTTCATACATCCGAGAATAAACTGTCGTGGGCGAGTACCGGACCGCCGGCCGTGCGGCGTCCGACACAGCTGCGCCGTGTGCGGCGCCGTCCTGCATGCACCGTGATCGCAACGCTGGGCACGATGCGGGTGGACCTGGTTCGATGGCAGTCGTGAGCGCATCGGAAGAATCCCGCATCGTCTCCGCCTCCCGCGACATCGCGGCCCCGGCGGACCTCCTGTTCGAACTGATCGCCGATCCGGCTCGCCAGCCCGAGTGGGACGGCAACGACAACCTCGCGGAATCCGCTCCGGGCCAGCGGGTCCGCGCGACGGGGGACGTCTTCCGGACGCTCCTCACGAACGGTCAGGTGCGGGAGAACCACATCGTCGAATTCGACGAGGGCCGCCTAGGGCGTGTCTGACAAAGCTTTCGACCAGGCGATCACTGCGTTGAGAACGACTGCTGCGCGGTAGTTGACGGCGTGCTTGTCGTAGCGGGTGGCGAGGCCGCGCCATTGCTTGGTGTGGCAGTAGCGGCGTTCGATGACGCTGCGGTTGCGGTAGTCGGCGGTATCGAGCGAGACGGGTCGCCCGCCGCGGGAGCCGCGCCGTTTGCGGTGTCCCTTCTGGTCGTCGGGTTCGGGGATGACGGCCTTGATCCCGCGCGCTCGCAGGTGAGCACGGATCGCCCGCGATGAGTAGGCCTTGTCGCCGCGGACAGCGTTCGGGCGGGTGCGTGGCCGGCCTCGCGTCCGGCCGACACGCAGCAGGTTCATCAATGGCAGGAACATCGGTGAGTCACCGGCCTGACCGGCCGTGAGCAGAGTGACCAGCGGCAGTCCGTTACCGTCGACGAGCTGGTGGATCTTCGTCGAGAGCCCACCGCGAGAGCGGCCGACCGCGTGATCAGGCG
>NZ_LSRE01000024.1 GCF_001575205.1 Tsukamurella pseudospumae
GGCCCGGTCGAACGCCTCGAGCTGCGGCACCGGCGCCGCGCCCGCTGCGAGGACCGCATCCGCGCATTGAAGGACACCGGCCTGCGGAACCTCCCCCTGCACCGGTTCGCGAAGAACCGGATCTGGACCGCGATCGCCGCGCTGGCTGCCGACCTCATAGCCTGGACCCAAATGCTCGCCCTGACCAGCCATGATGCCCGCCGGTGGGAACCCAAACGACTGCGCCACCGACTCTTCTGCATCGCCGGATCCATCGCCCGGCACGCCCGCCGCACCCGCCTGCACCTCGCCGCGACAGCCCCCGACACCGGCCTGCTGATCGCCGGCCTACAGCGCCTGAACCGGATGCGAGCACCCACATGACCGACACGACTTCCTTGACAATCCGATCACGAAACACCCCCACGGGACAGTGGAACCCGACGCCACCCGACGCAACACCGGGCCGCATCACCATGCCCACGAACGAAACCCTCACTCGAGGACACCAATCCGAAACCGATCAGGAGGGGACGACCACCTCACGAAAGATCGAGGCTAGTTGTACCGTCGGCAGGTGGCATACCTATCGATACACCGCACAAGGACTGGATCCGCGCGGCGGAGTTCATCACCCAGAAGATGAAGGAGAACGCCCTGGGCAACGACGTCCGCCTGCAGAAGCTTGCCATGTACTCCACGAGCCCAGCCGCCATGGCCGCCTCGGCGCTGCGCTTTGCGCGACTAAATCTCTCACATGCGCAGTGGGACTACAAGGACGCGCTTAACCCGATGTTCGGAGGATCGCGCACCGTAACCGCATTTCTCGTCTATCCCGCGGACCCTAAATGGCGGATCGCCGCCGATATTTGGACGAACATTCATTTCGGTTACATCGGTCGCCAAATCGGGTACCCCGAAGACGTTCTTGTCGCAGCATCACACCTGGCCGGCAATCCTGACCCCAACGACGACCTCGCGGTTCGAATCGGATACAAGTGGGGAAATATCGACCCCTCAATGCTATCGGTTGATGACACACTGCGAATGGCCGGCGAGGTGTCGCGCGCACTGATCGCGCAGGAGGCTGGCGGCAGTGACATCTTCCAGGTGAGGCCCGCATGAGGGGCGACATTACATGTTTCTGATCGTATCCACCGCATTCTGTGCGATCATGTTTCGATACCCGAATGTCTGCGATGAAACTACCCCGGGATACGGGTTTGCGTACTTGGTCAGAATATTCGTAGCCCTACTGCTGTCTGCCCTTTTCGAGCCTATTCTAATCTTGGCTACGGCGTCTCTCAGACGGCGGGTTGGCACTGTTCTCGCAGTTGTCGCGTACACATGGAGTTCAATAGTCACGACTGCGGTAACGGTCGTTCCGTTCGCTCTGTGGATGAGTGGGGCGTGCCCATCTGTTCGGCAAGACTCCGTCGCTCCATACTGGCCATGGGTTGTTGCATTACTCGCCGCTGGAACAATCCTGCTTACAATGACTGTAATTGCAAAAGCTAGGCGTTGTCGCGAAGGTTGAACGATCATCCTTGCGCGTTGGGCGCAGTGGTGACGGTCCAGCGAGGCGAAGTCAGCGGAGGTCCAGGTGTGGCCGGCGACGTAGTCACGGAGCGGCAGTCCTCGAACAGCGACGGAGCCCGTCACCTTCGCCGCGAAGGTGACCTGCTCCGTCGCAGTCTCAGCTGGCCTACGCCGCGAACCACTCCAGCAGGCCGGTGCGTTGCCGCTCACCGAGGCTGGCCACCCGCCGATTCTCCACGATCTCCAGCTCGGCGATGATCTCGGTGGCGCGGACCTTCCCGTCCTTCGGCAGCGCTCCGAGCAGTGCCTGGACCTTGATCTTCCCGACGGTCGACTCGTCACTGCGGTCGAGGACACCGACTCCTGCCGCCTCGCTCACACCCGCAACCGCCTCACCGACGGAGCCAGCGTCCCTGCGGAGTGACATCCACATTCGTGTTCACTCCGAGTCCCTCCCCGCCCAAAGTGACTCCCAGATTCGTGAACGTAGCCACCCGACGGCGCGTGGCATCGCAATGGGGGTGCGTTACGCGGTCATCTTGTAGTTGTAGACGCTGGCGCGGCTGATGCCGTACTCGGCGGCGAGGGCTGTCGGGGATTCGCCGGCTGTGAGGCGGGTGCGCAGATCGGTGGCCTGGTCGTCGGTCAGCTTGGCCTTGCGGCCGCGGTACCGGCCGGCCGCCTTGGCGATCGCGATGCCCTCCCGCTGGCGCTCAAGGATCAGCGATCGCTCGAACTCGGCGACGGCCCCGAGCATGGTGAGCAGCAGGTTGTTCATGGGGGAGTCGTCCCCGGTGAACGTCAGCGATTCCTTGACGAACTCGACGCGCACGCCGGCCGCGGTGAGCTCGCGGACGATGCGGCGGAGGTCCTCGACGTTGCGGGCGAGCCGATCCATGGAGTGGACGACGAGTGTGTCGCCGTCACGGACGAACCGCAGGGCCTCGGCGAGCGCGGGCCGGTCGGCAGTCTTGCCTGAGGCCTTGTCGGCGAAGGTGCGGTCCACCGCGATGCCGTCGAGCTGCCGGTCGGTGTTCTGGTCGACGGTGCTGACGCGGACGTAGGCGATGCGCTGGCCGGTGGCGGTCGCGGTCATGCTGTCCTCCGAGGGGGCGGCGCTTGGCGGTGTCGAGTTGGACTCTATGGAGTCGCTGGACATCTGTCAAACAATTCGGATCGACATTTCATTTGTACGTGGTGACCGGGACCGTCCGGTGTCCAGTGAGGGTGTACCCATACTGGACGCTTGCGTTGGTATTCGCTGACGACGTTGGTCACAGTTGGGCCGCGCACGCTCGAATTGGTGTCACCAGCGACACCCGCGCGGGTACTGTGGCTGTACAGGCGGGCTGAGCGAGTGTCCGCATCAGCGTTTGGACAGGGTGAGATGTTCGCGGCGAAGGATTCCGGGCAGCAGGCACGGCGGGACGTGACCGTCGTTCGGCGTGGGCAGATTCAGCAGCTCGCACAGATCCGGCCGACCCCGTCGTCGTCGGCCAGGGCCGCCGTCGCGCGCGCCAGCGATAAGCGCCGCAGCCGGTGACGGAGCCCGCCCAGTTCAGGCTGGAGCGGCTCACCGAGGAACACCACACCAGCTACTTCGACTGCGGAGTCAAGTCGCTGGACGATTGGCTTGCCTCACACGCCTTGGACGAGCAGGACCAGGGTCGCAGCTGCACACACGTCTGGGCCGACGCTGGCGGCTGCGTGGTCGCCTACTTCACGCTCCTTCCTACGACGATCGTCGAATCCGACTCGGGAATCATGTCGATACTGCGACCCGCGCGGTTTCCGAGAACCAGTGACCTCTGCGGAGTGCTACTCGGCAAGCTTGCGCTCGACCAGTCGCTGCGTCGGCAGGGGCGTGGAAACGATCTCCTCGCCGAGGCGTTCGTCACTGCCTACGAGGCTGTGCAGCTGATCGGTGGCGTCCATCTTGTCACTGATCCACGCGACGAGGTCCGCGGCTTCTACTTGCAGTTCGGATTCGTCGAGCTTGAGGGCACCAAGCGCATGTTCCTGCCGATGCGGGAATTCGCCGAGGGTGGTACACCTCTGTAGCGAACGCCCGAGCCCGATCTACCGGAACTCGTCGAGGTCGTAGAAGTCGATCACCGGCGCGCCGAGTTCCTTCGTGAGCACACCGCATAGCGCGAGGATGATGCCTTTCAGCTCTCCGACGGTCGCCGGGTGCGGGTCGACGAGGTCGAGCAGCATGTGGATCTCGAAGCCCTTGCCGTAACCGTGGTTCGTGTCGCCGTCGACGGTGTACTCGGTGTCCCAGGACCACGGCGAGGCGGCGGCCACCTGGTCGAGGACCGTCTGGACGTGCTGCTCCTCGGATGCCGGTAGACGTGCCAGCAGGGTGACCTCAACGTCGTCCTTGGTGGCCATCTCGGTCACCGCGCCCGCACGCTGCTCGCGTACTTGGCGGGAGAACTCGTCAGCCATTGCGTACCAATTGAATTCGTCGTCCGTCATCAACCGGGCATCGGCGAACTGCTCGCGCAGAATCGTGGTCGTGCGGTCGAGGTACGCCTTCACGAGCTGCTCGTCTCCCCACGACAGCACCTTCACGGGGTACTCCGCGAAGACCGTCGAGCCATAGGCCTCGCCCTGCGCCCACACGTCGTCGCCGTCGAACTCGGGCACCTCGTTCAGTTCGTCGAGGACCGCGGTCAGCTGTGCCTCGGTGACGCCGGCGACGAACAGGCTCTTCTCGTACTTCCCCACGGTGCACATCCTGGCCCTGTCGGGCGCCTCGCGCTACGGACTTCTTCGGACGATGCTGTTTGTGCCCGTCAGACGGTGATCAGGCTCATCGAAAGTCCCCAGTGATGCTCATTGAGATTCCTCACCTGGGTGCGGTCGGATTATAGCGGTCGGCGGCTGGGTGCGGTTGCTGTGCGGTGGGTTTCGTTGCGGGCGTGGTGGTCTCGTAGTCGGTAGCTGTCGCCGTCGAGTTTGAGGACGACGGAGCGGTGTAGGAGCCTGTCGAGCATGGCCGCGGCGACGGTGGTGTCGCCGAGGACTTCGCCCCATTCGGAGACCGATCGGTTGGTGGTGATGACGATCGATGTTTTCAGATACCGTTGCGCGACAACCTGAAACAACGCTGATGCGGCTTCGGCGGGCAAGGGGAGGTAGCCGAGTTCGTCGATGACGAGCAGCGTCGGGCCAGCGAAGAACCGCATGGTCGTCGACCAGCGGCCTTCGATCGCCGCTTTGTGGCAGCGGGCGGCCAGGTCGGCGGCGGTGGTGACGTAGGTGCGGTATCCGGCGTGCACTGCGGCATGCGCGAGCCCGACCGCGAGGTGGGTTTTCCCGGTGCCGGGTGGTC
>NZ_LSRE01000025.1 GCF_001575205.1 Tsukamurella pseudospumae
GGGGTTGCGTGCGACGTTGGGGAAGGGGACGCCGGCGTTGCCGCAGGCGGCGGAGACGCCGTATGCGATTCCGCAGGGTGATCTGGGTATTCCTCGGTATGGGGAGACCAAGGTCGTCAATGATCTGATCAAGATCAGTTATGACAATGCGACGGCGACGATGGCGGCGACTGTGGGGAAGTCGGCGGTGTTGACGGTTCTTGCGCGGAATGCGGTGACTGCGGCTGTTGAGTTGTTCAACGGTTTGGCGGCGTCGTTGGTCGAGGATGATTACATGCGGCTTTACGCTGCGGCGGGTTATGCGATCGAGGAGGCGCGTAATGCTGTGGCGGGGTTGTTGGCGCGGCAGTCTCAGCCTGGTGGTCTGCAGGTGTATCCGTCGTGGTTCGTCGGGCCGATCCCGCCCGGTGCCATCCGCGCACCGAGTCCCGCACGTGCGCAGCCTCCGAACCTGCCACCGCCAGCAGCGCCCGTTGAGAGTGACAATCAGGCGGTTCGCGGCTCTGAAAGTGGAATCTTGAATAGAGTCGAAGGTGCGACTGATCTCCGTACCAACGGTTGGGCGGCGGCGGCATATTTCAAGGCATCGGGGAAACCGAACGCGGCAAAATTACTCGCACACTACCTGGGCAACAGTGGAAGTCCGGTCGAGCTTCCTGCGTCGACCGTTGATTCCTGGACATCGGAGTCGACTACGGCGTATCAGAAGCCTGTGAAGACTGCTATTGATTCGCTGCAGAATGAAGCGCTCCAGGGTGCATTCTCCCAGGCGCGAACGTCTGGACGGACCATCACCACTTCTGGGAACACACGATGGATCACAGGTGTTTCAGGAAACTCTGAAGATTCCGTGACGACGCTTGGGCGGTATGCCGTTTCGGGTGCGTATTCCATTACCATGTCCCCGGACGGGGAGTACTCCATGTCGTGGCGACCGGACGTCTCTGACTATTACAACTTTTCTCCCCAAGGCGACTGGGGGGACATTCAACATCAAACGTCGTCGAACATGGTCAAGCTGTACCAACTCGGTTACGCCAACGAGTTCTTGGTAACGGGATCTGGCTCAGTTCGGACCTCGGCAGGGAAGCTGTGAGCAACTATCTCAGGATCTGCGCTGTGTGTCCAGCTGGGCCAGGCGTCGCGTGAAGCGTTATCTGAGGCGAATCGTGCTGACATTGACCACTATGATCGTTGTGTCGCTTGTCGTCGGTGTCGTGCTGAGTGTCTTCTTCTTCGCAGGCGATTCCGCGGCGGATCGTCGGACTATCGATCAGCTGAATTCATACCTGCTGACGCCGTTGGATCGCCTCGGGTCGGGACAGCGGCGGTTCTTCAGCACCGAAAGTGGATGGCTGGACTCATATCGACTCTCGAGTGTCCGTGTCGCAGAGGTGGACCCGATCGTGGGACTCGATTTTCAGCGTGACAACACGGGGGTGCATGATTCGGAGATGGTCCAGTTCGCCCCGGATTCTCTCCCTGTCGGTCGTTGCGCACATGGATCACGCGATGCGGGTCGCGGGCTCACGGAAAGGGAGAACCTGGCGTTGAAACTAGCTGATGCCTCCGTTATCGATTGCGGTGCTCTGGCGCGCGTCTCGTCCAAGGAGTGGAATCGTGATGGGTGGAACGTGCGGCTCAATGTGTTCCGCCAAAGTGATTCTGGAAGCACCGTGAGCCTCACGACCGTTGTAGAACTGTCCAAACCGTGAGGTGTTCCTCAATGTATGACGACATCGCGGCATCCCAGGTCCGCGACCTGGCCGCACTGCTGGCCGGCGACCTCGTTTTCGAGGCCAGCGACAAGTACTTCGGTTGGATGGTCGCGCGCTCCGACCAGGGTGCCGTCTACCTCCGGTTCGGCCGGACCTTCCCCGAGGAGGACATGTGGGCGCTGTGGTTGGGAGACGGACAGTGGTTCGACTTCAACGACGCTCCCGCGCGGTGGCGGATAGGGCTCACCGGCGACACCTGGAGCGCTTGTCCGGATCCGTTCCGCGACGACCCGCTCACGAAGGCGGAGGTCACGGAGCTCCTGGTCGGAGCCGAGCGACAGGGCGGGTAGTATCCGCAAACGGTGGTTCGTCGCGGACTGCATTGTCATCCGGTGTTCGTCGCCGGTGCCCGTGGTCCGGCGGTCGACGCGAGTCGTACCAGGTCCGCCCGTAGAATGTGCTCGACCATGATGCCGGGGTGGAGGACGACGTAGGCACGATGACCCAATCGAACCCGAGCGCGCAGCGCTACTTCGCCCTAGGTGTGCGCTCGCTCGCCGACCGGGCCGATTCCCGTGAGCCCGCTCAGGCCTTCCGCCTCGCCGTGGAGGCCGACCCGATGATGTGCGACGCGTGGCTGGGCCTCATGGCGGTGGATCGCACGCAGCTGCGGGACCCGGACGCGGCCCGCGGCGTCCTGCAGTCCGCGCGCAACTTCGGCGTCGAGCTCCAGCGGAACGGGATCGCGATCGACCCCGGCGAGGGCGCGCTCGGCCTGAAGATCCCGGTCCAGATGGGCGTGGTCGAGTTGGGGATGCCCGTCACCGACCTGGTCTACGCACGTGCGGGTGCCGCAGTGATCCTCGCGCAGGCCGGCTTCCTCGCCGAGGCTGCGGAGGAACTGACCCGACTGCAGCGCGAGGTCGGCCGCGATTCGCCGGCGCAGCGCAACTACGTCCGGTACCTCTGGGTGTGCCTGCTGGGGCTGGCACACCGCTGGCCCGAGGTGCTCTCGACGATCGCGGACAGTCGTGAGCCCCTCTGGACGTCGCCGGAGGTCGACGGTGCCGTCCGGTTCTGGCAACTCGGCGTCACGGCGCTCAACGCGCGGGCCCTGGTCGGGACCGGCGACGCGCAGCAGGCGCTCGCGGCCACCAAGAGCGCGATGGGCGCCGAGGAGTTCAAGCTGGTGCATGCGAGCCTGATCGTGACTCAGGCGTACGCACTGCGGGCCACGGGTGACGAGGAGACCGCGGCGAAGCTGATCCGCGACGCTCGTGCCTGGATCTCCGCCCGCGCGGACCTCGAGCACGCGGCGGCGGGTGGCAGGCTCGAGGTCGTCACCGTCGAATCGCTGAACACCCGGGCGGACCCGTGGGACCCGGCGTCCGGGACCACGGCCCTGGAGATCGAGCTGGAAACGCTGGACCGGCAGCGGGACGCCGTCCTCCGCGACGCCTGGGCCGAGCTGGACGCGCTGGTCGGCAGCCCCGACGTGAAGTCGCAGATCCGGCGTCTCGCCTCGAAGGTCGAGATGGACCGGGAGCGCAAGCTGCTCAGCGAGGAACTGGGTGAGGACCATCGGGAGGAGGAGATGCGCCTCTCCGCGATCATCACGGGTCCGCCCGGCACGGGTAAGACCACGGGAGTCCGGATCCTGGCGAAGCTCTACTACGGCCTCGGCGTGATCGCGCGACCCGAGGTCTACGAGCACCAGCCGAGCGACATGATGACCGGCTATGTCGGTCAGGCGGGCATCCGCACGAACAAGTTGATCGACGAGGCCCGCGGCGGCCTGTTCTTCCTGGACGAGGCGTACGGACTGGTCGCGGGAGACGGAGAGGACCAGGCCTCCCGGTTCGGGCGCGAGGCGCTCGAGGTGCTGCTCGCCCGCATCGAGAACGAGGGCGACAAGCCGTTGCGCGACAAGGTCGTGGTCGTGCTCGCGGGTTACGACGACGACATGAACCGCCTGTTGCAGGTGAACCCGGGTCTGCCGCTGCGCTTTCCGTCGCGCTTGTCGTTCTCGTCGTTCACCCCTGAGGAACTGGTCGAGATTGCGCGATCGGTGGCGGAGAAGAACCGCGAGCAGCTCGCCGACGGTGTCCTGGACTACCTTCATCGGCACAACCGGCGGTTGGCCGCGGTCAACGCGCTCGACATCAAGGGGCGACTGTGCAGCGGGGTCGACCTGATGTCGAACGCTCGGTTCGTCCGGACGGTGATCTCGTCCGCGCGCGGCTTCCGTGATTTCCGGGTCAGCGCCGTCGACCGATCATCGATGACCTCGGACGAGAAGCGGAGGCTCCTGCGCACGCTGGAGCTCGACGACGTCCGGCTGGCCTACGAAGAGACATTGCGGGTGTCGCCGAACTTCCCATGGTCGGAATGGCACCTTCTCGAGGACTGGGAAGCGGAGAACGATGGCTGAGATCAATCCGGATCCCTCCAGTCCGAAGTCGGGACTGCAGGAGCGTGTGCGCGGCTTCCGTCTGACCACCAAGTATCAGAAGTCGGGAGAGGCGTATCTGCAGCGCCGCAACGAGGAAGCGCTCGTCCGCCGCGACACCCGATGGATCGACGACGTCAAGAAGTACCAGGGCGCTCCGTTGTACGTGGCCCTGGCGGTGGGGCTCGTCGGCATGATCGGTTGCGTGATCGGCGCGGTGCTGTTCCCCGCGGGCAAGGTCAAGGATGCCGACATCATCCAGGACAGCCAGACGGGCGCCCTGTACGTGAAGGTCGGCAATGCGCTCAGTCCGGTACCCAACGTGGTCTCCGCGCAGCTCATCATCGGATCCCCCACCGCGCCGGTGCAGGCGAAGTCGTCCGAGATCGAGAAGATGCCGCGCGGTCCCATGGTCGGGATCCCGTACGCGCCCACGGCGATCCGCAATTCGACGTCGCGCACCTCGCAGTGGGCGATCTGCGATACCGCCGCCACTGGCGCGGCGGTCCCACTCGACCCCGCGACGGGCCTCCCGACCACCGCGACGGCGGCGGTCAAGGTCACCGTCATCGGCGGTCCGTTGACCACCGGCGACGGTACCGCCGACCTCTCCGACGATCGAGCCCGCCTCGTGCGGTTCGACAACCAGTCCTGGCTCGTGTACCAGGACCGCGGAACCGTCGTCCGGGCGCGGGTCGACCTGCGGAATTCCGCCGTCCGGGAGGCGCTCGGTATCGGGCTCGACGAGAGCGTGATCCCGATGTCGTCGGGCTTGTTCAACGCGCTCGCCGCGCGCGAGCCCATCGACGCGCCCCCGATCACCGACCTCGGTAAGCCGGTGCGGTTTCCCAACGGCGCCAACCTCCTCGTGGGCACGACGCTCCGGGTGCCCACCGTCGACGGTGGCTGGACCTACTACGTGGCGGCACTCGATGGCGTCCAGCAGATCTCCCAGACCGCGGCGACGATCCTGCAGGACGTCTCGCCCGCGAAGGGGGGTGTGGTCGAGGTCGAGAGTGCCACCGCGAACCAGTGGCCCAAGGTCGCGGGAAAGATCGCGGTGGACCACTTCCCGTCGGGCAGAGTACGGTTGGCCGACCCCGTACGTGAGCCGGTGACCTGCACCTCCTGGACCCGCGAGGGGGACGATCCGACCGCGATCGAGCGCGTCCTCGTCGCTCGGACGCTGCCTCTGACGAGTGCACAATCCGCGGCGCGGATCGCGTTGATCGGAGGCCCCGGATCGCAGGGGACGATCGCCGACGAGGTGTACATGCCGCCGAACAGCGGCCGCTACGTGTACGCGACGGGTTCCGCCCCCGATTCGCGTGAGCGCGGCGGCGAGTTCTGGATCGCCGACACCGGAATCCGTTACGGCATCGACGATCAGGGGTCCAGCGATGCCGGTGCCTCCGCCAAGGCCCTGGGGCTGAGTAATCCGGTGCCCGCGCCGTGGACGGTCATCAGTCTGCTCGCCTCGGGCCCCACTCTCTCGCAGGCCGGCGCATCGATCAAGCACGACGGCGGTGCTCAGGACCCCGTGGTGGAGAAGTTCGATCCGAAGGGGACCAAATGAGCAGGCAGGTGTTCGAGCCGCCGCTGCACCCTAAGAAGGAGCCGCGGGTCATCAAGAAGGAGGTGGAGGTCCGGACGCCGGACACCATCGACGAGATCGACCCGCCGAGCAAACTCCGTACCGTGATGATGCCCGTCGTCATGGTGGTCGCGGTTCTCGGCATGCTGTTCATGATGATCCGCATGAACCGCGGTTTCAGTCCGACGATGCTGCTCATGCCGATGATGCTGCTGTTCGGCATGTTCGCGTACATGGGCGGCGGGCCGGGCGGTGGCGCCGGCAAGTCGAGGGCTCAGCTGTTGCACGAGCGCAAGCAGGCGAGCCGCGCCATCGGTACGTCCCGGGAGAAGGCCCTGGCACGCGGCCGTAATTACCACGAGGCGCTCGTGCACGCCTACCCCGATCCCGCCATGGCTGCGTCGATCATCGGCACCGAGCGGATGTGGGAGGTGAGTGGCGGCGACCCCGAGCGCAAGATCCGGTTCAGCGCGGCCCGGTACGGCCGGGGCCGGATCGTGCCGAAGGCCAAGCTCGTCACGCCGGAGGCGCCGGACGGAGAGTTCCTCGACCCCGTGCAGTGGACGGAGACCGTCAAGTTCCTGCACACGCATTCGACGATCGCGGACATGCCGCTGGCGTTCACGCTGCGGAACTTCCCGGTGCTCGGCGTGAGCGGGGATCGGGACCGGGCGCTGGGCATGGTGCGCGCCATGCTCAACCACCTGACCATCACGCACGGTCCCGACCGCATGCGTCTGGCCGTGGTCACGGACGACCCGGACGGCGGGCCGTGGGCGTACACGAAATGGTTGCCGCACACGCAGCATCCGACCCTCGTCGACGCGCTCGGATCGCGGCGCATGATCTACGGCAACTGGACCGAGTTCCTCGAGGAACTGGCCGGCAGCGACGACCTTCCGGTGTCCGAGCCGGACCGCGTGATCGACTACGCCCGCCCCTTCACCACCGAGTCCGAGGTGACGGGCCGGACGCGCCACACCGTCGTCATCGTGGACTCGACGGAGCGGGCCCGGATGACCGACCAGGCGATCGCGTCGATCGCGGATGTCACCTGGATCCTGATCTCCCCTCCCGACGGCGTGGTCGACACCTATCCGCACGCCGTGCTGCTCAGCGTCGATGCGGCGGGCATCGTCACTCGATGGGACTCCGACCTGCCGCTCGAGGCGCCGAAGGAGATCGCGCGCGCCGACCACCTCGATGAGATCGACTCGCACACGTCCGCCCGTCGACTCGCACGGTGGGAGCTCGAGACCACGACATCGCTGCTGTCCAAGGAGCGCCACGACACCGGACGCGACTGGGCGAGCCTGGTGGGCGTCGAGGACCCCGGCGCGATCGACGTGGTCGATTTCTGGCAGCGGATCAAGCGGTTCGACGACCCTCGCAGGCTCAACTTCCCCATCGGTTTCGCGCCGGACGGTGCGCGCATCTTCCTCAACATGCGCGAGGCGAGCCAGGGCGGCACCGGCCCGCACGGCGAGATGATCGGCACGTCTGGCTCCGGCAAGTCGGAATTCCTGCGCTGTCTCGTGTTGGACGCGTGCCTGTTCCACTCGCCGTCGATGCTGAACCTACTGCTGGTGGACTTCAAGGGCGGCGCGACGTACCAGGGGATGGAGGAGATCCCCCACGTCGCGGCGGTGGTCACCAACCTCGAGAAGTCCGAGAGCATGGTCGACCGCATGATGGAGGTCATCACCGGCGAGCTCAAGCGACGGCAACAGCTGTTCGACAGCGCCGCGGCGCGGTACCCGTCGTTCAACATCATCGGTCTCACGGAGTACGAGAAGGCGCGCGAGTCCGGCCACTGTCCCGAACTCGAGCCGATGCCGGCACTACTGGTCCTGATCGACGAGTACACCGAGTTGCTCGAGGCCAAGCCCGAGTTCGTCAACATCTTCAGCCAGATCGGCCGCGTCGGCCGGTCCGTGGGCGTGCACCTGCTGCTCGCTTCGCAGAATGCGGAGATGGCCCGCTCGCGCGGACTCGAGTCGAACATCCACTACCACATCGCACTTCGCACCGGCACCGCCGGAGACTCCCGCGCCGTGATCGGTGTGCCGGACGCGAAGAACCTACCGGGGAAGCCCGGCAACGGCTTGATGAAGACCTTGCACGAGGACGACCTGATCCGGTTCTACGCGGGCTTCACGGGCAAGCCCTACTTCGCGCCCGAGACAGCCGGTGCCGTCGAGGTGCGAGAGGTTGCACACGCACGGCCGACCGATCTGGCGTCGAGGAGCTTCTCGGCGCGTCGCGTCGACATCCCGAACCTCGAGGCCGAGGTGATCGAGGACGAGGAGACGGTGCGCACCGAGGAGGAACTGCTCGCCGCGCCAACGGTCTTCACCGTGGTGAAGGACCTGCTGACCAACGCGCCGGCGCGTCCCGCGTACAAGCCGTGGCTGCCCGAACTCACGTCCACCACACTGGACGCGGTGGCACCGTCGCTCGGTGTGGACCGGTGGGTGGCTCCGACGGCCACTACTCCCGCCACGCTGCAGGTGCCGTTCGGTGTGTTCGACGACCCCGCTCGGCACCAGCAGCCCGTATGGCATCTCGACCTGTCCGGTGGCCAGGGCAACGTGCTGATCTACGGCGGCCCGCAGAAGGGCAAGACCACGGCGGCGATGACGCTGGTGACCTCGTTGGCCCTCACCCATTCGCCGGAGCAGGTGCAGTTCTTCGTGGTCGACTACACCGGCGGCGGTTGGATGAGACTCGAGGAGCTGCCCCACGTCTCCCGGATCGCCACGCGGTCGGAGGACGACGCGATCAACCGGATCGTCTCCCAGACGGCCGATCTCATCGAGTACCGGGCCAAGCTCTTCCGCAAGTACCGCGTCAACTCGATGGCCGACTACCGCCGGATGCGGGCGGATCCGTCCGCGCCGGTGCTGGCGGAGGACGCGTTCGGCGACGTGTTCATCGTGATCGACGGATTCGACGCGGCGGTGACCGATGGCGGCGTCTTCGAGTCCAAGGTCCCCACCTTGGAATCGCTGGCCTCGGGCGCCCTGAACTACGGTGTGCACCTAGTGATCACGACGGCTCGGAACACCGTCCTGCGTGGTCTCGCGAGCCATATGCACACCATCGTCGAGGGCCGGGTCTCCACCGCGAGTTACGACATGTCCGTGGTGAACTCACAGCGCAACAAGCAGGTTCCCGACCGCGCGGGGCACGTCATCACGACGGACCGCGATCTGCTCGCGCTCGTGGCACTGCCACGCGCCGACGGTGACGCCGACTCGGCGACACTGAGCCGCGGCATCGCGGAGGTGGTCGACCGGGTTCGGCGCGGCAACACCTCGGGTGTCGTGGCACCGCGGCTGCTCGCGCTTCCCGAGAGCGTTCTGCAGAACGAGCTGTTCGCGACGCTCGTGCCCGAGGCCAGCGACCGTGAGCGAGTCCGGCTGCCGTTCGGAATCCGCGAGTCCGACGGTGGTTCCGCGTTGGCCGACTTCGGGCGCGAGGCTCACATGGTGGTGGTCGGCGACAGCGGCACGGGCCGGTCGGCGATGGTGCACACCCTCATCGAGGCGATCAGCCGGCGCTACCCCACGATCCAGGACGGCGCGATCGCGCTGCTCGATCCCAAGCGGGTGCATCGCGGAGCGTTCGCGCCGAACCCGAAGAACATCGGCCTGCACGGTTCGGACCCGATGGACTTCCTGCGGAAGTGGCAGGACCGACTCGTCGAATGGATGGGGGAGGGCGAGACCGACCCCGCTCAGGTGGCGTATCGCCGGGTGCCGGAGAGCGCGGACGCCTCGGCGCTCGCGCGCCGGGACTGGTGGAGCGGCCCAGAGATCTTCCTCATCGTCGACGACTACGACGCCGTCGTCGCCCGCGGTGACCGGAACCATCCGATCACCCAGACCGTGAAGCTGATGAACGACGGTGTCATCCGTGGTTTCCACGTGATCCTGGTGGTCAACGACGGCGAGTACCTCTACAAGTCGACATCGGATCCGCTGATCCAGTACCTGGACACCAACAGCGCGATGGCGGTGGTCCTGTCCGCGGACAAGTTCAACGTCACGATCGGCGGTGAGCGGGCGCAGCGCTTCGGCCTGGCCGGTCGCGCGCGGTTCCATCCGGGCCGGGGCGCGGCGTCGGACATCGTGCAGATCGCCTGGAACGGGGCGCGGCGCGGAGAGGCCGATACAGGCGAGGACCTGTGGGGCTGACGTCTCAGTCGGCGAATGGCTTGACGAATCGGATCCACGCTGATTAGGTACCAAGCGACACTCATACGAGGGGGAGCTTCCGATGGGGTTGAATGTCATGCCGGCACAGTTGGTGTCCGGAACGAGCGAGGTCGTGACGAACGTCGTGGCCAGTTCGGGAGTCGTCGCAGGCACTGCGGCGGCCCTCGGGTCTTCCGAGCCCGCGGGAGCGGACGAGGTCTCGCTCCTGGCGTCGACCAGTTCGACGGTGCACGCCGCGAACTTCCTGTCCACCTCGGTGGTCGAGCATGCGGTCGTCGCGCAGTACGGTGTCAGCCTGGCCGGAGTCGCTGCGACGTACGTGATCGCCGACAACGCCGTCACGTTCTGACGAGGCCGGCGCAGTGACCTTTCCAGCGCTGCCGCCCGAGGTCAACGTCGGGCGCCTGATGACGGGCGCGGGACCCGCGCCCGCGGCCGCGGCATCTGCGGCCTGGGCGACCGTTGCGGGGTCCGTCAGCGCGCGATCTGCGTTCCTGCTCGGGCTGCTGACCCGCCTGGCGGCCGCGTGGCAGGCGCCGGAGACCCTGCTGATGACGCGCAACGTGGCGACCTACCTCGCGTACAACGAGGTCGTGCGGGTACAGGCGCTCGTCGCGTCCACCCGTCACGCGAAACAGGCCGCGGACTACTCGAGCGCGCTGGCCGAGATGGCGCAGATCCCCGAGATCACGACGAATCACGTCACGAACGCCACACTGCACGCGACCAACTTCCTGGGCGTCAACACTGCACCCATCGCCGCCAACGAGGCCCAGTACGCGGGGATGTGGGCGCAGAACTCCGGCTCGATGTTCGTGTACCTGGCCAATACGACGTTGAACATGAGCTTCGACCCGTTCCTGCCGCCGAAGCCGTTGGCCGCACCGTCGGCGGTCTCGGTGCACCCGCTCGCCGCGGGTGCCGCCACGGCGGCCGAAGCCGCAGTGGAGGACGTGGCGCTCGCGGCCCAGGGCGCGGCGGCCGTGGCGAGCACGCTGTCGATGCGCACATCGGCGGGGGTTCTCGCAGGCACTCAGCTCGGCCAGACGGTCGGGGTGAACTCGTACGCGCGATCCGATCAAGGGGCGACCAACGCCAAGAATGCCGAGGGACGCAGTCCGGACGAACCGAGCCGGGCCTCGAGTGGGAAGCAGCTCGGCCAGCAGCTGATCCAGCAGCTCGGCAGCCAGGGGCCCCAGATGGCGATGCAGGGCCTGCAGACCCTCGTCCAGATCCCCCAACAGGCCGTGCAGGCCGGTGCTCAGGTCGGTCAGACGGTGATGCAGCCGCTGAGCCAGATCATGTCGTCGATCGACAAGGACCACCGGACTGAGCGGGTCGGATACTTCGGGACACAGCCCGGCTCACCGTCGCTCGAGCGCCTGGCGCAGGGCTCGCCCGTGGGATCGGGCGCCGGCGCGGTCCGCGGGCTCGGCGGGCTGACGCAGTATGCGGCACCGTCGAAGTGGCTGACCGGAGGATTGACGGTTCCGCCGCCGGCCCCGACGATGCCCCGCGTGCCGATCGAGCCGATGCGCACGCCCCAGCCGATGGCGAGCAATGCCCCCGTCGCCCGGTCCACCGGGAGGAAGCGCGAGCCCGTCGTCGTGGCGGCGACCGCGACGATGCCCGTGTACCAGGACTCGGCCCCGGAGCTGGATTCCGTGCCCATCGGGGCGCCGGCCGGCGGGGAGGAGTCCTGATCATCGCACTGGAACCCCACCGCTGAGACCCATCCGCTGTTTCGAACCGAACCGTCCCTGACGAACTGGAGGAGAATGCAATGCCCCCGCAGATCTATGACCTGAACACCGTCGCGCATGCTGCTGGTACCGCGAAGACGCATGATGTGGCTGCGTTGACGTTGGCGAACATCAAGTTCGTGCGTACTACTGCTGAGGCGTATCGTGCCGCGAATGCGGGTGATACGACGAACAAGGCTGTTGCGCATATGGATGAGTTGATCGCCGTGTGTAATTCGGAGCAGCAGAAGTTGGAGACGATCGCTGAGGCGCTGAATCGGAATGGTGGTTTGATCGCTAATACCGATGGTGATGGTGGTTCGTTGTTCACCGGCTATGCCACTGTCTGACCTGATCGACTGCGAATAGTAGAGGAGAACTTCCATGAGTGTCGACCGGATTCTGGTCAACTACGCGAGCTATGACACCACGTCGGCGAGTTTCGGTAAGGCTGCGGCGGTGGCGGATGCGAATATTGCTGAGCTCACGGCCAATAACACCGCGAATCTGAATGCGGGTAACTGGGTGGGTGTGGATCAGGAGAGCTATCAGCATGTT
>NZ_LSRE01000026.1 GCF_001575205.1 Tsukamurella pseudospumae
GGACTCGGTGCGCGGATGGCACCGGGCGGGATCGGCCCGACGAACCACGACGGATACACCTGCAGACCACCAGGCTGAGACTGCCGCGCCAACAACCCCGCCACAGCATTACGCGCCTCCTCGATCGCATAACCCGCCGCAGCGTAAAGCCGCATGTAATCATCCTCGACCAACGACGCCGCCAAACCGTTGAACAACTCAACAGCCGCAGTCACCGCATTCCGCGCAAGAACCGTCAACACCGCCGACTTCCCCACAGTCGCCGCCATCGTCGCCGTCGCATTGTCATAACTGATCTTGATCAGATCATTGACGACCTTGGTCTCCCCATACCGAGGAATACCCAGATCACCCTGCGGAATCGCATACGGCGTCTCCGCCGCCTGCGGCAACGCCGGCGTCCCCTTCCCCAACGTCGCACGCAACCCCGAGAACAAGCCCGTGATGTAATCCCGAGCCCCCGCATCAACCCACCCAGGAAACGCCGGAGCAATCTCCGGGGTGAGGAGAATCAGACCACCCATGTCGTGGCTATCCCCGCTCCTCGGGATAGCAGTCCCGCCGGACCTGTTCGTAGTCGTACCGCGATGCGTAGTGGGACACGTATGCGGGGTCGAAGTAGTCGCCGCGGACCGCGAACCAGTATTCCGCGCGCTGTCTGTTCGCGTAGCTGGCTCGGACCGCGGCGATGCGGGCGAGGTCGAGGATGGCTGCCTGCAGCGCTGTCTCGGTGAGGCCACGAGTCGATTCGTCGAGGTGGAGAGCGACGGGGCTGCCCGAGTGATCGACGCTGATGCCGATCGTTCGGTCGGGGTTGTACACCGGGTAGTGGGCGCCCTCGAAATCGGGGTGGCCGTCGGGACGCAGCGGAATACCGTAGTCCGCGGGAGCGAGGACGGTCATGTGTCGGCCCGGGAGATGCTGGGGAAGTACTCCCCTTCGGTGGGCAGCTCCTTGGCCAGATCGCCCAATGAGCGGGAGGTGGCGAGGAAGCCCGCCGTCGCGGTGGCGCGTGCAGTCGCCGTCGCCTCGGCGATGAGGGCGGCGATCTCCGTCGCGATCCGCCCGGGGCGCTTGACGTCGAGGACGCCGGGCTTGAGCCAGAGGTCGACCAGTTCGCCCCGGAAGTTCACCTGTACGGCGATGTCGCCGTCCTTGTTCGCCGTGCCGTGCCTGGCCGCCTCCGCCCCCTCGCACACCTCGCCGATGCGGTCGCGCCCCGCGTCGGCGATATCGAGAGTGCGCTGGACCACGGGGTGAACGAACACCGTCAGGCCTCGCGGACGACTGCGCCGCCGGACTCGTCGTTGGTGGTGAAGACCGTTGCGGAGTTGTTCAGCGCGGTATCGGAGCTGTCGTTGCGGTGACCGAAGGTGGTACCGCCGACGTTGCGAGTGGCGAAGTGATGGGTGACGCCCATGTAGGTGACGTAGTTGGCGAGTCCGTGCGTTTCCAGGTACTCGGCCGGGAATCCGTCCTCCGCGACGGCCCACGCCCGGAGCGCGACCGCCGTCTGCTGGTGGATCGCCCCGAACCTCCGCAACTCGGGTGGCTGGACGTCAAGATTCTCAACCATGTGTTCACACCTCTCGTGACGGAGCGGGCTCTCCGGGCGATGGTAGCGCAACGACTCGATTGCGACTGGCCACCAGTGACTTCCAGAGGACATTGGGGTCGATCTGCGCGCGCCCGAGAGGGAGCTTCACCTGCTTCGCGCATGTCCGTGCGAGCACTACCTGCGCGTAGGGACGCAGCTCATTGGGGTTGGTCGGTAGCGCTTCCAACGAGGCCGTGTCGTTCCAGTCGATAGCGGTACGACGACTTCCGCTGACGATGCACACACCCTGGGAACCGATACGGATCTCCGTCCACTGACTCGGGCCGCGAGGCTTGAGCATCAGAACCAGTGCGATCGCGACACCGACCGCCCCGACGACGTAGAAGAAGATCGGACCTCCGCGCGCCTCGGAATAGCCGGACGGCGACGACGCGGCGTCATTTCCGATCAGCGCGACTCCGACCGACGACAACCCCAGCGCGAACGGCACCACCACTCGCGTCATGTACGCCGCGCCGGGCCAGCAGAGAAAGACGATCTCATCGTTCACGCCCCATTCCTGCCGGGGCCCCGGGGCGCGATACTTCCGTCCGGCGACAGCAGCCGCCCCCGCCGCGAGACAGACGAACGCCACACACATGAACGCCGCCGCCACCCTGGCCCATCCGGCGAAGGCCGCTACCGCGAGACCGAAGAACGCGATGATCACGGCCGAGAACACTCCCAGCAGGACAGCACGCGACCGGTTGAGTCCGGTGTCGGGCCACGGTGTGCCCGCGACCTGCTTCGTTCCTGGCGGCATTGGGGTCACCACAGCATTCTGATCAGTTTGGGAGCGAAGTATCCGACGGCGACCCCTGCGACTGCGCCGACGACGGTCCCTACAACAGGTACCTCGGATCCCGCGATCGCACCCGTCAGTGCCGCGGCTCCGAGATCTGCGCCGGTTGCCGCTACCGCTCCGCCGACTTCCGAGACGGTGGCCTCCGTCGGGTCCATCCCGCCGCGCACGTCCTGGGAGATCGCCGCGCCGGCGAACAGGAGATTCGTGATCCCGCCGGTGGTGACGCCGCCTCCGAACGCGACCCGCGCCTCGGGACTGCCCGGCGGCGCGTAGTGCAGGGCGGCTCCCCACGTGCCGTCCTCGCCGAGCGCGATGAGCGTCTGGCTCCCGAGGAGCGTCCCGTCATTGACCGTCTGCGGAAGAATCGCCTCGCCAGGGCGCGGGACCGTACCAGACGGAGTCGCCTGTGTCCCTGCAGGATTCGTTGCTGCGGGACTCGGTGCGCGGATGGCACCGGGCGGGATCGGCCCGACGAACCACGACGGATACACCTGCAGACCACCAGGCTGAGACTGCCGCGCCAACAACCCCGCCACAGCATTACGCGCCTCCTCGATCGCATAACCCGCCGCAGCGTAAAGCCGCATGTAATCATCCTCGACCAACGACGCCGCCAAACCGTTGAACAACTCAACAGCCGCAGTCACCGCATTCCGCGCAAGAACCGTCAACACCGCCGACTTCCCCACAGTCGCCGCCATCGTCGCCGTCGCATTGTCATAACTGATCTTGATCAGATCATTGACGACCTTGGTCTCCCCATACCGAGGAATACCCAGATCACCCTGCGGAATCGCATACGGCGTCTCCGCCGCCTGCGGCAACGCCGGCGTCCCCTTCCCCAACGTCGCACGCAACCCCGAGAACAAGCCCGTGATGTAATCCCGAGCCCCCGCATCAACCCACCCAGGAAACGCCGGAGCAATCTCCGGAGAGGCGAGGATCAGACCACCCATCTGTACTGATACCTCCACTCATCGCCAGCACGACCACCGCGCGATCACCGTCACCATCGTGCCGGGACACGCACAGTGAATCGCTGAAGGAATAGCCTCCCCAGCGAGAGTAGCGCAACGCAGCGGGCTTCACAGGCCAGGTTTCGAACCGTTGTTCAGGGCGGACATTCGGCACAAACAGTCCTGAAACAGGAATAGTCGGATTCACCCGACATTCAATTCATTCGAATTACTGCTGCGGTCGCAATACCCGACTGAGGACCGGCAGGGCGCTACGGACCGGCGGCGATGTCGTGCGCGACACCCCACACGACCAACGCACCGATGGCCAACGGATACAGCCCCGCCACGACGAGCACGAGCCGCCGACGGACGAACGCCGCGACGATCGGGAACGCGACCACGCCAAGGAACAGCGCGGGGTAGATCACCCACGCCTCCGCCCGGACCACGCCGAGTGCCCACGAACGCGGCATGCCCTCGGGGCGCTTCTCGATCGCACGGTTGATCGGAAGGTGGATCAGTGTCACCACGGCGAGGCTCGCACCGAACGCGACGAGAAGGACGACGCCCGCCCGTTCCACCCGTTCCCACCGGCGCGCGGCGCGCGACGATTCCAGGCCGACACCGTCCGACATGTCAGAAACCGCCCGTGCCATGCGAAATCTTGTCCGTTCCCGCCGCCTGGAGCTGCTGGATCGCGGCGTAAACACCCGTCTGGAACTGTTGTTCCGTCATGCCGGGGCCGTAGCGGTCGAACAATTGCGCTCCGATCCTCGTGGAGATGTCATCGCCGAGGTCGTTCGCTCCGACGCCCGGGACCGGCACGTTTCCGCCGCCGACCAGCGTCTCCTCGGAGAATCCGGCCATTCTTCCGACATAGCCGTAGTGGACGTTGGAGAAGATGTCATAGAACACCGAGTCGTATTCATCACCGCTCTTGGTCCACGGCAGACGCAGATAGTAATTGTTCCTACCCGCCATTCCCATGAGCTTGTCGATCCGCGGCTTGTGGTCCCACGGGCCCGGGTCCATGATTTTCGCCCCCGCGATGTTCACCGGCCCGTGCACCAGGTCGAACCATTCCTTGAACGCGCGCACTCCGTCGCCGGTCTTGCCCGAGGTGTTGAGCGCGAACAGCCGCTTGACCGCCTCGCTGTCCCGATTGGTGCGAATCTCGTTCCACATGAACTGCATGACCTTCTCGTAGCTGGATCCACCCGCTCCCGGGGTCGCGGTCGGGTCGACGAACGCCGGGGGGAGGTAGACCGTGTCGCGGTACGTTCCCGGGTCCTGCTGTCTGCCGAGCAGTTCGGTGATCGCCTGCAGCGCGTCGTCGAGCGCGGAGTAGGCCGCCGCCGCAACGCTGGCGAAGTCCGGCTCCACCGCTGCGGCGGCGCGGGCGTTGAAGGTCAGTATCGCGCTCGCCAGCTTGTTCCGCGCCGCCATCGTCAACGCGGCGGACCGGCCCACTGCGGCGACCATCTGCGCAGAGACACCGTCGTACATGCCCTTCAGCCGCGAGAACGTCCCCTTGAGCGAGCCGTACTCGTCGATTCCCGCCGCGTCCCCGGGTACCTCGTAGGGCGTCGGCGACACAGTGGCTCGCGCCGGCTCCCCTTGCCCCAGCGTCTTCCTCAGCGCGACGAACAACTGCGTGATCGCCGCCGCGAACTCCGGATCCCGCCGCAACACCCATCCCGGGAAACGCGGCTGTACTTCCAAGATCTCCGCACCCGGCACCAGCGGCGCTCCGCCCTTCGCCGCCGGCGAAAGCGAACCGTCCTCGTTCTGCACCCAGTGCGTCGTCCCATCCGGTCCACGGAACTGCCCGGGCGGCGCCGCGAACACCGGCTTGCCGTCCTTGAACGCCACTATCTGGCCCGACTCCGCCGAGTACCGATAGCTGTCGGGGGTGATCGAAGGGCCCGTCTCGGAGACCCTCCCGAGCCGGGAGACGGTCCCGTCCGCATTCTGAACGAAGTGCTCGGCGGTTCCGCCTGGCCCGTAGCGCGTGTAGGCGATCCTGCCGTCCGTGGGCAGCCAGGTGCCGTCGCCGAACACCAGCCCGCGCCCCATGGGCCCGCCCTCGGAGGTGTAGCGGTCCGCGAATCTGATCCCGGCATCGCCGTAGATCCGCTGGGCCTCCTGCAGGACGTTGGTGAAGTACTGATCCGAGCCGGTCACCTTGACCCCGCCGACGTCGAACCACTGCTCCTGCCACGAGTTGTTGAACACCGGGGCCCGCGTCCCGTTCCACGACGTACCCGGGTTGAACGTCCAGTCGTCCTCGCTCATCCCGCAACCCCTCCCACCGAATCCGTCGCCCCCACCGGCGCCGATCTGCGAATCCTACCGGCCGGAGTACGCCCGGGCTCCCGCGTTCCGGCGGCGACTCACGCCGTCAGCGCTGCGGCGAGGCGCTTGGCGAAGGTCCAGTGGTAGACGGTGCCCTCGATGTCGCCGGCGATCGCGGTGAACGTCGCATCCACACGCGCCCGGTCCAGAAGCAGCTCGTACAGACGGATGGCGGTGGGCTCGCGCTCCCCCAGTCCGACGGTGCGCGCCGGTACCCGCTCGGCCCGCATCGCGTCGTCCAGAGCCGACCTGTCACGGGAGAGCTGATCGATCACCGATTCGGGCACGGACCGTTCCGCACCGAGATATCGCCGCGCTTCGACGGGCGCCTGACCGGTCACGACATCCCGGGCCCCATCGGGGATGCGCTCGAGGTCACGGAGGAGTGCTCGGATCTGCCTCGCGGCCCGCTCGGTATCCATCGCCCGGATCTGAGCTGCACGCTCGGGGGACGCGACCACGTCGAAGCGGGGACGCGCACCGTCGAGCGCGGAGCCGGGCGCCGTGAGCCCGACGATGCCGCCCGCCCCCACGGCATCGCGCAGGGAACGCCCGGGATGCGTGGTTGCGACCGCGCCGAGCTCGTAATCGTTCGCGCGCGCGTACTCGACGACCTGCCGGACCGGATCGTCGAGGAGCGCCCACGCGACCTCGGGCACGTTCCACAGCACGCGGACGCCCTCGGGGATCCTGGACGGCGGCGGCAACCATCCGGCGTCGGAGGTCGCGGCGACGATGGTCGCGCCCGACGCGCCGGACAGCAGACCCACGGCCCAGTGCAGGCCCGAATCCGGCAGATGCTCGGAGCCGCGTAACGATCCCAGGATGGACGCGAGCACGCCGGAGACGTGCTCCTGCTCGGCGGTCGACGGGCCCGCGCCCGCGATCACACCGTCGGCAGTCCCCAATGGCACCGGCACCACGAAGGGCGGGCCGAGCAGCTCACGGTCGGGGCCCTGCGCATCGCTGCTCGCGGTATCCACCTGAGCCGACGTGGACTGGTTCGTGGCCGGCGAAGGCACCGCCCCCGGAGCCGACTGCGGGACGGCGACCTGTTGCGCCACCGCCGGTGCGGTTGCCGGAGCCGACGGGCCGGCGACGGACGGCGACGGCGCGACGTGTGCCGCGGCCGCCGCCGTCGGCACTGCACCGGCCGGCGCCGAAGCTGCGGGGACCGCTCCCTGCGCGGCCGCCGCCACCGCGCTGGCGGGCACGGCCGACGCGGCGGGGCCCGCACTCACCGCCGAGGAGGCGACCGCCGGCACGACCGCCGCGGATGACACCGCCCCCGTCCCCGCTGCGCTGAGCGCCGCGGTCGGGGACATCATCGGTGTCCCCGTGGTCGCGGTGCCGGTCGTCGCCGCCGGCTGCGCGCCCGCGACACCTGTTCCCACCTCACCGGTGCTCACCGGCGACGATGCGCCCGAGGCGGACGGCGCCGAGGTCGCCTGTGGACTGACCGATGCCGCGGAGCCTCCCTCCAACGAGGCCGACGGTGCCGAGGTCGGGCTGGGAGTGCTGCCGAGGCCCGCCTGCGACGGTGCCGGGGCGCTCGGCGCCGCCCCCGTCCCGGGCAGCGAGCTCGACGGTGCACCGCCCTGCGGCACCCCCGACGTCGCCGGGTTGGACAGGCCCGAAGCCGGCACCTGTGGTGTGTTGACGCCTCCGCCGCCTCCGCTGCCCAGCGACGGCGCACTCGTCATCTGAGTAGTACCCCCGGGGCCGGATACTCCCGTATCGATCGGGGCCCCGCCGCCCGCCCCCTGCACGTCCGAACCGTTCGGAGCCTCCGAGATGGCGCCGCCGCCCACACTGCCGAGATCACCCGCCGGAGGTTCGACCACGGTGGCACCTCCGCCGCCGAGTATCGGCCCGGGCTCTGCCGCGACCCCTCCGCCCGTGAGCTGGAATCCACCCAATGATGTTGGATCGGTAGCGCACTGTGTCGAAGCAGCCGTTGCCATCGCCCGCGCATCGGCGATAACGGCGTTGATGGCCGCGGTCGGGTCCTGTCCGAGCGGGACCAACTGCGCGCGGATCGCATTGATCTCGATCTCCGCCTGGTAGACGATCTCCGCCTGTGCGGCATTGGTTTCCGCCAACGATCTGCCCAAATTGCCGAGCATGAGGGACGTCGCCGCCAGCGACTCGCCGATCTTGACCAGACCGAGGAAGCTCCTCGCCCACGTTCCCGACGCACTTTCGACGAATTCGCCGTACCCGGTCATGCCCAACCGAAAGGCAGCGGCCGTGCCCTCGCTCGCCGCACGGAAGGCATCAGCGGAAGCCTGACCTGCCGCTAGCGATCGCGCCAAGAGTTCCGCGGGCGTGATGACGTCCTCCCACACGCCGGCAAGAATCTGATCGGCGTGCTCGGTCATGGGCTTGGTGCCGTCGCCCACCGGTTCAGCCCTTGCAGATCACGTTGAGCGATCCAGCCAGACTGTTGACGAGTCCTCGCTTGAACTTGAGCTCATCGTCCGGGGCGTGCTTCTTGATGGCGTCCAGCGAATCGATGTACGCGGTGATCCAATCCTGCACAGTCGGTCCGATCGCGGCGTCCGCTTGCGGCGACACGCGCGACGCCAAACGCGCCAGATCCTGCTTCGCTGTGACCAGATCAGCTTCCAGATTCGGAGCTGCATAGTCGACAGGATCTTTGAACTTGGGAATCTGCTGCGATGTCAACGCGCTCGCGGCACACACGCTCGCCTTGGATGTAAGGCTGCCGTGCAGGCGGTACTCGTCCGGTATCGCTGCACCCGACGACGCGGCAGCGGACGAGGACGACGCGGGGGCGGCGACGGCACCGTCGGACCCGGACCCGCGGTTGAGGACGACCAACCCGACGACTGCGGCGATGACCACCACGATCACCGCCGCGACCGACACGACGACGATGACAGTGCGGTTCGCCCCCCGAGCCGGTCCGCCCGTGGGCGGGAGGCCCGTCGGGTTCATCATCGGTCGCCCCGGGAAGTCCGGCGGTTGTTGGCCTTGCGTCAACGAACTCTCTCCTTCAGCCAGGATCAGCGGACCGATCCGGAACCTGTCGGCGCGTTCCATCGCTGGCTTCGTCCCGTCCCCCATCACAGCGCCTAGACGGTCTTACACATTGTATTGAGCTTCGCAGCGATCGAGTCGACGAGCCCCGAACTCCACTTGAAGTCGTCGCCGGTCGCGTGCCTCGACAACGCATTCAGGAAATCCCCGTATGCCGTCAGCCACTCCTGCATCGCCGGTCCGACCGGCGCATCCGCGTTCGGCGAGACTCTCGACGCGAGCCTTTCCAGCTGCGCTCGAGCGGCAGCGAGATTGGCATTGAAATCTGGCGCGCGATAGTCGACCGGATCCTTGAATTTCGGTATCTGGGCGGACATCACTGAGCCTGCAGCGCACACGCTGACCTTGCTCGTCAGCGTTCCCCGAAGCCTGTACTGGTCCGGTATCGCTGCACCCGACGATGCGGCAGCGGACGAGGACGACGCGGGGGCGGCGACGGCACCGTCGGACCCGGACCCGCGGTTGAGGACGACCAACCCGACGACTGCGGCGATGACCACCACGATCACCGCCGCGACCGACACGATGACGATGACAGTGCGGTTCGCCCCCCGAGCCGGTCCGCCCGTGGGCGGGAGGCCCGTCGGGTTCATCATCGGTCGCCCCGGGAAGTCCGGCGGTTGTTGGCCCTGCGTCAACGAACTCTCTCCTTCAGCCAGGATCAGCGGACCGATCCGGAACCTGTGGCGCTACTGCTTGCCGTCGAGAGCGGTCGTCTCGAACGGGGGACGGACGGGTTCGTCAGCGGCGCCGATCACGGGCAGCGCACCGATCTGCTGGTCGACCGACGGGAATGCCGCATCGTCGACCAGGGGGGCCGTCTCCTCCAGCTCGGATCCGGGGGTGACACCGCTCCCACCCGATTGCCCGCCCCGATGCATCGGAGCCATCGGCATGCCGGTCATCGGCATCGCGGTGGTCGTCCTGGCGGGCGTGCTCGCCGCAGCGACCGACTTCGACGGAACCTGCGTTGCACTCACTGCCCCGGTCAGCGCCGTCCCCGTCCCGGTCGTCGGGACAGCTCCGCCACCGCCACCGCCTCCACCGCCGCCCTTGCCCGCGCCGGCGCCGGCACCGGTGCCCTTGCCCTTCGTCGGATCGGTGGTCGGCGTGACCTTCGACGGATCGGTGGTGTTGGTCTTCGTCTGCTGGGCCATCTGCGCGGCCTGCTGCGCGAACTGACCCGCGGTCTGCCCCAGCTGCTGTGCGGTCTGAGCCGCCGTCTGCAGCAGCTGGGTCGGCATCTGCAGCAACGAGGAACCCGCCTGGCTGGCCATCTGAAGCATCTGCTGCATCTGCTGCTGATCGTCCTTCCCGCTGACCAGGTCACCACTCTTGGTGTCGCCCTCCTTGACCACCTTGGTGCCCTTCTGAGTGGCCTCGTCGGTGGCGCGCTGGCGCTGCTCAGTCGCCTCGATCTCGGGGAAGAGCCCCGGAATGATGCCGTTCACGGCAGCGGCGATCCGTCCGCCGTGCGGACTCGTGAACCCCAGCGGCGACCCGATGCCCGTCACCTGATTGCGGATCCCCGTGGTCGCGACGTTCGCCTGCGTGGCGAGCACCGTCGAATCATTGCTCACCACACCCGGTTGAACGTCATACCCACCGCCCACAGGGCAGCCCTCCAACTTGTCCCACGGCTACGGGCTGGATCCGAGCAGCCCCCATCTCCGAAGAACGGTACCACCGAGGTCCGATCAGCTCCCGGTGCCGAAAGCCTCTCGTCGCGCGGCCTCGACATCCTCTGCCTTGGCGTACGCCTCGACGGCCGAGGGCTCGAGCACCTCGCCGCGAACCGCCGCCCAGTACTCGGCGCGTTCGCGAACGGCGTAGCTGGATCGGACGGTGGCGACGGAAACGACCTTGAGGATCTCGGCGTGCAGCGCCTCCTCGTTCAGTGCCGCCACGGCGTCTTCGAGGTGTACGGCCAGCGTCCGGCCCGACAAGTTCGAGCGAACGCCGACGGTGCGCGCGGGGTTGAAGACGTCGTACCGGGCGTTCTCGAAGTCCGGGTGCCCCTCCGCCGTCAGCGGCAGCCCGTAGGCGAGCGGGTCCGGTGCCGTCATCCGCGGCCACCGTCGTTGCGCGTGCCGAACGGAAAGTACTCGGATTCCTCCGGGAGATCGGCGACGAGCGTCGGCACGATCTTCATCGCATCGGTTATCAGCTGCTGCGACTTCGCGATCGAGGCATCGCCCGCGGTGGCCAGCAGGGCGTTGATCTCGGCCGCCACCCGCGCGGGCCGCTTCCGATCCAGCACCCCCGGCTTGAACCAGACGTTCACCAGGGCGCCCCGGTGGTCGACATTGACGGCGATGTCGCCGTCGTCGTTGAGGACACCCGCCTGGCTCGCGAGCGCCTCCTCACGCGCCGACTGCAGCAGGTCGATCACGTCGCGCGTTATGTCCAGCGTCTGCCGGACCGCGGGATGCACGTCCTTCGCCACGGCTACCCCGCCTGGATCCGATCACCCTCGTTGGAGTCGTTCGTCCCGAAGATCGTCGCCGACGACGTCAACGCCGTCGCCGTCGAGGAATTCGCCTGCGCGAAGGTGTCGCCCGCGACCCGCCGCGTGAGGTAGTGCTGCAGCAGCTTCAGGTACGTCCCGTTGTTCGCGATTCCGTGCGTCTGCAGATAGGTCATCGGGAAGTTGCCGTCCTCCGACGCCCACGCCCGCAGCTGCGCCTCCGTGACGCCGTGCGTCTGCGAGAACCCGTGCAGCACACTGAGCGTGACGTCCAGCTTGTCCTTCGGCACTTGCGCCTCCTCCACCGACCACGTAGAACCGACTCCATGGTAGCGGCCCGCTCCGACCACCGTGGGTACGGCGCGGCATCCTCGAGCCATGGATTAGGCGGCATCAGCGGCACATGATCGTCCTCGCGATGGCGTTGCCCGCCGCGCTGGCGATGTGCGGCGCGATCTACCTGACCGCCTCCGACGACGACAGCGACGAGCTCCCGCGGCGCCGGATCAGGTACTGGCAGTGCTGCCTACTGTGTTGCGTCTTCGTCCCGCTGGCCGTCGTCGCAGCGAAGCCGGACGTCGATGTCGGAGCGTTGGCGGCGGTCGGCGCTCTAGTCGCGATCGGATTCGTGATCAATGCCGTCGCGCGCACGCGGTACGCAGCGCTCCCGTGGACCACGAGGAGTACGGGCGAAGCGGCGACCGCGATATCAGCACAGACGCTGCGTGCTGATCGTGGCGACACTGCGGCCGACCCCGATTCCGAGCAGAACGTGCCCTGGCGGACATCGCGACCGAGTCGATCACGCGCAATACTCCTGTGCATACTCACAGCTGGGCTGATCACCCTTTCCGCAGTCGCCGCAACGTCTCTCATGGGACCTGCGCGGACCGCGGCCGCACTCACGTGCGCTGCTTTCTGCTTCCTGGCCGCGGCGTCGACGCCCGGCGCGGTACGGAAGTACGAGCACCCGGGCGTGCATTCGCCCCGGCTGGAGAACAGAGTGTTCCACTGCTGGCCGGGTGCGACGTTCACGGCACGGATCGTGCCGTCCGTGACGCTGGCATCGCTGTCGATCGCGGCGGTCCTGGTGGGAGCGTCATCGAGCGCGGCCCCCGCGGGGCTCGCCAGCAGTCGTGGCGTGGCCCTGGTCTGGTACGCCATCGGGGCCATAGGCCTCGCGACTGCGCTCTTCCTGACGCTCACACCGCGTTCCGCCAGTCAGTGGACAGAAATCAGCGTCGACGACCGCGGGGTGATCATTGTGAGCTCTCGCAGGACCATCACCGTGGATTGGCTCAGCACGGTTGATCTTCGTGCGCTGCCGACGGCCTCCTACGAAATCCGCCCCGCGGCCGAGATCGCGATAACGATGGTGGACGGATCGGAGGTCAGCTGCCCGCTGGGGAGAGCCCGAGTCGATCCCACCATCATCTGGTCGGCACTGACCAGCAGCCGGAACAGAGCACTCGGGCACTGACCTCGATCCCGGGCCCGCGTCGGATTTTCGCCCCTGGCGACCGGCGAGCGGCGAAGAAGAGGTAACCGGCCGAGCGCTCAGGCCTGCGTGCACCACGACGACAGGTCAACAGCCTTGGTCGCCGGCACCAGCACACTCGATCCCTCGGGAACGGTGTGCGTGCGTTGCAGCGCATGGAACACGCCGGGAGCCGAGCTGCAGGGCTGGACGTCCAGTCGCGCATACGAGTCCACCGCGCGCCCGGTACCGGTCATGCGGAACTCGTCCCGGAACCATCTGCCGGCACCGGTGTAGGCCACGGGTATGGGGCCGGCCTGGCGGGACACCAGGTCGAATCCATCGGGAATCAGGCGCGTGCCTACCCCGTCGACCAGTGCAGACGCGTCCGGGACCTTCGCCGTGATCCTCCACAGCATCGCCGTGACGTTCGGCGTGAACCCGTCCTCCGTGTAGTCGGGCTCGGCCGCCACGATCAGACCGGAACCGCTCACTTCCTCGTCGAGCAGGCTCCACCCGGGCACGGCCTCCCAGAGGTCGGCGGGCGCAAGTCCCGCACGGATGACCAGCAGCTCGATCGCGCCGCCGAGCGCTGCGACGCGCTCCTCGAAGGTCTCAGAAATGATCGGCACGTTGCACCCTCCCGTGTA
This sequence comes from Tsukamurella pseudospumae, assembly GCF_001575205.1. GTDB lineage: Bacteria > Actinomycetota > Actinomycetes > Mycobacteriales > Mycobacteriaceae > Tsukamurella > Tsukamurella pseudospumae. The sequence continues at coordinate 13,374 of NZ_LSRE01000026.1, forward strand.
TCCGTCACCGGACCAGTACCGAGTAACACTACGTGTGCGTTCGCACTGAGTGCGCCGCCTGTGCCGGGGGCACCGGCCAGCGGGCTCCATATGCTGTGCTCACGCGAGGAGGTGGACAGTGCGGACGGGTCTGATTCTGGCGACGGTGCTGCCACTGATCGCTATCGCGGATGTGGGTTGTGTCCGGGACTGAGCGTCACTTCCCGGTGACGCGGGCCCGCTCGATCCCGGACAGGACCGCCGCGAAGTTGTAGCCGGACATGCGCAGCTTGCCGCCGTCGCCGGACCGCGGATACTCGGAGTGGCCCGATGCGCCCTGTAGATCACCGGCGGATCCCGCACGGGGTCGCGATGGCCTCGTGCAGCCGCTACCCGCGCGCTTCGGCCGAACGCATCTGCTGCAGAGCGGCCAACTTCTGCGCCGCCGGCGGCTCGTACCCCGAGTTGAATCCATCGGCCAGGTCCGCGGCCAGCCCCTCCAACGCACGGATCGTGCGCTTGCGGAGCAGGTCCAGGTCGATCGGGACGTCGGCGTCCAGATGGGGATCGTACGGGATCTCGTGCACCCGCAGCTTCTGACCGGCGCGGAACAGTTCGTCGAACTGCTCGACCGAGACACTGCTGCGCCGCTTCGTGTGGTTGATCACCACGATCGTGTTGGCGAGCAGCCCGTGCCAGCCGTGATGCCGCAACCAGTCGATCGTGGCGGCCACCTTGCGGACACCGCGCGTCGTCGCGGACGCGGGCAGAATCAGAGCCGACGAGATCTCCAGCACGCCCGTGGCCGTCCCGGTCTGCAGGCCACGGCCGGCATCCACCAGCGCCAAGCTGTAGTGCGGACGGAAGATCGAGTACAGATCCAGCACGTCGTCGTAGTCGGTCAGATCCCTACCGTCGAATCTCCACGGCGTCGGCAGTACGTGCAGGTTCGTCGATGTCACGGCCAAGTGCTTATCCACCTGGTTCCGGTCCGACAAGTCGGCCTGCTGGATCAGCGTGCGCGCCGTTGCACCCCCCTGATGCCACGCCGTGACCTGATCCAGATCACCGCCATCCGGATCGAGGTCCAGCGCCACCACGTTGTCGGCACGGGTCCGTTCGAGAATCTGGCCGAGGGCTCCCACGATCAGCGTTCCGCCCGAATTGTCAGCGAACACGCTCGTCACATGAAACTTGTTCTTGGGTACGCGAATCCGATGCACGAGCTCGGCGTGCTCGTACTCCCGAGGGCTCGGGCCCACGTCGAGGCCCATCTTCCTCACCCACGCGCGCCAGCCGGATACGCGCACCGCCGCGTCCGAGAACCGGATCTGCTGGTTGAACGACGACGAGGCAGTGGACATCGGCGCACCCGACGATTCGCCCATCGGGTGCGCGACCTGCTGATGCTGCGGGCCGACCTGTTGCGGTGCCGGCACGCCCTGCACCGATGCTCCGAGCTGACCGAACGGCTGCGGCGGAGCCGGGCGGGGCACCTGGCCGGAGTTGTGTTGGACCTGAGCAACAGGCAACGGTTGCGCGGCGGGCTGGGGCTGGAACGGCGCGGCAGGCTGGCCCGACCACGGGCCGGGCTGCTGGAACGGACCGGTCGGCGGCACGAAGCCGGCCTGACCGGCGTGCGTCTGACGCGGCGCAGCCGCGCGATGCTCCCCTGGGTCGGGCTGCGGGGAGTCAGGCAGCCCGGCCTCGACCTGGGGGGCCGACGGTGCCGCGAGCCGGTCCGCAACGCCATCCACTGTCGCATCGGCGTCCGGATCATCGACCACCGCGGGATGCTGCGACGTGGGACGCTCGTCGGCGGCGATCACAGCCGGCTCGACAGCGGGGTCGATCGCAGCCGACTCGACCGCGGCCGGGACGTCCATCGCCGCCGGGACGACGGGCTCGCCGGCGGCCGGGACGGTCCCGACCGGGTCGACATCGTCGACACCGGGGAGCTCGGGTTCCTCCCACTCGCCGCTCGCGTGCTCGGAGAACGCACCCGACTCGGGGGCCGCATCGGCAGGAATCGGCGACCGAATCACCGGCACGGCAGCGACGTCCGCGGAGGATTGCAGAAGCGCAGCCCCGTCGTCGCCCCCACTGTGGCCATTTTGCGGAACGAACGGAACCCGAACGTTCGTGGCGGCATCACCCATGGACCCATCTCTCTATGCTGATGAAGACTTTTGCAAAAACATACATGGCCCAGGTGGGGCAGCGCGAGTGTGGATCTCGATCAGTTTGACAAGTTGAACCATCCGGCGCAGCCGCCGCGTTCGACGAGCTCCATGAGACCCTCCGAGAAGCGTCGCCGTGTTCCCGGGCTGATGGTCACGTCGAGGACGCCGTCCGCGCCCCGCGACGAGGTCGACAGCACCCGTCCGGCCTCCGTGTCGAGAACTCCGACCGCCCAGGTGGCCTGCGCCCGCACCCCACTGGAATCCGCTCGGTGGTAGACGATCTCGGCGCGACGGCCGGTGTACCGGGCGGCGTCCACGAGGAGGTCGACCGTCTCGGGCGAGACATCGTGTTCCCGCAGCCTGCCGCGGAACGCGCGCTCGCTCCGTGCACCGCCGATCTGCGGCTCGAACGTGGCCACGATGTCGGCGAGCGACGCCGCGTCCACTGTCAGTGACTCGAAGTCCGCGGCCTCGCGGGCACCGAGAACGCGCCACAGGGGCTCGACCACGGTCGACTCGAAGTCCTCGCGGTCCGCAGGGACCCCCTGGACCGTGAGCTGGTCGTCGTTGCGGAACGCAGTCACCGTGAGTCCGCCCGCGCGCACGACGGCCCCACGGAGCATCGAATCACCGTCGAGCACCCGGACGGCGAGCTCCGCCTCCGGGGACTGCAACGCGCGCAGCCACTCCGCGACCTGCGGGTCGACGGCGCCGTCGGAGCCGACGAGCCCGGCCCCGACCAGGCCGGGGAACACCGCGAGATCGACGGCGAACTGGTCGTCGGGTCGGTACACGTTGGGGTGCACCGCCAGGACCACGCACGCCAACTCGGTGACGTCCGACAGTCGCATCAACAGCAGGAACTCATCGATCGAGGAGGCGAAGGCGGACAGCTTCACGGCGGGTTCCTCGCGCAGCACGGCCACGTATCCTTCCCTTCTCTTGGAGTCGGCCCCACGGTGTCCGGCCGACTCCACTGTCGCTAGACGGTGTAGAAACCGGCGGCCTGCGTCTGCCCACCCTGATGGATCGCAGCAGCGGTCGAGATGTTCACACCACACTTCTGCAACGCGAGCGACAGATTCTCATTGGCCTTCAAACACACCTCATGAACATGCTGATAGCTCTCCTGATCCACACCCACCCAGTTACCCGCATTCAGATTCGCGGTGTTATTGGCCGTGAGCTCAGCAATATTCGCATCCGCCACCGCCGCAGCCTTACCGAAACTCGCCGACGTGGTGTCATAGCTCGCGTAGTTGACCAGAATCCGGTCGACACTCATGGAAGTTCTCCTCTACTATTCGCAGTCGATCAGGTCAGACAGTGGCATAGCCGGTGAACAACGAACCACCATCACCATCGGTATTAGCGATCAAACCACCATTCCGATTCAGCGCCTCAGC
>NZ_LSRE01000027.1 GCF_001575205.1 Tsukamurella pseudospumae
CCGACAATCCGAACGAGTTGTGGCTCACTGATATCACCGAGCACTGGACCGATGAGGGCAAGCTTTACCTCTGCGCGATCAAGGACGTGTGCTCGGGGCGGATCGTCGGCTACAGCATCGATTCACGCATGCAATCCCGCCTGGCGGTGAACGCTCTGAACAATGCTGTTGCCCGTCGACCTGGTCCCGTCGCCGGGTGTATTGTTCACTCGGACAGGGGTTCTCAGTTTCGGTCGCGCAAGTTCGTGGCAGCGTTGAACCAGCACGGCCTTGTCGGGTCGATGGGCCGCGTGGGCGCTGCCGGCGATAACGCCGCGATGGAATCGTTCTTCGCGCTGCTCCAGCGCAACGTCCTCGACCGGCACCGCTGGGCCACCCGCGAGCAGCTGCGGATCGCGATCGTCACGTGGATCGAACGGACCTACCACCGACGCCGTCGGCAAGCCCGCCTCGGCCGATTGACCCCGATCGAATACGAGACCATCATCAACACAGCCGCCCCGGCGGCATAACACCGTAACTGTCACCTCTCGGTGCAGCAGTCCCGTACGTGCGGGGGCGCGTTCAGTTGTCAAGTGCTGTCTCGGGCCGCTGGAGCGGCGGGAGATTGGCGGGAGGCCAGGGGTGTCATGACGTCCCAGGCCGCAAGGCCGCGGTGCGCAGGCATGTGGTGAAATCGCGCCTGGCTCGCGCCGGGCGGGCGGTCGTCGTCCAGAAGGCTTGGCCTCCAGCGACAGCTCCGATGATGATTGCCGCACCTGCCGTCGGCGCGGCAACCTCAGGAACCACCGCAGCGAGAACGATCGACGAGAGGCCGAGAAAGCCAGCGGCGGAAAATACTCCGCTGGCACGGAGCAGCGCTTCACGTCGGTCATGGCTCACTGACATCGGGTCCACAGGGGGCCAACACGCCCGCAGTCGGGGATCGGATGCCAATGTCCTCAAGGCGTCCTTGGCCGAGCGTTCGAGTTGCTTGGCATCTACCGGGAGCGGGATGTGCCGGAGCAACTCACCCGCGGTCCTGATAGTGCGAGCCTGCGCTGCCAGGTCGTGGTGAAAGTCGATGACACGTTTGAGCAAGACGGGATCCGGTCCGGCTATCGCTGTCCGCATTCCAACCTCCTTAGCCGCGCGAGCGCGCGACACTGCTTGCTGCAGCGCCGGCTTCGGCGGTTGCTGGAGCAGAGGTACTAGATCCGATCACGACGGACAGGACCATCATCGCGATTGCTAGGCGTGAGACGAGCGCATGAGCCACCGGGTTTCCCTTCGACATGCTGACGACCGCGGCACAGGGGCCGCTTCATACAGTTAGTCGCACGGCGGGGCCTCGAGGTTCCCAGTTTCACGCGCCTTGTCGGCACACGCAGAGGTCACCGCAGCCGCACGGCTCGGAGCAACCGCACCGGTCGCCGCAGCCGCACACGGTCTTGAGGTCGATCAGGCTGAGCACGCGGTCGGTGAAACCTTGTGTCGGGGCGGAGTCAGGGACCGCCGTGAGCCGCAAACGACGGTTGATCCGCGTCATCTCCGTGTACCAGTTGCGGCATGCCGGACAATTGCTGAGATGGTCCTGTGCGTTCACCGCATCCGCGGCGCCCTGCTCTCCGTCGAGATCCGCGGAGAGCGCCTCGCGAGCGTGATCACAGTCGATGCTCACGTGCCCCTCCTACCTGTCGAAGTGCTACTCAATTAATCAGGCTAGTCGTGGCCACCGCTGTCCGTCGAGGACGATCGGCAGCTACGGAATCCCGCGAAGCCGTGACCGCCAACTACAGCGAGTAGTAGTTTGTTACCCCCTGGAGGTACCTGTGTGCCTCCTGGCCTGGTTTCATATGGGCTATGTCGCATAGATCCGGCGCGGACGCGAAGCTCACCGAGCTGGCGCTCGCTGCTGGGCGTGGTGAGAGTGCAGCTCTTGAGGAGTTCATCCGCACGACCCAACGCGACGTGATTCGAGTGATCTGTCATTTGAGCGGTCCGCAGGATGCCGAGGATCTGGCGCAGGAAACCTTCTTGCGAGCCATCGGGGCGTTGCACCGTTTCGAAGGTCGGTCCTCGGCGCGCACGTGGCTGATCAGCATCGCGCGGAGGGTGGTTGTCGATGCTCGTCGGCATGCGCAGGTGCGACCTCGGCTCGCGAGCCAGGATGTCCAGGCTGTCTTCGAGGCCACGTGCGTTGCACCGGGGTTGGGGCTCGACACCCGCGCGAGCATCCTTGACCTGTTGTCGGGTCTGTCTCCTGAGCGGCGGGAGGCTTTGGTGCTGACCCAAGTGCTTGGGTTCAGCTACGCAGAAGTCGCTGACGTCACGGGAGTGCCGATCGGGACTGTTCGCTCCAGGGTTTCACGGGCCCGTGCTGATCTCGAGGCAACGACTCCCTCTAGCGACACAGCGGTCGGGTAGAGAAGCTCCCTACTTCCTACCCCAGCGGTGAGGATCGTCAGCTTAGGCGAGAGACCAAGCCGGCTGGTACCGGTAATGAGTCCGGGCGCCGGACTTGAAGGAAGAGCGCGCCGAGTGAGGCGGCTAGGGCGTGTCTGACAATGATCGGGGTCGGTTCCTGAGACGCTGATTTCATGTCGCGGTTTCAGGTGCTCTCGGATGCTCAGTGGTCGTTGATCGAGGGCATGCTGCCGGCGCGGACCGGTCGGCAGGGGCGCCCATTCTCGGACGCGCGGACGATGGTCG
>NZ_LSRE01000028.1 GCF_001575205.1 Tsukamurella pseudospumae
GAAGCCGCATCAGCGTTGTTTCAGGTTGTCGCGCAACGGTATCTGAAAACATCGATCGTCATCACCACCAACCGATCGGTCTCCGAATGGGGCGAAGTCCTCGGCGACACCACCGTCGCCGCGGCCATGCTCGACAGGCTCCTACACCGCTCCGTCGTCCTCAAACTCGACGGCGACAGCTACCGACTACGAGACCACCACGCCCGCAACGAAACCCACCGCACAGCAATCGCACCCAGCCGCCGACCGCTATAATCCGACCGCACCCAGGTGAGGAATTTCAATGAGCATCACTGGGGACTTTCGATGAGCCTGATCAGAGAATCGCCGTCGCGTATCAGACCTATCAAGTGGGGACGCATCCGGGCGGAAGTCCGACGTCGGCACTGAAGGCGCCACGCTGTTCGACTGACGCGCGCACCGCTGCAATCGCGGTCCATGCTCACTCAAAGAGCGTGCCGACTTGGGGCGGGAAGGTGATGGACTCATCGTTGCGTGCATCGGGGTTCGTTTCAGACGCGCGGGTGTGGTTGGCAAGCAGGAGTCGATCAAGCAGCTCCGCCCGGGCCGCCGCGTCAGGCCCCCACCGATCCACCTGTCGATACGTGTGGAAACCAGGGACTGCTGCACCGAGAGGTGACAGTTACGGTGTTATGCCGCCGGGGCGGCTGTGTTGATGATGGTCTCGTATTCGATCGGGGTCAATCGGCCGAGGCGGGCTTGCCGACGGCGTCGGTGGTAGGTCCGTTCGATCCACGTGACGATCGCGATCCGCAGCTGCTCGCGGGTGGCCCAGCGGTGCCGGTCGAGGACGTTGCGCTGGAGCAGCGCGAAGAACGATTCCATCGCGGCGTTATCGCCGGCAGCGCCCACGCGGCCCATCGACCCGACAAGGCCGTGCTGGTTCAACGCTGCCACGAACTTGCGCGACCGAAACTGAGAACCCCTGTCCGAGTGAACAATACACCCGGCGACGGGACCAGGTCGACGGGCAACAGCATTGTTCAGAGCGTTCACCGCCAGGCGGGATTGCATGCGTGAATCGATGCTGTAGCCGACGATCCGCCCC
>NZ_LSRE01000029.1 GCF_001575205.1 Tsukamurella pseudospumae
ATCACTATTGTTTTCTCTTCCTGAGGGTACTGAGATGTTTCACTTCCCCTCGTTCCCTCCACACCGTCTATATATTCAACGGCGGGTAACACCACATGACTGGTGCTGGGTTTCCCCATTCGGAAATCCTCGGATCACAGCTCGGTTGACAGCTCCCCGAGGCATATCGCAGCCTCCCACGTCCTTCATCGGCTCCTTGCGCCAAGGCATCCACCGTGCGCCCTTAGACACTTACAACACACAAAACACACACCAAACCCGAGACAACCAAAAGCCATCACAAACCTGATGCGCCCTTCATGACGTCAAGCGCCAAAAAAACACAACAAAATGCTTACACAGAAACATGTAAAATTACAGAAACAAAAACACGACCACCACACCAAAACAGTGCAGCGTCATGTTGATGCTCGCGTCCACTATACAATTCTCAAACAACACACACCACCACACCGCCACCCACCCACACCCCCACAGGGACGCAGTACGCAGGCGCTGACGCGCAGCAGCAACAGAAAGGACGTGTCCTCTCAGACACCCAACAGTGTGCCGACGAAACCCCTCCGACCGGACAAGCCGGCCACCAGGCGATAAACAATTTACCGTGTCAGTGTTCCACCCAATTATATGAGCAACCGCATCAGCCACATTCGAGCCGATAAGCGGTACTAATGCTCCTTAGAAAGGAGGTGATCCAGCCGCACCTTCCGGTACGGCTACCTTGTTACGACTTCGTCCCAATCGCCAATCCCACCTTCGACAGCTCCCTCCCACAAGGGGTTAGGCCACCGGCTTCGGGTGTTACCGACTTTCATGACGTGACGGGCGGTGTGTACAAGGCCCGGGAACGTATTCACCGCAGCGTTGCTGATCTGCGATTACTAGCGACTCCGACTTCATGGGGTCGAGTTGCAGACCCCAATCCGAACTGAGACGCGCTTTAAGGGATTCGCTCCACCTCACGGTATTGCAGCCCTCTGTACG
>NZ_LSRE01000030.1 GCF_001575205.1 Tsukamurella pseudospumae
CAGAAACATGTAAAATTACAGAAACAAAAACACGACCACCACACCAAAACAGTGCAGCGTCATGTTGATGCTCGCGTCCACTATACAATTCTCAAACAACACACACCACCACACCGCCACCCACCCACACCCCCACAGGGACGCAGTACGCAGGCGCTGACGCGCAGCAGCAACAGAAAGGACGTGTCCTCTCAGACACCCAACAGTGTGCCGACGAAACCCCTCCGACCGGACAAGCCGGCCACCAGGCGATAAACAATTTACCGTGTCAGTGTTCCACCCAATTATATGAGCAA
>NZ_LSRE01000031.1 GCF_001575205.1 Tsukamurella pseudospumae
CCGTAAGACCGTCCGCAACTATCTCAACGGGGTCACCGAGCCGGGTGTCCGCCACCGGGACGAGGACCCGTTCGAGCCGTTCGCCGAGTACGTCACCAGCCGCTTGCTCGAGGACCCGCATCTGTGGGCGCAGACCCTGTTCGACGAACTCGTCGAGATGCGGTTCAAGCAGTCGTATTCGTCGCTGACCCGGCAGATCCGGGACCGTGGCCTGCGCCCGGTGTGCCCGCAGTGCACGACCGCGGTGAACCGTCCGAACGCGGTGATCGAGCACCCGCCAGGCGAAGAGACGCAATGGGATTGGTTGGATCTACCCGATCCGCCAGCGGCGTGGGGGTGGGGCAAGACCGCGCACCTGTTGGTTGGAACGTTGTCGTGTTCAAGGCGGTGGCGAGGTTACCTCGCCCCGAATACGACACGCCCGCAGGTGATCGTCGGCCTGGACCGGATCACCCGCCGGCTCGGTGGGGTGACCCGCAACTGGCGGTTCGACCGGATGGCCACGGTCTGCCACCCCTCCAGCGGGGAGCTGAAGGCCGAATTCGCTGCGGTCGCCAAGTATTACGGTGTCTCGGTCAAGATCTGTCCACCACGTTCGGGGCACCGCAAAGGCGTTGTGGAGGGCGAGAACCGGAGCATCGCGCAACGCTGGTGGCGGACCCTGCCCGACGAGCTGACCGTGGAGCAGGCCCAAGCGTCCCTGGATGAGCACTGCCGAGTCCGCGTCGATACCCGGATGCGCGCCACCAAAGACGGCCGCAGCTCGGTGCTGACCGTCGCCGCCAGCGAACCCCTACGCCGGCCTCCTGCGGCGCCGTATCCCGCGGTCCTGTCGGAGCCGAGGAAGGTCTCACGGCAGGCCCTGGTGGCGTGGCGGGGCAACCAGTACTCGGTGCCGCCGGAGCTCGCGATGGGAGAGGTCACCGTCA
>NZ_LSRE01000032.1 GCF_001575205.1 Tsukamurella pseudospumae
CCCGCCAGGCGAAGAGACGCAATGGGATTGGTTGGATCTACCCGATCCGCCAGCGGCGTGGGGGTGGGGCAAGACCGCGCACCTGTTGGTTGGAACGTTGTCGTGTTCAAGGCGGTGGCGAGGTTACCTCGCCCCGAATACGACACGCCCGCAGGTGATCGTCGGCCTGGACCGGATCACCCGCCGGCTCGGTGGGGTGACCCGCAACTGGCGGTTCGACCGGATGGCCACGGTCTGCCACCCCTCCAGCGGG
>NZ_LSRE01000033.1 GCF_001575205.1 Tsukamurella pseudospumae
ATCCAACCAATCCCATTGCGTCTCTTCGCCTGGCGGGTGCTCGATCACCGCGTTCGGACGGTTCACCGCGGTCGTGCACTGCGGGCACACCGGGCGCAGGCCACGGTCCCGGATCTGCCGGGTCAGCGACGAATACGACTGCTTGAACCGCATCTCGACGAGTTCGTCGAACAGGGTCTGCGCCCACAGATGCGGGTCCTCGAGCAAGCGGCTGGTGACGTACTCGGCGAACGGCTCGAACGGGTCCTCGTCCCGGTGGCGGACACCCGGCTCGGTGACCCCGTTGAGATAGTTGCGGACGGTCTTACGGTCCCGTCCCAGATGACGGGCGATCGCTGAGATCGTCCACCCCTGCTTGCGCAGAGCATGTGCTTCCACGGTCTCTCCTTGTGTGAGCATGAACGAGCGGGGCCTCCCTCGAAGGGCTGGTGCGTGGTCAGAGACCACCAGCATCACGGGGAGGCCCCGCCCATTACTTGGCGGGTGCACACAAGTGGGGAGATTCAGTTAGCAGAACTGGGGAGAATCAACGAGCGCAGTCATCCTCGCCCGACTAAACCTGTGGACTCACATCTGGCGACTCGAGTGCCGGATGACCGGAACGTGAGCGGAGCGACCTATGACAGCAGTAGAGGACCGAGAAGGCCAGGGCGAGCGGCCCGATCAGATGCCGACCTCACCGCGTCGGCCTCGGCGGCCGCCCTTGGCGGCTCAGATTCAGGCGCTACTGGCGCGGTTGCATTTCTACGGCGGGCTGCTTGTTGCTCCGTTCATCTTGCTCGCGGCCCTTACTGGTGGCTTGTATGCGATGTCCCCCAGCATTGAATCGTTCGTGTACCGATCTGTCCTGGAGGTCCCGGCGTCCGCCGAGCAGGTTCCGCTGCAGGCTCAGATTCTCGCAGCACAACAGACGCACCCCGACTTAACTGTTGCGCAGATCTGGCCCTCGGATAGGCCGGGCGATCCGACTCGGATCTTGTTCAACGACCCCGGTATCGAGGCTGACGAACAGCGTGCGGTGTTCGTCGATCCCGGAACCGGTCGGGTGATCGGTGATCTACCCAGTTACTCCGGACTGGGGGAGCTTCCATTGCGGCGGTGGGTGTCGGGGCTTCACGAGAACCTGCATCTCGGTGAGCCCGGATTTGTGTACTCGGAACTCGCTGCATCCTGGCTGTGGTTCCTCGTGCTCGGCGGTACGTTCCTGTGGTGGCGCTCGGTGAGGCGCCGCAAGCGCAAGCTGCGCGGCCCGATCCCCCGCATGCTCCGAGGGTTGCCGTCGAAGAAGGGCTCCCGCTTGCGTGCAATGAATCTCCATGCCATCACCGGCTCCGTCGTGGCGGTCGTCCTGATAGGACTCTCGCTCACGGGGATCACCTGGTCCAACACTGCGGGCAAGAGCGTCAATACGATCGTGGCGGAGATGAACTGGAAGGCAACTCCGATCGCGACAAAGGTATCTGCCGCCGAAACCGTGCCTCTGGACACAGCTGGGCAAGCTACACGGGTACTGCAAACCGCTCGCGCCGAGGGCCTGACCGGGCCGCTGCGGTTGTATCCACCGACCGCGATGGACGGCGGTTGGAAGGCTTCCGAGCTGTGGGTGCCCGGTCGAGTTGCCTCCGATCAAATCTCCGTCGCAGGAGCTACCGGGCGAACAATCGCGCGTCAGGACTTCGGTGACTTGCCGACGTTCAGCAAACTCTCGTCTTGGGGCATCTACCTACACATGGGCACGATGTTCGGTCTACCTCTCCAGATCACGCTGCTCGCCGTTGCGATGGCGATAGTCGCAATAGTCGTCTTGGGCTACCGCATGTGGTGGAAGCGGCGGCCCACACGTGGTGGCATGGGGACCGCCTTGGGCACTTGGAAGGCGGTCGGCTGGCCGGTCCGCATCGGGGCGCTCGTGATCGCTTTACCCATCGGCTGGTTGCTGCCGTACTGGGCCTTCTCGTTGGCCCTGTTCATTGCCATCGATGCGGCGATCCAAGTCAGCAAGCGACCGAAGCTGAGCTAGCTCGACGAGATGCAGCACTCGCAGGTCCCACCACTGTCGACACCGCCGTGATCCTCGCGAGCTCAGGGCGCGGGAACTCGATCGACACGGCATCCGACTAATCCTCTGAGGCGGCGGTCATCACTGAGCTGATCGCCGATGGTGAAGGGTGAAAAAACAGTGATGGGTACAACAATCTCGAGGCGGGCAACGATCGCGGCGGTCCTCGTCACCGTCGGTGGAGTTCTCTGCTCGTGCTCCGGAACGACGGCAGATTCCTCGACAACGTCCGGCACGGCATTCGAGCCGGTGACGACGACCGACTGCGAGGGGCGCAACTCTCACCGGTTCGACACCGCACCGACGAAGATCATCAGTTCCAACAACGCCGGCGCGGATCTACTCGCGCGCCTCGGAGCCGGCCAACAAGTGTCAGGTGTGGGCTGGGCGCGAGGGCTCGACGCGCTCGCGCCGGACGTCCGCGACAAGCTCACCTCCGCCCAACGACTCTCGGACGGCAACATCGACAAAGAGAAGCTCCTATCCTCCGGCGCGCAGGTGTTCCTGGCAACGTTCGCGAGCATGGACATGATGGGCACACCCGAGCCCACGGCCGCGGAGTTCCAGGCCGCGAACCTGACGAAGGTGTTCATCAAGTCATCTGCGTGCGCGAAGTTCCTCCCCGGTCCCCGCACCGATCTCGACCAGGTCTACTCCGACATCAGCGACCTCGCCGCGCTGACCGGTCACCGCCAGACAGGCGACGAGATGGTCACATCCATGAAGAAAACAATCGAGTCAGCTCGCGGCAAGATCCGATCCGGCTCAAGGACGCCGACCGTCTTCCACTTCGATGTCGCAGCGAGCAAGGACACGCTGACCACACCCGGAAACCGGCAGATCGCCAACGCGATCTACACCCTCGCCGGAACCACCCCACTGGGTGGACGCATCGACGGCGCGTTCGGCAAGTTCACCTACGAAGACCTCGTAGCCGCCGACCCGGACTGGATCACGATCGCCGTTCGACGTACCGGCGATGACACCTCAGTACGAACCGCCCAGGATGCCGCGATCACCTCGCTCGAGGCCGACCCCCGAACCCGCGGACTCAAGGCGGTACGCGAGAAACGCTACATCCGGACCACGTCCGAAGACATGACGCTCGCCGGCCCCGCAAACGCGGAACAGGTCGCGGCCATCGTTGACTCCGTCAGCACATCTCGATAGCCGGACGGAAGCCGATTCCATGAGCACCAGCGAACAGCCTGCACCGTTGTACGGTGAGGACTACTACCGCGACCCCCACCCCCTGTTCTCGTCAACGCGCGAGCAGGGACCGGTTCACCCGGTCGCATTCCCCGCGATCAACGCCTGGCTCGTCACCGGCTACGACGCCGCGCACGCGGCCCTGGGCGACGACCGGCTCGGGAAGAACCACGCCCGCGCCAACGCCCAGTGGCATGCGAAGGCATCGATCATGCCCGAACCACAGCACTCGCGGCTGCAAGTCCACCTGCTACACCAGGATCCGCCTCGGCACACCGCTATGCGCGCGATGATCGCCGACCACTTCACGGCCCGGCGTTCCGAAGCGCACCGCGCCGGCATCCGCGCACATGTGCACGCTCTGATCGATGACCTCCCTGTCGGATCCGTGGACTTCATCGAGGGCTTCGCGGGCCGGCTACCATTCTTGGCCTTGCGTGATGCGATCGGCCTACCGGACAACCTTGCGCAACAGTTTGACCCGGCATGGGGTGGCGTCGTAGCGCCAGTAGGACCGGACGATCCCCGACGGCCCCACTACGAAGGGCTGCTACGCGGGCTGGAAGGCTACATTGCCGACGTCGTCGCCCACTTCACCGGCGGCTCTGGCGATCAGAGTGTCCTGCTCGCACGCCTGGTCCGCGAACACGAGCACGGCGATCTCACTTCGAATGAGCTGTCTTCGATCATCTTCCAGCTGCTCGCCGCGGGCCAGGACCCCGTGACCAACCAACTGGGGATGGCGATCCTGACGCTGCTGCGCCATCCCGACGCTCACGCGTGGCTCGTCGCTCATCCCGATGGCATCGATCGCGCCACCGAAGAGCTCCTGCGGTACGAGAGCGCCTTCGGGCAGACCACCTGGCGATTCTTCACCGAGGACACCGAATTCGGAGATCACACGGTACCCGCCGGCGACTCGGTGATCATCTCCCTGATGGCCGCTAATCGTGACCCGGCGAAGTTCCGCTGCCCGGCCGAACTCGACCTGCAGAGAACACCGAATCCGCACCTGGCGTTCGGCCACGGCGTGCACTTTTGCCCCGGTGCGCATCTCGCGCGCATCCAGATCCAGGAGACCCTCACTGCGATCACCGCGCGCATCGCAGACCTGCGCCTTGACTGCGAAGAGACCGACCTCGAGTTCCTCCACGCCCCACTCGCTCGCGGTGTGACGAAACTGCCCATCCGGTACAGCGCGGTGAAACCCGCGTGAGCACATCAACCTCGAGAAACGACTGCGAAGACAAGCAGGCGGACCAGGTCGCACGCAAGATCCTTGCGGGGCTTCTGCCACGCCGGCGTACCACCGATGACGACGGGCCAACGCCTGATGACTGGCCCGTGCAGTTGGCGGCAATCCGCGCCGCAGTCGAGCGGCGAATCCGGATTGAATTCATCATTCCGGGCTTCCCGTGCAAGTCCCCCAACCCGGCCAAAGTGGCCGGCACGCTGCCCGATGAAGCCGAGCGGGTCGCACTGCACGTTCTCGACGAGATCTGCAGCCAGATATCTCACGTTCATCCGCCAGGAGCACGGGTGACCATCTGCTCCGACGGTCACGTCTTCACCGACATCATCGGTGTCGACGACGAAACGATCGTCGAGTACAACGACGCCCTCGTGAAGATGATCGCCGACGAAGGCCTATCCCACCTCAGCACCTTCGACCTCCGCGAGATCTGGGGCGACGGAGACTTCGCCGCCAAACGCCACCAGCTCGACACCCAGTGGGCACCCGCGCTCGACGACATCCGTGCGGACGTCAAGGCCGGTGGCAACTCCGCCCGGCTCCTGCGCGGCATGACCAGGTTCATGATCGCCGACACCGTCGACTGGGCTGGAACCAAGTCACAGCTCCAGAAGTACGCTAAACAGCGCGCGTACCAGCTGATCCGCTTCAGTGCAGCCTGGGGAAACATCCTCGATATCCACTTCCCCGAGGCAGTCAGGCTCTCCATCCACCCCCAGCCCCGGCTCTCACCAAAACTCGGCATCAAACTGATCGCACCGGACGACGACGTCTGGACCACCCCCTGGCACTCGGTACTGGTCTACGACACCTCCGGCCGGCCGCGACTGACCAGTCACGCCGAAGCCCGCGCCAAGTACGATCCTGTTCATCAGGACGGCAGACTCACCCACTTCATCGAGCAGCCCCTCACCGGATGCGCCAGCGCACAGGACCTCCCATGACCGACATCAGCGGCGCACGGCCCTCCAGAACCGTAGGAATCGTCCTCTTCGATGGCTTCGAGCTCCTCGACGCCTTCGGCCCAGCCGAAATCCTCAGTGTGCTGCCTAAACTCTTCCGGCTGAGCTTCATCAGCACCAACGCGTGCACCGTCCAGAGCTCTCAGGGCGTCTGCGTCATCGCGGACACGACCATTGCCGACGCTGAGCCGGTCGACATACTGATCGTGCCTGGGGGGATCGGAATCGAGCGACTCGTCGCCGACCAGAGGGCCCTGGAGGGCCTTCGCGCGCTAGCGGAAACCGCGGAGATCGTGGCCTCAGTGTGCACGGGCACAGCAGCACTGGCAATAGCGGGAATCTTGGACGGTCGCGCAGCTACCAGCAACAAGAAGGCCTTCGACTGGGTCAGATCGTTCGGTCCGAACGTGGACTGGAAGCCTCGGGCACGGTGGGTGACCGACTCCAAGTTCTGGACAGCATCCGGTGTCGCCGCCGGTATGGACATGACCGCAGCGCTGATCAGGCACCTGCACGGCAACGAGACAGCACAGTACGCGACGGAGATCATCGAGCTCGAGGTGCGGACCGACCCACACGATGATCCATTCGCGATCGTCTCCCCTCAGACATGATCGAGTCCGAACGATCCGTTTACATCATCGACCTCGACGGGACGATCTACAGCAGTGAAGTCCCCATCGTCGAGGTAATAGGCATCGTCAATCGCCTACCGGCGAGCGACACCTACTACTTGTCGAACAACGATGTCGCAGACCAGAGGACGATCGCTGCCAAACTTCAATCCATGGGAGTATGCGACGTTGCCGTCGCGAACATCCGGACAGCGCTCGACCTCGCCCCAGCTTGGATCGCGGCACAGTACGGCCACGAGAGCAAGATCTATACTCCCGGCAATGAGCAACTGGCTGAGCACTTGGCTTCCGCCGGATTCGAGGTGACGGCACAATCGGATCACCGGTGGCCGGTATCAGACGGGATATGCGTCCTGAACTCCAGGACCGAGAATGCCGGAACTATCGCTGTGTCCTACCGGCGGGAGTATCCGGACTCGGTTCCGCTAGGGCTGGCACTCACACACATCGACACTGTCCTTTCCCGCGGAGGACACTACATTCCCGGACTCGGCCAAGCGGTCATCGGCGCCGGGCTGGACCCGGCTACTCTGCCGCACATCGGCAAGCCCAGCACGTACGGTGCCTTGACTCTCGGGATCGACCCCTCACGACACAGGATCACCGTGGTCGGCGATGCTGACATTACTGATGGGCAGCTAGGGCGTGTCTGACAAAGCTTTCGACCAGGCGATCACTGCGTTGAGAACGACTGCTGCGCGGTAGTTGACGGCGTGCTTGTCGTAGCGGGTGGCGAGGCCGCGCCATTGCTTGGTGTGGCAGTAGCGGCGTTCGATGACGCTGCGGTTGCGGTAGTCGGCGGTATCGAGCGAGACGGGTCGCCCGCCGCGGGAGCCGCGCCGTTTGCGGTGTCCCTTCTGGTCGTCGGGTTCGGGGATGACGGCCTTGATCCCGCGCGCTCGCAGGTGAGCACGGATCGCCCGCGATGAGTAGGCCTTGTCGCCGCGGACAGCGTTCGGGCGGGTGCGTGGCCGGCCTCGCGTCCGGCCGACACGCAGCAGGTTCATCAATGGCAGGAACATCGGTGAGTCACCGGCCTGACCGGCCGTGAGCA
>NZ_LSRE01000034.1 GCF_001575205.1 Tsukamurella pseudospumae
CGCACTACCCGCCGAGCCGCCCGATCCCGCACGCCGCGCGTCCGATGCCGCGGCCCACGGGCCCGCAGCCCGTCCCGCCGCCCGCGCCGCAGCGCGAGTTCGCGCCGCAGACCGGCGGTCGGCACGCGCTGCCGGAGCCGGACGGCATGCACCACTCGGAGTCGCCGCAGGCCGACCGGGTTCGCGCCCGCCGCCATCGGCTCGACGACTGAGAGGCGACCCCGATACTCGGGGTCAGGCGGTCGTGACGATCGTGACCTCGGTGGGGGAGGACAGTTCGGCGCGCAGGCCGGCCTTCTCTGCCACCTTCACGACGGCGCGGGCGTCGCCGGGTTCGGCCCGGCTCACGACCAGTGCCCGGGCCAGCAGGCCCTTGTGGTGCTTGTTGAAGTGCGAGACCACGGCGCGGGAGCCGTCGGGCTTCTCGGTGACGACGGTGGCCGTCACCGCGCCGGGCACCTTCCCCAGCGCCGCGTAGCCGCCGGACCGCAGGTCCACGACGAGGCCGCGGTCCGCGGCGGCGAGCGCCTCGGCCAGCGCGGGTTTCCAGGCGGCGGCCAGCGTGCCCAGGCCGGGCAGCTTCGAGCCCGAGGAGAGCCGGTAGGCGGGGATCGGGTCCTCCGCGCCCACCGCCCCGAACAGCGCCGAGCCCACCGCCAGGCGGGCGTCCGCCTTCGCGCGCTGGGCCTTCGTCAGTCCGCGCACGTCCAGTGCGTCGTAGAGCACGCCCGTGTACTGCTCGATCGCCGGGCGCGTCGGCGCGGTGCGCAGGGCGCGGTTGCGCTCCAGCTCGTCGGTCTGGCCCTCCGACAGGCCCAGCGCGGCGCGGGCGGCACCGTCGTCCTGCGAGAGCGCGACGAGGGCGTCGAGAAGGCGCCCGCGGGTCGGTGTCAGCGACGGGAAGGTGAGCGTCTCGAGGTCGAGGGGCGCACCGGAACCGCCACCGGCCTTGGTTTCGGACGGGGGAAGCAGGATCAGCACACCGGACACACTAAGCTGTGGCGTCGTGATCACCCGATTCTCCCAGCTGTTCCTGCGCACGCTCCGCGACGACCCGGCTGACGCCGAGGTCCCCAGCCACAAGCTGCTCGTCCGCGCCGGCTACGTGCGCCGCATCGCCCCCGGCGTCTACTCGTGGCTGCCGCTGGGCCTGCGGGTGCTGCGCAACGTCGAGCAGGTCGTGCGCGAGGAGATGAACGCGATCGGCGGCCAGGAGATCCTGCTGCCCGCGCTGTTGCCGCGTGAGCCCTACGAGACCACCAACCGGTGGACCGAGTACGGCGACAGCCTGTTCCGACTGCAGGACCGCAAGGGCGCCGACATGATGCTCGGTCCGACCCACGAGGAGATCTTCGCCCTCACCGTGAAGGGCGAGTACAACTCGTACAAGGACCTGCCCGTCATCCTGTACCAGATCCAGACCAAGTACCGCGACGAGGAGCGGCCCCGCGCCGGCATCCTCCGCGGCCGCGAGTTCGTGATGAAGGACAGCTACAGCTTCGACACCACCGACGAGGGGCTGTCGGAGGCGTATGCGAAGCACCGCGCGGCGTACCAGCGGATCTTCGACCGGCTGATGGTCGAGCACGTCATCGTCTCCGCGACATCGGGTGCCATGGGCGGCAGCGCGTCGGAGGAGTTCCTCGCGGTGAGCCCCGTCGGTGAGGACACCTACGTGCACTCGACCGAGTCGGGCTACGCCGCGAACGTCGAGGCCGTCGTGACGCCCGCGCCGCCCGCGATCCCGCTCGACGGCCTGCCCGCCGCGCAGGTCTACGACACCCCGGACGCACCCACGATCGACTCGCTCGTGGCCTGGGCCAACGAGGGCGCCGACGGTGCCTCCGTCCTCGGCCGCGAGGTAGTCGCGGGGGACACGCTCAAGAACGTCATGGTCAAGACCCGCGCCCCGGGCGGCGACTGGGAGCTCCTCGGTGTCGGCGTCCCCGGCGACCGCGAGGTCGACGTCAAGCGCCTCGAGGCCTCGCTGGAGCCCACCGAGGTGGCGCTGCTCGAGGCCGAGGACTTCGCGAAGTACCCCTTCCTCGTCAAGGGTTACATCGGCCCGAAGGCGCTGCTCGCGAACGAGGTCCGCTACCTCGTCGACCCGCGTGTCGTCGACGGCACCGCCTGGATCACCGGCGCCGACGCGCAGGGGCAGCACGTGGTGAACCTCACCGCGGGTCGTGACTTCGTCGCCGACGGCACCATCGAGGCCGCCGAGGTCCGCGACGGCGACGCCTCGCCCGACGGCAAGGGCGTGCTGAAGTCCGCACGCGGCATCGAGATCGGCCACATCTTCCAGCTGGGCCGCAAGTACACCGACGCCTTCGAGGTCGACGTCCTCGGCGAGAACGGCAAGCCGGTGCGGCTGACCCAGGGTTCGTACGGCGTCGGCGTCTCGCGGCTGGTCGCCGTCATCGCCGAGCAGCGGCACGACGACAAGGGCCTGCGCTGGCCCAAGGGCATCGCCCCGTTCGACGTGCACGTCGTGATCGCGAACAAGGACGAGGGCGCCTGGTCCGGCGCGGAGGAGCTGGCGGGCGCGCTCGACGCCGCGGGCCTGCAGGTGCTGCTCGACGACCGCAAGGCCTCGCCCGGCATCAAGTTCAAGGACTCGGAGCTGCTGGGTGTCCCGACGGTGGTCGTGGTCGGTCGCGGCTGGGCCGACGGGGTCGTCGAGCTCCGCGACCGCCTCAGCGGCGAGGCCCGGGAGATCCCCGTCGCCGACGCCGCCGCGGAGATCACCGCCGCCGCGCGCTAGATCGTCACCAACAGCGAAGGCCCGCACCGGAAGTCGGTGCGGGCCTTCGCTGTTGTGCGCCGCTCAGCCGAGCAGGCCGAGCACGTAACCGGTGGACGAGGTGTCGGCGTTGATCCCGATGATGATCAGAATCAGGATGGCGAGGCAGACGAGGATGCCGATGCCACCCGTGATGATGCCGGCCAACGCCATGCCGTGCCCCTGCTGGCCGGTCACCTTGATCTTGTTCATCGCGATGATGCCCATGACCACGGCGGCGATGCCGGGAACGATGCCGATGCCCCAGGCGCAGAACATCGCGATCGAGACGATGCCGCAGACCATGGCCGCGATCGCGAGGCCGTTGGTCCCGGCGGTCGGCTGGCCGTAACCGGGCGCGGGGTAGCCGGGCAGGTTCTGGCCCGGGTACGCGGGGAACCCGGGCTGCTGCCCGAACTGCTGCTGGCCGTAGGCGTTCTGCCCGAACTGCGGCTCGCCGGGGTACACCGGCGGGGCGGCGTACGGGTCCGCGCTCGGCGCGGCGTAGGGGTTCGACGGTGCGGCGTAGGGATCGGCCGGCGCGCCGTAGGGGTTCGGGACCGCGTAGGGATCGGCGGGCGGGGCGTACGGGTTCGACGGTGCCGTGTACGGGTCCGGCAGGGCCGTCGGGTGCACCGTGGTCGCCGCGTCGGGATCGCCGCCGACGTCCGACGCGGTGTCGCGCTTGGTGAGGTCCGGGCTGGAGGAAGCCGGCTCAGCGGGACGGATCACCGTCGGATCGTAGGTCCCGTCGCCGGGCTGCTGCGGATCGTTGGACGTCATGCTGCGAGTGTAAAGGTCTCGCAATCCGCGGTGCCGCGGCCGAGCGCACCGTCGAACGGAACGCTACGTGCGGATCCCCGGGAACGGGGCGGTCACCGGCGCGACGCCGAGCGCGGCGCGCCATCGTGCGCCGCGCACGGCGGCGCCGCCGAGACCGGTGACGCCGAGGTGACGCACCCCGTCGCCGTCGCCGTGGGTGAGCACGCCGCGGTGGGCGGCCGCGCTGTCGTCCTCGGCGGCGGCCGCCACCTTCGCGGCGCTCACCGGGTCGGTCACGGGTTCCGGCGGGTTGTACGCGGCCGCGGCGACGGGCACCTCGACGCCGGCGGCGCTGAGCACGCGGGCCAGGGCGTCGCGCTGGGCGCGGTGCTCCGCCGCGTACGTGGCGATCTCGGCGCGGCGGGTGGGCGCGGCGAAGGCCTCGACCACGCCGTACAGGTACACCGCCGCGTGTTCCGACTTCAGTGCCGCGGCGACCGCCTCCTGTGCGGGCGTCATCCGAGCACCACCTCGGCATGCACGCGGGTGGCCGCGGCGACGGAGCCGAGCAGCGCGGCCTGATAGCCGGACGCGGCGACGGCGGCATCGCCCGCCTCCCGGGCCGACCGGGTCAGCTGCGCGCGCAGCGACTGCCGGGTCACCGGGGCGGGTGCGGCCGCGGTGGACGACGGTGCCGCGGTCACCGAGGTGGGGCGCTCCACGTAGCGGGAGAGCTCGTCGGCGAGGGCGTTGGCGTGCTGGCCCCGCTGGTCGGCGATGAGGCTCAGCTGGGGGCCGGCGGCACCGTCGAGCACGGCGAGTCCGCGTGCGAGGTCGGCGTCGGCCTGGGCCCGGGCGGCCGCCGCCTGCAGGCGCACGGCCTGCGGATCGTCGGCGCGGTCCTCCGGCGTGGTGCACCCGGCCAGGGCGGCACCGCCCACCAGGGCGCCACCGGTGACCAGCGCGGATGTCAGGGCGGTGCGCCGGTCGATGCCGCGGCGCGCGCGGTGGGGTTGGTCGATCACGGGCACGAGTCTATGGGGTCCGGCTTCCGACCGAAGGCGCGGCGGTCGGCCCGCGCGCCATGAGTACACTGGTCGCAGCGTTCGACACCGTGGGCGAGGTGCCCCGGGACAATTTCACAGGGAGGCGCGTATGGCATACGACGAAGCGGCGGTGAGAGCCGTCATCACGCCTCACCTGGAAGCGGCGGGCCTCGATCTCGAGCAGGTGAAGATCAACAACGCCGGCCCGAAGTCGTCCATCGCGGTGGTGGTCGACAGCGACGCCGGCCCCACGCTCGACGGCCTGGCCGAGGTCGCCCGGGCGCTGTCCGCGGCGGTCGACGAGGCGGACGAGGTCTTCGGCGGCCAGGCGTTCACCCTCGAGGTCACCACGCCGGGCGCGGAGCGCCCGCTCGCCGAGCCCCGCCACTGGCGCCGCGCCCGCGGCCGCCAGGCCGCGATCGAACTGCGCGACGGCACGACCCTGCTGGCGCGCGTCGGACCGCTCGCGGACGACGGGACCACGGTCACCGTCGTCCTGCCCGGGGCGAAGGGCGCCGCCCCGACGACCCGGGACCTCGACCTCGGGGACGTGGCCGCGGCCACCGTCCGGGTCGAGTTCCGCAGGCCCAACCCGCAAGAGATGGAGCTCTCGGGCATCACGCCCGGGCGCGTGGAGTCGGGCGCCGAGCCCGAGGATCTGACCGGCGACGACGCCGACGAGGAATGAGGACGTAGATGAACATCGACATGGCGACCCTGCGGGCGATCGAGGCGGAGAAGGACATCTCCGTCGACACCGTGATCGAGGCCATCCAGGTCGCGCTCCTCACCGCGTACAAGCACAGCGAGGGACACGAGCCGCACGCCCGGATCGACGTCGACCGGCGCACCGGCCAGGTGAAGGTGCTGGCGCAGGAGCTCGACGCCGACGGCAACATCATCACCGAGTGGGACGACACCCCCGAGGGCTTCGGCCGCATCGCCGCGGACTCGGCGCGCCAGCTGATCATGCAGCGCCTGCGGGACGCGGAGAACGACCGCACGTTCGGCGAGTTCGCGGTCTACGAGGGTGAGGTCGTCTCGGGCGTCGTGCAGGCGGACGCCCGCGCCGCGGCCCGCGGCTTCGTCGTGGTCCGAATCGGCAGCGAGCGCGAGGGCCACGAGGGCCTGCTGCCGCCGGCCGAGCAGGTGCCGGGGGAGAGCTACGACCACGGCGACCGGATGAAGTTCTACGTCGTCGGTGTCAGCCGCGGCCAGCGCGGCACCCAGATCACCCTCTCGCGGACGCACCCGAACCTGGTCAAGAAGCTGTTCGCGCTCGAGGTCCCGGAGATCGCCGACGGCAGCGTCGAGATCACGTCCGTCGCGCGGGAGGCCGGCCACCGGTCCAAGATCGCCGTCCGCACCTCCGTGCAGGGCCTCAACGCGAAGGGCGCGTGCATCGGCCCGATGGGCCAGCGCGTGCGCAACGTGATGAGCGATCTCGAGGGCGAGAAGATCGACATCATCTCCTACGACGACGATCCGGCCGTGTTCGTCGGCAACGCGCTCTCGCCGTCGTCCGTGGTGTCGGTCACAGTGGTCGATGCCAAGGAGAAGGCCGCCCGTGTCGTGGTGCCCGACTTCAAGCTGAGCCTCGCGATCGGCAAGGAGGGGCAGAACGCCCGCCTCGCCGCCCGCCTGACCGGCTGGCGCATCGACATCCGCTCCGACGCGGAGGGCAACGAGCCGCAGTGAGCGAACCGGTCCGGACCTGCATCGGGTGCCGGGGCCGGGCCTCCGCGGGAGAGTTGATCCGGGTCGTCGCGGTCTCCGGGCCCGACGGTCCGCCGCGCGTCGTCGTGGACGATCGGCACCGCCTTCCGGGGCGCGGAGCCTGGCTCCACGCCGACCCGCGGTGCCGCGAGTCGGCGCGGAAGAAGAACGCGTTCCGCCGGGCGCTGCGGATCTCCGGTGCGCTGGAGGAGTCCCTGGGGTGAAACGACTTGCCCCGACGCGCTACTATTGTGAGCGGTCTGAAGACGGTTGGTCTTTCCCAAGGCCCACCCACTCGGAGATGAAGGAATCGAGCTGAAGACATGAGCACACCGTGAAGCACCAGCGATGAACGGCAATCGGAGTAACTAACCGAGGTCGGCGGGACCATATATGCCCTCGACCTCACATTTGAGGAGAAGAGTGGCAGGCAAGGCCCGTGTGCACGAGTTGGCTAAGGAACTCGGTGTCACCAGCAAGGAAGTCCTCGCACGGCTCAGTGAGCAGGGCGAGTTCGTGAAGTCGGCGTCGTCGACGGTGGAAGCCCCCGTCGCGCGACGCCTGCGTGAGTCGTACGGACCCAAGTCCGACGGCGGCGCGAAGTCCGAGAGCGGCGCGAAGCCCGGTCCGGCGCGCAAGCCGGCCGCACCGGCCGCTCCCGCGACCACCGCGGCGAGCACCCCCGCAGCGTCGGAGCCCGCGGCCCGTCCGGCCGCTTCCGGCGCACGTCCGGGCCCCCGCCCGGCCGCCCCGGCGGCGCCCGAGCCCACCCCGGCTCCCGCTGCGCCGGCCGCTCCTGCCGCCCCCGCGGCGAGCGCGGCACCGTCGGCCCCCGAGGCTGCAGCGCCGTCGGCACCGTCGGCCCGCCCGGGCCCGCGTCCGGCCGGTCCGAAGCCCGGCCCGCGCACCCCGAAGGTCGGCAAC
Source organism: Tsukamurella pseudospumae (assembly GCF_001575205.1). GTDB lineage: Bacteria > Actinomycetota > Actinomycetes > Mycobacteriales > Mycobacteriaceae > Tsukamurella > Tsukamurella pseudospumae. Next base: position 7,231 of record NZ_LSRE01000034.1, read on the forward strand.
AACCCGTTCTCCTCGCAGGCTCCCGTCGAGCGTGCGCCCCGCCCGCAGCCGGGTCCCGGTGGCCCGCGCCCGCAGGGCGGTCGTCCGGCTCCCGGCCAGGGTGGCCCGCGTCCGCAGGGCGGCGCCCGTCCGGCTCCCGGCCAGGGCGGTCCCCGTCCGCAGGGCGGCCGTCCGGCCGCCGGTCCCGGCGGTCCCCGTCCCACCCCGGGCAGCATGCCCCCGCGCCCGAACCCGGGTGCGATGCCCGCGCGCGCCGCGCGTCCGGCCGCACAGGGCCGTCCCGGCCCCGGTGGTCGTGGCGGGCCCGGCGGTCGTCCCGGTGGCGGTGGCGGCGGCTACCGCGGTGGGCCCGGCGGCGGTGCCGGTGGTGGCACCGGTGCACCCGCAGCGGGTGGTTTCCGCGGTCGTCCCGGCGGCGGCGGTCGTGGCCGTCCGGGTGGCACCGCGGGTGCCTTCGGTCGTCCCGGTGGCGCTCCGCGTCGTGGCCGTAAGTCGAAGCGCGCGAAACGCGCCGAGTACGAGAGCATGCAGGCGCCGATCGCCGGTGGCGTGCGTTTGCCCCGCGGCCAGGGCGAGACGATCCGTCTCGCCCGGGGCGCGTCCCTGAGCGACTTCGCCGAGAAGATCGACGCCAACCCGGCGTCGCTGGTCCAGGCGCTGTTCAACCTGGGCGAGATGGTCACCGCGACCCAGTCGGTGAACGAGGAGACCCTCGTCCTGCTGGGCGAGGAGATGAACTACGTCGTCCAGGTCGTCAGCCCCGAGGACGAGGACCGCGAGCTGCTCGACAGCTTCGACCTCACCTACGGAGAGGACGAGGGCGACGAGGACGATCTCGAGCAGCGTCCGCCGGTGGTCACCGTCATGGGCCACGTCGATCACGGTAAGACCCGACTGCTCGACACGATCCGCAAGGCCAACGTCCGCGAGGGCGAGGCCGGCGGCATCACGCAGCACATCGGTGCCTACCAGGTGCTCACCGAGCTCGAGGGCAACGAGCGCCTGATCACGTTCATCGACACCCCGGGTCACGAGGCGTTCACCGCCATGCGTGCCCGCGGTGCCAAGGCCACCGACCTCGCGATCCTCGTGGTCGCGGCCGACGACGGCGTCATGCCGCAGACGGTGGAGGCCATCAACCACGCGCAGGCGGCCGACGTGCCGATCGTCGTGGCGGTGAACAAGATCGACAAGGAGGGCGCGCAGCCGGAGAAGATCCGCGGCCAGCTCACCGAGTACGGCCTGGTCCCCGAGGAGTACGGCGGCGACACGATGTTCGTCGACATCTCCGCGAAGCAGGGCACGAACGTCGACACGCTGCTCGAAGCGGTGCTGCTGACGGCCGACGCCTCGCTGGACCTGCGGGCGAACCCCGACATGGACGCGCAGGGCGTGGCCATCGAGGCGCACCTCGACCGCGGTCGCGGCCCCGTGGCCACCGTGCTCATCCAGCGCGGCACCCTGCGGGTCGGCGACTCGATCGTGGCCGGCGATGCGTACGGTCGCGTCCGCCGCATGGTGGACGAGAACGGTGACGACATCACCGAGGCGTTCCCGTCGCGTCCGGTGCAGGTCATCGGCTTCACGTCGGTGCCCGGCGCAGGTGACAACCTGCTCGTCGTGGACGAGGACCGCATCGCCCGGCAGATCGCCGACCGGCGCGCGGCGCGCAAGCGCAACGCCCTCGCGGCGCGGTCGCGCAAGCGCGTCTCGCTGGAGGACCTGGACGCCGCGCTCAAGGAGACGAGCCAGCTCAACCTCATCCTCAAGGGCGACAACTCGGGCACCGTCGAGGCGCTCGAGGAGGCCCTGCTGGGCATCGAGATCGACGACGAGGTGCAGCTGCGCGTCATCGACCGCGGTGTCGGTGGCGTCACCGAGACCAACGTCAACCTGGCGTCCGCGTCGAACGCGATCATCATCGCCTTCAACGTGCGGGCCGAGGGCAAGGCCACCGAGCTCGCCAACCGCGAGGGCGTGGAGATCCGGTACTACTCGGTGATCTACCAGGCCATCGACGAGGTCGAGGCCGCGCTCAAGGGCATGCTCAAGCCGGTCTACGAGGAGAAGGAGCTCGGCCAGGCCGAGATCCGCGCGATCTTCAAGTCGTCCAAGGTGGGCAACATCGCGGGTTGCATGGTCCAGTCCGGCATCATGCGTCGCAACGCCAAGGCGCGGCTGCTGCGCGACTCGACGGTCGTGGCCGAGAACATCACGGTCACCTCGCTCAAGCGCGAGAAGGACGACGCGACCGAGGTCCGCGAGGGCTACGAATGCGGTCTCACGCTCTCGTACTCCGACATCAAGATCGGCGACGTGATCGAGACCTACGAGCTGGTCGAGAAGGCCCGCGATTAGTCAGGGGTCACCGCCCGGGTGCCGATGCGCCCGGGCGGTGGCTCCCCAAGCCCCTGGGCCGGGTGGCCCGCACGATGTTCATAGGAGCTCTGGAATTCGATCTCCTGCTGGGTGACGTCCATTCGCTCAAGCAGAAGCGATCCGTCATCAGGCCCGTCCTCGCCGAGCTGCGGAGGTTCTCCGTCAGCGCCGCCGAGGTGGGCGAACAGGACCTGCACCGCCGGGCGACGCTCGGCGTCGGCGTGGTCGGCCCCGACCACGCGCACGTCGTCGAGATCCTCGATCGATGCGAGCGGACCGTCGCCGCGCATCCCGAGACCCAACTGCTCTCGGTGCGCCGCAGGCTGTTCGGCCCGGAGGACTAGCGGGACTTGAGCGAGGTCGGCGCAGGACACATGTCCTTCGCCGCCGACCGGGATATGCTCGCTGTCCACCGATCGTTCGCGGCGCGCGAGGTGTCGTCGATCGATCGTCAGAGGTTTTTCAAGGGAGGGAAGAGGCCATGGCCGACCCGGCACGGGCAGCTCGGCTCGCCAAGCGGATCGGCACGATCGTCGCGACGGCGATCGAGCACGACATCAAGGATCCGCGTCTGGACCACGTGACCGTCACCGATACGCGGGTGACGAACGACCTGCACGACGCGACGGTGTTCTACACCGTGATGGGGCCGACGCTCGACGTCGAGCCGGACTACGAGGCCGCCGCAGCGGGCCTGGAGAAGGCCCGGGGCCAGCTCCGCAGCAAGGTCGGCGCGGGCACGGGTGTGCGGTTCACGCCCACGCTCCGGTTCGAGCTCGACGGGGTGCCCGCCGCGGTCGCGAACATGGAGGCGCTGCTGGCGAAGGCCCGCGAGCAGGACGAGCGGGTCGCCGCCGTGGCGGCCACCGCGCAGCCGGCGGGCGACGCCGATCCGTACAAGCACGACGAGGACCCGGACGACGAACCGGGCGAGGACCCGCGGTGACCGACGCCCTCGCGGCCGTCGCGGCCGCGCTCGACGGTGCGCCCCGCGTGGCGGTGTACTGCCACGTGCGGCCCGACGCCGACACGCTCGGCTCCGGCCTGGCACTGGCTCGGGTGCTCCGTGCCCGCGGCGCCGAGGTGTCGGTGAGCCATCCCGGCCCGGACCTGCCGTCCGGCATCGACGGTCTGGCGGGCGCCGACGGTTTCTCGGCCCCGATCGATGCCGAGGTCGCGGTCGCCGTCGACTGCGCCAGTGCCGAGCGGCTCGCCGGACTGGAGGACTCGTTCCGGGCGCACCCGGTACGGGTGGTGATCGACCACCACGCCACGAACGGCGGGTTCGGCACCGTCGACCTGATCGACGCGGCGGCCAACAGCACCACGGAACTGGTGCTGGCGGTGATCGACGCGCTGGGCGCCGAGCTCGACGCGGAGACCGCGGACTGCCTGTACGCCGGTCTGGTCACCGACACCGGCTCGTTCCGCTGGGCCTCGCCCGCGGGGCACCGGATGGCGGCCCGGCTGCTCGACGCGGGCGCGCACGGCCGTGAGCTCACGCGGGAGCTGCTCGACAGCCATCCCCGCGCCTGGTTCCCCATGGTCGCCGCGGTACTCGGTTCCGCGACGGCCGTGCCGGAGGCCTTCGGCGGCCGCGGCGCGGTCTACGCCGTGTGCCGCGCCGTCGATCGCGGGCCGCTCGGCTGGGACGCCGCGGAGTCGCTCATCGACCTGCTCCGCACGGCGGACGACTGCGAGGTCGCCGCGCTGTTCAAGGAGAGCGACGGCGGCGAGTGGTCGGCGTCGCTGCGGGCCCGTACGGACGTGGACGTCTCGGCGCTCGCGCGCGGCTTCGGCGGCGGCGGGCATCGGCTCGCGGCGGGCTACTCGGCCATCGGCACCGCCGAGGACGTGGTGGCCGCCTTCCTCGCCCGCACATGACGGAGGCCGTCGCCGCCGTACCGTCCGGTCTCGGTAGGCGGATCGTCGGACAGGCGCTGCCCGCCCTCGGCGTCCTCGCCGCCGAACCCCTGTATCTGTTGTGGGACACGGCGATCATCGGTCGGCTGGGCGCGCTCCCGCTGGCCGGCCTCGCCGTGGGCGGGCTCATCCTGGCGACGGTCTCGACGCAGCTGACCTTCCTCTCGTACGGCACCACCTCGCGCTCGGCGCGCCGCTTCGGCGCGGGGGATGCCGACGGTGCCGTCACAGAGGGCGTGCAGGCAACCTGGCTCGCGCTCGCGGTCGGCGGTGTCCTCCTGTCCCTGGTGCAGATCTTCGCGGGGCCGGTGACGCGGGCCCTCGCCGGTCGCGACGAGATCGCCGTCGCCGCGGAGTCGTGGGTGCGGGTGGCCTCCTTCGGCATCCCGCTCATCCTGGTCACGATGGCCGGCAACGGCTGGTTGCGCGGCGTGCAGCGGCCCCGGGCCCCGCTCGTGTTCGTGCTGGCGGGCCTGGGCCTGTCGACGGTGCTGTGCCCCGTGCTCGTGCACGGCTGGCTCGGCGCGCCGGAACTCGGCCTGGTCGGCTCGGCGTGGGCGAACCTCGCCGGGCAGGTCGTCAGCGGCCTGCTCTTCCTGGGTGCGGTGATCCGTGCGGCACCGGCGGGCGGACTCCGGCTCCGGCCCGCCCTGGTGCGGGCGCAGCTCGTGCTGGGCCGCGACCTGATCGTGCGCAGCCTGTCCTTCCAGATCTGCTTCATCTCCGCCGGTGCGGTGGCGGCCCGCGCGGGCGCGCAGTTCGTGGGGGCGCACCAGATCGCGATGCAGCTGTGGAACTTCGTGGCCCTCGTCCTCGACTCGCTCGCGATCGCCGCGCAGACGCTGGTGGGCGCTGCGCTGGGCGCGGGGAACACCGCCGCGGCCAGGTCGCTGGGCCACCGGGTGACGGCCTGGTCGACGGCCTTCGCCGCCGCCATCGCCGCGGCGCTGGCGGGCCTGGCCGGCATCCTGCCGCACGCGTTCACCTCCGACGCGCAGGTACTCGACGCGCTGACGGTGCCGTGGTGGTTCCTGGTGGGGATGGTGCCGATCGCCGGGGTCGTGTTCGCGCTCGACGGTGTGCTGCTCGGAGCCTCCGACGCGGCGTACCTCCGTACCGCGACCATGTTCTCGGCGCTGGTCGGGTTCCTGCCGCTGATCTGGCTCTCCTACGCCTTCGGCTGGGGGCTCACGGGTATCTGGTCGGGCCTGGCGGCGTTCATGGTGCTGCGCTGCGCCGCGGTCGTGCTGCGATTCCTGGGGAGCCGGTGGGAGCGGGTTGGGACCGCTCCGGCGTGACGGCTTGCATTGCGCGGCCGAATACGATCGGATGTTGCATATGGCATTCACTGTGATTACGCGCACGTCCGCGTTCCGCCGGATCCTGGCCGGCACCGCCGTCGTCGCCGGGCTCGGGGCGATGGTGGCATGTGCACCGTCCGATTCGGGTTCGGTGCCCTCGTTCACCGTGAACCCGAGCGCGGGCTCGGGCCCGTCGTCGGCACCCTCGTCCGCGCCGTCCGCGAGCGCCTCGTCGTCGGCCGCCGCGACCACCACGACCGCGCCCGGCCAGGCGGGCACGCCGGAGCAGCCCTACGTCGCCCCGTACACGCCGGAGACCACCACCACCACCACGAACCCCGCGTACGGCACGACGGCGGACACCACCGCCCCGCAGACGACGCAGCCCTACCCGACCACCGTCGTGATCCCGCCGGGCATCGACGTGCCGCCGGGCGTGCCGCGCACCATCACCATCCCGCCGAACCTGCCCTTCCCGCGCTGACCGAGCCCTCTGCACGACCCGGCCCCGGGACCCGGTGACGGAGATCCGTCGCCGCGTCCCGGGGCCGAGATGTCGGTCGGGGCCGGTCAGCGTGACGCGCGCGGCGCACCCTGACCGGGATCGATCTGCACCGGCCCGTCCTTGCCGGGCGTCACGTCGAAGTCGAAGATCGACGTCGGGATGTACACGGTGGCACACGAGTTCGGGATGTCGACGACGCCCGAGAGGCGGCCCTCGATCGGCGCGGCGCCGAGCAGCAGGTACGCCTGCTCGGGGCTGTAGCCGAACTTCGTGAGGTAGTCGATCGCGTGCAGGCAGGCCCGCTGGTAGGCGAGGTGGCTGTCCAGGTAGCGCTGCTCGTCGTCGAGGGTGACCGAGGTGCCCGAGAAGGCGAGGAACTGCTCGTACCGCGGGCCCACGTCGCCGCCGGGCAGGAAGATCGCGTTCTCGCTGACGCCGTAGGTGTCCATGCCGCCGGAGATGATGTCGACGTGCAGGTCGATGAAACCGCCCATCTCGATCGCGCCGCAGAAGGTGATCTCGCCGTCGCCCTGGCTGAAGTGCAGATCGCCCACGGACAGGTTCGCGCCGTCCACGAACACCGGGTAGAACACGCGGGTGCCGCGGGTGAGGTTCTTGATGTCCTGGTTGCCGCCGTTCTCGCGCGGCGGGGCGGTGCGGGCGCCCTCGGCGGCGACCGCGGCGAAGGCCTCGCCCGTCAGGGTGCCGAGGATCGCGGAGTCCGGTTCGGGCGGGAGCGCCAGCGGCGGCACGCGATCCGGATCGGTCGCGATGAGCGCGGCCTCGCGGGCGTTCCACCGCGCGAGCAGGTCCTTCGACGGTGCCGTGCCCATCAGGCCCGGGTGGATGATGCCGGTGAAGCTCACGTGCGGCACGTGCCGCGACGTGGCGGTGTGGCCGGTGAAGTCCCAGACCGCCTTGTAGGCGTCGGGGAACTGGTCGGTGAGGAAGCCGCCGCCGTTCTCCTTGGCGAATATGCCCGTGTAGCCCCAGCCCTGGCCGGCCAGCGGGCCGCTGTCCTCCTGCGGGATCGGGCCCACGTCCACGATGTCGACGATGAGCAGGTCACCCGGCTTCGCGCCCTCGACAGCGATCGGCCCCGACAGCGTGTGCACGGAGGTCAGCGGCGCGTTGAGGATGTCCTCCGCCGAATCGTCGTTGTGGATCGCACCGTCGAACCACTCCCGGCAGTGCACCCGGAAGGTGTCGCCCGGCTTGACGGTGACGGCCGGCGGGATGGCGTAGTGCCACCGGTTGTGGCCGATCTTCTCCTGATCGGTGAACTTCTTGCTGGAGTCGAGCGGAAAGACGACTTCGGGCATGGAACTGGCCTTTCTTCTACGGTGGACGATCGGGGGATTCAGGGGCGGGGGAGACCCGCGTGCCGGGGGTTCGACGGTGCGCCGCCCCCGCCTCCGCGCGTCCGCCCGGTCGGGGCGGAGACGACGGCCGGCTTCTCGGCGGTGGCCTTGGTGGCGTCGAGCAGCTTCATCGCCCCGGACGCGCCGCTGCCCAACCGGGGCGCGGTGATCCCGCGACGCGCCGGGGACCCGCAGCGACACGGCGTCGCCTCGGGGACGTCGCGCATGCTGAAGACGGCGTCGAAGGGTCCGCAACTGCTGCAGCGGAATTCGTAGGTGGGCATGACTGGACCGTATTCCTTTCGTCCGGTTCCCGGGCGGAAACTACCGAATCGGTATCGTTTTCGGTGGGTAACGTGTGCCCGTGCCCCCGAAGTCGACTGCGCCGCGCGCGCAGACCCGCAAGGCCCGGGTCGCCCGCCGCCGCGCGCGTCGGGTGGCCGCCGCCGACAACGACCTCACCGTGCCCGAGTGGGACGAACTGGTCGCCCTGTGGGGCGCGTGCGCGTACTGCGGCGGGGCGGGCCCGTTCCAGAAGGACTGCGTCCTGCCGATCTCGCGGGGCGGCCGTTACACGCAGACCAACGTGGTGCCGGCGTGCCGCTCGTGCAACGCCAGCAAGTGCAACTCCGAGGTCACGGGGTGGATGCGCCGCAAGAAGCTCGATGAACGGGCCTTCCTGCAGGGGCACGCCGAGATCCTGATGCACCTGCGGGAGCGGAACGCGGACGACGGTGCGCCGGCCCCGGAGGGCGGCGCACCGTCGGATCCGGTGGGGTGAGGGGCGCGCTCAGCGCACCGGCGGGTCCGCGGGCAGGACGTGCGCGCCGGACCTGTCCGTCGAGAGTGCCAGCGAACTGATGTACTGCTTCTCGCCCTCGGGGCCGGGCACCGCGGAGGCCACCATGTCGGGCCGCTCGAACTCGACGCCGGTCACGCAGCACAGGAGCTTCTCGCCCGACGGGTTGCCGTACTCGTCGAACATCGGCAGGTCGATGCCGTCGTCGGAGCGGCGCAGGTAGTACCTGCCGCGGGTGGCGAGGGCGAGCACCGGCGGCAGCACCAGCGCGAGGACCAGGGCGACCAGCGGCGAGTAGGGCTGCAGGCCCGAGCCGAGGAGCCCGAAGAACGCGGCGATGGACAGGCCCGCCGCGACGATCACCGAGACGAAACCGACGGGGTTGACGTCGTAGAGCATGCCGCGGCGGAACTCCGGGACCTTCGGCGAGATCTTCAGGAAGTACTTGTTGATCGCGATGTCACTGGCCACCGCCACGATCCACGCGATGCCGCAGTTGGCGTAGAAGTTCAGCAGGTTGTTGAGGAAGCTGAACATGTCGGCCTCCATCAGGACGATCGCGATGACGACGTTGAACACGAGGAACACCAGGCGGCCCGGGTAGGTCTTCGTGACGCGGGTGAAGCTGTTGGTCCACGCCAGCGAGCCCGAATAGGCGTTGGTCACGTTGATCTTGATCTGGCTGATCACCACGAGGATCACGGCGAGCGTGAGCGCGAGCCAGTGCGGCAGGAAGTCCTGGTAGATCTCCACGAACTGGTGCACGGGCTGGTTGGCGATGCCGGCGTTGTCGATCGTGATCCCGATCAGGTAGACGGCCAAGAAGAGGCCGACGATCTGCTTGACGGCGCCGAAGAAGACCCAGCCGGGGCCCGCGGTGATCACGGCGGTCCACCAGCGGCGCGAGTTCTCGGGCGTCTTGGGCGGCATGAACCGCAGGTAGTCGATCTGCTCGGCGATCTGGGCGATGAGCGACAGGCACACGCCTGCGGCGAGCATGGTGCCGGCGAAGCTGACGCCCTTGTGCAGGGGCTCCCCGGTGGCGGTGTCGATGCCGCCGAAGGCGAAGAAGTCGCCGATCGCCTCGGGGTGCTTCAGCAGCAGGTAGCCGAAGGGCAGCACCATCATCACGAGCCACAGCGGGGTGGTCCACACCTGCAGCTTGGCGAGTGTGTTCATGCCGTAGACGACCAGCGGGATGATCAGCACGGACGAGAGCAGGTAGCCCAGCCACAGCGGGATGCCCAGGCCGAGCTGGAGCCCCTGCGCCATGATCGATCCCTCGAGCGCGAAGAAGATGAACGTGAAGGACGCGAAGATCACGTTCGTCAGGACCGAGCCGTAGTAGCCGAAGCCGCTGCCGCGCGTGATGAGGTCGAGGTCGATGTTGTACCGGGCGGCGTAGTAGGCGAGCGGATATCCGGTCAGCACGATGACCAGCGCGAAGAAGCCGATGCCCCAGAGCGCGTTGCCGGTGCCGTTCGCGATGCCGATGTTCGCGCCGATCGCGAAGTCGGCGAGGTAGGCGATGCCGCCGAGCGCCGAGGTGGCGACCACTGCGGGGCCCCACTTGCGGTAGCTGCGGGGCGCGAACCGCAGGGTGTAGTCCTCGAGCGTCTCGCGGGAGGCGCTGTCGCGGAGCGGGGTCGACGGTGCGGTCGTCGCCTCCGGGGGTTGCAGTGCGGTCACGAAAGATCCCTTCCGGCCCGGCCGTGCGGCGCGGGGTTGGAAGGAATCGTGCTGGGGAGGCGTTGGGCGGCGGTGTCCGAGCCGTAACGGGTCGGTTACGGGACCGGGTGCGGTGTGACGGCCGTGTTGCCCGCCTTCGTCCGTGCCGCCGCGTCCTCCTTGCGCTTGACGGAATCCCGGATCTGGTCGATGTTCTCGCGCAGCATGTCGGAGACCAGCTCGTCGGTGCGCTCATCGGCGAGCACCTGCAACACCATGCGGAACGAGGTGTCCACGATGAGCTGGATGATCTCGTCGTGGAAGGGGATGTATTTGACCGCCTTGGTCTGCGGATCGTTCTTGACCATCTCCTGGATCATCCCGCTCATCTCGGGCCGGTTCTCCTCGAGTGCCAGGGCGATGTTCTTGGTGTAGTGGCCGGTCCTGAGAACCTCGGTCACCTCGTCGAGCACGGCGACGGTGATCGGCCGTTTCACCGCGTCCACCACGGCGTCGGTCGCGCGCCCCACGACGACCGCGGTGATCCGGTCGCCGTAGGCGCGGTCGATCGCGGTGGCGAGCCGCGCGATCACCAGGACGAGGCGGAGGAACTTGAAGGCGGACGGCAGCGCCATCGTGACCACGAACGCGGGCACCATTCCGAGCAGCTCGTACCAGTTGAGCAGCAGGAACCTGCGTGACCAGTGCGCCGCGCGCCAGCGGGCCAGGAACTCCAGGAAGAAGATCAGGCAGATCCCGGCGTCGATCCACAGCGCGGTGATGTAGAGCCCGCGCGGCAGGTGCACGAAGGTCATCACCGTGATCAGGACGAGCGAGACGATCGCCAGGGCGATCATCGCCCAGTCCATCCAGTCGACGGGACGGCGGCGGCCGGTGGTGGCCGCGGGGGCAGTGGGCTCAGTCATCGTCCTTGAGACTACTGAGCCGCGGCCGCATCGCCCCGGATTCAGCCCTTCGGCTTCACCAGGCGCTGGACGTCGTCGATGATCCGCCCCGCGCCGATCACGCCGATGCCGACCATCCAGGTCTCGTCGTCCACGGCGAAGGCGCGCCCGGCGGCGACGGCGGGCAGCGCGCCCCAGCGGTCGGTCACGGACTGCTGCGTGGCGGTCGAGTTGGCGCCGGGCGTGTGGAAGACGTAGTCGCCGTTGATCTCGCCGAAGTGCTCCAGGGAGGGCTCGATCATCGAGTACTCGCTCCACGGCTTCGACGGGATGGTGAAGCCCATCGCGGTGATCACGCTGCCCGAGAACGTGCCGGGCCCGTAGATCCGGAAGGTGCCGTTGGCGCGCCACCGCACGATCGAGACCGACGTGCCGGCGGCTCCGACCTTCCGGCCCACCTCGGCGGCCCTGGCGTCCAGTTGCGCGAGTTGCTCGGTCATCTGCGCGGAGCGGTTCACCGACAGTGCGGTGATGTTCGCCTGCTCCTTCCAGTTGGTGCCCGTGTCCACCGAGTACACCGTCGGGGCGATGGCGGAGAGCTGCTGGTAGAGCTTGGCGTGCCGGACCTTCGATCCGATGATGAGATCGGGCTTGAGCTTCGCGATCTCCTCGATGTCGGGGCTGGCGATCAGGCCCACGTTCGCGGTGCCGTCGAGCTTGTCGCGCAGGTAACCGGGGAAGCCCTCGTTCGCGGCGGCGACCGCCGCGCCGACCGGCTTGATGCCGAGCGCGACCAGGGCGTCCGTGTGCGGCGAGTCGATGACGACGATGCGTTGCGGGTTCGCGGGCACCGTCGTCTCGCCCATGGCGTGCCGGACGACCCGGGTGTCCGCGGCCGAGCTGTCGGTGTCGCCCGACCCGCAGGCCGCGAGCGTGGCGGCGGTGGCCACGGCGAGGGTGGCGGCGAGGAAGCGGCGGCGGTTCGGGGGCGGTGCGATGGTCATGGCGGTAGACGCTAGCAGGTTCGGTTAGGGTTACCTGTCCTAAGGTTCGCCGTGTTCGCGACGGGCGAGATCGGCGACCGTGCCCGACCGGTAGCGTGGAGGGGTGGCGAACCTCTGGGCGATCAGTGACCTGCACGTGGGGCACCGGGGGAACGAGGGCGTCGTCGACAAGATCTGGCCCACGTCCCCGGACGACTGGCTGATCCTGGCCGGCGACGTCTGCGAGCGCACCGACCAGCTCGACGAGGTGCTCACGGCCCTGGCGCCGCGGTTCGAGAAGATCATCTGGGTCCCGGGCAACCACGAGCTGTACACCACCTCCAAGGACCCGATGCAGGTTTTCGGCGAGGCCCGCTACGACCACCTGGTGGAGATCTGCCGGCACCACGGCGTGCTCACGCCCGAGGACCCGTTCCCGGTGTTCGAGGATCCCGACGCGGGCCCGGTCACCGTCGTCCCCATGTTCCTGCTCTACGACTACACCTTCCGCGACGAGGGTCTCACCACGCTGCAGGCGCTGGCCCGTGCGAAGGAGAAGAGCGTCGTCGCCACCGACGAGTTCCTGCTCTCACCCGAGCCCTATGCGACCCGTGACGCGTGGTGCCGGGCGCGACTGGAGTACACGCGCCGTCGGCTCGCCGCGCTGCCGGCCGGCACCCGGACGGTGCTGGTGAACCACTGGCCGCTGCGCCGCGAGCCCACCGAGGTGCTGTTCTACCCGGACTTCGCGCTGTGGTGCGGCACCGTCGAAACGGCGGACTGGCACCGGACCTACAACGCCGAGGCGGCCGTGTACGGGCACCTGCACATTCCCCGTACCACCTGGTACGACGGCGTCCGGTTCGAGGAGGTCTCGGTGGGCTACCCGCGGGAGTGGCAGGAGCGCGGCCTGCCCGAGCCGCTGCTGCGGCGGATCCTCCCGGCGCCGGCGTACACGGAGGAGTCGTTGGGACACTACGGCGTCCACTTCGAGGTGGACCCGAAGTACCGGGACGATCCGGAGCGGTTCGCCGCGGAACGCGCTGCCGCGCAGGAGCGGCTGAGCGACCGCCGGGTGGCGGCGCGGGAGCGGATCGCCGAGCGTCGAGCGGCGCGGGAATCCGGTGCCGGACCCGGACGGGGCGGCGGCCCCGGGGATTCCGGCCGCGCCGCTCGCGAGAAGGAGTCGGAGAAGTGATCCTGCAGTCCATGCTCCCGCGCGGACTCGTCGCGCGGGAGGCGCATGGCGATGTCGACGCGCAGCTGCACCCGCGCGAGGCGGCGCAGATCGCGCGGGCCGTGCCCAAGCGGCAGGCGGAGTACGCGACGGTGCGCCACCTCGCTCGGGAGGCGCTGGGGGAGTTGGGCATCGACGACGCCGTGCTCGTCAAGGGCGAGGGCGGCGGGGTGGACTGGCCGCGCAACGTGGTGGGCGCGCTCACGCACTGTGACGGCTACCGCGGCGCGGTGGTCGGCTACCGGATGGGGGTGCGCACCGTCGGCATCGATGCCGAGCCGCACCTTCCCCTGCCGGACAAGGTGCTGCCCACCGTCTCGGTGGAGTCCGAGCGGGAGGTGCTCGCCGCCCGCGACGCGGACGGCCTGCACTGGGACCGGCTCCTGTTCTGCGCGAAGGAGGCCACCTACAAGGCGTGGAATCCGATCACGGGCCGCTGGCTCGGCTTCGAGGACGCGGAGATCACCTTCGGCCTCGAGTCGCGCACGGACGATTCCGCCGAGGGCACGTTCCGCTCCCGCATCCTCATCGACGGCAGGACCACCGACGGCGGCCCACCGGTCGCGTCCTTCGACGGCCGGTGGCGGATCACCGACGGCCTCATCGTGACCTCGATCGCGGAGGTGTGAGATGACCGTTCCCCACCGGGGTTTCCTCGAGCCCGACGGTGCCGGGCTGATCATCGTCGACAAGCCCGCCGGACTGACCAGCCACGACGTGGTCGCCCGCTGCCGCCGAGCCATGAGTACCCGCAAAGTCGGTCACGCCGGCACCCTCGACCCGATGGCCACCGGCGTGCTCGTCATCGGGATCGAGCGCGCCACGAAGCTGCTGGGCCACCTCGCCCTGACGACGAAGGCGTACTCGGCCACCGTCCGGCTCGGCGCCTCGACGACGACCGACGACGCCGAGGGCGAGATCACCGGGGGCGCCTCCGCCGCAGGGCTTTCCGACGACGCCGTCCGCGCCGCCACGCTCCCCCTGACGGGTGCGATCGAACAGGTCCCGTCGACGGTGAGCGCCATCAAGGTCGACGGTAAGCGCGCCCACCAGCTGGTCCGCGAGGGCGCCGAGGTCCAGCTCAAGGCGCGCCCGGTCACCGTCGACGAGTTCGCGGCGCACGCCTTCCGGCGCGAGGGCGAGTACCTCGACCTCGACGTGACCGTGGAGTGCTCGTCGGGCACGTACGTCCGGGCGCTCGCCCGGGACCTCGGCGCGGCGCTCGGCGTGGGCGGGCACCTGACGGCCCTGCGCCGCACGCGGGTAGGGCCGTACGGACTCGACCACGCGATCACGCTCGACGACCTCTTCGAGGCTCCGCGCCTGTCGTACGGCATCGACGAGGCGATCGCCACGGGATTCACCACCCGTGAGGTGACCGCGGAGCAGGCCGTCGACCTGTCGCTCGGCCGTTGGCTGGATCCGGTGGGGATCCCGGGCGTCTACGCGGCGGCCACCCCGGACGGCCGCGTCGTCGCCCTCCTGCAGGAGAACGGCAAGCGCGCGAGCTCGGTCTTCGTGGTGCGACCGTCGGCCTGAGCGGCACTCACCGCTCCAGGACGAGGGTCCAGCTCTCCCGGGGCGTGGATTCGTCACCGCGGGTCGGCAGGGTCGCGCCCTCGGACGCGAAGCCCAGCGCGGCCAGGTCCGCGGCGGCGCCCGCATGGCGGTCCGCCAGCGCGATCGTGAGCCGCCGGGTCTGCTGGCCCTCCGCAGCGGCCCGGCAGGCGGCGACGACGGCCGTGGTCGCGCCGTCGACGTCCACATCGCGGTCCAGGCGATCGATGATCTCGGTCGTCGAGCTGCCGCCGTCGACGTGAACGTTGATCGCGCCGATGGGCCGACCGTCGACGGTGACGGTGTGCTCGCCGGCACGGGTGGGGAGGAAGCCGATGTCGTGGCCTCCGACGGCGCGGGCGGCGCCGAACGTCGTGTCCGCAGCCGGGGTGGCGCGGGCGGCGCGCGCCCGGGCGCGCAGCCGGCGGACCCCGTGCCGGGCCAGCCCGAGGGCCGCGCCGAGTGACGGCCGGTCCGCGGGCCGAGGCGGCAGCGGCTCGGCGCCGATCGAGGCGAGGACCGCGGCCAGTTCGGCACGCGCCGCATCGGTGTTGTGCCGGACGTGGATCGAGTGATCGGTCGGTGTGCCGTCGTACTCGCGGAGCCCGCGGAGTGTCTGCAGGTACGTGAAGCCGATCGATTCGGCGAGGTCGATCGGTGGTCGGTTGTGCACGGCCATCGGTGCGACGACGAACGGCAGGTCGGGATGGGCGGTGAACACGTCGAGGAGGCACGCGGCGGTGAAGAACGCAGTGACCTCGAACGACTGCGGCAGTCCCGCGACCCATGTCGACGCCTCGGCGTGCCCGGTGCGGGGATCCCGGCCCGCCCACACCTGGTAGCCGACCACCCGGTCCTCGGCGCCGTCCTCGACGGTGAGCACGCGCGCTGAGCGAACGTCGGGGTCGTGGGTCGCCGCCCACCAGGTCTCCGCCCAGGCGGCGAGGGAGTGCTCCGCATCCCAGTCCGTGTCCGGGCTGCCGAACGCCGGCCGCAGGCGCTTCTCGTGCTCGAGGTTGGTACGGCGCCACGATTCCGCGTCCGAAAGGCGAGGCGCGCGGAACTCGACGACGTGCTGCCCGATGCGGTAGCGGCCGACGTTCGACTGTGTGGTCACCGCATGATGCTACTGCAAAAGGTCGCCGACGTAGCGGGCCGAGGGGCGGATGATCTTGCCCTGACGGACCTGCTCGAGGACGTTCGCCGTCCAGCCCACGACCCGGGCGACGCCGAAGGTCGGCGTGAACATCGACGGCGGCAGTCCCACCTCGCTCATCACCACGCCCGCGTAGTACTCGACGTTGGCGTAGAGCCGCCGGCCCGGCTTGAGCTCGTTGATCGCCGCCTCGATCTCCGATTCCACCGCGAGCGCCTGCCGGACCAGCGGCGAGTCGTACCGCCGTGCGACGCCCTTGAGCAGTTCGGACCGCGGGTCGTGCGTGCGGTACACGGCGTGCCCGAAGCCCATGATCTTCTCGTCGCGGGAGATCTTGCCGCGCACCCATTCCCGAGTGTTCGCCGGGTCGCCGATCTCGTCGAGGGCGGCCAGTGCCCGGCTGGGAGCGCCACCGTGCAGCGGCCCGAGGAACGCGCCCAGGGCGCCGAGCAGGCACGACGCCATGTCCGACCCGGTGGACGCGATCACCCTGCCCGCGAAGGTCGAGGCGTTGAAGCCGTGGTCGATGGTGGCCACGAGGTAGGTCTGCAGCGCCGCGGCGTCGTCGCTGTCG
The DNA here is from genome assembly GCF_001575205.1 of Tsukamurella pseudospumae. Lineage (GTDB taxonomy): Bacteria > Actinomycetota > Actinomycetes > Mycobacteriales > Mycobacteriaceae > Tsukamurella > Tsukamurella pseudospumae. The sequence goes on from NZ_LSRE01000034.1 coordinate 23,579, forward strand.
GTGTTCCCCGTGGCCATGCGGAGGTAGTCGGCGGCGTGGCCCGCGTCCGGATCGGCCTCGACGGGTTCCTCGCCCCGGGTCAGACGGTGTGCCGCCGCCAGGATCGTCGGCGTCACCGCGGCGGATCGCAGCGCCGCTGCGGTCCGTTCGTCCTCCGGCAGGTCCATGAGGGGACGGTCGCCGAGGCCCTGGGCGGCGAGGGCCACGCGCAGCGCGTGCATGGGCTCGGTCCCGGGCCGGACGGTCGCCCGCAGCAGGTCGACGGTGCCGCCGTCGAGCGCCCGGAGCGCGCCCACCTGCCGGCGGAAGGTCGCCGCCGCTGCAGGCCCGGGGAGCGAGCCGAACAGCATGAGGTGCCACGCGTCCTCGAAGCCGACGGTCGCCGCGAGGCGCGCGGCGTCGTGGCCGCGGTAGTGGAAGTAGCCCTCCTCGCCTCGGACATCGCCGAGTTCGGTGTCGGTCACGATGACGTTCTTGAGCCCCGCCGGGGCGATGAGCGGTGTGGTCATGAGCCGAGTGTGGGCGATGTTGATCAACATCCGCAATGTTGATTGGATCAAGGTCGTGGACAGATGGATCACTACCTCCGAGGCGGCGGAACGGCTGGGCGTCAAGCGCGGGACGCTGTACGCGTACGTCAGTCGGGGAGTGCTGCATTCGCGGCGCATGCCGGGGCAGGCCGAGTCGCTGTTCGACCGCACCCAGGTGGACTCGCTGGCCGCCGGCAAGCACGACGGCCGGCGCGAGGCCGACCGCCTCCTGCGGTTCCGGGCCGTGACCACCCGGGTCTCGGCGCTCCGCGGGGATTCGCTACGCCTGCGCGGCCGCCCGATCGCGCAGGTGTGCGCGGAGATGGACTTCGCCGCGGCGGCGCGCTTCACCCTCGAGGTCGACGGTGCCGCGCCCCCGCCGCGGGTCGACCTCGGCCCGGCGCGGGGCGTGGCGCTCGAGCGCCGGATCCCGCTGGCGGTAGCGCTGCTCGCGGCGTGGGATCCGTTGCGCGCGGACCGGTCCGCGGTCGCGGAACGCACGCTGGGCCTGCTGCCGGTCCTCGCCGATCTCGTGCCCGAGGTGCGCCTGGAGCATCCGTGGGTGCAGGCCCAGGCGACGTGCCTCATCGACAACGGGCTCGCGGCGTCGACCACGGCCGCGCGGGTCGCGGCCTCGGCCCGGGCGGGGCTCTACGACGCGCTGCTCGCCGGGTACGGCGCGATGGCCGGCGTGCTGCACGGCGGGGCTCCCGCCGCTGCGTACGCCATGCTCGGGCGGATGCTCGAGGGCGGGGATGCGGACGCGGCGATCGCGGACGCGTCGTGGGGCGGCCACCTCGCCGGCTTCGGGCACATCGTGTACACGAGTGAGGACCCGCGGGCCACCGTCGTTCTCGACCTCCTGCGCGCCGACCGGCCGGACGCGCCCGCCCTGCAGGCGGTCGCGGAGCTCGCGGATCGGGTCGGGCGTGCGGTGAACATCGACCTCGCCGGCGCCGCGGTCGCGCACGAACTCGGCCTGCCGGCCCGCTCGACGGAGGTGCTGTTCCAGTACGGGCGCACCGTCGGGATGGCGGCGCACATCGCCGAGGAGTACGAGGAGGCGCCGCTGCGCTGGCGCGGCGCGAACAGTGGCGGCGTGCGGTGAGGGCTGTGGTTCACTAGGTTAGCCGAACCTTAGGAGCTGTCGCATGTCCATCGTCCTTCCGACGGTCCGCCGTACCACCCGTCGCGACCTGTTCCGCGGGTCCGGCCTGCTCGGCGCCGCAGTGCTCGCCGCTGCGTGCGGGACCGACGGCGGCGCCACCGAGTCGGGGCGGCGCACCGTCGAACACGTGCGGGGGAGCACGGCCGTCCCCGACGACCCGCGGCGGATCGTCACCGTCGGCTTCAGCGACCAGGACCCCGTACTCGCGCTCGGCGGGCGGCTCGTCGGTGTCACGGACTGGTACGGGGACTACGAGTACGCGACGTGGCCGTGGGCGCAGAAGGCGCTGGGCGATCAGAAGCCCGCCGTGCTGAACAAGGGGAAGTTCACCGGCACACCCGATTACAAGTACGAGGAGATCGCGGCGTTGAAGCCCGACCTGATCCTCGGGTTGTACACGAAGATGAGCCCGGACCAGTACGAGCAACTCTCGCGGATCGCGCCGACGGTGGGACCGCCCGCCGGGCACAAGGAGTTCACGGCGCCCTGGGACGTGGCGACCCGGCTCACCGGCGACGCGCTGGGGCGGCGCGACGTCGCCGACCGGGCGATCGCCGCGGTGAACGAGAAGATCGCGCAGGCCCGCGCCGCGCATCCGGAGTTCGCCGGGCGCACGGCCCTCGTGGTGGAGCGGTTCAAGCAGGGATCGAGCTTCGTGCGCTCGCCCGGCGACCCGCGGTCGCGCCTGCTCGCCGCGCTCGGCTTCACGGTGCCGGAGGTCGAGGGCAGCGCGGGCAGCGGCAACGACGGCGTGGACCTCGCGGACGAGCGGATGGCCGAACTCGACCAGGACGCGCTGGTGTGGAACGTGGGGAGCAAGTCCTCGCGGCGGGCCGAGATCGAGGCCCTGCCGATCTACCGGACGGTGCCCGCGGTGCAGGCGGGCCGCTCGGTCTTCGTCGACGACCCACTGGTGTGCGGGGCGTGGACCTGGGGAACCGTGCTGAGCATCCCGACGGTGGTGGACGCACTCGCGAGTAGCATCGCGCCCGTGATGAAGCGATGACGGATCTCGCCGCGGCGATCCGTGCCGAGTTGCGGGCCGCGGCGGACCCCGAGCGGGCGCCGAAGATGCAGGCGTACATGAAATCCGCGATGCCCTTCCTCGGCGTGCCCTCACCGGCCGTGCGCACGATCACCGCAGCCGTCCGGCGCGAGCACCCGCCCGCTGACCTCGACGAGCTGCGGGCGGCGGTGCTGGAGCTGTGGGACCACGCGGCGTACCGCGAGGAGCGCTACGCCGCGCAGAACCTGCTGCGCTACCGGCTCGGCAAGGGCGATCCGGCTCTCCTACCCCTGCACGAGCACATCGCCGTGACCGGCGCCTGGTGGGACCACGTCGACGAGACCGCCCGCCACATCGCCGATCTCCACGATGCGCACCCCGAGGACACCGCGGCGGTGGTGCGGGCGTGGAGCCGGGGCGAGGACCTCTGGCTCCGCCGCCTGGCGATCATCTCCCAGCTCGGCCGGAAGGACCGGCTCGACACGGACCTCCTGACGGACGTGATCGAGCCGGCCCTGGCATCGTCGGAGTTCTTCCTGCGCAAGGCGATCGGCTGGGCCCTCCGGGAGCACGCGAAGACCGATCCGGACTGGGTGCGCGCCTATGTCACGGCGCACGAGGACCGGCTCAGCGGGCTCTCGCGGCGCGAGGCCCTCAAGCACCTGTGAGGCAGTCCTCCGGGTGATCCGCAGCGGTGCGACGCGCGGCGCGGGCGGCAGCGCTGTCCCGCACCGCGAGCGCAATGGCGACGACGGCCAGCGCGGCCCCGGCGAGGGGGAGCGCACGGTAGGAGGCGCCGAGGTCGAGGAGCGTCCCACCGAGCCAGGGGCCGATGGCGATCCCCGCGTTGAACGCCGCCACGGTGAACGCGGGGGCGAGCGTCGGTGCGCCGGGGGCGAGCATGAAGACCCGCGAGTTCAGTGCCGGGTTCGTGACGAAGCCGGCCGCGCCGAGGAGTGCCGCGGCGGCGCCGGCGGCGCTGGGATGCGGTAGCGCCACCGCGAGCGCGGTCGATGCCACGGCCAGGGTCGCGGTACCGCCCACCAGCACCGATGCGGGTCTCGTGTCGGCGAGACGGCCGCCGACGGCGATCCCCGCCACCGCGCCCGCGCCGTAGAGGGCGAGCACGATCGGCACCGTCGACGGGGCGGCGTGCGAGGTCTCCAGGAGCATCGCGCCGAGGTAGCCGAACGAGATGAGCAGCGCGGCGATGGAGAACGCCGTGATCGCGTACGACACCCACAACCGGCCGGTCCGCAGCGCGCGCACCTCCTCGCGCGGACGGGTGACGGCCCCCGTCGTGACGTGTGCGGGCACCGTCGTCGCGATCGCGGCGCCAGCCACCACCGTCGCGATCGCCACCGCGACGAAGGTCGCGCGCCAGCCCGCGTGCTGGCCGAGCAGGGTCCCGAGAGGGAGACCGATGACCGTCGCGAGGGTCAGGCCACCGGCGACGACACTCATCGCCCGGCCGCGGCGGTCCTCCGGGACGAGCGCGATCGCCGTCGTCGCGGCCACCGACCAGAAGCCGGCGTAGACGAAGGCCCCGACGAACCGGGTCGCGAGGAGGACCGCGAACGAGTCGGTGGTCGCGGCCACGAGATGCGTGACGGCGAACACTCCGGTGAAGACCAGCAGCGCACGGCGTTTCGGCCAGCGCAGTGTCGCGAGCGCCAGCACGGGTGCACCGACCATCATCCCCAGCGCGAAGCCGGAGATGAGCAGGCCGGCCTGCGGCACGGAGACGTGCAGGTCCGCCGACACCTCCGGAATCAGCCCCGCGAGCATGAGCTCCGAGGTGCCCTGCGCGAAGATCCCGAAGCCGAGGACGAACACGGCGAGCGGCATCACAGCAGCGACCCGCCGCTCGCGTCGATCCACTGGCCCGTCACCCGGCCGGCCGCGTCGGAGACGAGGAAGCCGACCACGCCCGCCACGTCCGCGGGCTGCCCGATCCGCCCGAGCGGCGAGTCCGCGGCCATCGCGGCGCGCCCCTCCTCGGTGGCCAGCCGGGCCGCGTTCATGTCCGTCGCCGTGCCGCCCGGCCCGACCGCGTTGACGGTGATGGCGCGGGGCGCGAGCTCCTTGGCCAGGGCGAAGGTGAGCGCGTCGATCGCGGCCTTGGACATCGAGTAGGGGAGCAGCGCGGGGTTTTAGGAGCCGTGGGTGAACCGGGTCGAGATGTTCACCACCCGGCCGCCGTCGGTCAGCCGCGGGAGCCCGTGCTGCAGCACGAAGAACGGTGCGCGGGTGTTGACCGCGAGCACGCGGTCGAAGGTCGCGGCGTCGACCTCGGTGAACGGCGTTCGGCCGCCCAGGATTCCGGCGTTGTTGACGATGATGTCGGCGTGCGGCGCGTTCCGGTCGTACTCCTCCCACAAGCGCGCGGGCGCGTCCTCGGCCGCGAGGTCGGCGGCAAGGGGGAACGCCCGTCCGTCGCGCTCCTCGATGGCGCGGACCGTCCGCTCCGCGGCGTCGCGGTCCGCGCCGTGGATCGCCACCGTCGCCCCGCGGTCCGCGAGGCCGTCGGCGATCGCCCTGCCGATGCCGCGGCTCGCTCCCGTGACCAGTGCGTACTTGCCTGCCAGATCGGCGTGCACCGTGTTCCTCCTGAATTACGTAGTGATCGCTACAGAAAAACGGTAACACTGATCCGTAGTGATCGCTATACAATGAGGTCATGGCGATCGGTACCCGCGGCAGGCCGCGCTCCTTCGACCGCGACGCGGCGCTGGACGCCGCCGCGCGCCTGTTCTGGGAGAAGGGATTCGAGGCGACCTCGATCCGTGATCTCACAGACCGGCTCGGCATCGAGGCGCCCAGTCTGTACCGCGCGTTCGGCGACAAGCGGCGGCTCTTCGAGGAGGCCGTCGGCGAGTACGACCGCACCTACGGCGGATTCATCGACGACGCGTTCGCGGAGGAGTCCACGGCGCGCACGATCGCGCTGCGGCTGCTCGCGGAGGGGCCCGCGCGGTACACCCGCGCGGGACTGCCGCGCGGCTGCCTGGTGGTGAGCGGCGACGCCGGCACCACGGACGCCGAGGTCATCGGCTACATGATCGCGATGCGCTCCGCGAACGTCGCGCGCCTGGCCGACCGCATCGGCCGCGACGTGGAGTCCGGGGTGTTGCCCGGCACCGTCGATCCGCTCGCGTTGGCGCGCTTCACCTTCGCGACCCTGAACGGGCTCGCCGAGGCCGCCCGCGAGGGCGTGCCGGTACAGGAGTTGGAGGCCGTGGCCGCGGTCGCCGCGGGCGCCTGGCCCGTCAGCTCCTGACCCAGATCGCCTGCGCGGCGATGTCGCCCAGGTCGAGGGGGGCACCGTCGTCCACCGTGACGGCGACGGTCCCGAGGAACTTGCGCAGCTCCACGACCTCGATCCGGGCGTCGGGCGCGATGCCGACCTCCTGGAAGTAGCGCAGCATCTCGGGGTCGGAATCGGAGATCCGGGCGACGGTGCCGGACTGCCCGGCCTCGAGTTCGGACAGCAGGCACGCGTCGGGGGTGGGGACGGTGCCGTCGGGCTGCGGGATCGGGTCGCCGTGCGGGTCGCGAGAGGGGAAGCCGAGCCGCTCGTCGAGGCGCGCCAGGAAGCGCTCGGAGACCGCGTGCTCGAGGACCTCCGCCTCGTCGTGCACCTCGTCCCAGCCGTAGCCGAGCTCGGAGACGAGGAAGGTCTCGAGGAGCCGGTGGCGGCGCACCATCGCGGTGGCGGCGGAGCGGCCGTCGTCGGTGAGTGTGACCGCGCCGTATTTCTCGTGGTCGACCAGCCCCTGGTCGGCCAGCTTGCGGATGGCCTCGGAGGCGGTGGACGCGGAGACGCCGAGCGCATCGGCGAGCGACTTCGTGGTGACCTTCACGTCGGACCACTCCTGCGCGGTCCAGATCTGCTTGAGGTAGTCCTGCGTGACCGCGGACAGCTCGCTCACGGGGCGCGGCGAATCGGGCAGGGGAGGCTTACTCACGCACCCACCATAGGCCGTCCGATAGGGTGAGTGCGTGCTTCGCTGGCGAGGGCTCGATGACGTTCCCGCGGACTGGGGACGCTGTGTGGTGACGATCGGCGTGTTCGACGGTGTACACCGTGGACACGCCCAATTGATCGCACGCGCGACCGCGGAGGCCCATGAACGTGGGCTCCCGGCGGTCCTGATGACGTTCGATCCGCATCCCGCCGAGGTGGTGCGCCCCGGTTCGCATCCTCCGCAGCTCACGACGCTGACCCGGCGCGCCGAGCTGGCCGAGGAACTGGGCATCGACGTCTTCTGCGTGATGCCCTTCACCGCGACCGTCATGGCGCAGCCGGCCGAGGACTTCGTCCACTCGATTCTGGTCGAGCGGCTGCACGCCGCGGCCGTCGTCGTCGGCGACAACTTCACCTTCGGCTACCGCGCGCTCGGCAACGTCGAGATGCTCGGCCAGCTCGGCCAGAAGTTCGGCTTCTCCGTCGACGCGGTCCCGCTGCTCACGGAGCACTCGGTCACTTACTCCTCGACGTACATCCGCTCGTGCGTCGACGCGGGCGATGTGGCCGCCGCCGCCGAGGCGCTCGGCCGGCCCCACCGGGTCGAGGGCGTCGTCGTCCGCGGCGACGGTCGCGGTCGCGAACTGGGCTTCCCGACGGCGAACGTCGCGCCGCCGATGTTCGCCGCGATCCCCGCCGACGGCGTGTACGCCGCGTGGTTCACCGTCCTGGGGCCCGGTCCGGTCGTCGGGCAGGTGACGCCGGGGGAGCGGTATCCGGCCGCGGTCTCGGTCGGCAGCAACCCGACCTTCTCGGGGCGCACGCGCACCGTCGAGGCCTTCGTGCTCGACACGTCCGCCGATCTGTACGGCCAACACGTGGCCGTGGACTTCGTGGACCGGGTGCGCGGGATGGAGCGGTTCGACTCGATCGAGGACCTGCTCAAGGCGATGGGCGGCGACGTGGACAAGACCCGCGCGATTCTGGGAATCGCCTGACTCCTGGTAGCGTGGCCTCTCGTGCCTGCTGCGGTTCGCGGTGGCGGCACGGATCCATGACGACGCGATACTGAGAAGGAGCTCATCCATGTCGCTCACCACCGAGCAGAAGAAGTCCATCCTCGCCGAGTACGGCCTCCACGAGACCGACACCGGTTCGCCCGAGGCGCAGGTCGCGATGCTCACCAAGCGCATCACCGACCTCACCGAGCACCTCAAGCAGCACAAGCACGATCACCACAGCCGCCGCGGCCTGCTGCTGCTGGTCGGCCGTCGTCGCCGTCTGCTGAAGTACGTCGCCTCGGTCGACATCAACCGCTACCGCACGCTCATCGAGCGCCTCGGCCTGCGTCGCTAAGAGCTTTCGCCAGCGGCCCGCTTCCGGATTTCCGGGGGCGGGCCGCTCGCGTTTGTCGGGTTCGACGGTGCGCCGCCCGTCCGGTGGGGGTGCGGACCCGGGTGCGGGGTGTGTCGCTTCCGCGAGCGATGCGCGCGGCGCACACCGCTCTGACCTGCGACGATGCGGCGCGGGTTATGTGGCGCGCGGATACCCTGGCGGTTCGGTAGACGGGGCGAGCCGTCCCTCATCCAGCGGACCGCGGTCCAGCCATCACGTCAGACGCGGTCAGCCGTGGATTCACAGATCACTGTGGGCGCGGGCGCCAGGACACCGTCGCCCTGCCGAGGCCGGGGGTATGCGGCGCGCGTATAGCCCCGTCGGGAAAATTTCCCCTTTGACCTGCAGGTATTCAGCAATGCGTGCCGCGCATGGCCTGCGCGACCGACACCACTCTCCGAGAGGCGTCAGCGGTCCTGGGGCTTCACGAAGGGGAAGGCGAGGGTGGCGCGGATGTTCACGCCGGCGAGCAGCATGATGATCCGGTCCACGCCGATGCCCAGGCCGCCGGTGGGCGGCATGGCGTAGGACAGCGCGTGGAGGAAGGACTCGTCGAGCTCCATCGCCTCCGGGTCGCCCGCGGCCGCGGCCATGGACTGTTCGGTCAGCCGCTCGCGCTGATCGATCGGGTCGGTCAGCTCGGTGTACGCGGTCCCCAGTTCGGCGCCGAAGCCGACCAGGTCCCACTGCTCCGTCAGCCGCGGATCCGACCGATGTCGGCGCGCCAGCGGCGAGACCTCGACCGGGAAATCGCAGTAGAACGTGGGGAACTCGGTCTGCTTCTCGACCAGCGCCTCATACAGCTCCATCACCAGCTTGCCGGCCGTCGCGCCGCGCGGGATCGCGACGTGCCGGCGTTCGCACACGGCCGCGACCTCCTCGAGCGTCGACGCCGAGGTCAGCGTCGTCCCCGCCGCGCGGGACACCGCGGAATGCACCGTGACCACCGGCCACTCGGCCGTGAGGTCGACCTCCCGAGTGCCGCCGGCACCGTCGGGCCGCACGGCCACCGGCCGACCGTTCACGGCGACCGCGGCGGCGAGGATCACCTCGCGCGTGAGCGTCCGCATCGAGGTGTAGTCGCCGTAGGCCTCGTACGCCTCGAGCGCGGTGAACTCGGGGTTGTGCGTGGCATCGGCGCCCTCGTTGCGGAAGTTCCGGTTGATCTCGAAGACGCGTCCCATGCCGCCCACGGCCAGCCGCTTGAGGTACAGCTCGGGCGCGATGCGCAGGTAGAGGCCCATGTCGTAGGCGTTGATGTGCGTGGTGAAGGGGCGCGCCGCGGCGCCGCCGTGCACCGACTGCAGCATCGGTGTCTCGACCTCGGTGTATCCGCGGCCCGCGAACGCCTCGCGCATCGCCGCGACCGCCCGGGAGCGGCGGTACAGCAGGTCGACGGCACCGTCGTCGGTGATGAGCTCCAGGACGCGATTGCGGGCCCGCGTCTCGTCGCCGAGGCGCACCCCGGGTTTCGGCACGGGGGACAGGCACTTGCCGGCCATCGCCCAGGACGCGAGGAGCACCGAGGGCTCGCCCGTGCGCGACCGGATCGGCTCGCCCGTGACCGACACCAGATCGCCCATGTCGATCGACGTGCGCCACAGGGCCCGGGCGTCGTCGGGCGTGCGCGAGCGCTCCGCGACCACCTGCAGGGTGGTCCCGTCCTCGTGGAGTTCGACGAACGTGACGCCGCCGTAGTCGCGCATCGCGCGCACCCGGCCGGTCACGGAGACGACGGTGCCCGAGGCACCGTCGGGCGGGAGGACGGAGCACTGCTCCCGGGCGGAGGCCAGGGAGGAGGTGCGCGGCACCGACGGGGGGTAGCCGGGCATGCCCGCGGCCTCGAGGGCCTCGAGCTTGCGGCGGCGGACGCGCTGCTGCTCCGACAGGCGCACGGGCGGAGCCTCACGGCGCAGCAGCCGTTCCTCGTCGGCCAGGAGGCGGTCGACGAACTCGGGGTCGCGGGGCGTCTGTTCGGGGATCGACGGTCCCGCCAGGAACTTCGGCCCGATCTGCGGCAGGAAGCCCTCGGCGGTACCGACCGCGATGCCGGCCCGCACCGCGGTGAGCACAGGGTCGTAGCAGAGGATCCGGGGCACCCACTCGGGGCGGTACTTGTCGTTGGACCGGTACAGCGTCTCGAGCTGGTAGAACTTCGACGCGAAGCTGAGCACGGAGTCGACGAGCCGGGTGATCGGGCCGGCGCCCACGCGGTCGGCCTCGGAGAAGACCGAACGGAAGACCGCGAAGTTCAACGAGATCCGCCGGATGCCGACCTCGCCGCACTGCTCGATGAGCTTGGCGACCATGAACTCGTTGAGGCCGTTCTCGGCGTCGCGGTCGCGGCGCATGAGGTCGAGCGAGAGGCCGCGGGTGCCCCACGGCACGAAGCTGAGAAGTCCCCGCACCGCGCCCTCCGCGTCGTGCGCCGAGACGAGCACACAGCGGCCGTCCACGGGATCGCCGACGCGGTTGAGCGCCATGGAGAAGCCGCGTTCGGTCTCCTCCCCGCGCCACGTCTCGGCGAGCTCCTCGACCTGCTTCAGCTCGTCGGCGCTGAGATCGCCGTGGCGCCGCACGCGCAGGGTGTAGCCGGCGGCGCTCACCCGGGTGACCGCCTGTCGGACCGCGCGCATGTCGCGGCCCTTGAGGGTGAACCGGTCGACGTGGATGATCGCCTCGTCGCCGATCGTCAGCGTGCGCAGGCCCGCCGCCTCGTAGACCTGCGCACCGTCGGCGCTCGCTGCCAGCACGGCGGGGTAGAGGCTGTGCCGGCGGCAGTCCTCGATCCACGCGCCGACCGCCGCGGGCCAGGAATCGCGGTGTCCGATGGGATCGGCGCTGGCCATCGACACCGGGCCGACGGCGCGGCAGGTCACCACCGCCTTGCGGTCGGGCGCGGAGATCACCGCCTTGTCGCGGCGGGTGGCGAAGTAGCCGAGCGAGTCGTCCTCGCCGTACTCGAGCAGCAGGCGCCGGACCTCGAGCTCCTCCGGTTCGGTCATCAGCTCGTCACCACGGCCCGCCCGCCAGAACGCCATCAGGGCGAGGATCAGCACCGACGCCGACATCACGCCTGCGAGCGAGTAGATCCACAGCGGGCCGGAATGGCCGCCGAGCGCCACGTCGATCTGGCGCGGAACCGCGACGCCGAAGGTCGAGCGCAGCGACCACAGCAGGATCTCGACGGTGCCGTTCAGCCGCGAGGCGCCCCGCCCCGGGAAGGTCGACGCGAGGCCCACCACGATCACGTACACGGCGAGGAAACCGCCGACGAGGACACCGATCGCCGCCCGCCGCGAGCCGTGGGCGAGTCGTGCCGGGAACCGCGGACGGGCGATCACGACGAGCCCGAGCACGACGAGGCTGATGGCGGTCGCCAGTGCCGCGCCGGGCAGCGAGTAGCGGATCGAGACGTACGCCTCGAGGAACGACGGGAGGTGCCGCGCCTCGTCGGGATCGAGTTGGTCGGTCGCGATGATCACCAGTGTGGCGGCGTTCACCAGCACCTGCAGCGACATCACGATCACCGCCACGGTGTGGGCGGCGCGCAGCCGGCGGCGCAGGGCGCCGCTGAGCACCGTCAGGGCCGCGACCAGTAGCAGGCTGGGATGCGAGGGGATGCCGAGGATGCCGAGCGCGTCGGAGACCAGCGGCAGCACGCGATCGCCGCGGATCACGGCCATGAGCAGCGACACGAACGCGGCCACCAGCATCATCCGCGCGATCCACACGGCGGTGTACTCCTGCGTCCGCTCCCGAGCGGTCTGTGACATCCCGTTCCTCTCCGCTCGTGTACGGCGTGTGCGAATCACCTGGAAAAGACTCCCGATGATAGCCTTGATGGCGGTCCGTCCGACGTCGGCGCCGGAAGATCCGGTCGCCGACATCTGCGGTGCGCCTTCTCGGTGTCACTCCCCGCGGGGTGGTCCTCGGTAGTGGTCGCCGGAACGGCCTGCATGACGCAGGCGCGAGTCCGGCGGCTTCGATCGATGACCGCGCCAGAGCGCCCGCCGCCAACGTCGAACGACGGGGCCACGCGCAGCATGCGCGCCGCCCGGCGAGGACGAGCCGCACGACAGAGAAGGTCACTTCACACTTCATGACTGATAACAACCAGGTCGAGTTCGACGACGACATCACCGAAGCCGTCGCCGTCATCGACAACGGTTCCTTCGGTACGCGCACCATCCGGTTCGAGACCGGCCGCTTCGCGCAGCAGGCCGCGGGCTCCGTCGCCGCGTACCTCGACGACGAGACGATGCTGCTCTCGGCCACGTCGCACAGCAAGCATCCGAAGGAGCACTTCGACTTCTTCCCGCTGACCGTGGACGTCGAGGAGCGCATGTACGCCGCGGGCCGCATCCCCGGCTCGTTCTTCCGTCGCGAGGGTCGCCCGTCGACCGACGCGATCCTCACCTGCCGTCTGATCGACCGGCCGCTGCGCCCGTCCTTCGTCGACGGTCTCCGCAACGAGATCCAGGTCGTCGTGACGGTCATGTCGCTCGACCCGAACGACCTGTACGACGTGGTGGCGATCAACGCCGCCTCGGCGTCGACGCAGATCGCGGGCCTGCCCTTCTCCGGCCCGGTCGGCGGCGTGCGCGTCGCGCTGATCGACGGCCAGTGGGTCGCCTTCCCGACAGTCGAGCAGCTCGAGCGCGCCGTCTTCGACATGGTCGTCGCCGGCCGCATCGTCTCGGGCTCCGGCAAGGACGCCGATGTCGCGATCATGATGGTCGAGGCCGAGGCCACCGAGAACGTCATCGAGCTCATCGCCGGCGGCGCCACCGCGCCCACCGAGACCGTCGTGGCCGAGGGCCTCGAGGCCGCCAAGCCCTTCATCGCCGTGCTCTGCGAGGCGCAGAAGCAGCTGGCCGCCGGCGCCGCCAAGCCGACCGGCGAGTTCCCGCTGTTCCTGCCCTACCAGGACGACGTCTTCGCCGCCGTCGAGGCCGCGGGCGCCGCGGGCCTCAACGAGGCGCTGTCGATCGCCGGCAAGCAGGAGCGCGACAATGCCACCGACGCCGTCAAGGCGCAGGTGCTCGAGGCCGTGGGCCCGCAGTTCGAGGGCCGCGAGGGCGAGATCGGCGCGGCCTTCCGCTCGCTGACCAAGAAGCTCGTGCGTCAGCGCATCCTCACCGACCACTTCCGCATCGACGGCCGTGGCATCACCGACATCCGCTCGCTCAGCGCCGAGATCGCCGTGATCCCGCGCGCCCACGGCAGCGCACTGTTCGAGCGCGGCGAGACCCAGATCCTGGGCGTCACCACGCTGGACATGGTCAAGATGGCGCAGCAGATCGACTCGCTCGGGCCCGAGAAGTCGAAGCGCTACATGCACCACTACAACTTCCCGCCGTACTCGACCGGTGAGACCGGCCGCGTCGGTTCGCCGAAGCGCCGCGAGATCGGCCACGGCGCGCTCGCCGAGCGCGCCCTCGTCCCGGTGCTGCCCTCGGTGGAGGAGTTCCCCTACGCCATTCGCCAGGTCTCGGAGGCGCTGAGCTCGAACGGCTCCACGTCGATGGGCTCGGTCTGCGCCTCGACGATGTCGCTGCTCAACGCCGGCGTGCCGCTCAAGGCGCCCGTCGCGGGTATTGCCATGGGCCTCGTGTCCGACGAGGTCGACGGCCAGGCCCGCTACGTGGCCCTGACCGACATCCTCGGTGCCGAGGACGCCTTCGGCGACATGGACTTCAAGGTCGCCGGTACGTCCGACTTCGTCACCGCCCTGCAGCTGGACACCAAGCTCGACGGCATCCCGTCGCAGGTCCTGGCCGGCGCGCTGGGCCAGGCGAAGGACGCCCGCACCACGATCCTCGAGGTCATGGCCGAGGCGATCGACGCTCCCGACGAGATGAGCCCGTACGCCCCGCGGATCACCACCATCAAGGTGCCCGTGGACAAGATCGGCGAGGTCATCGGACCCAAGGGCAAGACGATCAACTCCATCACCGAGGAGACCGGCGCCAACATCTCGATCGAGGATGACGGCACGGTGTTCGTCGGTGCCGCCGACGGCCCGTCGGCGCAGGCGGCGATCGATCGCATCAACGCGATCGCGAACCCGCAGCTGCCCAAGGTGGGCGAGCGCTTCCTGGGCACCGTGGTCAAGACCACGGCGTTCGGCGCCTTCGTCTCGCTGGTGCCCGGCCGCGACGGCCTGGTCCACATCAGCAAGCTGGGCAACGGCAAGCGCGTGAACAAGGTCGAGGACGTGGTCAACGTCGGCAGCAAGCTGCAGGTCGAGATCGCCGACATCGACGAGCGCGGCAAGATCAGCCTGATCCCCGTCGTGGAAGAGGCTGCCGCCGAGGCGGCGCCCGCGGGCGAGGAGTAGGAACTGAGCAGCCTGACATCCCGGGCTGCGCGGACGGGGGCATCCGGATCGGGTGCCCCCGTTCGTCGTAGCGTGCTCCCCGGCGGCCTGCGGGTCGTCACGGAGACGGTGCCCGGTTCCCGGTCCGCGGCGGTCGGCCTGTGGGTCGCCGTCGGCTCGCGCGACGAGCACCCCGCCTCGGCGGGATCCGCGCACTTCCTCGAGCACCTGCTGTTCAAGGCGACGCCACACCGCGACGCGGCCTCCCTGGCCGCCGAGGTGGACGCCGTGGGCGGTGAGATCAACGCGTTCACCTCGAAGGAACACACGTGCTACTACGCGCACGTCCTCGACGTCGACCTCGAGCTCGCCGTCGACGTGGTGACGGACGTGGTCCTGGGCGGCCTGTGCCGTCCCGCGGACGTGGACGTCGAGCGCGAGGTGGTGCTCGAGGAGCTCGCCATGCGCGACGACGATCCGGAGGACCTGGTCAACGAGGCGGCCACCACGGCCCTGCTCGGTGATCATCCGCTCGCGCGGCCCGTGCTCGGCACGGAGGAGTCCGTCTCCGCGATGACGGCGGCGCGCCTGCGGGGCTTCCATCGCCGGCGGTACACGCCGGAGCGGATGGTGCTCGCGGTCGCCGGGAACGTCACGCACGCGCAGGTGGTCAAGCTGGCGCGCAGGGCGTTCGCCGGCAGGCTCGACGGTGCCGCCGAGTCGGCTCCGATCCGGACGGGGATCCGGCGCACGCCGGGTGCACCGTCGCTCGAGGTCGTGAACCGCGATGGCGAGCAGTCGCACCTCGTCGCGGGCACCCGGGCCTACGGGCGGTTCCACCCGGACCGCTGGGCGCTGTCGGTGCTCAACACCGCGATCGGTGGCGGCCTGAGTTCGCGCCTGTTCCAGGAGATCCGGGAGCAGCGCGGCCTGGCGTACACCGTGTACTCGGCGGTGGACACCTACGCCGATACGGGGCTGTTCTCCGTCTACGCCGGGTGCTCGCCGGAGCGGCTGGGCGAGGTGGCGACCGTCGCGCGGAAGGTGCTCGAGGACGTCCGCGACGACGGCCTCACCGTCGAGGAGCTGGCGCGGGCGAAGGGCTCCCTCCGGGGTGGGCTGGTGCTCGGGCTTGAGGACGCGCAGTCGCGCATGCACCGGATCGGGCGGAGCGAGGTCAACTACCAGAACCAGCGGACGATCACGCGCACGCTCGCGGCGATCGACAGGGTCTCGGCGGCGGACGTGAACCGGGTCGCGCGGGACCTGCTCTCGCAGCCCTTCGGCGGCGCGGTCCTCGGCCCGCACCGCGGCAAGCGCGGCGTCCCGGCCTCGGTGCGGACCTGGCTGGGCTGAGCCGGACGCGCGGACGCGGACGCGGTTTTGCCTCGTTTTGACATCGTTATAGACTTTGCGAAGTCAAAATCGACTCGTCACGACCAGAGGACTGCCCATGAACTCGTTCGCCCGTCGCGCGATCGCCGCTGCCGCCGTTGCCGGCGCCGCGATCACCTTCGTCCCGGCGGCGGCCAACGCCTCCGGTTCCGTCGTCTTCCGCGGCACCGTCACCGGTGGCACGTCCATCCGGACCGACGCCCCGAACGCCACGGTCACGTGGGTCGGCGACTACGACGACGCCGGCAACCTGGTGATCCGCACCAACTGCGTCATCGCGCGCCACGAGCTCGGGGTGATCGGCATCCCGCCGTCGCCGCTGCCCAAGGAGCGGTGCGAGTCGATCAAGGGCATCGACCTGTCGGACCGCCTCCTCGTGTGGGAGAACGCCACC
Source organism: Tsukamurella pseudospumae (assembly GCF_001575205.1). Taxonomy (GTDB): domain Bacteria; phylum Actinomycetota; class Actinomycetes; order Mycobacteriales; family Mycobacteriaceae; genus Tsukamurella; species Tsukamurella pseudospumae. The sequence goes on from NZ_LSRE01000034.1 coordinate 39,756, forward strand.
ACCGGCGCCACCGGCACCGCTCGCTCGGAGTACGACGGCACCTTCATCGTCAAGCCCGGCAAGGGCAGCGTCAACGTCGCGATCACCGGCATCGTCGGCACCGCGGTCGCGACGTACGTCGCCTGACGGATCCCACGCGAACGGGGGCCCACCGGATCACCGGTGGGCCGCCGTTCGTCGTCGTGACTACCGCGCGTACGCGCGGGGCAGTGGCTTGCCCTCCGCGGCCAGGACGCCCCGCAGGCGCGTCGGGTAGTCGGTGATGATGCCGTCCACGCCGAGCGCGAGCTGCGTCCGCATCGCGGCCGGCTCGTTGACCGTCCAGGGGATCACCTTCAGGCCCGCGGCGTGGGCGGCGGTCACCGTCTTCGCATCGGACAGGTCGGCATCGGGCGAGAGGACGTCGAACCCGGCCGACTTCGCGGCCCGGACCACGTCACCGTCGAACTGCTCGAAGGTGACCGGGCCCAGCCAGGCCGAGCGGGGCTTCCACGTCGTGGCGTCGTAGAGCGCTACCAGCGGGACCGACGGTGCCTGTGCCCGGACCAGCGGCAGGGAGCGCCAGTCGAAGCTCTGGATCTCGATGCGGTCGAGCACGCCGGCGCGGCGCGCGGCGCCGAGGATCTGCGTGACGAACGCGGCGGGCTCGGCGGATTTCGACCGCGCCTCGGCCTCGATCTTGGTCTCGATGTTGAATCGCACGGCGTTGCCCTTGTACTGCGCGGCCAGGTCGAAGAGCTGAGGCAGCGTCGCGATCCGGTTGCCGTCGACGACCTTCGCGTCGGGGAAGCCCGCCAGCTTCTTCGCGCACACGAGCGTCTGTACCTGCGCGTAGCTCAGGTCGTGGATCGTCTTGCCCACGTACGGGAACTGCGTGTCGCCGGGCGTCGCTGGTGCGGTGTCGGCGCACTTGTCTGCCTGGATCGTCGGGTCGTGCCAGATCAGCGGCACCTGATCCTTCGTGAGCACGATGTCGAGTTCGAGAGTGGTGACGCCGAGTTCCAGCGCGCGGGCGAAGCCGTACAGCGACTCCTCGGTGTGCTCGCCACGGCCGCCGCGGTGCGCCTGCAGGTCGAAGGAGTTCGACGGTGCCGCCTGGACGGGCGCGGTCAGTACGCCCCCGCCGAGGGCGACGACGGTGGCCGCCGCGAGCGCGCAGAGCCGGGGGAGGAGACGGGAGCCGATGGTCATGGCGGCACCCTAACGACGGCCCGTGAACCCCCGGTGAATGCGAGACGCCCGCCGGGGGACCGGCGGGCGTCTGCGGGTTCCGGGCGGTTACTTCTTGTCGATGTCCACGTTGGGCGCGTCGTCGAGCGACCACGCCGCGGCGAGGTCGCCACCCGTGTGCTCGATGACCGCGGGCTTGACCGCGAACCAGCCGACCACGAGGACGACGACGAAGACCGGGATGCCGACGACGACCACGATGAAGTTGGTCTTGTCCCAGAACTCGGGCGCGCCCTTCCAGCCCGAGTACGCCATGCCGACCAGGACGAGCAGCAGGAAGGCGAGGCCGACGTAGCTCATGAACGGGGCGAGCGGGGCGCGGAAGGGGCTCTTGGTGACGATGCCCGCGTCGGAGAGGCGCCGGTAGCGGATGTGGCACAGGAAGATCAGCGACCACACGCCCACCACGGCGATGGCGGAGGCCTCCAGGGCGATGTCGAAGGCCTTGCCGGGCACGAGCACGTTGAGGACGGCGCCGAAGACGTAGAAGATCGACGTCACGAGGATGCCGTTGGCGGGCACGCCGGACTTGCTCATCTGCATGAACATCTTCGGCGCCTCGCGGCTGGCGGAGAGACTGCGCAGCATGCGGCCGGTGGTGTAGAGGCCTGCGTTGAGCGAGCTCATGGCGGCCACGATGAGGACCGCGTTGATCAGGGTGGCCATCCAGCCGATGCCCATCTTCTCGAAGACGGTCACGAACGGCGAGGTGTGGCCGGCGGCATCGAACTCGGAGGTCGGGAGCATGCACACGAGCAGGAAGATCGAGCCGCAGTAGAACACGCCGATACGCAGGATGACGGAGTTGACCGCCTTGGGGACCTCGCGCTGCGGGTTCTGCATCTCGCCGGCGGCGATGCCGACCATTTCGATGGCGGCGTACGCGAAGACGACGCCGGACATCACGACGATCGGTCCGAGCCAACCGAAGGTGCCGTCGGTCGGCCAGAATCCACCGGGGTTCTTCCACAGGTTGGAGATGCCCGCGCGGTGGCCCTCGTCGCCGATCTTGATCTGGCCGACCACCATGACGACGCCGACGACGAGGAAGATCACGATGGCGCCGACCTTGAGCACCGAGGCCCAGAACTCGAACTCGCCGAAGGCGCGCGCCGAGAGCAGGTTGATCACCAGGACCACGGCGAGCGCGATGATCACGGACACGCCCTGCGGCAGGTCCCACCACTTGCGCACGTACAGCGCGACGGCCGAGAGCTCGGCGACGCCGGTGAGCGCCCAGAACACCCAGTACAGCCATCCGGCGGCGAATGCGGCGGCCTCGCCGAAGAACTCGCGGGCGTAGGAGACGAAGGCGCCCGAGCTCTGGCGATAGAGCACCAGTTCGCCCAGGGCGCGCATGAGGAAGAAGGCGATGACGCCGACGAAGGCGTAGCTGAACAGCAGGGCGGGGCCGGTGCTGTGCAGCCGGCTGGCCGAGCCGAGGAACAGGCCCGTGCCGATGGCGCCACCGATGGCGATCATCTGCACGTGTCGCCTGCCGAGGGTCTGCTTGTAGCCCTCCTGCTCGGCCGCGAACTTACTGGCGGGTTGAGTCATGGGTGAATCGTTCTCCTCAACGTGCTGGGGCGCGTGTGGGTTGTGCGCTGGATGGGAATGTAGACCTCGCAACGCTTCCGTGGACGCGTTACTGAGAGATGACTTGCGGATGTCGATCGGTGCGGGCGTGTAAACATAGGTCCATGACCGACTTCTCGGACCTGGGGGAGCTGTTCACCTTCCTGTCCGGCCACCCGCCCTTCGACGGCCTGCCCGACGATGTCCGCGCCCGTCTGGCTGCGGAATCGTCGGTTCGGGAGTTCGGCGAGGGCACCACGATCCTCGACGGTCTGTCCGCGTCTCCCGAGCACGCCTTCGTCGTCCTGGCCGGCCGGGTCGGTGTGTGGAACTTCCCGGCCAAGGCGGCCACCGAACCCGGCGACGTCGACGAGGTGGTCGGTCCCGGAGGCGTGTTCGGGTACGTGGTGATCCTGGTCGGCGCGAAGGGCGGTCCCCGCGCGGTGGCGCTGACCGACGTGACGCTGCTGCGCCTTCCGGCGTGGGCCGTGGCCGACATGTTCTCGACCCCCGCGGGCGCCGCCTTCCTCGCGACGGAACTGGCGCGACCGGTCACGCCGCTCGCGGCCGACGAGGTCCGCGAGCGCACCGCGGGGCAGATCGTGCGCCGCGCGCCGATCACGTGTCCGCCCACGGTCACGATCCAGGAGGCCGCCACCACGATGACGGAGGCGAGGTCCGGCTACATCGTGGTGGAGAACGCCGCGCGCGAGCCGCTGGGCATCCTCACCGACCACGATCTGCGGGCCCGGGTGATCTCGATGGGGCGGCCGGTGACCGATCCCGTCTCCGCGGTGATGACCGCTCCGCTGGCGGCCGTGCCCGAGGCCGCGTTGTCGTCCGACGTGCTCATCGAGATGCTCGACCGCAAGATGCACTACATGGCCGTGCTCGACGAGCAGGCCGCCGTCATGGGCGTGGTGCAGGACGTCGATTTCCTCACCGTGCCCACCACGTCCACCTTCGCGCTGCAGCGCCGGATCGAGCGTGCGGCGGCGTCCGAGCTGCCGGAGATCGGCGCGACGATCCGCTCGATCTTCCCCGTGCTGTGGGGGCAGCAGGCGCCGGTGCGGCACATCTCGGGCGTCGCCGCCGTCGCGATCGAGGGCATGGTGCGCCGCTGCATCGAACTCGAGCTGCCCGTCCATCCCGAGCTGAAGGAGGGGGATTTCACGTGGCTGTCGCTGGGGAGTGTGTCGCGCCGCGAGGTGGTGCCCAGCTCGGACGTCGACAGTGCGATCATCCTCAAGGACGTTCCCGGTGCCTCGGCGGAGGAGATCGAGGTCCGACGGTCCGCCGCGCTCGCCCTCGCGGCCGCGGTCCATGCGCGCCTGGAGGAGTGCGGCATACCGTCGGACACCAATGGTGCGACGGCCGCCAAGCCGCGGTTCTGCCGGACGGAGTCCGAGTGGCTGTACGCCGCGAGCGAGTGGATCGACGCCCCGCTGTCGAACAACGCCATGATGATGGCGTCGCTGCTGGTCGACGGCCGCCCCGTCTGGGGCGACCTGACGCTGCAGCCGGTGGCCGGTGTGTACCAGCATCTTTCGGAGCATCCTCGGGCCTTCATCCTGATGCTGCGGGAGGCGCTCACGGCGAAGGCGCGACTGCGCTCGGTGCGTGATGTGATCTCCCTGCGGGGCGGCACCTTCGACATCAAGGCGCACGCGCTGGTCCCGGTCGTCAACATCGCCCGGTGGGCGGCGCTGAGCCGGGGGTCGACGAAGCTGCAGACCCGCAACCGGCTCGCCGCCGGCGCGGATTCGCCGGTCCTGCCGGACGATTCGGCCGAGGTGCTGCGGGAGGCCTTCTCCGTCCTGGAGCGGATCCGGATGGAGCACCAGGTCGGGCAGATGGCGGCGGACCGCCCCCCGAGCGATGTCGTGTCGATCCGGAGGCTGTCGTCGCTGGACCGCGGCCTCCTCGAGCAGTGCGTGCGCGAGGTGGCCGCGGTGCAGCGGCGCATGGCCAACCTCGCCCAGTACCTCGACGCGGGCGAGTGGTGACGATCAGACCAGGACGGACTCCGGCGTCTTCGACGGGATGTCCAGGGCGGCACCGACGCTGGCGTTGAGCAGCACGCCGTCGTGGGTGGACAGGCCGGCGGCGAGCGCGGGGTCGGCGGCGCAGGCACCCTGCCAGCCCTGGTCGGCGATGCGCAGGACGTACGGCAGTGTCGCACCGGTGAGCGCGAAGGTCGACGTGCGCGGCACGGCGCCGGGCATGTTCGCGACGCAGTAGAAGACGGTCTCGCCCACGGTGAAGGTCGGATCGTCGTGCGTGGTGGGGCGCGAGTCGGCGAAGCAGCCGCCCTGGTCGATGGCGATGTCGACCAGCACGGCGCCGGGGCGCATGCGGTGCACGAGCTCGGTCGAGACGAGCTTCGGCGCGGCGGCGCCGGGGATGAGGACGGCGCCGATCACCAGGTCGGACTCGACGATCGCCTCCTCGAGGGCGAGGGAGGTCGAGTAGCTGGTGTGCACGCGGCCGCCGAACTGCGCGTTCACGGCGCGCATCTTGCGCACGTCGAGGTCGAAGACCGTGACGTCCGCGCCCATGCCCGCGGCGATCTGCGCGGCGTTGATGCCGGACACGCCGCCGCCGATCACCGTCACCTTCGCGGGCGCGGTTCCGGGGACGCCGCCCATGAGCACGCCGCGGCCGCCCTTGGAACGCATGAGGTGGTAGCTGCCGACCTGCGGGGCGAGGCGGCCCGCGACCTCGGACATCGGGGCGAGAAGGGGGAGCGAGCCGTCCTCGAGCTGGACCGTCTCGTAGGCGATCGACGTGGTCTTCGACGCGAGCAGGGCGTCGGTGCACGGCCGCGAGGCGGCGAGGTGGAGGTAGGTGAAGATCGTCTGGTCGGCGCGCATGCGGCCGTACTCGGCCTCGATCGGCTCCTTCACCTTGAGCAGCAGGTCGGCCTCGGCCCACACCTCGTCGGCGGTGGGGACGATGCGGGCGCCGGCGGCGACGAGGTCGTCGTTGCTGATCGCGGAACCGACACCGGCACCGTCCTCGATGAGGACGTCGTGGCCACGGCGGGTGAGCTCGGCGACGCCGCCGGGCGTCATCGCGACGCGGTACTCGTTGTTCTTGATCTCGGTGGGGATTCCGACGCGCATCGTGTGCTCCTGTTCGGCGGTGGCTTGTGTCACATAGTGTGAAGAAACGTCGATATTCGATCAAGCACTCGGAAGAAGATTCTGTAGAATCCCGATATGACTGCCGGAGGTTCTGCGAAGTCGGCGTATCGACCCGCGCCGACGAACGATCATCGCCCGTTGCTCGACGACGCCGACCGGCGCATCCTCCTGGTGCTGCAGCGCGACGGCCGCGTCTCGAACGCCGCGTTGGCGGAGGAGGTGGGGCTCGCCCCGTCGACAGTGCACACCCGCGTGCGGCGCCTGACGGACGCCGGCGTGATCCGCGGGTTCTTCGCCGACGTGGATCCCGCAGCGGTCGGCCGGCCCCTGCGCGCGATGATCGCGGTCACGCTGCGGTCCACCGCGCGGCACCGGATCCGCCAGTTCGTGGAGTCGGTGATCGACCTGCCACCCGTGATCGACGCGTACTTCCTGGCCGGTGGGGATGACTACCTGCTGCATATCGCGGCGATCGACACCGAGGACCTGCGGCACCTCGTCGAGTATCTCAGCGCCCGCGAGGAGGTCGCGGGCACCAATACCTCGCTCGTGTTCGAGCACGTCCGCGGCTCGGCTCCGCTCTAGCCGGGGTCCTGCATCGTCGGAGCGGTGCAACCCGCTGCAACGATCGACGGGGCGAACCCGTGCGGCGACTGTGGGACGGATCACAGGTCCCGACCCGGAGGTGTCCCCATGCGTGCAGCGCGCTACTACGACCGCAACGACGTTCGGATCGAGGACGTGCCCGAACCCGAACTCGCGCCCGGCACCGTCGCGATCGACGTCGCCTGGTGCGGCATCTGCGGGACGGACCTGCACGAGTACGTCGACGGGCCGATCTTCGTGCCGCCGCACGGCCATCCGAACCCGGTGAGCGGCGAAGCGGCGCCGCTGACCATCGGCCACGAGATGTCCGGCGTCGTCGCCGCTGTGGGTGCGGGCGTCGACGACCTGGCCGTGGGCGATCACGTCGTGGTCGAGCCGTACATCATCGCCGACGGCGTCGACACCGGCCCGGCGAGCCGCGACTACCACCTCTCGCCGAACATGAACTTCATCGGCCTCGGCGGCCGCGGCGGCGGGCTCTCGGAGAAGATCGTGGTGCAGCGGCGCTGGGTGCACCGGATCTCCAACGACGTCCCCCTGGACCAGGCGGCGCTCATCGAGCCGCTCGCCGTCGGCTACCACGCGCTGCAGCGCTCCGGCGCCGGCGCGGGGGCCTTCGCGCTCATCACCGGCGCGGGTCCCATCGGCCTCCTCACCGCCGCTGTGTGCAAGGCCCGCGGCCTCACGGTCGCGATCAGCGAGCCCAGTTCCCTGCGTCGCGAGCGGGCCGCCGAGACCGGCGTGGCGGACCACGTCTTCGACCCGACGCGCGTCGACGTCGTCGCCTCCGTGCGAGGGCTGACCGGCGGTCGCGGCGCCGACGTCGGCTTCGAGTGCACCTCGGTGCAGCCCGCGCTGGACACTCTGTTCGACGCACTGCGCCCGCAGGCCGTGCTGGTCGTCGTCTCGATCTGGGGGCATCCGGGCACCGTCGACATGCAGAAGCTGGTGCTCAAGGAGATCGACATGCGCGGCACCATCGCGTACGTCAACAACCACGCCGAGACGATCGCCCTGGTCGAGAGCGGCACCGTCGACCTGGCGCCGTTCATCACCGGGAGGATCGGCCTGGACCAGCTCGTCTCGGTCGGCTACGGCACGCTCCTGCACCACAACGAGACCGCGGTGAAGATCCTCGTCTCGCCGTCCGGAGCGGGCCTGCCCACAGGAGTCTGACGGTGCGCCCCGGCCTACGCTGATCCCGTGAGCGAGAGCAGGATCGTCCGGGCCGCGGATCGGACCCATTGGGAGGGCGAGGGGCTGTACACGCGGCAGTCGATGCCTTTCACCGGGAACTTCGACCTGGGCGAGAACGCCCACGGCCAGCTGCTGGTGCACAACGACGACCTCATCGACCCCGGGTCGGGCGTCGACCGGCACTTCCACCGCGACGCCGAGATCGTGACCTGGGTGATCGCGGGCGAGGTGCACCACGACGACTCGTCGGGGTCGACGGGCCTGGTGCGCGCGGGCCAGGTGCAGGCCATGAGCGCCGGCACCGGCGTGAACCACCGGGAGCAGAACCCGCGCGCCACGCGCACCGTCGCGCGGGTGATCCAGATGTGGCTCCCGCCGGACGAGCTCGGCGGCGAGCCCGAGTACCGCACCGCCGACGTGCCCCTCGACGGCCGCGGTGCCGTGCTCGTGGCCTCCGGCGTTCCCGGCGACGAGCCGGCGGTGGCGATCCGCAACGACGCCGCGGCCCTCTACGCCGCGCGCCTCGGCGCGGGCGAAGCCGTGACCCTCCCGGCGGCGCCCTACGGCCACCTGTTCGTCGTCACCGGCGCGATCGTCGTCGCGGGCCCGAGCGCTGTCGACGGTGACCGGCTCGCCGAGGGCGACGCGCTGCGCACCGTCGGGTCCGGGGAACTGCAGGTGCGCGCCGAGGAGGACGCCACGGAGATCCTCTACTGGGCGATGCGGGCGCAGGCGGTCTCCGCGCTCCGGTAGTCGCGGGTGTACCACTGCTGCGCTGCGGGAATGCCGCGGACCGTCGAAACCGGGTGCCCGCCCCCCGACCGCGCCGCGTGTAGGAAGATTCTCGGGTGGAGCACACCGAGACGACCGCCGAACACCGCCGCCTCGCCGAGAGCCCCGGCCCCGACGGTGCGTGGCGCCTGTGGGGCCCGTACCTGTCCGGCCGGCAGTGGGGCACGGTCCGCGAGGACTACAGCGGCAACGGGGACGCCTGGGGGAGCTTCGGGTTCGAGCAGGCGCACCGTCGGGCCTACCGCTGGGGCGAGGACGGACTCGGGGGCATCTGCGACCGTTACGGGTTCCTCAATCTCTCGGTGGCGCTGTGGAACCACAACGACCCGATCCTCAAGGAGCGCCTGTTCGGTCTGACCAACGAGCAGGGCAATCACGGCGAGGACGTCAAGGAGTACTGGTGGCCCGTGGACGGGACGCCGACCCACAGCTGGATGCACTGGATGTACCGGTACCCGCAGGCGGAGTACCCCTACCAGCAGCTGCGTGACGCGAACGCCGCCCGCGACCGCACAGGGCGCGAGTACGAGCTCGCCGATACCGGCGTGCTCGCCGACAACCGGTTCTTCGACGTGCACGTGCGCTACGCCAAGGCCGCGCCGGACGATGTCTGCGTGGAGATCGAGGCGGTGAACAACGGGCCCTCGCCCGCGCCGCTGGACCTGCTGCCGCAGGTGTGGCTCCGGAACACGTGGACGTGGGGCCACGACGGTCGTCGCGGCGCGATCACTCGGCTCGACGGCCCCGAGCTCGGCGCGGGCGGCCTGCAGGCCGTGCGGGTGTGTCACGAGTGGCTCGGCGAGTACCACCTGTCCGCGGAGGGATCTCCGGAGGTCCTGTTCTGCGACAACGAGACCGATGCGGTCGCGCTGTTCGGCAGCGCCGCGAACGCCTCGCCCTACCCGAAGGACGGGATCGGCCGACGGGTCGTGAACGGCGACGAATCGGCGGTGAACCCCGAGGGGCGCGGCACCAAGGCCGCGTTCTGGTTCCGGTTCGCGTCGGTGCCGGCGGGGGAGAGCGTCACCGTCCGGCTGCGGCTCTCGCATCCCGCCCCGTCGCTCGACACCTTCGGACCGGGCTTCGACGCGGTGTTCCGCGACCGCCGCGAGGAGGCGGACGAGTTCTACGGCACCGTCATCCACGAGGACGTGCCGGACGCGGACCGGACGGTGGCGCGGCGCGCCTACGCGGGGATGCTGTGGAACAAGCAGCTCTACCGCTACGACGTGGAGTCCTGGCTCGAGGGCGACCCCGACGTGGACCCCGCTCCCCGCGAGCGCGCGGATCCGGGCCGCCGGAACACCACCTGGAAGCACTTCTCCCTGGCCGACGTGATCTCCATGCCCGACGAGTGGGAGTACCCGTGGTTCGCGGCGTGGGACCTGGCCTTCCACTGCATCCCCTTGGCCCGGGTGGACCCGGAGTTCGCCAAGGAGCAGCTCGTGCTCATGTGCCGCGAGTGGGCGATGCATCCGAACGGGCAGCTCCCCGCCTACGAATGGGAGTTCGGCGACGTCAACCCGCCGGTGCACGCGTGGGCGGCGTGGCACGTCTACCGGCTGGACGGCTGGCGCGACCAGGACTTCCTGATCCGCGTGTTCACCAAGCTGCTGCTCAACTTCTCGTGGTGGGTCAACCGCAAGGGTTCCGACGATGCCGGGGTCTTCGAGGGCGGATTCCTCGGGATGGACAACATCGGCTTCTTCAACCGCTCGGCGCCGCTGCCGCCCGGCTACCGGCTCGAGCAGTCCGACGCCACGAGCTGGATGGCCTTCTACTGCCAGCAGATGTTCAAGATCGCCATCGAGTTGAGCCGGCACGACCCGGTGTGGCAGGACTGCGCGACCAAGTTCCTCGAGCACTTCCTCCAGATCTCCAAGGCCACCTACAACTTCGGCTCGCACAGCCTGTCACTGTGGGACGACGAGGACGGCTTCTTCTACGACGTCCTGGTGCGGCCCGACGGCAGCGCCCAGCCGATGCGCGTGCGGTCGATGGTGGGCCTGCTGCCCCTGCTCGGCGCCACGGACGTGCCCGCCTGGGTCGCCGAGAAGTGCCCCGATGTGACCGCCCGACTGAACTGGCTGCGCTCGCGCCGCCCCGAGTTGGTCGAGCCCGTGCTCTCCGGCAGCGACGCCGACGGAGGGGGCCGCATGCTGCTCTCGCTGGTCGGTCCCGAGCGGCTGCGCCGCGTCCTGGAGCGGATGTTCGACCCCGCGGAGTTCCTGGCGCCCTACGGCATCCGGTCGCTGTCGAAGGCGGAGCAGCAGGTGACGGAGGACGTCGAGGGCAACACCGTCTCGATCCAGTACGAGCCCGGCGAGTCCACGACGGGCATGTTCGGCGGCAACTCCAATTGGCGTGGCCCCGTGTGGTTCCCGGTGAACGTGCTGCTCGCCGACAAGCTCCGTACCTACGGCCGGCACTTCGGCGACGACTTCACCATCGCCATCCCCACGGGCTCCGACAACCTGTGCACGCTGGAGGAGGCCGCGGACGTCATCGACGAGGGCCTCGTCGGGCTGTTCCGCCCGGTCTCGCGGCCCGACGGTGCCGGCGCGCGCCGCCCGGCCGACGCCGCGCGGATCGAGGGCAGCGACAACCCGCTGTGGTCGGAGCACCCGACCTTCTACGAGTACTTCGACGGAGACACCGGCGAGGGACTGGGCGCGACCCACCAGACCGGGTGGACCGGCCTCGTCGCGCACTTGCACAACCCGCGCCTGCCTCTGGAGCCGCCCGCGTAAATCGGCAACACCCGTTGTAACCATGGCTGTTTAAAACGGTGTACGTGATCTTTCCGGGAGTACTATCCGTCCAGGCGGTCGACGACAGGCGCGTCCGCACCGGCGACGAGAGTTCACGATGCGTTCCAGACCAGGGGCGGATGTCGATGGGGGTCGCGTCGACGTGCTCGGCGTCGGGTTCGGCCCGGCGAATCTCGCCCTGGCGATAGCGTTCGGCGAGACCGCGGTCCCCGGGCGCACGGTCCGGTTTCTCGAGCGCCGGCGCGAGTTCGCGTGGCACCCGGGCATGCTGCTGCCCGGGACCTCGATGCAGATCGCGTTCCTCAAGGACCTCGTGACACTGCGGAACCAGACGAGCCCGTTCTCCTTCGTCGCCTACCTCGGCGCGCGCGGCCGGCTCGTGGACTTCGTCAATCGTGCCGTCCTGACCCCCGAGCGGGCCGAGTTCGCCGACTACCTCGCCTGGGCGGCATCGTCGTTCACCGGGCTGGTGGCCTACGGGCAGGAGGTGACCGACCTGTCCGAGAGCGCCGACGGTGCGCGATTCGCCGTCCGGCACCGCGGCCCCGACGGCGTGGAGCGCACCACTCGGGCCCGGTCGGTGGTCGTCGCGCGCGGCCTGCGCCCGGTACTGCCCGAATGGGCCCGGGCGCAGACGGATACGGACCGGATCCTGCACAACATCGATCTGCTGCCGCGGCTCGACGACCTCGCCCGCGAACTCCCCGGCGGGCTGCCCGCCGCGCGGATCCTCGTGGTCGGCGGGGGACAGTCCGCGGCCGAGGTCGCGATCCACCTGCACGACGCCGGCGCGGCGGTCGACCTCGCCTTCCACGGCTTCGGGCTGGCCGCGGTGGACGAGAGCCCGTTCGTGAACCAGGTCTTCGACCCCGGCGTGGTCGACGAGTTCGACGCCGCGCCGGACGAGGTCCGCACCGAGCTGCTGCGCCGGCACGGCAACACCAACTACGCGGCGGTCGAGCACGCGCTGACGCACGAGCTGTACGACCGCTGGTACCGCGAGGCGGTCACCGGGCCCCGGCGCCTGCGGGTGCACCGGACCACCGAGGTGCGCGCCGCGCGGACCGGCCCGCGAGGCGTCGAGGTCACCCTGCGGCGCGTCACCACCGGGGAGAGCAGCACCACCGTGTTCGACGCCGTGGTGTGCGCCACCGGTTTCGAGCCCGGCGGCCTCAGTGGGCTGAGCGGGATCGCGCCGCCCGGCGCCGAGGTCCGGGTGGCGCGCTCGCACCGCGCGGTGATCGACGGCCGCGAGGTCCCCGGGCTCTACGTGCAGGGCGCCGACCTCCCGGGCCATGGTCTGGGGACCACACTGCTGTCGAATGTCGCCGTCCGCGCGGGCGAGATCGCCCGCGCGCTGGATCGGGAGGAAGCGCCATGACGTCTCGGGAGACCTCGGTCGCGGGCACCGTGTTGTTCCGCGCCACCGATCGCACCCCCTTCACCGTGTTCGTGGCGCAGGACCCGCGCGATGTCGAACGCGCGCAGGCCCTGCGGTACGACGCGTTCTCCACCGAGCTGGGCGCGCCTTTGCCGGGCGCCGTGTTCAGCGAGCGCCTGGGCAGACTGATCGATGTGGACCGGTTCGACGACTACAGCGCGCATCTGCTCGTGCGGCACGACCCCACGGACGAGATCGTCGGCTGCTACCGGATCATCCTGCCCGCGCCGCGCGGCGAGCGGGAGGTGTTCACGACCAGCATGTTCGAGCTGAGCCCCGCGTTCGCGGCGATGGCCGACGACGTGGCCGAGTGGGGCCGAGCGACCATCGCCGCGGATCATCGTGGCGGCGTGGTCTCGGTGCTCCTGCGGATCGCGCTGCTGGCGTTCTACGAGCGCGCCGGGTTCCGGTTCGCCATGGGCTGCATGTCCGTCCGGATGGAGGACGGGGTGCACCCCCGCGCCGCGCTGGTCCGCGCCGCGCTCGGCTTCCTCGCCGACAACCACGCGCTCGCCGACGGCGACGTCCGTGCCACTCCGATCCGGCCGGTCGCCGTCGACGGGGTGCCGCTCGCCGAGCTGCCGCGGCCCGAGGGCACCGACGAGGACCTGGTGCCGCCCACCATCCGGATCGCCGTCCGCTACGGCGGCGTCGTGTGCGGGATGCCCTCGTACGATCCGGACTTCGAGATGGCCGACTTCCTCGTGCTCTTCGAGGACGAACGGATGCGGCGGGCGGGGTGCCTCGACGAGGTCCGCTCGTTCCTCGCGGCGCTGTGATCGCGCGCCTGAGCCGGTGGGTCGCTGCGCGGCCCCGCACCGTGCTCGGCGCGGCGGTGCTCCTGCTCGTCGTCCTGGGTGCTCTCGGGGCCGGCGTCGGCGGGGCGCTCAAGAGCGGTGGCAGTACCGACCCGCGCGCCGAATCCGCCCGCGCCCAGCAGATCCTGGCGGACGACTTCCACCGCGGCGGGTCCTCGCTGGTCCTCTCCGTGCGCAGCGACGCGGAGGCCTCCGATGCCGCGGCCGCCGAGTACGGCCGCGCCCTGACCGAACGGCTGCGGGCCACGCCCGCGGTCCAGTCCGCCGTGTCCGCGTGGTCCGACCCCGCCGCGGCGGCGCGATTGACCTCCGGCGACCGGCGCACCGGCCTGGTGGTGGCGAGCATCGCCGGCGGCACCGGCGAGGCGCCGAACCACGCGCGGGAGATCGTCGACTCCCTGCCGCGCCCACCCGACGGGGTGCGCGTCGAGACTGGCGGCGAGGCGATGACCTACGTGCAGATCAACGAGCAGTCGGGGCGGGATCTGGTGCGCGCCGAGCTCATCGCGCTCCCGCTCACCTTCCTCGTGCTGGTCTGGGCCTTCGGCGGCCTGGTCGCCGCGGCGGTGCCGGTGGTGGTCGGCGTCGCGGCGATCATCGCCACCTCCGGGCTGCTGCGGCTCGTGGCCGAGGCCACCGACGTCTCCGTGTTCGCGCTCAACCTCATCACCGCGATGAGCCTCGCGCTGGCCATCGACTACACGCTGCTCGTGGTGAGCCGCTACCGCGAGGAGGTGCCCGAGCGGGGCCGCGAGGAGGCGCTCGTCGTCGCGATGGCGACGGCGGGGCGCACCGTCGTCTTCTCGGCCGTGACGGTCGGGCTGAGCCTCGCCGCGATGGTGCTCTTCCCCATGTACTTCCTGCGGTCCTTCGCCTATGCGGGCATCGTCGTCGTCGCGTTCACCGCCGGCGCCACGCTGCTGGTGACACCGGCGATCCTGACTCTGCTGGGGGATCGGATCGACCGCCTCCGGGTCGGTGGCGGGCCGCGGCCGACCGACGAATCCCGGTGGTACGGCATGGTTCGCGCCGTGCAACGCCGCGCCGTCCCGCTCGCGATCGCCGTCGTGGTGGCGCTGCTCGCGCTCGGCGCGCCCTTCCTCGGCGCGAAGCTCGGCTACCCGGACGACCGCGCGCTGCCGACCGCGGCATCGTCGCACCGGGTGGGCGACGAGCTGCGAACGGCCTTCCGCCCCAACCCGACCGCCGACGTGCTCGTCCTGGTGGAGGGCGCACCGTCGGGACTGGAGGACTACGCCCGGGAGCTGTCCAGGATCACCGGCCCCGTCGTCGGGCCGGACGGGACGTGGCTGCGCGGCGAACGCATCGCCGACGGCGACCCGACCTCCCGGTCCGGCGGTCGGGTGCTGATGACGGTGGCCGGCGAGCACGACCCGCGGTCGGGGGAGGGGAGCGCGGAACTCGACGCGCTGCGCGCCGTGCCCGCGCCGGGGGCGACGCTGTTCGCCGGTGCGGCGCAGGCCGACCGGGACGCCGTGGACTCGATCCTCGGAGCGGCGCCGCGGGTGCTGGGGGCGATCGCGGTCACGACCCTCATCCTGCTGTTCCTGCTCACCGGAAGCGTACTGCTGCCGCTGAAGGCGCTGGTGCTCAACGTGTTGTCGCTGTCGGCGACCTTCGGCGCGATGGTGTGGATCTTCCAGGAGGGGCACCTGGGCGGGCTCGGGACGACGGTGACCGGGCACCTCATCGCGGACATGCCGGTGCTGATGTTCTGCATCGCCTTCGGGCTGTCGATGGACTACGAGGTCTTCCTGCTCTCGCGGATCCGGGAGGAGTGGCGGGCGGCGCCCGGCCGGGACCGGGAGGCGAACGACGAGGCCGCGGCCCGCGGCATCGCGAGCACGGCCCGGGTGGTGACCGCGGCGGCGCTGCTCATGGCCGTGGTGTTCGCGGCGATCGGCCTGTCGGAGGTCTCGTTCATGCGGATGCTCGGGGTGGGGCTCGCGATCGCGGTGCTGCTGGACGCCACGCTCGTGCGGCTGGTGCTGTTGCCGGCCTTCATGCGGATCGCGGGCACGGCGAACTGGTGGCCCCGCGGCGGGTCAGGAGTTGAGCATGACGATCGAGTAGTTGAGCGCCGTGGCGAACAGGATCCAGCCCAGGTAGGGGACCAGTAGCAGCGCGGCGATGCGCCGGACCGCGCTGAACGCGGCGATGGTCGCGATCACCAGCACGTCGAGCAGGACGATCACCCCGAGCGCGACGGCGCGCAGCTCCAGTGCGAAGAACAGCGGCGTCCACGCGAGGTTCACCAGCAGCTGCACGGCGTAGAGCTGGATCGCCCGGCTGTTCCAGGACGGGTTCCGTCGCCAGACCAGCCACGCGGCGATCGCCATCAGCAGGTACAACAGACCCCACGCGGGGCCGAAGAGCCCGCTGGGCGGGGCCCACGGCGGCTGGGCCAGACGGGCGTACTCGTCGGCTGCGTCCGCGGAAGCCAGGCCGCCCAGCAGCGCGACCACCGCGACCGCGGCGAGCGAGATCACCAGCGCGAGCGGGTGCCACCGCGAGCGCGAATCGGACGATCCGGTCATCCTCCGAGAGTAGGCGCGTCATCGCCGTCCCGCTCGGCGAGCGGGCGGCGCTCAGAGCCAGCGGCGCTTCTTGAACGCCACGTAGAGGCCGCCGGCGATCGCCGCCATCACGAGCAGGCTGAGCCAGAAGCCCCACTCCTTGCCGAACCCGGGGTACGGGACGTTCTGGCCGAAGTAGCCGGTGATCGCCGTGGGGACGGCGATGATCGCCGCCCAACTGGTGAGCTTCTTCATCACCGTGTTGAGCTGGTTGTCGACGAGCGCGAGATTGGTCGAGCGCACCGATTCCACCGCGTCGCGCAGGCCCTCGGTCCAGTCCGCGGCGCGCATCGTGTGGTCGTAGACGTCCTCGGCGTAGGGGAGCAGGTCGTGCTTCTCCGTCGCCGCGGACACGCGGCGCAGCAGCGAGCCCACCACGTCGCGCATCGGCAGCACGATCCTGCGCAGCTCACCCACGTTCTTGTGCAACTCGAAGGCGACCTGCGAGACGCGGTCGCTGGAGCGGTTGTCGAACAGGATCGACTCCACGTCGTCGAGTTTCTCGTCGACCGCGGTGATGCGCGCGGTGTACCCGTCGACCACGGCGTCGAGCAACATGAGCTCCAGGGCGTGCGGGCCGAAGCGGAGCAGGTCGGCGTTCTCGGCAATGGCATCGGCGACGCCCTCGACGTCGAAGCCGGGGCCCAGCCGGACGGTGAGCACGCCGTGCGCGAACAGGAACATCGAGATGCGGCTCGTCGAGCCGTCCTCCGTGACCGTGTAGGCGGTGACGAACAGGATCTCGCCGTAACGCAGCGACTTCGGGCGCTCGTGCACGGTGAGCGCGTCCTCCACCGCCAGCTTGTCCAGGTGCAGCGCCGAGGCCAGCGGCGCGAACTGCGCCTCCGTCGGGTCCAGCACGTCCACCCAGGTCAGGCCGGACTTCCGCGTCAGCGCGTCCTCCGCGGTGACGACCTCCGCGTGGTCGGAGCGATCGAAGCAGGGCTCACCGGTGGCACCCTCGTTCCACGTGCGGATGGTCACGTCCATGCGCGCAACCCTAGGACCCGGCCACGGGCGGGCGCTCGACGAGTTCCGCGAGGGCCGCGGGAGCCTGCACGCAGTAGGAGTCGGTGAGGAGCTCGGCGACCTCGTCCCAGTCGGTGGCCTCGTCGACGAGGATCCCGACGGTGCTCTCGCCCCAGTTCACCCGGAAGTACGGGTCCCCGAGGTTCTCGAACGCCGGGACCTCGCCCGGTTCCGCGCGGAAGATCAGGCGGAACAGCTGGTCCTCCCCGCCGAAGACGTGGGCCACCGTCGAACCGCGGACGCGCCAGCGCGTGCCCACCCAGGCACGGTCGGCGACGCACTCGGGGAAGGCCTCGAGGATGCCGGCGAGGCGGTCGATCCACGCGTCGGGAACGTCTGGTCGGGCGGTCACCGGCCCAGGGTATCGTCGGGCGCATGCTGAACGTGGGTGTGTTGGGGTCCGGTGGCAAGGTCGGCCGCGCGATGGTCGACGCGGTGGAGGCGGCCGACGATCTGTCGCTGAGTGCGGCGGTGGACGCGGGTGACATGCTCACCGGCCTCCTCGACTCGAACACGCAGGTCGTGATCGACTTCACCCACCCCGATGCGGTGATGGACAACCTGAAGTTCCTCATCGACAACGGGATCCACGCCGTGGTCGGCACCACCGGTTTCACGGACGACCGCCTCGACACCGTGCGCGAGTGGCTCGCCGAGAAGCCCGAGGTGGGCGTGCTGATCGCCCCGAACTTCGCCATCGGCGCCGTCCTGTGCATGCGCTTCGCCGCGCAGGCCGCGAAGTACTTCGACTCCGTCGAGATCATCGAGCTGCACCACCCGCACAAGGCCGACGCGCCGTCCGGCACCGCCAGCCGCACCGCCGAGCTGATCGCCGAGGCCCGCGAGGAGGCCGGTCGCGGCAAGATGCCCGACGCCACCTCGGCCGAGTTCGACCGCGCGCGCGGCGCCCGGGTCGACGGTGTCCGGGTGCACTCCGTGCGCGTCGCGGGCCTCGTCGCCCACCAGGAGGTCCTGCTGGGCACCCAGGGCGAGACCCTGACCATCCGGCACGACTCGCTCGACCGCAGCTCGTTCGTCCCCGGGGTACTGCTGGGGGTGCGCGGCATCTCGACGCGGCCCGGCCTCACGGTGGGCATCGAGCCGTTCATGGATCTGTGAGTGGCATGACACAGCGCGAGCGCGGCAACCTGGGGCAGCTCCTGGTCATCGGGTTCCTCGCGGTCGCGATGCTCCTGTACATCGGGCTGATCGGCGTGTGGGCGTCGATGATCGCCGGCCGCGGCGGCGCGGTGAACATCGGTCTCGCGATCGGCATGGTGCTCGTCGGCGTGATGGGCCTGTGGATTCTGTGGTCCGTGCTGCGCAACGGCTACGCGCACCAGAGGCTGGCGGCGTCGGCGAAGGCTTTGGGGCGCGACCTGGACGTCTCGGACCTGCCGAAGATGCCGTCCGGCCGGGTCCAACGGGACGCCGCGGACGCGCTGTTCGCCGAGGTCAAGGCGGAGTACGAGGCCGATCCCGACTCCTGGGTGAACACCTACCGGCTGGCCCGCGCCTACGACTACGCCGGCGACCGGTCCCGGGCGCGGGACTGGATGACCAAGGCCGTCTCGCTGGAGAAGAAGTCGCGCTGATGGCCGCGGTGGACGTGCTGACCGACGCCGAGGCGTACTGGGCGGGCACGGTGGCCGCTGCGGGCGAATCGCTGGATCGACCGAGCGGTTGCGACGGGTGGGACAACCGCGAGCTGATCGATCACGTGGTGGGCGGTGGGCACCGGTACGCGATGCTGCTCGATGGTGCGAGCGCTGCGGACACCGCGACCACGCGCGAGAACGACTACGTCGGAACCGACCCGATCGGCGAGTTCTGGCGCTACGAAAGGCTGTTCCGCGTGGGTCTCGATGCGGCCGATCTCGACGCGACGGTCGATCACCGGGCCGGGCCCCGACCGGGCCGGGACCTCCTGACGATGCGGATCATGGAGCTGGCCCTCCACACCCGGGACCTCTGCGTGGGGCTGTCGCTGCCGTGGGCACCGTCCGCCACCGTCACCGAGTACCTCCTCGAGGAGGGCGCGACCGTCATCGAGGACCTGCGGGCACACGGCATGTTCGCTGCGGCGGGTGTGGCTGCTTCCGATGCGCCTGCCGATCGCCTGCTCGCGTTCGCGGGACGGTCCTGATGGATACGCAGCGCCGGCTCCTGATCGTGCATCACACGCCGTCTCCGCACTGCCAGGAGATGTTCGAGGCGGTGATCGCCGGGTCCACCGATCCCGAGATCGAGGGTGTGGAGGTGGTGCGGCGAGCCGCGCTGTCGGTGACCGCGTCGGACGTGCTCGCCGCCGACGGGTTCGTCCTCGGCACACCCGCGAACCTCGGATACATCTCGGGCGCGCTCAAGCACGCCTTCGACACGATCTACTACCCGTGCCTCGACGCCACCCGCGGCCGGCCGTTCGGGCTGTACCTGCATGCGAACGAGGGCGGCGAGGGTGCCGTGCGCGCCGTCGACTCCATCACCGCCGGGCTCGGGTGGGAGAAGGTGACGCCGCACGTCGTGGTGTCGGGGAAGCCCACGAAGGCGGACCTCGAGGCGTGCTGGAATCTCGGTGCCACCGTCGCCGCGCAGCTCATGTCAGTATGACAACAGGTAGTTCGTATATTCGATGTGGGATTTCACCTCGAAAACTTGTCAGTGGGTCCGGGTAGCGTCCTGGTATGGACGAAAACATTGCGGTAGAGGAAGACCCACCTCCCGACGGTGCCGTGGGTGCGGAAGTGGTGGACCGGTTGCGTTCGAGTGAAATCCAGCGGTGCCGGTTGGCGGTCGAACAGTACGCGCTCGCCGCGGACCTGCTCCGGCAACGGGTCTGCGAGCGGGTCGCGGCGGGCGTGCCGCAGGATCGGTGGCAGCAGGGCGTCGCCGGTGAGGTCGCGCTCGCCTTGCACATCTCTCCGAACACCGCCAGCCGGGTGCTGGCGCGGGCGGTGGAGTTGGAGAAGTACATGCCGCACACCCGCGCCCGCCTCTACGACGGGGACCTCTCCCCGGAAGCGATACCGGCGCTGCTGGCCGGCCTGTCGCATTTGGACATCTCCGAGCGTCAGCAGGCCGATGTCGAGCTGTGCGCGGATCCAGCGGTGCTGGCCGGGTTGGGATTGAAGCAGCTGGCGGCGAAGGTTGAGCAGGTCGCTTACCGCTTGGATGCGCAGGCCACGGTGGACCGGAATGCGGCGGCGGAGAAGGACCGAAAGGTCACTCTGCGGCCGCAGCCGGAGGGCATGGCCCGGCTATCGCTGTTGCTGCCGATGGCGCAGGCCGTCGGCGCCTACGCCGCGCTGCGCAAGCACGCCGACACTCATGTGGGTCACGATCAGGAACTACGGACCCGGCCGCAGCTCATGGCCGACACCGCGTTCGCCCGCCTCACTGGCCGCGACGCCGCCGACGGCCAGCCGGTCGCCGTCAACCTCACCGTCTCGGCGGAGGTACTGCTGGGCGATCAGCCCGGCACCGCGCATCTCGACGGTGGCGGGATCATGCCCGTGGAGATCGCCCGCAACCTCATCGGGAAGGCCACCGCCAAGGGCGTCGCCTGGGTGCGCCGCTTGTTCATAGCGCCTGAGACCGGGGCGGTGGTGGCGATGGACTCGCGGCAGCGGCTCTTCCCCGACGGGCTGGCGGAGGTCATCCGGGTGCGGGATCGGTACTGCCGCACCCCGTACTGCGACGCACCGATCGCGCACACCGACCACGTCACCCCGCACGCGAAAGGCGGAGCGACGAGTTTCGAGAACGGGCAGGGCCTGTGCGCGGCGTGCAACTACGCCAAGGAAGCACCCGGCTGGCGCAGCGCAACCGTTGACGACCCGTCCGGGCGGCACACCGTCGAAACCCGAACCCCGACAGGGCATGTCCACCGATCCACCGCCCCGAACCAGGCGGCGTAGTCGCAGGCGTCGATGCTGCGAGACATCGTTACTCGGGATTCTGCGAGTCGACCCCGGGGAGTCGCCGAATCGTGCCGCGCTGTCGGTGCTGACGATGGTCCGCGCGAGTTTCGCGGACCGTGCGGCAGCGCGTTCGGAGGTATCGGCCAGTTCGATGCCGACACGGAACGCGGTCAGCGTGATCGCACCGAAGGCGATGTCGTGCTCGCGGGACGACGACCGCGTTAGGGTTGAGTGGTGGTCGACTCATCGCCGGACCAAGGTCGTGCCGCTTCAGCTCCTCAGCGCGGTCCGGGCGGTGGTGTCATGCACGGGGTGCTGCGGTTGCTTCGCCGACTCCTGAAGGTGCTCGGTATCGGTGTACTGGTGATAGTTGTCATCGTGGTCGGTGCGCTGGGCGTCGTGTGGTTCCTCGGCCCGCCCGTTGCGAAGGCGGGCGACGCCGTTGTGCCGCCGATCGACTGTCGTGCGACGCCGGAACGTCCGCACCCCGTCGTCGTGCTGCCGGGAGGCGACGGCACCGTCGACCAGACCGACGCGCAGTGGCGCACCACGACGGATGCGCTGCGAGGTGCTGGGTATTGCACGCTGGTGTTCCAGGTTCGCGGCTCGGACGGAAATCGCTGGGCGGCGGATGTGCCGACTGCCGGCCGGGACCTGAACGCGTTCGTCGACCTGGTGCTCGTCCGTACCGGCGCCCAGCAGGTGGCGATCGTCGCGCATTCGGCGGGCAGTGTTGTGGCGAATCACTTCCTCAAGGTGGAGCACGGTGCGCCGAAGGTCGCCGACGCAGTGTTCCTCGCACCCGAGACCTCACACTGTGACGGGCGGGGTTTCGCGGAATCCATGGGACTGCCGACGTCGCCGTTCCCCCTGTTCCGGGCGGTGCCCGCAGTGCCGGCGTTGCTCGCCCGTCTGATGCCGTCCGCGGCGGGACCGCTGCAGCTCGCTCCGGGATCACCCGTTTTCGACGCGATCTTCGACGGTGTGCTCGCTCAGCCCGGTGTGCGGTACTCGGTGATGGCGACGAAGCGCGATGTGGTCGCGACCCCGGCGGGCACGTGTTCGTTCATCGAAGAACCCGGTGTGACGAACGTGTTCTACGAGGATGCGTTCCCCGCCGCGCCCGCCGTCGACCATGGGTCGCTGCGGTCGAGTCCCCAGGTCGCGGGGTGGGTGATCGGGCGGCTGGCCGCGCCGTGAACGAACGTGTCAGGGGTCGCCTCTAGACTGACGTTGTGATCGCGACGCCCTATGAAGACCTGCTCCGCGACGTGATGGAGAACGGCACGCACCGCCCGGACCGCACCGGCACCGGGACGCGCAGCGTGTTCGGTCGCCAGCTCCGGTACGACCTGTCGCAGGGTTTCCCGCTCATCACCACCAAGCGGGTGCACATGAAGTCCATCGCGTACGAGCTGCTGTGGTTCCTGCGCGGCGATTCGAACGTGCAGTGGCTCCAGGACAACGGCGTCACCATCTGGGACGAGTGGGCCTCGCCGGAGGGCGAACTCGGCCCCGTCTACGGCGTGCAGTGGCGCAGCTGGCCCACGCCGGACGGCCGCCACATCGACCAGATCAGCACCGCGATCGAGACGCTCCGTACCAACCCGTCCAGCCGGCGCAACATCGTCTCCGCGTGGAACGTCGCGGAGATCGAGAACATGGCGCTGCCACCGTGCCACGCGTTCTTCCAGTTCTACGCGGCCGACGGGAAGCTCAGCTGCCAGCTCTACCAGCGCAGCGCCGACCTGTTCCTCGGCGTGCCCTTCAACATCGCCAGCTACGCGCTGCTCACCCACATGGTCGCCGCGCAGGTCGGCCTCGAGCCGGGTGACTTCGTCTGGACCGGTGGTGACTGCCACATCTACGACAACCACGTCGAGCAGGTCACCGAGCAGCTGAGCCGCGACCCGTACCCGTACCCGCGGCTCGAACTCGCCGAGCGGCCCAGCATCTTCGACTACGAGTACGGCGACATCACCGTCCACGACTACGTGCACCACCCCGCCATCAAAGCCCCGGTGGCCGTGTAGATGATCGGCCTCATCTGGGCACAGGCACGCGGGGGAGTGATCGGCGCGGACGGCGGGATCCCGTGGCACATCCCGGAGGACATGAAGTTCTTCCGCGAGACCACCGCGGGCGCCACGGTCCTCATGGGGCGCCGCACGTGGGACTCGCTCCCGCCGCGGTTCCGGCCCCTCCCGGGCCGCACCAACATCGTCGTCACTCGGGACCGGTCCTGGCAGGCCGACGGTGCGGTGGTCCAGCACGATCTCACCCTCCCGGACGGCGACGTGTGGGTCATCGGCGGCGGCGAGATCTACACCGCCGCACTGCCTCTCGCTGACGTCCTGGCCGTCACCGAGGTCGACGCCGCGATCGAGGGTGACACGACGGCACCGTCGGTCCCGGAGGGATTCGCGCTCGACGACGAGCCGGGGTGGAGCGAGTCATCGTCGGGACTGCGCTACCGGCACCTGACCTACCGGCGCAACCACTAGCCAATAGCAGCTTTCCGTAGTCGGGTGGGTAGCCTTGACACTTATGAGTGCGACACCGCCCACCACCCCGTTCGGCACGATCTCCGTGGCGATGGTGACCCCGTTCAAGGCCGACGGCACGCTCGACCTCGAAGCAGGGCAGAAGCTGGCGTCGCACCTGGCCGATCAGGGCTGCGACGGACTGATCGTCGCGGGCACCACCGGCGAGTCGCCCACCACGCAGCCGTGGGAGAAGATCCAGTTCCTCAAGGCGGTCATCGAGGCCGTCGGCGACCGGGTGAAGATCACCGCGGGCGTCGGCACGTACGACACCGACGAGTCCGCCGTTTTCGCGCGCGACGCCGCCGAGGCCGGCGCGCACGGACTCCTCGTGGTCACCCCGTACTACTCCCGTCCGCCGCAGGCCGGCCTGCTCGCGCACTTCACGACGGTGGCCGACGCGACCGACCTGCCCGTGCTGCTCTACGACATTCCGCCGCGCTCGGTCGTGCAGATCGAGACCGACACGCTGCGGAAGCTGTCGGAGCACAAGAACATCATCGGCGTGAAGGACGCGAAGGGCGACCTCGGCGCCGGCGCGCGGCTCATCGCCGAGACCGACCTCCAGTTCCTCTCCGGCGACGACCCGCTGAACCTGCCCTGGCTGTCGGTGGGCGCGCTGGGCTTCGTCTCCGTCATCGGGCACGTCGTCGCGCCGCAGCTGCGCGCGATGCGCGACGCCTATTACGCGGGCGACAACGCCCGCGCCAGAGACATCAACGCCTCCCTCGGGCCCGTCTACGAGGCCATGGCCGGCCTCGGCGGCGTGACCTTCTCGAAGGCGGCACTGGCCCTGCAGGGCCTTGATATGGGGGTACCGCGCCTGCCGCAGGTGCCGCCCACCGGTGAACAGCGCGACCGGCTCGCAGCGCTACTGACCCAAGCGGGGGTGCTCTAAACAATGACCGACGGTGCAGCAGGTGGAGCCCGACGGGGCCGTAAGGCCACCCGACAGGCGGGTCCGCCTGCCGAGCCCAAGCCGGTGATCGCCACCTCGGCGGCGCGCGTCGTCGTCGAGGACAAGGCCCCGGCAGCGAAGGCCCCGGCGGCTCAGGCCTCCGAGGCGACGGCGGCGAAAGCTCCCGCGCAGCAGCCGCAGAAGGCTGCGGCGAAGGGCGGCGGTGGTCGCCGCGGTGGCGGGCGGCGCGGCAACGACCGGCAGAAGGCACCGTCGGCGCCCGTCGAACGGTTGGGCGCCCCGCCCAAGCTGCCCAAGGGCGGCATGCGGATCGTCGCGCTCGGCGGCATCAAGGAGATCGGTCGCAACATGACCGTCTTCGAGTACGACGGCAAGCTGCTCATCGTCGACTGCGGCGTGCTCTTCCCCGAGGACCAGCAGCCCGGCGTCGACCTGATCCTCCCGGATTTCCGGTACATCGAGGACCGGATCAAGGACGTCGAGGCGATCGTCCTCACGCACGGCCACGAGGACCACATCGGCGCCGTCCCGTTCCTGCTGCGTCTGCGGCCCGACATCCCCGTGGTGGGCGCGAAGTTCACGCTGGCGCTGGTCAAGGCCAAGTGCGACGAGCACCGCCTGCGGCCGAAGCTCGTCGAGGTCCGCGAGGGCGAGTCGACGAGCCACGGCCCCTTCGAGTGCGAGTACTTCGCGGTCAACCACTCGATCCCCGACGCGATCGCCGTCGCGATCCACGCCGGCGGTCAGGTGGCGCTGCACACCGGCGACATCAAGCTCGACCAGCTGCCGCTCGACGGCCGCCTCACCGACCTCGCGGGCTTCTCGCGGCTCGGCGACGCCGGCGTGGACCTGTTCCTCGTCGACTCGACCAACGCCGAGGTGCCGGGCTTCGTGACCCCCGAGCGGGAGATCGGCCCCGTTCTCGACAACGTGATCGGTCGCGCCAAGGGCCGCGTGATCGTGGCGTCCTTCGCCTCGCACGTGCACCGCATCCAGCAGATCGCCGAGGTCGCCGTCGCGCACAACCGGCGGATCGCGTTCGTCGGCCGCTCGATGGTCCGGAACATGGCGCTCGCGCAGGAGCTCGGCTACATGCACCTGCCGGAGGGCGTCGAGGTGGACCTCGACACCGCCGCCTCGCTGCCCGACGACCGCGTCGTGCTGATCTCCACCGGCTCGCAGGGCGAGCCGCTGGCCGCGCTGTCGCGGATGGCCCGCAGCGAGCACCGCAACATCACCATCTCGCCGAACGACCTGATCGTGCTGGCCAGCTCGCTCATCCCGGGCAACGAGAACTCCGTGTTCGCCGTGGTCAACGGGCTGTCGAAGCTGGGTGCCAAGGTGATCACCCAGCAGAACGCCAAGGTCCACGTGTCCGGCCACGCCAGCGCCGGTGAGCTGCTGTACCTGTACAACGCGGTGCGCCCGCGCAACGCCATGCCGGTGCACGGCGAGTGGAGGCATCTGCGCGCCAACGCCGCCCTGGCCGAGGCCACGGGTGTGCCGAAGGACCGCATCATGCTCGCCGAGGACGGCGTCGTGGTGGACCTCGTGAACGGCGTCGCCAAGATCGTCGGGCAGGTGCCCGTCGGCCATGTGTACGTGGACGGCAACTCGGTGGGCGACGTGGGCGAGTCCACCCTGTCCGACCGGCTGGTTCTCGGCGAGGGCGGCTTCATCTCGATCAGCGTCGCCATCGACAAGGAGGGCAACGCCGTCAGCAAGCCCGAGGTGTCGGGCCGCGGCTTCTCCGACGATCCGACCGCGCTCAAGGAGGCGGAGCAGCTCGTCGAGGACGTGCTCGCCGACCTGGCCGCCGAGGGCGTCAAGGAGGCCCACCGCATCGCCCAGGGCGTTCGACGGGCCGTGGGTCGCTGGGTCGACAAGGCCTACCGTCGCCGGCCGATGATCGTGCCGACCGTGATGGTGGTGGGGGAGTAGCGAACATCTTCTTCAAGCGTTCTGCGAGGTTTCTTCCGGGAGATCTCGCAGAACGCTTCGAATGATGTTCCTACGCCGCAGCTTCGACCTTCGCGATCTGAGCGCGGAACACCTTCCAGAAGTCGCCGGGGTCGACGGTGTCGGCCGGGGCGTCCGCTTCGTCGGCCCACAGTGCGCGATTCATCAAGAACACGTCGACCGATCGACCGTCGATGTCGACGAATCCGTGCATCGCGGCGAGTCGGCCGTTCCCGGTGCGGTATTCGAGTACCGATGGCGGATTCGCGAGCATGTCCTCGGGCGTCGGCGCCAGCGCAGCCTTCCCGTCGCACGCCAGCTCGACGTTCGTGTTCTGCATCGCGAGCCGGACGTTGATCACCTCGGCGCGGATCCAGATGTTCTGCTTCATGGCGGACGATGATGCGACTGCCGCACCGTCGCGCGAACGCTCGCGGTTCCTGGACGCGGTATGGCAGGGCTCCGCGGTTCCGCCCGTCACGGTGGTGCCGTACTGACTCTCGTTCGATCTGAACGCGGTGATCCCGGTCGGTAGGTCGGATTCGACGAGCGCGAGTCCGTGGAGCGGGTGCGGTGGCGGCCCGGAGGGCCGATCGCAGCCGGCAGCGGCCAGCACGACGATCGTGATCACCGCTGCGGAAGCGAACCGCCGGCAGGTCACGGTTGTCTCTCCACCTTGGCGACCTGAGCGCGGAACACCTGCCAGAACGTATCGAGGCTCAGTGGCCTGTCATCCGGCGACGAGGCGATCACCCCCACTGTCGCACCGCGGACATCGGCCATGCCGGTGATTCGGTGGGTGTTCACCCGCAGGAGAACCGGGTCGAGTCGTACCAGGTCGGCCGGGACCGGAAGCCTCGTGGCGTTGGCCGTCTCACCGCACGCCGAGTCCTGAGCGGTGAACTTCGCTGTCGCGGCGCGGCCGACCACGCTCGCGTAGAAGTGCGTGTCCCCGTGCCACGCCTCCGCCTCCACCGCGGGCACACCGGCAAGTGACGTCTGCAGCGCATGGGACGCCGTCTCGCACTGCGAGGACGTGTTGGGAGCGGGCCCCGTCGGGGCGGGCAATGCTGCGATCGGGAAGACCATGTAGTCCTTGCTCCCGGAGGGGAGCTCCGCCGCGGTGAGTACGGCGCGCGCCGGGACGACGGGCGCGGCGTACGCGGTCGCCGGGAAGATCGAAGCGATCGCCGCGCCGATCACTACGGTTGCCAGGGCTCGACGAGCGGTCATCGCTGCCTCTCGATCTTGGCGATCTGGGTGCGGAACAGTCGCCAGAAGGTGTCGTAGTCAGGGGGATTCGGGCTCGCGTCCACCACCACCTGGACGGTGACCCCACGGACCTCGGCCCAGCCGTTCAGCTCCTTGCCATGTGACGCGGCGCCGGCGATCAGTCGGTATCGGGTGAACTCCGCGGGGGTGCCGACCAGCACCGGCACGTCGGCTTCCGGTGTCGTCCGGCACGCGTCCATCACCGCGCGGATGGGAGTCACCAGAGCACGGTCCGTCAGTTCCACCGATGCGTAGGTCTTCCCCTGGAACGACGTTGCCTCCGTGGATCGCGATCCCGCGGCGGCGCTCATCATCCGCACGCCGGCGAGTTCGCAGCCGTCGCTGGTGAGGCCCGATGCCTTGGTCGGCGCACGATTGACTGTGTGCGTGACCCGGTACGACGCGTCGTTGCCGATGGGGAACTCGGCCGCGGACAGGATCGCTCGGGCCGGATCGACCGGGGCCGCGACACTCAGTGCGGGGACGGCACTGGCCATCAGTAGTGCGAGCGCGCCTGCGGCGGCGAACCGTCGGGCGATCACGGCTGCCGCTCCACCTTGGCGACCTGAGCCCGCAAGACCTGCCAGAAGATCGAGGAGTCGACCGAGCGATCCATGTTCACGACATAGACGGTGACGCTCACGCCGCGGAGGTCGATCGTCGCCTGCAGCAGTCTGCCGTCTCGAGTGCGAGTGATGAACGGTGCGAGGCGGGCGAGGTCGGAAGGGGCTCCGACGGTCGCCTGGGGCACGACGCCGGGATCGGTGTTGCATGCGGTGATCACGTCGCGGGCGGTGCTGACGCCCGACCCTTCGGAGATACCCACGTGGATCTCATCGGTGCCTCGTGTCGCCGACACCTCGACGGTCGTGCTCCCGGCGAGTGCGGTCTCGATCCGGTGCGCCATGCGATCACACGGGGTATCGCGAGCGGGCTTCGTCGGCGGCTGTGCGACTTTCGTCGACAGTGTGTAGCCCGAACTGCCCGCCGGTAGTTCACCGGCGGACACGATCGCGGCTCGCGGTTGTACGGGAGCGGCGTTCGCGACGCCCGGGAGCACCGTGGCGGCGCCCAGAGCGAGTGCGCCTGCGGCGGCGGACCGTCGGGTGATCACGGCTGCCGCTCGACCTTGGCGACCTGAGTACGGACGAGCTGCCAGAACACGGCCGCGTCGGCGGGTGCTGTCGATGTGCCTTCGACCTGGACGCCGACGGACGCGCCGCGGACCTCGACGACGGCGATCAGAGTCCGGTTGTCGCCGGTGCTGACCGTGAAGCCCTGGTGGCGGCTCAGGTCGGCCGGAAGTGGCTTCACGATCGCGCGGGTGCCGTAGCGCAGCTTCGCAGAACACGTCGTGATCACATCACGCATCACGGTGGCCATCGGACGCTCGATGACACTCGTCTCCAGGTCGAGTGCACCGCGGCGGGCCTTGGCGTCGGTGCTGTGGGCACCTGCGAGGGCCTTGTCGACGCGGTGTTCCGCAGCCCCGCACGCGGTGTCGGAGATCAGCTCTCCGGCCGGCTCACCGACCTCGGACCGGACGGAGTAGCCGGTCGTTCCCGCCGGGAACTCGTGTGCGGCCAGAACGGCGCGTGCCGGAACCACCGGCGCCGCCTGCGCGATCGCGGGGAGGCCCGCGAAGGCGAGGAGGGTCACCGTCGAACCCACCAGAACGTGCCGGGCGCGCATCACCGGGCCGCCTGCACCTTCTGGATCTGCGCGCGGAACACCTGCCAGAACTTGGCGGCGTTGGCGGGGGTGTCGGACAGGCCGCGGACGAGGACGTTGACGGTGTGGCCGTTGACATCGGCCGCGCCCTCGATGGTGGAGTCGGTCTTGCCGCCGTAGGTGATCACCGCGGGGTTGTAGCGCGCGAGGTCGCCGGGGACGGCGAGCTCGGAGACCCGGCCGGAGCAGGCCTGCGCCATCGAGCGCCACAGGCCGCCCTGCATCGGGGAGATGACGATGCTGACCATCGAGGAGTATCCGTTGCGGGCGGCGGCGCCGGCGTTCTGTGCGGTCGTGGTCGCGGCGTTGAGCCGGTTCGCGGCGTCGACGCACGGCTGCGGAGCGCCCGCCTTGATGTTGATGGCGCCGCCGCGGAGTCGCCCGGCGCGGTAGTCGGTGGAGCCGGCCGGGAACTGCGCCTGCGTGAGCACCAGGGCGCTGTTGACCGGTGCGGCGGAGGCCACCGGTGCGGCGAGTGTCGCGCCCGCGGTGACAGTGGCGACGATCGCGGTCGCCGAGGCGAACCGCGTACGGATGGACGTCTGCGTGGTCTTCGCAATCATGCGCGAAGTATACGACAGTGCATCTGAATTTCACTACAGAACCCCGTGTCTTTCGGACGCGGTCGGGCCCCGTCGCGAGGCGATAGGGTGGCGACGTGAAACCTGCTCGCATACAGCGCGCTGCACTCGTCGACGCGGCCCGCGCCGCCGGTCCCGACGCCCCCACGCTCTGCGGGGACTGGACGGTGCGCGAGCTGCTCGCCCACCTCGTCCTGCGCGAGGGGCGGCTCGACGCCGTCGCGGGGATCATGGTCCCGCCGCTCGCGGGCTACACGGAGCGGGTCCAGGCGGGCATCGCCGCCCGTCCGTTCGACGAGCTCCTCGCCTCGGTCGCAGGCGGACCTCCCCGGTTCTCGCCGTTCCGGCTCGTCGACGAGCAGGCGAACCTCGGCGAGTACTTCGTGCACGCCGAGGACATCCGCCGTGCGACGCCCGGCTGGACGCCGCGTGCCCTCGACGAGCGCGTCCAACGCGGTCTGACCTCGGTCGTCGCGCGGATGGCGCGGATGACGCTGCGCGGCGCGCCGCTGCGGATCAGCCTCACGACGGAGACCGGCACGGTCGCGACCGTCGGACGCGGACCCGAGGTCGCCGTGATCGGCGCGATCGGTGAGGTCGCCATGTGGGCCTTCGGGCGCGACGAGGCGCTCATCACGTTCGAGGGCGCCGACGCCGACATCGATCTGCTCGGTTCCGTCGTCCGGTCCATGTAGCGACCCGCCGCTCTCGCTGCTGTTACATGTGTGGCACTTGATACGGGTGGGGTTAATGTCGATAGACTGCCCCCATGGCATCGAAGACCACCAGTCGCGCGCAGTCGAGCAATCGCGCCGCCACCTCCCGCGGCTCCGCCCGCGGCGGCAGCCGCGCGGCGAGCCCGACCCGCAGCCGGCAGGCGGCTCCGCGGACGCGTGCCAAGCAGGGCGGCGCGGGCGCGGCGAAGAGCTCGGGGGTCGCCTCGGCGGCCGGTAGGGGAGTGGGCCGCGGCCTCGGCGCCGGCTGGAAACTGCTGGCCAAGGGCGTCGGCGGGGCCGTCCGTACCGGAAGCGGCCCCGGTGAACCCGCAGCTGCCGCCGCTCCCGCCGTGACCGGGGAGATTCCTCGCCCCACCCATTCGCGCGACGGACTGGCGCTGGCCCTGTTCGCGATCGCGATCATCCTCGGCGCGGCGGTGTACTTCGACGCCGGTGGGCCCGTGGGCTCCTTCTTCTCCACCGGTGTCCGCGCCGTGGTCGGGTGGTTCGCCGTTCTCGTTCCGCCGCTCGCGATCGCGCTCGGCGTGATCATGATGCGCCGCCCCGACAATCCGTCCGCGCACGTCCGGCACCGCGTCGGCGGAGCGCTCATCGTGCTGCCCTTCCTCGGACTGCTGCACATCGGCTCGGGCGGACCGTCGACCTTCGACGGCCGCTGCGCCGCCGGCGGCTACCTCGGCTACGTCGTGGGCGGCCCGCTCACCGACGGCTTCACGGCGTGGATCTCCGTCCCGCTCCTGGTGCTGGTCGCCTTGTTCGGGCTGCTGCTGGTCAGCGGGATGACGGTGCGCGAGATCGTCGACCGGCTCAAGTTCTACTTCGGCGTCGACATGCGTGAGCAGTACGGCGACGAGGAGCCGCTCGACGGCGACCTCGACGTGCCCTTCGACTTCGACACGGGCAACGACAACGCCACCCGCGCACTCCCGCCCTACGGCGATCCGTACGACAACTACCCGGCCGACCCCGAGCCGCCCAAGCGTCCCGCGCGTCGCCGGAAGGCTGCGGAGCAGGTCGAGGAGGCACCGTCGGACCAGGTGACGGCACCGATCACGCCGGAGCCCGAGCCCTCTGACGAGCCCACGGTGGAGGTCGAGCCGGCGGCCCCGCCCGTCCGCGCGCGCCGCGCCGCGCCGGTGGTCAAGGACCACACGCCCCCGCCCGCGCCGAAGGCGAGCGAGTTCACGGTCGCGCGGACGATCGACAGCGAGGACTACATCCTGCCCCCGGCGGACCTGCTCATCGAGGGCGAGCCCGCCAAGGCCGGGACCAGTGCCAACGACGCCATGATCGACGCGATCACCGGCGTCATGGAGCAGTTCAAGATCGACGCGGCCGTCACGGGCTACACCCGCGGCCCGACGGTGACGCGGTACGAGCTCGAGCTCGGCCCCGGTGTGAAGGTGGAGAAGGTCACCCAGCTG
This sequence comes from Tsukamurella pseudospumae, assembly GCF_001575205.1. Taxonomy (GTDB): domain Bacteria; phylum Actinomycetota; class Actinomycetes; order Mycobacteriales; family Mycobacteriaceae; genus Tsukamurella; species Tsukamurella pseudospumae. The sequence goes on from NZ_LSRE01000034.1 coordinate 72,044, forward strand.
CACCGCAACATCTCCTACGCCGTCGCGACCGACAACGTGCGGCTACTTGCGCCGATCCCCGGCAAGTCCGCCGTGGGCATCGAGGTGCCGAACACCGACCGCGAGATGGTCCGCCTCGCGGACGTGCTCGCCGCGGACAACACGCGCAAGGACACCCATCCGCTCGTCATCGGCCTGGGCAAGGACATCGAGGGCGAGATGGTCAACGCCAACCTCGCCAAGATGCCCCACCTGTTGGTGGCCGGTTCAACGGGCTCGGGCAAGTCGAGCTTCGTGAACTCGATGCTGGTCTCGCTGCTCGCCCGCGCCACCCCGGACGAGGTGCGGATGATCCTCATCGACCCGAAGATGGTCGAGCTGACGCCCTACGAGGGCATCCCGCACCTGATCACGCCCATCATCACCGATCCCAAGAAGGCCGCCGCGGCGCTGTCCTGGCTGGTCGAGGAGATGGAGCAGCGGTACAAGGACATGCAGGCCTCGCGCGTGCGGCACATCGACGACTTCAACCGCAAGGTCAAGTCGGGCGAGATCACCACGCCGCTGGGGTCGGAGCGGGTCTACCGGCCGTACCCGTACATCGTCGCCATCGTCGACGAGCTCGCCGACCTGATGATGACCGCCCCGCGCGATGTCGAGGAGGCGATCGTCCGGATCACGCAGAAGGCTCGCGCCGCCGGCATCCACCTGGTGCTCGCGACGCAGCGACCGTCGGTCGACGTCGTGACCGGCTTGATCAAGACCAACGTGCCCTCCCGTCTGGCGTTCGCGACCTCGTCGCTGACGGACTCGCGGGTCATCCTCGATCAGCCCGGCGCCGAGAAGCTCATCGGTATGGGCGACGCGCTGTTCCTGCCCATGGGCGGCAAGTCGACCCGCATGCAGGGCGCGTTCATCACGGACGAGGAGATCACCTCCGTCGTCGACTTCGTGCGCACGCAGGCGGAGCCCGACTACGCCAACGGGGTCACCGAGACGAAGGTCGAGAAGAAGGACGTCGACCCCGACATCGGCGACGATCTGGACGTCTTCCTGCAGGCCGTCGAGCTGGTGGTGTCCTCGCAGTTCGGGTCGACCTCGATGTTGCAGCGCAAGCTGCGCGTCGGGTTCGCGAAGGCCGGGCGGCTCATGGACCTCATGGAGAGCCGGGACATCGTCGGGCCGTCCGAGGGCTCGAAGGCGCGCGACGTGCTGGTCACGCCCGACGAGCTGCCCGGGTTGATGATGGTGCTGCGAGGCGGCGGCGAGGTCGCTCAGGAAGCGGACGAACCGGACTTCTGATACAGTTCTGCTTGCATGCGTGAGGGGAGTATCCCGCTCGCGGCGTGAACGTCAACACGGTGGATCCACATCCACCCGGGCACGCCGGACCCGCTGGTCGGGTCGGGAGAGACCTCCGGATCTGTACCGGAGGTGTATGCAATGCACGTTTCTGCGCTCGTCTGGATCGTCTCGATCCTGGTCGTTCTCGGGTTGTTCGTCTTCGACTTCTACAGTCACGTCCGAACGCCGCACGAGCCCTCGCTCAAGGAATCCGGCTTCTGGTCGGCGGTGTACATCGGGCTGGCTGCGCTGTTCGGCCTCGGGGTGTGGGCGGTGTCCGGGTCGACGTACGGCGGGGAGTTCTTCGCGGGGTTCGTCACCGAGAAGGCGCTCTCGGTGGACAACCTGTTCGTCTTCGTCATCATCATGGCGAAGTTCGCGGTGCCCCGGATCTACCAGCAGAAGGTCCTGCTGATCGGCATCGTGATGGCTCTCGTCATGCGCGCTGGGTTCATCGCCGTCGGCGCCGCCGCGATCTCCGCGTACTCCTGGGTGTTCTACATCTTCGGCGCGTTCCTGCTGTACACGGCGATCAAACTGGTCCGCGAGGCCTCGTCCGAGGAGGGGCCGGTCGAGGACGAGAAGGAGCGCGAGGGCCGCGTCGCCGCCCTGTTCAAGAAGATCGTCCCGACCACCGAGCAGTACGACGGCGATCGCCTCGTGACCCGCATCGACGGCAAGAAGGTCGCGACGCCGCTGCTCCTGGCACTGGTCGTCATCGGCTTCACGGACGTCCTCTTCGCCCTCGACTCGATCCCCGCGATCTACGGCCTCACCCAGGAGCCCTACCTGGTGTTCATGGCGAACGCCTTCGCGCTCATGGGGCTGCGCCAGCTGTACTTCCTCATCGGCGGTCTGCTCGACCGCCTGGTGTACCTCTCGTACGGCCTGTCGATCGTCCTCGGGTTCATCGGCGTCAAGCTGGTGCTGCACGCCCTCCACGAGAACACGCTGCCCTTCCTCAACGGTGGACAGCACGTCGCGGTGCCGGAGATCTCGACCGGCCTGTCGCTGGCCGTGATCCTCGGTGTGCTGGTGATCACGACCGTCGCGTCGCTGATCAAGTCCAAGCGGGACGACCGGAAGGCGCTGGCGGACGGCGACTCGGGTTCGGACTCCGGCAGCGGCACCAGCACCCGGGAGAACTAACCGAGATAGCTGTGCTCCGAACACCACCTGGCAGGTGATGTTCGGAGCACAGCGCCGGTGGCGGAACCGCGCTCGTCTCCGGTTCGTCCAATTGACATGGGGGAATCGACTCGTCTCTGGACGATCCTGGCTGACAACGATGGCGTGATCACCGCCACCCAGGCCAGGGAATGCGGACTGACACCCCGCGCGATCGAGGGCTGGCTCGCGCGAGGTGAGTGGATCGCCCTAGGGCGAGGGGTGTACCTGGTCGCGGCCCACCACTTCACCGACGCGGCCCGCATCCGCGGGGCGGTGGCGCTGACCGGTGGAGTCGCCGACGCCCAGACCGCGCTGTGGTGGCACGGCATGGTCGAGGATCCGCCTCTGCCCACCACCATCTCCGCGCCTACGAAACGACATCGGTCACCGCGATACCTCGCGCCACTCGAGATCCACCGGCGCGACCTGCTCGCGGACGACATCGAGGTGGTTCGCGGGCTGTCGGTGACGCGCCGACCTCTCACCCTGCTCGACTGTGTCGGCGTGCGCTCGGACGCCACGACGCTCATGGATCGCTCGCTGCAGACCGCCGAGGTCACTGTCTCGAGTCTGACCGGTGCTTTGGATCGAAACGCCGGTCGGCGCGGCATGGCGGAGGCTCGGCGCGTCGTGGAGGTCGTCGAGTCCGACACCGAGTCGGAGGCGGAATGCGAGTTCGCCGACCTCATGCGCGCCGAGGGGATCAGCGGCTGGGAGACACAGCTGCCGATCGGGCGGTACCGCGCCGACTTCACGTGGCCGGAAGAGAACCTGGTCGTCGAGGTGGACGGGTGGGCCTTCCACAAGGACGCCGTCCGCTTCCAGCGCGACCACGACAAGCGCAACGACTTCGCCCGTCGCGGCCTCACCGTCCTCGCCTTCACCTGGCACGACGTCGTCAACGATCCCGTAGGGACCGTCGAGGCCGTGGTCGCCGTGCTCCGCGAGCGCCGGGGCGCGGCGTCCTGACGGTGCGGATCAGGGCATGACGCCGACGGCCACCGTCGCCTGCCGCTCGTCGTCGATCTCGATGTGGGTCCGCAGGCCCACGGCCCGCATCGCCGCAACCGTGTACGTGGCCTGCTGACGACCGGTCTCGATGACGACGCGCCCGCCCCGTCGCAGCCACCGCGGCGCGTCCCGCACGATCCGACGGTGCAGCGCGAGACCGTCCGGGCCGCCGTCCAGCGCGCGATGGGGCTCTCTGTCGCGAGCCTCCGCCGGCATCGTCGCGATCGCGGCGGTCGGCACGTACGGCGCATTCGCCGCGATCACGTCGACGGTGCCGCGCAGCGCGCCCGGCAGGGGCGCGTACAGATCGCCGACGAGGATCGTCGCCGTCGGCGCGTTGCGTGCCGCGTACTCGGCGGCGGTGCGGTCGATGTCCACGCCGTACGCCTTGGCCGAGGCGGTGGTCGAGACGACGGGGCCCACGCCGCAGCACAGGTCGACCAGGATCCCCGTGCCGTCCGCGAGCTCGGACAGCAGTTCCGTCCGGAGGCGGGGGACGAACACTCCGGGGCCGATCCGGAGCCGTCGCCCCCGGAATTCCACCCAGCCCAGGAGGTGCTCGAGCGGCTCGCCGGCGCACCGTCGACGGACCAGGGCCTCGAGGTCGTCGCCCGACGCGGCCTCGGTCAGCAGCGCCGCCTCCCGTTCGGCGAACACGCACCCCGCCGCTCGCAGTTCGCCGATGACATCCACCGGGGAAGTCAATCACGGTTATGCGTGATTCACCACACTCCCGCGATCCGGGTACGGGCTGGTTCACACCAGTGCGGTTCGTCGTCCGAGTGGATGAATCTCGACGGTGCGCCGCTCCCGCACCCTCCGCACTCGGGACGACCGGATCGCGCCGGTTCGCGGTGTTTGCCCAGTTCAGAATGCTCGTCGTGGTCGCGGAGGCGCTACGCTCCTCGCATGTCGCTCGCCAGTGAGAAGACCATTTCCGTCGCGACCTTCCGCCGCTCGGGCGAGAAGGTGGCGACCCCGGTGTGGGTCGTGCCCGTCGACGGCGACCGTTTCGGCTTCTGGACCTCGTCGACCTCGGGAAAGGCCAAGCGCCTGAAGAACAACCCCGCGGTCGAGATCACCCCGTGCAACCAGCGCGGGGCCGTCTCAGCCGGCGCGGTGACCACCGCGGGCACCGCCGAGTTGGTGACCTCGGGCCCGGAGTTCGATGCCGTGCAGGCCGCGGTGAAGGCCAAGTACGGCTTCCAGGTGCCGATGTCCAAGTTCTTCAACACGATCGGCGCGAAGTTCAAGGGTCGGGACCAGCCCTACGGCGACACGGTCGTCGTGATCACGCCGCAGCGTTGACCGGCCGGCGGCGTCGTCCGAACGGATGACATCCACGCCCGTGCCGCTGCGCCGACCGCGATCCGGGTCTATTCTGCCGTCGGCGCCGGTGACGACCGGCGGAAACGGGGGAGTCGTGTACGGACAGCAACAGGGCCCGAGCATGCCGCCCTACGTTCCCGTGGGTTCTCCGGCCGGGCCGAAACCTCCGAAGCCCGGTCCGACGGGGACCGGGGTCGCCATCGCATCGGCAGCCGTGTTCGGTGCCGTGCTCGTCGCCAATCTTCTCGTGCGGATCGTGTGGCGCGAAGTGGGTGCCTTCAACCACTGGGCGTTCTTCCTCAGCCTGGTGTCCGTCGACTTCATCTTCGTCGTGTATCTGTTCGTCGTCGGGCGGGGGACGATGGGAAAGCTCGTCGGCGGTGGGCTACAGGCGTTCTCCTTCCTCGTAGTGGTGGGAACCGTTGTCCTGTCCCTGTCGATCGACTCGAACGGTGCGGTGCCATCCGGCGTCTACGACGTGCTCGACGCGCTGTCCGTGGTCACTGCCGTGGCCGCATGGGGGATCGCGCGACGAAGTGGTTGGCTGTGGTCGGTGTCGATTCCGATCAGCCTTGTCACGTGGGCGTTGTACCGCTACGTGATCGTGGATCTGTTGAGCGACCCCATGGGCCCGCGCACCGACAGCGTGGACCAGTGGATGTTCAATGTCGTGCCGTGGCTCCTGATCACGACGGCGATTCCGATTCTCATCGGCTGGGGCCTCGAGCTGCTCACGCGCACGGCATCGTCGAACACCCGGCCCGGACCCGGGGCACCCCAGGCGCCCCGCCCGGTCGCCCAGATCCCGCCGCAGCCCCAGCAGGGCCACTGGCAGTGGCACCCCGGGCCGCAGCAGGTGCAGCGCCCGCAGGCGCCGCAGCAACCGCCGAGTCATCCGCCCCGGCAGGGTTAGAGCGTCACGAGCATGCGGGTGTTGCCGAGGGTGTTGGGCTTGACGTACGACAGGTCCAGGAACTCGGCGACGCCCTCGTCGTAGCTGCGGCACAGCTCGTTGTAGACCTCGGCGCTCACGGGCGTCCCGTCGATCTCCTGGAAGCCGTGCCGGCCGAAGAACTCGGTCTCGAAGGTCAGCACGAACACCCGGTGCAGTTCCAGCGACCGGGCCTCGTCGAGCAGCCGCGCGACCATCTTGTGCCCGATCCCGTGTCCCTTCACGGTGGGGTTCACCGCGAGCGTCCGGATCTCGCCCAGGTCCGACCACAGCACGTGGAGCGCGCCGCAGCCGACGATCTCGCCGTCCACCTCGTACACCCAGAACTCCTGCACGGACTCGTACAGGGTCACCAGGTTCTTCTCGAGCAGGATCTTGCCCGCGTACACGTCGATGAGGCGCTTGATCCCGGGGACGTCGGAGGTCCGGGCGCGGCGCAGCACGTCGTCGTGGTCGGTGGTCACGGACGAAACTGTAGCGCGCACGGCCGCGGATTCGGCGTACCGATAGGGTGATCATCGTGAGTGCAACGGACGGCGTGCAGCATCCCGCGAGCACACCTGTTTCGAACGTCAACGTCGCGAACGGGTTGACGGTGCTCCGGATCGTACTCGTGCCGGTGTTCCTGGCGGCCCTGTTCGTCGACGGCGGCCATACGACGCTGTGGCGCTGGATCGCCTTCGCCGTGTTCGCGGTCGCGATGATCACCGACCGCATCGACGGCCAGATCGCACGCCGCTACGGCTTGATCACCGACTTCGGCAAGCTCATGGATCCGATCGCGGACAAGGCGCTCACCGGCGCTGCCTTCGTCGGACTGTCCGTCCTCGCCGAACTCCCCTGGTGGGTCACGCTGGTGATCCTGGCCCGGGAGTTCGGCATCACCGCCTTCCGGTTCGCCGTCATCCGCGACGGAGTCATCCCGGCGAGCCGAGGCGGCAAGCTCAAGACCCTACTGCAGACCATCGCGATCGGCCTGTACCTCATGCCCCTGCCGGGCTGGATGGACGTGCCCAGCCAGGTCGCGATGGGCGCGGCGCTCATCGTCACCGTCGCGACGGGCGTCGACTATCTGATCAGCTGGTGGCGTGGCCGCGCATAGCGCCGACCGCCTGGTCGCCGCGCTCGCCGAGCGCGGCCAGACCGTCGCCTCCGCCGAGTCCCTCACCGCCGGACTGTTCGCCGCCACGATCGCCGACGTCCCCGGCGCCAGCGCAGTGCTCCGCGGCGGCCTCATCGTGTATGCGACCGATCTCAAGGCGAGCCTCGCGGGCGTACCGTCGGGCGATCTGGAGCGCAACGGGCCCGTCCATCCGGACACCGCACGTGCCCTGGCCGACGGTGCGCGGTCGCGCTGCGGCGCGGACTGGGGCGTCGGGCTGACCGGCGTGGCCGGACCGACCGAGCAGGACGGCGTGCCCGTCGGCACCGTCCACCTGGGGATTTCCGGGCCGTCCGGCACGACCGTCACCACGCTCGCGCTCGACGGTGACCGCGCCGCGGTCCGGCGCGGGGCGGTCGACGCGGCCGTGCGGGAGATGACGGAACGGGTTTGCGCGAACCGGGAACCATCCGGGCCCCTCCGGCGTTGACTGGACAAGATCAAGACGGAGGTGAGCATGGCTCTACTGCTTCGCGAGGCGATCGGGGAGAACCTGCGGAAGACGCGGGTCCGCCAGAGTCGCACACTGCGTGACGTGTCGTCGTCGGCACAGGTCAGTCTCGGCTACCTGTCGGAGGTCGAGCGCGGCCAGAAGGAGGCGTCCAGCGAACTGCTGGCCGCGATCTGCGGCGCGCTGGCCGTCGAGGTGGCCGACGTGGTGGCTCAGGCGAGTGTGTCGATGCGCCCGATCCCCACGATGGTGATCCCGGCGCCCGCTCTTGCCGCTGCCTGACCCTGAGACGGGCGATCCGCGGATTCGGGGATTTCCCCGGACCCGCGGATCAGGGCGGCGCGCCGGACCGAATACCCGATAGATTGGTAAGCACGAGTCCGGCGTCGCCGGACGGCCGGACGATGATTCGGCGATGAACGCATCGAGGCGGAGGAGAACTGACGATGGCTAACCCGTTCGTCAAGGGGTGGCGCTACCTGATGGCGCTGTTCAACGCGAAGATCGACGAGAACGCCGATCCCAAGGTCCAGATCCAGCAGGCGATCGAGGACGCGCAGCGGCAGCACCAGGCACTGTCGCAGCAGGCGGCGGCGGTCATCGGCAACCAGCGCCAGCTGGAGATGAAGCTGAACCGCCAGCTGGCGGAGGTCGAGAAGCTGTCCGCCAACACGCGCCAGGCGGTGCAGCTGGCGGACCAGGCGACCGCTGCGGGTGACGCCGCCAAGGCCACCGAGTACACCAACGCCGCCGAGGCCTTCGCCGCGCAGCTCGTGACCGCCGAACAGAGCGTCGAGGACCTCAAGGGCCTGCACGACCAGTCGCTCCAGGCCGCCGGCCAGGCGAAGCGCGCCGTCGAGCAGAACGCGATGCAGCTGCAGCAGAAGCTCGCCGAGCGCACCAAGCTGCTGAGCCAGCTGGAGCAGGCCAAGATGCAGGAGCAGGTCTCCGCGTCGCTGAACCAGATGGGCCAGCTCGCCGCGCCGGGCAACACGCCGAACCTCGACGAGGTCCGCGAGAAGATCGAGCGGCGCTACGCCAACGCCCTCGGCTCCACCGAGCTCGCGCAGAACTCGGTCCAGGGCCGCATGGCCGAGGTCCAGCAGGCCACGGTCCAGATGGCGGGCCACTCGCGCCTCGAGCAGATCCGCGCGTCCATGCAGGCCAGCGGTCAGATCGCCGGCGCTCCCGCGGCCCCGCAGGCGGCGCCCGCGCCGCAGGCCCCGCAGCAGGTGCCGAACCCGAACCTGCAGAAGCCCTGAACCGACGAGGAACCATGACTGACCAGCGAGGCCGCTACCGCACCGACTTCTCGGCGGTGGCGGCCTCTGCTGGTCGGATGGCCGCCTCGGCGATCACGGCGGCGTCCGCGGCGATGGAGACCGCCGCCCGCGCGGCCGACGAGGCGCGCGACAGGGCGGCCCGCCGGAAGGATCCCAAGGCCGCCCACCAACGGTCGATCACGAAGGCCCGGCACACCGTGAACGGGTGGGCCGCGACCACCTCCACGTCGGCGGTGGTCGCCGTGGGCGGCTTCGCCACCGCGGCCCCCGTCGTGGGCGGCACCGCGACCGCGGTCACGGCGGTCATCGCCGTCCCCGCGGCCTACGCCGTCCGGAAGCTGCGGCGCCTGCGCCGCACCCCGGCCCCGCCGCGCACCTATGCGCGGCGCACCCTGCCGGCCGGCTCGTCGGCGCTGTACAAGCCGGTGCGCGCCCTCGCCGAGTCGGAGCAGGAGTTCCTCGCGCTGATGGCCGTGCTGTCGCGGTCCGGGGCCCTGCCGCCCGATGCGCTCAGTGAACTCGACGACGACGCGGAGGCCTCGGCCGACGCCATCGCGTCCTACGCGGAACAACTGGCTGATCTCGAGCGGGTCGTCGCCGGGGGCGGCGGGTCGGCCGCGTACCTGCGTGAGACCTTCGACGAGGGGCGCGCCAGCCTGGACGAGGGCGTCGATGCGTACCGCGAGATGGTCCGGTCCGCCGCGACGACGGTCGCCGCCGCACGCGGGTCGCTCGGCTCGCCCGCCCGGTTCGATGAGCTCAGCATGGCCACGCCGCGCCTGCAGGAGACCGCGGAACGGCTGCGGGCCTGGGCGTACGGCATCGCGGCGCTGCCTGCCGTGCCGGATCCGCACACCTGGTGACCCGCCCTCGGGGTTAACCCCCAAATCTCCCTGAAACCCCTGTTCAGAGGGTGACTTTCGGCACCGACGGGGGCATGGTGGAAGAAGAAAGACCTCCACGGAAATCCTCGAAAGGTGCTCGCAATGTTCTGGAAGATCCTCGGCGCCATCGTCGTCATCTGGCTCGCCCTGATGGTGGCCTCGGCGATCATCAAGTCCCTGTTCCCGCTGGCGATCATCGCGCTCGTCGTCATCGGTATCGTCACTGTGGTCAAGTGGCTGGGATCCGGGAAGAAGACCACCAGCACGTTCTAACGTGCGGCGTACCCGGCAGCCCGCCGTCGCGGGAGGAGCACGGGTGCGCGTAGCGATCGTCGCGGGATCCGAGGCCGGGCATGCACTGCCCGGCCTCGCCCTCGCCCTCCGCCTGATCGGCGCCGGCCACGTGCCGGTCGTGTTCACGGGCCGGCAGTGGTCGGAGGTGGGAGCCCGGTACGGCGTCGACACCCGCGAGCTGCCGGGCCTGGCCGCGCGCCCCGGCGACGACGACGAGGACGCGGGCTCGAAGATCCACGCCCGCGCCGCGTACATCGGGACGTGCGTGCTGCCACGTATCCAGGAGTTCCGCGCCGATCTGGTGGTGGCCGACATCCTCACCCCGGGCGGCGGCATGGCCGCCGAGCTGCTCGGCCTGCCGTGGCTCGAACTCAGCCCCCACCCGCTGTACCTGTCCTCGAAGGGCCTGCCACCGATCGGATCCGGTCTCGCCCCCGCGCGGACGCCCCGCGAACACCTGCGCGACGCCGTGCTCCGCGCGTTCACCGCCCGCGACCTGCGCAACGGCCGGCGCCAACGGGAGGCCGCCCGCGCTGGGATCGGCCTGCCCCCGCCCGATCCCGGACCCGACGGCCGGCTCGTCGCCACCATCCCCGCCCTCGAGCTGCCGCGCCCCGACTGGCCGGCGCACACGCACCTCGTCGGGCCGCTCACCCTGGAGCCGACCGACGCGCGATGCCCCGTCCCCGAGGGCTCCGGGCCGGTCGTGATGGTGGCACCGTCGACCGCGGCGACGGGCGAGCAGAACTTGGCGGAGGTCGCCGTCGACGGGCTCCGGGGGGCCGGCGTGCGGGTCGCGGTCAGCGGCCTGCACCCGCCCGTCTTCGACGGTGAGCCGTGGGTCGCCAGTGGATTCGGCCGGCAGGACCGGCTCGTCGCGCAGGCCGACGCCGTGGTCTGCGGCGGCGGGCACGGCATGCTGACCAAGGCGCTCACCGCCGGGAGGCCCGTCGTGGTCGTCCCTGGTGGCGGCGACCAATGGGAGCTCGCGAACCGCGTCGTGCGGCAGGGGAGCGGCGTGGTGGTCCGGCCCGCGACGCCGGAGGCGATCCGCGACGGTGTGCGGCGCGTCCTGGACGATCCGTCGTTCGCGCGCGCCGCCCGCGCTGCCGCGCGCAGTGCGCACCGCGTGGCCGACCCGGTGGTGGTGTGCGAGACGGTTGTGCATCGGTAGCCTGGTCCGGTGCGTCTCACCGACTTCCGCGAACTGCTCTACGCCGAGTTCGGCACCCTCCGCGGCGACACCCTCATGAGCGACCACCGCCTCGCGGCCTTCGGTGCCACCGGAGATCAGGCCATCGAATCCGGCGCGGACCCGCGGGACGTGTGGCGCGCTCTCTGTTCCGAGTTCGACGTTCCCCGGTCCCGCTGGTAACCGGGGTCGCGCTGGGCGCGTGTCCTCTGTTCCGACCCTGACGTTCCCCGGTCCCGCTGGTAACCGGGGTCGCGCTGGGCGCGTGCCCTCTGTTCCGAGTTCGACGTTCCCCGGTCCCGCTGGTAACCGGGGTCGCGCTGGGCGCGTGCCCTCTGCTCCGACCCCGACGTTCCCAAGGCCCGCTGGTAGCTACTTCTGCTGCGGCGTCTTCCCCGGCGACCACAGGCCGGACCGGCTGACGTCCGTGCGGCTCAGCTGCGCGGCCGGCGCGTCGACGTACGGCACGTACCGCTCCAGCGCGCCCCACTCCCGGCCCCAGTCGTTGTTCAGGTAGGTCGGCACCGTCTGCGCGGTGGCGAGCAGGAGCGCCCAGCCCAACGGGCCGCCGGCGTCGCCGCCCTCCCACGTCGTGGTCGCCGCGGCGGCGAGGTCGCGCTCGGGCAGGATCCGCCACTTCGGCAGCTCCGCGACGCCGCCGTTCTCCTGCCACTGCCGCTGGCAGGGGAAGCCGATGCCGGCACCCCAGTCGACGAGGGTCGGGTCGTCGCCGAGCAACTGCTGCATCGTCTCGAGCTTCGGAGCGCGCGGCGGCGTGTAGGCCACCCAGGTGTTCTCCGACGGTGCCGTGATGTTCGCGACGACGCGGACCGCGGTGGCGCCCCGCGGGATCATCGCCGACGGTACGCGCAGGTTGCGCCACGCGGGGGCGGGGCCGATGTCGATCGGGATGACCATCCCGGCGGGCGTGATCGCAGCTGTGCCCGTGCCGAATTCGAGCTGCAGGTCCGCGGGGCCGAACCGGCCGGCGACGCTGATCGTCAGCAGCCGGTCGACCCCGCCCGCGGGCAGGGCGTACCAGCTCGAGGTGGCGTTCGCGGAGCGCTGCACGCCGGTCTGCCTGCTGCCGACCATCGGGACCCGCGCCGGGTCCAGACCGAAGGGCAGGGCCGCCGTCGAGCCGTTGACGCCGGGCCGCTCCAGCGTGCCGCCGCCGGTGCCGCCGGTGTTCGACGGGGTGTTGTCGGCGTCGCCGGTACGCACCAGGTCGGCCGCGCCGCGCGAGCTCGACGAGAAGCTACCCGCGATGCCGTTCGGTGTGAAGTTCGCGTTCTGCTCGCCGACCAGCGGGTCGCGGGCGTTCCCGAGCGGGGTGAGGACGCCGGCGGTGGCGTCGCGTTCGACCAGCACCTCGTCGGCCATGCCGCACGGGTTCCCGGCGAGCGAGCGCAGGTTCTGCTGGCCGTACGAGTAGGCCGGGTGCTGGATCATGATCGACGCGGCGTTGGTCGCCCCGATCATCGCGAGGATGAGGACGGCGACCAGCGTGATCGGCGTGGCGAACCCGGGCAGGCGCCCGCCGATGTCGGGCAGGCGCGGGGTCCATCCCGTCACGTGCACCACGAGAGCGGCGAGCAGCAGCGCCACCGTGATCGCCCCGAAGAGGTTCGCCAGCTTGATCCCTGCCACCACGGGTTCGGTGCCGCCCCACGGGATGCCGAAGTTGCCGGGGTAGAACCAGCCGTTGGTCGACTCGAAGGCGAGCGTCGCGCAGGCGGCCGTCGCCGCGAGGACGAGCAGGCTGAACTGCGGGCGCCGGATCGCACGCGGCCGCACGGCGACCACCGCGACCGCCGCGGCCATGGCGCCGAGCGTCGCGAACGCCCCGAAGTGGTGCGTCCACTTGGTCGGGTTGAAGGCCATCACCAGGAGTGAGACGCCGATCGCGGCGACCACCCGCCGCGCGGGACCGGACGCGATGCCGGGGATCCGGCGGCGCCACAGCAGCAGTGTCGCGGTGAGCGCGGCGGAGAGGAACATGGCGAGCATGGCGAACCGTCGGGCCACCGAGCCGTTGGGATTCTGCTGGAAGAGGGCCTCGTACCGGATGATCTCGCGGTGCCACTGCTCGCTCGGGCCGACATCGCCGAGCAGCTTCGTGGACTGCAACATCTCGATCAGGCCGTGGTCGGCGAAGATCAGGTACAGCACCGACGCGCCCGCCGCGGCCAGCGGCAGCAGCGACGCGGCCCACCCGTTGACCGAGACATGGGACCGGACGGCCTTCCACAGCGGCGCCGCCGCCACGAGGAAGACCACGAAGGCGAAGCTGCCGGTGGGGGCGGCCGAGAGCGTCAGGCCCGCCACGACCAACCCCGCGCCCGCGGGCGCCAGGCGGCGGGTCGCGACGGTGCGTTCCACCAGGCACCAGGTGACGACGGTGCCGAGGGCGACGATCGGCTCCGGGCGCAGGCCGGGGTTGTAGGTCAGCCAGAACAGCGTGAAGACCGCGGCGGCCGCCCACAGTGCGCGGGAGTAGTCCTTGGGCGCGCGGCGCTTGCTGAGCCCCAGTCGGGGCAGGACCTCCCGCGAGAGCAGGAACCAGGCCAGGATGCCGGACAGCAGCGCGGGCAGGCGCAGCCACGGGCTGGACACGCTCAGCTCCGCCATCCACGAGACCACGTAGAAGGGCATGCCGAACGGCGCGTAGGGGGCGTCGTAGTACCTAAACACCTCGGGCATGTAGCCGGAGTGCGGCGCGGCCTTGATCATTCCCAGGATGTAGCCGTCGTCGGAGGTGGGCGCCCCGATGATGTGCCAGACCAGCAGGCTGCCGACCACCGCCGCGTCCGCGAGCCGTACGTGCAGCCACCGTCGGGGGATGAGGTGCGTGCCGCGGCGGCCGTCCGCGCGGTCGAGCAGCGCGAGCGCGAACAGCGAGATGAGCACGCACAGCACGCCGACCAGGATCGCGACGCCCTTGAGCGTCGACGGTGAGGAGGTGTAGCGCGAGTCCACGTCGATGCGCGCCGAGGGCTTGGCGCCCTGCAGGTCCGCCGGGAGGTCCGAGAAGACGCCGACCACCTGCGGGCGCAGGTCACCGGGCACCTCGGTCCGCTTCGCGTCGATGAGGGTGACCGCGCGATCCGCGTCGATCGAGACCGTGGCCTTCTCGCAGTGCGCGAGGTCGGCCCGGGGGACGGTACCCACCAGCGCGCCCCGCGAGCGGACCGTCAGCGCCTCGCCGTCGACCGTCACGAACAGGCCGACGGTGCGCGCCCGGTCCCCGGCGGGCGGGGGCGTCGTGGCCGCGAGCACCGTCTCCTTGCCCGACGGTGCCGCCGCCGCGACCGCGCACGGCACGGTCAGGTCGACCTCGAGCGGCTTGTACATCGTCAGCGGTGCCGTGACCGGCGCGAGCGAGCCGGACTGCGGCCAGTCGATCGTCACGGCGGTCTGCTTGATCGGCAGCAGCGGCGTGGCGATCGCCAGCACGAGGCCGAGCAGGCCGGTCACGACGGCGGCGATCCGGGCGGTTCGGAGGTTCACGATCACTGAGGGTATCGGCCCGTGCCCCGTGATCCGGTGCGCCCACGGCGAGTCTGCGGAGACGGCTGTGAAATCTGCCGCATCAGACGTTAGGCTGTGACTACCGACACAGCCCGCGCTGCGTTCCGACACCCCTGGAGCAGGCGCATTGAGAGAAAGCACGGTGGTTTCAGTGACCCTTGACGCCAATTCGCCGATCGACAAGCTTCCCGGCACCGCCGGTGAGGCCGCCGAAGGTCAGCACGACGCGGACCCTCGGGGCGGGCAGTCGGCCGCCGTGCAGTCCTTCTCGCTGGATGATCGGTACACGCGTGAAGAGGGCACGATCTACCTCACGGGCATTCAGGCGCTCGTCCGCATGGTGCGCGACCGGGCCCGCCTCGACCGCCGGCAGAACCTGAAGACCGGCTCGTTCATCTCGGGCTACGAGGGCTCGCCGCTGGCCGGCTACGACCTCGAGATCGCCAAGCGCGGCAAGTACCTCCAGGACTTCGACACCGTGCACCGGCCGGGGCTCAACGAGGAGCTCGCCGCCACCTCCGTCATGGGCTCCCAGATCGCCGCGCAGGTGGGGCATCTGGCCCGCGGCCTCGACGGCGTCACCGGCTACTGGTACGGCAAGGCGCCCGGTCTCGACCGCGCGACCGACGCGCTGCGGCACGCCAACATGATCGGCACCCACCCCACGGGCGGCGCGGTCGCGCTCGTCGGCGATGATCCGGGTGCCAAGAGCTCGACGGTGCCCTGCGCCTCCGAGATGGCGCTGGCCGACCTGTACATGCCGATCCTGTACCCGGCGGACTCGCAGGACATCCTCGATCTGGGCGTGCACGCCGCGATCATGTCCCGCGTCTCCGGGCTGTGGACCTCGCTGAAGATCTCCGCGCACGTCGCGGACGGCTCGTCGACCGCCGACGTGCACCCCGACCGCATCCTGCCCGTCTACGGGGACCTGGGCACCAGCCCGCACGTCCCGTCGGGTCAGCTGCTCGGCGCGAAGCTCATGGAGCTCGAGCAGAACCAGCTCACGGTCCGCATGCCGCGTGCCACGGAGTACGCCCGGATCAACCGGCTCAACCGGATCACGGTGCGTTCGAGCGACGACCGGATCGGCATCGTCTGCGCCGGCAAGACCTACCTGGACGTGCGGGAGTCGCTGCGGCTCATCGGCATCGGGGACGACGAGCTCAACGGCCTCGGCATCCGCATCCTCAAGATGGGCATGGTCTACCCGTTCGAGCGGCAGATCATGCACGAGTTCATCGACGGTCTCGACGAGGTGATCGTGGTCGAGGAGAAGCGCGACTTCCTCGAGACGATGATGCGCGACATCCTCTTCCGCCACCCGGGTGCGCCGAACATCGTGGGCAAGACCCACGAGGACGGCTCCACCCTGTTCTCCCGCTTCGGCGAGCTGGATGTGGACTCGGTCTCCCGCGGTCTGGCCGCGCGGCTCTCGCGCGTCCACGGTGTGGCCGCCGCGAAGGACTGGCTCGATCGGAAGGCGCAGGTGCGCACCCGGATCGAGCTGCCGCTCGCCGCGCGCAGCCCGTACTTCTGCTCCGGCTGCCCGCACAACACCTCCACCAAGGTCACCGACGACACGCTCGTCGGCGCCGGCATCGGCTGCCACGCGATGGTGCTGCTCATGGACCCGCAGCAGGTGGGCGAGGTGACCGGCGTCAGCCAGATGGGCGGCGAGGGCGCGCAGTGGGTCGGCATGGCGCCCTTCGTCGACGAGAAGCACTTCGTGCAGAACATCGGCGACGGCACGTTCATGCACTCGGGCTCGCTGGCGCTGCGCCAGTCGGTGGCCTCGGGGGAGCGGATCACCTACAAGCTGCTGTTCAACGGCACCGTCGCCATGACCGGCGGCCAGGACCCGGTGGGCCAGATGTCCCTCCCGCAGATCTGCGCACTGCTGCAGGCCGAGCGGGTCGCCAAGATCATCGTCACCTCCGACAACCCGAAGCAGACCGCGGTGGGCCTGCCGAAGGGCATCGAGGTGCGCGATCGCGCCGACATGCTCGACGTGCAGCGCGAGCTCGCGGAAGTGCCGGGCGTCACGGTCCTCGTGCACGACCAGTACTGCGCCGCCGAGAAGCGGCGTAAGCGCAAGCGCGACAAGTACCCCACGCCGAACCAGCGCGTGGTGATCAACGAGCGCCTGTGCGAGGGCTGCGGCGACTGCGGCCAGAAGAGCAACTGCCTGTCCGTGCACCCCGTCGAGACCGAGTTCGGCCGCAAGACGCGGATCGATCAGAGCTCCTGCAACCTCGACTTCTCGTGCCTCAAGGGCGATTGCCCGTCGTTCGTGACGGTCACGCCCGGTTCGCAGGGCAAGGTCCGCAAGTCGGTGCCCGACATCTCGGCCGAGTCGATCCCGCAGCCGAAGAAGGCCCGGCGGGAGGCGGACGGCATGGCCATCCGCGTCACCGGCATCGGCGGCACGGGCGTGGTCACGGTCTCGCAGATCATGGCCACCGCCACCGTGCTCGACGGCCACTCCGCGCGCACCGTCGACATGACCGGCATGGCGCAGAAGGGCGGCGCCGTGGTCTCGGACATCAAGGTCTCCGCCACGTACGTCGACCAGGCCGCGAAGGTCGCCTCCGGCGACTGCGACGTGTACCTGTCCTGCGACAGCCTCGTCGGTGTCGACCCGGCGAACCTCAAGGTGGCTTCACCGGAGCGCACCACCTCGATCGTCTCGACCACCGAGGTGCCCACGGGCCAGATGGTGATCGACACGTCCGTGGGATACCCGGACACGCGGAGCATCCACCAGGCGATCGACCGGGCGTCGCTGCGCACCGTCTACCTCGATCCGGGCGACCTGACGCTGCAGCTGTTCGGCGACGAGCAGTACGCCAACCTGTTCATGGTGGGCGCCGCGTTCCAGACGGGTGCGCTGCCGATCAGCTCGGCGTCGCTCGAGCGCGCCATCGAGCTCAACGGCGTGGCCGTGGAGAAGAACCTGCAGGCCTTCCGTCGCGGCCGTCAGTCGGTCTCCGATCCGGCCGGCGTCCAGGCCGCGATCGATGCGCTGCATCCGCTGCCCGCTCCGGTCGCGGCGAGCGCGTACGCGTCGGCGCAGGCCGCCAAGCTCGACGGTGCCTCGCCCGAGGTGCTGCGCCAGGTGGCGCTGCGCGTCGACGAGTTGGTCGCGTACCAGGACAAGGCCTACGCCGAGCGTTACATGGACGATGTCGCGCGGGTGTTCCGTGCCGAGAAGTCCTGGGGTTCGGAGGATCTCACCGCCGCGGTCGCGCACAACCTGCACAAGCTGATGGCCTACAAGGACGAGTACGAGGTCGCCCGCCTGTCGCAGGACGCGGGCTTCGCGGCGACGGTGGCGGACGAGTTCGGTGCCGATGCCAAGAAGGCCATCCGCCTGCATCCGCCGACGCTGCGCGAGATGGGTCTGAAGAACAAGCTCGCGCTGGGCGAGTGGGTGAACCCGGGCATGAAGACGCTGGCGAAGATGAAGCGCCTGCGCGGCACCAAGCTCGACTTCTTCGGCATGACCGAGATGCGGAAGATGGAGCGCACGCTCGTCGCCGAGTACCGCGCGCTGGTGGGTCTGATGATCGCGGCCGCCGAGGGCGGCCGGGTGGTCGAGGACCAGCGTGAGCAGGTCGTCGCCCTCGCCGAGCTGCCGGACATGGTCCGCGGCTACGAGTCGATCAAGACCGACAACGTCGAGAAGTACCGCGCCGCGGTGCAGGCGCAGCTGGAGACGCTGGGCTGGTAGGCGCAGTTCCCTGTTCGACGGTGGCCGTCCCTCGTTTCCGAGGGGCGGCCACCGTCGTTCTGGGCGTGGTTCCGCGCGGGTGCCGAAACGATTAGATTGCAAGAATGCATTCTGTGGGGGATCGTGACGTGCCGGTGGAACCGGGTCCGCCGGCTGCGCGTGAGGGTCGTGCGACGTCGGACGTCGTGGCCGCGGCGCTGTGCTTCGTCATGGCGATCGGTGGTGTCCTGACCGTCGCTCTGAACGTCGTCGCGAAGTCGCTCGTCGACAGCTCGGTCTCCGATGTCGGAGACCGACTCCCCGAAGACGCGCGGGCCGCGATCGGTGAGCTGAGCACGCTGAACGTGGTCAACGCTGTGCTGGCGGTGGTGATCGCGGTCGGGTTCGTGACCGGCGGGGTCGTGTTGCTGCGCCGGAAGCCCGTGGGGCGCGCGATCATCGCGGTGACCTGCGCGGTGCAGGTGCTCGCGGTCATCGCGATGTACGTACTCAGTAGTCGCGTGTGGGATCGGATCCACACGGCGATGCAGGACGTGACGTCCGTCGAGGTCACCGACGTCGGTTCGGGTATCGGAAGCGTCATCGCGCGATGCCTCTTCGCGGTGGTGATCGTGCTCCTGGCGTACTGGGTGGTGATCCGGCCCCCGTCGAAGACCGCGGCTCCGGCAAACGACGCGTTGGCCACTGGCGTGGCCCTTCCGCCGCCGTCCGGCGGCGCGGCGATCGCCGCGTCGGTGCTGAGCTTCGTCGGCGCGCTGCCCTTCGCGGTGACGACCGTAGCCGGCGTGGTGGGCGGATTGTCCGACGATCACGTCGTCTCCGCTGTCGGGGCAGTTCTTTCTGCGCTGGTGACCGTGGGGCTCGTCCTCGGCGGGGTCATGCTCCTTCGTCGGCGGCACGCGGGCAGGATCGTCATCGTCGTGTCGTGGTCGGTGGTGATCCTGCTGATGGTCGGTCTCGCGTATGCGGTCACGCGGATTTCGAGTCATCCGGCGAGGGCGCTGGGGCGGATCTCACTCGTGGTCGGGCCCATCGCCGTCTTCGGTGTGGCGGCGATCGTGCTCGCTCTTGTGGTGTCCACGGGCCGGTGGTGCGACGCGCGGCGGGCAGTGACGATCACGGCACCGGTGGGCCCGGCTCTCGCTGCGGAGCCCAGAACTCTTGAGTCGAGCGTTCCCGCGGTGAATGCAGTGGACGAGGCCGGCATTCCCGAAGTTGGTACTGCCCCGCCGTGGTGGCGGAGGGGGTGGGTCATCGCATCAGGCTCCGCCGCGGTCGTGGTCGTTCTCGTCGTGGTCGGGGTCCTCGCGTTCACAGGTTCGCAGGGGACGCCGGGAAGAGCTGCTGTGCAGCCGGGGAAAGTCCACACCTTCGGTCCTCAGATCGGTCTGCCGTTCCCCAAGGAATCGGTCGACGAGCTCCCGCAGAGCATTGCGGTCGATCAGTCGGGGACCGTCTATCTCTCCTACTTGATGATCGGTCAGAGAGGGAAAACGTTGCCGGCCGTTGTGCGTTCGCTCGCGCCTGGCGCTAGTGCCTCGGTGGTCCTGCCGTTCACAGGTCTTCCCGAGACGGTTCCGTCGGATATCGCGGTCGACCGGGCGGGCACGGTGTACCTCGTGGATCGAAAGTCCGCGTACGTGCTCCGCAAAGGGGCATCGCGAGCCGAGAAGCTTCGATTCGGAAATGATGTGCGGCCGCAGGATGTGCAGGCGCGTGGGGTTGCGGTCGATGATTCCGGAACGGTCTATGTCGGCGACGGCAGCCGCGCCGAGGGCGGCGTCACGGTGTTCCGCGCGGGCGTGACGGAGCCGACGCACCTTCCGTTCGACGGACGGGGAATCCAACACTTGGCGGCCGGGCCGAACGGCACCGTCTACGCCGCATACGGCCGCGACCAGGGATTCCGAGTGATGTCGTTGGAACCCGGAGCTGCGAAACCGACTCCGCTGCCCTTCACGGATATCAGTGAAATCAAGGGCATGGCGGTGGATCGGGACGGCACGGTGTACGTCGCGGACGATGCGACCGATGGAAAGGGGCGGATCCTGGCGCTGCCGGCGCGCGGCACCGTGCAGACGGTTCTGCGACCGACCTCTCCTACCGGGGTGTTCGTCCAAGGAGTCGCCGTCGACGGTGCGGGGAACGTGTACGCCTACGGGAGCTTCTTCACGGACAAGGTCATCAAGCTCCCCGTGACGGGGTGACTGCTGAGCGGTCGATGCGATCACGGGTGCATGTGCGCGCCTTTGAGGATGTGGTCCACCGCGTTCCTGGGGCCGTGCACGGCCGTCCCGACGAGGTCGAGACCGGCGCGGTGCACCGCACGGACGACGGCTCGTTCGTGCGCGCTGCGGAGGTTCTCCGTCGAGCCCTCGAACACCAGGACGGGCTGGCGGAACAGTGGGAGGTACTCGGTGCCGTCGGCGTCGGCGTAGGGCTCGCCGATCAGTTCCGGTGTCGCCGTTGCGATGCCGCTGACGAGGAAGGCCGTGACGTTCAGTCGCTGCCAGGTGGCCAGGTCGTCGCGGAGCAGCACCGCGATCTTGGTGTCGAATCGGATCGTCTCGGTCATGCCTCCAGCGTCGCCGCCGTCAAGGGCCGGAGTCTTGTACATACTTGATGGATGTCCGCGGAGACGAGCGTCGCGTGGCGGCCCGGCGTCGAGGGGATCGCCGAGGTCTTCCGCGCGCACTTCGAGGCGCACGCCTACCCGATGCACACGCACGAGGTCTGGACCCTGCTCACGGTCGATCGTGGCCGCATCGGCTACGAACTCGACGGTGAGCGCTGCGATTCGTCGACGCGGTCGGTGACGCTGCTGCCGCCGCACGTCGCGCACGACGGCCACAGCCTGACCTCGGGCGGGTTCGACAAGCGCGTGATCTACCTGGAGGCGGGGGTGCTGCGTGGGATCGGCCGCGCCGTCGGCAGGCCCACTCTGCTCGACGGGCCGCTGCGGCAGCGGGTCGATCGGCTCAACCGCGCGCTCGCGGCGCCGGGTGAGGAGTTCGAAGCGGCGAGCCGGTTGGCGCTGATCGTCGAACGACTGCAGTGGCACCTCGACGGGAATCCCGAGTCGGCGCGAGCGCCGCGGAACCGATCCGTCGCGCACTCCCTGCGCGAGCTGCTCGACGGCCGCGTCCGCGACGGGATCACACTGGAGGAGGCGGGACGTACGCTCCACGTGGACCCGACGCACCTGGTCCGGGAGTTCTCCCGCGAGTTCGGGCTGCCGCCGCACCGGTACCTCATCGGGCGGCGGGTCGAGGTGGCGCGGCGGATGCTGTTGGCCGGCGGGGCGCCGGCGGAGGTCTCGGTGGAGGCGGGCTTCCACGACCAGTCGCACCTCAACCGTCACTTCAAGTCGATGGTCGGGACGACCCCCGGGCGCTTCGTCCTGACTGGCGGAACCGCAGCTCGGAGGTGATCGTCTCCCTGTCTTCGACGCCGTGTGCGGTCCCCGGCGGCGTGTCGCGCGTTCGATACTTGCTTCGAACGGTCGTTCGCCTATAGTCGGTGGTGTTCGACGCGAGAGCGAGCCGGCAGGGCGCGCATCCGATGGGGATGCGAAAACTTGTCAGTGGGTCCCTCTAACGTCCGTGGCAACTGAAGAACCCAGCGCCGGCAGCGTCTTCCCCGCTCCGGCCCGAAGGACGGAGAGTCCCATGGCACCTGCGGCACCGGATCGCGACAAGGCCCTCGAGCTGGCCCTCGCGCAGATCGACAAGAACTACGGCAAGGGTTCCGTCATGCGCCTCGGAGACGAGGTGCGTCAGCCCATCGCGGTGATCCCCACCGGCTCCATCGCGCTGGACGTGGCGCTGGGTATCGGCGGCCTGCCGCGCGGCCGCGTCATCGAGATCTATGGCCCGGAGTCCTCGGGTAAGACCACGGTGGCGCTGCACGCGGTCGCGGAGGCGCAGGCCAACGGCGGCATCGCGGCGTTCATCGATGCGGAGCACGCTCTCGATCCCGATTACGCCGCGAAGCTGGGTGTCGATACCGATGCCCTGCTGGTCTCGCAGCCGGATACGGGTGAGCAGGCGCTCGAGATCGCCGACATGCTGATCCGCTCCGGCGCGCTCGACATCATCGTCATCGACTCGGTGGCGGCCCTGGTGCCCAAGGCCGAGATCGAGGGCGAGATGGGCGATAGCCACGTCGGCCTGCAGGCCCGCCTCATGAGCCAGGCGCTCCGCAAGATGACGGGCGCGCTGAACAACTCGGGCACCACCGCGATCTTCATCAACCAGCTGCGCGAGAAGATCGGCGTCATGTTCGGCTCGCCCGAGACCACCACGGGTGGTAAGGCGCTGAAGTTCTACTCGTCGGTGCGTCTGGACGTGCGCCGCATCGAGACCCTCAAGGACGGCACCGACGCGGTCGGTAACCGTACTCGCGTCAAGGTCGTCAAGAACAAGGTCTCGCCGCCGTTCAAGCAGGCCGAGTTCGACATCATCTACGGCCAGGGCATCAGCCGCGAGGGCTCGATCATCGATATGGGCGTCAACGAGGGCTTCATCCGCAAGTCGGGCTCCTGGTACACCTACGACGGTGACCAGCTGGGCCAGGGCAAGGAGAACGCCCGCAAGTTCCTGCTCGAGAACCCCGACGTCCGCGACGAGATCGAGAAGCGGATCAAGGAGAAGCTCGGCGTAGGTGCGGACATCACCGTCGATGCCGACGAGATCGCGCCGGCGCCCGTCGACTTCTAGGCCGCGATGTCCGACTACTCGGACGACGAGGTCGTGTCCCGGGGCCGTCGGCGAGGTCGTCGACGGTCCACGGACGACGGTGACGGGGAACCGCGGCGGCAGAGGGAGGTCGAACAGGACCCGGCGAAGCGCGAGGCGCTCGCCCGGGACCTGATCTACCGAGCGCTGGGCATGCGGGACCATTCCCGGGCGGAGTTGCGGGCGAAGCTCGCCAAGAAGGGGTTCGACGAGGAGCTCACCGAGCGGATGCTCGACAAGTTCGTCGCCGCGGGCCTCATCAACGACGCTGCGTTCGCGGAGCGGTGGGTGCAGTCGCGGCATCAGTTCTCCGGCCGCGGCCGGCGTGCGCTGGCGCAGGAGCTGCGCAGCAAGGGCGTCGGCGCGGAGGAGGCATCAGCGGCCCTCGACACCGTCAGTCGCGAGGACGAGCGGGAACGGGCCGCAGAGCTGGTGGAGCGCAAGCTCGCTCGCGTTGAGGTCCCGGAAGACCGGGCGGAGCGCGACAAGCTCACGCAGCGGCTGGTCGGGATGCTCGGCCGCCGTGGCTACCATCCGTCGCTCGCCATGTCGGTGGTACTGGACGCCGTCCGCGAGAAGGCCGACGCCGACCGCGGCTGAGGCCGTGCGAAGAGACCAGGGGAGTGATCCCCAGCGAAGTGAAGCCCTCGGAGATCACTCCGGGGGCTTCGCTGCGTGATGAGCTGGGAACCGATCGTCGACTTGGTGCGTCCAATTCATAGAGACGTCTGTGCGGACGGTTCGACAGCAAGGGGATGCCATGGCGGGCGGGGAAATGACCGAGCTCATCGAGGCTGCGCGGGAGGGGATCAACGATCGTCCCTCGATGGTGTCCGACGGGAATCCGCAGGAGGAGTTGGCTCGGGCACTCGAGCGGCACGCTGATCGGCTCATCGAGGCCGCGAGGGACGTGTACAACGTGGGAACCCAGAATTTCCTCGGTCCGACCGTAGAAGGCGAGGCGGCCACCTACAACATTCGACTCGGCGTTGTCGACCATGAGCGATCAATACGCAACACCTTCGTCGCCCAGGCTGCCGAGGCCCGTTCGATGGCAGAGTCATACCGCGAGATCGGCCGCTGGATCCTACGCACCGAGGGTGCGAGCGAAGAGCAGATCAACCGGGTGATTGGACACTCATGAAGTCGGTTGCGTTGGCCCTGGCGCTGGCCGTCGCTGTCGTCGGGAGTGGATGCAGCGTCACGATCCCAGGCGATCCCGTCGCGGGTGGAGCATCCCGCACGTCGCCTAAACCCTTGCCATTTACACCGACGATCAAGGACCGCACGAACGATCGCACCGACGGCACTAGTTTTGAACCCTGTACTGCATATGCCGACGATGAGCTACGCGCGCTCAACATTGATCCCAGCACGATCCGCGACGCTGCCAAGGTGGACTCCGCGAATTACCGTGGCTGCCATTGGCGAGACAAGGCTTACACCCTTTCTCGAGGCGGATTGGGGTACTCGCAGATCGTCGGCCGGGAGATGACGCTCGAAGAGTACAAGCGCTACATGGCGACCCTTCGTTGGCAGACCGATCGCACTGTTCGCGGTAGGTCCCTCGCTGTGGCGGCGGAGAACGATAACTGCCTCGCGGTGTTCCGGTCGGAAGAATCGATCGTTGCGACGATCGCATCGTCGACCAATCCCTCCCCGGGCAACGTGATCGAGTGCGATCGCGCCGTCGCGTTCGCCTCGCTGGCGATCAGCAAGGCACCGTGACCGAGGCTCGACCTGGGGGATCGGCAGCGGGTATGGTCGCTCGCATGACTGCCGGAACGGCCTCGGGCCACGCACAGATGGGTGATCCGGCGAACGGTTGACGGCGCGGTCACCACCGGGCGGGTACGGACGAACACCTCACCGAACCCACCCGAAGGAGATTCCATGTCAGCACGTTTCAACCACACCATCGTCTTCGCGACGAACAGCGAGGAATCGGCGGCGTTCTACCGCGACTACCTCGAGGCGAAGCCCATCGAGTCCTGGGGCCCGTTCACCAATCTCGAGATCGAGGACGGTGTTCTCCTGCAGATCGCGGCGCCGCCGATCGACATCCAACCGCAGCACTACGCGTTCCTGCTCGACGACGAGCATTTCGATCGGGCGTACGCGCTCATCACCGAGCGCGGCGTGGACCACGCCGCGGATCCGTTCTGGAAGGAGCCGGGCCGCATCAACCACGGCCACGGCGGCCGCGGGGTCTACGTCCGCGACCCCGCGGGCCACGGCATCGAGTTGCTCACGAGTCCGTACCTCTGAGCTCAGCGAGCGGCGCAGGGGGAGTTCGTCGCGGAGAGGAACGAGAGGTCGCCGATCCGGGCGAGCGACTCCCCGGCGCCGCCGTCTCGGTCGAGGGTGCGCGCGGCTTCCTCATCGCCGACCGCGCGCCGGAGCGACCGTTCCCATTCGCCGCTCTCGAACATCGTCCGCAGGGCCGCGTTGACGGCGTCGCGGGCCGCGGAATCGTCGCGGCCGAGCCCGATGCCGTAGCGCTCGACCGCGAACGGTGCGCCGGCGGTCCGCAGCCGCCCGTCGATGCAGCTGTCCTTGGGCACGCTCATGTCGACGAGCCGGAAGGCGGTGGGTCGCTGCGCGGCGAAGCCGGCCAGGATCACCTCGTCGGTCGTCACAGCATCGACGTTCTTGCGCGCCAACGCGTCCACGCACGCCGAATAGGTGTCGAACTCGACGAGCCGTACACCGGGGAGCAGGGTCTTCACCGCACGAGCCGATGTCGACCCGGCGACCGAGCACAGAGACCGATCGCGACCCAGGTCCGAGACGGTGCTGATCGCCGACTCGTCGCGCCGCACGAGCAGTCCCTGCCGGGTCACGAGGTACGGACCGGCGAAACCGACCGCACCGGCGCGGGCACCGTCGATCGAGTACGAGGCGACGACGGCGTCCACTTCGCCGTTGTCGATGAGCTGCTCGCGCTGCGACGACGGCGTCTCGCGCCAGGTGATCCTCGGTTCGGTCTTGCCGCGAGTCGCGGCCACCGTTCGGATCACGTACCGCGCCACGTCGATGTCGAAGCCGGACAGCGCACCGTCGGACCCGCGCAGCCCGAGCCCGGGCTGGTCGACCTTCACCCCGATGAGCACGACACCGTCGTCGATCGAGGACAGCAGATTCCGCGGTGACGGCCCCGAACACGCGCAGAGCGCGGCCACGAGCACCGTCACCAGTGCCGTGGCCGCGCTCCGACGCGCGGCGGATCTCGGGAGCACGGCGGTCAGTCGCCGTAGTCCTGTCGCAGATCCTTGTGCTTCGGGTCGGGATGCGTGGTCTCCAGGACCTCCTTGGACATGAGCCCCGGCTCGGGCATTGGGAGCGGCGCGTCCACGATCAGCTTCTTCTTGCGTCCCTCGCGCAGGTTCTTCTCGATGTTCGAGGCAAGTGCGGAGAGGGCGAAGTTGATGGCGATCATGATGATCGCCACCATGATCAGCGAGGGGATCACATTGCCCCACTCGTTACCGGCCTGGATGCCGGACTTGACCACCTCGACGTAGCCGATCGTGTAGCCGAGAGCGCTGTCCTTGAGCGCGATCACCATCTGCGAGATCAGCGCGGGGAGCATCGCGGCCACGGCCTGCGGGAGCAGGATCAGCCGCATGGTCTGCGACTTGCGCAGGCCCAACGCCTTCGCGGCCTCGAACTGGCCCGTCGGCAGCGAGTTGATGCCGGAGCGGAGGATCTCGGCGATCACCGAGCCGTTGTACAGCGTCAGGCCGAAGACCACGGCGAAGAATGCCATGTAGTCGGAGTTGAAGACGTGGTATGTGCCGAAGACGATGTACAGGAAGGTGATCAGGATCAGCACCGGGATGGCTCGGAAGAACTCGACCAGCGCTCCGGTCACCCACCGC
The DNA here is from genome assembly GCF_001575205.1 of Tsukamurella pseudospumae. Taxonomy (GTDB): domain Bacteria; phylum Actinomycetota; class Actinomycetes; order Mycobacteriales; family Mycobacteriaceae; genus Tsukamurella; species Tsukamurella pseudospumae. The sequence continues at coordinate 98,976 of NZ_LSRE01000034.1, forward strand.
ACGGAGCGGTGGTCCGAGAGGCGACCGATGCCGAGGAATGCGCCCATGATCATCGCCAGGATGATCGAGGCGATCGCGGCCTTGAACGTGCCCCACAGGCCCGGGAGGATGTACGTGCCCCAGTAGTTCTTGTTGACGAAGGGCTCGAGCTTTTCCTGCTCGAACTGCCCGTTGCCAGCGAGCACGGTGACGATCCACGCGAGGATCGCGACGATCACGACAACGAAGACCAGCGCGATGATGTTGTTGCGTATGCGGGCCTTGGGGCCCGGGGCGTCGTAGAGGACCGTCGAGGTCGACTTGGCACTCATCGCTTCACCGCCAGTCGCTTCGCGAAGTAGCCGAACACGGCACCCTCCAACAGAGTGATGATCATGAAGCCCGCCGCGAAGATTAGGAAGATCGGGATCAGCTGGTCACTGTGTAGTTCCTGCTGTTCCTTCATCAGCAACGCCGCCTCGCCGACGCCGATGATCGAGGCGATCGTGGTGTTCTTCGTGAGCGCGATGAGGACGCTGCCCATCGGGGCGATGACGGCGCGGCCGGCCTGCGGCAGCACGATCAGTCCGAAGACCTGGGTGAAGTTCAGTCCCAGTGAGCGTGCGGCTTCGGCCTGGCCGAGCGGCACGGTGTTGAAGCCAGACCGCAGGGTCTCACAGACGAAGGTCGCTGTGTAGGCCACGAAGCCGACCACTGCGAGCCAGAAGTTGTTGTTGTCCGTGAAGTTCGCGTTATCGGGGGCGAGCGCGAGGCCCATGTTCTGGTACAGGCCGAGCGACAGGAACAAGACGATGAGCGTCAGTGGCGTGTTGCGGACGATGTTGACGTACCAGGTGCCGAACATCCGCATGGCCGGAACGGGGGAGACCCGCATACCCGCCAGGATCGTGCCCCAGATGGTCGCGCCGATGGCGGACCAGAACGTCAACTTGATCGTCACCCAGAACGCCGGCCACAGCTGTGGCCCGAGGTCTTCCCACATGTTCTACGCACCTACCTTCGTGCACTGCGCCTGCGGATCGGTCTTGGGTACCGTCACGCTCTTACCGTCCACGGTGATCTTGACGTTTCCGTTCGTGTCGGGCAGCAGCCAGGACTGGTCTCCGGGGATCGCGATGAGGACCGATTTCGGCTTGCCACCGCCGACGGGCCGCCCCTGGTCGATCATCGTGTCCGCGTACTCGCCGAGGTTCTTGCGCAGCGCGGTGAACAACTCGTTGCCGGGATTCGCGTAGGCGAGCTCGGTGTACTTGCTGACCAGTGCTGCAGGGACCACGCAGGTCGGTCGCGCCGGGATCGCCTCCGCATCGTAAGCGGCAGCCGCTTCGTCGCCGAGCATCATCTGGCGCAGCGCCTTGTTCGCCTCGCGGAGCGCGTCGGTGTCGCCCTTGCGCAGGCCGATGCCGTACCGCTCGGTGGAGAACTGGTCGCCCCTCTTCTTCTCCGTCTTCGCGCCCGTGCTGCTGGTCAGGGTCACGTCCTTCGGGTAGGTCATCGGGACGATGTCGAATTCCCCGGGGTACTTGGCCTGGAAGCCGGCGAGGATCGTGGCGTCAGTGGTGAGCGCGTCCAGCACGCCGCGGCGCACGCCCTCGACGCAGGATGCGTACCCGTCGTACTGCTGCAGCTGGACGTTTGGCAGCGCGGCCTTGACGTTGATCGCCGAGGTGGAGCCCGACACCGAGCACAGCTTGCGGCCCGAGTTGAGGTCCTCGAGGCTGCGGATCGGGTTGGACGTCGTCTTACTGACCAGCAGTGCCTGGTAGGTGGTCAGGTACGGTCCGGCGAAGTCGACCTTCTTGGCGCGCGCCGCGCTGATCGAGTAGGTCGCGGCGATCATGTCGACCTCGCCGTTCTCGATCATCCTCTCTCGCAGGGGAGACGGGGTCTCCTTCCAGGTGATCTTCGGGGCGGCCCAGCCGTTGTTCTTCGCGATCTGATTGACGACGAACTCGGAGACGGCCACATCGGAGCCGGAGTGGGACTTGTCCGGGTTCCGATTGGCGAGGCCGGGCTGGTCGTACTTGGTGCCGAGTACCACTTCACCGCTCTTGATGGAGGTCAGCAGGCTGCGCGGAGTGGTCGTGCCGCACGCGGCGACGAGGGGGAGCGTGACGGCGACTGCGGCTGCGGCGGCGATCACGACCCGCCACCGTCGTGGCCTCGTAGCGATAGGTGATGTCATCAGTGCCCCAGGATCTTGCCGAGGAAGTCCTTCGCCCGGTCGGACTTCGGCGCGGTGAAGAAGGACTCGGGGTCGGTGTCCTCGACGATCTGGCCGTCCGCGAGGAACAGGATCCGGTCCGCGGCTTTACGGGCGAAGCCCATCTCGTGGGTCACACAGACCATCGTCATGCCGTCCTTGGCGAGGCCGACCATGACGTCGAGGACCTCGTTGACCATCTCGGGGTCGAGCGCCGAGGTCGGCTCGTCGAACAGCATGACCTTCGGCCCCATCGCGAGCGCGCGGGCGATCGCCACGCGCTGCTGCTGACCGCCGGACAGCTGGGCGGGGTACTTGTCCTTCTGCGCGACGATGCCCACGCGGTCGAGGAGCTCGAGCGCCCGCTTCTCCGCGTCGGCCTTGTTCATCTTGCGGACCTTGAGCGGGCCCAGCGTCACGTTGTCGAGGATCGTCTTGTGGGCGAAGAGGTTGAACGACTGGAACACCATGCCGACCTCGGCGCGGAGGTTCGCCAGGCCCCGCCCCTCGGAGGGGAGTAGCGCACCGTCGATCTTGATGGTGCCGGAGTCGATGGGCTCGAGCCGGTTGATGGTCCGGCACAGTGTGGATTTGCCGGACCCCGACGGGCCCAGCATGACCACGACCTGACCCTTCGGGACGGTGAGGTTGATGTCCTTGAGCACGTGCAGGGCGCCGAAGTGTTTGTCGACGGACTCGATCTCGATCATCGGGACCGCGCCGGTGGGCCCGGTCGCTGCGGGAGTAGTCATGGGGACGACCCTATGTTCGGTCAGGTTTCGTCCGCGTAAAGTCCGCAGTATTGGTATCGGAAATCTACCTTCGGGGCCGGATTTGCGGTCGCCGATACCCTGGAGGGGTGATCGACGCAGCTCCCGCCAGCCGAACGTACGAGGTCCGCACCTACGGGTGTCAGATGAACGTGCACGATTCCGAGCGCCTCTCGGGCCTGCTCGAGGACGCCGGCTACGTGCGCGCGGACGGCGGCGAGCAGGCCGATCTGGTGGTGTTCAACACCTGCGCGGTCCGTGAGAACGCCGACAACAAGCTCTACGGCAACCTCAGTCACCTGGCGCCGATCAAGAAGGAGCGCCCGGGGATGCAGATCGCCGTCGGCGGCTGCCTGGCCCAGAAGGACCGCGGCACCGTCGTGAAGAAGGCGCCGTGGGTCGACGTGGTGTTCGGCACCCACAACATCGGCTCGCTCCCGACGCTGCTCGAGCGCGCGCGACACAACGAGAAGGCCGAGGTCGAGATCAAGGAGGCGCTCGACGCCTTCCCGTCGACGCTGCCCGCCCGCCGCGAGAGCGCGTATGCCGGATGGGTCTCCATCTCGGTCGGCTGCAACAACACCTGCACCTTCTGCATCGTGCCGAGCCTGCGCGGCAAGGAGGTCGACCGCCGCCCGGGTGACATCCTCGCCGAGGTGCAGGCCCTCGTCGACCAGGGCGTCTCCGAGGTCACCCTGCTCGGCCAGAACGTCAATGCCTACGGCGTCAACTTCGCCGACCCCGAGCTCGGCCGCGACAGGGGCGCCTTCGCCGACCTGCTCCGCGCCTGCGGCCGCATCGAGGGACTCGAGCGCGTGCGGTTCACCAGCCCGCACCCGGCCGAGTTCACCGACGACGTGATCGACGCGATGGCCGAGACCCCGAACATCTGCCCGCAGCTGCACATGCCGCTGCAGTCGGGATCCGATCGCGTGCTCAAGGAGATGCGGCGCAGCTACCGCAGCACGAAGTTCCTCGGCATCCTCGATCGCGTCCGCGAGAAGATCCCGCACGCCGCCATCACCACCGACATCATCGTCGGCTTCCCGGGGGAGACCGAGGAGGACTTCCAGGCGACCCTCGACGTGGTCGAGAAGGCCCGCTTCTCCAGCGCCTTCACCTTCCAGTACTCGATCCGCCCCGGCACCCCCGCCGCGGATCTTCCCGACCAGCTGCCGAAGGCGGTCGTACAGGAGCGGTACATGCGGCTGATCGAGCTCCAGGAGCGGATCACCCTGGAGGAGAATCAGAAGCAGGTGGGGCGCACCGTCGAGCTCCTCGTGGCGCTCGGGGAGGGCCGCAAGGACGCGGAGACCAAGCGCATGTCCGGACGCGCCCGCGACGGCCGGCTCGTGCACTTCACCGGGCGGGAGGGCATCCGCCCCGGCGACGTCGTCGAGGTCGAGATCACCGGCGCGGCCCCGCACCACCTGGTCGCCGACGCCGGCGTGCTCACCCATCGCCGGACCCGCGCGGGCGACAACGTCGAGGCGGAGATCACCCCCGTGACGGCCCCCGTCGGGGTCGGCCTCGGACTGCCGCCCGTGGGCCGCCCCGAGGCCGCGTCCGCGCCGGCCCAGTCGGGCTGCTCGACCTGCTGACCCGCTGTCCGACGGTGCGCTACGACGACCTGTAGGAGACAAGTCCGGGCACGGGGTGGACAATGGACCCCATGAACGCGGACAGCGAGAACCCCCGGAGCGCCGACGAGCTGGACGGCCTGCGCACGCAGGTCGAGTCGGTCGAACGCAAGCTCGCCGGCGAGTTCCAGGTCGGTCCGCGCATCCTAGTCGCCGCGATCGCGGTGGTCGTGGTGATCGGCTCCCTCGCGCTCCCGCACACCGGATCGGTCACGGGCATCGAGATCATCACCGGTGACCCGCACATCCAGGGCAGCTCGCTGGTGATCGTCTCGAAGATCTTCGTCTGGCTCGAGGTGCTGTTCGGCGTCTTCGCCTCCGGCGCTGCGCTCCTCACCCGCCGCTGGGTGCTCGCGGTGATCGCGGGCGCGGGCAGCGGCGTCGCCGTGGTCTTCGGCCTGCTGTCGGTGTGGTCCCGGCAGACCAACGGTCTGCACGGCGAGCCGCCGAGCGGCGCGGGCATCGGCCTCTACCTGGGCTGGCTGGCGATGGTCGTGCTCGCCGTCGTCTGGATCAAGACGATCTGGGCCCGCTCGCCGTTCCAGCTCGCGGCCGAGCAGGACCGACGGGACGCCGCGCAGGAGTGGGAGGACTTCGCACGGTCCAACCGCATCGGCAATCGCGCGCCGCGAGTGCAGCGCCCTACCGACGAGGCGTAGCCACCCGTCGACGCAGAACCGCCCGGCGGATCGCCGGGCGGTTCTGCGTTTCGTCGTGTCGGGCCGGGGTCAGCGGTTCTCGACCGCGCCCTCCGCCGCGTCCGGCTCTCCTTCCCGCGACCGCGGTGGGTCAGCGGTTCTCGACCGCGCCCTCCGCCGCGTCCGCCCACTCGCGCCACTGGCTGGCCTGCTCGCGCAGCCGCACCGCGTCCTTGGTCTTGCCGGCCTTCTCGGCCTTCTCCGCCTGGTCCTCGAACTGCGCGACGCGGTCGCGGAACTGCGCCGCGCGGGCCGTCGCCTCGGGGTCGGTGCGCCGCCACTGGGTGTCGTCGGCGGCCTTGATCTTCTTCTCCAGCGCGCGGATGCCCGCCTCGAGCGAGCCCATCTGCTCGCGCGGGACCTTGCCGATCGCCTCCCACTTGTCCTGCAGCTCGCGCAGCGCGGACTTCTGGGCGGCGAGGTTCGCCGCGGACTCGATCCGCGGGGTGTACTCGTCGAGCAGCGCCTTCTTGGCCTTGCCGTTCTCGCCGAACTCCGCGTCCCGCTCGTCGGCGGCGGCGTTGCGCGCCGAGAAGAATTCGTCCTGGATGCCCTTGAACCGTGCCCACAGCGCGTCATCGGTGTCGCGCGGCGCGCGGCCGGCGGCCTTCCACTTGGCGAGCAGGTCGCGGAACTTCGCGGAGGTCTCGCCCCACGCGGTGTCGTTCTTGAGCTTCTCGGCCTCGGCGATCAGCTCCTCCTTGCGCGCCTTCGCGCCGGCGCGCTCCCGGTCGAGCTCGGCGAAGTGCGCGCCACGCCGCTTGTTGAAGGCGTCGCGCGCCTTCGAGTAGCGCTTCCACAGCGCGTCGTCGGTCTTGCGGTCGACGCCCTTGATCGTCTTCCACTCGTCGAGCAGCGCCCGCATCCGGTCGCCCGCGGTCTTCCACTGGGTGGCGTCGGCGGCGATCGTCTCGGCCTCGGCGGCGAGCGCCTCCTTGCGGGCGATGCCCTCGGATCGGCTCTTCTCGCGGTCGGCCTGCGCGGTCACGATCGCGGTGTCGGCGCCGGTCAGAAGCGCGCCGACGCGGGCGGCCAGACCGTCGAGATCGCCGACCACGGCCGCGGTCGGCAGCGTGTCCGCCACCTGCTGCGCCGCCGCGCGGACCTTCTTCGGGTCGCTCGTGCCGCTGGCCAGGCGCTCCTCGAGCACCTCGACCTCGGTCGCGAGTTCGTCGTACTTGCGGCCGTAGTGCGCGAGCCCCTCGGCGCCCTCGCCGGCCTGCCACGATCCGACGGCGCGCTCGCCCGCGGAGGTGATCACGTAGACGGTGCCGTCCGCGTCGACCCGGCCGTGCTTGCTCGGGTCCGAGGCGGGGTGCACGCGCGGTGCCTGCGCCGCCGCGGGGGCGTGCGGGCGCGGACCACCGGGCCGCGGGCCGGGGTGGGGCCCCGGATGCGGCTTGGGGCCGGGCCGGGCGCCCGGGGTGGGCTTCGGAGCGGCGTTCTCGATCGGAGTGGTCTCGGCGATCGGGTCGTTCTCGGCCACGGGGTTCCCCTTCGTCTGCGCCGCGCGTCACGGCTGCCGTCGTCATGGACCCGCGCCGTACGCGGACCCTTCGATCCATTGAAGCACTCCGCGGGCCCGTCGGCGCGATCGATTAGCGTTCTTCTCGTGCACTCGTCCCAGCGTCACCGGCCCGTCGTCGTGATCCCCGGCGCCCCGCTGCTCGTTCCCGAGCTGGTCGGGCTACCCGGCGACCCCGATGCGGACCGTCTGCGGGAGCGCGTCCTCGCGGCCGGGTACTGGCTCGGCGAGCGCGCACGCACCTGGCGTGTCGTCGGTGCCGAGCCGCTGACCAGGGTCGACGGTGCCGACGTGCCCGCTTCCGGGACCTTCGTCGGATTCGGTGCGGACGTGCTCGTGACGACTGCGCCCGGCGCACCGTCGAACGACCTGCCGCCGAGCCCCGACCTGCCGCTCCCGCTGCTCATCGCCGCATGGCTGCGGGGGAGTGCGGCACCGTCGGCGCGGATCGTCGCCGCGGACGACGAGGCAGAGGGCCTGCTGTTCGTGCTCGACGGTCCGAACACGCTGACCGCCCGCGCGCCCGGCGGCCACCGTCCCGAGGACGAGGCCGTCTTCGACGCCCAGGTCGCGGCCGTGACGGGCGGCGCACCGTCGGACGGGCTCGACGGTGCCTGGCGCACCCTCGCGGAGGCCGTGGACGGCCGCGCCGACGTGCTCTACCGGGGTGCGCCCTTCGGCGTCGGCTACCTGGTCGCGACCGGCGGCGGAGCCGAGTGAGCGCCGCGAGACCCGTCGCCGTCGTCGGACCCACCGCCACCGGCAAGTCCGACCTCGCGCTCGACCTCGCGCAGCGCCTCGACGGCGAGATCATCAACATCGACGCCATGCAGATGTACCGCGGCATGGACATCGGCACGGCGAAGCTGCCGGTCGCCGAGCGCCGGGGCATCGAACACCACCAGCTCGACGTGCTGGAGGTGACCGAGACCGCCACCGTCGCCGCCTACCAGGAGCGGGCCCGGGCGGACGTCGAGGCGCTGCTCGTGGCCGGCCGGACCCCGGTGATCGTCGGCGGCTCGATGATGTACGTCCAGGCCCTCCTCGACGAGTGGAGTTTCCCCGCGACCGACCCGGACGTGCGCGCCCGGTTCGAGGATCGGTTGGCCGAGGTCGGACCGCTCGTTCTGCACCGCGAGCTCGCGGCCCTCGATCCCGCGGCCGGCGCGAAGATCCTCACCACCGACGGCCGCCGGATCGTCCGGGCACTCGAGGTCGTGACGATCACCGGCGAGCCCTTCGCGGCGTCGGCGCCGCAGATCGGGCCCGCCCGCTGGGACACCACGATCGTCGCGCTGGACCGCGACACCGAGCAGCTCGACGCTCGCATCGACCTGCGCACCCGCCTGATGTTCGAGGGCGGTCTCGTCGACGAGGTCCGCGCCCTCGAGGCCCGGGGACTCCGCGACGGCGTGACCGCGTCCCGGGCGATCGGGTACGCGCAGGTCCTCGCCGCCCTCGACGGCGAGTACGACCTCGACCACGCCCGTGAGCTGACCTTCATCGGCACGCGCCGCTACGTCCGGCGGCAACGGTCCTGGTTCCGGCGCGACCCGCGCGTGACCTGGCTCGACGGCGCCGCCCCCGACCTGCTCGACGGGGCCCTGGCCGCGCACGCCGCCCCGCCGTGGCGCCCGTAGACTGGCGGCATGGGCGTGACGGGTGCGGTCGACTTCCTCAAGGGGCACGGCACGGAGAACGACTTCGTGATCCTGCCGGATCCGGGCGTCGACATCGACCTCGTGCCGGAGCTGGTGGCGGCGCTGTGCGACCGCCGGGCCGGGATCGGCGCCGACGGCGTGCTGCGCGTCGCCCGCGCCGGTGATCTGCTCGACGCGGGCGTCCTCGACGCGCTGCCCGACGGAGTGTCCCGCGAGGACTGGTTCATGGACTACCGCAATGCCGACGGCTCCATCGCCGAGATGTGCGGCAACGGCGTTCGCGTATTCGCGCACTTCCTCGCAGCGTCGGCGCTGGTCGCCGGTGACGAGTTCGTCGTCGGCTCGCGGGCGGGCGCCAAGCCCGTGCGCGTGCACCACGCGGATCCCGAGGCGGCGGAGGTCTCCGTCTCGATGGGTGTGCCGCGGGTCTTCGGCACGTCCTCCGCGGGGGTCGACGGGCGGGATCTGGCGGGCATCGCCGTCGACGTGGGCAACCCGCACATCGCGTGCGTCGTGCCCGGGCTCACCGAGGAGGACCTCGCGGCCCTCGACGTGGCGAGCCCGCCTACTTTCGACCACGGCCTGTTCCCGCACGGCACGAACGTCGAGGTCCTGACCCCGCTGCACGACGGTGCCGTGCACATGCGGGTGCACGAGCGCGGCTCCGGGGAGACCCGGTCCTGCGGGACGGGCACCGTCGCCGCCGCGGTCGCCGCACTGCGCGCCGCGGGCGCCGAGACCGGGGAGGTGGACGTGCACGTGCCCGGCGGGGTCGTGACCGTCACCGTCGAGGCCGACGGTGCCGTGCTCCGCGGGCCCAGCCGCATCGTCGCCTCCGGGACGGCGCGCCTCTCCGCGCTCTGAGCGGTTTCGCCCTGCGAAAACTCGCGTGACCCGCGTCGCCCCGACGTGCGAGAATGGGTCCCATATGACACAGACAGACACCTGGGAACCGACCGACGCGCAGCAGCCGACCGTCGGTGAACTCCAACTCCAGGAGCGGTCCTCGCTCCGCCGCGTCGTCGGCCTCTCCACCGAGCTCGACGATGTCACCGAGGTCGAGTACCGGCAGTTGCGCCTCGAGCAGGTCGTGCTCGTCGGTGTGTGGACCGAGGGGTCCGCCGCGGAGGCGGACTCGTCGCTCGCCGAGCTGAAGGCCCTCGCCGAGACCGCGGGCTCCGTCGTCCTCGACGGCGTGGTCCAGCGTCGCGACCGTCCCGACCCGGCCACCTACATCGGCTCGGGCAAGGCGCACGAGCTGCGCGAGGTCGTCCTCGCCACGGGCGCCGACACGGTGATCTGCGACGGCGAGCTCACGCCCGCGCAGCTCAACGCACTGGAGAAGGTGGTGAAGGTCAAGGTCATCGACCGCACGGCCCTGATCCTCGACATCTTCGCCCAGCACGCCACCTCCCGCGAGGGCAAGGCGCAGGTCAGCCTCGCGCAGATGGAGTACATGCTGCCGCGGCTGCGCGGCTGGGGTGAGGCGCTGTCCCGGCAGGCCGGCGGCCGCGCCGGCAGCAACGGCGGCGTGGGCCTGCGCGGCCCGGGCGAGACGAAGATCGAGACCGACCGTCGCCGGATCCGCGAGCGGATGGCCAAGCTGCGCCGGGAGATCAAGGGCATGAAGCAGGCCCGCGACACCAAGCGCGGGCAGCGCCGCCGCTCCGGCGTGCCGTCGGTGGCCATCGCTGGGTACACCAACGCGGGCAAGTCGAGCCTGCTCAACGCGCTCACCGACGCCGGCGTGCTGGTCCAGAACGCGCTGTTCGCGACTCTCGACCCGACCACCCGGCAGAGCACGCTGGCCGACGGTCGCGACGTGGTCTTCACCGACACCGTCGGGTTCGTGCGGCACCTGCCCACCCAGCTCGTCGAGGCCTTCCGCTCCACGCTGGAGGAGGTGGTCGACGCCGACCTGCTCCTGCACGTGGTGGACGGCAGCGACCCCATGCCGCAGCGCCAGATCGACGCGGTGCGGCACGTGCTCCGCGAGGTCGCGGGCGAGCGGGAGGCGACGCTGCCGCGGGAACTCCTGGTGGTCAACAAGATCGATGCCGCCGACCCGATGGTGCTCGCGCAGCTGCGCGTCGCGTTGCCGGGGGCGGTGTTCGTCTCCGCGCACACCCGTGAGGGCATCGCGGAGCTGCTCGACGCGCTGACGGGGCTGATCACCGCGGGGGATGTCGAGGTGGCCGCGCTACTGCCGTACGAGCGGGGCGACCTGGTCGCCCGGATCCACGCCGAGGGCACGGTGGTCAGTGCGGATCACGAGGCCGACGGTACGCGGATCGTCGCGCGGGTGCCCGGCGCGCTCGCGGGGCTGCTGGCCCGCTTCGCGCAGTAGTCGCGCACAATCGAGACCATGACTCGTCGGGCCCCAGGGCCATTGCTGTCCGTCTCCGCGCGCGCGGGGATCGCGCTGGTCGTCGGTGCGATCGCCGCGGTGATCGTGGGCGCGCTGCTCGACGGCACTCTCGGCGTCCTGGTCGGGATCGGTGCGGCCGCAGCGGTGTTCGTGGTCACGGGGTGGGCGATGCTCTGGCCCCTCGGCGCCGAGGCGACGCGGGCGACGGTGCAGCGGGAGAACTTCCGGCCGCGTGTCGCCGAGCTCGCCGTCGCGGTGATCGCGCTGAGCGGCCTCGTCGCCATCGTGGCGCTCCTCGTCGTGGGCAAGTCCGCGAACAAGGACGCCGGTGCCGCCGCCGCGTTGTTCGCGGCGTTCGCGGTGTGGGCCGCGCTGCACCTGACCTACGCGACGCAGTACGCGGCGGAGTACTACGGCGATCCCGGTGACCAAGCCGGTGGGATCGACTGGAACGCCGACATCGCGCCCGCGTACCGCGACTTCTTCTACTTCAGTTACAACCTCGGCATGACCTATCAGGTCTCCGACACGTCCGTCTCGTCGCCGACGATCCGCAGCCTGGTGCTGCGCCAGTGCCTGCTGTCGTACGCCTTCGGCACGCTGATCCTGGCCACCGCGATCAACCTGGTCGTGGGCATCGTCTCCGGCTAATCCGCGGCCTCGCGGCCGGACGGTCCGCGGCTGGAGGCGTCGCGGCCGGAGGCGCCGTCGAGGAGCAGTGCGACGAGGGCCGTCGCGGTGTCGGGCTGCGGCGGCGTGCCGATGATCATGTCCGACCACAGGAAGGACTCGGCGAGCCGCACGATCGCGTAGGCCAGGTCGGCCCGGGTGACGTCCCGCGCACCGTCGGGCTGTGGGATCGCGAGGTCCGTCAGCCAGGCCGCCACCCATGCGATGAGCCGCTCCTGCACCACGCTGCCGGGAGCCTGCAGGACCCGCATCGCGAATTCCGGTTCCTCCGCGGCGAATCCGGTGAGCGGGGGATAGGCACGGACCTCGTGCGCCAGGCGCCCGAAGGACCGGAGGAAGGCCGCGCGGTCGCGCACGGGCTCCGTGGATTCGACGCGCTCGATCGCCTGGGCGATACCGAGCCAGACCGCCTCGCCGACCACCTGTTCCCGCCCCTCGAACCAGCGGTACAGCGTGGCCCGGCCGATGCCGCTGGCCTTCGCCAGCTGCCCCAGGTCCACCCGGCGGCCTTCGCGGAACCACTCGGCCGCGCGACGGATCACGGCGGACTGGTTGTCAGGACGCGATGGATGAGACATACTCCTATTTTGTCTCGCTAGAGCGAGGGTGTCAACGAGGGGAATCCCGGATGGATGTGACGTTCACGGCGGCCGAAGAGGCGTTCCGCGACGAGGTGCGGGCGTTCCTGGACGAGCACCTCACCGACGATCTGCGCGCCGCGGGCGACCTCGCCACCAGCGTGTACTCGGACCACGAGGCGAGCCTGCAGTGGCAGGCGATCCTGCACGAGCGGGGCTGGGCCGCGCCGGCGTGGCCCGTCGAGTGGGGCGGTTGCGACTGGACGGTGGCACAGCACTACATCTTCGCCCGCGAGTCCGTGCTCGCCGGTGCGCCCTTCCTGTCGCCGATGGGGATCCGGATGGTGGCGCACGCGATCGTGAAGTTCGGCACCGAGGAGCAGAAGCGCTTCTTCCTGCCGGGGATCCTCGACGCGTCGGTGTTCTTCTGCCAGGGCTACTCCGAGCCCGAGTCGGGCTCCGACCTCGCGTCACTGGCGATGCGCGCGGAGTCCGACGGCGACGATCTCGTCCTCACCGGTTCGAAGATCTGGACCACTCACGCCCGGGAGGCGAACTGGATGTTCGCGCTGGTGCGCACCTCGAAGCAGGAGCGCAAGCAGCAGGGCATCACCTTCCTGCTGCTCGACATGACGGTGCCCGGCATCGAGATCCAGCCCCTCGTCATGGCCTCCGGCGAGGAGGTGCAGAACGTCGTCTTCTTCGACAAGGTGCGCGTACCGAAGGCCAACGTGCTCGGGACGATCGACGAGGGCTGGACCGTCGCCAAGTACCTCCTCGAGTTCGAACGCGGGGGCGGCGCGTCCGCACCGTGGCTGCAGGTCTCGCTGGACCGGCTCGCCGAACGAGCGACGACGGTGCCCGGGCGGGGCGGCCGCCCGCTCGCGGAGGACGACGACTTCCGGCTCGGCCTCGCCGAGCTGCGCGCCCGCGTCGACGTGCTCGAGATCCTCGAGCACCGCTCGCTCGCCGTGCTGGCCGAGGGCGGCAACCCGGGCCCGGCATCGTCGATGCTCAAGATCCTGGGCACCGAACTGAGCCAGGCGGTCACCGAGTTCGTGCACAAGAGCGCGGGGCCGCGCGGCCGCGTCTACCAGCCGCACGTCACCCGGCCCGGCGGTCCGGTGGTCGAGTACCTGCCGCCGGCGGGCGGCGCGCACAGCGGCGACCTCTGGCAGGCCGTGGCGCCGCTGCGCTACTTCAACGATCGTGCGGGCTCGATCTACGCGGGCTCCAACGAGATTCAACGGAACATCCTGGCGAAAGCGGCATTGGGGCTGTAGATGGACTTCACACTCACCGACGAACAGAGCATGCTGCGCGACGCCGTGCGGTCCTACCTCGCGGGTCGGTACCCGCTGGTCGAATCGCGGAGCGCCGCACGGTCCGAGGCCGGCTGGCAACCCGCGGTCTGGGAGGCATTCGCTTCCGACCTGGGGATTCTCGCCGCGACGCTGCCCGAGTCCGTGGGCGGCCTCGGCGGAGGGCCCGAGGAGATGATGGTGATCGCCGAGGAACTCGGCCGCGCCCTCGTGGTGGAGCCGTACACCGGCACGGTCGTGGTGGGCGCCGCCCTGCTCCGTGGCTCCGGTGGTCCGGCCGCCGACGCCGTGCTGTCGGCCGTCGCCGCGGGTGACGCCCGGATCGCGGTCGCCCTCACCGAACCCGAGTCGGGGCGCGAGCCCTGGGACGTGCAGGCCACCGCGGTCCGCGACGGCGACGGCTACGTGCTGTCCGGCGCCAAGATCGTGGTCGCCGACCTCCCGCTCGCGACCCACCTGATCGTGGTCGCGCGGACCACGGGGGACCGGCTCGACCGGGAGGGGCTCTCGCTGTTCCTGGTCGAGTTCGACCCGCAGGCGCCGCCCGCCGGGGCCGACGCCCGGTACTTCCGCACGATCGACGACCATCACACGGGTGACCTGGTGCTCACGGACGTCCGCGTGCCCGCAGCGGCGCTGCTCGGTGCCGAGGGGCGGGCCTGGGAGCTCGTCGAACGCGCCCTGGACGACGGTGCCGCAGCCGTCTGCAGCGAGGCGGTCGGCATCATGCGCCGGGTGCTCGAGGAGACCGTCGAGTACACCCGCAACCGTCGCCAGTTCGGCGTGCCGATCGGCTCCTTCCAGGCGCTGCAGCACCGGATGGTCGACATGGCGCTGGAGGTGGAGCAGTCCGTGGCCGCGGCCTACCTGGCCGTGCTCAACCTGGACGCCGAGCCGCGGGTGCGCGGGCGGGCAGTGTCCGCGGCGAAGATCACGATCGCCCGGGCGGCGCGGTTCGTCGGCCAGAACGCGGTGCAGCTGCACGGCGGCATGGGGCTCACCGAGGAACTCGCGATCGGTCACTGCTTCAAGCGGCTCACCGTGATCGAGACCGAGTTCGGTTCCGCCACCGACCATCTGCACCGGTACGCCGAGGCGGTCGGCGGCTAGCCGGCGGCCGTCAGCGTCGCGGCGCCGCGTCGCACGGCAGCGCGGACGGCCGGCGGCACGCGCGGCCCGACGGTGACCGCGAGCGTGATCGCGGGGATGGCGGGAAGCGCGTCGACGGGGACGAGTCCGTCGGTCGCGTCGATCGCGGGCAGCAGGGTCGCGCCGATGCCGCTGCGGGCGGCGGAGTAGAGCCCGGCGAGGTTCGCGGCCTCGACGGCGATCGCGTAGTCGATCCCCGACCGCCGCAGCGCTGCCGTCGCGGGGGAGCGGAGGACGCACGGTTCGTCGAAGAGCAGGACCGGGACCGTGCCCTCGGGGACGGCCCATTCGCGCGCCGCGTACCAGTGGAGGGGGATCGGCCCGACGGCGTCGGGGTGGTCCGCCGCGGCGAGGAACACCGATACGTCGGCGAGCCCGTGCTCCACGGCGTTCGCGACCTGCGCGCTGCGATCGAAGCGGAAGTGCGCCGCCCAGCCGCCCGGCAGGGTGCCGAAGGCCTTGCTCAGCGCGGGGATGAGACGGTCGGCGCCGTGTTCCGTTGCCGCGACGGACAGCGTCCTGGTGGTCGGCGACGACAGCTCGTGGACGGCGGCGTCGTGCGCGTCGAGGATCGTCTGGGCGTGTGCCAAGAGGCGAGAGCCGTGGTCGGTGAACCGGACGCCCCGACCGGCCTTCTCCACGATCGTCCCGCCGGTCGACTTCTCCAGCCGCCGGAGGTGCGCGCTCACCGTCGACTGCGTCAGGTGCAGTGCTTCGGCGGCGCGGTGGACCCCGCCGCACCGCGCGATCGCGACGACGCTGCGCAGCGGGACGATGTCGAGGATCGGTGTGGACATGACCGAACGATATCCTCGATCGATCATGATCGTCAATCATTGTTGGACGAGCGCTGCCTGCGCGTTCGACGATGGGAGCCATGAGAATCCCTCCGATGCTCGCCGTCTCCGTCATCGTCCTGTACGCGTTCGGCTATCCGCTCGGCGCGCTCGGCGTCGCGGCGATGAGCCCGTTCCTGCTGTTGTTCCTCCGGTTCGCGATCTCCGGTGTTCTGATGCTCGGTGTCGTGCGTGTGACCGGCCGCCGGAATCCGACGGGTGCTGCACTGGGGCACGCCGTCGTGGTGGGGCTGCTGACGCAGGCGACGCAGTTCCTCGGGTGCTACCTCGGACTGCGTGCGGGCGTGCCCGCCGGGGTCGCGGCGCTGATCATCGGCGTCAATCCCGCGGTGACGGCCGTGGTGGCCCGTCTCGTCCTCGGGGAGCACCTGACGGTGCGCAGGGCTCTCGCAGCCGTGCTCGGACTGGCGGCGGTCGTGACGGCGTGCTGGTCGACGGTGCCCGCGCTGGCCCATGCCGGGGCGGGCATCGGCTTCACCCTGCTCGGACTGGCGGGCATCGCGCTCGGCGGCGTCTACCAGCAGCGGTTCTGCGGGGACGTCGATCCGGTCGCGGGGAACGCGGTCGGCATGCTCGTCGCGGCGGTGCCGGCGGGCGCATTGACGCTGCTCTTCGGCGCGTCGGTGCTCCACCCGGTGCAGGGCGCGGTAGTGCTCGTGCTGATGGTGCTGCTCAGCTCCATGACTGCCACCACGTTGTACCTGCGGGTGATCGGCATCGCGGGCGCGAGCGGCGCCGCGATGCTGTTCGCCGTGATCCCCTCGGTCTCCGCGTTGTTCGCCTTCGTGATGCTGGGCGAGCCGGTGCATCCCGGCGTGGTCGTGGGGCTGGCACTGGGCGGCGCGGCGTGCGCGATCGCCTCCCTCGGAGGACGACGAACGCCGGCTCTCGACCGGGAGGTCGACGAGCCGGCGCTGCCGGAAACGGGAACGCTCAGATCCGCCGCATGACCGTGACGACCTTGCCGAGGATCACCGCGTCGTTCCCGTGGATCGGGTCGAACGCGGGGTTGTGGGGCATGAGCCACACGTCGCGGCCCGTGCGGCGGAAGGTCTTCACCGTGGCCTCGCCGTCGAGCATCGCAGCCACGATGTCGCCGTTCTCGGCGACGGACTGCTGCCGGACGACAACCCAGTCCCCATCGCAGATCGCCGCGTCGGTCATCGACTCGCCGACCACTTTGAGAAGGAACAGCGAGCCCTCGCCCACCAACTCACGCGGCAGCGGGAAGATCTCCTCCACCGCCTCCTCCGCGAGGATGGGGCCGCCCGCGGCGATCCGGCCGAGCACCGGCACGAACGCCGGCTCCGGCATCCTGTCCTCGTCCTCCATGACCTTCTGGATGACCTGCGCCGTGCGCTCCTCGGCGCCCTGCACGTTCACTGCGCGCGGGCGGTTGGGATCGCGGTGCAGGAAGCCCAGGCGCTCGAGGGTGCGCAGCTGATGCGCGACCGACGAGGTGGAGGTCAGACCCACCTCGTCTCCGATCTCGCGGATGCTGGGCGGGTAGCCGCGATCGCGCACGGAGCGCCGAATGACCTCGAGCACCTGCTTCTGCCGGCGCGTGAGGTGATCCTCCGAGACATTGCCCTGCGCGTCGCGGAAGCGCTTGTCCCGATGCTGGACCTGTCGTTCCTCTGCCATGTGCCGCTCCTCACGCCCGTTCGGTTCTGCAACCCACTGTAGTCGAGCCGCTGGGTCATGACAAACATCTGTTCGAGAAATTCTCCTGCGTGTCTTCCGCTCCGCTCGAGGGTGTGGTAGAAATCGAACAGAAGTTCTTTCGAACACTTGCACGCACTCCGGTGTGACTGGTGGGGCTGGATGGAAAAACTTGTCAGTCCCCTCCGATAGACCTGTAGGTGAGCGAGAAGGACCCGCTACCGACGTAGGGAGAGATCATGACCGCGATCATCGATCGGGATGTCATCACCGCAGCACAGGAGCCCACTGCCGAGGCGCAGGCACTGGCGCGGCACGGCTCGGCGGCCGCGGATCGGCGCGGCGCCACCCGGGCCCGCGGCGTGTCGCCGCGGCTCGCCCGGAGTCGTTCGCAGGAGGTGGCGGACCGATCGATCACCTCGTCGAACGAGGTGTCCGAGGGCGCTGTTCGAACGGTGCCCGGCGCGGTCCGCGTGACCGGAGCGCGCGGCGCGGCGCGGCGCACCGTCGAACGCCCGCGCGTGCGTTCGGTCGGTCGGACGCGTCGCGGTGTCTCGCGGGTGGACGGCTGCGCCCGGCGCACCCCGGGCCCGTCCCTGGCCGTGTGCCTGCTGTTCGCGGTCGGCACGTTCGTGGGCCTGCTGGTCCTGTTCGGCGGCGCGCAGCAGGCGGATCCCGCCCCGG
Source organism: Tsukamurella pseudospumae (assembly GCF_001575205.1). Taxonomy (GTDB): domain Bacteria; phylum Actinomycetota; class Actinomycetes; order Mycobacteriales; family Mycobacteriaceae; genus Tsukamurella; species Tsukamurella pseudospumae. Next base: position 116,783 of record NZ_LSRE01000034.1, read on the forward strand.
CCGGCGCCGCGCAGCCCGCGCTCACGTCGATCGTCACGGTGCGGACGGGCCAGAGCCTCGAGCAGATCGCCCGTGAGATCGCGCCCGATCATGCGCCGGCCTCGGTGATCGCGGAGATCGAGGAGATCAACGGGCTCCGCGACGGGCGGGTCCACGCAGGGCAGACGCTGGTCACCCCGCGGTACTGACGGCACAGCACGAGCGAAGGAGAAGCGGATGACCACTCGGATGGCGATAGTGGATTCCCGGCAGGGCGGGCGCGTGGCGCACCTCGACAATGTGGTGCCGTTGCCGCGCCGAGTATTCTCGATGTCGAGATCGCGGGGCACGGCCGTGGCAGGGGCCACGGTGCTGCAGTTGCCCCGCCGTACATCCGAGCGCACCCGCGCGGGAGGTGAACCCATGCATTGCCCGTTCTGCAAGAACGAGGACACCCGTGTGGTCGATTCGCGGGTGTTCGACGACGGGCAGGGCATCCGTCGGCGCCGCTCGTGCAACGAGTGCGGGCGCCGGTTCACCACGGTCGAGAGCGCGGTCATGGCCGTGGTCAAGCGCAACGGCGTCACCGAGCCCTTCAGCCGCGAGAAGGTCATGAAGGGCGTGCGCCGGGCCTGCCAGGGCCGGGACGTGGCCGAGGACGATCTGCACAAGCTCGCCCAGCAGGTCGAGGAGGCCGTCCGGGCCACCGGCGTCGCCGAGGTCCCCGCCAACGAGGTGGGCCTGGCCATCCTCGGCCCGCTGCGCGACCTGGACGAGGTCGCCTACCTGCGATTCGCATCCGTCTACCAGGGGTTCTCGTCCATCGAGGACTTCGAGGCCGCGATCCGCGACCTCCGCACCCGCGCAGCCGCGGCGGGCCCGACCGACGCCGCGTAGCGCGGTCAGGTCAGGGCCGCGATCGCGGCCAGCACCTTCTTCTCGGAGATCGAGCCGGCGGTGCCGAGTGACTGTGCGAACAGGCTCACGCGGAGCTCCTCGATCAACCAGTTCGCCTGGTCCAGCGCCGCATCACGACGGTGCTGGGGCAGCGTGTCGAGCTTCGCCGTCAGCGCGCCGTACACGCGGTCGAGCGTCGCCATCCCACGGTCGTCCCGGTCGATCGCCGCGGGCAGAGCCGCCCAGCGCGCGGCCGCCCCCGCCGTGTACCGCGGAAGGTGCCGCACGTGCACGCCGGGCGTGGCGGCCACGAAGCCGGGGAACAGCAGGCCGTCCAGCTGCTCGGCGATGTCGTCCGCGGCGTCGCGGAGCGCGGGCGGCGCGGAGGCGATCGCGCCGCGCACCTCCGTCGCGGTCGCCACGGCCGCTGCGACGTCCGCGAAGTACTCCTGCACCGTGGCGCCCAGGCCCGCGCGCACGGACGCCGTCAGGGCCGTGAACTCATCGGGTGTCCAAGCGAGGCCCGCGCGCGTGCGGAGATCGGTGATGGCGCGCCGGCGGCAGTCGGCGACCAGGTCCATCGGCGTCGGGTACGGGCTCTGCGACAGCGCCAGCCGGTCCCGCTGCCCGACCGACTGCAACACCGACTTGTGCGCTGCGGGCAGCACGTTCGACAGCAGCACGTCGAGGCCGGCCCCCATCAGTGCCAGCTGATCGGGCTCGTTCGCGACCACCCGGACGCCGGCCCGGTCACCGTCGGGATAGAGGGTCCCGAACCCGGTCACCCGGCTGCCCCGGATCTCCGTGTCGATGGTGCGCGGCACGTCGCCGAGTGTGGCCGCGGTCCACTCCCGGGCGGGTGCACGCTCGTAGTCGCCCGCGCGGCTCGACAGGTCCTCCTGCACGGCCGCCCCGAGCCGTCGCTTGAGCGCGTCGAGGTCCTTGCCGGCACCGAGCTCGCGGCCGTCGTCGCCGATCACCACGAAGGTCACCCGCAGGTGATCCGCCAGCGCGGCGGGGGAGAAGTCCTCGGCACGGATCACCGTGCCGGACAACTGGGTCAGCTCCCGCGCGAGCCCGTCGGCGAGCGGCTCGGCACGCGGGGTGAGCCGCGCGAGGGCGGCCGCGGCGAAGTCGGGCGCGGGCACGACCTCGCGGCGCAGCTGTTTCGGCAGCGACTTGATCAGCGCCGTCGCGAGCTCCTCGCGCATCGCGGGCACGAGCCATTCGAAGCCGTCCGCGCGCACCGTCGCCAGGTCCTTGACGGGGATCCGTGCGGTCACCCCGTCGTCGGTGGCACCCGGCTCGAAGCGGTACTTCAGCGGTACCTCGACGCGGCCCTGCAGCCACGTGGTGGGGTACGCGTCCGCCGTCACCTCGGCGGCACCGTCGGCGAGGAGGTCGTCCGCGGTGAAGTCCAACAGTGTCGGCTCCCCGCGGGAGGCCTTCTTCCACCACGCGTCGAAGTGCCGGGCGGAGACGATGCCCTCCGGGACCCTGCGGTCGTAGAAGTTGAAGAGTCCGTCCTCGTCGATGACGAGGTCGCGGCGGCGGGCTTTGTCCTCGAGGTACTCGGCGTCGTCGAGCAGCGCGCGGTTGCGCGCGAAGAACGGGTGCCGGGTGCGCCATTCGCCCTGGACCAGTGCGTGCCGCAGGAACAGGTCGCGGGCGACCACCGGGTCGATCCGGCCGTAGTTCACGGTGCGTTCCGCCACGAGGGGCACCCCGAACAGCGTGACCCGCTCCTTGGCGAGGACGGCCTCGCGCTTGGTGGACCAGTGCGGCTCGGAGTAGTGGTGTTTGGCGAGTGGCCCCGCCAGCTTCTCAGCCCATTCCGGCTCGATCTTCGCGACGGTCCGTGCGAACAGCCGCGAGGTCTCCACCAGTTCCCCGGCCATGACGAGTCGCGGCGGTTTCTTGTACAGGGCGGATCCCGGGAAGACCATGAACTTCGCGCCGCGCGCACCGAGGAATTCCCGCCCGTCGGGTTCGCGCAGGCCGATCTGGGACAGCAGTCCGGCCAGCATGGCCTGGTGGATCAGGTCCGCGGACGGTGCCGGTTCCCGGCCGAGCGATTCGGCCTTCCATCCCAGGTCCCGGCAGATCTGCCGGAGTTGGCCCTGCAGGTCCTGCCATTCCCGGATCCGCACGTAGTGCAGGAACTCGCGCTGGCATTCGCGGCGGAAGGCGCTCGAGCTGAGCTCCGCGCGGCGCTCGCCGAGATGGCGCCACAGGTTCAGGTAGGACAGGAAATCGGAGGTGGGATCGGCGAAGCGGGCGTGCTGCGTGTCCGCGGCCTGACGGTGCTCGGCCGGCCGCTCCCGCACGTCCTGGATCGACAGGCCCGCAACGATGACCAGCACCTCGGCCAGCACGCCGAACTCGCGGGCGGCCACCAGCATCCGGGCCATCCGCGGATCGACGGGGAGGTCGGCCAGTTGCCGGCCCACCGTCGTGAGCTTCTTGTGGCCCGGGGCGGCGGGTCCCGCGTCGGTCCCGCTCGCTCCGCTCCCGGCGACCGTGAGCGCGCCCAGCTCCTCGAGCAGCGCCGTGCCGTCGCGCACCGCGCGCTCGTCGGGCGGCTGGACGAACGGGAAGGCGGAGACCTCGCCGAGCTCGAGCGCCGTCATCGACAGGATGACCGAGGCGAGGTTGGTGCGGAGGATCTCGGGATCCGTGTAGACGGGGCGTGCGTCGAAGTCGTCCTCCGAGTACAGACGGATCGCGATGCCGTCGGAGGTGCGTCCGCAGCGACCCGAGCGCTGCTGCGCCGATGCCTGGGAGATCGGCTCGATCGGCAGCCGCTGGACCTTGGTGCGCGTCGAGTAGCGGGAGATGCGGGCGGTGCCCGTGTCCACCACGTATTTGATGCCCGGCACCGTGAGCGAGGTCTCGGCCACGTTGGTGGACAGCACGATCCGGCGCCCGGAGTGCGGCGCGAAGACGCGGTGCTGCTCGGCGGAGGACAGGCGGGCGTAGAGCGGCAGGATCTCCGTGCCGGGCCGGACGTGGGCCTGCAGTGCCTCCGCGGCGTCGCGGATCTCCCGCTCGCCGGAGAGGAAGACGAGGACGTCGCCCGGGGCCTCGCGGGAGAGCTCGTCCACGGCGTGGACGATGCCCGTCACCTGGTCGAGCGGTTCGGTGTCGTCGGTCATCTCGTCGAGCGGGCGATAGCGGATCTCCACCGGGTAGGTACGCCCGGAGACCTCGATGACGGGGGCCGGCGCACCGTCGGGCCGCGCGAAGTGCGCCGCGAACCGTTCCGGCTCGATGGTCGCGGACGTGACGATCACCTTGAGATCGGGCCGGCGGGGGAGGATCTGCCGCAGGTAGCCGAGCAGGAAGTCGATGTTGAGGCTGCGCTCGTGCGCCTCGTCGATGATGATCGTGTCGTAGTCGCGCAGCAGCCGGTCGCGGGTGAGCTCGCGCAGCAGGATGCCGTCGGTCATGAGTTTGACGGAGGTCTTCGGTGAGACCTTGTCGGTGAACCGGACGGCGTAGCCGACGGTGTCTCCCAACTCGGTATCCGTCTCCTCCGCGATGCGCTCGGCCACGGAGCGGGCGGCGAGGCGCCGGGGCTGGGTGTGGCCGATCATGCCGCGCACGCCGCGTCCGAGTTCGAGGCAGATCTTCGGCAGCTGGGTGGTCTTCCCCGAGCCGGTCTCGCCGGCGAGGATGATCACCTGGTTCTCGGCGATGGCCCTCGCGATCTCGTCGCGGCGGGCGCTGACCGGCAGGTTCTCCGGGTAGACGATCGCGGGGACGGCCGCGGCGCGGACCGCGAAGCGCTCCCGTGCGGCGTCGACGTCGCGGGCCAGCCGGGGGAGGTCGGAATCCTTGGCGCGCTTCAGCTTGCCCCGCAACCGCGTCTCGTCCCGGAGGGTGACGACGGGCGCGGCGTCGGTGCCGAGAGCGGCGTACAGGTCGCGCTTCGTGGAGGGGCGGAGCTGCGCCTCGTCTGCGCCGCATGGTGCCGTACGCGTCTCCTGTTCACTCATTTGCTCTAGTTTATGCCTATGAGCGGACAGGGACCCACGACCTCATCGGCACTCTGGCACGGCTTCGCCGACATGGGCGCCGTGCAGCGCGACGGCGCGTTCGTCTTCGCCCGCGGCGAGGGCTCGTACGTTTTCGATACCGACGGCAATCGCTACCTCGATGCGACCGCGGGTCTGTGGTTCGCCAACGTCGGGCACGGTCGCGCCGAGGTGGCCGACGCGGTGCGCGACCAGCTGCTCAAGGTCGCACACGTGACCGGGTTCGGCGACGCCGCCACCGACACGACGGTGGCCCTGGCCGACCGCCTGCAGGGCATCGCGCCGGTGCCGGACAGCAAGGTCTTCTTCACCTCCGGTGGCTCCGATTCGGTGGACTCGGCGATCAAGCTCGCCCGCCGGTACTGGCAGGAGAGGGGCCGGCCCGAGAAGAAGCTGATCGTCGGACGGTCGAACGCCTACCACGGCATGCATGTCGGAGGCACCTCGCTCGGCGGCATTCCGGTGAACGCCGAGGGCTACGGCGGCGTGCTGTTCGACGACACCGCGACGATCGCGTGGGACGACGCGAAGGAACTGCTCGGGCTCATCGAGCGGGTGGGTGCCGACTCGATCGCGGCCTTCGTCGCGGAGCCGGTGATCGGCGCGGGTGGCCTGCTCCCGCCGCCGGAGGGCTACCTGCGCGAGGTCCGCGACATCTGCAGCGAGCACGACGTGCTGTTCATCGCGGACGAGGTGATCACGGGCTTCGGTCGGATCGGCGGTGCGTGGTTCGCGTCGAGCCGGTTCGACCTGCAGCCGGACCTCATGACCACGGCGAAGGGACTCACCAGCGGCTACGTCCCGATGGGTGCGCTGTTCGTCGCGCCGCACGTGGCGGAGCCCTTCTACGCCGGCGGGGTGTGGTGGCGCCACGGGTACACCTACGGCGGGCATGCGGCCGCCGCTGCCGCCGCGATGGCGGTCCTCGACATCATGGAGCGGGAGAACCTCGTGGCCGAGGCTCTGCGCTTGCAGGACACGTTGCTCCGCGAGCTCTCGGCGCTGGCCGATCATCCGAAGGTCAAGCAGGTCCGCGGCGGCGTCGGCGCCGTAGCGGGTGTGCAGTTGCACGAACCCGCGGAGGCGATGGCCATGGTGAAGAAGCTTCGCGCACAAGGTGTGTCGGGTCGCGCGGCCGGGCTCGGCACGCTCCAGTACTCGCCGTCCTTCGTCACCACCGACGAGCAGGTCGCCGAGATCGCTGCCGCGACGCGGAGGGCCCTCGACGCCTGACGGAGCGGTGGTCCGTCGATGGCGGGTTGCAGGGGGTTGCATTGCGGTTTGTTGACCATTCAAACCCCTGATAAGTGTGGTCCGTGACACACTGCCGCTCGTGAACGAAGATGATACGGCTGCGGTCTATCAACGCGCCTACGACAGCAAGGAATTCCACGAACTCCGCCGTAGGCTGGCGTCGTTCGTGCTCCCGATCTCCGCGGCCTTCCTGCTCTGGTACGTCCTGTACGTGCTGCTGGCCACCTACGCGCACGACTTCATGAGCCACAAGCTGTTCGGCAACATCAATGTCGCGCTCGTGCTGGGTCTCGGTCAGTTCGTCACCACCTTCGCCATCACCTGGGCGTACGTGCGGTTCGCGAACAGGACCATCGACCCCATGGCGACGGACCTCCGCCAGAGCATCGAGGCGGACCTCAAGGGCGACGGCGGCGACGTCGCGCTGGGCAAGGGAGAGCCGAAGTGACCGACATCCTCGCGTTCTCGTTCGATCCCAGGAAGATTCAGGTGGGCGAGCAGGTCGGCTCGACCACGCTCAACATCGTGATCTTCCTCCTGTTCATCGGCCTCACGATGGGTCTGGTGATCCGCGCCAGCCGGACCACCAAGAAGGCCACCGACTTCTACACCGGCGGCGCCACGTTCACCGGCCCGCAGAACGGTTTCGCCATCGCGGGCGACTACCTCTCCGCCGCCAGCTTCCTCGGCATCTGCGGCGCCATCGCCGTGCAGGGCTACGACGGTTTCCTCTACTCGATCGGCTTCCTCGTGGCGTGGCTCGTGGCACTGCTGCTGGTCGCCGAGCGGCTGCGCAACGTCGGCAAGTTCACCATGGCCGACGTCCTCAGCTTCCGGCTCAAGCAGCGGCCCGTCCGGATGGCCGCGGCCCTCGCGACGCTCACGGTGTCGCTGTTCTACTTGATCGCGCAGATGGCGGGCGCGGGCGGCCTCGTCGCCCTGCTGCTCAACATCAAGGGGCACACCGGCCAGTCGATCGTGGTCGCCGTGGTCGGCGTGCTGATGATCGTCTACGTCCTGGTGGGCGGCATGAAGGGCACCACCTACGTGCAGATGGTCAAGGCCGTCCTGCTCGTCGGCGGCGCGCTGCTCATGACGCTGATGGTGCTCGCCGCGGTGAAGGGCAACTTCTCCGATCTGCTGCAGAAGGCGATGGACGGCACCGTCACCAACGCCAAGACCGGGGCGAAGGAGGCCGTCGGCGAGAAGATCATCGAGCCCGGCCTCAAGTACGGCAAGACCGAGACCACCAAGCTGGACTTCCTCTCGCTGGCGCTCGCGCTGGTCCTCGGTACCGCCGGCCTGCCGCACGTGCTCATGCGCTTCTACACCGTCCCCACCGCGAAGGAGGCGCGTCGTTCGGTCACCTGGGCGATCGGCCTGATCGGCGCGTTCTACATCTTCACCCTGGTCCTGGGCTTCGGTGCCGCGGCCTATGTTGGTGCCGATGTCATCGCGAAGGCGCCGGGCGGCGTGAACTCCGCGGCTCCGCTGCTGGCGTTCTCGCTCGGCGGCACGATCCTGATGGCGGTCATCTCGGCGGTCGCGTTCGCAACCATCCTCGCGGTGGTCGCGGGTCTCGCGATCACGGCGTCGGCGAGCCTCGCGCACGACATCTACAACGGGGTCATCAAGCGCGGCAAGGCCTCCGAGGAGTCGCAGGTGCGGGTCTCGCGCATCACGGTGGTCGTCATCGGCATCGCGTCGATCATCCTGGGCATCGGCGCGATGGGGCAGAACATCGCGTTCCTCGTGGCGCTCGCCTTCGCCGTCGCGGCGTCGGCCAACCTGCCGACGATCCTCTTCTCGCTGTTCTGGCGGAAGTTCAACACGACCGGTGCCGTGCTCTCGATGTACGGCGGCCTGATCTCGGCGATCGTCCTCATCATCTTCTCCCCGGCCGTCTCGGGTAAGCCCACGTCGATGTTCAAATCGCTGGACTTCCACTGGTTCCCGCTGGAGAACCCGGGCCTGATCTCCATTCCGATCGGCTTCGGCCTCGCGATCATCGGCACCTTCCTCGGCAAGCCCGACGCCGACCTGACGGACAAGGCGGTCGAGATGGAGGTGCGCTCGCTCACCGGTGTCGGTGTCGAGAAGGCCATCGACCACTAATCCCACGCGTTCGACGGTGCCCGTCCCCGGCTTCCGGGGGCGGGCACCGTCGTATCGGGGTCAGAGGGGGACGACCTCGCTGCCCGCCACCTCGTCGGCGCGCAGCGTGACGTCGAGGGCGGCGATGCGGCCGTCGGCGGTGAAGGTCACGTCCCCGAGCAGCAGGTAGCCGGGCGCACCGGGCAGCCGCACGGTGTACCCGAGGAGGCCGTCCACCAGCGCGACGAGCGCCGTCTTCGCCTTGAACAGGAAGGCCTCCGCGATCGCGGGCGCGCCCGACAGCACCGTCGAGGGGGCGTCGTCGGCGTGGGTCCGGAACACGGCGTCCGGGTCCAACAGGTCGACGAGCGCGGTGAAGTCCCCGTCGCGCGATGCCGCGAGGAAGGCGCGGACGGCGTCGGCGCGGGCGGCGTCGGGCCGGGGAGCGCCGGCCACCCGGCGGCGCGCCCGGCTGGCCAGCTGGCGGGTTCCCGCCGGGCTCTTGCCGAGGACCGCCGCGACATCGTCGAAGGGCACGGCGAACACGTCGTGCAGGACGAAGGCGACCCGCTCGGCGGGAGCGAGGTCGTCGAGGACGGCGCCCAGAGCGGCGCCGACGGACTCCGCGAGTTCCGCCTGCGCGTCCGGCCCGAGCGCGGGATCCGCCGGCTCGACGTCGTCGAGCGGTGCCGTGTCGCGACGGGCCCGCAGGCGGTCGAGGCAGATCCGGGAGACCACGGTGGTCAGCCACGCTGTCGGGTTGTCGACGGTGCCCTCGGCGCGGTCTGTCCTCAGCCACGCCTCCTGCACGGCGTCCTCGGCGTCGGCGGCCGAGCCGAGCATCCGGGTGGCCACCGCCAGGAGCCTCGGTCGTGCGGTTTCGAAGTCGTCGGCGTCCATCTGTCACATCCTTCGTAGTCGGTTCGTCATGAGGGTGACGGGGCGATCGCCCCGATTGTGACGGACCGAAGGAGAACATCATGACCGCACGGATGACGAACCCCGCGATGGCGCTGCCCGGAGCGATGGACGCGCTGATGAAGCTGGGCGCGGTGGTGGCCGAGACGGGGCTGTCGCCGGAGCTGCTGGAGCTGGTCAACATGCGCGCCAGCCAGCTCAACGGGTGCAGCACCTGCCTGGACGGGCATTGGCGCACGGCGCGCAAGCACGGCGCGTCGGACGACAAGCTGTTCGCCGTCGGCGCGTGGCGGCACACGCCGTACTTCTCGGACGCCGAGCGGATCGCCCTGGAGATGACCGAGGAGCTCACGGCGCTCGCCGGGGCGCCCGACGCTGTCTCGGACGAGCTCTGGGATGCCGCCGCCGACGAGTTCGACGCCGCCCAGCTCGCGGGTCTCGTGCTCGCGATCGGACAGATCAACCTCTGGAACCGGCTCAACCATGCGACGCGCCAGCAGGCCGGCGCCTGGCGTCCCTGACGTCAGGGGAGCATGCGTCCCGCGAGCCAGCCGATCGCGACGGAAGCCATTGCGGTGGCGATCGCGCTCACGATTGCGAGTCCGAATCCCTGAGCGCCGCTCAGTGGCCGGCTCGTAGGAGGAGTCGCGGTATCGGGTCCGTCGGCGTTCGGTTCGACGGCGGCCTGCTGTCGGTCGAGCGCCGGCGCGCGTCGGATCAGCGGCTCGGGTTCGAGAATCAGATAGAGCAGGGCCCCGATCTGCCCGATGGTGAACATCCAGAACCATGCCCAGCGGTTGCCCCGGCGCGGCTGGAACACGAACACGGCGGCGAAGGTCGCGAGCCAGGCGATGCTGATGAGAAGGCCCGTCCAGTCCGGCTGCGGCGACGAGGGGAACGGCAGGGAGAGGGAACCGCTGTCGTCGTCGGAGGTCGTGCGGAGCCTGACGTCCCGTCCCTCCATGTCGTTCGCGAAGTCGGACCACGGCGACCCTGCGGTGCCCTCGGACGTTCCGGACGGACTCGGCCCAGCGCCCTCCGGCCTGTCGAGCACCCGGCCGGTCCGCCAGCGGAACGGGCGGGTGGACCACGTGCCCGATCGGACGTTGTCCTGGGTCCACTGATCGGAGGGGATGATCAGCTGGGTGACGGCGCCCCGCTCGAGGTCGTGCCGGAAATCCGCGTACGTCGCGTCCCGCGGGTGCGCCTCGGCCGAAAAGGCGACGAAGCCCACGACGAGGACGATGAGCGCCACCCACCGTGCGATCGGCGCAATGACGCGTCCCATCCGCCCTCCCCGGTCGACCTCCTGCGACGGTACTTCGTTACGTGCCGGAATGACCTCGGATCGGACGAGGTCGGCGCGGTGAACGACCCCGTCGGATCTCGCTGCTGCAAAGCAAAGACGATGGATGGACGTAGACTGATAGGTATGTCCGATCAGCCGTATCAGCCGACCCTCGCGCAGCTGCGGGCCTTCGTCGCGGTGGCGCGCTCGCGTCACTTCGGTACGGCCGCCACCTCGCTGGGCGTGAGCCAGCCCTCGCTGTCGCAGGCGCTGGCCTCGCTGGAGGCAGGCCTCGGGGTGCAGCTGGTCGAACGCAGTACCCGCAAGGTGCTCATCACCGAGGCCGGCATGGCACTGCTGGAGCAGGCCTCCGGGATCGTCGCCTCCGCGGCGGAGCTGGTGAGCTCGGCGGCGGGGCTCACCGGGGAACTGCGCGGCACCCTGCGCATCGGCATGATCCCGACGGTGGCGCCCTACCGCCTGCCGCGCCTGTTGCCGCAGTTGCGCGCGGAGGCGGACGAGTTGGCGGTCACCGTCGTCGAGGACCAGACGGCCCGGCTGCTCGACGCGCTGCGGTCCGGCCGCATCGACGTGGCCGTGGTGGCGCTGCCCGTGCACAGCGCGTCGATCGCCGAGATCCCGCTCTACGACGAGGAGTTCGTCCTCGTCGTCCCGCCCGGGCATCCGCTCGCCGGCCGCGACGATCTCACTGCCGATGACCTCTCCGGCTTGCCGCTGCTGCTGCTCGACGAGGGACACTGCCTGCGCGACCAGGCGCTCGACCTGTGCCGGCAGGCCGAGTCCGGCGTCGGCGTCATGGGAGACACCCGGGCCGCGTCGCTGGCCACGATCGTGCAGTGCGTGTCCGGCGGCCTGGGCGTCACCCTGCTGCCCGAGCCCGCGGTCGCCGTCGAGCTGCGGGGCACGGACCTCGCCGTCGCGCGGTTCGCCGCGCCCGCCCCGGGGCGGCGAATCGGCCTCGCCTACCGGGCCTCCAGCGCGAAGACCGAGGGCTTCACGCGGCTCGCCGAGATCGCCCGCTCCGCCGCGGAATCCACCCTGTGACACTGCTGAGCGCTAGCCTGGGGGCATGGTGAACCAGCGCTCCGTCCTCATCCTCATGGACTTCCAGAAGGGCATCGTCGACGGTGCCGAGCGGGCGGGGCAGGGGGCGGTCGCGGCCGCCGCACGGGCCCTGTCCGCGGCGCGGGACCGGGGCGTCCCGGTGGTCCACGTGCGGGTCGCCTTCCGGCCCGACTATCCCGAGATCCCGCCGTCCAACCGGGCTTTCGCGATGATCCGCGAGGGTGGCGACTCGATGACGGAGGTGTCGCCGCTCACGGCGATCGTCCCCGAGGTGGCGCCACTGCCGGGGGAGCCGGTGGTGATCAAGCGGCGGTTCGGCGCCTTCAGCGGCAGCGACCTCGACGTGGTGCTGCGCGGCCTGCAGGCCGATCACCTGGTGCTGGCGGGCATCTCGACCAGCGGCGTCGTCCTCTCGACGGTCCGCTACGCCGGGGACCTCGATTACGGCCTGACGGTACTGTTCGACGCCTGCGCCGATCACGATCCGGAGGTGCACCGCGTGCTCATGCGCAAGGTGTTCCCGCGACAGGCCGAGGTGGTCACCGTCGACGAGTGGATCGAGGCCCTGGGCTGAGCTCAGCGGCGGGTCCGCTTGCCGGGCTTGCCCTTCGACCCCGTCGACTTCTTCCCGGCGGCTGCGCGCGCCGCCTGCTTGGCCAACGTCTTCTCCCGGGCCGTGCGCTTGGGGGCGGGTTCCGCCTGTCCCCGTGAGGAACCCGCCTTCCGGCCGCGGACGACGCCGATGAACTCCGCGACCGCGTCGGACTGCTCGCCGGTGGGGAAGGCCAGCACGACGGGTGAGGGCGGGGCGTCCGTGATGGGCCGGTAGGTCAGGTCCTTGCGGTGATGCAGGCGCGCCAGCGACTGCGGCGCGATCAGCGCGCCGAGCCCGGCCGCGACGAGTTCGACGGCGTCCGCGGTGGTCTCGGGCCGGTGTTCGATCAGCGCGCCGGGGGCGCCGTCCCAGTGCAGCGCGTCGTCGAGCGGCAGGAGGGTCGGCTCGCCGTCGAGGTCGCCGGCGGTGAGTTCGTCGGCCGCCGCGGTGTGGTGCTCCTGCGGGACGACGGCGACCACCTGCTCCTCGTACAGGGCGATGACGGCGAGGCCGGTGGTCTCGGTGGGCAGGCGCAGCAGCGCCACGTCGACGGTGCCCTCCCGCACCGCGTCCGCTGCGCTCCCCGCCCCGACGGGCACGAGCTCGAGCCGGACGTCCGGGTGGCGCTCGCCCCAGATGCGGGCCCACTTGGCGGGCGTGGCGCCGGGGACGTAGCCGAGCCGCAGGACCGGCGGGAGCGAGGAGGTCACTCCTGGAGGTTACCGATAGGCTGATGGTCATGAGCAGGCAGAACACGCAGTCCATGAAACCGGCCACCGCGGCGAAGAAGTTGGACGTGTACCTGCCCGCGACGCCGCCGGCGTTCCAGGAGTCCTCCGTCACCCGCGCGGAGCTCGCTGCGCTGCAGGCGGATCCGCCGCAGTGGCTCACCGATCTCCGCAAGCACGGCCCGCATCCCAAGAATCTGGTCGCGTCCAAGCTGGGGGTGTCGATCTCCGGCCTGGCAAGGGGCGGGGTCGAGGACGCGCTGACCACCGAGCAGATCGACGCGATCATCGCGGAGAATCCGGAGTGGCTCGCCACGGAGCGCGCGAGCTACCAGGTGGTCCTGCGCGAGGAGCGGCGCGTGAAGTCGCTGCACCAGGATCGCGCCCGCCGCGACTGATCCGGTGGTCATCGGCCCGCCGGTCGAGGCGGATCCCGCGGACTGACCGCGTACGGCCGCGGCGCGTGACACGCTCGATCCGTGGCGGATGAACAGGTGCTCGCAGCAGCGGAATCGGGGGTCGCGGAGGTCATCGCGCGGTGGGCGCGTGACGCTCCGGATCGCGCCTTCCTCCTCACCGATGCCGGTGTCCTCGGTTACCGCGCGGTGGACGAGGGTGCCCGTGAGGTGGCGGAGGCACTGCTCGCGGTGGGGATCGACGCGGGGGACCGGGTCGCGGTCGCCGCGCCCAACTGCACCGAGTGGATACTGCTGTGGCTCGCGACCGCGAAGATCGGTGCGGTCCTGGTGACGCTCAACGTGGTCTACCGCGAGCAGGAGTTCGAATACATGCTCGGGCAGTCGGGCGCTCGCCTGCTGGTGTGCGCGGCGGAGGCGCGCGGCTACGACTTCGTCGCGATGCTCGCCGCGATGCGCGACCGGATCCCCGGCGTCGAGGGCATCGTCTTCCTCGCAGACGGTGACGGTGCCGGCGACCTCGCGGCGGTGTCCGGCGCCCTCTCCTGGCCCGAATTCGTCGCCGGCGGTCGCGGTGGCCGAGCAGGAGCGCCGCCCGCATCCGCCGTCGGCGCGGCGCCGGCGGTGATCCTCTACACGTCCGGCACCACCGGGGCGCCCAAGGGGGCCGTCCTCACCCAGGGCGGAATCCTGGCATCCGCGGCCGGCGAGGCGGAGCGGTTCGATCTCATCGGCACGGACGTGATCCTCGGGCACATGCCGCTCAACCACGTGGGAGGGCTGACCTGCACGATCGCCGCCGCCGCGGTCGCCGGCGCAGCCGTTGCCCTGGTCCCGGGATTCCACCCGGAGCAGAGCCTCGACGCCGCGGCCTCGCGTCGCGTGACGGTGCTGGTCGGCGTGCCCACCATGTACACGCTCATGCTCGGCGGCATCGGCGATCGGGACCTGAGCGCCGTCCGGCTGTGTGTGGTCGGCGGGGCGAACCTGGAACCCGCTCTGGCCCAGCGGATGCGGCAGGCATTCCCGGGCGTGCGGATCGCGAACCTGTACGGCGCGTCGGAGGCCTCCGGGGCGTGCATCGTCTCGGCCGCCGACGACGGGCCGGAACTGATCGCCACATCGATCGGGACGCCTCTGGCCGGTGTGCGGGTGCGCGTCGTCGGGCCCGACGGTGCGCCGGTCCCGCCCGGCGCGGACGGGGAACTGCAGGTGCGCGGACCGTCGGTGGCGGCGGGCTACTGGGGCATGCCCGAGGCGACCGCTGCCGCGTTCGGCGCGGACGGCTGGCTCGCGACGGGAGATGTCGCCGTGCTCTCCGAGGACGGCCATGTCGCCCTGCGCGGCCGCCTCAAGGAGATGTACGTGCGCGGCGGGTACAACGTCTACCCCGCCGAGGTCGAGAACTTCGTGGGCGGACTCGCGGGCGTCGCGATGGTGGCCGTGATCGGCGTTCCGAACGCGGTGTACGGCGAGACCGGCCGGGCCTTCGTGGTTCCGGCGCGCGGCGCCGAGATCGAGCCCGATGTGATCCGGGAGGCCTGCCGCGCAGCGTTCGCCGCGTACAAGGTGCCGGACGAGGTACTCGTCGTGGACGCGCTACCGCTGACACCGGCGGGGAAGATCCGCAAGGCGGTCCTGCCGACCGGCGAGGTCTGAGCACGGGGCCCGTGCGAAGTGCCACGGGCACGGGCGTCCATGTGTACGCTGTGAACATGGCGTGCGGAGCCGACGCTCGCCGTGGAGACACCGGAGAGAGTGAGTCACCATGTCCGAGCGAATGTCCACCACCCGCGTCATCGCCGCGAGCCCCGATCGGGTCTTCGCCGTCCTCGCCGATCCCGCGCGCCACGAGGACATCGAGCCCACCGATTGGGTCCGCGACGCCGTTGACACCGCCGCGCTCGATCACGTCGGGCAGATGTTCTCGGTGAACATGTACCTGGAGCAGGCGGGCGGCGATTACGTGATGGAGAACAAGGTCACCGACTTCGAACGCGACCGCGTCATCGGCTGGCTGCCGGGGACGAGTCGGGAGGGTCAGTGGCAGGCGGGCGGATGGTGGTGGCGGTACGACCTCGCCCCGTCGGGGAACGGCACCGAGGTGACCCTGACCTACGACTGGACCGACACCCCGCAGTCCTTCCGGGACTTCGTCGGCGCCATGCCGCCGTTCCCGCCGGAGTACCTCGATCAGTCGCTCGAGGCCCTGGACCGGCACATCTCCGGGTAGGCGTCGTCGCACCGCATCGCGATCCGGGCGCACGCAACGGCGAGTGGTAGCTCCGCACACACCGCCATCGCGAGCGCGACGGCGAACTCACTCCCGGCGGCGGCGGTCGTCACGTCGAACCAGGCGTCGGCGAGGAGGAGCGTGCCCGTCGCCGCGGCGGCCTGTCGCGCACGCGGATCGTCGAGGAGGAGGAGGGCGCCCGTCGTCAGCAGTCCCAGGGCCTCCAGCGCATCGAGACCGACCCACGCGAGTGGCCAGTGCCGCACGGTGGTGGTGGCCGGCAGGGTCGTGCCGAGAACCACCAGCCACGGCGTCAGCGCCGCACCCGCGGCGAGCAGGACGGCGGCGACCCCACGTCCACGGGGCCGGCCGTCGACGGGCGTGACGTCGACGGGTGTGCTGGTGGCGGCGGGGCGCCGGACGGCGGACGGGGTGATCACGATGTGGCTCCTTCGACGGAAACGACTGTCTCCCCAGCCTCGTCGTGGGAGCGCCGGATCTCGCCGGTGCGAGTAGGCCTCTCGACGGTGACCCTCACATCCCCCGGAACAGGGATGCCAGCATGCTGGTCGCGGTCGCCGCGGCGGACATACGGTGAGAACATGTCCCGTCCCACCTGGCCCAACACCGTCGCCGCGATGCCCCTGCACGCCGTCGTGGTGGCCGTGATCGTCGCGCCCTGGGTGTCGCTCCCCGCGAAGCTGCCCGTCGCCACGCTCGCCCTCCTGGCCGTCCCGGTCGTCGTGCCGGTGGTGGCCTCGCCCGTCCTGACCGCCGCGCACCGCTCCCGACTCGCCCGCGTCGGTGTCGTGATCCCGCCCTCGCGCGACGAGCGGGTGTGGCGATCGATGGCGCGGTTGCGGCAGTTGGGCTATCACGTCCTGGTCGGTCCGCTGCTCCTGCTGGCCCTCCTCGCCGTGATCGCGGGGTGGCTGCTGGTGGTCGTCGGCGGCACGAGCCTGCTCTGGATGTGGGTGCGTCCCGCCGGCGGGCTCCCGCACTCCGTCTGGGAGGCGTGCGCGTGGACGGTCGCCGCTGTCGTCGGCGGCGCACTGCTGTGGTGGGCGACGCCGCTCCTGCCGGTCGTCGACGCACGTTGTGCGGCAGTCCTTCTCGGCCCCGGCGACGGCGAGCGGCTCAGCCGGCGGGTGGACGACCTCACCGAGAGCCGAGCGGGCGTGGTCGAGGCCGCCGACGCCGAACGTCGGCGACTCGAACGGGACCTGCACGACGGCGTGCAGCAGCGCCTCGTCTCCCTCGCCGTGAACCTCGGGGTCGCGCGTGCCACGCTCGCCGACCTGCCCGAGCCCGCCCGAGCGGTCCTCGACGACGCGCACGACCAGGCCAAGCTCGCGATCGCCGAACTCGGGCACCTCGTGCGGGGCCTGCACCCGCCGGTGCTCGAGGATCGGGGCCTCGACGCCGCCCTGTCCGGACTCGCCGGGACCGCGGCGATCCCCGTCGACCTGACGGTGCGGCTGCCGTACCGGCCCGACCCCGCGGTCGAGGCCGTGGCGTACTTCGTGGTCTCCGAGGCTCTGACCAACGTGATCAAGCACGCGCACGCCACCCGCGCGGGTGTGGTCGTCGACGGCGGCCCGGAGACGATCGTCGTGACCGTCGAGGACGACGGTGTCGGCGGTGCGGATCCGTCCGGCGGGACCGGCCTGGCCGGGCTGGCCCGTCGGGTGGCGTCGGTCGACGGTGACCTGCGGGTCACGAGCCCGCCGGGTGGCCCGACCACGGTGCGGGCGGAGCTGCCGTGCGTGCGGTGATCGCCGAGGACTCGGTCCTGTTGCGCGTGGGCCTGGCGCAGGTGCTCGGGTACGCGGGATTCGACGTCGTCGCCGAGGTCGGCGACGGGGCGGCGCTGATCGCAGCCGTGGAGCGGCACCGGCCCGACATCGCCGTCGTCGACGTGCGAATGCCTCCGGGCTTCCGCGACGAGGGGGTCCGCGCAGCCCTGGAGATCCGGCGCGAGTCGCCCGGTACCGCGGTCGTGCTGCTGTCCCAGTACGTCGAGGAGCGCTACGCGGGCGAGCTCCTGGCGACCGAGACCGCGGGTGTGGGGTACCTGCTCAAACAGCGCGTGGCGGACGTCGACGAGTTCGCCGAGACGCTGCGCCGCGTCGCCGCCGGGGGCACCGCCCTCGACCCCGAGGTCGTGGCGCAGCTGCTGGTGCGGCGCGACCGCGATCCGCTGGCCCGGCTCACGACGCGTGAGCGGGAGGTGTTGGAGCAGATGGCGAGTGGGCGCTCGAACGCCGGGATCGCGGCATCCCTCGTGATCACGGAGCGCGCCGTCGCCAAGCACATCAACAGCATCCTCGCGAAACTGGACCTGCCGCCCGCGGACAGCGACCATCGGCGGGTGCTCGCCGTGCTGCAGTACCTGGGTGCGCTCTGACTCAGCCCGAGACGACCTCGACGTCCACGAGCACGACATCGCCGCGGTCGTCGGACGCCGGCAGGTCGACCACGGCGGTGATCGCCCAGCCGTGGTCGCCGTCGGGATCGGCGATCGTCTGCCGCACCTTCCACGCGCGGGGCATGGAGGTGTCGAGCGAGAACAGCTGCGGCCCACGGGCGTCGGCGCCCGTCTCGATGTCGTCGTAGTCCTCGTAGTAGTCGTCGAAGGCGGCGTACCAGTCGACACCGGGGTCCATCGCGTCGAGCAGGTCGTACTCCTCCTCGGCGACGAGCTGCACCCGGCGGAACATGGCGTTCCGCACCATCACCGCGAAGGCGCGCTCGTCGGAGGTCAGCGAGGTGGACCGCCCGATCTCCGGCGCGGAGGCGTGCGCCTTCACCGGATCCGGCGAGGTCATCTCCTCCCACTCGTCCACGAGCGAGCTGTCCACGTACCGCACGAGGGCGCCCAACCAGGCGATGTAATCCTCGAGTTCCGGCGTGCGCGCCGCCTCCGGGACGGTGTGCCGCAGCGTCTTGAAGGCGTCTGAGAGGTACCGCAGCACGGCCCCTTCGGAGCGGCCGAGCTGGTACTTCGAGACCAGGTCGTTGAAGGTCATCGCGCGCTCGATCATCTCGCGCACCACGGACTTCGGCGACAGCTCGAACTGCGTCACCCACGCGTGACCCGCCGCGTAGGTCGCGAACGCGGGCACGAGGACGTCCTCGAGGGGCTTCGGGTAGGTCACGTCCTCGAGCAGCGCCATCCGCTCGTCGTAGTCGATGCCGTCCGCCTTCATCTCCGCGACGGCCGCGCCGCGCGCGGCGTTCTGCTGTGCCCGCAGCACGGGCCGCGGATCGTCGAGCACCGACTCGATCACCGAGATGACGTCGAGTGCGTAATCGGGCTCCTCGGGATCGAGCAGCTCGAGCGCGGCCAGCGCGAAGGGTGCGAGGGGCTGATTCAGAGCGAAATCGGGCTGCAGGTCGACGGTGAGCCGCACGTGCCGGCCGAACCCGTCGGGCTCGGCGAGCTTCTCCACGACGCCGCCGGACTGGAGGCCGCGGAACAGGGTGATCGCGGTGCGGATGTGGCGCAGCTGATTGCGCCGGGACTCGTGGTTGTCCTCCAGTAGGTGCCGCATCGAGGAGAAGCAGTTCTCCGGCCGGGCGATCACGTTGAGCAACATCGAATTGGTCACGGAGAAGCGGGAAGTGAGTGGCTCCGGGTCCGCGGCGACCAGCTTCTCGAAGGTGGCCTTCCCCCAGGAGACGAAGCCCTCCGGCGGCTTGCGGCGCTGGACGCGCTTGAGCTTCGCCGGGTCGCCGCCCGCCTTCGCCTCGCGACGCGCGTTCTCGATCTCGTGGTCCGGCGCCGCCACGACGACGGTGCCCATCGTGTCGAATCCGGCGCGGCCCGCGCGGCCGGCGATCTGGTGGAACTCGCGCGCGCGCAGGTGGCGGGTCCGCGTACCGTCGAACTTGGTCAGGCCCGTCAGGTAGACGGTGCGGATGGGCACGTTGATGCCGACGCCGAGCGTGTCGGTGCCGCAGATGACCTTGAGCAGGCCCTCCTGGGCGAGCTTCTCGACGAGGCGTCGGTAGCGGGGGAGCATGCCCGCGTGGTGCACGCCGATACCGGACCGGATCAGCCGCGAGAGGGTCTTGCCGAAACCCGTGGTGAACTGGAAGTCGCCGATCGCTTCCGCGATCTCCGCCTTCTGCTCCTTGGAGGTGAGCGGCAACGACATCAGTGCCTGCGCGCGTTCGGCCGCGGCCTGCTGCGTGAAGTGCACCACGTACACGGGCGCCTGGTGCGTCGTGACCAGCTCCACGATCTGGTCCTGGACGGCCATGGTCGAGTACGAGAAGTGCAGCGGCACGGGGCGTTCCGCACCTGCCACGAGCACGGTCTCCCGGCCGGTGCGCCGCGTGAGGTCCTCCTCGAAGAACGACGTGTCACCGAGCGTGGCCGACATGAGGATGAACTGCGCGTGCGGCAGCTCGATCAACGGCACCTGCCACGCCCAGCCGCGGTCCGGCTCCGAGTAGTAGTGGAACTCGTCCATGACCACCTGCGCGATGTCCGAGTCCTTCCCCTCGCGCAGCGCGAGGTTCGCCACGATCTCGGCGGTCGCGCACACGATCGGCGCGTCGGCGTTGACCGCCGCATCGCCGGTCACCATGCCCACCTTCTCGGTGCCGAAGACCTCACAGAGGGCGAAGAACTTCTCGCTGACCAGCGCCTTGATCGGCGCGGTGTAGTACGTGCGCCGGCCCTGCGCGAGCGCCGCGAACTGGGCGCCCATCGCCACCAGGGACTTCCCGGAACCGGTGGGAGTGGCGACGATGACGTTCGCGCCCGAGCACGCCGCGATCAGCGCCTCCTCCTGTGCGGGGTAGAGCTCGATGCCACGGCCGGTGGTCCAGTCGAGGAAGGCCTCGAAGACCGCATCCGCCGTCGGGTCGGACGGGAGCAGGTCGGTGAGGTTCACTCATCTGATTCTACGGACCGTCATCGCGGCTGTTCAGCCCAGCTCCCGCGCGGGAGGGACGACGGTGACGCCCGCCGCCCCGCGCAGGCCGTCGCGGAGGTGCGTGCGCGCCAGGCGGGCGGGCTCGGTCGACGCGAGGAAGTCGGTGAGCACGTCCAGGAACCGATCCGGTGCCTCTGTCATCGGGAAGTGCCCGACGCCGTCGAACACCTCCACGCGCGCCTCGGGCAGCGCCGCGCGCAGCACCTCGGCATGGGCCGAGGGGATGATGGAATCGTCCGCACCCCAGGCGATCAGAGTCGGCACCCGTGCGGTCAGATAGCAGCGATCGCGCATCGTGACGACCTGACCGCGGAGGTCGACCACCGATCGCAGCGTGCGCGAGAAGGCGTGCGGTGAGGCGGTGTTCGGCATCCGGTCGAGGGCGCGACGCAGTTGCACCGCGTCGGCGCGCAGGGGGCCCGGCAGTGCGGCGGTCGCGAGCAGCGCGCCTGCCAGGACCTGCTTCGCGCCCGGAAGGGCGGTGAGTGCGACGATCTGCTCGGCGAACGGCAGCGACAGCAGGCGCAGGAGCGGCGAGACGTCGTGATCCACACCGCCGGGGGCCACGAACGCGATCCGCTCGACCATCTCCGGGTACTGGTACGAGAACTGGCCCGCCACACCGCCGCCCAGGGAGTGGCCCACGATCGTCACCCGGTCGATGCCGAGGTAGCACAGCAGATCCCGCATCCCGTTGGCGAACGCGGACACCGAGTAGTCCGCACGCGGTCGATCGGAGAGGCCGTGCCCCAACAGGTCCGGCGCGATCACGGTGTACCGGTCGGTCAGTCGCTCCATCACCGGTTCCCAGACCAGGGAGTTGTCCCCGATGCCGTGCAGGAGCAGCAGCGCGGGGCCGCTGCCGCCGATCCGGTAGGCGCGACGGTGGCCGTGGATCGTGGCGAAACACAGGTCGGGCGCGTACGGGCGCGCCCGGAACGGCAGGATCTCGGGACTCATCACGGCCTCCTCACAGCGTCTGCACTGCGCTGTGAAGTGTGCGCGGGCCGCGTTACGTGCGGCGGCGCCGTCGGTTACGCGGGCGTTTCGACCTCGACCTCGACCTCGACCTCGACCTCGACCTCGACCTCGACCTCGACCTCGACGTCGAGGGCGACATCGCGGCGCAGTGCGTTTTGCAGGTCGTCCTGCGTGAGGCGTGCGGGCACCGTCGAATCGACGAACTCGGTCAGGACGCGCAGGAAGCGCTCCGGATCCGTCCGGAACGGGAAGTGGCCGGCACCGTCGAACACCTCCAGGCGGGAGGCGGGCAGTGCGGCGTGCAGCAGGTGCGCGTGCTCGACGGGGATGATCGGATCGTCGGAACCCCACACCACCAGTACCGGCACGGAATCGGCGATGTAGGTCCGGTCCAGCATCGTCACCACCTGGCCCGACGGGTCGACGACGGCCCGCAGCGTGCGCGCGAAGGCGCGGGGCGTTCCCGCGTGCGGCAGGCCCGTGAGGACCCGGGCGCACTCGGCGTTGTCGACGAACAGTTTCAGCGGGACCCGGCCGAGGAGTCCCAGGGCCGCATTGGTGACCGGCAGCACGCCCGGCAGCGCCAGCGAGCGGATCGCGACCTCCGAGAGCGGCAGCGAGACCGCGCGCAGCACCGGCGAGACCGATCGGGTCACGCCGCCCGTGTTCACGAAGACGAGCCGCTCGACCATCTCCGGGAACTGGTAGGTGAACTGGCCGGCGATGCCGCCGCCGAGGGAGTGGCCGACCAGAGTGGCCCGCTCGACGCCGAGGTAGAGCAGCAGATCACGCATGGCGTTGGCGAACGCGGGCAGCGAGTAGTCGGCGCGCGGCCGGTCGGAGTCCCCGTGGCCGAGGAGGTCTGGCGCGATCACCGTGTAGTCCTCGGCGAGCCGCTCGAACAGCGGCTCGAAGGTCGAGGAGTTGTCGGCCATGCCGTGGATCAGCAGGAGCGCGGGCCCGCTGCCGCCCATCCGGTACGCCCGACGGTGACCGTGGATCAGCGCCGTCCGCCGGCGCACCGTGGTCACGGATTCTCGCCGTTCTCGCCCTCGTCGCCGGCCTGCTCCGCGAGGAAGGCCTCGAACTCGCTCGCCAGGTCGTCACCGGTCGGGATCGCCTCGCCGTCGGCGATGAGCAGCTCGCGCGGCTGCGCAGCGGCCTCGTCGTACTGCTGCTCGAGGGTCTCGACGACCGAGGAGATCTCGGCGCTGGACGAGACCTGCGCGTCGATCTGCTCGCGCAGCTCGGCGGCCTCGACGGGGAGCTCACCGTCGGGCAGGTCGAGCCCGACGGTGCTGCGCAGCGCGCCCAGCATGCCGAGCACGGCCTCGGGGTAGTCGTTCTGCGCCAGGTAGTGCGGCACGTGGACCGACAGGCCGACGGTGTCGTAGCCCTTGTCGGCCATCCGCAGCTCGAGCATCCCCGCCGCGGTGCCGGGCAGCCGCATCGTGCCCTCCCACGACCGGATGCCCTCGCGCAGGTCGGGATTGTTGCCGTGCGCGGTGACCGGCACCGGACGGGTGTGCGGCACTGCCATCGGGATCGCGTGCAACCCGACCACGGTGCGCACGCCGAACCGCTCGGCGAGGCCCGCGACGGCGCTGACGAAGCCGTTCCAGCGAAGATCCGGCTCGGCGCCGGCGAGCAGCAGGAAGGGCGTGCCCGCGGTGTCGCGGATCGCGTAGAGGTTGAGCTCGGGCTCCTCGACGCCGGTGAATCCGTCCTCGAAGGTCATGGAGGGGCGGCGGGAGCGGTAGTCGATCAGCTCGTCGACGTCGAAGGACGCGACCAGCTCCGCGGAGAGGTTCTGCTTGAGGTGCTTGCGCAGCAGACCCAGGGCGTGCCCCGCGTCGGCGTAGCCGTCCAGCGCGTGTACCAGCACGGGCCCGTTGCCGTCGGTGTCCGACACCGTGGGGCCCGGGAACTCCAGCTCGTACATGTGGGACTGCTCGTCCATGCCACTACCTCCGTCACCGTGCTCCTCCGCGAGGAGGAACCATCAGTTTTTCACAGAGGAACAACTTCCCGGCGGTTGTCCCGATTCCCCGGTCACGCGTGTTTCTGCTCACGGCGGATTCGTCGATCCGAGGAAACGCGCCACCACCTGCGCCTCCGCGGGGGAGAGGGCGGCGGCCGCGGCCCGGATCGGGCCGAGGAAGGCCCGGAAGAAGCCCTCCCCGAGCGTGCGCGCCCGATCGGTGACGGTGAGCCGCACGCGTCGTCGGTCCGCCGGGTCCGGGGCGCGTCCGACGAGGCCCGCCGCGGCGAGCCGGTCGACCAGCGCCGTGCAGGCCGCCGAGCTCAGGCCCAGTTCGCCGGCGAGGACGCCCGGGGTGGCGGATTCGCCGGCCCGCTCGAGGTCGAGCAGCGCGATGAGGGCGCGGACGTCCGTGCCGCCCAGCGCGTGCCGCGCGCCGAAGGCCGCGATCTCGTCGTCCCAGCGCACTGCCGCGGCGCGCAGGGCGTGCACGAGGTGCTCGTTGTCGCTCACGGCTCGAACCTATCAGGTAGCTTGATAGTCAAATATCTCGATGATCGAGAGGAATGGCATGGGTGAGGACGTCGAGAGCGCGTACGACGCGGTGGTCCGGGACTGGGGAGTCCCCGTGCGGCGGGTCGTCGTCGACGGTGCGCTGGCCCGGACCCGGGTCCTGATCGCGGGCGACGACGCCGCCTCGCCCCTGCTGTGTCTGCCGGGTGGCGGGGACACCGCCGCCTCCTGGTGCGCGCAGGCCGCTGGACTCGTGCGCTCGCACCGCGTCATCGCCCCGGATCTCCCCGGGGACGTCGGCGGCAGTGCGCGGACGGGCATGCGGACACACGATGACCTGCCGGGCTGGGTCGACGAGGTGCTCGACGGCGTCGGTGCCGGGAAAGTCCGGGTGCTCGCGCACTCGTACGGCGCGCAGATCGCCGTCGCCCATGCCGCGGCGCATCCGGAACGGGTCGTCGGGCTCACCCTGCTCGATCCGACCGGCGTGTTCGTCCCGCTCAAGCCCACCACGGTGCTCCGAGCGCTCCCACTGCTCGCGGCACCGTCGGGCGGACGACTCCGGGCGTACCGGCGATGGGAGACGAGGGGGCACTGGCCGCCGTGCCCCGCGTTCGGGGAACTGGCCGAACTCGCAGCCGGCGGGCCACGCCCGCAGCTGCTCGTGCCGAAGCGGCCGCGCCCCGTCGACCTGGACGTGCTCGCGGACCTGCCGGGCGGGGTCACGGTCGTCGTCGGGCTGCGCAGTCGGTACCACGACGGCGCGGCCCTGGCGCGCACCGTCGGGCAGCGGTACCCGTGGATGCGGGTCGAGACGCTGCCCGTGTCGCACCACCAACTGCCCTTCGCCTACCGGCCCTGACGCGCCCCGCGGCACCCGCGCCGGGCACGGGTCAGGAGACGTGCACCGTCGGGCGGCGCTTGGCGTCGTGCTCGGCCTGCCGGAGCACCTCGTGGCAGACCGCGGCGACCTCGCCCGAGCCCTCCACGAGGTACTTGCCCATGTTGAGCACGGGATTCATCTCCGACCACTGGAAGTAGACCTCGGGCACCACGCCGGTCTCGTCGCGGATGTAGAGCAACACCGCGGCGATGGTGTTGGCGATGCTGCCCGAACGGACCTTGAGCAGGCGGTACCCGAACTTCTCGATGCCCCGGACCTCCAGATCCTCCTCGAAGTCCGAGGAGTCGCGCGGCCACACCTCGAGCAGGATCACCCGCGACCGACCCGGGATGTGCCCGAACTTGCGCTCGGCCCGCACCTTGTCGCGGTACTCCTTCTTGGTGTCCACGTCGGGCTCGTGGGAGACGATCCGGATGGCGTGCTGGGCGGCGGCGTCGTCGCGGATGAACTCCAGGGCCTTCTCGTCGAAGGTGATCGACGAGGCGCGGAGCTCGAACGAGCGGCGGACGCGCGAGCCGATGGAGACCACCGCGATGGCGAGGATGAACAGCGCCGCGATCCGCACACCGTCGGGCCGCTCGATGATGTTGTCGATCGTCGTGTAGACGAAGACCGCGGAGATGAGCCCGAAGGCCCACGTTGCGACGGTCTGCCGCTTGCGCCGGGCGGAGATGGTCACCGCGATCGCGGCGGAGGTCATCAGCACCAGGACGCCGGTCGCGTAGGCGCCGCCCTGGGCGTTCACGTCGGCTTCGAAGATCAGGACGATGACGAGGGCGATCACCGTGAGCACCACGACCAGCGGCCGGACGGCGGAGGCCCACCGCGGCGCCATGCCGTAGCGCGGCAGGTAGCGGGGCACCAGGTTGAGCAGGCCGGCCATCGCGGACGCGCCCGCGAACCACAGGATGGCCACCGTCGAGACGTCGTAGACGGTGCCGAAGCCGTTCCCGAGGTACTCGTGCGCGAGCCAGGCGAGGGCGCGGCCGTTGGCCTTGCCGTCGGGCTCGAACTCCTTCGCCGGGATGAGGATCGTGGTCGCGAAACTGGAGGTCGCGAGCAGCACGCTCATGATGACGGCCGCGGTGGTGAGCAGGCGGCCGGTGTCGCGGATCCGCTTCGCCGGGTACTCGGGTGCGTCGTTCGGGTCGCCCTTGATCTGCGGCATCACGGCGACGCCGGTCTCGAAGCCGGACAGGCCGAGCGCGAGCTTCGGGAACACCACCAGGGCGACGGCGATCACCATGAGCGGGTTCGAGTGCTGGGCCCACAGCAGGTCCTGCCAGTCGACGATCCGCTGCGGCCGCTCGGCGACGTGCCACAGGGCGACGATGATCGTCACGACGTTGAGCGCCAGGTAGATGGTCACCAGCACGACCGCGGTGCCGATCGCCTCCCGGAACCCCTTGAGGAAGACCAGCCCCAGAAGCAACACCAAGCCCAGCGTGATCGGGATGTTCGCGCCGTGGAAGAACGAGGGGACGAGCGGATTCTCGACGATGTGCTCGGCCGCGTCCGAGGACGAGAGCGTGATGGTGATGATGAAGTCGGTGGCCGCGAAGCCCAGGAGGACCAGCACGAACAACTTGCCGCCCCACCACGGCAGGAGGCGCTCGAACATCGCCAGCGAGCCCGAACCGTTGAAACTCTCCCGCGACACCCGCTTGTAGACCGGGAGCGCGCCGAACAGGGTCAGGGCGATCAGCACGAGCGTCGCGATCGGCGAGACCACGCCGGCCGCGATGAACGCGATGGCCGGCTGGTAGCCGAGGGTCGAGAAGTAGTCGACGCCGGTCAAGCACATGACCTTCCACCACGGCTGCGGATGCTCCGCGTCGCTCGCGTGGGGGCCGACGTGCGTTCCCGCCCGTTCGGACATGCCGCTGAGGAACCAGTCCCGGGTGCGGTCCGAGAACCGCGGTAAGCCGATCACGCGGTTCACAGTAGCCCGCGCGGATGCGGGGCGTCGGCCGCCCGGCGGGTGGTGTCCGGTACGGGCGGTCCTGTGGAGGAACCGCAGCGCACAGAACGTTTCATAACCACAGTGGGGAGCAGTGCCGCGCGGGCGCCGGAACCCGTCGCCGGTCTCCGCGAGCATTCCCCGCATGACGAATCGACGCACGACCACGGCCATGAAGATCGACTCCGTCGGCGACCTGCTCGCCGCCGTTCCCGCCCTGCTGGGGTTCTACCCGGACCACTCGGTCGTGCTGCTCGCGCACGACGAGGTGACGGGGCGGATCGGTGCCACGGCGCGCATCGACCTGGGACTCACCAAGGCGGGCGATCTGCGCAAGGACTGCCGCCGGCACCTCGGTGAGGCGGTGCGCCTGCTCCGGATCCAGGGCGCCGACCGCGTGTTCTGCGTGGTGGTCGACGATCGGCCGCTGGTCCGGGCCACCCCTGCGCTTCTCCAGGTGCTGCAGCAGCACGCCCGGTCCCGGAGCCTCGCGGACCCCGACCTCGAGATCGAGGACGTGATGCTGCTGCCGCGGGTGGCCGCAGGGGAGCGCTGGGTGTGCCGGCACGGGGAGAGCGGCGCCGTCCCGGACCCGGAGACCTCACCGGTGATGCTGGCCGCGCTGGTCGAGGGCCGCACGGTTCACCGCTCGCGGGCGGCGCTCACCGATCTGCTGGCGGAGGAGGGGCCGGGCGTCGTCGCCGACCGCTGCCGGGACGCCGCGGCGTTCGAGGCGGACGATGATCCCGGGGAGCTGCTCGCGGCGATCGTCGCCGCAGCGACGGGCCAACGATCGGCCGAGCTCACGGACGCCGATGTCGCGCTGCTCGGCGGCGCGCTGCTCGACCTGCAGGTGCGCGATGCCGCGATGGCGTTGGCGCTCACGGTGATCGCCGACGAGGCGCGGCTCCTGTTCGCGGAACTCGCCCGGCGGCTGCGGGGCACACCGCGTGCGGCCGCGGCCACTCTCGTCGCGGCGTCGGGCTATCTCCGCGGTGACGGTCCGCTCACGGGTATCGCCCTCGACGCAGCGCTGGCCGCGGACCGCGGTTACCGGGCCGCCCGGCTCCTGGCTACCGCGTTCGGTGCCGGACTGCACCCGTCCGAGATGTCCGAGGCGGCGGAGCTGGGGGTCGCGATGGCCCGCAGGCTCGGCGTCGAGCTGCCTCCGCGGGACGCGGAGTTCACGCTGGCGGGTTGACCAGTCAGGCGCGGCGGGCGGCGTGGGCCCGGTCGCCCAGCGCCTGCGTGTACGCCCACGCATCGGCGACGATGCCGCGCAGGTCGGTGTGCTCGGGCCGCCAGCCCAGCGCATCGATCGCGCGCTGTGAGGACGCCACGAGCACCGCGGGATCACCGGCGCGCCGGTCCGCCGCGATCTCGGGGATGTCCCGGCCCGTGACCTCGCGGCACGTGTCGATCACCTGGCGCACCGAGAAGCCCTCGCCCGAGCCGAGGTTGAACACCTCGTGCTCGCCCTGGCGGGCGTGGTCCAGCGCCAGCACGTGCGCCTCGGCCAGGTCCTTGACGTGCACGTAGTCGCGGACCGCCGTGCCGTCGGTGGTCGGGTAGTCCGCGCCGAACACCGCGATGTCCTTGCGCTGGCCCAGCGCGGTCTGCAGCACCAGCGGGATCAGGTGCGTCTCGACCTCGCGGTTCTCGCCGAAACCGCCGTAGCTGCCGGCCACGTTGAAGTACCGCAGCGACACGGCCGCCAGGCCGTACGCGGTGGCGTAGGACGTGATCGCCGCGTCGATCGCGAGCTTCGTCGCACCGTAGGTGTTGGTGGGGGCGGTGCGGGTGTCCTCCGTGATCGGCACCGACTCCGGCTCGCCGTAGGTGGCGGCGGTCGACGAGAACACCAACCGGGGCACGCCGGCGGCCAGCATCGCGTCGAGCAGCGACAGGGTGGTCACCACGTTGCCCTGCCAGTACATGTGCGGATGCGACACGGACTCGCCCACCAGCGACTTGGCGGCGAAGTGCAGCACACCGTCGAACTCGCCGTCGGCGAGCAGGGGGCGCGCGGCCTGCGCCACATCGCCTTCGACGAAGGTCGCGCCCGCAGGCACGGCGTCGCGGTTGCCGGTGCTGAGGTCGTCGATCACCGTGACCTCGTGGCCCCGCTCGAGCAGCACCTGCGTGCACACGCTGCCCACGTAGCCGGCGCCGCCGGTCACCAGGAGCTGCACGGCGACCTAGACCGCCTCGACGAAGACGGCGTGGGCCATCTCGTCGGGCAGCTCGAAGTCCTCGTGCCCGGCCACCGAGATGACCACCGCACCGCGCTGCACGGTGACCGAGACGCGTGCGTCCGGCACTACGCCCGCCTCGCGGAAACGCGCGATCAGATCGGTGTCCGCCTGCACGTGTTCGGCGAGGCGTTTGATCACCACGGCGGAGGGCCCGCCCTGCGGCAGGTCGGTGAGGCGGGCGGGGCGCGCGGGTTCGTTGCCGATCGCCACGCCGAGCTCGCCGAGCCCCGGGATCGGGTTGCCGTAGGGCGAGGTGGTGGGGTTGCCCAACACCTCGAGCAGGCGGCGCTCCACGTCCTCGCTCATCACGTGCTCCCAGCGGCACGCCTCGGCGTGCACGTTCTCCCACTGCAGGCCGATCACGTCCACCAGCAGCCGCTCGGCGAGCCGGTGCTTGCGCATCACCGCGATCGCGAGCTGACGACCCTTCTCGCTGAGCTCGAGATGGCGGTCGCCCGCCACCCGGACGAGCCCGTCGCGCTCCATGCGCTGCACCGTCTGCGACACCGTGGGGCCACTCTGCTCGAGGCGCTCCGCGATCCGCGCCCGCAGGGGAACGACGCCCTCCTCCTCGAGCTCGTAGATGGTCCGCAGGTACATCTCGGTGGTGTCCACCAGATCGTTCACGTATCCAGCTCCTTATCGTCGCCGCAAGCTTAACCGAGGCGGCGCCCCGCCATCCTGACTAAAGGTTACCTAACTTCGGCGCGTCCCACGGACGCAACGACTAGGGTCGTCAGCCATGGCACGGTTCCCCGACTCCCAGGTGGTCTGGGATCCCTCGGTCCTCGACTACCGCTTCTCCCACTCCCACCCGATGGATCCGGTCCGGCTGCACCTGACGATGGAGCTCGCGCGGATGCTCGGGGTGCTCGACGGGGTGGAGGTGGTGGCGCCGCGCGGGTTCGACGCCATCGAGCTCGGGCGTGCCCACACCGACGACTACCAGGCGGCGGTCCGGGTCGCGGGGTCCGGTCGCTCGCGGATCGACCTCACCGGATACGGCCTCGGGAACGACGACAACCCCGTGTTCCTGCACATGCACGAGGCGGCGGCGAGCCTCGTGGGCTCCACCCTCACGGGGGCCAGGGCGATCGCCGGCGGCGCCGCCACACGGGCCGTCAACATCGCCGGCGGCATGCACCACGCGATGCGCACGCACGCCTCCGGGTTCTGCATCTACAACGATGCGGCCATCGCGATCTCGTGGCTGCTGGACAACGGCTTCGACCGGATCGCCTACATCGACATCGACGCCCACCACGGCGACGGGGTGCAGGCGCAGTTCTGGAACGACCCGCGCGTGCTCACGGTGTCCCTGCACGAGGACCCACAGCACCTGTGGCCGAACACCGGCTACCCCACGGAGCTCGGCGGACCCGAAGCGCGCGGCACCGCGATCAACGTCCCGGTGCCCGCCTTCTGCCCGGACGGCCTGTGGCTGCGGGCCTTCCACGCGGTCGTCCCCTCGGTGGTCCGCGAGTTCCGGCCGCAGCTGATCGTGAGCCAGTGCGGCTGCGACTCCCACGCGAGCGATCCGCTCACCGATCTCTCGCTCACCGTCGACGGCCAGCGCGCAGCGATCCTCGCGATGCGTGACCTGGCCGACGAGCTGTGCGACGGGCGCTGGCTCGCGGTCGGAGGCGGCGGCTACCAGCTCGTGCAGGTGGTGCCCCGCGCGTGGACGCACCTGATCGGGGCGGTCGTCGGCGTCGACATCGCGCCGGAGACGCCCATCCCCGACGAGTGGCGCGACCTCGCGGGCGCCCTACCGACCGATCAGGTGGGCGCGGTCGGGACGCTGCCCGAGACGATGGGCGAGGGCGGCGACACCTCCTTCACCCCCTGGGAGCCGTCGTCGTTCGACCCGGCGGCGCCCACGCTGGACGCCACCGCCGACCGCTTCATCGCCCGCGCCCGTTCCGCTGTTTTCCCCCTCCACGGTTTGGATCCGGAGGACCCCCGTGACTGACCTGTTCCCTCCCGCAGTTCGCACTCCGGGCCTCGATCCGGAGGACCCCCGTGACTGACGTGTTCCCTGCCGCACTTCGCACTCCAGGACCCGACCCGGAGGATCCCCGTGACTGACGAGACCCCGCTGTACCCGTCCGGCCCCGCGACCGATCCGTTCCCCGCGCCGGGCCTGCACTCCAACGCCGGTCCCTACGAGTTCCCGGTGCACTGGGTGGCCGACGTCCTCGCCTCCGACGGAGGCGTCGTGCACCTGCGGCCCGTGGTTCCCGACGACGCCGACGCGATGGTGGAGTTCCACGCCGGCCTGTCCGAACGCACCCGGTACCTGCGCTACTTCGGTCCCTACCCGGTGATGCCGCCGCGCGATGTCGCGCGGATGACCACCGTCGACCACGAGCAGCGCGTGTGCCTGCTCGCGATCCTCGGAGGCAAGGTGATCGCCGTGGGGCTCTACGAGGGCCTCGCGGACGCGGGCAAGCCGACCTCGGCGGAGGTCGCGTTCGTCGTCGCGGACGAGCATCAGGGGCGGGGCCTCGGCCCGATCCTGCTCGAGCATCTCGCGGGCGCCGCCGCGGAGAACGGCTTCCACCGCTTCGAGGCGGAGGTGCTCGCCGAGAACCGCTACATGGTGGGCGTGTTCAAGGCCGCCGGATACGAGCTGCGGCGCAGTTTCGACGGCAGCGTCGTGCACGTCGAGTTCGGCATCGACCCGACGGAGGCGCTGGTCGCCGTGCGCAACGCGCGCGAGCTCGCGTCCGAGGCGCGCAGTGTGAGCAACGCGTTGCGGCCCACCTCGATCGCCGTCATCGGCGCCTCGGCGACGCCCGGCAAGGTCGGACACGCGGTGCTGCGCAACATCATCGCCGGTGATTTCGCGGGTCCCGTCTATCCCGTGCACCCCGAGCGGCGCTCGGTCGCCGGGATCCGGGCCTACGAGTCCGTGCGCGACATCCCCGACCAGGTCGACCTCGCAGTGGTCGCGGTGCCGGCCGACAATATGGACCAGGTGCTCGACGACTGCCTCGCCAAGGACGTCCGGACCCTGCTCGTCGTCTCGTCGGGCTTCTCGGACGCGGGCGGGCGCGGCAAGGAGTCCGAGCAGCGGTTGCTCTCGGCGGTGCGCTCGCACGGCATGCGGCTGATCGGACCGAACGCGCTCGGCGTCGTCAACACCGACCGGGAGGTGCGGCTCAACGCGACGCTGGCCCCCGTCGTACCCGGCCGTGGCAACGTCGGATTCTTCTGCCAGTCCGGCGCTCTGGGGATCGCCATCCTCGACACCGCGGCGAAGCGCGGCGTGGGCCTGACGACCTTCGTCTCGGCCGGCAACCGCGCCGACGTGTCCGGCAACGACGTGCTCCAGTACTGGGACACCGACGACTCCACCGAGGTCGTGCTGCTCTACCTGGAGAGCTTCGGCAACCCGCGCAAATTCGGCCGTATCGCGCGCCGCCTGGCGCGGCAGAAGCCGATCGTCGCGGTGCACCGGGGTGGGATCGACGTCGACCGGCGCCGGCGCGGATCGGAGGCGCTGTTCGAGAACTCCGGTGTGGTGCAGGTCGATTCGATCCCGGAGCTGTTCGACTGCGCGACCTTCTTCAGCTATCAGCCGCTGCCGGCGGGACCGCGGGTCGCCGTCATCGGCAATTCGACGGCGCTGGGGATCCTCGCCACGCACACCGGGATCCGGGAGGGGCTCGACGTCGCGCAGCCCGTCGACCTCGGCGCCGCCGCCACCCCGGAGGAGTTCGGGGCCGCCATCGATGCGGCGCTGGCCGACGATGCGGTGGACGCGATCATCGCCGTCTTCGTGCCCCCGGTCGAAGCGCCGCCGGAGGCCCACGCCGCCGTGCTGCTCGAGGCGTCGCGGAAGCTGATCAAGCCGATCGTCTCGACCTTCCTGGCCTTCGACGGCGTCACGGAGTTGCTCGCCGCCACCGACGAGCACGGGGTGCGGGTGCGCGGCTCCGTCCCGTCGTACCCCGAGCCCGAGCGGGCGGCGCGGGTCCTGGCCCACGGCTGGCGGTACGCGCAGTGGCGCGCCCGCCCCGTCTCGGACACCGCGCGTCCCGAGGGCACCGACGTGGAGACCGCTCGTACCAGGGTGCGGGAGTGGCTTCCACCGCTGGGGACCGACGGTGCGCCCGACGCCGCCGGGAACGCCGCAGGCGGGCCCGTCACGCTGACCTTCGAACGGAGTGCGGAACTGCTGCGGCTCTACGGGATCGACGTGGTGCCCTTCGAGGTCGCGTCGTCCGCCGACGACGCGGTCTCCGCGGCGGAACGCCTCGGCTATCCGGTCGCGGTCAAGGCGATGGGGGAGCGCTGGCGCCTGCGGGCCGACCTCGCCGCGGTCCGATTGGACCTCACCGGGCCGCAGGCCGTCGCCGACGCGTTCCGGGAGCTGACGGATGCCACCGGCGAGACGACGCTGCACGTGCAGCGTATGGCGCACAAGGGGATCGGCTGCGCCGTCGGGTACGAGAACGACCCGCGGGTCGGCCCGCTGCTGTCCTTCGGGCTCAGCGGAGCGGTCCCGGAGCTCCTGGGGGACAGGGCGTACCGTCTGCTCCCGCTGACGGACGCCGCGGCGCAGGACCTGATCACCGCTACCCGGTCGGCGCCGCTGCTCGACGGCTTCGCGGGTGAGGCGGGCGTCGATCGCGCCGCCCTCACCGATGTGATCACACGCCTGGCCGCCCTGGCCTACGAGGTGCCGGAGATCGCGTCCATCGACTGCCAGCCGATCCTCGCGACCACGGACGGGGCGTCCGTGCTGTCCACGGTGATCCGGATCGGGCACGCCGACGACGTCCTCGCCCAACAAGCGGAACCGCGCCGGCTGTAGCAGCCGACGCGGTTCCTTCGAAAGGGTTGGTCCCTAGCTCGCGTACGCGCGCAGGCGGTCCGCCCGCTCGCCGTTGCGGAGCTTGCTCATGACCTCGCGCTCGATCTGGCGCACCCGCTCGCGGGAGAGGCCGAACAGCTTGCCGATCTGGTCGAGGGTGCGCGGCTGACCGTCGTCGAGGCCGTAGCGCAGGCGGATGACCTGCTGCTCCCGCTCGTCGAGCGTGGCCAGCACGGAGCGCACGTCGCTGTGCATGAGCCGCGAGATGACGGCCGACTCGGCGGAGGCGGCCTCGGCGTCCTCGATGAAGTCGCCCAGCGGCGCCTCCTCGTCGGAGCCGACGGGCATGTCGAGGCTCACCGGGTCCCGCGAGTGGTCCATCAGGTCGGCGATCTTCTCGGCCGGGATGCCCGACTCGGCGGCCAGCTCGGCGTCGGTGGCTTCGCGGCCCAGCTGCTGGTGCAGCTCACGCCGGATGCGGGCCAGCTTGTTCACCTGCTCCACGAGGTGGACGGGCAGGCGGATGGTGCGGGACTGGTCGGCCATGCCGCGCGTGATGGCCTGGCGGATCCACCAGGTGGCGTAGGTCGAGAACTTGAAGCCCTTGGCGTAGTCGAACTTCTCCATCGCGCGGATGAGCCCGAGGTTGCCCTCCTGGATCAGGTCCAGCAGCGGCATGCCGCGACCCGTGTAGCGCTTGGCCAACGACACCACCAGGCGCAGGTTCGCCTCCAGCAGGTGCTGGCGGGCGGACTGCCCGTCGCGGACGACGAACGCCAGGTCGCGCTTCTTCGACGCGGCCATCCGCTTCTTGGTGGCCAGCAGATGCTGGGCGTAGAGCCCCGCCTCGATCCGCTTGGCCAGCTCGACCTCGTCCTCCGCGGTCAGCAGAGCGGTGCGGCCGATGCCGTTCAGGTACACCCGCACCAGATCTGCGGCGGGGCTCTGGGCATCGAGATCGGCCTCGGTCAGCGGGGGCCGCACCCGATCCGCGGGGCGGGCGGTGCTAACGGTGTTGACGCGGTGTGCCATGTGGCTGCCTCCTGTTCGCCGGTACATGAGGTTCAACGGACGGCGGGCGCGCAGAGTTCCCGAGCCCGGTTCCCCTGACCTGCGGAAACACAGAGGTGTTCTGAGAAGTTGCTTAGAGGAAGGTTACGAATCCGTGCCGGTGGAGATCCGCGAGCAGGCGGCGGGCCGGTTCCGCCAGACCGTCCGCGCCGGTCGCGGCCTCGAGCAGGATCACCAGGTCCTCGGTCGTGAGCTCCCCGCGGCATCCCGCGAGCAGCCGGGCGCCGGCGTCGTCGATCTCGTGGGTCCACCGCGGGCCGGACATCCGGGTCGCCCGCACCGCCACCTCGTCCCAGCCCTCGTCGCCGTTGCGCACCGACACCCGCTCGAGCGCGATGTCGTCGCCGAGCAGCGGTCGCGCGGCGTCCAGGTCGAGGTCCCGGAGCAGGGTCGTCCGGGCGAAGTGCTCGGGCACCTCGTCGCCGAGCGGGTCGTCGAACGGATGCGAGAGCTCCTCGCAGACCACCTCGGACGGGCCGTCGATCGACCGTAGGAACACGAACCCGAAGCCGATGCCGGTCACGGCCGCGTCGGAGAGGTGCGCGAGCCACCGATCGGACTTCGCGCGGCCCTCGCCGACGCGCGGGTCGAGCCCCTCGTCCCGCAGCCATGTGCCGACGTACAGCGCGGGGTCCGCCACGTCGCGCTGCAGCACCCAGGCCGCGACGCCCTCGGGCGGGAGCCAGGACGCCACGCGCGCCTGCCAGGCCTCGTCGTCGCGGTGCACCCAGGAGGCGAGCAGCGCGGCGGTCCCGCCGTCGGCCAGGTGCGACGGTGCGCCGCGCACCACCAGCTCCGAGGCGCCGTCGAGGTCCAGCCCCGAGTCGCGGTAGGTGTGGTCGACCCGGCCCTCACCCACGACGAAGGGCGGGTTCGCGAGCAGCAGGTCGAAGGTGCGCCCTGCGACCGGGGCGAACCAGTCACCGGTCAGCACCTCGACGTCGACGCCGTTCAGCGCCGCCGACGCCGCGGCGAAACCCGCGGCCCGTTCGCTGACATCGGTGGCCGTCACGGCACCCGCGAATCGCGCGGCGGCGCATGCGTGCACGCCGCAGCCCGTCCCCAGGTCGAGGACGGTGCCCGTGCGCTCACGGGGCGTGGCCCGCAGCAGGGACTGGGAGGCGTGGCCCACGCCGAGCACGTGCTCGCGGTGCTGCGGGTGCGGCCGCATCAGCCCGTCGAGGTCGGAGACGAACCACTGCGGCCCGTCCGGCAGGTCCAGCGGCCGCAGGCTCAGCGCCGCGCGCACCCGCGTCGGATCGTCCGGGTCGGGCTCGAGCAACCCGGACGCGACCGCCTCGTCGACGGTGACCGGCGCGAGCGCATCGTCGACCTGCGGGCGGGACACGGGCGCTGCGGCGAGGAACAACCTGATCAGGACGTCGAGCGGCGCGTCGCCGGGCGCCGCGGCCTCGACGGGGCCGGGCTCGCCCCGCGAGAGGCAGCCGTACGCCGCACCCAGCCGATGGGCGACAGTGGATTCCGCGAAGTCGGCGGCGGCCAGCACGGGGCCGAGCCGCCGGCACAGTGGTACCAGGGCGGGGGAGAGGTGCACCTACTCGCCGTGTCCGGGGAGCGTCGTGATCGGGTGTCCCTGCAGCGCGAGGCGGTCCAGCTTGCGCCGGGTGAACCGGTCCGGTGCGCCCTTGCGCTTGCGGGGCCGATCGTTCGCGCGGATCACCGCGATCCACGGGATCGGGATCGATCCGGCCAGCACCGCGAGCGCGATGACCCAGTTACCGGTCGCCGAGTAGATCCAGGCGGAGATGACGAGCGCGGGGATGCGGATGGCCATGATCATGAGGTAGCGCCGCACGCGGCGCCGGTACTGATCCTCGTACGACTCCTCCGCGTCGGTGATGACGTACGTGCCGTCCTCCTGATTTCCCACCCTTCGATCGTCCCACTGCGCCTGGCAGAATGAAAGTCATGAGCACGAAGACCCTGGAGAAGCCGGACGTCGATGTCGACGCCGACACCGGCAACGACGACGACGCACCCAAGTTCTTCCACTACGTGCGGAAGAACAAGATCGCGGAGTCGGCGGTGATGGGCAATTACGTCGTGGCCCTGTGCGGCGAGACCTTCCCGGTCACGAAGTCGGCGAAGCCAGGCTCGCCCGTGTGCCCTGAATGCAAGAAGATCTACGACCGCATGAAGAAGTAGGTCAGCGGGGCCCGACCCGGGGTGCGGGCCTCGGCGCAGCGGGCCGAGGCGGCGGTGCGGGCTGCTCGGGTGCGGGTTCGGGGCGCTGCCGTCGACGGATCGGGTCGGTGGCGCGGCGCAGTCCCTCGGCCGCCGCCTTCCCGGGGTCGGGGATGCCGACCTCCTTGATCTGCTCGACCACCCAGTCGCGCAGCTGGTCGGTGCGGATCTCGCGGGCGGGCCAGCGGGTCTGGAGGGCGGCGTTGAACTCGGCGCCCACCATCACGGCGAAGCCGAGGAAGAACGTGAACAGCAGGAACGCGATCGGCGTCGCGAGCGCTCCGTAGGAGATGCCCCGTCCGGACGCGATGAACGACAGGTACACCCGCAGCCCGGTCGACGCGACGAGGAAGATCAGCGCGGCGAGGGCGGCGCCCGGCAGGTGCCGGTACCAGGGCAACGGCCGCGGCAGGGCCTGCCGGTAGAGCAGGGCCAGCCCGCCGACCAGCATCAGCACGACGAAGGGCAGGTATCCGAAGTCGATGAGCTGCCCGACGGCCGGGTGCCACGACGCGGGGATGTACTTGACGATGAAGGTCGGCCCCAGCGCCACCAGCGGCAGCGTGAACACCGCGATCACCAGGAACTCGACGTAGAGGAGCAGGGCGAACAGTCTCTGGAACACGGGATTGCGGACCGTGTGCTGGTCGTGGGCCATGTTGATCGAGTCGACGTACGAGGACAGCGCGGACGACCCGGCCCACAAGGCCAGGATGAAACCGACGGACGCGACATCGCCGCGGCCCTGTTGGAGCACACCGTCGACCATGGGACGG
The DNA here is from genome assembly GCF_001575205.1 of Tsukamurella pseudospumae. Classification (GTDB taxonomy): domain Bacteria; phylum Actinomycetota; class Actinomycetes; order Mycobacteriales; family Mycobacteriaceae; genus Tsukamurella; species Tsukamurella pseudospumae. The sequence goes on from NZ_LSRE01000034.1 coordinate 154,722, forward strand.
ATGATCTCGTCGACCACGTTGGGGGTGAACACCCGGAGCCCGAAGGAGATGATCCGGTCGTGGATCACGCCGATGGTGTCCGGGCCGAACCAGTTCGCGACATAGCCGATGAGGCCCATCAGCGCCAGCAGCAGTGGCGCCAGTGAGAGGGTGGTCCAGAAGGCGGCCTGGGCGCTGTGTCCGACGATCGAATCGTCCCAGGACTTGACGACGGTGCGCCACAGCACGGCGGGCATGTCCCGCACCACGGCCCATGCGCGCAGGTGCAGCGGGGCGCGCCGGGGCCGGTCCAGGTCACGCGTGTGCGGACCCGGATCGACCGGCCCCGCGTCCTTCTCGGGACCCTGCTGCCGGCCCGGAGCCGGTCCCTCTGCGTCGTCCATCGAGGTCCAGTCTTCCGCACCGGGGCCGATCACGCCGGAACCGGGATCGGCGCGTGTTGCGAGTAGACTCCTTCAGGGTTCACGATCGACCCGCCCGCGCTCGCAACACCTGCCGGGCGGGCCTTCTCTTCGCGGTTTAGGGGTGCGTTTCTCGATGGCGGTTTCACTTCGTGTCTGGCAGCGCCGAGCGCTCACGAAGTACCTGACCGCGAAGCCGCAGGACTTCCTCGCCGTGGCGACGCCGGGTGCCGGTAAGACGACCTTCGCGCTGCGGGTGGCCTCCGAGCTGCTCGCCGACCGCACCGTCGAGCGCGTCACGGTGGTCGCGCCCACGGAGCACCTGAAGTACCAGTGGGCCGAGGCCGCCGCCCGCAGCGGCATCAACCTCGACCCGAACTTCACCAACTCGGGCGGCAGCACCTCGTCGGATTTCGACGGGGTGGTGATCACCTACGCCCAGGTCGGCATGCACCCGTACAAGCACCATGCGCGCACCACCGCCTACAAGACGCTGGTCATCCTCGACGAGATCCACCACGCGGGCGACGCCAAGAGCTGGGGCGAGGGCGTGCGCGAGGCCTTCGAGGGCGCCACGCGACGGCTCGCGCTGACGGGTACCCCGTTCCGCAGCGACGACAACCCGATCCCGTTCGTGACCTACGAGCCGGAGGCCGGCGGCGGCCAGCGCTCCAAGGCGGACCACGTCTACGGCTACTCGGACGCGCTCGCCGACGGAGTCGTGCGCCCCGTCGTCTTCCTGGCCTACTCGGGCCAGGCCAGCTGGCGCACCAGCGCCGGCGAGGAGTTCACGGCCCGCCTCGGCGAGCCGCTCAGCAAGGAGCAGACGGGGCGCGCCTGGCGGACGGCGCTCGACCCGCACGGCGACTGGATCCCCGCGGTGCTGCAGGCCGCGAACACCCGGCTCGACCAGCTCCGTCGTGCGATGCCCGACGCGGGCGGCCTCGTGATCGCCACCGACCAGTCCACCGCGCGCGACTACGCCGAGCTCCTCGAGGAGATCAGCGGCGAGAAGGTCACCGTGGTGCTCTCCGACGATCCGACGGCCTCGAAGCGGATCTCGGCCTTCTCCGAGGGCACCGACAAGTGGATGGTCGCCGTGCGCATGGTGTCGGAGGGCGTCGACGTCCCGCGGCTCGCCGTCGGCGTGTACGCGACGAGCGCGTCGACACCGCTGTTCTTCGCGCAGGCCATCGGGCGCTTCGTGCGACTGCGCGTACCCGGCGAGACGGCGAGCGTCTTCCTGCCCTCGGTGCCCGTCCTGCTCGACCTCGCCGCGAAGCTGGAGGAACAGCGCGACCACGTGCTCGGCAAGCCGCACCGGGAGTCCGACGGTCTCGAGGACGCGCTGCTCATCGACGCCATCAAGCAGAAGGACGAGCCGGGCGAGGAGGAGAAGGCGTTCATCTCGCTGCACGCCGACGCCGAGCTGGACCAGCTCATCTACGACGGATCCTCCTACGGCACCGCGACCTTCGCCGGCAGCGAGGAGGAGGCCGACTACCTGGGCCTCCCGGGCCTGCTCGACGCGGAGCAGATGCGCGCACTGCTGCAGCAGCGGCAGAAGGAACAGGTCGGCGGTCGGTCGGCGGTCGAGGACAGGCCCGCGCCGCCGCCCGAGGTCGAGGAGCGCGCCACCGCCGGCGCGCAGCTCTCGGCGCTGCGCCGTGAGCTCAATTCGCTGGTCGCGATGCACCACCACCGCACCGGCAAGCCGCACGGCGTGGTGCACAACGAGCTGCGCAGCAGGCTGGGCGGCCCGGTGACCGCGATGGCCTCGGCCGATCAGCTCCGTGAGCGCATCGCGGCACTGCGCACCTGGAAGTGACCCGGAACGACGACGGCGCCGCGCATCCGGAAGTAGGGCGGATGCGCGGCGCCGTCGGCCGGGATCGGTGACTACACGGTGAGCGGCTCGCCCACGACGGTCGCGCCCTGCGCGTCGAGCTTCGCCCGGTGCTCGGTGAAGTGGTGGCCGCAGAAGAGCAGCTCGAAGCCCGAGGGGAGAACCGCTCGGACCTGGGCGGCCGCCGCGCAGCGATCGCAGCGATCGGACGCGGTGAGGGGAGCGAAGGCGTCGCCCGCGGGGGCCTCTGAAGTGACAGTGTTCGTCATGATTCCTCCGTTCCTAGGTGAACCGTTCTTACATCTCTTTATACGTTCGAGGGTACCGATTTGTTCCACCGCATCCGGGAGGTGGGCGGCATGTTCTCGGAGGGTGAACAAAACCGATTGAGCGGGCCCTTAGGCTGGGCGACGTGACGCCGCTGATGATCCCCGCGATGTTCGTGATCGGGGCGATCAGCCAGTACGTGGGCGCATCGCTCGGCGTCGGCCTGTTCGAGACGCTCTCACCCGTCGCGGTGGCGTGGTTGCGCGGCGCGGGGGCGGGCCTGATCCTGCTGGTCGCGCTGCGACCCCGCCGCCGGGACTGGTCCGCCGCGCGGCTGCGCGTCGCCGCCCTGTTCGGCACCGTGACGGTGCTCATGAACATGGCCTTCTACGAGGCGATCGCGCACATCGACCTCGGCACCGCGGTCGCGATCGAGTTCCTCGGGCCGATCACCGTCGCGGTCGCGGGGTCGCGGCGCGCCGTCGACCTGCTCGCCGCCGCGGCGGCGCTGGTCGGGGTGGTGTGCGTGGCGGGAGTGAACATCGCGTCGGATTCGCGCTGCTCGCGGCGGCCCTGTGGGCCGGGTACATCGTGATCGGCAAGCGCGTCGCCGACGCCGGCGGCGGCATCGAGGGGCTCGGCGTGGGGCTGGCGGCCGGTGCGGTCGTGCTGGCCGTGCCCGGCCTGGCCCCCGACCTGGTGAGTCGCGCCGGATCCTTCCTGCACTGGGAGGTGTGGGTCCTGGGGCTGGGCCTCGGCCTGCTCAGCTCGGTGGTCCCGTACGTGCTGGACCAGGTGGTGCTGGGACGGGTCGGCCGAGCGCGGTTCGCGCTGCTGCTCGCGCTCCTGCCGGTCACCGCGACCGGCGTCGGCGCGGTGATGCTGGGCCAGCGCCCGGGCTGGATCGAGGCGATCGGGATCGCGCTCGTCGTGATCGCCATCGTCGTGACCTCGCGGGACGCACGTCCGCAGGCGGCCGAAACCGGATCGGGTAGTTAGTCCGTCGCACATCCTGGCGGGGGATCGGGTTAGATTCGGGTATGCGTAGCGACGATGCCACCGATCACGCCCACCCGCATCGCACGGACCGGGATCCGTTCGGCCGGCCCGGCTTCGACCGCCGGCGCTTCCTCGCCGGGTTCGGAGTGCTGGCGGGCGCCGGCGTGCTCGCCGCCTGCGGCGTCACCGCGCCGGGCGGCGGACCGTCGACCTCCGCGGCCCCGCCGCGCCCCCTGAGCGGCCCGGACCTCTCGGGCGTCGCCCCGGGCGTGCGGCCGCAGGACGACCTGTTCCGGCACGTCAACGGCGCGTGGTACGAGGGCTTCACGATCCCGGCGGACAAGGCCTCGTTCAACACCTTCACCGACCTGTCCGACCGGGCCCTCGACCAGCTCAAGACCATCATCGAGAGCATCAAGGATCCGCGCACGCGCAGCTCCGAGGCGAAGATCCGCGACGTCTACGACTCGTTCATGGACACCGCACGGATCGATGCCGCGGGCGCCGACCCGATCAAACCGGACCTCGAGGCGATCGACAAGGCGGCCGACAAGGACGCGCTGCTGGACGTGACCGGCGCGCACCAGAAGCAGGGCGTGAGCGGGCTCGTCGGCTACTACGTCGACACCGATCAGAAGGACTCCTCGAAGTACGTGCTCAACCTGGTGCAGTCCGGCATCGGGCTGCCCGACGAGGCGTACTACCGCGACGCCAAGTACGCGGAGGTGCGCGACAAGTACCGCGCCTACCTCGAGAAGGTCGCCTCGCTCGCGGGCCTGTCGGACCCGCCCGCCGTCGCCGCGCGGGTGCTCGCGTTCGAGACCTCCGTCGCGAAGGGCCACTGGGACCGGGTGCGCTCGCGCGACGCCACCAACACCTACAACCCGTACCCGTGGTCGGAACTGGGCAAGTTGGCGCCCGGCTACGACTGGAACCGCTGGCAGAAGGCCGTGGGGATCAAGGCCGACGACGCGAAGAACATCGTCGTGGCGCAGCCGAGCTTCCTCACCTCGGCGGCCAAGCTGTGGGCGGACACCGACCTGAACACCCTCAAGGACCACGCCCGGATTCAGGTGGTGCGGGCCTACGCCGCGTACCTCGCGGCGCCGATCGTGACCGCCAACTTCGAGTTCTACTCGAAGGCACTGAGCGGGGTGGAGCAGCAGCGCGATCGGTGGAAGCGCGGCGTGGCGGTGGTCGAGGGCGCCCTCGGTGAGGCGCTGGGGGAGCTGTACGTCAAGAAGCACTTCCCCGCCGACGCGAAGAAGCAGGCCGAGCAGCTGGTGAACAACCTGCGCAGCGCCTACCGCGCGAGCTTCGAGGACCTCGACTGGATGACGCCGGCCACTCGCCGGGCGGCGGCGGCGAAGCTCGAGAAGATCCGCACCAAGATCGGCTACCCGGACCAGTGGCGCGACTATTCGGATTTGAAGACGGATTCGAGGTCGATCGTCGACAACGTCCGCGCGTCCGGCGAGTTCGACAACGCCTACCAGCTCGCGAAGCTGGCCAAGCCGGTGGACAAGGGCGAGTGGCTGATGACACCGCAGACGGTCAACGCCTATTACAACCCCGGCATGAACGAGATCGTCTTCCCGGCGGCGATCCTGCAGTCGCCGTTCTTCTCCCCGGATGCGCAGTCCGCGGTCAACTACGGCGGTATCGGCGCGGTGATCGGGCACGAGATCGGTCATGCCTTCGACGATCAGGGAGCCAAGTACGACGGTGACGGCAACCTCAAGGACTGGTGGGAGCCGGCCGACCGGACCGAGTTCGAGAAGCGGACGAAGGCACTCATCGCCCAGTACGACGCGCTCGTGCCGGCGGGCCTCCCGCCGGAGAACAAGGTCAACGGCGGACTCACGGTGGGGGAGAACCTCGCCGACCTCGGCGGCCTGTCGATCGCCGTGGCCGCCTACCGGATCGCCGTCGCCAACCGCGACGCCGGGACCGAGGGGGCGGGCCGGGCGAGCATCGCACCGTCGGCGAGTGCGGGGGCGAGCGCGGCACCGTCGGGCGGCGCGACACCGGCGTCCGGCCCGGACCTGACGCCCCTGTTCCTGAGCTGGGGACGGATCTGGCGCAACAAGGCCCGGCAGGCCGCGGCGATTCAGTCGCTGGCCACGGATCCACACGCGCCCAACGAGTTCCGGGCGAACCAGGTGGTCAAGAATGTCGGATCCTTCGCCGACACCTTCGGCGTGAAGGCCGGCGACGGCGAATGGCTCGACCCGAAGGACCGCGTCAGGGTGTGGTGACCCGGAACCGCCAGGTCCAGTTCGCGGCGCGGCGGCGGATCGACGGGACCCGGGTGACGGGGTAGAGGAGGTAGCCCAGAAGGACGGCGCGCTGGTGCCCGAGGGTGGAGTACAGGCCGAACATCGGCATGCTCAGAGCGACCAGGATCGGTAGAGTGATCATCGCGCCGATCCGCCGGCGCCACGAGGTGATCCGGTAGACCATCAGCCCGGCGAGGCACAGGCTGCCGTAGCTCACACCCACGTCGATCATGCCCTGCACGTCGAGGTCGTCGGTGATGATCCCGTGCGCGAGAAGCCGGTTCGCGGACAGCACCGAGATCAGCGAGGCGGTCGCGCTGCCGGCGAAGTAGACGGCGGGCATCCCCACGTGGCCCAGCCACCGCTCGGCGGGGCCGAGCACCAGCACGGTCATCAGCGTGACGAACGGGATGTCGACGGGGTCGATCCACAGCGCGGACGTGACCAGGGACTGCAGCGGGTGGGAGCCGAACTGGTCGAGATTGGTGCTGTGGGCCGCGAGGACCTGCTCGCCGAGGCTCCGCGGCAGCCCGAGCAGCATCACGGTGTTGGCCATCACGACCAGCCACATCAGGGCGGCGACGGGGCTCGCCCGCACCCACGCGCGCGCGTACCGGGCGGTACCGAGCATGCGCTCGGAGCCCGGCCCGGCACGCCGCACGTTCCACACCGCGGCCCCGAAGAGCACGACCGCGACCAGGCCGATCAGCAGGTCCATGCGCTCAGTCAAGCACCGCCGTGCAGGGCGGTCGTTACAGCCCCATGTCCTTGGCGATGATCGTCTTCATCACCTCGGAGGTGCCGCCGTAGATGCGGTTGACGCGGTTGTCGGCGTAGAGGCGGGCGATCGGGTACTCGTTCATGTAGCCGTAGCCGCCGTGCAGCTGCAGGCAGCGGTCGATGATGTCGGACGCGGCCTCCGTGCAGAACAGCTTGAGCGAGGCGGCGTCGGCGGCGGTGAGCTTGCCGGCGTCGTGCAGCTCGATGCCGCGGTCCACGCTGGACTCCATCGCGTCGAGCTTCGCCTTGCATGCCGCGAGCTCGAACTTGGTGTTCTGGAACGAGGCCACCGGCTTACCGAAGATGTTGCGCTGCTGCGTGTAGTCCTGGGCGAAGGCGATCGCGGCCTTGGCCTGGGCGTACGCGCCGTTGGCGATCGACAGGCGCTCCTGGGGCAGGTTCTGTCCGAGGTAGCCGAAGCCCTTGTTCTCCTCGCCGAGCAGGTCCTCCACGGGCACCTCGACGTCGGTGAACGACAGCTCCGCCGTGTCCGAGACCTTCAGGCCCAGCTTGTCGAGCTTGCGGCCGACCTCGTAGCCGGGGAGCGTGGTGTCGACCACGAACAGGGAGATGCCGTAGCGGCGGTCCTCCGCGGTGGCGGGGGAGGTGCGCGCGCACACGATCACGCGGTCGGCGTTGACGCCGCCGGTGATGAAGGTCTTGGAACCGTTGAGCACGTAGTGCGTGCCGTCCTCGGAGAGCTTGGCGGTGCTCTTCATGCCGGCCAGGTCCGAGCCGGTGCCCGGCTCCGTCATGGCGATGGCGAACATGTTGGTGCCCTCGACGAAGCCGGGCAGCCAACGCTCCTTCTGTTCCTGGGTGCAGTACTTCATCAGGTAGGGCAGGCACAGGTTCACGTGCACGCCGCTGCCGCCGAAGGAGACGCCCGCCCGGGCGCACTCCTCGGCGATGATCGCCTCGTACTTGAAGGTGTGCTCGCCGGCGCCGCCGAACTCCTCGGGCACCTCGATGCCGAACACGCCCAGTTCGCCGAGCTTGCGGTAGAACTCCTTCGGCACGATCCCGTTCGCGTACCACTCGTCGTAGTGGGGAACGACCTCCGCCTCGATGAACGAGCGCAGCGTGTCGCGGAACGCCTCGTGGTCCTCGGTGTAGATGGTGCGCAGCATGGTGTTCTCCTTCGGTTCTACTGCTGTGTGTCCAGTGTGGTCGCACCGACGGTGCGCAGGGCCAGGTCGGCGTAGAAGTCGCCGATCCGCTCCGGGGTGATCTCGCCGCCGTCATGGTACCAGCGGCCGATGTCGATGCCGCTGGACAGGACGGCGATCGTCGCCATTCGCGGATCGGGGGTGTCGAACGAGCCGTCGGCCACGCCGGCGTCGACGATCGCGCGCATGCGCCGGGTGATCTCGCGGCGCAGAGCGCCGATCTCGGCGCGGTGCTCCTCGGTGAGGGCGTCGAGCTCGTAGTTGACCACCCGCACGCTGGTGTGCGCCGTCGCGTGGTGGCTGGCGAACGCGCGGACGGCGCGGGCCAGCCGGTCGGCGGGGGTGTCCGCGGCGTCGTCGACGGCGTCGATCGCGTCGATGATCCGCTGGTGGCCCACCTTCGAGAGTTGGTGCAGCAGCTGCTCTTTGGACTTGTAGTGCACGTACACCGCGGCGGGGCTCATGCCGGCCGCAGCGGCGATGTCGCGGGTGGTGGTGCCGTGGAATCCACGTTCGGCGAAGGCGGCTGCGGCGGCTGCCAGGAGGCGGGCGCGGGTGGCGTCCGCGCGGGACGGTGCGTCGGGTTCGGTCATCGTCTTCCCTTCCGGGTGTGCCACCGCGCGGCGGTCTGCCTATTGTGAACGGGACCACAGCGACGGGCGGATTGACGCTCGCGACGCAGTGGTGCAGAGTGGATGGTACACCGCTAAGCGAGCGCTTAGTTACTTATGGTTCGAACTCGGAGGTCTCACATGCCCGAAGCCGTCATCGTCTCCACCGCGCGGTCGCCCATCGGCCGCGCCGCGAAGGGCTCCCTGAAGGACGTTCGACCGGACGACCTGTCCGTCCAGATGGTGCGTGCCGCGCTGGCCAAGGTTCCGGAGCTGGACCCGCGCGACATCGACGACCTGATGTTCGGCTGCGGCCAGCCGGCGGGCGAGTCGGGCTTCAACATCGCCCGCGTGGTCGCCGTCGAGGCCGGGCTCGATCACCTGCCCGGCGTCACCGTCAACCGGTACTGCAGCTCGAGCCTGCAGACCACCCGGATGGCCTTCCACGCCATCAAGGCCGGCGAGGGTGACGTGTTCCTCTCGGGCGGCGTCGAGACCGTGAGCCGCTACATCAAGGGCAACGCCGACGGCCTGCCGGACACCAAGAACGCCCTGTTCGCGGACGCCGAGGCGCGTACCGCGACCTTTGCGGCGGGTGGCCAGACCTGGGTCGACCCGCGTGAGAACGGCCTCCTGCCCGATGTCTACATCGCCATGGGCCAGACCGCGGAGAACGTCGCGCAGTTCAAGAACGTCAGCCGGCAGGATCAGGACGAGTGGGGCGTGCGCAGCCAGAACCGCGCCGAGGCCGCCATCGCCTCGGGCTTCTGGGCCAAGGACATCACCCCGGTCACCCTCGCCGACGGCACCGTCGTCAGCAAGGACGACGGTCCGCGTGCGGGCGTCACCTACGAGGGCATCGCGGGGCTCAAGCCGGTCTTCCGCCCGGACGGCACCGTCACGGCCGGCAACTGCTGCCCGCTCAACGACGGGGCCGCCGCGGTCGTGATCATGTCGGACACCAAGGCCAAGGCGCTCGGCCTCACGCCGCTCGCGCGCATCGTCTCCACCGGCGTCACGGGCCTCTCGCCCGAGATCATGGGGCTGGGCCCCGTCGAGGCGTCGAAGCAGGCGCTGCAGCGCGCGGGCCTGTCCATCGGCGACATCGACCTCATGGAGGTCAACGAGGCCTTCGCGGCACAGGTGATCCCGTCGGTCCGCGACCTCGGCATCGACGCCGACAAGGTGAACGTCAACGGCGGCGCCATCGCGATCGGCCACCCGTTCGGCATGACGGGCGCGCGGATCACCAGCACACTCATCAACTCGCTGCAGTGGCACGATAAGCAGTTCGGCCTCGAGACGATGTGCGTCGGCGGCGGCCAGGGCATGGCGATGATCATCGAACGGCTCAGCTGATCCACTGCTGAACCGCCCCGGAGCGGCCCGCGCCTTCGCGCGGGCCGCTCCGTCGTTTCCGGGGGCCTGCGGCGAGCGTGTTCAGTACTGTGTGAGAAGAGTCACAGGGCTGCGTGCTCCGGAGGGGTCGTCTCCGCGCGAGGTGTGTCCTAAGCTACAAAATAAGCGAGCGCTTAGTCAGTTTGAACGGAAGGTGTGCAGCATGACCCGATTCGCCGGGAAGACCGCGATCGTCACGGGAGCCAGCCGGGGCATCGGCCTGGCCATCGCCCAGCGGCTGGTGGCCGACGGTGCGAAGGTCGTCATCACGGCCCGCAAGCAGGAGGCGCTCGACGCCGCCGTCGCGGAACTGGGCGGACCCGAGGTCGCGGTGGCCGTGGCGGGCTCGGGCGACGACGCGGAGCACCAGGACCAGGCGATCGCCACCGCGATCGAGACCTTCGGCAGCGCCGACTTCTTCGTCAACAACACCGGCATCAACCCGGTGTACGGCCCGCTGATGGACCTGGACACCGACGCGGCGCGCAAGATCTTCGAGGTCAATGTGCTCTCCACCCTGTCCTGGACCAAGAAGGTCCACGCCGCCTGGCAGAAGGAGCACGGCGGTGCGATCGTCAACGTCGGCTCGGTCGCCGGACTGCGCCCCGCGCCCGGCATCGCCTTCTACGGCGTCACCAAGGCCGCCGTTATCCACCTCACCGAGGAGCTCGCCGTCGAGCTCGGCCCGAACATCCGCGTCAACGCGGTCGCGCCGGCCGTCGTGAAGACCCGCTTCGCCACCGCGCTCTACGAGGGTCGCGAGGAGCAGGTCTCCGCGGCCTACCCGCTCAAGCGGCTCGGCGTCCCGGACGACATCGGCTCGGTCGTCGCGTTCCTGCTGTCCGACGATGCGGCCTGGATGACCGGCCAGACGCTCACCGTCGACGGCGGCGTCCTGCTCACCGGCGGGGTCTAGCCGTGCCCGCCTTCGATCCGAACGGCCGCGGCGTCGTCGTCACCGGGGCCGGTAACGGCATCGGCGCGGCGCTGGCCCGGGAACTGGGTGCCCGTGGGACCCGCGTCGTCGTCTCCGATCTCGACGCCGACGGTGCCGCTCGCGTCGCCGCCGAGATCACCGCTGCGGGCGGCACCGCGGTCGCCGCGCCGGGCGACGCGGCCTCCGAGGAGGGCGTGACCGCGCTCGTCGAGGTCGCTCGCCGCGAGCTCGGCACGATCGACGCCTGGTACGCCAACGCCGGTGTCGACCGGGGCCGTGGCCTCGAGGCCCCCGAATCCGACTGGGACATCTCGCTGCAGGTCAATGTCATGGCGCACGTGCGCGCCGCGCGGCTGCTGGTCCCCGAGTGGGCTGCCAACGGCGGTGGTCGGTTCGTCGTCACCGCCTCGGCGGCGGGCCTGCTCACGATGATCGGTGCGCCCGCCTACTCGGTGACCAAGCACGCCGCGGTCGCGTTCGCGGAGTGGCTGTCGGTGACCTACCGGCATCGGGGCGTCGTGGTCCAGGCGATCTGCCCGCAGGGCGTGCAGACCCGGATGCTCGAACAGTCCGGCGACCTCGAGGAACTCCTGAGCCGTGACACGGCACTCACCCCCGAGCAGGTCGCGACGCAGGCCGTCGACGCGCTCGCCGGCGACGAGTTCCTGATCCTCCCGCACCCCGAGGTGGCGGGCTATTACGCGACCCGTGCGGGTGCCACCGACAAGTGGCTGCACGGCATGAACAAGCTCCAGCAGCGGCTGGAAGAGAAGGAGGGCACGCGATGAGGGCATGGCAGGTCCCCGAACTGGGCGAGCCGCTCGCGGTGCTGCGCGAGGTCGATATCCCGACGCCCGAGCCCGCCGCGGGCCAGGTCGTGGTGCGCACCCTCGCGACCGCGGCGAACTTCCCCGACGTGCTCATGTGCCGCGGCCTCTACCAGGTCAAGCCGGACCTCCCGTTCACACCGGGCGTCGAGCTGTGCGGTGAGATCACGGCGCTCGGCGAGGGCGTCGACGGCTTCGCCGTGGGTGACCGCGTGCTCGGCGGCGCGGCGCTCCCCGCCGGCGGATTCGCGGAGTACGCGGTGTTGAACGCCGCGCAGACCTTCGCGGCCCCGGCGTCGCTCGACGACGCGCAGGCGTCCTCGCTGTTCATCGGCTACCAGACCGGCTGGTTCGGCCTGCACCGCCGGGCGCACCTGCAGTCCGGTGAGACGCTGCTGGTGCACGCGGCGGCCGGTGGCGTCGGCAGCGCCGCGATCCAACTCGGCAAGGCGGCCGGCGCGAAGGTCATCGGCGTCGTCGGCGGTGAGGCGAAGGCGGAGGTGGCCCGCACGCTGGGCGCCGACATCGTGATCGACCGGCACACCCAGGACTTCGTCGAGGTGGTCAAGGCCGAGACCGGCGGCCGCGGCGCCGACGTGATCTACGACCCGGTCGGCGGCGACACCTACCAGCGCTCCACCAAGTGCGTCGCCTTCGAGGGACGGATCCTCATCATCGGTTTCGCCGGCGGCACCATCCAGGAGGCCGCGCTCAACCACGCCCTCATCAAGAACTACTCGATCGTGGGCCTGCACTGGGGCCTGTACAACGCGTACGACCCCGCCGCCATCCAGCAGTGCCACGCGGAGCTGACCGCGCTCGCGGACAAGGGCCTCATCAATCCGTTGGTGAGCGAGCGGCTTTCGTTCGACGCGGTCCCGGACGGCCTCCAACGCCTCGCCGACGGCACCACCGTGGGCCGCGTCGTCTACCAGGCGGACCGGTGACGGCACCGTCGGGCGCGGCGGGCCGCGAGGTCGACCCCGCCGCGGGCCGCGAGGTCGATGCCGTGCTGTTCGACTACGGCGGCGTCCTCACCGAGCCGATGCGCCACAGCATCGAGGCGTGGATCGCGGACGAGGGCATCGACCCCGCGAGCTTCACCGCCACGCTCAAGTCGTGGCTCGGCCGCGACGCCGCCGCGGGCAGCCCGATCCACCGGCTTGAGACCGGGGAACTCCCCGAGGCCGCGTTCGACGCGGAGTTCGCCGCCGCGCTGCGCACGACCTCCGGCGCGCCGGTGCACCCCGAGGGCGTGCTGCGGCGGATGTTCGCGCGGATCCAGGAGGACCCGGCGATGTGGGAGCTCGCGGAGGACCTGCGCGCCGCGGGCGTGCCCGTCGCCATCGTCTCCAACAGCTGGGGCGGCGGGAACCTCTATCCCCGTGAGCGTCTCGCCGCGCTGTTCGCGCCGGTGATCATCTCGGAGGAGGTGGGGCTGCGCAAGCCCGACCCCGCGATCTTCACCCTCGCGCTGGAGCGCCTCGGCGTCCAGCCGGAGCGCGCGGCGTTCATCGACGACGCGACGCCCAATGTCGACGGTGCCGCCGCCCTCGGCATCCGCGCCGTGCACCACACCGATCCCGACACCACCCGGGCCGCGCTGGCCGACCTCGTCCCCGCGCTCGCCCGCCGCACGTCCCCACAGAAGGAGTTCTCATGACCCAGCGCATCGCCATCGTGACCGGAGCCGCTCGCGGCATCGGCGCCGAGGTCGCCGCCCGCCTCGCCTCCGACGGCCACGCCGTCGCCGTCCTCGACCTCGACGAGGCCGCCTGCCAGGAGGTCGCTGACCGGATCACCGCCGCCGGCGGCCGGGCGATCGGCGTGGGCGTCGACGTCTCCGACGAGGAGAAGGTGACCACCGCGGTCACCCGCGTCGCCGAGGAGCTGGGGCCGCCCACGATCCTGATCAACAACGCCGGCATCATCCGCGACAACCTGATCTTCAAGATGACCGTCTCCGACTGGGATTCGGTGATGGGCGTGCACCTGCGCGGCGCCTTCCTGATGTCGCGCGAGGTGCAGAAGTACCAGACCAAGGAGGGCTGGGGCCGCATCGTCAACCTGTCGTCGACCTCGGCGCTCGGCAACCGCGGCCAGGCCAACTACTCGGCCGCGAAGGCCGGCATGCAGGGCCTGACGAAGACCCTCGCCCTCGAGCTGGGCCGGTTCGGCGTCACCGCCAACGCGATCGCCCCGGGCTTCATCGCCACGGACATGACCGCCGCCACCGCGGAGCGCATGGGCGTCTCGTTCGAGGACTTCAAGACCGCTGCGGCCAAGGAGATCCCGGTGCAGCGCGTCGGCCTGCCCGCCGACATCGCCCACACCGCCAGCTTCTTCGCGAGCGAGGGTGCCGGCTTCGTCTCCGGCCAGGTGGTCTACGTCGCCGGCGGACCGAAGGACTAGGGGCACACCATCATGCGGGTACTCAACGGACTCGAGGAGCTGCAGGCGGCCGTCGGCGAGCACCTCGGCTACAGCGACTGGGTCGAGATCGACCAGAAACGCATCGACATGTTCGCCGAGGCGACCGGCGATCACCAGTGGATCCACGTCGACCCGGAGAAGGCGAAGGCCGGACCGTTCGGCACGACCATCGCCCACGGCTACCTCACCCTCTCGCTGATCCCCATGCTGACGTGGCAGATCTACACCGTCGAGGGCACGAAGATGGGGGTGAACTACGGCAGCAACAAGGTTCGCTTCCCCGCCCCGGTCCCCGTGGGCTCGCGCGTGCGCGCCGGCGTCGAGCTGCTGTCCGTCACGCCGGGCGGCGGCGGCCAGCAGGTGATCGCGAAGGTGACCATCGAGATCGAGGGAGGCGAGCGACCGGCGTGCGTCGGCGAGATCGTCTCCGTGGTGGTGTTCTGATGACCGAGCAGCACCCGGGCCTCGACCTCGACGTCCTCGGCACCTGGCTTCCGCAGCACGTGCAGGGCGCGGGCTCGGATCTGACGGCGGTCCTCATCGCGGGTGGCAAGTCCAATCTCACCTACCGCGTTTCCGACGGTGCCTCCTCCTGGATCCTGCGCCGCCCGCCGGTCGGCAAGCTACTGGCCACGGCACACGACATGGGTCGCGAGTACCGCATGATGTCGGCGCTCGGCGGTACCGCCGTGCCCGTGCCCGTGATGTATGCCTTCTGCGACGATCCCGAGGTGCTCGGGGCTCCGTTCTACCTCATGAGCGAGATCGACGGCGTGCCCTACCGGCGAGCGTCCGAGCTCGAGGCGCTGGGCGCCGACCGCACCCGCGCGATCTCCGAGCGGCTCGTCGACACCTTGATCGAGCTGCACCACGTCGACCCCGCGAGCGTCGGCCTCGCCGACTACGGCCGCCCTGAGGGCTTCCTCGGCCGGCAGGTCCAGCGGTGGCGCAAGCAGTTCGCCGCAGCGCACACCCGCGACCTGCCCAAGGTCGACGAGCTGTTCGCTGCGCTGGAGGCGCGGGTCCCCGCGGACGCCGCCCCCGGCATCGTGCACGGCGACTACCGGCTCGACAACGTGTTGGTGACCCCGCAGGACGAGCCCGGCGCCGTGGTCGACTGGGAGCTCGCGACCATCGGCGACTCGCTCACCGACCTCGCCCTGATGCTGGTCTACGGCCGGCTCGCGAAGATCTCGGCGGGCACCGTCAGCGATGTCTCGGAGGCCCCGGGCTTCCTCAGCGAGCAGCAGATCATCGACCGCTACGCCGCCGGGTCCAGCCGCGACCTCGGCGACCTCGGCTTCTACATCGCCCTCGCGAGCTTCAAGCTCGCGGGCATCGTCGAGGGCATCCACTACCGCTACGTCAACGGCCAGACCGTGGGCGCAGGCTTCGCCGAGGCCGGGCAGGCAGTGGACCCGCTGCTCGACGCCGGACTCGCCGCACTCAAGGAGAACTGACAATGGAATTCGCGTACGACGCCAAGACCACCGAGCTGATCGGGCGGGTCGACGACTTCATGGACAGCCACGTCTACCCGGCGGAGGAGACCTTCCACCGCGAGCTGGAAGAGCTGGACGACCGCTGGGCGTGGGACAGCGCCCCGGTGCTCGCCGAGCTGCGCGCCGAGGCCCGCAGCCGGGGTTTCTGGAACTTCTTCCTGCCCGGCGAGAACGGAGCGGGCCTGACCAACCTGCAGTACGCGCCGCTCGCCGAGATCACCGGCCGCAGCCTGCACCTCGCGCCCGCCGTGTTCAACTGCGCCGCGCCGGATACGGGGAACATGGAGGTGCTCAACGAGTTCGGCACCGCGGAGCAGAAGGAGCAATGGCTGAAGCCGCTCCTGAACGGGGACATCCGCTCCGCCTTCGCGATGACCGAGCCCGACGTCGCGAGCTCCGACGCCACCAACATCGGCCTGTCCATCGTCCGCGACGGCGACGACTACGTCATCAACGGCCGCAAGTGGTGGATCACGGGCGCGATGAACCCGAACTGCAAGATCTTCATCGTCATGGGCAAGACCGCCCCCGACGCCGAGCGCCACCGTCAGCAGTCGCAGATCCTCGTGCCGCGGGACACCCCTGGCCTCGAGGTGCTGCGCGGCATGCACGTCTTCGGCTACGACGACCACAGCCACGGGGGCCACGCCGAGCTGCGGTTCACCGACGTGCGCGTGCCCGCGAGCAACCTGATCGGCGAGGAGGGTGACGGCTTCGCCATCGCGCAGGCCCGCCTCGGGCCCGGCCGCATCCACCACTGCATGCGCTCGATCGGCGTGGCGGAGCGCGCGGTCGAGGCGATGTGCGACCGGGTCTCGGAGCGCACCGCCTTCGGCAAGCCGCTCTCGGAGCAGGGCGTGATCCGCGATTGGATCGCCGAGTCCCGCGTGCGGATCGAGCAGCTGCGCCTGCTCGTCCTCAAGACCGCGTGGCTGATGGACACCGTGGGCAACCGCGGCGCCCACACGGAGATCCAGGCGATCAAGATCGCGACGCCGCAGACCGTGCAGTGGATCCTGGACAAGGCCATCCAGGCGCACGGCGCCGGCGGCCTGTCGCAGGACTTCCCGCTCGCCGAGTACTACGCCGGCATCCGCACCCTCCGGTTCGCCGACGGGCCGGACGAGGTGCACAAGAACTCCCTCGCGCGCGCGGAGCTGAAGAAGCGCGCGGCGGCCCGGGCACAGCGGTGACGGTGCCGGGTCCGGAGGAGCTCGCCGGGCGGGTCGGCGAGTTCCTCGCCGCGCATCCGCCGGCCGAGACCGACCCGCTGGAGTTCCTGCGGGCCCGGTACGACGCCGGTCTCGCGTGGGTCGCGTACCCGGAAGGCCGTGGCGGACTGGGGCTCTCGCGGGCCCTGCAGCAGGCGGTCGACGCGCGGTTCGCCGCCGCCGGCGCGCCCGACAACCGCAGTCACGTCAACGGGATCGGTCTCGGCATGGCCGCGCCCACGATCCTGTCCTTCGGCACGTCAGAGCAGATCGACCGCTTCCTGCGCCCGCTCTGGACGGGCGAGGAGATCTGGTGCCAGCTCTTCAGCGAGCCCGGCGCCGGTTCCGACCTCGCGGGCCTCGCGACCCGCGCGGTCCGCGACGGCGACGATTGGGTGGTCACGGGCCAGAAGGTCTGGACCTCGGGCGCGCACAACGCGCAGTGGGCGATCCTGGTCGCCCGCACCGATCCCGACCTGCCGAAGCACAAGGGCCTGACGTACTTCCTGTGCGACATGTCCGACCCGGGCATCGACGTGCGGCCGCTGCGGCAGATCACCGGCGAGGCCGAGTTCAACGAGGTCTTCCTCGAGGGCGTGCGGATCCCGGACGTCCATCGCCTCGGTGCGGTGGGTCAGGGCTGGCAGGTCGCGAACGCCACGCTCAACAACGAGCGGGTCGCGATCGGCGGCCGCGCCGCGCAGCGCGAGGACGGCATGATCGGCGTCGTCGCGAGGACCTGGCGCGAGCGTCCTGAGCTGCGCACGCCCGACCTGCACGACGACCTGCTCCGCCTGTGGGTGGACAGCGAGGTCGCTCGCGTCACGGCGCAGCGGCTGGGGCAGAAGCTCGCGTCCGGGCAACCCGGGCCGGAGGGCGCGGCGATGAAGCTGTCCTTCGCGCGGCTCAACCAGAAGCTGTCGGGGCTCGAACTGGAGCTGCTCGCCGAGGACGGCCTGCGGTACGCGGATTGGACGATGGTCCGCCCCGACCGGGTCGACTTCTACGGCCGCGACGCGGGGTACCGCTATCTGCGTGCCAAGGGCAACTCGATCGAGGGCGGGACCTCCGAGATCCTCAAGAACATCGTGGCGGAGCGCGTGCTGGGCCTGCCGCCGGAGCACCGGGTCGACAAGGACCTGCCGTGGAAGGACGTGCCCAAGTGAGCTTCACACCGCAGTTGTTGAACACCGACGTCGAGGACGACCTGCGGGCGGCGGTGCGCGACCTCCTCGGGCGGCGCACGGCACCGTCGGATCTCATCGCGGCCTACGACGGGACCCCGGCCCCCGGGATCGACGGCGAGCTCGCCGAGATGGGCGTCGCGGGCCTGCTGGTGCCCGAGGACCTGGGCGGCGCCGGGGCCGGTGCGGCCGTCGCCGGCGTCGTCGCGGAGGAGCTCGGGGCCGCCTGCGCGGCAACGGACTTCCTCACCTGCGCGGGCATCGCCACCGCGACGGCGCTGGCCGCCGGCGCCGGCGTTCTCGCCGAGACGCTCGCGTCGGGGAAGCGGTCCGCGGCACTCGTCGTGCCCTTCTCCGTGGACCCGCACGGGCCGGTTCCGACGGTCCCCGTCGTCGACGGTGCGCTGTCGGGCACCGTGCGATCCGTCGCCGGGGTGATCGGTACCGATGTCCTCCTCGTCCCGGGCTCCGACGGTGCGCTGTACGCCGTTCCGGCGTCCGACACCCGCATCGAGCCCGTCTCCTCCCTGGACATGACGCGGCAGGTCGCCGACGTCGTCCTCGACGGCGCGCGGGGCGACGTCCTTACGTCCGACGGTGCCGCCGCGATCCGCGCGGGCCTGCTCACCGGTGCGGCACTGCTCGCCGCCGAGCAGGCCGGTGTCGCGCGCTGGTGCGTAAGCACCACCGTCGCGTATCTCAAGGAACGCAGGCAGTTCGGCCGGATCGTCGGCGGCTTCCAGGCGCTCAAGCACCGGCTCGCCGAGCTGTACGCCGATGCGGAGTCCGCGTCCGCGGCGGCCCGTTCGGCCGTCGTCACGCTCGCGGAACTGGGGCCCGAGGATCCCGAGAGCGTCATCGCGGTCGCCGTGGCCGCCGCGTACTGCTCGGACCTCGCCGTGCGTGCGGCGGAGGAGGCGGTGCAACTGCACGGCGGCATCGGCATGACCTGGGAGGCGCCGGTGCACCTGTATCTCAAGCGCGCCAAGGCCGATCAGATCGGGCTGGGCACCGCCGGCCGGCATCGCGCCGCGCTCGCGGGCCTGATCGACCTGCCCGCCTGACCGAAACCCGCCCAGCCCCATCACGAGTCACCGTCGGAAAGTAGGAACCATGGGAGCCGTCCACACCGTCACCGGAGACATCGACGCAGCCGACCTCGGCGTCACGCTGATGCACGAGCACGTCTTCGTGCTCACCCCGGATATCCAGCAGAACTATCCGGAGGACTTCGGTGACGAGGACGCCCGCGCGGACGACGCGGTGGCGCAGCTGCAGAAGGCGTACGACGCCGGGGTGCGCACCATCGTCGATCCGACGGTGGTGGGCCTCGGCCGCTACATCCCGCGCATCCAGCGGATCGCGGAGCGGACGCCGGTCAAGATCGTCGCGGCCACCGGCGTCTACACCTACCGGGACGTGCCGCGGTACTTCATGTACCGCGGCCCGGCCCTGACGGCGATGACGGGCGTCGACTTCCCGGATCCCATGGCGGACATGTTCGTCCGCGACATCGAGCAGGGTATCGGCGAGACGGGCGTGAAGGCGGGCATGCTCAAGTGCGCCATCGACCATCACGGCCTCACCGAGGGGGTGGAACGGGTGATGCGCGCGGTGGCGAAGGCGCACACCGCCACCGGCGTCCCCATCACCGTGCACACCCACCCCGGCTCGGAGACCGGTCTGCTCGTCAAGCGGGTGATGTGCGACGAGGAGGGCGTGGATCCGGCGCGGATCGTCCTGGGGCACAGCGGCGATTCCACCGACGTCGACCACCTCTCGGCGCTCGCCGACGCCGGCTTCACGCTCGGCTTCGACCGGTTCGGCATCAACCTGGAGACGACCTTCGAGGCGCGCAACGACACCCTCATCGAGATGGTGCGCCGCGGCTACACTGAGAAGATCGTGCTCTCGCAGGACGCGTCCTGCTACATCGACTGGATCGACCCGAACGTCAAGGCGGGCATGCTCCAGTGGCACTACACGCACGTCTTCGAGGACGTCTTCCCGTACGTGCTCGAGCGCGGCGTGACGCAGGCGCAGATCGACACCATGCTGGTCGACGTCCCGCGTCGCGTGCTGGCGGGGGAGTAGGCGCATGTCGTTCAACCTGGCGGTCATGCTGCGGGAGTCGGCCTCCGCGACGCCCGACGCTCCGGCCCTGTACTTCGGCGACCGCGAGATCACCTACCGCGAGGTCGACGAGCAGTCGGGGCGGGTCGCCGCCTCGCTGCTGGAGCGCGGGCTCGCGCCGGGGGACAAGGTGGCCGTGCAGCTACCGAACCTCCCGGAGTTCGTGCTGGTCTACTTCGGCCTCCTCAAGGCCGGGCTGACGATGGTGCCGCTGAACCCCTTGTTCACCGCCCGCGAGGTGGCGTACCACGTGGGCGACAGCGACGCGAAGCTGCTCATCGCGTCCGACTTCTCCGCCGAGGCCGCGCTGGCGGGCGCCGCGGAGGCCTCGGTCGGCGACGTGGTGGTCGTCTCGCTGGGCGCACCGACACCGTCGGGCGCCGTGCCCTTCGCCGAGCTCCTGGCGGAGCCGGACACCGGGGAGATCCATCCCACGAGCTCGGACGACACCGCGGTCCTGCTCTACACCTCGGGGACGACGGGGCGCCCCAAGGGCGCCGAACTGACCCACTTCGAGCTCTACATGAACTGCACCGTCGCGCCGCAACTGTTCGGCATGCGTGACGACGACGTCGCCCTCGGCGCGCTGCCGCTCTTCCACGTGTTCGGGCTGTCCAGCGTGCTCAACGCCGCTGTGCGGTGGGGTGGTTCGGTCGCGCTGGTGCCGCGGTTCGAGGCGGGCGCGGTGGTCGACGTGATCGAACGGCGTCGCGTCACCGTGCTGTCCGGCGTCCCGACGATGTACGTCGCGCTCCTCGGCGAGGACACCGCGGGCCGCGATCTGAGTAGTCTGCGCGCGGCCGTGTCCGGTGGCGCGTCGATCCCCGGCGGCGTGATCCGGGCCTTCGAGGAGAAGTTCCCGGGCCTGGCGATCCTGGAGGGCTACGGGCTCTCCGAGACCGCGTCGACGGCGACCTTCAACATCAGCGCGGAAGAGCGCAAGGTGCTCTCCATCGGCAAGCCCATCTGGGGAGTCGAGCTGCGGGCCGTCGATGCCGACGGTGCGGAACTCCCGCCCGGCGCCGACAACGTCGGCGAGATCGTGGTCCGCGGGCACAACGTGATGAAGGGCTACTACAAGCGGCCCGAGGCGACCGCCGAGGCATTGCGGAACGGCTGGCTGCACACCGGAGACCTGGGCTATCGCGACGAGGACGGCTACTTCTTCATCGTCGACCGGCTCAAGGACCTGGTGATCCGCGGCGGCTACAACGTCTACCCGCGCGAGGTCGAGGAGGTGCTCTACAGCCACCCCGATGTCGTCGAGGCCGCCGTCGTGGGGCGTCCCGACGACCGGCTGGGGGAGGAGGTCGTCGCCTTCGTCGTGCTCCGGCCTGGCGCGAGCGCCGACGCCGAGGCGCTGACGGACTTCAGCCGCGAACGCCTGGCGGCGTACAAGTACCCGCGCGAGATCCATCTCGTCGCCGAGCTGCCCAAGGGCGGTACCGGCAAGATCCTCAAGCGGGAGCTGCGCACGCGCTAGAACCCGATCCCCAAGCCCCATGCCCCGGAGCCCCGTCGATCACGACGGGGCTCCGCGGCGTCTCAGGCGATGACGCGCTCGATGAAGGCGATCAGTTCGGCCGCCACGTCGTCGCGCGTCTCGGGCTCGTTGTGCACCTCGTGCCGGACGCCGGGGTAGACGCGGGTCCGGACGTCGGGATGTCCCGTGGCGACGAGGCGGTTCGCCACGTGGTAGGCGCCCTCGCCGTAGTTGGCGACCGGATCCTGGTCGCCGGCGAGGATCAGGACGGGCGTCGTGGACGGCAGGGCCGCGTAGAAGCCGTCGCCGTTCGCGGCGTCGTAGAGGTCGATGAAGCCGCGCAGGAAGCGGACCGACAGCGGCGCTCCGAAGTTGTTGAACGGGTCCGCCGCGTGGTCGCGGACCACGTCGGGGTCGCGGGCCACCCAGTCCGTCGGGCCCGCGCCCGCGCCGAACCGGGAGACGAAGCCGTCGAACAGGGTTCCGACGTACTCGAGCGGGGCGGCCCCGGCCTGGTCGGGCTCCGCGGCCAGCGCCGCCCGGTCGATGCCCGTGTCGGCACCGGGGATCTGCGCCGCGATGCCGCACAGGACGAGACCGTCGATCTCCGACGGAGACTCGATCGCCGCACCGCGGGCGATCATCGAGCCCATCGAGTGGCCGAAGGCCACGTACGGCAGGCCCGGGTGACGTGCGCGCACCGTCGCACCGAGTGAACGGGCGTCGGCCACCATGACGTGCCCGGCGTCGACGCCCGCGTCGCCCCACACGCCCGAGGTCATCGCGGTGGCGCCGTGCCCGGCGTGGTCCTCGGCGGCCACCACGAAGCCCTCGTCGAGGAGCGCGGTGATCAGCCGCAGGTAGCGGCGGGAGTGCTCGCCGAGACCGTGGATCAGCTGGACGATCGCGCGGGGCTCGCGCACGGGGGTGTAGATCCACGCGCGGATCGTGTCGCGGCCGTTCGCGGAGGGGAAATCGGGTTCGAGGAGCGCCATGGACCAGTTCTACGTGATCGGTGCGGACATCGCGGCGGAACGGTGCCAGGTCGCGGAAACACCACGCCATCTGCATAAGCAAACGCTTAGCGATTTCTCGAAAGCGGTTGACACGAACGTCAACGTCAAGCATTCTCTGTGGTGGGGATCACAACGTTCACGAAGGGTTATCCATGACACAGACCAGCGAGTCCGGTGCGGTCGTGCCGGTGAAGAAGTCGCACGGCAAACTCCTCACCGCCGGGCTGATCAGCAGCTCGATCGAGTGGTACGACTTCTTCGTCTACGGCACCGCCGCCGCCCTCGTGTTCGACAAGGTCTTCTTCCCGGACCTGTCGCCGCTGATGGGCACCCTGATGGCCTTCGCCACGTTCTCGGTCGGCTTCATCGCCCGGCCGCTCGGCGGCATCCTCGCCGGCCACTTCGGCGACAAGATCGGCCGCAAGCCGATGCTCATCTGGTGCCTCACCGCGATGGGCGCGGCCACCTTCCTCATCGGCTGCCTGCCGACCGCCTCGGCGATCGGCTCGCTCGCGCCGATCCTGCTGGTGACGCTGCGATTCGTACAGGGCCTCGCCTGCGGTGGCCAGTGGGGCGGCGTGGTACTGCTGCTGACCGAGTCCGCCGGTCCGAAGAAGCGCGGCTTCGCCGGCACCTTCGGCCAGATGGGCGTCCCGCTGGGCCTGCTCATGGGCAACCTGATGATGATCCTGATGAACAGCATCCTCGACGATGCCGCGTTCCTCAGCTGGGGCTGGCGCGTGCCGTTCTGGGCCAGCGCGGTGCTCGTGCCCGTCGTGATGTACATCCACAACAAGATCGAGGACTCGCCCGAGTTCCTCGCCCTGCAGCAGGAGGTCGCGGCGAAGAACGCCGGCAAGGAGGCGGTCGCGGCGGCGCCGCTGTCCGAGGCCGTCCGCTTCCATTGGGGCAAGATCCTGCTCGGCGCGGGCCTGCTGGCCGGCACCAACTCCGCCTTCTACGTCTCCATCGCGGGCTTCGTCAGCTACGGCAGCAAGAAGCCCTCCGCGGGCGGCCTCGGCATGAGCAGCAACTCCATCCTGATGTGCGTCCTCGTGACCTCCGTCGTGATGCCGCTGGTGATCATGGCCGCGGGCGCGGTCTCCGACCGGGTGGGGCGCCGTCCGCTGATCCTCGTCGGCGCCGCCGTCCTCATGGTCTGGGCGTTCCCGTTCTTCTGGCTCGCGGAGACCACCAACATCGGTCTGCTGCTGGTCGCGATGTTCGTCTCGAGCTTCGGACAGGCGCTCACCTACGGCCCGCTCGCCGCGTTCATGGCGGAGCTGTTCGAACCGCGGATCCGCTACTCGGGAGCCTCGCTGGCCTACCAGCTCGCGGCCGTCGGCGTCTCGGGCGTGGCGCCGCTCATCATGACCGCGATCATCGCCGAGACCCGGTCGACCACCTTCGTCTCGGTGTACCTCGCGGCGATGGGCCTGGTCACGCTGGCCAGCGCGTACTTCCTCACGGAGACGAACGGCAAGGCCGTCCGCGAGGATCCGGAGGCCGTGCCCGGCGTCCCGGCATCGGCGTGACGCGTCCCCGGCGTCCTTGAAGGTCCGAGCGGAGCCGAGCAGACTCGTGAGCGTGACGATCAGCGAATCGCAGGAGCGGGCCCGCGCCAACCGCAAGGACGCCGGGGGAGCCCGCCGGGAGGAACTCCTCCGGGCGGCGGCCGAGTGCTTCGACGACCTCGGCTACGCGGCCACCACCGTCGAGCTCATCGCGGCCCGCGCACAGACCTCGCGGCCCACGTTCTACGCCTACTTCCGGTCCAAGGACGAGATCCTGTTGGCCCTCGTGGACCGGGTCGCGGCCGAGCTCGAGGCGACGCAGTCGCTCGCGGGGATCGACACCACGGACCCGCGCGAGGTCATCGCCGCGACGATGCGGGCCTACGCCGACGGGGTGTTCGCGAACGGCGGCCTGGTCGCTCTGTTCGACGCGATGGCACCGGTCCGCGACGACGTGGCCGTGATCTGGGAGCGGATGATCCGGCGCACTCACCGCCGCTACACCGCCTACCTCGCGGCGCTCGATCCCGGCACCGTCGACCTGTGCCTCGAGCCCGCGGCCCTGGTCCGCATCCTCAACGACATCATCCACCACGGCGCGAAGCGCGTGGCCCGCGGCAGTGCGGCCGAGCGCGAGCGCTTCATCGCGGACCAGATCCGCGTCGCAGAGCGATTGATCGGCATCCGAGAGGTGCCGGTCGGCTAAGGAGAAGCATGTCCGACACGATCACCGACGGTGCCGCCGCGCTCGACGCCGCCGCTGAGGAGATCCGCGCGCTGCGCCTGCGGAACTGGCCGGCGCAGGTGCCGCGCACCGTCGAATACCCCGCCGGCGCGCCGGCGATGGTCGAGCACCTGCGGCACTGGGCGCAGCAGCGCCCGGACACCGTCGCGATCGCCTTCTACGGGCGGGAGGTGACCTACGCGGAGTACGACGACCTGTCCGACCGGTTCGCCGGACTGCTGGCCGAGTACGGGGTGCGGCCGGGTGACGCGGTGGGTGTGTACCTGGGCAACTGCCCGCAGTTCGCCATCGCCATGCTCGGGATCCTCAAGCTCGGTGCCGTCCACGTCCCCGTCAATCCGTTGCTGAAGGGGCGTGAGCTGCAGCACGAGCTGGAGGACGCCGGTGTGGGCGTGCTCCTGGCCCAGACGGACCTGCTGGACCTGGTGCAGTCCGTGCGCGCGCAGACGCCCGTGCACACCGTGATAGCCACGGCCGTGGGCGATCTCCTCGACGGCACAGCGCCGTTCGCCGATGCGCTGCCGCCCTTCGACACCGCGCCGGACCCGCGCAGCGACTGGCACCGCGTGGCCGCAGTCGCGCCCGCGCCGATCCGTGGATCGGACCCCGACGCGCTCGCCGCGCTGAACTACACCGGGGGCACCACGGGTCTGCCGAAGGGGTGCGAGCACACGCAGCGGCACATGGCCTACACCGCCGCCACCGCGACGCTCGCGGGCGGCGCGCCGGTGGGGGACCCCGTCGCGGTCGGCCTGAACTTCCTGCCCGTGTTCTGGATCGCCGGAGAGGATTTCGGCATCCTCAAGCCGCTGATCAACGGCCAGACGGTGGTACTCCTGACCCGTTGGGACCCGGTCGCCGTCGCGGCGCTCGTCGCCCGCTACGCGGTCACCGACCTCGTGGGCACCGTCGACAACTACGTCGAGCTGATGGAACTCCCGGGTTTCGACGGCGCCGCGTTCGGCACCGTCGTCAACCCCCTCGCGGTCTCCTTCGTGCTCAAGCTGACCCCGGAGCTGCGCGCCCGGTGGCGCGGGCTGACCGGCGGGACGCTCCGCGAGGCCTCCTACGGCATGACCGAGACGCACACCGCCGACACCTTCACCCTGGGCTTCCAGGACGACGACCGGGACCTCACGGCCGACCCCGTGTTCTGCGGACTTCCCGTGCCCGGCACGGACATCCTGATCGTGGACGCCGACGGTGCGCCCGTCCCCGTCGGCGGGACCGGGGAGATCGTCGTGCGGAGCCAGTCCATCCTCACTGCATACCACCGCCGCCCCCAGGCCACCGCCGAGGCGATCCGCGACGGCTGGCTGCACACCGGTGACGTCGGCAGGCTCGACGAGTGGGGCGCGGTGCACTATCTCGCTCGCACGAAGGAGATGATCAAGGTGAACGGCATGTCGGTCTTCCCGTCGGAGGTGGAGGCGTTGCTCAAGGATCACCCGGCCATCGGCGCGGTGTCCGTGGTCCCGCGCCCCGACGCCCGGAAGGGGCAGGTGCCCCTGGCGTTCGTCGTGGCGGAGGGACGGGTCGACGTCGCCGAGCTGCGGGCGTGGTCCCGGGAGAACATGGCGGCCTACAAGGTTCCCGATTTCGTCGTGGTGGATTCGCTGCCGATGACGGCAACCGGGAAGATCCGCAAGGGTGATCTGTTCGAGCGCGCGGCGGCACTGGCCGCCGAGGGGGAGTCGAAGTGAAACTGCTCATCGCGAACCGGGGCGAGATCGCGCTGCGGATCATCCGCACGGCACGGGATCTGGGCGTCCCCACCGTGGCGGTGTACGCCGCGGACGACGCCGACACCCCGCACGTCGCCGCGGCCGATGACGCCGTGGCGCTGGACGGATCCGGCCCTGCGGCGTACCTGGACGTCGACGCCGTGCTCGCGGCCGCCGCGCGGACCGGGGCCGACGCCGTGCACCCGGGCTACGGATTCCTCGCCGAGAACGCGGGCTTCGCCGCGGCGTGTGCCGACGCCGGGCTCGTCTTCGTCGGCCCGGCCCCGGAGGTGCTGCGCGCCTTCGGTGACAAGGCCGCCGCCCGAGCGGCCGCCGTCGCGGCGGGCGTTCCCGTGCCCGCCGCCACCGACGGCGGCGCCGACCTCGCGACGGTGCGAGCGTTCGCCGCCGGCCGCCCGAGCGGCGTCATGATCAAGGCCGTCGCCGGTGGCGGCGGGCGCGGCATGCGGGCCGTCCTGCCCGGGCCGCGGTTCGAGGACGACCTCGAATCCGCATACCGCGCCTGCGTTTCCGAGGCCGAGTTGGGCTTCGGCGACGGCCGGGTCTTCGCGGAGGAACTGCAGACCGGGGCCCGGCACATCGAGGTGCAGATCGTCGGCGACGGGCAGAGCGCCCTCGCGCTCGGCGACCGGGACTGCAGCGTGCAGCGCCGCAACCAGAAACTGATCGAGATCGCGCCGGCGCCCGCACTGACCGACGAGCTGCGGAATTCCCTGCACGGCCACGCCGCCCGCCTGTGCGCCGCGGCCGGGTACCGCGGCCTCGCGACCGTCGAATTCCTCGTGCGGGACGCTGCGGCAGTGTTCCTGGAGGTCAATCCGCGGATCCAGGTGGAGCACACCGTGACCGAGGAGGTCACCGGCGTCGACCTGGTGGCCGCGCAGCTCGCCCTCGCCGACGGCGCCGCGCTCGCCTCGGTGGGCCTGCCCGACGGCATCACCTGCCGCGACGGGATCGTCACCGGCGCACCGGCCGCCGCGCTCGGGACCGCGGTGCAGGCGCGCGTCAACCTCGAGGTGCCGCAGCCCGACGGGACCGTCCTCCCGTCGGCGGGGGAGCTCACCGGGTACACGCCCCCGACGGGGCCCGGTGTGCGCGTGGACGGCTACGGCAGGCCCGGCCTGACCACTTCGGCCCGGTACGACTCCCTGCTCGCGAAGGTGATCGTGCGCGCGGCGACCGCGGAGCGCGCCTTCGCCAAGCTCGACGCGGCGCTGGGGGAGTTCGTCATCGACGGCCCCGGAACCACCATCGCGCTGCTGCGCGCCGTGCTCGCGGACGCCGAATTCCGTTCGGGCCCCGTCGATACGGGCTACCTCAGCCGCCGGATCGCGGAACTCGCGCCCGCGGTGGACGCGGGCCCGGCACCGTCGGTCGATCTCGACGGTGACGTCCTGGTCGCGACGATGACGGGCACCGTCGTCGCCGTGGCGGAGGAGGGCGCGACCGCCGAACCGGGCACCGCACTGGTCGTCCTCGAGGCGATGAAAATGGAGCACGAGCAGGTGCTGGCGGTGCCGGTCACCGTCGGCGAGGTGCTCGTGCGACCCGGGCAGACCGTGAGCGCGGGGACGCCGCTCGTGGCGTACACGCCGGCGGACGGCTCGAGCGGCAGCGGCGCCGGCGGGGACGAGCAGGACCTCGACCGGTCCCGCGCGGACCTCGACGAGGTGCGTGAGCGACACCGTGTGACCCGCGACGAGGGCCGCCCGGACGCCGTGGCCAAGCGGCGGAAGATCGGGCGGCGCACCGCGCGCGAGAACATCGACGACCTCGTGGACGAGGGCAGCTTCACCGAGTACGGGGCGCTGCTCCTGCCGGCGCAGCGCGCCCGCCGGTCCGAGGAGGACCTGATCGCCACCGGCGCCGCGGACGGCCTGATCGGCGGCCTCGCCACGATCGACGGCACCGAGGCGATGGTGATCTCCTACGACTACACGGTGCTGGCCGGCACGCAGGGCTGGCGCAACCACGCCAAGACCGACCGGCTCATCGATGTGGCGGAGCGTCGCGGCGTCCCGATCGTGCTCTTCGCCGAGGGCGGCGGAGGCAGGCCCGGCGACACCGACCTGGACATCGTTGCGGGCCTGGACGTCCCGACCTTCCGCTCGCTCGGCGCGTTGCGCGGGCGGGTTCCGCTGATCGCGGTGGTCTCAGGACGCTGCTTCGCGGGGAACGCCGCGCTCGCGGGCATCTGCGACGTGATCATCGTCACGCCGGACGCGAACATCGGCATGGGCGGCCCGGCCATGATCTCCGGGGGCGGGCTCGGCGAGTTCCGCCCGGAGGCGATCGGTCCGATCGACGTGCAGCGCCGCAACGGCGTCGTGCACGTCGTCGCGGACGACGAGGTGCAGGCGGTTCGGCAGGCGCGGAGGTACCTCGGCTACTTCGCGGGCCCGGTCGACGACTGGACCGCCCCCGATCCGCGCAGGGCTCGGCATGTGGTGCCCGAGAACCGCTTGCGCGCCTACGACGTCCGCGCCGCGATCGCCGCGATCGTCGACGAGGACTCCGTCCTGGAGCTGCGCCGCGACTACGGGGTCGGCGTCATCACGGCGCTGGTGCGGGTGGAGGGCGTGCCCTACGCCCTCATCGCCAACAGCACCCGGCACCTGGGCGGTGCCATCGATGCCGAGGGCGCCGACAAGCTCGGGGACTTCCTGGAACTGGCGCAGGCGCACGGGCTTCCGGTGGTCTCGCTCTGCGACACCCCGGGGTTCATGGTGGGCCCCGACGCCGAGGAACAGGCGACGGTACGCCGCTTCTCCCGGCTCTTCGTGCTCGGGGCCCGGTTGACGGTCCCGCTCGGAGTGTTCGTGCTGCGCAAGGGATACGGTCTCGGCGCCATGGCGATGACCGGCGGCAGCTTCCACGCCCCGCAGTTCACCGTCGCCTGGCCGACCGGCGAGATCGGCGGCATGGGCCTGGAGGGGGCCGTGCGGCTGGGGTTCAGCAAGGAACTCGCCGCGGCGCCGGACGAGGCCGCCCGCGCCGAGCTCTTCGACCAGCTGCTGGCGCTGGCGTACCAGCGGGGCCGGGCCCTGCACGCCGCCACCACCTTCGAGCTGGACGACGTGATCGACCCCGCCGCCACCCGGAACTGGATCCGTACCCTCACCCGGTGAGGGGATGAGGGTACGGATCCGCCGTGGGCGGTCCCACCGGGTGACGGTGGGATCGTCCGCGGTCCGCGGTCAGCGCACCCGACGGTAGAGGGCCTCGAGGGCGATCACCAGCACGGCGGCGATCACCACGTGCATGAGCGCGAGCGTCGTCGTGGAGGCACCGTCGAAGTCCGCGGCGAGCGTTCCCGCGACGGTGCCCAACGACGCGGCCGCGCCGACGACGGCCGCGACGCGCAGGATCGGGGCCCAGAGCTTCGAGAGCAGCACCGCCGCGGTCATGCCGACGGCGAGCGGCGCCACCGTCATGAGTACGACGCCACCGGGCGCCACCGACGCGCGGGCACCGGCCTCGTCGGTCATGGTGAAGTCGCCGCCGGCGGCGAGGCCGACGAGCCACAGGATCAGGTTGCCGAGCAGCGCGAGGCCGACGGTGCCGAGCACGACTGTCGTGCGGGTGATGCGGAACGTCGACGGGGCTGCGGTGTCGATGGCGGTCATGGTGTCTCCTCGTGTCGTTTCTCTGGAACGACTCCATCAGACAACCTGAAGCATTATTGAGGTCAAGCTCTCGGTCCGGCGTCGCTCGTTCCGGACTGCGCAGCGATGACCGCGGCCTGCACCCGCGACTGCACGCCGAGCTTCATCAGCACGCGCGAGACGTGGGTCTTCACCGTGGCCTCGCCGATGTCCAAACGCCGCGCGATCTGCTGGTTCGACAGCCCGTCGCCCAGCCCGGCCAGCACGTCGCGCTCGCGATCGGTGAGCGCGGACAGGTCCACCGGCGCGGGCTCGTCGGACGGACGGGGCAGTGCGCCGATCACGGCGCGGGTCACCTTCGGGTCCAGCACCGCGTCACCGTCCGCGACCGCCTGCACGGCGCGGATCAGCTCATCGCCGCCGGCGGACTTGAGCAGGAAGCCGCTCGCGCCCGCACCGAGGGCGCCGAGCACGTACTCGTCGAGATCGAAGGTCGTGAGAACGAGTACGGCGCTGTCGGTCTCCGCCACGACCGACGCGGTGGCGGCGAGGCCGTCGACGCGCGGCATCCGGACGTCCATGACCACCACGTCCGGTTTCAGGGCTCGGGCCTGCCGGAGCGCGGCGGCACCGTCGGCCGCCTCACCGACGACCCGGACCTCACCGGTGGACTCGAGGAGCAGACGTAGGCCGGCCCGGATCGCCGCGTGGTCGTCCGCCAGGACGACGGTGACCGTCACCGCACGACCTCCATCGGTACGCTCGCCCGGACGACCCAGGTGTCGCCCTGCCGGCCGGCGGTCGCGGTGCCACCGACCGACTCGGCGCGGAAGGCGATGTTGCGCAGGCCGTCGCCGGCGCCTTCCGACCACGCAGCGGCGGGCAGGGGATTGGTCGCAGTCATGGTGAGCTCCTCCCGGTCGGTGTCCACGACGACCTCCAACGGAGAGCCCGGCGCATGTTTGGTGGCGTTCGTGATGACCTCGCCGAGGATGCGGGTGAGCACGGCCTCGGCGGCGGTGGGCAGCGGACCGTCGGGCACGCGCAACCGAACGTTCACGCCCGCCGCCCCGGCGGTCTCGATGAGCGGTTCGAGGGACGTGAGGGTGGTGCGGACCGCCGCATCGTCCGGAGAGGTGAGCAGGTTGATCGTGGATCGCATCTCCTCGAGCGCGGCCAGGCTACCGGACCGGATCGACTGCAGCACGGCTGGATTCCGCGGCGTTCGCTGGGCGGCATCGGCCAGGATGGCGACCGCGGAGAGATGCCCGGCGACCGTGTCGTGCAGCTCCCGTGCGAGCCGGCGGCGCTCCTCCGCGATCGTGTTCGTGCGCCGTGCCTCGCTCTCCTGCCGCTCCATCTCGGCGAGCTTCCGGTAGGCGCGCAGGGCTCTCGCGTAGCCGATCGGCGACCACGTCAGGGCCACGAGGATCAGCGCGGCGTACACGCCGGCCTTGACCCCCTCGAACGCGGTGGCGGTGACCGCCGCGCCGATCGTGAGGGCCAAGGACACCCCCGCGACCACTCGGACGAGCCGCTCGGAGCCGAGCGCCGTGGCGAGGTAGATGAGGTCGGACAGTGCGATCCACAGAGGCACCGACGGCCCGAACGGAAGATCCGCGAGCACGAGCGCCAGCGTGAGGCCGAACCCCAGCGCGGGACGCCGGCGGGCCAGGATCTGGAAGGCGAGTGCGGCGCACAGGAGTGCGGCCTTCACCGGCCACGGGTACAGGTCCTCGTTCACCGCCCGTGCGGACCACCCGCCCGCCGCCCACAACAGCGCGCCCACCATGGCGGCACCCAACGCGGGCACGGCGGCGAACACCTTCGACGCGTCGCGTCCGTCCCCCGTCATGACCTCATTCCAACACACGACGCCCCCGGCGGGGTCCGCCGATCGGGGGAGGCCGGCGCATCGTCGGGGGGACGACGACTGTGCGCCGGCCCGGCAGAGTGGGGCGTATGAACGAGTTGAACAGTCCGGTGCTGTGGACGATCGCCGGGTGCGAGATCGGGTTCTGGGTCCTGGTGCTGGGCGGCCTGACGCTCCGCTACATCGTGCGGGCGCGCCGGGCGGGGATGGTCGCGCTGGCCCTCGTGCCGGCCCTCGACGTGGTCCTCATCGCCGCCGTCGCGATCGACCTCTACCGGGGCGGCGAGGTCGGCTTCGCGCACCGGCTCGCGGGCATCTACCTCGGCTGCACCCTGATGTTCGGGCACCGCATGATCACCTGGGCCGACGAGCGGTTCGCCCACCGGTTCGCGGGCGGCCCCACGCCGCACAGGGTGCCGAAACTCGGCCCGGAACGTACCCGCAAGGAGTGGTCGGACTTCTACCGCTGGCTCGGCGCGGTGGCGATCGCGGGCGCCGTGTCGCTGGGGCTGGGCTACACCGTGGCCGACGACACCCAGCGCGAGGCGCTCATGGGCGTGTTCGGCACGCTCGGCGTGATCACCGTGATCTGGCTCCTCACCGGTCCGCTGTGGGTGGCGGGACGAGGGGAGCGGACCGCCGGCGGCCAGTGACCGTGGCTGAAGTCGTCCTGCGATCGGCCTTCGTGAGGATCACCGTGCCGGCGATAGCCGCTGCGCCGGGCAGAACGGGTGCGGGAAGCCATCCGCACCCGAAATGCGCCAGCGCACCCGGCACGCAGGGTGCGACCGGGCGAAACGGGTGCGAGTGGCCATCCGCACCCGAATCACCCGCTGACCGGCTCCCTCCTCGGAGGAATCGCGCTGCGCGGGAGGTATCACCCGCTCCACGAGGAACGGTTCGGTCCGCGAGACGCCGAACGCCCGACGGCGTACCGTCGGGCGTTCGGAAACGGGACCTAGTCCAGGTAGTCGCGGAGGACCTGCGAGCGCGACGGGTGCCGCAGCTTGCTCATCGTCTTCGACTCGATCTGGCGGATGCGCTCACGCGTGACGCCGTAGACCTGACCGATCTCGTCTAAAGTCCGCGGCTGGCCGTCGGTGAGGCCGAACCGCAGGCGGACGACGCCGGCCTCGCGCTCGGAGAGCGTGTCGAGCACGGACTGGAGCTGGTCCTGCAGCAGGGTGAACGACACCGCGTCCACGGCCACCACGGCCTCGGAGTCCTCGATGAAGTCGCCGAGCTGGGAATCGCCCTCGTCGCCGATGGTCTGGTCGAGCGAGATGGGCTCACGCGCGTACTGCTGGATCTCCAGCACCTTCTCCGGCGTGATGTCCATCTCCTTGGCCAGCTCCTCCGGCGTGGGCTCGCGGCCCAGGTCCTGGAGCAGCTCGCGCTGGATGCGGCCGAGCTTGTTGATGACCTCGACCATGTGCACCGGGATGCGGATGGTGCGGGCCTGGTCGGCCATGGCGCGGGTGATGGCCTGCCGGATCCACCAGGTGGCGTACGTGGAGAACTTGTAGCCCTTGGTGTAGTCGAACTTCTCGACCGCACGGATCAGGCCCAGGTTGCCCTCCTGGATCAGGTCCAGGAACGCCATGCCACGGCCGGTGTAGCGCTTGGCGAGCGAGACCACGAGGCGCAGGTTGGCCTCCAGCAGGTGGTTCTTCGCGCGATTGCCGTCGCGGGAGATCCAGTTCATGTCGCGCCGGATGCCGATCGCCGGCTTCTCGCCGCGCTCGAGCCAGCGGCCGATCATCTGCTCGGCGTAGAGGCCGGCCTCGATCCGCTTCGCGAGCTCGACCTCCTCCTCGGCGTTGAGGAGCGCGACCTTGCCGATCTGCTTGAGGTAGGCGCGCACCGAGTCCGCCGAGGCGGTGAGCTCGGCGTCCTTGCGTGCCTGGCGCAGCGCCTCCGACTCCTCCTCGTCCCAGACGAAGTCGCCGGACGCCTTGTCGGCCTCGGAGGGCTCCTCGTCCTCCGCGTCCGCCGGGGCGGGCTTGGTGACGGCGCTCTTGCCCTTGGCCGCGTCGGCGGACTCGCCCGCGTCGTCGGCGTCATCGGCATCGATCGCGACGTCCTCGTCCGACAGCTCGGTGGGATCGGGATCGCCGTCGAGCTCGACGTCCTCCTCGTCCTCGGCGCCGCCCTCGGCACCGGCCGCGGAGGCGTCCTTCTTGCCCGCGGCCTTCTTGGCCGTGCGCTTGACGGGACCGGCGGCCTTCTTGGCCGCAGCCTTCTTCGCCGGGGCCTTCTTGGCGGGGGCCTTCTTCGCCGCAGCCTTCTTGGCCGGGGCCTTCTTCGCGGGTGCCTTCTTGGCGGTGGTCTTCTTGGCGGGGGTCTCCGCCGAGGTGGCCGAACCGTCCACGCCGTCCGCCGACGGTGCGCTGGAGCTGGTCTGCGTCGCTGCCACGTACGCCCTTTCCTACTGTGCCTGCGTGCGCCGGAACCGCTTCCCGGGCGCGACAACAGCACCGGTCCCGTGCCTACGGGGCGTCGGTGGTGGCTGCGGCGTCCGGGGGCGAGGAGGTCCGGCGTCTGGTCCGGCGCATCGACGCCGGGCCCCCATTGTAACGATTCGGTAGCTCCGCCCGCATTCACCTGCGGTCAAAGCGCCGGAAGCGTGCGGAATCACACCTGCCGCGATGCCATCGCCGCTCCGACGATGCCCGCGGTGTTCAGCAGCTTCGCGGGGATCACGGGCGTCTTCACCTCGAGCAACGGCACCCACTTGTCGGCCTTGCGGCTGATGCCGCCGCCCACGATGATCAGGTCGGGCCACAGTAGTTTCTCGTACTCGCGGAACACCCGGCTGACCTGTCCGGCCCACTTCTCGTAGCTCCACCCGCGGCGTTCCTTGATCGAGCTCGCGGCGCGGTGCTCGGCCTCTTTGCCCTCGACCTCGATGTGGCCGAACTCCGTGTTCGGCACCAGCGTGCCGCGGTACAGCAGGGCGGAACCGATCCCGGTGCCCAGGGTGAGCAGCAGGATCACGCCGTCGAAGTCGCGGCCCGCGCCGTAGCGGTCCTCGGCGAGGCCGGCCGCGTCGGCGTCGTTGAGCACGGTGACCGGCCGGCCGAGGGTCGACGTGAACAGCTCGTTCGCGTCGGTACCGACCCAGCCCGGGTCGATGTTCGCGGCGCTGCGCACCGTGCCGCTGGTCACGACCGCCGGCACCGTGATGCCCACCGGACCCTCCCAGCCGAAGTGGGTGATGACCTCGCGGACCGCGCCGGCGCAGGCGCCCGGCGTGGACGGCTGGGGCGTGAGCACCTTGAACCGCTCGCCGACCAGTTCGCCGGTGTCCAGGTCCACGATCCCGCCCTTGATCCCGCTGCCGCCGATGTCGACGCCGAACCCCAGATTCTCCGCCATTGCCTGCTCCGCATTCCTCGAAGTTCCGGACGTCTCGTCCTCCGGCCGGAGTGACCCGGCGCTGTCAAAGTACCGCGGATTGTGGTTCTGTGGAGGGCGTGCAACACAACCGGTGGGAGTTGTCCGAGATCGCCGTGACCGTCGCGCGGGAGGCCGCGCACAGGGTGGCCTCCCGACGGGCGGAGGTGTTCGGCGCCAACGCATTCGATCAATCGGAGGGCGCGGCCCCGGAAGCGGTGACCACCAAGTCGACCCCGACCGACCCGGTCACCGTCGTCGACACCGAGACGGAGCGGTTCGTCCGGGATCGCCTCGCCGAGCTCCGCCCCGACGACACGGTCCTCGGTGAGGAGTTCGGCGGCGAGGACGAGCAGCCGGGAGCGGTGCGGTGGATCGTCGACCCGATCGACGGCACCGTCAACTTCCTCTACGGCGTGCCCGCCTACGCGGTCTCCATCGGTGCTCAGGTCGACGGGGTGTCCGTCGCGGGTGCCGTCGCCGACGTGGTGCACGGCACCGTCTACGCCGCGGCGCTCGGTGCGGGCGCGCGGGAGATCGCGCCCGACGGCGCCCTCCGGGAGCTGCGCGCGAACCCGATCACCGATCCGGCGCTCGCGCTCGTCGCGACCGGATTCGGCTACGCCCGCGAGCGCCGGGAGAAGCAGGGACGCGTGCTCGCGGAGTTGCTGCCGCAGGTGCGTGACGTGCGTCGGATCGGCTCCGCCGCGCTCGATCTGTGCATGGTCGCGGCGGGCCGCGCGGACGCCCACTACGAGCACGGCCTGAGCCCGTGGGACTGGGCCGCAGGGGCGCTCATCGCGCAGGAGGCCGGTGCCCGGGTCATCGTGCCGCGTCCCGACTCGTCCAGCGCCGACGGTGCGCTCACCCTCGCCGCAGCGCCCGGGATCGCCGATCGGCTGATCGCGGCACTCGCCGCCGTCGGCGGGTTGCAGAACCTGTAGCCGCGGGCCGGCACGGAGCGCCGACGATCAGCGGTTGCAGGACTGCGTGTGCACCGCCGACACCAGGGCCGGGTTCGCGCCGCCGTCGGCCGCTCCCGCCGGCGCGGCACGCAGGATCCGCAGGATCTCCTGCGCGTCGGTGCTGGGTTCGAGATCGGTGAAGAAGGTACCCAGCACCAGGTCGACGGTGTTGTCGCGCCGGCCGTCGTTGATGAGCTCCGCGCACGGGGCGATGATCCACGCCGCGGCGGCGGCGGCCCGGCCCGCGTCGCCGAACCGCAGCTGCGCCTGGCACTCCATCTGGGGATACAGCGGGTCGTTGCCGTAGCCGCCGGTCTTGGGAGCCTGGAAACCGTAGTCGGCCAGCTTGTTCAGAGTGGTCTCGGCGCGCCCCGACTGACCCGAGGCGTTGAGGACACGCACCGTCGAGGAGGCCAGGGGTGCCGGCCGCACGGAGATCAGGTCGTCGGGCGCGACCACCTCGAACCGGGCGGGCGCCGCGGGCGGCGGCGTGGCGCCGGCCGGAGCGGTGGTCCCGGCGGTCGCGGTGGCCGATGCCGACGGTGCGGCCGGGGGAGGACAGGA
The DNA here is from genome assembly GCF_001575205.1 of Tsukamurella pseudospumae. GTDB lineage: Bacteria > Actinomycetota > Actinomycetes > Mycobacteriales > Mycobacteriaceae > Tsukamurella > Tsukamurella pseudospumae. Next base: position 191,605 of record NZ_LSRE01000034.1, read on the forward strand.
CACCGGCGCGGCGACCTCCTCCTGGGAGGACATGGCCCGCGCCCAGGTGGCGATGGCGATGACGGCGAGAACCGCGATCACGATGAGGATCGGCAGCATGCTGCGCCGACGGAACGGTTCACCGTTCCGGTCGAATCGCCGGCCTGCGCCGGTGAGCTGGGAAACCACGGCCCCGACTGTACGGGAGCACGCCGCCGGAGCAGGGGAGGCGGCGCGGACGCGGCGCGGGAATCATCCCGGCCCGTCGTGCGTTAGACCGGCTGCAAGCGGCGGATTCGGCGCCCGGGATCAAACCCCGTGACAACGATCCGTGAGTGAGCTACACTCTGGGCCGCTCGCGCGGGACAACGCGCCCGGCGGTCTCGGAAACCCCGAGACCGGGGGCACGAGCAAGGATGGGGATGACACGGTATGGCAACTGATTACGACGCGCCACGGCGGTCCGAGGCCGACGAGGTCTCGGAGGACTCGCTGGAGGAGCTCAAGGCCCGCCGCAACGAGGGCCAGTCCGGCACGGTGGACGTGGACGAGGGCGAGACCGCCGAGTCCTTCGAGCTGCCCGGCGCCGACCTCTCGGGCGAGGAACTGAGCGTCCGAGTGGTGCCCAAGCAGGCTGACGAATTCACGTGCACCAGCTGTTTCCTGGTGTACCACCGCAGCCGGCTCGCAGACCCGAACGGCAGCGAGCTGATCTGCGTCGACTGCGCCTGACGATCAGGGCCACCGCGGCGGCATCAGCCTCGCCGTGCGCGGCGGCCCACCGTCGGGTTCGACCCTCGGTCAGCCCAGCGTCGTCGCGGCCGGGATGTGCTCCAGCATCTTCTCCGGGTGCCGCGTGGACACCATCCAGTAGGGCGTCGGATCCTCGGGATCGTCCAGCACCACGACGATCATCGTCTTGATCCACCCCTTGTGGTACAGGAAGGCGGCGGGATCGAGCTGCCGACCGAGCGCCGCACTCTTCGCGGCCGCGGGCACGGCCGCGGCCCGCGAGACGAGCTCCAGCGGGAGATGGGCGTTACCCGCCCACAGCTCACCGTCGCGCACGGCGACCGAGCCCCGCCCCATCGACCAGAGCAGGACGGCGATGACGGCCACGATCACCACGAACACGCCGATCATCCAATCGCCCCAGCGCGTGGCCAGGGTGACCTCGAAACAGAGCAGACCGGCCACGATCGCGCCTGCGAGCCACCAGTACCACGGCACCGTGAGCCTCTCGAAGTACCCGGTTCCCGGCTTCGAGGTCTTCACTGCACGATCTTCCGACACACCCTCAGCGTAGTCTGCATCCCATGGTGAGCCAGATACCCCTACTGCGGCTGGACGAAGGCCTCCCACTTCCCAAGCGCGCACATCCCGGCGACGCGGGCGTGGACCTCTACTCGACGATGGACGTCCGGCTCGAGCCCGGTGCCCGCACGCTGGTCCCCACCGGCATCGCGATGGCCCTGCCCTACGGCACCGTCGGGTTGATCCACCCTCGCTCCGGCCTCGCCGCGAAACACGGTCTCACCGTGGTGAACACGCCCGGGACGATCGACGCCGGGTACCGCGGCGAGATCAAGGTGTGCCTGCTCAACACCGATCGCGAGAGCGCCGTCGAGATCAAGCGGGGCGACCGGATCGCCCAACTGCTCGTCCAGCGGGTGGAACTGCCCGATTTCCTCGAGGTCACCTTCCTCGACGACTCGGTGCGCGGCGCCGGCGGCTACGGCTCGTCCGGTGGCCACGCCAGCCTCGAATCCTCGTCGTAGACCGCGCCCGGTCACACCCCGTCCCACCCGATCCACACACCTCAGGAGCGAGTCCCCATGGCCCTCGGCCGCCGTAAGTCCAAGCCGCGCAGCACCTCGAGCGTCGACCCGTACGCCACGATCGGCCAGCCGGAGCACCACACCGTCCCCGCGCCCGCCGAGGACGACGAGGCGCAGGAGCTGGGCAGCGGCGCCGGCCCGTACGACCTCTCGTCGCTGAGCAGCGAGGAGGGCCTCGACGAGGGCCGCCTCGACCTGGGTTCGATCATTCTGGCGATGCCGCCGGAGTCGCAGCTGCAGGTGGAGATGAGCCCCGAGGGTGTGCCCATCGGTGTGCACCTCGACACGCCCGCCGGCCGCGTGACGCCCGGCGTCTTCGCTGCCCCGAAGTCGGGCGGCCAGTGGCGTGAGGTGGTCACCGAGCTGGCGGACTCGCTCCGCGAGAACGGTGCGCAGGTCACGATCGAGGACGGTCACTGGGGCCGCGAGGTCGTCGGTGTCCAGCCCGACGGAGTGCTCCGGTTCATCGGCGTCGACGGTCCGCGGTGGATGGTCCGGTTCGTCGTGGCCTCGCCGCTCGAGAGCGCCGATCAGGCCGCGCAGTTGGCGCGGGCGATGCTCGCGGAGACCGTGATCCGGCGCGGCACCGACCCGCGCCCCGCTCGCGACCACCTCGAGATCGAGCTGCCGGCCGAGCTGGTGCAGCAGCTGCAGCAGGCCATGGCCCAGCAGCAGGCGCAACAGGAGGAGGCCGCCGCGTCGATCGCGGCGCAGGTCGCGCAGCGCGCCGCCGCGGACGGCCCCGCGGCCCTACGGCAGAACAACCAGGACCGGCTCACCCAGGGCTCGGCCCTGAGCCGGCTCAACAACCAGCAGTAAGCGCCGCGAGCCCGGCCCGGCCCAGGACCTCCGGGTCCGGGCCGAGGTCGGCCAGGTCGACGGCCGTCGCCGCCGCCCCCGGGATCGCCGCGCCCCACTGCCGCGCGACGGCGACCGGGTGGATCAGGTCGCCCTCGGCGCCGACGACGACGGTGCGCGCGCAGAGCCGCCCGAACTCGGCCTCCGTCGGGGCCACGTACACGGCCGCCTCCCGGAGCGCGGGCGCGAGGAAGTCCCCGTGGGCGGCCCACGACCGGCTCAGCTCGCGCGCGAGCCATGGCGGACTGCCCGCCCGCATCCGCGCGATGGCCTCGGTCGCACCGACCTCATCGACGACGTCCGCGGTCACCCGCGCCGACATCGCCGCCGGGATCTCCGGGCCCGCGGCGCCCGTCCACGGCGGCAGGGTGAGGACCAGCGTGATGTCCGCGTCGGGGTTCTCCAGGGCCCAGCCCGCCGCGACCGCCGAGCCCAGGGACACGCCGCAGGCCAACAGCGGACCGTCGGACGCTGCGGCGGTGAGGGCGGCGCGGTACCCGGCCACCACCGACGGTGGCGTCGCGTCCACGGCGACGGTCCGCGCGCACAGCCGGGTGAGTGGGGCGAAGGCGCGGAGCACGAAGTCGGCGTCCGAGCCCGAACCGGGCAGGAGCACGGCGGTGGTGCGCTCGAGGAACTGCATGGGACGAGCATGCCAGGGCCGCCACGTAGGGTGGACGGGTGACGGACGGCGAGGAACGGGACACGACGGCGGAGACCGCCGAACCCTCGATCAAGGACCAGGTGCTCGAGCAGATGGGTGGCTGGCAGGGCATGGTGTACTCGGCCCTGCCGGTCGTGGCGTTCGTGCCCGCCAACGCCCTGTGGGGACTGTGGGGCGGCGTCATCGCCGCGCTCGTCGTGGCCGCACTGGTGGCCGTGGTCCGGCTCGCGACCCGCAGCTCGATCCAGCCCGCGATCTCGGGGTTCTTCGGGGTGGCGGTGTGCGTCGTGATCGCCCTGCTCGTGGGCGGCAACGGCAAGGGCTACTTCCTCTACGGCATCGTGATGCAGGCCGTGCTCGCGGTCGCGTGCCTGGTGTCGATCCTGGTCCGGCGACCCCTCGTCGGGGTGCTGTGGCACCTGTTCTCCGAGCGGCAGGACGCGGGCGAGACCGACGACGATGCGCCGACGGCACCGCAGGACTGGCGTGCGGACCTCCGGCAGTTCCGGGCGTTCACCTGGCTCACGCTGATGTGGACGGCCATGTTCGCGTTCCGCTTCGGAGTCCAGTTCTACCTGTACGTCACCGACAACGTCGGCGGGCTCGGCATCGCGCGGATCCTCATGGGCTGGCCGATGTTCGCGGCCGGCCTGCTCATCGTCTTCCTCGTCGCCCGGAGGTTCACGCATGCTCGCGCCGAATGACCTGCTCGAGCTGACCTGCGGCGCGCCCGGGCACGGCGGCTTCGTCATCGCCCGGCACGAGGGCCGCGCGGTCTTCGTGCGCGGCGCGCTGCCAGGGGAGACGGTGCGCGCCCGGGTCACCGAGGTCAAGAAGTCCTACGCCCGCGCGGGCACCGTCGAGGTCCTCGAGGCGTCGCCGCACCGCGTCGCCGAGGCCTGTGCCGCCGCGGCGGCCGGAGCGGGCTGCTGCGACCTGACCTTCACCACCCCCGCCTACCAGCGAGAACTCAAGGCCGACGTCCTCCACGACCTCCTCGCGCGGTTCGGGGGCTTCGATCCGGGCGCGTTCGAGCCGACCGTCGAGCCCCTGTCCGGCGCCCCGGTCACCGGATGGCGGCACCGCGCGCGTCTGGTGGCCGACGGTGCCGGCGCGCTCGGGCAACACGCGTTCCGCAGCGCCGCGGTCGTCGCCGCGCCCTGTGTGCAGCTGCCCGCCGCGCTCACGGACCTCGCGGGAGCCGTGCGCGCCGAGCCCGGCACCGAGGTCGCGCTCGTGCTCGACGACGCCGGCGCCGCGCACGCCGCGGTGCCCGCCCGGCGCGGGCGGCCGGCGAAGGCGCTGTCCGGGGACGGGCTCGCCGAGTACCGTGTCGGCACCCGCTCGTGGAAGGTCCCGGTGGGCGGCTTCTGGCAGGCCCATCGCGACGCAGCCACCCGCTATGCCGCGCTCGTCGGCGGATACGCGGGGCAGTACGGCGGCGGCGCCGGCCATGCCTGGGACCTGTACGGCGGCGCGGGCGTGCTCGCCGGCGCGCTGGTCGACGAGGGCATGACCGTGGACGTCGTGGAGACCTCGGGCGGCGCCATCGCCGCCGGGAAACAGACCCTGGCACAGGAGCCGGTCGTGTTCCATCGTGGCGACGTCGCCTCGCGGCTCAAGGGATTGCGCGCACCGTCGACCGTGGTGCTGGACCCACCGCGCACCGGTGCCGGGGCGGCGGTCATGACCGCGATCACCGCGTCCGCCCCGCGGGCGATCGTGCACGTCGGCTGCGATCCCGCGGCGTTCGCCCGCGACCTGGGCGCGGCGTGCGAGAACGGCTACCGCGTGGCCGAACTCTCGGCCTACGACGCCTTCCCCGGAACCCATCACCTGGAGGCCTTCGCCGTGCTGGTGCCGGGGCACGAGGACCGTCGTGGCCGGTAAGGTGGGCGGAGCACCTCTCACGGGAGTAGACACGAGGGATATGAACCTGCTGAGCACCATCGAGTCCCCACGCGACCTGCGTCGGCTGGACCAGGACCAGCTCACTGCGCTGGCCGGGGAGATCCGTGACTTCCTCGTGGAGAAGGTCTCGGCCACCGGTGGGCACCTCGGCCCGAACCTCGGCGTGGTCGAGCTCACGATGGCGATCCACCGGGTCTTCGACTCGCCGGTGGACCCGGTGCTCTTCGACACCGGTCATCAGGCGTACGTGCACAAGATCCTCACCGGCCGGCGCGACGGTTTCGACACGCTGCGACAGGCCGGGGGGCTCTCCGGCTACCCGTGCCGGGCCGAGTCCGAGCACGACTGGGTCGAGTCCTCGCACGCCTCGGCGGCGTTGAGCTACGCCGACGGCCTGGCGAAGGCCTTCGCGCTGAAGGGGGAGAAGCGCACGGTCGTCGCGGTCGTCGGTGACGGTGCCCTGACCGGCGGGATGTGCTGGGAGGCCCTCAACAACATCGCCGCGTCCGACCGGCCGGTGGTCGTCGTCGTCAACGACAACGGCCGGTCCTACGCGCCCACGATCGGCGGCCTTGCCACCCACCTCTCCGGCCTGCGCACCCAGCCCGAGTACGAGCGGCTGCTGGGGGAGGCACGGCGTCGGCTGCGCAACGTCCCCGTGCTCGGCGAGCCCGCGTACTCCGTGCTGCACGGCATGAAGACCGGCATCAAGGACATGGTCAGCCCGCAGGCGCTGTTCGCGGACCTCGGCCTGAAGTACCTAGGTCCGATCGACGGGCACGACGAGGCGGCCGTGGAGGCCGCGCTGCGGCGCGCCAAGGACTTCGGCGGCCCCGTCGTGGTGCACGCGATCACCCGCAAGGGCAACGGCTACGAGCACGCGGAGAACCACGAGGCCGACCAGATGCACGGCATCGGCGTCATCGATCCCGCCACCGGCCTGCCGGTGGGCGGGGGCAGCGGGGCCGACTGGACGTCGGTGTTCGCCGAGGAACTGGTCGCGCACGGCGAGAAGCGCTCGGACATCGTCGCCATCACCGGTGCGATGGCCGAACCGACGGGCGTCGCCGACTTCGGGCGCAAGTTCCCGGACCGGATGTACGACGTGGGCATCGCCGAGCAGCACGCGCTGACCTCCGCCGCCGGCCTCGCGCTGGGCGGCATGCACCCGGTGGTCGCGCTGTACGCCACCTTCCTCAACCGGGCCTTCGATCAGCTCCTCATGGACGTCGCGCTGCTGAAGCAGGGCGTCACGGTCGTGCTCGACCGCTCCGGCGTGACGGGTCCCGACGGTGCGAGCCACCACGGCATGTGGGACCTCTCGCTCGCCGCGATCGTGCCCGGCCTGCGTGCCGCGGTGCCGCGCGACGCCGCCCGTCTGCGCGAGGAGTTCGCCGAGGCCCTCGAGGTCGACGATGCGCCCACGCTCGTCCGCTACGGCAAGGGCGCGGTGCCCGCGGACCTCGAGGCCCTCCGCCGCCTGCCCGACGGTGTCGACGTGCTGGTCGAGGACGACAGTCGCGGCGCGGACGTGCTCCTCGTCGCGGTCGGTGCGTTCGCGCACACCGCCGTCGACGTGGCCGCCCGCCTGCGGGACCAGGGCATCTCGGTGACCGTCGTCGATCCGCGCTGGGTGCTCCCGGTGCCGGCGTCCGTCGTGGACCTGGCCCGCACGCATCAGCTCGTGGTCACCCTGGAGGACAACGGCGTGGCGGGCGGCATCGGTTCTGCGGTGACCGCGGCGCTGCAGACCGCCGAGGTGGACGTCCCCACCCGGGTGCTCGGCATCGAGCAGGCCTTCCTCGACCACGCCTCCCGTGGCGAGATCCTCAGTGACCTGGGCCTGACCCCGTCGGAGATCGCGTTCCGCATCACCGGTTGGGTCACAGCGTGCGCCCACGTGAGCCTTCCCGCCGCGGAGGTGGCGGGGGAGCAGGTGCGCTGAGCCGCTCGCACCTACGCCGTCGCCAGGGCGGCGGCGACGGCGGGCACCGTCAGGCGACGCTGCCAGTCCCGCGCACCCGACGCTGCCAGGGCATCGTCGACCTGCGTGACGCCCGCGGCCGTGCCCTCCCAGCACAACTGCCGGACGGCGTCGGTGGGCAGAAGGTTCTCGACGGGCACCGCGACCTCGTCGGAGATCCCGGCCAGCGCTGCCCGGACCTTCGCGAGCCGCTCGGCGGCCTCGGGATTCGACTTGGCCCACCGGTTGTTGGCGGGCATGCCGTTGCGCGGGCCGTGCAGCGGGGGGAGCTTCGCGTCCGACAGTGCGTTGGCACGGTCGATCGCCGACATCCAGCGCTTCGCCGATCGGCGCATCCTGGGCCCGCCGAACACCGGCAGCGCGGTCAGCTCCGCCTCCGAGGTGGGGTTCTTCGCGGCGGCGTTGACGATCGCCGCATCGGGCAGGGTGCGTCCCGGCGCGACATTGCGCTGCTCGGCCATCTCGTCGCGCGCGAGCCACAGCTCGCGGGCGCGGGCCAACTGGCGGCGGTTGCGCAGGGTGCTCAGGCCCGACAGTCGACGCCACGGATCCTGCTTCGGCGGCGGGTCCGGCCGGGTGCGCTCGTACTCGAACTCCTCGAGGGCCCACTCGAGCTTCCCTGCGTCCTCGAGGCGCTCGTAGGCCTCGTCGCGCAGGTCCACGAGGACCTCGACGTCGAGGGCGGCGTAGTTGAGCCAATCGTGCGGCAGCGGGCGAGTGCTCCAGTCGGCGGCGCCGTGCCCCTTCGCCAGCGCGTATCCCGTGTACTCGGAGGTCATCGCGGCCAGGTTCACCCGCGGCGCACCCAACAGCCGCCCGGCGAGCTCGGTGTCGAACAGCTCGTCGCAGACGAAACCGTCGTCGCGCAGGCAGGGCAGGTCCTGGTCGGCGGCGTGCAGCACCCACTCGACGCCCCGCAGCGCGCCGATGACGGGTGCGAGCCCCTCGGGCTCGTGGATCGGGTCCAGCAGGAACAGTCCGGAACCGGTCCGCTTGATCTGGATCAGGTACGCGCGGGAGGAGTAGGTGAATCCGGAGGCGCGTTCGGTGTCGAGGGCGATGGGGCCGGTCCCGCGCAGTAGCGCGGCCGCGCAGTCGGCGAACTCCTCGACGGTCGTGAGGGGCTCGGGGACGCCCTCGTCGGGCTCGGTCAGGGGAATGCCGGGAACGGGTTCCGCGGGGCCCTTCGCCACGGCCGGCCTACGACCCGAGTCGGGTGATGCCGGCCGGGGGCAGCCCGGCAGCCATCTCCAGCACCGAGCAGAACGCCTCGACGTGCCCGGACAGGTTCTCTCCCAGTGGGGTCCATGACGCGCGCAGTTCGAGCTGGTGGGCGCGGGGCGGTCCGGCGATGTCGCCGTAGCGCACCGACGCCGTGGCGGTGACGGTGCCGCCCAGTGCGGTGACCTCCTGGCCACGCTCGGCGAGCGCGTCGGTCAGCCAGCTCCACGCGACCTCGGGAAGCAGCGGATCGGAGGCGAGCGACTCGTCGACCTCGGACTGCACGTACGCGACGAGCCGCATCAGGCCGTTCCACGCCTCGTGCCCGTGCGGGTCGTACAGCAGGATCAGGCGGCCGAAGGTCTCCCCGTCGGAGTACTCGGGGACGACGTCGGTCTCCGGTGAGCGGACCTCGGCGCCGAGCGCGTAGCTGTAGGGCGCGAGCCGTTGCGGTGGCCGGATGCTCCCGATCTCGATCTCCGGGCGGACCGTCGCCGTGTGCAGGGATTCGACGGCGACGCGGAAGGGCTCCGGCTCGGTGCCGCGCTGCCCCGCTCCGTCGGTCGCCCCATCGGCACCCGTTCCTGGTTGGCTCACAAACCGTGACCGTAGCCGCAAAGCCGGCGCTCTCGGCGGAGGCGCGCCGCAGGCCTGAAGCCCACGGCGCCGCACTCATGACATGATCGACGGCGATGAGTACCAAGGACGAGTCGACGAGGGACGACGCGGTCGCCTACCCGCTGCTCGCCGCCGCGACGGGCGCCACGCCCTCGCGCCGGCCGGTGTGGTTCATGCGCCAGGCGGGCCGTTCGCTGCCCGAGTACCGCAAGGTGCGCGAGGGAATCGGCATGCTGCAGTCGTGTTTCCGCCCCGATCTGGTGTGCGAGATCACCCTCCAGCCGGTGCGCCGGCACCGGACGGACGCCGCCATCCTGTTCTCCGACATCGTCGTGCCGCTCAAGGCAGCGGGCATCGACCTCGACATCGTGAGCGGGATCGGCCCCGTCATCGAGCAGCCCGTCCGGGACGCCGCCGCCGTCGCGGCCATGCCGGAGCTCGATCCCGAGCAGGTCGCGCCGGTGGCGGAGGCTGTGCGGATGCTGCGCGGTGAGCTGCCCGCGGGCGTCGCGCTCATCGGCTTCTCGGGTGCGCCCTTCACGTTGGCCTCGTACCTGGTGGAGGGCGGTCCCAGCCGCAACCACGAGCGCACCAAGGCGCTGATGTACTCGGATCCGGACACGTGGAACGCGTTGCTGGGCAAGCTCGGCGACATCGCGATCACCTTCCTGCGGGCGCAGGCCGAGGCCGGCGCGCAGGCCTTCCAACTGTTCGACTCGTGGGCGGGCGCGCTCTCGCTCGCCGACTACCGCACGTACGTGCAGCCGCACTCGGAGCGCGTCTTCGCCGCACTGAGGGAGTCCGCTCCCGCGTTGCCCGCGTTCCACTTCGGCGTGGGCACGGGTGAGCTGCTGGGCGCGATGGGCGAGGCCGGCGCCGATGTCGTGGGTGTCGACTGGCGCACGCCGCTCGACGTCGCGGTGGGTCGGGTCGGGCCGGGTAGGGCGCTGCAGGGCAACCTCGACCCCGCCGTCCTCATGGCCGATCGGGGCACCGTCGAGGCGCAGGTCCGGCGCGTGGTCGCCGAGGGCGACGCGGCGGTCGCCGCCGGCGCGACGGGGCACGTGTTCAACCTCGGGCACGGCGTCCTGCCCGCGACGGATCCCGACGTGCTCACCCGCGTCGTCGACCTGGTGCACGAACTGTGAGCAATGTCGCCGTCGTCGGGGCGGGAATCTCGGGTCTGGTGGCCGCGCTCCGTCTGCAGCAGGCGGGCGCCCGGGTCACGGTGTTCGAGTCGGGCAACCGGGTCGGCGGGAAGCTGCGCTCGGAGATGCTCGGCGACCAGCGCCTGGACGTGGGCGCGGAGGCCTTCCTCCGGCGTCGTCCCGAGGTCCTCGACCTCGCGGCCGAGCTGGGCCTCGCCGACGAGGTGGTCGAGCCCGCGGGGCGCCGCCCGGCGCTGTTCGCCGACGGTGGTCTCCGGGGCGGCTTCGGCCGCACCCTGATGGGCGTCCCGAGCGACGCGGACGAGGTGCGGATCCCGCTGCGCTGGAATCCCGGTGCCGACGCGTCGATCGGTGCGTTGGTCCGCTCGCGGCTCGGCGACGAGGTGGTCGAGCGCAGCGTCGATCCGATGGTCTCGGGGGTGTTCGCGGCGCACGCCGACGACGTCTCCGTCCGCGCCGCCCTGCCCGCCCTCGCCGCCCGCCTCGACGACGGTGCGCCGTCGCTGGGGGAGGCGGTGCGCGATGCGCTCGGCGAGCCCGACGACAGTCCGGTCTTCGGCGCGTTCCGCGGCGGGTACCAGCAGCTCCTCGACGCGCTCACCGAGCGGCTCGGCGACCGGATCATGCTCGGCGCTCCGGTCCCGGAGGTGCGGCCGGGGTGGAGTCTGCGCGGCTCGATGTTCGACGCGGTCGTGCTCGCCGTGCCCGCGCCGCAGGTGGCTCGGCTCGTGGGCATGAACCTGCCGGAGCTCGGTGCCGCGGTGTCGAAGATCCCCGCGGCGAGCTCGGCCCTGGTGACGCTGCGCCTTCCGGACGATGTCGAGTTGCCCGACCTCTCCGGCGTGCTGGTGGCGAGCCGTGAGCAGGTCAGCGCCAAGGCCCTGACGCTGTCCGGCCGTAAGTGGGACCACCTGCCGGACGGCACGGTCCGGCTGTCCTTCGGGCGTCTCGGCGTGAGCCGGATCGTCGACGATCTCGACTCCGGCCTCATCGCCGCGGCGCGGGACGATCTGGCGAACATCCTGGGGGTCACCGTCGAACCGACCCATGCGCACGTGCAGCGGTGGTACGAGGGGATCCCGGTCTACCTGCCCGGGCACCGCGAGACGCTCGCGGCGATCGATGCCGCCACGCCGAGCGGCCTGGCGCTGGCGGGCGCCTACTTCGACGGTGTCGGGGTGCCGGCCTGCATCGCGCGCGCGGAGCGCGCGGTCGAGCGCGTCCTGGCCGACCTGTCCTGAGCCGGTCCCGGTCACGGGACTACGATCGGGGATATGGCCAAACTGGATTACGCGGAGCTCAATTCGACTGTTCGCTACCTGATGTTCTCGGTGTTCTCGATCTCCCCGGGGGAGCTCGGGGACGACGAGCAGCGCGCGGCGGCGGCGACCGAGGCGGAGGCCTTCCTGGCGAAGATCCAGGAGGGCGATCTGGTGGTCCGCGGCGTCTACAACATCGCCGGGATGCGGGCCGACGCGGACTTCATGATCTGGTGGCACGCGGAGCGGCTCGAGGATCTGCAGGCCGCCTACAACGAGTTCCGGCGGGGTACTGCGCTGGGCCGAGCGAGCGACCCGGTGTGGTCCAACACCGCGCTGCATCGCCCCGCGGAGTTCAACAAGAGCCACATCCCCGCCTTCCTCGCAGGGGAGGACCCGGGCGCGTACATCTGCGTGTACCCGTTCGTGCGTAGCCTCGAGTGGTACCTGCTGCCCGATGACGAGCGCCGCAAGATGCTGGCCGACCACGGGCGCGCCGCGCGCGGCTACCCCGATGTCCGGGCCAACACCGTGCCGGCCTTCGCGCTCGGCGATTACGAGTGGCTGCTGGCCTTCGAGGCGCCCGAGATGCATCGCATCGTCGACCTCATGCGTGACCTGCGGGCCACGGACGCGCGGCGCCACACCCGCGAGGAGACGCCGTTCTTCTCGGGCCCGCGCGTCGAGGTCCGCGACCTCGTCAACGCCCTACCGTGATGCCCGGCCGGACGGGGCTCAGGCCTCGTCCGGCTCCAGGCGCATCGAGATGCTGTTGATGCAGTAACGCAGGTCGGTGGGGGTGTCGTAGCCCTCGCCCTCGAAGACGTGGCCGAGGTGGCTGCCGCAGTTGGCGCACAGCACCTCCACGCGCCGCATGCCGAGCGAGGTGTCCTCCCGCTCTATGATCTTCTCGCCCGCGAGCGGGGAGAAGAACGACGGCCAGCCGCAGTGCGACTCGAACTTGCTGTCCGATCGGAAGAGCTCCTCACCGCACGCGCGGCAGCGGTACACGCCGGAGGTCTTGGTGTCGGTGTACTCGCCGGTGAACGGTGCCTCGGTGCCGGCCTGCCGCAGCACGCGGAACTCCGGCGCCGAGAGGCGCTGGCGCCACTCCGAATCGCTCAGTTGCAGTTTGGGCTTGGGCTCAGTCATGGTTCCATACTAACCGCGCGCGGTGGACTGTGCCAGCTCGTGCCGACCGGGCTCCTCATCGGGGTGCAGCGGGCGGTCGATGCCCTCGTCGAGCCGGTTCTCGGCCCGGGCGTCGAGGTAGCGGAACAGCAGCACGCAGAGGGGCACGATGATCAGTAGCGACCAGCCGAGCGTGCACTTGAGGTAGGCGAGGGAGCGCCCGAACGCGGGCCACTTCCCGGACAGCCAGTTGTCGTAACTGAGGAAGCCGTACACCGCGACCCAGGACGCCCAGTTGCCGAGCACGGAGCTGCGGTAGACCACGGTCATCAGCATCGGGAACAGCAGCATCGAGTAGTAGCCCTGGCCCAGCGACAGCACGAGCCACGACGTGGTGAGCAGGGTGCCGGTGGAGGTGGCGAGCCACAGCAGCTCGTTGCTCGTGCGGTAGTAGCGCCACAGCAGCCACAGCGTGACCGCGGCCATGACCACGACGGCCGCGCGGAGGAACAGGTCCAGCCAGGTGGGCAGGCCGAAGTACTGCGCGTTCCCGGCGATCGAGCTGTTGTAGTAGTCCCGCGCCTCGCTGAGGTAGGGGAGCGTCTTGTGGAAGAACTCGGTGCGGTCCGCGGACAGCAGCATGCCCCCGGCCATCAACACGACGGGGATGCCGACCGCAGCGATCAGCGCCTTCCACTGCCGGTTCACGACGATCAGGATGAGCATCACGAACAGCAGCGGCTTGACCGCGAAGGACAGGCCCAGCGGGACGCCCGCCCACAGATCCTTCCGCTTGAGCAGCAGCGCCATCGCCGCCACTTCGGCCAGCAGCACGAAGCAGTTGAAGTTCGTGTACACGAGAGTGCTCGTGACCGCCTCCGTGGCGACCGCGAAGAACAGCACCACCGGTGCGACCACGGAGTTCAGTCCGTAGCCGAACATCCGCAGCATGATGTACAGCGCCGCGAGCAGTGCGATCGCGCTGAACGCCACGAAGATGTACCGCGCGGTCTCCGGGTCGAAGTACCCGAACGGGGCCATGACCAGCGTGCCCGACGGCGGGTACAGGTAGTGCGGGTCGACGGTGTCGTAATTCTCGGTGTACACCGCCTCGTGCCGCAGGAAGCGGACGGCGGCCGCGTAGACGGTGGTGAAATCGTCGGTCTTGTTGCCGTTCGGGACCAGGATGATCAACCGTTGCAGCAGCGTGAGGATCGCGAGCGGCCACAGGACGGCCTTGGCGACGAGCGCGGGATCGGACTTCATCCGAGACAGGGCATGGGACGACACCGCTAAACCGTATCCGACGGTGCGCGCGGGTCCGGCCGGGCCCGGCCGCATCAGGCCGGGCAACCCCGCACCGTCGGCGCGTCCTGGCGGTCCAGGTAGGCGATCAGGGACTTCTGCACGCACGACGACCGGATGACGGCACCGTCGCCGATGCCGGCCCAGGTGACCGCCGAGGGCTGCGCCCCGATGACCGTGAGCTGGCCGGTGAGCGTGTCGAGCGCGGTACGCGCGCTGAGCGGGTCCGCCGCCGCGGTGGCGACCACCGACTTCACCTCCAGGTCGGTCAGCTTCGGAGGGGCGGGCATCGCGGGCCAGGCCGAGCAGACGGTGAGGTCCAGCGCCGTCGCCGCGCCGAGCCGGTACTGCGGGCCCCACGTCAGCGCTGACGCCTTGATCTGGTCCGGGGACGCCTTGGTGGCGGCGTCGGAGCAGCGGGCCACGAACTGACCGTCACTGCCGAGCGCGTCGTCGGCGGTGCGGAGGAGGGCGCGGAGAGGGGCCGCGTCGCCCGTGCGGGCGCCCTGCAGGGCGGTCGCCAGGCGCGTGATCCGCGCATCGCGGTCCCCGGGCCCGATGCCGAGCGTGACGAGGACGGCCCGTCGGACATCGGTATCGGTGAACGTGCCCAGGCGACCCGCGACGGCGTCGTCGATGATGCCGCGCATCGCGGCGGCGGGGTCGGCGCCGAGTGCGCAGGCCGGGCCGCACTGCGCGGCGAAGGCGTCGACGGTCGCCGACAGGCCCCGCGCGGCGTCCTCGGCACGCTGGAGCTCGGTGCCGCCGTAGCGGACGGGGGAGTCGAGCACGAGGCGCGCGACCTGCTTCGGATGCTTCGAGGCGTACGCGAGCGCCGTCGTGGAGCCGTCACCGACGGCGAGGAGCCCCAGCGCGGGCACGTTCCACGTGGTCCGGAGGGCTTCGAGGTCGTCGGCGGCGGCGGTGGCGGTGTACTCGGTGAGGGTCGCGGGGTAGGCGTCGCCACAGGCGGTGGCCGCGCCCTGGGCCGCCTCTCCGATCTTGCGGATCCGGGTGTCCAGGTCCGCTCCCGCAGTGAATCCGCTGCGCAGCACGGCTCGGTCGGCGGCGCCCCGGCAGGTCAGCGCAGCGGAGGCGCCGATACCGCGCCGTTCCACGGCGACCACGGGCCGGTTCTTCAGGATCGGCGAGTCGGCCGACGCGAGGGTCGCGATCGCCCGCTGCCCCGTGAACTCGGTGCCGCCGACCAGGACGAGCGGGGCGGCCGTGTCGGGTGTGCCGGGGACCTCGGCACGCGTCAGCGCGAGCTGCAGCGGCGACTGCGACGCACCGACCTCGACGGTGAGCGATGCGCACTGCAGTGTCGCGTTCCCGGCCGCCGGGGCGGCGTAGCGAGTCGCGAGTCGCTCCGTGCAGTCCTGCCAGGTCAGCGCGTCCTTGCCGGGTGCTTTCCACTCCGGTCCCTTCGGCGCCTGCGGTCCCGCCGACGACGGTGTGCGGCCACCCTTGCCGAGGTCGCTCACGTACTCGGGGGCGGACGCGGGGATCGGGGCGCACGCGGACGCGGCCAGAGCCACGGCGAACGCGCCGACGGCGAGTGCACGGGTGCGCGGGTGGGACATGTCGTTCACCCTAGCCAGATCGGCGTCGACGGCGCGGCACCGTGTCGCGCGCGCTGCGTCGACACACCGTGCGGTGTCACCGCGCCCAGCGCGTGTAGAGGTAGCCCTCGTCGTCCCCGAGGATCTGCAGGCGGCGCCAGTGCTCGGTCGGCAGATCAGGGCCCGTGACGATGCGTCGGCCGTCGCCGCCGACGAGCATCGGGGCGACGGTCAGGCACAGTTCGTCGACGAGGCCGTCGGCGAGGAGGGCGCCGAGGACGCCGGGGCCGCCCTCGGCGAGCACGCGCCGGAAGCCGCGCCGGTACAGGTCGGCGAGGACCTCCCGCAGGTCCACGGAGGAGCCCCCACCCGAGTAGACGAGGGGTTCGGCCCCGTCGGCCGGGTAGAGGCGAGGAGTGTGCGCGACCTCGCCCCGCGTGACGATCGCCAGCGCGGGGTGCTCCGGCGTGCCGTAGTCCTCATCGCGTACCGTCGCCGCCCCGACCAGCACGACGTCGGCCTGCTCGCGCAGCACCCGGAACACCCGTCGGTCGCCGTCGCCGCCGAGCCCGCCGGACCGGCCCGCGGCGGTCGCGGAACCGTCGAGCGAGCTGATCATGTTGGCCCGCACGAAGGCCCGTCCGTCGGCGAACGGGTGGGCGTAGCGGTGGGCGAGGGCGGCATCGTCCGGAGGAAGGTGGTCGATCACGTCACGACGGTAGCGCGAGATTTCATCACGCGGCGGACCAGCGGATATGATCACCACCCATGACGCTGCATCTCGTGGATCGCAACCCGACGGTGACGCCGGAGCAGATGGTGGAGCAACTGGTCCCGCCCGAGATGTTCAGCGAGGTCAGTTTCGACAGCTACATCCCGGACCCGAACCAGCCCACGCAGGCCGCGGCGGTGAAGATCGGCCGGCGGTTCGTCGACGACGTGATCAAGCTGACCAAGCAGCGGAACAAGAAGGGGCTGTTCGGCCGCAAGAGCACGCCCCCGCACGGCGTGGGCCTCTACCTCGACGGCGGGTTCGGCGTCGGCAAGACCCACCTCCTCGCGTCGATCTTCCACAGCGTCCCGTCGCCGAAGTCCTTCGGCACCTTCGTCGAGTACACCCATCTCGTGGGCGCGCTGGGCTTCAACCGGTGCGTCGAGTACCTCTCCGACCACACGGTGCTCTGCATCGACGAGTTCGAGCTCGACGATCCGGGCGACACGATGGTGATGTCGCGGCTGCTCACCGAGCTCGCGGCGCGCGGAGTGTCCATCGTGGCCACGTCGAACACCCTGCCCGGGCAGCTGGGCGAGGGACGGTTCGCGGCCCAGGACTTCCTGCGCGAGATCAACAAGCTCAGCTCGGTCTTCGAGTCGGTGCGGGTCGACGGCCCCGACTACCGGCACCGCGACCTGCCGCCGGCACCCGATCCGCTCACCGACGAGGAGCTGGTCGCGATCGCGGAGGCGGACCCCACGGCGACTCTCGACAGCTTCGACGCGCTGTCCGAGCACCTGTCGAAGCTGCACCCGTCGCGGTACAAGCAGCTGGTCGAGGGGATCTCCAAGGTGTGCATCAGTGGTGTGCACCCCGCGGACAACCAGACCGTCGCGCTGCGCATCGTCGTGCTCGCGGACCGGCTGTACGACGCGGGCATCCCCGTGCTCGTGTCGGGTGCGAAGCTGGACGAGATCTTCACCCCCGAGATGGTCGCCGGCGGCTACCGCAAGAAGTACCTGCGGGCCACCTCGCGGTTGCTCGCGCTGTCGCGCTTCGCCTCGGCCGACGCGAAGTAGGCCCGGAACACACCAGCACCCGCCCGGCGAGGTGTGGGCCGGGCGGGTGCAAGGGTGAGGGTGCCGGAGTGTGAGAGAGGTCTCACTTCGCTGACAACACTGATAGTACGGTAATCGGCCGCCCCTTCGCGAGCGGATTGCGCAAAATCCGTGCGGGGCATGATCGGACGCCCGTACCTGCCCTTCTGCAACAGTGGTTCAGCGCGTGAACCGGGCGATCGCGTCCGTCGCCTCCTTGAGCTTGGCGGCGGTCTCGGCCTCGTCGCCGGACCGTGCCGCATCCACGACACAGTGGCTCATGTGGTCCTCGAGGAGCCCGAGCCCGACCGCCTGCAGCGCCTTGGTCATCGCGGAGACCTGCGTCAGGATGTCGATGCAGTACTTCTCCTCCTCGACCATGCGCTGCAGCCCGCGGGCCTGGCCCTCGATGCGCCGCAGGCGCTTGAGGTACTCGTCCTTGTCGGACATGTAGCCATGATGGTGTTCGTGGCCGGTCTCAGTGGTCATGACGATCAGTATTCCTTCTGGGGTCGAAAACCCCGTAGTCGCAGGCTGTTGCTCACCACGAACACCGAGGACAGCGCCATCGCGGCGCCGGCGAGCATCGGGTTGAGCAGTCCGGCCGCGGCGAGGGGGAGTGCGGCCGCGTTGTAGGCGAAGGCCCAGAACAGGTTCGTCCGGATGGTGCCCAGGGTGCGACGCGAGAGCCGGATCGCGTCGACGACGGTGCGCAGGTCGCCGCTCACCAGGGTCAGGTCCGCGGCCTCGATCGCCGCGTCCGTCCCGGTTCCCATGGCGATGCCGAGGTCCGCCTGTGCCAGCGCCGCCGCGTCGTTGACGCCGTCGCCGACCATCGCGATCGCCCGGCCCTCCGCCTGGAGGCGCCGCACGGCGTCGACCTTCTCGGTGGGGAGCACGTCGGCGATCACCTCGTCGACGCCGACCCGTGCGGCGATGGCCCGCGCGGCGCGCTCGTTGTCGCCGGTCAGCATGATCGGACGCAGGCCGAGGCCGACGAGGCGTGCCACGGCGTCCGCGGAGGTGGGCTTGACCTCGTCGGCGACGACCAGCACGCCGCGGGCGGCGCCGTCCCAGCCGACGAGCACCGCCGTCCCACCGAGGGCCTGTGCCTCGTCGAACCGTGCGCGCAGCTCGGCGGGCAGCGGCATGCCCTCCTCGCCGAGGAGCGCGGGACGTCCGGCGGTCACCGTCCGGCCCCCGACGGTGCCGCGCACGCCCAGGCCGGGAACGTTCGCGAACCGCTCGACGGTGCCCGGCGCGGCCACCGCGGCGGCGATCGCACGGCCGACGGGGTGTTCCGACGCGGACTCGATCGCGGCTGCGACCGTGAGCACCTCGTCCTCGTCCTCGCCGGGGGCGACGTGCACGGCCTGCAGCCGCATGACCCCGGTGGTCACGGTGCCCGTCTTGTCGAGCAGCACCGTATCGATCCGGCGCGTGGACTCCAGGGCCTCGGGCCCCTTGATGAGGATCCCGAGCTGCGCGCCGCGCCCGGTGCCGACGAGCAGGGCCGTCGGCGTCGCGAGGCCGAGCGCACACGGGCAGGCGATGATGAGCACGGACACGGCGGCGGTGAGCGCCGTCGACGCCGACGCCCCGGTGCCGAGCCAGAATCCGAGCGTTGCGATGGCGAGCACGATCACGATCGGCACGAAGACCGCGGAGACGCGGTCCGCCAGCCGCTGCACCTGGGCCTTGCCGGCCTGCGCCTCCTCGACGAGCCGGCTCATCCGGGCGAGCTGGGTGCCGGATCCGACCCGCGTCGCGCGGACCACGAGGCGGCCTCCGGCGTTGACGGTCGCGCCGGTCACGGCGTCGCCGGGATGCACCTCGACGGGCACGGACTCGCCGGTGAGCAGCGAGGAGTCGATCGCGGACTGGCCGGAGACGACGATCCCGTCGGTGGCGATCTTCTCGCCCGGCCGCACGACGAATTCGTCGCCGATGACCAGCCGATCCGCGGGGATCGAGGTCTCGATGCCGTCGCGGAGCAGCGTCGCGTCCTTCGCGCCCAGCTCGAGCAGGGTACGCAGCGCCGCGCCGGCCCGGCGCTTGCTCGTGGCCTCGAAGTACCGGCCGGCGAGGAGGAAGACGGTGATGCCGGCGGCCGCTTCGAGGTAGATGTTGCCGGCACCGTCGGTCCGCTCGATCGTGAGCCGGAAGGGGTGCGTCATCCCGGGCATCCCCGCGGTGCCCCAGATCAGGGCGTACACCGACCAGCCGTACGCGGCCAGGGTGCCGAGCGTGATCAGCGTGTCCATGGTGGCCGCGCCGTGCCGCAGGTTGGTCCAGGTGGCGCGGTGGAAGGGCAGGCCGCCCCACAGCACGACGGGCGTCGCGAGCGCGAGCGAGACCCACTGCCAGTACGGGAACTGCAGCGCCGGGATCATCGCCAGGGCGATCACGGGGACGCCGAGCGCCAGGCTCACCAGGAGTCGCCGGCGCAGCTCGTCGACCGGGTCCCGGTCGCGCCCGGCGGCGGCCTCGCCGTCCGGGGCCGACGGTGCCGGCACGCGCGCGCCGTACCCGGCGCCCTCGACCGCCTCGACGAGGCGCTCGACCGGCAGGTCGGCCGGGGCGGTGACGTGCGCCCGCTCGGTGGCGAAGTTGACGGTGGCGGTGACCCCGTCGAGCTTGCCCAGCTTGCGTTCGATGCGGTTCGCGCACGATGCGCAGGTCATGCCGTCGATCTCGAGGTCCACGACGGCAGGGGCATGGGTGGCCATCGCGGCTCCTTCCGTCGACATCCACCGAACTATACCCCCCTAGGGTACGCGCAGGCGTTGCGGGACGCGCGGGTGACCCGAACGCCGGATGTAATGGTTGAAACGCTTGATGACCTCGTTCCACGCTGGTCGGCATGAACGAGATCACGCACCTGGCCCATTCCTGGGAGACCGAGTCGCACCACCCGACCAGCGAGGGGGTGGTGATGTACCAGCTCTGCTCCTGCGGCGTGCGGCGGATCAAGCTCGTCGCGCCCGAGTACCCCGCCGTCTGGCCCGAGATCGCGGCGCAGGCGGGATGATCGACACGTGCAGTTCGATCACGACAACATGACCGGTGTTCGGCTCTCGGTCGACCTGGTCAATCTCCGGGTCGACGGGGCCTGGACGCCCGAGCGGGTGGTGGGGGCGTTGCGCGACCACGAGATCCGTCGGATCGACGTGGACGCCGACACGATCGCCGGCGTGCACGACTGGACCGCGCTGCTGCGTGGGCCCTTCGAGGCGGACACCGTTGCCGCGCGGTGCGACGCCGTGAACACACTGCTGGCCGAGGGAACAGCAGGCATCTACCTGACCGCGCACGACGACTGGCGCCCGCACCTGCACTTCACCCCGGAGACGGAGTCACTGCTGGGGCGGGTGCGGGCCGTCACCGCCGGCGGGCTCGCCGTGTTCACCACCGAGGCAGAGGGGGCTCGGCTCGGGACGTGCGCCCGCGCGGGCTGCGATCGGGTGTTCGCCGATACCAGCCGCGGCGGGCGTCAGTCCTACTGCTCGCCGCGCTGCGCGAACACCGACGCGGTGCGGCGGCACCGTCGGGCCTGATCGACCGCGGTCCGAGCGCCGGTCAGATGGGGGAGATCGAGCGTCGCTTCTGCGGAACGCGCGGCGGGCGACGCTTCACCCGTCTCAAGGCCTCGGCGAGCATCGGGCGGGTGGCCGAGGGCAGCACGACGTCGTCGATGCCGAAGCCGTCGGCGGCGAGCAGCGGGTCGACATTGGCCTTGAACAGGGTGATCAGATCGGTCCGCGCCTGCGCGGGATCCGGCGCCGACTCGTACTGCGACCGGAACGCCAGGTCGACGGCGCTCTCGATGGGGATCGCGCAGATCTCCGCGGTGGGCCACGCGAGGGACAGGTCGGCGTGGATGCTGCGCCCGCCGCCCATCGCGATGTACGCGGCGCCGTAGGCCTTGCGGGTCACGATCACGAAGCGCGGCACCGTGGCCGCGCCGAGCTCGTAGCCGAGGCGGGCGCTGCGCCGCACCAGGTTCGTCTCCTCGGCCCCCGCGCCGACGAGGAAGCCGGGCAGGTCGATGAGGATCAGCAACGGCAGGCCGAAGGCGTCGCACACGGCGATGAAGTGCGCCGCCTTCTCGCACGCGTGCGCGTCGAGCGCGCCGGCGTGCACCCGCGGCTGGTTGGCCACGACGCCCATCGGGCGGCCGTCCACGCGCACCAGCGTCGTCACGAGATTCGGTGCGTGCGTGCGCTTGAGCTCGAAGACGCTGTCGATATCCGCGATCGCCTCGATGACCTCGACGACGTCGTAGGCCTGCCGCATCGATGCGGGGATCATCGTGTCGATCGTCTCCGCACCGTCGCCGGCTTCGTGCGGGCCCGCGTTGATCAGCGGCTGTCCAGCTGCGGACGGCGGGAGGTAGCTCAGGAACGCGCGGATCGAATCGAGCGCCTCCTGCTCGTCGGAGGTCACCATGTCGACGACGCCGCGCTGCGCCTGCAGGTCCGCGCCGCCGATCTCGTCGTTGGTGAGGTTCTCGCCG
Source organism: Tsukamurella pseudospumae (assembly GCF_001575205.1). GTDB lineage: Bacteria > Actinomycetota > Actinomycetes > Mycobacteriales > Mycobacteriaceae > Tsukamurella > Tsukamurella pseudospumae. The sequence goes on from NZ_LSRE01000034.1 coordinate 213,432, forward strand.
GTGGCCGCTTGGACGAGCGGCGCGGAGGAGATGCCGATGGTGCCCATGTCGCGGACGATCGTCACGAAGTCGCAGCACGCGGAGATGTTCGCGGGGGCGCCGAAGCCGGGGCCCATCATCGCCGCGACGAGCGGCACGTGCCCGGAGAGGTCGGCGAGGCGCAGTAGGAGCTGGGATCCCGGTGCCGCGAGGCGGGAGTCGAGCGCCTCCTGCATGCGGTGCCCGCCGCCGTCCATGAGCATGATCAGCGGGATCTCGTCGAGGAGTGCGCGTTCGGCGCAGCGATCGAGTTTGGCCATGCCGGTGGCGCCGTTGCTGCCGCCGAGCACGGTGAAGTCGAAGGCGGCGATCGCGGCGGGCCGGCCGTCGATGTAGCCGATTCCGGTGACCACGCCGTCGCCGGGCGCGACCAGGGGAGCGGCACCCTGCTGCGCCGGTCCCGGACCGGCGAGCGCACCGAACTCGTGGAAGCCTCCGTTGGCCAACACCGCCACTCGCTCGCGCGCGGTCATCTTGCCGCGCCCGTGCTGCTTGGCCACCTTCTCGGCCCGTGCCTCGTCGGACACGGCGTTGTAGGCGACCCGGACGCGATCGTTGAGCACCTGCTCCGGTGTGGAATCACTCACAGTCGGAAGTTAGCAGGCGATCACGCCCGACTGGACAGCCGGGCCGGTTCCGTCCATGTCCGCAGGTCGGATGCCCGACGGTGCCCGGCGCAGTAGGGTAAGGCCATGGTCATCGTTCTCGGGGCGCTCATCGTGCTGGTCGTGCTGGCGATCGTCATCGCGGCCGTCGCCGGTGTGGTGATCCTCATCGTCCGGGCGTCGAAACCGCGCCCCCAGCCGCCGTACCCGCCGTACCCCGGGTACCCGCCGGTGCAGCAGGGAGGACCCGTTCCCCCGCAGTTCCCGCAGGCCGAATTCCCTTCGCCCCCTGGCGATACCCGGCCGTGAATGGCTGAAGCCCCGACCGCGTACGCGATCGGGGCTCCTGGAGCGGATGACGGGATTCGAACCCGCGACCCTCACCTTGGCAAGGTGATGCGCTACCAACTGCGCTACATCCGCGTGCCTCTCGGGCGAACAACAAATTACACGACTGTTGCGGCGAGAGGCGAATCGCCTGGTGGCGTCACGGTTCCCGGGGCAGGAGCAGGACCTTCCCGACGGAATCCTTCGACTCCAGCAGCGCCTGGCCCTGTTCCGCCTCCGCGAGCGGGAGTCGCGCCGAGATCACCGGCGCGATGAGTCCCTCCGCGACCAGTGGCCACTCGTCCGCGGCGACCGCGGCGACGATCTCGGCTTTGGACCCGGGCCCGGTCAGCGGGCGGTTGCGCACGTTGAGGCCGATGATGCGCGCCCGTTTGCCGATGAGCGCCCCGACGTTGACCTCGCCGGTGTACCCGCCCTGCATACCGATGACCACCAGGCGGCCGCCGATGCCGAGTGCGTCGACGTTCCGGGGAACGTAGCTGCCGCCCATGATGTCGAGGATCACGTCGACCTGGCCCGCGAGCTCGGCCGCGAAGTCCTGCTCGCGGTAGTTGATGACGATGTCGGCGCCGAGCTCGCGGGCCCGCTGGGCCTTACCCTCGGACCCCACGGTGACCGCGACCCGTGCGCCCAGCGCCTTCGCGACCTGGATCGCGTGGGTGCCGATGCCGCTTCCGCCGCCGTGGACGAGGATCAGTTCGCCGGCCCTCAGGCCGGCGTCCATGACGATCGTGGACCAGACGGTGCTCGCCACCTCGGGGAGTGCAGCCGCATCGACGAGGGAGACGCCCGCGGGGACGGGGAGCAACTGGGCGGCCGGGACGACCGCGTACTCGGCGTAGCCGCCACCCGCCAACAGGGCGCACACCTCGTCGCCGACGGCGGCACCGTCGACGTCCGGGCCGAGCGCCACGACGGTTCCGGAGATCTCCATGCCCATGATGTCCGTGATCCCGGGCGGGGGCGGATAGAGGCCCTGGCGCTGCATCAGGTCGGCGCGGTTGATCCCCGCGGCCGCGATCCGGACCAGCACCTCGCCGGGGGCCGGCGCGGGCGTGGGCACCTCGTCGACGACGAGGTTCTTCTCGTCGTCGACGACGATCGCGCGCATGGATGTCGGGGCGGTGGTGCTCATGGTGCGCCTTTCGGAGGGGGCGGGGTCAGCGGACGGAGAACGGAACCGGCATGTGCAACGCGGCCTGGGCTCCAGTGTTCACGTCGAACTGGATCGCGCGGATCGGCTTGAGCGAACGCAGGTCGTCGGACACGCGGCCCTCGCCGAGGGTGAGGTCGATACCGCGGGGGAGCAGCGAGGTCCCGCTGGCGAGCACGTTGGTCTGGTTGAGCGTGGAGAACCAGGAGCCGTCGCGCTGTGTGTACGAGGTGAGGGTCGAGACCTTCGCGCCGCTCGCGTGCCGCTTCTGCTTGGGGGTAGGGGCGGAGAAGGCGAGGTCGACGCCACCGTCGGCGTTGGCGATCCGCGCGGTCGTGCGGGTCTCGTCGATGTCGACGTCGAGCTCGGTGACCCACTTGGGGAAGCCGTAGCCGTCGTGCCCGCGGACCTGGGCGATCCGCGTGTTCACGGGCAGCGAGAACACGTAGGAGTGCAGGTGGTCGTCGCCGAGCGCGGACGCGAGGTCGGCCAGGCCGAGGCCGCCGTGCCGGGCCGGCCGGACCGCCACGCCGACGGCTGCCTCGGTGTAGAAGTCGATGTCGCACACGTCGTAGCGGAAGAGCATGACCGAGGCAAGACCGAGACCCGGCGCGACCTCGAGGGGCGCGAGCTCGGCCGGCAGGCGCTTGCGGATGGCTCTGGTCGGGGCCAGCATCGTCAGCCGCGCGGAGGACATCGCGTAGTAGAAGTTCGGTGTGCGCGTGGGCCCGATGGGGGAGTCCACCTGCGTCTTGGGGAGCGTGCGGAAGAAGTCGACGCCCGGCACCCGCGGGTCCCGTGCGACCTCGTCCAGCGGGGTGTCCATCCGGAAGCGGTCGTACAGGCCGTCCTTGGGGACGGTGACGGTGCGCCCGCCCAGATCGACCTCGACGGTGCCCGTTGCTGTGGTGGTCATGTCTTCGTGGCTCCTCGCCTCGGTGATGTATGCGTTGCTTACATGAGAGTAGAGCGGCATGTAAGCAGTGTCAACACCAAGGTGGAGTCGAGTGTCTAGCGGAAGCGTCCGAGGTTGCGCCGTGCGTCCAGGACGCCGCCGGCATGGAGGAACCGCTGCACGACCTCCGTCGAGTGCAGGACCTCGTAGGGCACCCCGAGGCGGCGAGCGAGGAGGCGGATCGGATCGCTCGCATCGGGGGCGTGGCGCGCCGCCCAGATCAGTGCCGCCTGCATGCTGGGAAAGCCGGCGGGGCGTGCCCAGGAATCCCAGCGGGGCGCCGCCACGGCGTGACGTTGGGTCCGATCGGTGTCGCGGGGTCGGGCTCCGTCGTGACCGCTTTGCTCTCTTTGGGGCATTTGCATTCTCCCTCAGCAGGTTTCGGGACCGATCGTGGCGGCTCATCAGACGTCCGCCGCGAGACCTGCGGCAAGGGTTGCGCGGGGTTGCGGGGCGGTCCGTCGGTGCGGATCGCCGTTTCTGGTGTCAGCGGCGCCGGATTCGAGTAGGGAGGCGCAGGCCGAGTTGACATATGTGGTTGCAACGCTTGACGTTTCGAGAATCGGTGGTCGGCGCTGCCGAGCGAGAAGGGGTCTGACCGGTTATGATGCATGACGTGCCGCGCCGGCGCTGACGGCGCGGGTCAGATCGATCTCCGTCCCGGGGCTGGAGCCACTCGGCCCATCGCGCATCGTGCACCTGGCAGAGGTACCCGTGTCGACCCGACTCTTCTCACGCGCGAACGGTGTCAGTGATCGTGCCCTGTTCTGGAACGGCCTCTGCGTCGCGTTGATCGCTCTGGCGATCGCGACCGTGTTCATCGATGCGCTCCCCACGAACCTGTCTATCGCGCTGTGCGTACTCGGGGTGGCCGCAGGTCTCGTCGGTATCCCGCTCTACATCGCCCAGGTGCTCGGCGGGTTGCGTTCGGGTCGCGGTCCTGGGGTCGACGGGGCGGAGCGCTCCACGGTGGCGGGTGAGACGCCCGTGCCGGCGGGTGTGGCTGTGCCGACGGACGTGGTCGTGCTGACGGACGCGGTCGTGGAGGCGGAGGCGGTCCCGCGGACCGAGCCGGAGCCGGTCGGGGTCGCCGTCGACGCCTTCGGTGGATCTCTCGGCATCGATCTCCAGACCGATTCTGCTCGTGCGGACAGCGCCGATGGGCGCCGCGCGCGATGCTCGTGCCACGGCCTTCCGGAGCGCTCTGTGCCGAACGAGTAGGTGGTCTTCGGCGGTCCCCATGTCGCGATCCGTGTGGCGAGCTGGGGCGAAAACGAAAAAACCGCCTGTCACCAGGCGGTTTCTCGGTGGTCCTAGCTGGGATCGAACCAGCGACCTTCCCCGTGTGAAGGGGACGCTCTCCCACTGAGCCATAGGACCGAAGCTGCGTGCGACTCCGTGTTACCAGGGAGGCGAACGAGAGAGAACACTAACACGACCGCTGAGCGAAAGGGTAATCGGGCGCCCCATCAGCGATTACAGTTTCAACCCGTAAGCCGACGGGGCCTCGGGTGCGTTCCGACCACGCCGACTGCACACGAAACATGGGGTGACCTGCCGATTTGGCAGAGCGCGCGATGTTCACGTAGTGTTCTCTCTCGCACCGGAAAGGCGTTTCAAGCGCCGGTTCGGACGAATGCGGATGTAGCGCAGTTGGTAGCGCATCACCTTGCCAAGGTGAGGGTCGCGGGTTCGAATCCCGTCATCCGCTCGAAGTGGGCTTACCGTGGCGGTGTGGCCGAGTGGTGAGGCAACGGCCTGCAAAGCCGTGCACACGGGTTCGATTCCCGTCGCCGCCTCCAACACGCTCAGCCACTCCGCAATGGAGCGGCTGAGCCCCACTTCATGTAGGCGCGATTAGCTCAGTGGGAGAGCGCTTCCCTGACACGGAAGAGGTCACTGGTTCAATCCCAGTATCGCGCACAACACGAAACCCCCTGGAGTCCAGGGGGTTTCGTTGTATCTGCAGCCCGGAGTGTGCGGCGCGCCGGTCAGCGGGCCCGGTGTGCAGTTCTCGGGCGATGGGTGACCTCGCTGCGGTAGATGACCAGTCCGAACAGCCCCTGCTGGATGAACTCGTCCGCGAGATAGCCGTCGAGGTCCATCAGATCGGCACCGGGATCGGCTTCCAGGAACGCGGTCAACGCCGGGCGGATCGTTGAGACGGTCACCTCGAACGACTCCCCGCCGAGGTCGGTGATGGTCATTCGCGACGAGCCGTCCCAGTGCTCCACATCGGCCCAGTGCCGGATTCCGCATCCCTCAACAGCCTCGATCAGGACTCGTGTGGCGAAGGCATGGAACCGGTCCGGATCATGGGTTCCCACAGCTTGCAGCGCGACGCGGTAATTCACTCCGTGGCGCCGGCTGAAGTCCCGTGCGGCGCGCTTGCGTGCTGAGTTCGATGTCATCGTCGATCACCATCCGGATTCGGTGACGGAGTTGTCCGCGTCCTCCGCCACCCTGTTCGGTGGTGGTTGCGATGTCGCAGATCCGGTGGACCTTGCCCTCGAGCGCTGTCTGTGGCGACGCGGGCGCCTGACAACTCGGGTGGCTGTGCGAGCAGCTCTGAGTTGCACCGTAGCAGAGCGATGGGAGTCGGACGATCGCGCGCCGGAATCCTCGTAGACCTTCGTGGCAGGTGGATGAGGCGCTGTGCCGAGGATTGCACGGTTTCCCGCGCCAGTGGCGAAACCGTTGAGGCGGACGACGTCCCGGATGTGGACTGATCGGTGCGTGAACCGATCAGTTCGTTGATGTCCCACAAGGTTTCGGCTCCGATTCTGGTTCGCTCCGCAGAGCTTTCCATCGCGGACTGGGGTTCCATCGAACCTATGGCAGACATTCGAAGTTTCACCACTCTCGGCGGCGGATTCCCGAGTGTCGTGATCACCGCGATCGAACTGACCACGTCGATCGGAACCGACACCGAGTCGACGTGGGACGGTGTGGTCGCAGGTAGAAGTGGTATTCGTCCGCTGACCGGCGAGTTCGTCGGGGTCGAGATCGCCGACCTTCCCGTCCGTATCGGTGGGCAACTTCTCGAAGACCCGACGGCGGAGGTCCCGGAACGCCCGGATCGCCGATACGCGGGGGACATCAGTAAGCAACACGTCTCGAAACGACGGATGTCGTACGTCGAGCAAGCTGCGCACGTGATGACGAAACGGCTGTGGGACAACGCCGGTCGACCGGACGTCGATCCGACTCGACTGGCTGCCGTCGTCGGGACGGGACTGGGTGGGGGAGAGTCGATGGTCCAGGCTGTCGATGCCCTCCGTGATGGCGGGGTACGGACGGTCTCACCGTTCACCGTCCAGATGGCGATGCCCAACGGTGCCTGCGCTGTCGCGGCACTGGAGATCGGTGCCCGCGCCGGCGCCATCGCGCCAGTCTCCGCCTGCTCGACCGGCAACGAAGCGATTGCGCACGCCTGGCGCCAGATCGTGTTGGGTGACGCGGACATCGCGGTCTGCGGCGGAATCGAAGGACGGATCGACAGTCCGGTGATCGCCCCCTTCTCCATGATGCGAGCACTGTCGACGAGGAACGACGACCCCGCGCGGGCATCTCGCCCCTTCGACACGGATCGCGACGGCTTCGTGTTCGGCGAGGCCCAAGCGTTGATGATCGTCGAGACCGAGGAGCACGCGTTGGCACGAGGTGCGAAGCCGATCGCCCGACTCATGGGTGCGGGAATCACATCCGATTCGTTCCACATGGTGCAGACCGATGTCGAGGGGCGCGGCGGGGAGCGCGCGATGCGCCGTGCGGTCGAGGTTGCCGGATTGACCCCGTCAGACATCGATCTGATCAACGCACACGCGACGGCGACGCCGATCGGCGATGTCGCTGAAGCCAAGGCGATCCGGGCGATCGGTACCGACGCCGCGGTGTACGCGCCGAAGGGCGCGCTCGGCCACTCGATCGGTGCCGTGGGCGCCTTGGAGACCGCCCTCACCGCTCTGGCCCTGCGTGACGAGGTGATTCCCCCGACGCTCAATCTGGACAATCAGGACCCGGACATCGACCTCGACATCGTCCACGGCGATGCTCGTCGCGGACGGATCGATTATGCGCTCAACAACTCCTTCGGGTTCGGTGGCCACGACGTGGCGCTGGTACTGGGAAGGTACTGACGGACGCGCGAAAGACGCTCGAGTTTCGTATATCACGCCCGTGCGGACTCGATGAGTGTTCCCGCATTGTCACGGCTGCTCGCATCCGGGCGGGGTGAGCCACAACCTCGAACCGTGCGCGTCGCTGTCACACGAGCGTGTAACTGCCGAAACTCCAGTAGTGCCCTTCGCAGTCGAGTACGCCGTACTCCCGGGAGCCGTAGGGCATCGTCTGGATCGGCATGGCGATGGTCGCGCCCGCCTGCACCGCGCGGTCGTGGTGCGTGTCCACATCGGCCAGCGTGACGTAGACGCCGCCGGTCATCGCGCCCAGCGCGGAGGGGCTGCGCATCCCGAGCGCCGCCTCGTCGCTGCCGCCGAGCAGCATGACGCGCCCGCCGCCGGTATCGATCTCCACGCCGAGGACGGCACCGTCCGGATCCCTGTGTACGGCCGTGGCCTCGAAGCCGAAGGCGGTGCACAACCATTCCTGAGCCGCCGCGACGTCGTTGTAGAAGAGCATCGCGATGGCTGTCGTCGTCGGAGACGGATCTTCATTCATGAAGCCATCATCGCGATCGCCGTCACTGCGCGTCTTGGACGAATGTCACGTCCTCGAAACCCCCGAGGTCGGGGAGACGCCGGTCGGCGAACTGCTGTGGCGAGCACCCGGCGAACTCCCGGAACTCGCGACTGAGGTGGGCCTGGTCGTAGTAGCCGCAGCGGGTCGCGACGTCGACGAGATCCGTACTCCCGAGAAGGTCGGCGGCACGACCGAATCGGACGAGTCGGTGGACGACCTTCGGCGCGTGCCCGAATTCGCGGGCGAACCGACGATGCAGGTGCTGTCGGCTCCACCCGACCGCGTCCGCGACCTCCTGGACGGATCCGCCGGCGGTGATCGCCCGGCATGCCGCCACGAGTTGCGGCGCTGGATCACCGGCGATCGCGACCCGCGCACGGAGGGCGGATTCGACGATCCGGCACCGCTCGATCCAGTCGCGAGTATCGGCGAGCCGGTCGGCGAGGGCGTCGAGGTCGGGCCGGAACTCGCCGGTGTCCACGGCGCCGGGTACGTCCCCGAGCGGCGTTCCCAGGATCGCCCGAGCCCCCAGCGGCGTGAGGTTCGCCTGCACGCCCGCCTGGGATCCGGCGAAGTCCACATACAGTGGGCGGTCCCGGAGCGGAACCACGAACGAGGACATCGGGGTGCCGGCGGCAGCCGCAGTAGGACTCACCACGACGGGGTCCCCGAATCCGAAGATGATGACGGCCTCGGCAGCCGCCGGCTCGATGCGGCGAACCGCTCGGGGCGTGGATTCGTCGAATCCCTCGATCGACCGCACGAACGGTGCCAGCAGCGGATCGGGACGGTACAGGACCTGAGTCCAGCGTCCCAGGTCCGATTCGTGGCTCACCACGACGGCCGGTCGTTCCGATGACACCGCTTGAGCGTAGTCCCGCCGGCGCAGGGGATCGGTTCGAAATCGGCTGGACCTCGTCGTGGGCCGATAGCCTCGAGGACATGCCGATCACACTCGAGAACGTCGCGATCGCGGTGCGCGATCTGGAAGCGACCATCGCGTTCTTCACGGACCTTGGCCTCACCGTCATCGGCCGCCAGACGGTCAGTGGTGAATGGACCGACACCGCCGTCGGGCTCGACGGCAACCACGCGAAGATCGCGATGCTCGAGACACCCGGCGGGCAGGGGCACATCGAGCTGTTCGAGTACATCCATCCCGACGCCATCGAGACCGAGCCGACTCTGCCCAACGAGATCGGGATGCACCGCGTCGCCTTCTCGGTGGACGACCTGGACGAGGCCCTCGCGATCGCCGCGAAGCACGGCTGCCACCCGCTCCGTGGCGTCGGCACCTACGAGGACGTCTACCGGCTCACGTACGTCCGCGGGCCGAGTGGCATCATCGTGATGCTCGCGGAGGAACTCGGGAAGCGCTGACGACTCCGGCCGCAGCCCGACGGATCGCGGCCACTGCGTCGCGTACCCGCGGGTCCGCTGCGGCGCGCGCGGAGCTCCAGGTCGCGTACGTGGAGAGGTGACCGCCACCGTCGACCTCGAGGAAGACGACGTCCTCGTCGCGCAACAGGCGCGCGGTGGTGCCGGTGTCCCGCGTCGACAGGGTGAACGCCTGCCCGGCCGCGACGAGCTGTGCGACACCGGCGAAGTTGGAGTCCGGGACCGTCGCGCGGCGGTGCACGCCCGCGGATCGCAGTGTCTCGTCCAGTCTCCCGTACAGCGCCGGTGCCGCCGTCCGGTCGATCGATGCGAACGCGAGGTCCGCGAGCTCGGAGAGGTGCACCGAGGTCCGGTCCCCGAACGCGGTGCCGCGACCCACGACGGCGTACGTCGCCCGGCGCTCGAGGAGCACGGCGTCGACACCGGGTTCCTCGATCGGGCCGTGCGCGACGGCGAGTTCCAGCTCGCCGGCGCGGACGGCGGCGAGCAGCGGCCCGGTGTGGGCGGGGGACAGCAACGCCTCGATTCCGGGGCGGATCTCGGCGATCGCGCCGAGCACGAGATCGCGTGCCGCTCCGGACACGTCCGGCGCGATGCCGAGGGACATCCGCGCGGGCGCGGCGGAGGACGCGATGGCGTCGAACCGGGCCAGTACGTCGGTCGCCCGGGGCAGCAGCTCGGAGCCGCGGGACGTCAGGTCGAGGCTATGGTGCGACCGCACGAACAATGCGGCGCCGAGTTCCCGTTCGAGGTCGCGGATCCGGCGGCTCAGGGGCGACGCGGTCATGTGCAGCCGCTCGGCGGCGCGGGCGACGGTGCCCTCCTCCGCCACCGCCACGAAGTAGCGCAGATGCCAGATCTCCATCCCCGGACCCTACGCGCCACCGGACCGTTGCGGTCCGGTTCGCGGGCCCGAACGGTCCTGGCCCGACGGTGCCGGAGCGGCCTACCGTCGAACCTGGACGACGCGACGATGGAGGCGGTCATGGAGCAGCGACCGGTGCGGATCGCCAATTTCTCGGGGTACTTGGGGGATCGCGCGACGGCGATCGACGAGGTGATGGCGGGCGACCCCGTCGACGTCATGGTCGGCGACTACCTCGCCGAGATCACGCTCGCCGGGCTCGTCGGCGCGTTCCGGTCGAACCCGCGGGCGGGCTACGTGCCCGTGTTCGTCGAGCAGCTGCGACCGCACCTGACGGCGATCGCGGACCGCCGGATCACGGTGATCACCAACGCGGGCGGGTTCAATCCCGCGGCACTCGCCGCTGCGCTCCGCGAGGAAGCGGCGGAGGCCGGAGCGGACCTGCGGATCGCGCACGTCGAAGGAGATGCCGTCTTCGAGCGACTCGAGGAGCTCGCCGCCGCAGGACACCGCCTCGACAACCTCGACACCGGCGCCCCGATCGATACCTGGCGCGCGGAACCGTTGGCGGCCAACGCCTATCTCGGCGGATGGGGCATCACCGCGGCTCTGGCCGAGGGGGCGGACATCGTCGTCTGCGGCCGCGTCACCGATGCCTCCCTCATCACCGGCCCCGCAGCCTGGTGGCATCACTGGGACCGCGAGGATTTCGACGCCCTCGCCGGCGCCGTCGTCGCGGGCCACATCATCGAGTGCGGTCCGCAGGCCGTGGGCGGCAACTTCTCCGGGTTCTCCGGACTCGGCGACCTGCGCCGGCCCGGCTTCCCGATCGCGGAGATCTCGGCGGACGGTTCCGCCCTGATCACCAAGCACGCGCGGGACGGCGGCGCCGTCACCGTCGACACCGTGACCGCGCAGCTGGTCTACGAGATCCAGGGCCCGACCTACTTGAACCCGGACGTCACCGTCGGGCTGCAGGGCGTGCGCCTGGAGCAGGACGGGCCCGATCGAGTGCGGGTGTCCGGCGCCGCCGGCTCGCCGCCACCCGCGACGACCAAGGTCGCGACCTTCGGAATCGTCGGGTACCGGGTGGTCGGGACCGTCTTCGCCACGGGCACTGAGGTTCCCGCGAAGGTGGACCTGCTGCGGTCGCAGCTCGAGCTCGACCGGCCCGACGGAGTGGAGGTGACCGTGACCCAGGTGGGCGTTCCCGCCGCCGACCCCGAGACCCAGTGGGAGGCGACCGTCGCGCTGCGCGTGCTCGCCACGGCCCCCACGGCGGAGGCTCTCACCGCGTACGGGCTGATCCGCCGCCTGGGCAGCCTCTACCTGCAGAGCTTCCCCGGCATCTTCCACGACGGCGCCTCGGTGCTCCAGGGCGCGCCCGTGCCGACCATCGACTACTGGCCCGGCCTGCTCCCGACGGCGGAGCTGTCTCACCGCGCGGTCCTCGACGACGGGAGCGTGATCGAGATCGCGCCTCCGGACGCGACCCTGGCGCCGGATCAGCCCGTGCACCCGGAGCCGGACCCGGTGCCCGACACCGGTCCGGTGCAGGAGGTTCCGCTCGGCACGGTCGCCCACGCCCGGAGCGGGGACAAGGGTGGGAACAGCAACGTCGGGATCTGGGCGCCGGACGCGGCCGCCTGGCCGTGGTTGCGCCGCTTCCTCTCCACCGACGAGGTGCGGCGCCTGTTCCCCGACGCCAAGGGCCTCGACATCGTGCGGCACGAGTTCCCCGAGCTCCATGCGGTCCACTTCGTGTTCCGAGGGTTGCTGGGGACGGGCGGATCGTCGAACGACCGCATCGACCAGGTGGGCAAGGCGGTGGGCGAGTACCTGCGGTCCCGGATCGTGCCGGTGCCCGAGTCCGTCCTCGCGGCAACCGGACCGGAGGCCCGACGGTGACCGACCCACTCGCCGAGCGCATTCGCGCCACCGTCGCGAACCCGGCGACGGACGACGGCTACGACCTGAACGCAGCACTGGACGAGGTGCTCGCCGCCCTCGGCATGACTGCCGCGGACATCGGCGGTGAGATCCGGTTCCGCGGAGCCGATCCCGTGGTGCCCAGCACACTGCGCCTCGCCGGGGCCACGTCGATCGCGCTCGCGGCGAAGTCCGCTGCTGTCGCGAAACTGTGGCGCCTGCGCGGCGGCGAGGGGCAGGACATCGACATCGACATCCGGCCCACCCCGCACCGCCTGTGCCCGTTCTACGACCGCCGCTGGGAGCTGCTGAACGGCTACCCGGCGGCCTCGTCGGCCGACGCCACCAATGCCTTCGGTTTCCGCTTCTACCGGACCCGCGACGACCGCTGGGTGATGCCGCTCAACCCCTACCCGAAGATCAAGGTCGCCGCGCAACGGCTCCTGGGCGCCCCCGACGACGAGGCCGCCGTCGCTGCGGCCATCGCCCGGCGGGACGGGCTCGAGCTGGAGGCGGCCGCCGCCGAGGCCGGGGTGGTGCTGCCGATGCTGCGGTCCGCGGGGGAGTTCCTCGAGCACCCGCAGTACGTCGACGGCGTCGCGGGCACGCCGCTGGTCGAGATCACGAGGATCGGCGAATCCGCGCCCGAACCGCTGCCGGCGGGCGAGCAGCCGTTGTCGGGGATCCGCGCCCTCGGGATGGGGCACGTCATCGCGGGTGCGGGCGCCGGGCGCGCGCTCGCCCTGCACGGCGCCGACGTGCTCAACGTCTGGCGTCCGGGCGAGCACGAGCACGACACCACCTACGTGACCGCGAACGTCGGGGTCCGGTCGTGCCTCCTCAGTCCGCACCGCGCCGACGGTGCCGAGACCCTGCGGGAACTCGCCGCCGGGGCGGACGTGTTCTACGCGAACCGCCGGCCGGGGTACCTGGCGTCGATCGGGATGTCCGCCGAGCAACTCGTCGAGCGACGGCCGGGCATCGTCCACGCCACCGCATCGCTCTTCGGCGGCGAGGGGCCGTGGGCCGATCGGGTGGGCTTCGACCAGACGGCGGGCAGCCTCGTGGGGATGATGAATCTCGAAGGCGGTGACGGGGACCCGGCGCTGCCGCCGATCCTCGTCGTCAACGACTACATCGTCTCGTGGCTCATGGCCGCGGGGATCACGGAGGCCCTCACGCGGCGCGCCGTCGACGGCGGGAGCTATCGCGTGCACGTCTCCCTGGTTCGCGTAGCGCTGTGGATCCTGTCACTCGGCGTCTTCGACCGCGACTACGCGCACCGGATCGCGGGGACGGCGGGGGAACACGAGTACCCGCAGCCCGAGACCTTCACCTCCGACACGCCCCTGGGGCGGTATCAGGGCGTGACGGACCAGGTTCGCATGTCCGGGACTCCGGGCGAGTACCGCACCGTCCTCGTCCCGAGGGGCTCGAGCGACGCGGTGTGGCTGCCCCGCTGAGCGATCGGTCCCGACGACCTCGCAGGGTGCTCACAGTCGAGTCCCAGGATCAGGACCTTTCCTCAGAGCATGACCGTTCCCGCGAGTGCCCCGACCGTCAACGGCGTGCCACTGCATCCGCTGCTCGTGCACTTCGCCGTGGTCTTCATCGTGCTCGCCGTGGTCCTCTCGATCGCGGCCGTGGTGTGGCCCGCTGCGCGTCGGCGGCTCGGCTTCCTCGTGCCGCTGGTCGCGCTCGTGGCCACCGCGCTGACGCCGATCACGACGAACGCGGGCGAGGCGCTCGCGGATACGAAGAAGCACATCAACCCCGTGCTCGCACAGCACATCGATCTCGGTCACGAGATGATCTGGTGGATCGCGCCGCTCTTCGTCGCGACCCTCGCGTTCTGGGCTGTGCACGACTTCCGGTCGGGCGAGGGGGACGGGCTGCACGGCGGGCGCCGGATCGCCGGGTGGGTCCTGTCCGTCGTGATCGTGGCGCTGGCGGTGGGCAGTGCCATCTGGGTCTACCGGATCGGTGACACCGGCGCGCAGTCCGTCTGGCTGTACTGATCGACTCGCATCTCCGGTTCCGGAGTAGGACGGACACGCCGACGGCGGCCGGGGCGTGTTGCCCCGACCGCCGTGCGGATCGAACCTGTCTCAGTGCACGTCGACCGAGGGGGTGTCGGTCACGTGCGGGCCGTTCGAGTCGACGCTCGCAGCGCCGGTGTCGGCGTCGACGCCGTGGTTGCCCGCGGCGGTCTGGGTCTCGACGGAGCCACTCGGGCCCGTCACCGAGGCGCTGCCGGTGTTCGTGTTCACCGTGGCCTGGCCGCCCGAGGCCTCGACCTGGCCGCTGCCCGCCGGGGTGTTGACGTTCGCGCCGCCGGTCGGGCCGGTGACGGTGCCGACACCGTTCGACACGTTCACGCTGCCGGTCTCGACGTGCGCCCCGCCGCTCCCGACGGGCGTGGTGACCTGGGTGCTTGCGGACGGTCCGGTGGCCTTGACCTCGGTGGGCGTCACCTTGAGATCGCCGGCGTCGCCGGTGACCTTCACCTGTGCGCCGGCCGGACCTGCGGTCACGGTGCCCGACGGGCCGTCGACCTCGACCTTGGTGGGCGACACCGTCGCCGTGCCGCCGTCGATGGTGCCGCTCACGACGTTCTGGCCCAGGACGGTGGTCCCGAAGGTCACGTCCGGAGCGGTGACGTCGAGACCACCGGTGCCGACCTTGATCGTCCCGGGAGTGACACCGAGGTTGCCTCCACCGAGCGGGGTCGTGATGGCGCCGGTGAGGCTGGGCGTCACGAGGACCAGCTGGCCGTTCTGGAAGCCGATGCTGCCCAGGTTCAGTCCGACGGTGCCGCCGCCGAGCGGCGTGGTCAGGCCGAGGTTCACGGCGGGAAGGCCGACGATGAACGTGTTGGGGCCGTAGGTCACCGTGACGGGGACGATCGTCGCGGAGGCCCCGCCGAGGCCGAGCGGGGCGGTGGCGCCGAGGCCGAGGGTCGGCGTCCAGGTGGTGAGACCGGTGAGCGGATTCGTGACGGCGGCGAGACTGGTGTTGAGGTTCAGGCCGCTGCCGAGCGGGCCGCTGATCGCGGTGTTGTTCCCACCGATGCTGCCGAGGCCGCCCGGTCCAAGACCGACGAGGCCGTACGTGGTGTTCGTCAGTCCACCGAGACCCAGGGGCGCACCGACTTTGAAGGTGTCGGACGTCCACGCCCCGATCCACCCCGGAGCGAGCGGCGTAGTGGGCGTCAAGATCGTGCTCGTGGCCACGGTGTTGGACACCGGAATCAGCCCGCTGATCACGGGGATCTGGTTCCAGGCGGCGACGCCCTGATTGATCTGCGGCGCGACCTGAGGGATGACGGCGATCGGGATGCCGCCGGGCAGCAGCGGGGCGGCGCCGAGTAGCGCGTCGACCTGGGGGTTGCCGGTCGGGGCGCTGGCGTTCGCGACCGCGGGCGCAGCCACCGTCATCGCTGCCGCTGCAGCGACCGCTGTCACGGCGACAGCACTGCGGCGCACCGTCTTTCGGGCATGCTTGGGTGACGTATGAGACATGGAAGGACCTCCGGTTCATGAAGGTGCGGCAAGCTCGAGCGAGGATGCCGATGGAAGGGATGTGGACCCAGGAGGAGGCGATGTCAACTCGTGGAAGCAACAGCGCTGGTCAGTAGTAGTTTCTCGAACACCTCCCGGGGTGTGCGGAAGCCGAGGCAGGCTCGGGGGCGTTCGTTGAGTTCGCGGGCGATGGAGTCCAGGTAGGGCTGATGATCGGTGATCTCGGTGCCCTTGGGCAGGTACTCACGGATCAACCCGTTGGTGTTCTCGTTCGTCGGCCGCTCCCACGGCGACCGCGGGTGGGCGAAGAAGATCGGCAGGTCCGCGGCGACGGTCACCGACGCATGCTCGGCCATCTCGGTGCCTTGATCCCAGGTCAGGCCCTGTTTCATGAACGCGGGCAGACCTGCCAGGTGGTCGATGAGCACGTCGGCGACACCGTCCGCGTGCTTCCCGCCGGGCAGCCCGAGGATCAAGGTGTAGCGGCTGGTCCGCTCCACCAGCGTCGCCGCAGCAGTCTTACCGTTCTTCCCCACGATCAGATCACCCTCCCACCAACCAGGCACCCGCCGGTCATTCGCC
>NZ_LSRE01000035.1 GCF_001575205.1 Tsukamurella pseudospumae
CGCCGCGATCCGATCAGCGGTGGTGACCGCCTCCTTCAGCCAACGGTAGTAGGGCGCCCTGGCGAGCTTGAGAACCCGGCACGTCACCGTGACGGCGATCCCGTCAGCGGCGAGCTCCTTCACGAGCGGGTACATCATTTTCCCGGCAGGTTCGCCTGCGACAGATACGCGGCAGCGCGACGAAGAACTTCGTTCTCCTGCTCCAACAGGCGATTCCGCTTCCGCAGCTCGCGAAGCTCAGCGGATTCCGAAGCGGTGACACCGGGTCGGTTCCCCTCCTCGACATCGGCGGCACGCAGCCAGTTCTGCAGGCATGTCTCGCTGACACCGAAATCGGCGGCAATCTGCTTGATCGTCACACCGCCTTCGCGGCGACGAGCCGCACCGACGACATCGTCGCGGAACTCGCGGGGATAGGGCTTAGGCATGTTGACATCCTTCCAGTGGCACCCTGACAGCACCACAGATCAGATGTCACCTACTGGTGCAGCAGTCCCCTGAACTGCACACCGACGTACTGGGGACGGCACTCGATACCCACACGCCGGATGTCATCGATGCCATCGTCCTGGCAGGACTGTATGAGCGGTTCGGGGACGGTGCGGTCGCCGTCTGCCGGCACATCGAGGGACGTTTCGCGTCCACCGCAGATCCCACGACGCCATGATGCGCCCCGAGCGCGGGTCAGGGGTTCGCGGTGCAGCAAGCTATCCGCTCAATCGCGCCTCGTTTGACGCGTCTTCGCCACCAAAGCAACAGAATAGTGATTAACTTATCCGAGTTAGCAGCACACTAGGAAGGAACACCGTGTCCGACGCTTTCATCTACGAGGCCATCCGCACGCCACGCGGCAAGCAGCGCGGCGGATCGCTCCATGCGACCAAGCCGATCGATCTGGTCGTCGGCCTGATCGACGAGGTCAAGAACCGTTTCCCCACGCTCGATCCGGCCGATGTCGACGACATTATTCTCGGTATTGTCTCCCCTCTAGGCGAGCAGGGTGGCGTTCTTCCGCGTGCTGCGGCGATGGCCGCCGGCCTGCCGGAGACTGTTGCGGGCGTGCAAGTGAATCGCTTCTGCGGATCTGCGCTGGAAGCGACGAATATGGCCGCGCAGAAGGTGCGCTCCGGGTGGGATCAGCTCGTCTTGGCGGGCGGCGTCGAGTCGATGTCGCGCGTGCCCATGGGCTCCGACGGTGGCGCGATGTTCCAGGACGTCACCACCAACTACGACACCTACTTCGTGCCGCAGGGCATCGGCGCCGACCTCATCGCGACGATCGAGGGCTTCTCGCGCGACGACGTCGACGAGTTCGCCGCGCAGTCGCAGGCCTTCGCCGCGAAGGCCTGGGAGGAGGGTCGGTTCGCGAAGTCGGTCGTCCCCGTCAAGGACATCAACGGCCTGACGGTGCTGGACAACGACGAGCACCGCCGCCCCGGCACCACCGCCGAGAGCCTGGCCAAGCTCAAGCCGGCCTTCGAGGGCATCGGCGCGATGGGCGGCTTCGACGCCGTCGCGCTGCAGAAGTACTACACCGTCCCGAAGATCAACCACGTCCACACGGGCGGCAACAGCTCGGGCATCGTCGACGGTGCCGCGCTGCTGCTGATCGGCAACGAGGCCGGTGGCAAGAAGGCCGGCCTGACCCCGCGCGGCCGCATCGTCGCCACCGCCGTCACCGGCTCGGACCCGACGATCATGCTCACGGGCCCCACGCCGGCCACCGAGAAGGCCCTCGCGCTCGCGGGCCTGACCAAGGACGACATCGACGTCTGGGAGCTCAACGAGGCCTTCGCCTCCGTGGTCATGAAGTGGATGAAGGACTTCAAGCTCGACCGCGAGCAGGTCAACGTCAACGGCGGCGCCATCGCGCTGGGCCACCCGCTGGGCGCCACCGGCGCGATGCTGGTGGGCACCGTGCTCGACGAGCTGGAGCGCTCCGGCGGCCGGTACGGCCTGATCACCCTCTGCATCGGCGGCGGCATGGGCATCGCCACCATCATCGAGCGCCTCTGACCGGCCGGAAAGACTACGGAGACAAACAATCACATGGCTGAGAACATGATCCGCTGGGAGCAGGACGCCGACGGCATCGTCACCCTGACGATGGACGACCCCACCAGCTCCGCGAACACCATGAACGACCTGTACCGCGAGTCGATGGCCGCGACCATCGACCGCCTGGAGGCCGAGAAGGACTCCATCACGGGCGTCGTGCTCACCTCCGCGAAGAAGACCTTCTTCGCCGGCGGCAACCTGGGCCTGATCCGCCAGGCCACCAAGGCCGACGCGCAGCAGGTCTTCGACAACGTCGAGTCGATGAAGGCCGCGCTGCGCCGCCTCGAGACCTTCGGCAAGCCCGTCGTCTCCGCGATCAACGGTGCCGCCCTCGGCGGCGGCCTGGAGATCGCTCTGGCGACCCACCATCGCATCGCCGCCGACGTGCGCGGCTCGCAGATCGGCCTGCCCGAGGTCACCCTCGGCCTGCTCCCCGGCGGCGGCGGCGTCACGCGCACCGTCCGGCTGCTCGGCCTGCAGGGCGCGCTGATGGGCGTCCTGCTGCAGGGCCCGCGCATGAAGCCCGCCAAGGCCAAGGAGGTGGGCCTGGTCCACGAGGTCGTGGGCACCGTCGAGGAACTCGTCCCCGCCGCGAAGGCGTGGATCAAGGCCAACCCCGAGGGCGGCGTGCAGCCCTGGGACGTCAAGGGCTACAAGATCCCCGGCGGCTCGCCGAACTCGCCGGCGATCGCCGCGAACCTGCCCGCCTTCCCCTCGAACCTGCGCAAGCAGCTCAAGGGCGCCCCGATGCCCGCGCCACGCGCCATCATGGCCGCCGCGGTCGAGGGCGCGATGGTGGACTTCGACACCGCTTCGGTGATCGAGGGCCGCTACTTCGTCTCGCTGGCCACGGGCCAGGTCTCGAAGAACATGATCAAGGCGTTCTTCTTCGACCTGCAGCACATCAACGGCGGCGGCTCGCGGCCCGAGGGCTACGACAAGTACACCGCCAAGAAGGTCGGCGTCATCGGCGCCGGCATGATGGGCGCCGCGATCGCGTACGTCTCCGCGAAGGCCGGCATCGAGGTCGTCATCAAGGACATCTCGCTGGAAGCCGCGCAGAAGGGCAAGGCCTACTCCGAGAAGCTCGAGGAGAAGGCTCTGGCCAAGGGCCGCACCACCGCCGAGAAGTCGGCGGAGCTGCTCGCCCGGATCACGCCCACCGTCGACGCCGCCGATTTCGCCGGCGTGGACCTGGTCATCGAGGCGGCGTTCGAGTCGGTCGAGGTCAAGCACAAGGTGTTCCAGGAGATCGAGGACATCGTCGAGCCCGACGCCATCCTCGGCTCGAACACCTCGACGCTGCCGATCACCATCCTCGCCGAGGGCGTCAAGCGCTCCGAGGACTTCATCGGCATCCACTTCTTCTCCCCCGTCGACAAGATGCCGCTGGTCGAGATCATCCGCGGCGCCAAGACCTCGGATGCGGTGCTGGCCAAGGTCATCGACTACACGCTGCAGATCAAGAAGACCCCGATCGTGGTCAACGACTCGCGCGGCTTCTTCACCTCGCGGGTCATCGGCACCTTCGTCAACGAGGCC
>NZ_LSRE01000036.1 GCF_001575205.1 Tsukamurella pseudospumae
GGGCCGCCTGGAATCGGGAAGACCCATTTGGCGATCGGGCTCGGAGTGAAGGCCGCGCAGAACGGCTACTCCGTGCTCTTCGACACCGCGACGAACTGGATCGCCCGCCTGACCGCCGCGCACCAGGCCGGCCGACTCGAGGCCGAGCTGAAGAAGATCAAACGCTACAAGCTGATCATCGTGGACGAGATCGGTTACATCCCGTTCGACCCGGACGCGGCGAACCTGTTCTTCCAGCTCGTGAGCACCCGTTACGAGCAGGGCTCGATCATGGTCACCAGCAACCTGCCGTTCGGCCGCTGGGGCGAGACGTTCTCCGACGACATCGTCGCAGCCGCGATGATCGACCGACTGGTCCACCACGCGGAGGTTCTCACCCTCTCGGGCGATAGCTACCGCACCAGATCCCGCCGAGAACTCCTCGGCAAGGATCGCGACTAAACACCCGACAGCTGCTCAACTTTCAGCCGTCGTCTGCTGATCAGATTTCACCCGCCGTTGACAGGACTCTTCCTTGGTGACGCTGAGCCGCGCATAGAGCACGCAACGCCGTTCTCTTTGTGTATTCATAGGCTCAGCCCATCGTCGAGCCGCCGGCCCCGTCCTGCCGGGGTGCCTTGCCGCTGATGCGCGCAACACTGAGGTGCTGTTCCCGTACCTCAACGGTGAAGATCTCAACTCCCGTCCCGACGCGTCGCCGTCACGGTGGGTGATCGACTTCAATGACCGCAACGCCTCCGAGGCAGCGTCGTATGTCGCCCCATTCGATCGCGTCGTCTCCCAGGTGAAGCCCGAACGCGCGTCAAAATCGAAGGCAGTACGGGATGCCCCCTGGTGGTTGTTCTTCCGGTCGCGGCCAGCGCTTCGGCAAGCTATGTCGGAGTTGTCGGAGGTGCTGGTCATCGCCCGTGTCAGCAAGACTGTCATGCCTTTGCGAGTCTCGACGGGGAAGATCATGAGCGAAGCATGCGTCGTGTTCGCAACTGATGACTACGGCGTCCAAGCACTCTTGTCATCAAGTCTGCACCAGCTCTGGGCGATCACCTATGGATCGACGCTTGAAACGAGAGTTCGTTACACCCCGTCGGATGTCTTCGACACCTTCCCTCGTCCCGACAGTACGATTCGGCTAGCGGACGTAGGTCTCGCGCTTGACAAAGAACGTCGCGAAATCATGCTTCGCCGCGGCCTGGGGCTGACCAAGCTATACAACCTGGTCAACGATCGAACGATTGGTGACGACCCCGATGTTGACCGACTGCGAGCGCTGCACGTTGAGGTGGATGAAGCGGTGTTATCCGCCTACGGGTGGAATGACATATCGACGAGGCATGGGGGACTGGTGCACGGGTAGGTGACATCTGATCTGGCTTGCCCGGGAGGGTGGGCCTGGAAGGATGGCCATCGTGCCTAAGCCTTATCCGCAGGAGTTCCGTGACGATGTGGTCCGGGTTGCCCGGGATCGTGAGAGCGGTGTGACGCTCGCGCAGATCGCGAAGGACTTCGGGATCCATGAGATGACGTTGCAGAAGTGGTTGCGTCGCGCCGACGTCGATGACGGCAACAAGCCCGGAATGACGAGCGGGCAGTCGGCGGAGTTGCGGGAGGCCAACAAGCGAATCCGGTTGTTGGAGCAGGAGAATGAGGTCCTGCGACGGGCGGCGGCGTATCTGTCGCAGGCGAACCTGCCGGGAAAAGGTTCTACCCGCTCGTGAAGGAGCTCGCCGCCGACGGAATCCCCGTGGCGGTGACGTGCCGGGTACTCAAGCTCGCCAGACAGCCCTACTACCGGTGGCTCAAGGAGGCGGTCACCACCGCCGATCGGGTCGAAGCCGCGCGGGCGAACGCCCT
>NZ_LSRE01000037.1 GCF_001575205.1 Tsukamurella pseudospumae
GAGTTGTGGCTCACTGATATCACCGAGCACTGGACCGATGAGGGCAAGCTTTACCTCTGCGCGATCAAGGACGTGTGCTCGGGGCGGATCGTCGGCTACAGCATCGATTCACGCATGCAATCCCGCCTGGCGGTGAACGCTCTGAACAATGCTGTTGCCCGTCGACCTGGTCCCGTCGCCGGGTGTATTGTTCACTCGGACAGGGGTTCTCAGTTTCGGTCGCGCAAGTTCGTGGCAGCGTTGAACCAGCACGGCCTTGTCGGGTCGATGGGCCGCGTGGGCGCTGCCGGCGATAACGCCGCGATGGAATCGTTCTTCGCGCTGCTCCAGCGCAACGTCCTCGACCGGCACCGCTGGGCCACCCGCGAGCAGCTGCGGATCGCGATCGTCACGTGGATCGAACGGACCTACCACCGACGCCGTCGGCAAGCCCGCCTCGGCCGATTGACCCCGATCGAATACGAGACCATCATCAACACAGCCGCCCCGGCGGCATAACACCGTAACTGTCACCTCTCGGTGCAGCAGTCCCCGGCATCCCCTACCAGGCCGCGTGGTTGTCTAGCGTTGCGGGAACGTACCGACGCAAGAAGTACACCGAGACCGCCGTCCGCGACGGGCAGGCCGTCTCGGAGAACGCGACGCGGACGCTCTACTCGGGCACCACGGTTGTCAGCAAGCCAGTGCAACTGCCGGGACCAGGCGGCGGTGGACGTATCCCCGACCCTCAGCCGGACCCTGCCGCGCTAGCCTCGGCCTTTCGCGGGTGAGGTCGTGTCGGACATGAAGAAAGGTGCTCTGAGCTGGAAGAATAGGGGTTACCACACCAACCTATTTCCAGTCTCGAAGGAGCACCTTTCTGGTGAGTCAGTCTACGTCCTGCTACCCGAAGGTGTCGGTCGACGCGGCCGGAACGAACCTCGTCTCGCATGCCGGGACAGTGCTGTTGCTTCGTACCGCCGAGACGGTCGGTCTGACCGCGGCTCTGACCAGTGCGTTGATGCCGTGGCGCAAGCCGAACGCGATCCACGATCCGGGGAAGACGGTGCTTGATCTGGCGGTGTCGATCGCGGCGGGCGGGGACTGCCTGGCCGACCTCGATCAGCTCCGCACCCAACCACAGGTGATGGGCCAGGTCGCCTCCGATCCGACGGTGTCGCGGCTGATCACCGCCTTAGCAGGCGATGTCGACGCGGCGTTGGCG
>NZ_LSRE01000038.1 GCF_001575205.1 Tsukamurella pseudospumae
AGCATGTGGATTAATTCGATGCAACGCGAAGAACCTTACCTGGGTTTGACATATAGAGGATCGCCGGAGAGATTCGGTTTGCCTTGTGCCTTCTATACAGGTGGTGCATGGCTGTCGTCAGCTCGTGTCGTGAGATGTTGGGTTAAGTCCCGCAACGAGCGCAACCCTTGTCTCATGTTGCCAGCACGTAATGGTGGGGACTCGTGAGAGACTGCCGGGGTCAACTCGGAGGAAGGTGGGGATGACGTCAAGTCATCATGCCCCTTATGTCCAGGGCTTCACACATGCTACAATGGCGCGTACAGAGGGCTGCAATACCGTGAGGTGGAGCGAATCCCTTAAAGCGCGTCTCAGTTCGGATTGGGGTCTGCAACTCGACCCCATGAAGTCGGAGTCGCTAGTAATCGCAGATCAGCAACGCTGCGGTGAATACGTTCCCGGGCCTTGTACACACCGCCCGTCACGTCATGAAAGTCGGTAACACCCGAAGCCGGTGGCCTAACCCCTTGTGGGAGGGAGCTGTCGAAGGTGGGATTGGCGATTGGGACGAAGTCGTAACAAGGTAGCCGTACCGGAAGGTGCGGCTGGATCACCTCCTTTCTAAGGAGCATTAGTACCGCTTATCGGCTCGAATGTGGCTGATGCGGTTGCTCATATAATTGGGTGGAACACTGACACGGTAAATTGTCTATCGCCTGGTGGCCGGCTTGTCCGGTCGGAGGGGTTTCGTCGGCACACTGTTGGGTGTCTGAGAGGACACGTCCTTTCTGTTGCTGCTGCGCGTCAGTGCCGGCGTACTTCACTTCGTGTGGGGGCTGGTGGCGGTGTGGTGGTGTGTGTTGTTTGAGAATTGTATAGTGGACGCGAGCATCAACATGACGCTGCACTGTTTTGGTGTGGTGGTCGTGTTTTTGTTTCTGTAATTTTACATGTTTCTGTGTAAGCATTTTGTTGTGTTTTTTTGGCGCTTGACGTCATGAAGGGCGCATCAGGTTTGTGATGGCTTTTGGTTGTCTCGGGTTTGGTGTGTGTTTTGTGTGTTGTAAGTGTCTAAGGGCGCACGGTGGATGCCTTGGCGCAAGGAGCCGATGAAGGACGTGGGAGGCTGCGATATGCCTCGGGGAGCTGTCAACCGAGCTGTGATCCGAGGATTTCCGAATGGGGAAACCCAGCACCAGTCATGTGGTGTTACCCGCCGTTGAATATATAGACGGTGTGGAGGGAACGAGGGGAAGTGAAACATCTCAGTACCCTCAGGAAGAGAAAACAATAGTGATTCCGTGAGTAGTG
>NZ_LSRE01000040.1 GCF_001575205.1 Tsukamurella pseudospumae
CGCGACCGCGCCGGCGCAGGCGCGGCTGATCTTCCTCGCGGGCGCGTGCCCCCTGGCGCTCGACGGCGGCACCGTCGGGCCCGGTGACTACGCGGCGCAGGCGGCGCGGTGCGTCGAGAACCTGGTCCTCGCCCTGGACGCGGCGGGCGTGACCCTGCAGGACGTGATCCACACTCGCGTCCTGGTCGCGTCGATGCGTCAGCACGACCTCGTCACCGCGTGGGACGTGGTCCGGTCCGCGTTCGGTGACCATGACGTGCCCAGCACGCTCATGGGCGTCACGGTGCTGGGCTACGACGACCAGCTGGTCGAGATCGAGGCCGTGGCAGCGG
>NZ_LSRE01000041.1 GCF_001575205.1 Tsukamurella pseudospumae
CCGAAAACACGGTGCCTGTTGTGATGGATACCCGAGTAGCAGCGAGCCCGTGAAATTCGCTGTGAATCTGCCGAGACCACTCGGTAAGCCTAAATACTACCTTGCGACCGATAGCGGACAAGTACCGTGAGGGAAAGGTGAAAAGTACCCCGGGAGGGGAGTGAAATAGTACCTGAAACCGTGTGCTTACAATCCGTCAGAGCCCTCGTTGTGGGGTGATGGCGTGCCTTTTGAAGAATGAGCCTGCGAGTCAGTGCTCGGTGGCGAGGTTAACCCGTTGTGGGGTAGCCGTAGCGAAAGCGAGTCCGAATAGGGCGTTTGAGTCGCC
Source organism: Tsukamurella pseudospumae (assembly GCF_001575205.1). GTDB lineage: Bacteria > Actinomycetota > Actinomycetes > Mycobacteriales > Mycobacteriaceae > Tsukamurella > Tsukamurella pseudospumae. The sequence continues at coordinate 329 of NZ_LSRE01000041.1, forward strand.
GGGTCTGGACCCGAAGCGGAGTGATCTACCCATGGCCAGGGTGAAGCAGCAGTAAGATGTTGTGGAGGCCCGAACCCACTTAGGTTGAAAACTGAGGGGATGAGCTGTGGGTAGGGGTGAAAGGCCAATCAAACTCCGTGATAGCTGGTTCTCCCCGAAATGCATTTAGGTGCAGCGTCACGTGTTTCTTGCCGGAGGTAGAGCTACTGGATGGCCGATGGGCCCTCACAGGTTACTGACGTCAGCCAAACTCCGAATGCCGGTAAGTGAGAACGTGGCAGTGAGACTGCGGGGGATAAGCTTCGTAGTCGAGAGGGAAACAGCCCAGATCGCCGGCTAAGGCCCCTAAGCGTGTACTAAGTGGAAAAGGATGTCCGGTCGCGAAGACAACCAGGAGGTTGGCTTAGAAGCAGCCACCCTTGAAAGAGTGCGTAATAGCTCACTGGTCTAGTGGCTGGGCGCCGACAATTTAGCGGGGCTCAAGTACACCGCCGAAGCCGCGGCACTCACATCTTTGGTGTGGGTGGGTAGGGGAGCGTCGTGCAGCCGTAGAAGCAGCAGGGTGACCTAGTTGTGGAGGCTGTGCGAGTGAGAATGCAGGCATGAGTAGCGAATGACACGTGAGAAACGTGTCCTCCGGATGACCAAGGGTTCCTGGGCTAGGTTAATCCTCCCAGGGTGAGTCGGGACCTAAGGCGAGGCCGACAGGCGTAGTCGATGGACAACGGGTTGATATTCCCGTACCCGTGTCAGATCGCCCCTGATGAATCAGTTGTACTAACCGTCCTGAAGCTTACGGATCACCTTCGGGTGACAGTTGAGTGGATGCACGGGACCTCGGCTGGTAGTAGTCAAGCGATGGGGTGACGCAGGAAGGTAGTGGGGCCAGTCAGTGGTTGTACTGGTGTAAGCCTGTAGGGCGAGATCTAGGCAAATCCGGATCTCACATAGCCTGAGAGGTGATGCGTAGCCGTTGCGGTGAATTCCATGATCCTATGCTGCCGAGAAAAGCCTCTAG
>NZ_LSRE01000042.1 GCF_001575205.1 Tsukamurella pseudospumae
GCTGGTCGACGACCATGCGGTTCTTCGCTGGCCCGACGCTGCTCGTCATCGACGAACTCGGCTACCTCCCCTTGCCCGCCGAAGCCGCATCAGCGTTGTTTCAGGTTGTCGCGCAACGGTATCTGAAAACATCGATCGTCATCACCACCAACCGATCGGTCTCCGAATGGGGCGAAGTCCTCGGCGACACCACCGTCGCCGCGGCCATGCTCGACAGGCTCCTACACCGCTCCGTCGTCCTCAAACTCGACGGCGACAGCTACCGACTACGAGACCACCACGCCCGCAACGAAACCCACCGCACAGCAATCGCACCCAGCCGCCGACCGCTATAATCCGACCGCACCCAGGTGAGGAATTTCAATGAGCATCACTGGGGACTTTCGATGAGCCTGATCAACGTACCAGGCGCCAATTGTCAACGGCGGGTGAAATCTGATCAGCAGACGACGGCTGAAAGTTGAGCAGCTGTCGGGTGTTTAGTCGCGATCCTTGCCGAGGAGTTCTCGGCGGGATCTGGTGCGGTAGCTATCGCCCGAGAGGGTGAGAACCTCCGCGTGGTGGACCAGTCGGTCGATCATCGCGGCTGCGACGATGTCGTCGGAGAACGTCTCGCCCCAGCGGCCGAACGGCAGGTTGCTGGTGACCATGATCGAGCCCTGCTCGTAACGGGTGCTCACGAGCTGGAAGAACAGGTTCGCCGCGTCCGGGTCGAACGGGATGTAACCGATCTCGTCCACGATGATCAGCTTGTAGCGTTTGATCTTCTTCAGCTCGGCCTCGAGTCGGCCGGCCTGGTGCGCGGCGGTCAGGCGGGCGATCCAGTTCGTCGCGGTGTCGAAGAGCACGGAGTAGCCGTTCTGCGCGGCCTTCACTCCG
>NZ_LSRE01000043.1 GCF_001575205.1 Tsukamurella pseudospumae
CCACCGTCGCCGCGGCCATGCTCGACAGGCTCCTACACCGCTCCGTCGTCCTCAAACTCGACGGCGACAGCTACCGACTACGAGACCACCACGCCCGCAACGAAACCCACCGCACAGCAATCGCACCCAGCCGCCGACCGCTATAATCCGACCGCACCCAGGTGAGGAATTTCAATGAGCATCACTGGGGACTTTCGATGAGCCTGATCAGCCGAAGGCGGAGGTCGCTCGGCAGCTGGGCATCGCGAGGAACACGGTTCGGGCGGCGTTAGCGTCGGATCGGCCACCGAAGTATAAGAGGGCACGGGTCGGCTCGGTGGTCGATGCGTTCGAGCCGCAGATCCGGGTGTTGCTGTCGCAGTGGCCGACGATGCCGGCGACGGTGATCGCGCAGCGGATCGGTTGGCCGTATTCGTTGACCACGCTCAAGGAT